>NZ_LGTB01000037.1 GCF_001238275.1 Bradyrhizobium viridifuturi
ACCAATTTCGAGCACGGCGGCAGCGGCAACGACGTGCTCTACGCGGGCAGCGATGCATTGCGCGCGACCGTGCTTTTTGGTGATGACGGCAACGACGTGCTCTATGGCAGCGCCCGCAACGACTCGCTGTATGGCGGCGCCGGCAACGATACGCTGGTCGCCGGTTCGGGCCACCAGTGGCTGATGAGCGACGGCAATGACGGGTCGTCGTTCATCGGCTCCGCCACCGGCACAGCTCGATGGTTGGCGGCGCCGGTCAGGACTACTTCTACCTGTCGAATCCGCACAGCAGTGACACGATCGACGGCCGTGGCGGCGACAAGGACGCGCTGACCTTCCTGGATCACGCATCGGCCGATCTGACCGGCATCAGCGCCGGCAACAATGGTTTTCTGGAGGTCAGCTTCAGCAACGGCCAGGTGACCCACGTCAGCAACATCGAGTACCTGATCTTCAACGACGATCAATCGATCAGGCTGTAGGGCCCCGGGACGGCCCCAAGCGAAGATGTCTCCCCTCAGCCCCCGGGAGCCGCTCGCGCGCGAATGTGATGATCGGAACCTTGCCGCCGGATCCGCGTCGAACGACCTGCCTCATCACAAGTTCCACTTCAACCCGACAGATGTTAGAGGTTAGTTCGTCACATTCGGACCACGTAGCTTTTGTAAAGGCGTGTAACTCGCTTGATACAACGCGTTGTGATGGCTTGCTGCGGCCCAGGCAACCTTTGGACAAGACGAACGATCGCAGCAGAAACTTGCCGCATGATGCGCGAACCGCGGAGCTCTCGAATTGGCCAAGAAGAAAATGCTGAATGCCGGCGCTGGAACGACGGTTGCCAAGCGGATCCAGCCGTTGCTGACATCGCATGATTGGGAGGAGGTTCGGCTCGACGTCGACGGAAGCGTGAAACCGGACATCGTCGGCTCGATTACCGATCTCGCCAAATTGTGCCGGCCGGCCTCGTTCGACGCGATCTGGTGTTCGCATCTGATGGAACATCTGTATGCCCACGAGATACATCCCACATTCGTCCAGTTCCGCGAAGTTCTGAAGCCGGACGGCTTCGCGCTGATCATGTCCCCCGACCTGGAAGCAGTGGCCCAGCACATGCTGACCCAGGGTCTCGGCGCGGTCGCCTATGTCTCGCCGGCCGGTCCGATCCGGCCGCTGGACATGATCTACGGGCACTCCGGCGCGATCGAGCAGGGGCGCCACCACATGGCGCACAAGACCGGCTTTTCGTGCGACCGGATGGGAAACCTGCTGCTCAGCGCCGGGTTTCCGACCGTCTCCGTTCGCAGCGCGAATTTCGAGGTCTGCGCGCTGGCGCTGATGCCGGAGGCCGAGGACAGGCGGATTCATTCGCAGCTCGAGCCTGCGGCTTCGATTTCCGGGAGACGGCGGCGGCCGCCACGTGACGGTCGATGTTAAATAATGTTATAAGGTTCCGTGGCTAAACCAACCGCAGCAACAGCCGGAATCGGCTCCTTGCCTGTTCCGGCACATATATCTTTTCGGAACCGGGTGCCGAAAATGCTGCGTTAGCGAACTAACAGTGATAAGTTATATATCGCTAGCGACCGGATCCTGCGCAGTCGAAACTTCGAGGCATTCATGACCAAACACCTCTCGCTCGTCGGCGCACCTTCGGTGGAGGGACTGCCACCCTCGGGCCTCGCGTGTCTCGTCATCGTCGCAAGACAGCATGGTTTGCACCTGACCCCGACCCAACTGATCCAGGACAATCTGCTGGGCGAGCAGGAAGTTACGCTCCCCGAGCTGCTGAAATGCGCGAATTCCTCGGGCATGACGGCGAAGGCGGTCACGCTGGACTGGAAGGGGCTCAGCCATTTGAAGCGGGCGCTGCCCGCGATCGTCCGCCTGCGCGACGGCAGCCACATGGTGCTGCTGCGCCTCGAGGGCGATGAAGACAGCACCCGGGTGGTGCTGCAGGACCCGAACGCGAGCGAGGATGCGCTGCTCGTGATCGATCAGCCGCGCTTCGAGGACATCTGGTCGGGCGACGTCGTCATGGCCAAGCGCGACTACGAGATCTCGGACGAGACTCAGCCGTTCAGCTTCGGTTTCGTCACTGCCTTGCTGTTCCGCGAACGGCGCATCCTGCGCGACGTCGCGATCGCGGCGCTGATCCTCGGCTTCATGGGCCTCGCGCCGATCATGTTCTGGCGGCTGCTCTCGGACAAGGTCATCTTCTACAAGGCCTACAACACGTTCTACGTGCTGTGCATTGCGATGTTCGTGGTCATCATGTTCGAGGCCGCGTTCTCTTTCCTGAGGCAGTATCTGGTCCAGCGCCTGACGGCACGCATCGACGTCAAGCTGTCGACCTATGTGTTCGAGAAGGTGCTCAATCTGCCGATCGATTACTTCGAGCAGAATCCGGTCGGCCTGATTTCGCGGGATATTCGCGAAGTGTTCCGAATTCGCGGCTTTCTGACCGGACAGCTGTTCGGGACCATCCTCGATTCGACAACGTTATTCTTCTTCCTGCCCGTCATGTTCTTCTTCAGCCCGATCATGACGCTGATGGTTCTTGCCTTTGCCGGAATGATCGTAACCTGGCTGATCCTGATGCTGCCCGCCTACCGGAAGAAATCCTCGGCTACTCTGGCGGCTGAAGGCGTGCAGGGAGCGTTTCTGATCCAGAGTCTGAACGGCATGCGGACCATCAAGTCGCTGGCGCTGGACACGCGGCAGCGCCACATGTGGGATGTGCTGGTGGCGCGCGTCGCCAAGGCTCGCCTTGCGGAAGGCATGACCGGAACCGCCATTCAGACGGTGGTGAAGCCGTTGGAGCGGCTGGCGGTGAGTGCTCCCTATGCGTTCGGTGTCTACCTCGCCGTGTCGAGCGGCGATCCTGTCTACGTTGGAGCGCTGTTCGCGTTTCTGATGCTGTCGCAACGCGTTGCCGGCCCGCTGATGCAGATGGCCCAGCTCATCAACCAGTATGACGAGGCGCGCACCGCCGTCACGATCGTCGGCAGGCTGGTCAATCAGCCGCCCGAGGAGGGACGTTCCGGCCATGGCGTTCGGGTCCCCTTGAAGGGGCATATCGAATTCTCCGGCGTCACGTTCAAGTACAAGGGCGCGGTGTCGCCGGCGCTGAACAGCATCTCCTTCGAGATTCCGCTCGGCACGACGCTCGGCGTGATGGGCAAGAGCGGCTCCGGCAAGACCACGATCACGCGGCTGTTGCAGCGCCTGCACTCCGACTACGGTGGTCTGATCAAGGTCGACGGTGTCGATGTTCGCGAATACGATGTCGACCATCTCCGGCGCAATGTGGGTGTGGTGCTGCAGGAGAACTTCCTGTTCAGCGGCACGATCCGCGAGAATATTGCGGCCGCCAAGCCCGATGCGACCTTCGACGATGTCGTCAGGGCCGCGCGACTGGCCGGCGCCGAGGAGTTCATCGACAAGCTGCCGCGCGGCTACGAGACCTATATCTACGAGGGATCGACCAATCTCTCCGGCGGCCAGCGTCAGCGCCTCGCGATCGCGCGCGCGCTGATCGTCAATCCGCCGATCCTGATCCTGGACGAGGCGACCAGCGCGCTCGATGCGGAGAGCGAGACGATCGTCAACGCGAACATCTCGCGGATCGCGCACGGCCGCACGCTGATCATCATCTCGCACCGTCTGTCGTCGCTGACGAAGGCCGATGCGATCCTCGTGCTCAATCGCGGCGTGGTCAACGATATCGGACGTCACGAAGAGCTTCTGGAACGCAACGACATCTATAGCTCGCTCTGGTTCCAGCAGAATACGCATCTTGTGCCGACGGGCCGCACCGAGAAGAACTTCAGGAGTCCGACCCTTGTCTCCTAATCAAGCTTCACTCGCGACCGTTCGCCAGTTCCAGTCCGAAACCGATGCCATCCGCGAGGCGCCCGAGCCGCTGCTGGCCCGCGCGACGCTGTTCGTCCTGTCGGCGTTCATGGTAGCCGTCGTGGCGATCATGTGCTTCACCCGCGTCGATCGGGTGATCACGAGCGTGGGCGGCAGGATCGTCCCGGTCGATCAGATCAACGTGCTGCAGGCGCTGGATGCCTCGATCATCAAGACGATCGATGTGCGGGAAGGTCAGCAGGTCGAGACCGGGCAACTGCTTGCGACGCTTGATTCGACCTTCACCGCGGCCGATGTGACGCAGTACAAGCTGCAGATTGCAAGCCTCGAAGCGCAGGTCGCGCGGGACGAGGCCGAACTGGCCGGAAAGGTGTTGTCGTTCGGGCAATCCTCGGATCAGGATGTCACCAGGTACAATGCCTTGCAGAAGGCGCTCTACGACCAGCGCGTTGCCCAGTACAACGCACAGGTCAACAGCTACGACTCCAAGATCAGCCAGACCGAGGCGACGATCCAGAAGTCGAAGAAGGACGACGAGCGCTACAGCCAGCGTGCCGAGATCGCCGGCAAGATCGAGGACATGCGCTCGACGCTGGCCGAAAGCGGCAGTGGATCCAAGCTGAACCTGTATTTGTCGCAGGACAACCGCCTGGAGCTGTTGCGCCAGATCGACAATACGCACAACACCCTGCTGGAGGCGCAGCACCAGCTGGACTCGCTGAAGGCGGATCGCAAGGCGTTCACCGAGCAATGGTATGCGCAGTTGAGCCAGGATCTGGTCACGACGCGCAACAATCTGGATACGGCCCGCTCACAGTATGACAAGGCGATCAAGCACCAGGACCTGGTCCGCTGGACCGCGGCCGAACCCTCGGTCGTGCTGACCCTCGCCAAGCTCTCGGTCGGCTCGGTACTGAAGCCGGGCGATCCCTTCATCACGCTGATGCCGCTCAAGACGCGGCTCGAAGCCGAGATCCAGATCCTGTCGCGTGACGTCGGCTTCGTCCGGCCGAACGATCCCTGCACGATGAAGATCGATGCGTTCAACGCGGCCGAGCACGGTACGGCGCAAGGCAAGATTCGCTGGATCAGCGAAGGCGCCTTCACCACCGATGATGACGGAAAGCCCGTCGATGCCTACTACAAGGCACGATGCTCGGTCGACGAGACCAACTTCAAGGATGTTCCGAAGATTTCCGCCTCATCCCCGGCATGACGCTGCAAGGCGATGTCAATGTCGGCACCCGTTCGGTCGCGATGTATCTGCTCGGCGGCATGCTGCGCAGCGCAAAAGAAGCAATGCGCGAGCCATGACGGTGTTGACGCGATCCCTTCTCGACCTGCTCAAGCCAGGGTCGTCCCGTTCGGAGGCTACGCAGTTCGAACGGGGACTGGAGGCGTATGAGAACCGGCAGTATCTGGAGGCATTGCGCTTCTGGAGGCTGGCGTCGCGGGCCGGCAATCCGGAGGCGGATTACCGGATCGGGTTGCTCTATGCGCGGAACGAGGGCGTTATCGGCAACATTCCGGATGCGGTCGCATGGTATGAACGCGCCGCCCTGAATGGACATACCGAAGCGCAATTCCAGCTCGGCCTGATCTACTTCCACGGGGTCAAGGCGTCCGTTGGACCGAACAAGCCCGAGATGTGGCGGCAGTCGACCGCGGCGCGGCTCGGCGACAAGGCGACAAATCTCCACGATCTCGTGTTCCCGTACGGAATCGGCGTGGCCAGGGACCTTGACGCCGCCTTCCTCTGGATGTCGGTGGCGGCGGAGGCCGGCAAGGCGGACGCGCAGGCGATCCTCGGCGACATGTACGCCAACGGGCACGGCTGCACCAAGGATCACGCTGCTGCCCTGCGCTGGTACGAGGCAGCGGCCGAGCAGAAGGCGGCAGCCGGTGAATTCGCGCTCGGCGACGTGCACTATCAGGGGCGCGGCGTTCCCGTCGATTTCGCGCAGGCCGCGATCTGGTATCACAAGGCGGCGGAGCAGGGCCATGTGCGCGCGCAGGTTGCGCTCGCGTTCATGTGTCTCAAGGGCACCGGGCTTCCCGTAAATGTCGAGGAAGCCGCACGGCTATTCCAGAGCGCGGCTGCGCATGACGATGCCATTGCGCTGTACAACATCGCGCTGTTGCGGCTGAGCGGCAAAGGGGTCGCCAAGGATCTCGACAAGGCCGAGACCGCGTTGCGCAAGGCCGCACGCAAGGATTACCTGCCGGCGATCCAGGGACTGGCTGAGTTCTACGCGCTCGGCACGTCGGCCGAGCCGGATCTGCGCGAGGCAGCATATTGGTACGAGAAGGCGGCCGAGCGCGGCGACGTGCAGGCGCAGTTCTTCACCGGGCGCTTCTATGCCACCGGCACCGGCGTCCCGCCCAGCATCCGCCAGGCGGCGAAATGGTTCGAGCGTGCGGCCGAGAGCGGTCACGCGACCGCGGCCCACAACATCGCGGTGTTCTATCTCAACGGCAACGGCGTCACGCGGGATGTTGCGACCGCGATCAAGTGGTTCGAGCGTGCGTCCGAGGGAGGCATCAGCGCTGCGGGCGTGCAGCTCGGCCGGCTCTACTCGGCGGGCAACGGCGTGCCGCGCGATCAGGCGCGCGCAGCGGAATGGCTCAGCAAGGCGGCCAATGGCGGCGATGCCGATGCAAAGATCGCCTATGCCGTGTTTCTGATCCAGGAAGAGCCGTCCGAAGCGCGCCTTGCGCAAGCACGTACGCTGCTGACCGATGCCGCCGAGGGCGGTCATTCCGCGGCGGCATTTCAACTCGGCGGGCTTCACATGGGAAGGTCCGGCGGGGCCGTCGATCTTCCGGCTGCGGCGCAATGGTTCAAGCGCGCGGCAAGCGCGGGCCATGTCGAGGCGCAGCACACGTTGGCGCTGCTGTATTCCGATCCGAAAAGCGGCCTCAAGGATCCGCAGGCCGCCGCCGGCTGGATCGTCAAGGCCGCCGATGGCGGCAACGCCGCAGCACAGTTCAAGCTTGCCGTCATGTATTGCACCGGGCAGGGCGTCGAGCAGGACCTTGCCCGGGGCGTCACGTGGTACGAGGCCGCGGCGCGCCAGGGCCACACCACGGCGCAATACAACCTTGCGGTGATGCTCGGGCGCGGACAGGGCCGCGAGGCTGATCCGGCGAAGGCGGCCGAATGGTTCGCGGCAGCCGCCGAGCAGGGCATGGTCGAAGCCCAGCTCGCCATCGGCGACGCGCTGCGTGCCGGTAACGGCGTCGCGCAGGATCGCGATCAAGCGGTGCGTTGGTATCGAAAGGCCGCGCAGCAGAACAACGAAGGTGCGCTACGTCGTCTGCAGGCGATGGGCGAGAGCGTCGGCTGAGACTGTTGGATGCGGAGATCTCGTCGCACGCAGCCTACGGCGGAGACGTGCGCGGCCTTGTTCTTGGGCGCGAAGGTACAGAAGCGTGCACCTCCGCGTGACAATTGAGGCAGAACTAACAATGGCTTTCATATCGACGACAGAGAGATTGCGTTAATGTGGGTTCGCGGAATAAATGCTCATTGCACCTCTGGTTGTGAAGATGAACGATAAGAACCAAGAGGTCATGATCACAGGCGTGTCAGGCAGCGTGATCTCGGGATCGAGCTTCCGCGTGACCGGGAAAGAAACTGGAGCCGGCGTCAAGCGTTGGCAGGAGATTGAGTGGCAATGAACAAGATGGTCGATCGGAGCGTCAGGGATACGAAGGATATGCTGCCCGTTGCCAGCCCGGTTCAGCAGGACGACCATCCGCAGAGCCTGTTCCTGGATCCTGATATCAGCGATCTCCAGTCGGGATCGCGGCTGCGCGGCGCGATCCTCGAATATTCGGGGCGAGGGATCTCCGGCTGGATCGTCGATGCCCAGTCGCCCGCGGCAACCGTTTCGATCGCGCTCTTCATCGCGTCCCACTGTGTCGAAGAGGGACGCACGGGCCGATCCATGCCGGCCCGCATCGGACCGCGCAGCGTGATCGGGCGTCCCGGGTTCCGGATCGATCTGTCGACGCCGGGCGTCCGCCGTCGCCTGGCGCGGGCCCTGCGAAACACGCTGGTCGAGCCCAAGCAGGCGCAGATCTATCTCCGCATCAGCCTGAGCGATGGCGAGTATTACGAGATCCCGCTGTTCGAGAACTTCACGCCGAGCGAAGTGGTCGTTGCGCTCGGCTTCTCGGTCGAAGACTACGACGATCTGCTGTTTCCGAGCACCGACAACCTAAGCGTTGCGGGACCGGCGGACGCCTCCACCAAGGAGGTGCGCTACATTTGTTTCTATCTGCCGCAATTCCATTCCTTTGAAGAAAATGACCGGTGGTGGGGACCAGGGTTCACCGAGTGGACCAATGTCGCGCGCATGCGCGCGCAGTTTCCGTCGCATGAATCGCCGTGGCTGCCGGCCGATCTCGGATTCTATGACGTCCGGCTGCCGGAGACGCGCCGCCA
Source organism: Bradyrhizobium viridifuturi (assembly GCF_001238275.1). Lineage (GTDB taxonomy): Bacteria > Pseudomonadota > Alphaproteobacteria > Rhizobiales > Xanthobacteraceae > Bradyrhizobium > Bradyrhizobium viridifuturi. The sequence goes on from NZ_LGTB01000037.1 coordinate 8,324, forward strand.
GCAGGGCGACCTCGCGCGCAAGTACGGCATCGATGGATTCTGCTACTACGTGTATTGGTTCCAGGGGCGCAGGCTGCTGGAAAAGCCGCTTCAGCTGCTGCTCGAGGACGGCGAGCCCAACCTGCCGTTCTGCATTTGCTGGGCCAACGAGAATTGGTCGCGCCGGTGGGACGGCTCGGATGCCGAGCTGCTGCTGGGGCAGAATCACTCGCTGGACGACGATGTCCGCTTCATCGACGATATGGCCGACCTGCTGCTCGACGAGCGCTATATCACGGTCGATGGTCGAAAGGTCATTGTCATCTACCGGCCGTCATTGCTGCCGGACAAGCAGCGCCTGTTCGAGATCTGGCGCGAGAGAGCCCGGGAGCTCGGCATTGGCGAGCTTCTCATTTGCAATGCGATGACTTTCGGCGAGTTCGATCCGCGCGACGTCAATTGTGATGCGGCCATCGAGTTTCCGCCGCACACGGTTTCGACGCGGGAAGTGCCGCCGACCGAAGTCGATGCTCCGGCGACCTTCGCCGGCAAGGTGTACGACTACGTCGATGCCATGCGATCGTCGATCGGCAAGACCTACGACTTCCCGTTCTTTCCTGCGGTCATGCCGCGTTGGGACAATACGCCGCGCAAGGGACCGCGCGGTCACGTCTTCACGCGGTCCAGCCCGGAGGCGTTCGAGGTCTGGCTTCGCGACGCCACCCTGCGGGCCAAGGGCAACAGCTTCTCCGAGTCGCTGGTGTTCATCAATTCCTGGAACGAGTGGGCGGAGGGCGCTCATCTCGAGCCGGATTCCCGTCATGGACGCGCATTCCTCGAGGTTGTGCGCAGGGTCGCGTCCGCCGAGCCGATTTCGGCGCAGATCAGAAACAGCCCGGATCTGCTGGATTGCCTGAGCAGGCAGGAGCTCGAGTGGGCGGTGAAGGAAGCCTCGACGCATGTCGAGGTGCTCGCGAGCCTGCATCGGTCGGGCCTCACTCATTCGGGGGTGCAGCGCCTGAGAAGCGGCACGCCGGTCGAGGCGGAAGGCGCGTCCGACAATCCGGCCGGTTCGTTGCTGGTCATCGAGAACATCAATTCCCAGACCGGCGAGCGGGTGATCGTTGATCCGCGCTTTGAGATCCTGGTGCGGGGCTGGATTTGCGCGGGCAACGCCTTCGAGGCAAGCAGACAGAGAACGGGATTCCTGGTGCTGTCGGGGCTTGCCGCGCAAGGCGCAATCAACGGCGGCTACTGCCTGATCGTCGACTGGCACGAGCGCGTGGACGTGAAGGAATACATGAAGGCCGAGAGCAAGGATTGCTATTTCGGCTTCCAGCTGTCGTTCTCGATTCGAGACCTGCCGGATGGCGAATATCAGCTCGCGGTGCTCGAGGTCGGCGACGGCGCCAGCGCCCTGGTGCGGTCGCGCCATTCGATCATCGTGAGACGTTGAGGTCGCCGCCGATGCTCGCAAGTGTCGTCATCGCGTGCTACAAGCACGAACAGTATCTCGAGGAATGCCTCGAGACCGTCTATCAGCAGACGTTTGCCGATATCGAGCTCGTCATTGTCGACGATCATTCGCCGGACAAGAGCTTTGACGTCGCGCAGAAGGTCATCAAGAAGCGTTCGTTCGGAAAGCGCTTCGTGTCGTGCAAGCTGCTCAAGAATCCGCAGAATCTCGGCGCGCACTATACCTGGAACAGGGCGTTGTCGTTGACGACGGGCGACATGATCTTCCTCTTGAACTCGGACGATGCCTTCTCAAGGGACCGGGTTCAATTGTTCGCCGACAAGCATGGCCATGAACGGTTGTTCTTCGGCTTTTCTGCCGTCGAGCCGATCGACGAATATGGAAAGTCGATCGGCAACTACCAGTTTCCGACGCGCCTGCGCTACGCGATCGACCGGGCGCAGATTGCCGGCGCGCCGCTGTCGTGGACATTCCTGGACTCGCAGATCGCGGCGTCGACCGGAAACTTCGTGTTCAGCCGCGAATTGCTGCGGCAGGTGGGCTGGCTCGCCGACCTCAAATACTGCCATGACTGGGACTTCGCGCTGCGCGCCGTCACCAAGGTCGAGCCGACCTATCTGGAGGCCGACCGCTATCTTTACCGGCTGCACTCCACCAACAGCTTCCGGAGCCTGAGCAAGGTGGCGGAGAGCGAAACGAAGGCGTGCATGGTGTCGTATTGCCTGAATGCCATCTCGAGGCGACCGCAAAACAAGACCTGTCTCAGCCCGTCGAATTTCGGCGATTCATTCTATGACTTCGTGAAGCTGCACCCGAACTTCAATTATTGGGTGAAGCAGATCTACGCGCCCTATCATGTCGAACACCGGACGGTGGAATCGAACGATCGCACCAGGCCGATCCGTTGGCGCTGATCCCGGCGGGCAGGGCTTGCCTGCTCCGTTTTGAGAATATCGGAACCGGGGCTTGATCGAGGTTTCCGGCGCAGCTCCCTTGCGCCGGAACACGTCGCGCGCGAAAGCAGCAAAGGTCGTTCCCGTCCTGTGCGACGGTTTCGTGCAAATGACGGCGAGCCCGTCTGCTCTATTGTATTGATTTTCCTCGAAATAACCTTACAACAGTTAAATGTGAGCACTGCGTGTTATAGCCTTATTCTTGTAGGATAAGTGCGCTAATAGGGAATTCGTGGTGCGAACCAATGGTAATTGCTTGTTGATCTCGTGGGGAGCGGCTCAGGTTGGACATGGAAATTCCTGCATTGTCTAGTTTCAGCTCAGGCGTGAATCTCGATACGCTTCCAGCAAGTGAGATCGAGACAAGGCTTCGAGATTTCTTTTCCGGGCGGATCGCAAATCCGAAGCCCGACGAACTCATCCAGTCGGTCGAGCAGTTGGAGCAGCAATACGGCCGCTACAAGGAATTCCAGTTTGCAAAGGCGGCAGCGCTTGTGCAGGCCTGTGATTTCGCCGGAGCGCGTGCAATCCTTCTCGACCTCGTCAAGCAGATGCCGTCCGACTCGCGGGTGTTGCATCGTCTTGCGATCGCGGATCTCAACATGGGCGCGGCCCATGAAGCGCAGGACGTCTATTTGTCCGCGCTCGCGGCGGCGCCGAAAAGTGAGAACCTGCGGCGAGAGTTCGCCGGCCTCCTGCGCGTGATGGAGGCGAAGAAGCTCTATGTCGGGATCGATCGGAAGAAGCACGGCCTGGCCGCGGTGTGCGCCATCAAGAATGAAGGCGACGATCTGTTGGAATGGCTGCACTTCCACAGACTGGTCGGCTTTGATCACTTCTACCTCTACGACAACGGCAGCACCGACAATACGCGCGCCGTGATCGAGTCCTTCCCGTGGCCCGAAATGATCACCTATCATTTCGTGGAGGGCGAATTCGGCCAGATGCGCGCCTTCTCGCATGCGATCGACACCTATCGCAATTGTGCGGAATGGTGCGCCTTCATCGATGCCGACGAGTATCTGTTTCCGACGCAGGCCGGCAACATCAAGGACGTGCTGGCCGAACTCGGCACGGCGCCGGCGGTGGCGGTGCATTGGTTGAACTTCGGCTCGAACGGTCACGAGGCGCGGCCGGCCGGCCTGTGCATCGAGTCCTTCACGCGCCGCGCTCCGGACGACTTCCCGGATCACTTCATCATGAAGTCGATCGTGCGGCCGGACACCATCGTGTCCTACCTGCATCCTCATCAATCGCTTGTGCTGGGCTGCTACGTCCAGGAAGACGGCACGCCGGTATTCCCGATCGGCGGGCGTTGCACGGCGCCCAAGCGAAGCAAGCTCGTCATCAATCACTACTATACGAAGTCCCGTGAGCAATTGCTGAAGAAGCGTGAGCGCGGCCGGCCGCTCGCCGACGGCGATCCTGAGAAGATCCGCGCGATGGAGTTCTTCACGTTGCGGGATCGCAACGATGTCGAAGACGCAACGATCCAGCGGTTTCTTCCGGAGCTGAAAAAGCTGATCCAGGGCTGAGCCCGGCGGGCAGCGATTTCCTCACCGAGGCAGGGCGGGCCAGGCGGCGCGCCCGATCGAGCAATCACGCAGCTTGCGTGATTGCTGACCGCAGCGGCGATAGACGGCAGAGGCCTCTGGCGGCGCCGGCCGGCTACAACGGCTCCAGCCGGTATTTCGCAAGCAGGGCCTGTGCGGCATCGACGTCGATCCTGGCTGGTCTCTGGAAGATCGACATGTTGTTGGCGCGCGCGATTTCCCGCGCGACGGTCCGCACTGAATGGTAGTGGGGGCGGTTCTCGAAGTCGTGGATCGCGATGAAGGCTCCAGGAGCGCCGTGCAGCACGCACTGCACGAAGCTTGCCACGCGAAACCGGCCGTCGATGAAATAGAGATCGGCGTCTTGCTTTCCGGACGCTCCCAGACACGCTCGTGATATTCGGGCCAGGAGCCTTCCTTCTCCTTCTCCACCGGATAACCCCACTCGCGCAGCTTGCCGATATCGACGTGCAGCAGCAGCGGCCTGGTGCTCGCATCGCGCGTGGCGTCGCCGACATTGTTGAGCCATTCCAGGGAGGAATCGATCGAGATGACCCACTCCTTCCTGGTTTGACAGGCGAGCCAGGTGCTACCTCCCGAGCCGAATTCCAGGTAGCGCTGCGAGAGATCCACGAAGCTTTTGAACAGTGTCAGTTCCTGACCGTCCATTGCGATTTTCATGGCGGGACCCCGTGGTTTCTCGATTTGTTGTCTGTTGGATGGCTGCCAATCCACCGGCGGCAGGCGGTCGCGGCTGGTCAAGTCGCGATGAGATCCGGTTGAATCATCATCGCGCCTCTCGGCTTCCTGCGGGCTGTCCACGCCGGTGGCTTGGAGACGGCGGCTACTGGTTCAGGCCGACGCGCTCGACCTTGTAGCCGCGCTCCAGGATCGCGCGCCACCAGGGTTGCTCGTCGACATACCAGCGCACCGTCTTGGCGATGCCGGTTTCGAAATTCTCCTCGGCGCGCCAGCCGAGCTCGGTTTCGAGCTTGGTCGCGTCGATCGCGTAGCGGCGGTCGTGGCCGGGACGGTCGGCGACGAAGTTGATCAGCTGGCGCCGCGGGCCCGCCGCAGCGGGCACGACCTCGTCGAGCAGGTCGCAGATGCTTTCCACGACGTGCAGATTGGTGCGCTCGTTGCGGCCGCCGACATTGTAGGTTTCGCCGACCTCGCCGCGCTCCAGCACCAGGGTCAGCGCCTTGGCGTGATCCTCGACGAACAGCCAGTCGCGGATGTTCTGGCCGTCGCCATAGACCGGCAGCGGCTCGCCGGCGAGCCCCTTGATGATCATGTGCGGGATCAGTTTCTCCGGGAAATGATAGGGGCCGTAATTGTTGGAGCAGTTGGTCACCAGGGTCGGCAACTCGTAGGTCTCGCGCCAGGCGCGCACCAGATGATCCGACGACGCCTTGCTGGCCGAATAGGGCGAGTTCGGCGCATAGGCGGTGGTCTCGGTGAACAGGCCCTCGTCGCCGAGCGAACCGAACACCTCGTCGGTCGAGATATGCAGGAAGCGGAACGCGTCGCGCTTCTCGGGCGACAGCGTTCGCCAGTGCCGCAGCGTCTCCTGCAGGATGGTGAAAGTGCCGACGATGTTGGTCTGGATGAATTCGCCGGGGCCGTCGATCGAGCGGTCGACGTGGCTTTCCGCGGCAAGATTCATCACCGCATCGGGCTGGTATTTCTCGAACAGCCGGCGCAGCACCTGTCCCTCGCAGATGCAGGCCTTCTCGAAGGTGTAGTTCAGGCTCTCGCTCGAGCCGGGCAGGGAGGCGAGGTTCGCCGCATAGGTCAGCTTGTCGATGTTGACGACGCGGGCGTGGGTGTCGCGCAGCAGGTGACGGACCACGGCGGAGCCGATGAAGCCGGCGCCGCCGGTGACGAAGATCGTCGATCCCTTAAACCGCATGTTTGAATACCTCGGCTGTGCGGGGCTGACCCTGGAACGAACGGTACACCGACAGCAGATACTCGCCGTAGCTGCTCTTTGCGGTCTTCTGCGCCACCCGCGCGAAGGCTTCGAGCGAGATGTAGCCCTGGCGCAGCGCGATCTCCTCGGGGCAGGCGATGCGCAGGCCCTGGCGCTGCTCCAGGATCTGGACGAAATGGCTGGCCTCGACCAGCGAGGAGTGGGTGCCGGTGTCGAGCCAGGCGAAGCCGCGGCCGAGCACCTCGACATAGAGGTCGCCGCGCTCGAGATAGGCCTTGTTGACGTCGGTGATCTCGATCTCGCCGCGCGGCGACGGCTTGATGCCGGCGGCGATGTCGACCACGTCGTTGTCGTAGAAATAGAGGCCGGTGACGGCGACGTTGGACTTCGGCCGCTTCGGCTTCTCCTCGATCGACAGCGCCCGGCCGGTGCCGTCGAGCTCGATCACGCCATACTGCTCCGGCGCGTTCACGACGTAGCCGAACACCGTGGCGCCCTTCTTGCGGACCGAGGCGGCCGACAGCATGCTCGGCAGGCCGTGGCCGTAGAAAATGTTATCACCTAACACAAGGGCGACGGAGTCATCACCGATGAACTCGCGGCCGACGATGAAGGCGTCGGCAAGACCCCGCGGAGTCTCCTGCGTGGCATAGGCGAACCGGACACCCATCTCGCTGCCGTCGCCGAGCAGCCGCTGGAACAGCGGCTTGTCCTGCGGCGTCGAGATGATCAGAATATCGCGGATTCCGCCGAGCATCAGCGTCGACAGCGGATAGTAGATCATCGGCTTGTCGAAGACAGGCAGCAGCTGCTTGGAGACGACGGTGGTCACGGGGTAGAGGCGCGAGCCGGTGCCACCGGCAAGGATAATGCCTTTCATGGTCCCTCACAATTTGACTATCAAAACATAACATATAGCGTGCGCCGCACAAGTTTGTTATGAGGGGGAAATTAACATTTCTGGCACAGCAAACTGGAACAAATGTTAAATGAACGTCATCAAGACCGAGCTTCCTGAAGTCCTGATCGTCGAGCCGAAGCTGTTCGGCGACCAGCGCGGCTTCTTCCTCGAGACCTACCAGGCGCCGCGTTATGTCGAGCACGGCATCACGCGCCCCTTCGTGCAGGACAACATGTCCCGCTCGGCCTATGGCGTGCTGCGCGGCCTGCATCTGCAGAACCCGCTGACCCAGGGCAAGCTCGTGACCGTGTTGCGCGGCAAGGTGCTGGACGTTGCCGTCGACGTGCGTGTCGGCAGCCCGAACTTCGGCAAGCATGTCGCGGTCGAACTGAGCGAGGACAACCGCCGGCAATTATGGGTGCCGCGCGGCTTCGCCCACGGCTTCGTGGTGCTCTCGGAAACCGCCGACTTCTTCTACAAATGCGACGACTTCTACAGCCCCAAGGACGAGCTCTCGATCCGCTGGAACGATCCCGCGATCGGGATCAAATGGGGCGTCGACAAGCCACAGCTGTCGGCTAAGGACGCGGATGCGCCGTTGCTCGCCGACGCCAGCAACCTTCCCAGCTATGGACAAATCTGATGCGGATCTTGTTGACGGGAACGCGCGGCCAGGTTGGCAGTGCACTCAAGCCGCTGCTGGAAAGCCACGGCACCATCATTGCGCCGCCGACCGCGGAGTTCGATCTGTCGAAGCCGGAGATGGTGACGGCCGAGCTTGAAAGGCTGAAGCCCGATCTCATCATCAATCCGGCTGCGTACACGGCGGTCGACCGTGCCGAGGACGAGCGCGAGCTGGCCTTCCTGATCAACGCCAGGGGGCCCGAAGCGCTCGCGAAATGGGCTGCAGCAAATCGTGTGCCCCTGGTGCATTTCTCCACCGACTACGTCTTCAATGGTTCGGGCGACCGGTCGTGGCGCGAGGACAGTCTGACCGAACCGTTGTCGGCCTACGGCGCGAGCAAGCTTGCCGGCGATGTCGCGATCCAGGCGGCGGGCGGGGCGCATCTCATCGCGCGCACCTCATGGGTCTATGCCGCAAAGGGCACCAATTTCTTGCGCACCATCGCGCGGCTTGCCGGCGAGCGTAAGGAGCTGCGGATCGTGGCCGATCAGATCGGCGCGCCGACAACGGCGCAAGCGATCGCCAGTGCCGTCGCCGGCATCGTGTTGCCGAACATCACCACGCTGCACGATCAGCTCATGCGCAGGGGCGGCGTCGTCAATCTCGTTTGCGCCGGCGAAACCAGCTGGCATGGCTTTGCCACCGCCATCGTCGGCGGGCTGCGGTCGCGGGGCGTAACGCTCGCCGTCGACAACATCGTTCCGATCGCAACGGCCGATTTCCCGACCAAGGCGGTGCGCCCTGGCAATTCGCGGCTGGATCTGACGCGGCTGAAGGCGCAGTTCGGGGTCGCGATGCCGACCTGGCAGGAGGCGCTTGCGCGCGAGCTCGACGCCTATGTCCAGCTCGGCGCACCCGCCCACGCCTAGCGCATCCTCGGGCGAACTGGATAGCGGTTCGCAAGGAGACCGCATCAGACAAAAAAGAGCCCCGTTCCGATTGAATCGGAACGGGGCTCCGGGATCGAGCTGTGGCGATCGCCGCTCAGCGCGGCCGGCCGATGCTCTCGTAGGTGAAGCCGTGCGCGGCCATCTCGTCCGGACGGTAGATGTTGCGCAGGTCGACGACGACCGGGTGCTTCATCTCCTGCTTGATGCGCTTGAGATCGAGCGCGCGGAACTGGCGCCACTCGGTCACGATGACCAGCGCATCCGCCTGGCGCGCGCATTCATAGGCGTCCGCGCTGTACTCGATCTCCGGCAATTCCTTGCGCGCCTGCTCCATGCCGATGGGGTCGTAGGCCCGAACTTTGGCCCCGAAGTCGATCAGGCCGTTGATCAGCGGGATCGAGGGCGCTTCGCGCATGTCGTCGGTATCGGGCTTGAAGGTCAGGCCAAGCACGCCGATCGTCTTGCCGCGCAGCTCGCCGCCGAGCACGTTGGCGACCTTGCGCGCCATCGCGCGCTTGCGGTTGTCGTTGGCGGTCAGCGTCGCTTCGACGATTTTCAGCTGCACGTCGTGATCGAGCGCCGTCTTGAACAAGGCGCGGGTGTCCTTCGGGAAGCAGGAGCCGCCATAGCCGGCGCCGGCATGCAGGAACTTGGTGCCGATCCGGTTGTCGAGCCCGATGCCGCGCGCGACCTCCTGCACGTTGGCCCCGACCTTTTCGGAGAGATCGGCGATCTCGTTGATGAAGGTGATCTTGGTGGCAAGGAAGGCATTTGCGGCGTATTTGATCAGTTCCGCCGTGCGCCGCGCGGTATAGAGGATCGGCGCCTGGTTCAGGTACAGCGGACGATAGACTTCGCCCATCACCTTCTTGGCGCGGTCGTCCTCGGTGCCGACGACGATCCGGTCGGGATGGCGGAAGTCCTGGATCGCGGCGCCTTCGCGCAGGAATTCGGGGTTCGACGCAACCGCGAAATCGGCGTTCGGACTGGTCTCGCGGATCAGGCGTTCGACCTCGTCGCCGGTGCCCACCGGCACGGTCGACTTCGTCACCACCACGGTGAACTTCTTGAGCGCGGCGCCGATCTCCTTGGCGGCTGCATAGACGTAGCTCAGATCTGCATGGCCGTCGCCGCGCCGCGACGGCGTTCCAACCGCGATGAACACGGCATCGGCGTCACCCACGGCTCCGGCGAGCTCCGTCGTGAAGGTCAGCCGTCCGGCGGCGGCGTTGGTCTCGACGAGCTTATCGAGGTCAGTTTCGTAGATCGGGATCTTGCCGCGCTTCAGGGCTTCGATCTTGCCGGCGTCCTTGTCGACGCAAACGACCTGATGGCCGAAGTCGGCAAAACACGCTCCGGATACGAGACCTACATATCCCGTTCCAACCATTGCAATCTTCATGAATCCGCTCGTCGATCAGTGTGGAGAGGAGGAGTTAGCACTAGCACAATTGGCGCCGCTAACGCCAAGTTTTATAACGCATAGTTTGTGTTGGAGCTCGGCGGCTTTTTGTGCAAACGGTGATTGCCTCAGTGCAGTTGAGTGCGCGCTAGTCACCTTGGACGCGCCATGGACACATTCTCAACTTGAAATCGACCGACAATCGAGCCGCCGTTTGAGGGGTGGACATGAGCACGAAGACGATTGGCAAGCAGGGGCCCTCAGGAGCTGACTACGCGTCGTTGCAAACGCAATTCTCCAGATACGATCGCACGACGTTTTCTGGATTTGTTTACGACCGCGCCGATCTCGGCCGGCGCTACACCGTCGAGCTGCTCGTCGACGGCGAGCCATACATGTCATCATTGTGTGACGAGTTTGTAACAGAGCTCGCCGACGCCGGAATCGGCGATGGACGATTTGGATTTACCTTCAACGTGCAGGATGAGGTCGGCGCGAGTGCCGCGATCATCGAGGCGCGGCTGGCCAATATCGGAGGTGTCGTCGGTGCTCCGATTCGCTGCGATGTCGCAGCACCGGACGCGCAGTGGCACCGGATCGGCGAGATCAAATGGGCCGGTGGCCTGCGCTTCGAGGGCTGGCTTGCGCAGGACCTCGACGAAGACATCGAAATCCTGATCGCGGAGCGCCCGGTGATGACCGTGAAGCCGACCGGGTGGACCAACGTCGCGCGGGGCGGCGAGTTCGGCGTCGGCCGCCGGATCGATTTTCATCTGCCCGAGCATTTTGCCGACGGCGCGTGCGCGGGCTGTCGGCACGGACGGTGACCGGACGGAGCGTGGGCTCGGAGCCGATCGCATTCGTCGCGTTCGAGCGCGGATTGGAGCAGACCATCGCGGAGCTCGGGCGCTGGGACAGCGAGCGGTTGCGCGGACAATTGTTCGATCAGATGCTGCCGGCTTCGGTACCGTTTCACACCTATCGCAGCTGGAAGGAACGCTTCGCGCCGGCGATGGAGTCTGACGTTCAATCCGAGGCCGCGGTCGTCCTGATCGGCGAGGCCAGGGTGGACGAAAGCATCGAGAGCCTCGAAGCGCAGCGGCATGCGGCCTGGTCGGCGGTGTGCCTGCCGACGCGCGGGTTCAGCCGGTTCGATCCGACGGCTGCGCTCGAGTTTATCGACGGCGATGCAGCCAACAGCGCATTCTTCGTGTTCTGCCTGAGCGGGACGATCCTCGCTGAAGATGCCTTGCAGCGCTTCGCCGAAGTGCTTGCTTCCGAACCCGGCTGCGATCTCGTCTATGGCGACGTCGAAGTCGCCGCGGGTGCCGGAGCCGTCTGGCCGCTGGCGTTTTCGGCATTCGATCTCGAACGTGCGCTCGAGCAGGGCTATGGGGCGTATTGCTTTGCGGTACGCCGCGAACGCGCCGTGGAGGCGCTGCGATCGGCGGCGTCGCTCTACGACACCTTCCTGTCCTGCGCGGAGCGGGAGCGAACCTATCATCTGCCGGGATCGGTTGCGGCGCTGCCGGGAATTGATGCGTCGGTCGCGACCGCCGAGCTTGCCGCCGCGAGCGAGGCGTATTTCGCGAGGGCCGGCGTCGAGGCGCATGTCGAGCCGCGGCCGGCGGGTCTGCTTCCCGCCGTGCGGGTCAAGCGTGCCGTCGACTGGAATGAGCGCACCACCATCATCATCCCGACCAGGAATCGCGCCGAGCTTCTCAAGCGATGCATCGAAACCGTCCTGCCGGCCGCACATGAGACCACGCCCGCATCCTCGTCGTCGACAACAACTCCAGCGAGCCTGACGCGTTGGATTATCTGGAGGGCCTGTCCGACGACGAGATCGACGTGATTTCGGTCGATGGACCGTTCAACTTCGCGGCCATCAACAACGCCGCCGTCGATTGCGTCGATACGGAGAACATCTGCTTCCTCAACAACGACATCGAGGCGCTCGATGACGGCTGGCTGGCGGAGATGCTGTGGCGGCTCGCCGCTCCCGACGTCGGAGCTGTCGGCGCCAAGCTGCTCTGGCCGAGCAGCGTCGTGCAGCATGGCGGGGTGGTGCTCGGCGCCAATTTTTCGGCTGCGCACGCCTTCAACGATCGGATGGATGGTGATCCCGGCTACGGCGATCTGCTCCAGGTCGCGCACGAATGTTCGGCGTTGACGGCCGCGTGCCTCTTGATGCGCAAGCGCGATTTCCTGGCCGTCGGCGGCATGGACGAGATCCGCTTTCCGATCAGCTTCAACGATATCGATCTGTGCCTGAAGCTGCGCCAGCTCGGGAAGCGGATCGTGTTCACGCCGGACGCAAAGCTCGTGCATCTGGAATCGGCCAGCCGGGGCCGCGATTCCGCGCCGGATCGCAAGGCGCGCTTCGGGCACGAACTGGCGATGCTGCGTGCGAAGTGGGGCGAGGTGCTGCTGGACGATCCCTATTACAGCCCGCTGCTGGGGCTGGATTCGACGCCGTTTTCGTCGCTCGCATGGCCGCCGCGGTCATGGAAGCCGCGCGCCAACCTCCCGCCTCAACCGACCGTGCCTCCGATCGGGATGTAGCAGCACGTCTTCGACTGCCCAGTCGCTTATGGCTGCAACCGCTTCGTCGGCATCGAGGCCCGGTTGCAGCTTCAGGTCGGCTGTTCGGCCGCGCGCCGCTGATGCCGGGGTCCATTCGGTCGTTGCGGCCGGCAATCCGGTTGCCAGCAGCGCGTCCACCAGCGGATGCCCGAATGCCGGTTCGCCGATGTCGAGAACCAGTTTCGTGATGCCGTGCGCTTCGATCAACGTCGCGACGTCCGCGACGCCGATTTCACCGGTGACCGCGACATGCGGGCGCTGCATCAGCTTGAGATCGTCGAGGGTGGTGCCCAGCACGATGATCGCGACGTCATCGTCGTCGGCTTCGGCCAGTTGATCGCTCAGCGCTCTCGCGAAACGAAACTCCGCCGCGCTGGCGTGCAGGGCGAGCAGGCCGAGACGGGCCGGGCCGCTCACGGCGCGCGGCGGCGCTCGCGGTACCAGCGGGGCGCTCAGCCTGGTCACTTGCAGGCCGAGAACCGCTTCGGAGAACGCGGCGCCATCTTCGCCGATCACCGTCACGCATCGGGCCCGTTCGACAAGACCTGTCCAGTCCGGATGCACGCCCGATCCGGCCGCGGCGCGCATTGCAAGTCTGGTGTCGGTGACCAGGAGGTCGTAAGCGAAATTTTGCGTGAGTTGCGCCAGACATGCGCCGGGGATGCGGTCGGCCTCCGCAATCTCGAGCGCGCCGATCCGGAGATTGGTGAGGCATGTCAGAAGGGCTTCGCGGCCCTCGGGCGTCGCAACGTCGAGTGCGATCGACTGCGGAGCTCCGCCATCCGGGTCGAAGATCGACGCCAGTTGGCGCCCTCCCTCGGCGCGGAAGTGAACGACCAGACCGCGCTGGTCTTCCGCCGCCAATTGCTCGCACCGCCCGACGGCGATCTCGCGGCCAATCGAGGAGCCGCAGACGATGACGTGCAGCTCGGCGGCGGGCCGTTCGCTGGAGAGCAGCTTGAGCTCGAGCGCCGCGCGGCAATCGCGCAGCGGATCGGCGAGCAGGAACGCCGCGCACTCCGTCGCATAGCGCCGGTATCGGTGCTCGAGGACGCGAAGATTGCGCAGCACCAGGGAGCGCTTCTCGCCGAGAAACGAGCGCGAACCCTCGTGGCCGACAAAGACCGACGGGATGCACACGTTGCGGAAGCCGGCCTCCGCGGCGCGCAGGCAGAAGTCGACGTCTTCGAGATAGCCGCGATAGAAATCGTCGGAGAGTTCTTGTACGGCGTCGAGGCATTCGCGGGTGATGTAGAGGCAGAACCCGATGCCGTTGGGGATGTCGATGGCCATCCCGGAATTGGCTGTGCCGGCCAGTTCGTCGAGCAAGTCCAGTTCACCGGGCGAGGGCAGGGGATTGGAGCGGTTCGGGACCGGAAAGCTGGTGTATTCGCCGTTGTTCGAGAGCGGGGTCGCGGTGCCCACGCGCGGCGTCGATCGCACGGCGCTTCTCAGGCGTTGCAGCGCATATTTCGGCACGATCGTGTCCGAGTTCAGCAGCACGACGTCGCCGGCACCGGTCTCGCTAAGGGCCCGGTTGACCGCGCCGACAAAGCCGAGATTGTGCGCGTTGGTCAGCAGCCGGATGCGCAACTCCGCAGCCAGTTCGCCGAGCAGATGCTTGATGGCGGGTTCGGGCGAGGCGTCGTCGACGACGACGATGGTCGAGCCGGGCGTGCAGGCGACGGCCGTCAACGCGCTCTCGATGCAGGCACGCGTTGCGGCGAGATCCCGGTAAACCGGGATGATGATCGTGAGCGGGGGCGTTTCGCCGTTGCGCGCGCGGGGCGGCCACTGTGGCGCGTTGCGGCGATCCGGCGCGCGGTTGGCCGGCAGCTGAATGCTGGCGATGACGTGGTCCGCCTGTGCGATCTCGAGGCGTTGCGAGGTCGCGGACGGCGGCCGCATCAGGCGGAAGCTCGCAGCGCGTCGCCCGTTGAGCGCAAATCTGTGACGGGGATCGGCGGGAAGCTGGACCGTGCTGGATTGATCGGCTTGGGTCAGTGAAAGCTTTGGGTCGTCGGTGCCTCGCCACGTCACCCATCCCTTCACCTCCTCATCGAGGAAGTCGACACGGGCGCAGCTGTGCTGGCCGCGCTGCTCGAGCAGCAGCAGCAGCGCGCTCCTGACCGAATCCGGATCGTCGTCGCGCCGCGCGATGCTTCGTGCGGCTTCGAGCTGCGGAAGACCGTCGCCCCAGGCCATCATTCGCCGCGCGGCGGCAAGATCATCAGGTTCGAGCTCGAGCGCCCGGGCGACGCCCGCGACGGCCGCATCCCTCAGATCGAGGCGAAACAGCGCCTCCGCGCGCAGCAGATGGGCGCGGGCGCCCGGATGCGGCAGGATCCGGCAGCGGCGGTCGGCGAGCGCGAATGCGCGCCGGAAATCACGCGCCTCGAGCGCCCGGACAGCGGCGCGCTCGAGATCGACGTGGTGGAGCGTTTTGGACGTAAAGGCGATGTTGCGCGCGTCGGCGGTCAAATGTCGCCCTTGTCTGCCGGCATGGTCAGCCCGCCGTCTTGACGGCGCTCTGCCGGCTCCGGAACACGCGCACCCGTCCATCGAGGCGCGGCGCTTCCTGGCGCGGCATCGGGGCGACGGGCTCGGTGCGCATCGGCTGCCGGGGCGCGAGGGGCGCTGCCTGCACGCGGTGCTCTTCGACGCTGAGCTTGAGGCCGACCAGCGGTTCCCGGCCCGAAGGGCCGGACACCACGATCCGGTTCCCGGTCACCCGCAGCGCCGGAGCGCCGAGGAAAATGGTCTCGGCCGCGATGGCGTAGCGGTCCGCGGCGGGGCCGGTGGCTTCCAGCGAGAACCCCGTGATCGCTAGAGCGCGACCCCGGGTTCCGGCAAAGGTTCCAAGCGGAACGAACTGGTTGTCGCCGCGCTGCGGCCTCGCGAACTTGACCGCATATTGCAGGTTGAGATCATAGGGCTTGTTCGGCCAATCGAGGGAAATGCCCTCGATCCGGGCCGGCGCGGCCGGTCCGGCAATCCAGGTGTTCGGGCCGACTGTGACGTCGCCCAGGCCCGCGACATGCGCCAGCACCTTGAGATCGCTCAGCTCGTCAGGGCCGGCCTCGGGCTCGTACGTATCGAATGGCTGGCCGGCGGGCTGCGCGGCCGGCTGTCCCTGGGTCAGCGGCTCAATCTTGATATTGGCGGCGGTCGACCCGCCGGCGCGTCCTGCCGTGACCTCGACGATCAGGCGGCTTGGCCGGGCGACCGACACGACCAGCGCGCTCTCGGGCGCGAACAGGGTTCCATTGGCCGCGTCCGGCCCGCTGATGATATTACAATTGTTAACACTGGCGCGATCCGCATAGACCCGCACCACCGGAGGTGATGTCTTGTCTTCGGCGCCATTATAGCGAACCAGGAAAAGACCCCGTGCCAGGTCAATGGTTTTCTGCTGAATCTGTTCGTTCATCGTCGCCTGCGAGCCTAACGGATGGGTCGATATGTCTCTCACACAGTGTGCCCCAAAAATCTGTGTGATAGAAGGGGGCTTAATGTTAATCCGGTGAGATAGTTTCGCACGTGCATATCGAAGACACCCTGCCGGTCACGGTATCGACCCTGACCCCAATCGAAGACCGCGCGGCCGGGGGGCGCGCCCGCCCGCCAATGAACGTCCTGTTCGTCCACAACAACTTTCCAGCCCAGTATCGCCACATTGCGCGTGCGCTTGCGGAGCGGCCCGGAAACAAGGTCGTCGCGGTCGGCTCATCGACCGCGAGCACGACGCGGGATATCCGGCTGCTCAAATATTCGACCACCAAGTCGGACTCCGCGATGGTGCATCCCTTTGCGCGCCGCTTCGACGTCGAGGCGAGGCGTGCCGAGGAGGTCCTGTATGCGCTGTCGTCGCTGTCGGGGCAGGGCTTCGTGCCCGACCTGATCTTCGCGCATCCCGGCTGGGGTGAGACGCTGCCGCTGCGCACGATGTTTCCGAGGCGCGCATCATCCTCTATTGCGAGTTCTACTACGGCGCCGAGGGCAGGGACGTCGGCTTCGATCCCGAATTTCCCATGACCGGCCTCGACGGCAATGTCGCGCTCCATCTGAAGAATGCCACCACGCTGCTGGCGCTCACCGAGTGCGATACGGGCGTCTCGCCGACGCCATGGCAGAGGTCGACCTTTCCCCGCGAGTTTCAGAGCAAGATCGAGGTCATCCACGAGGGCGTCGACACCGACGAGGTGAAGCCCAACCCCGTCGCGCGGTTTCAGCTTCCGAACGGCACGACACTCTCGGCCGACGATGAAGTGATCACCTACGTCTCGCGCAACCTGGAGCCGGTGCGCGGATTCCATGTCTTCATGCGCTCGCTGCCGCGGATTCTTGCCGCGCGGCCCAATGCGCAGGTGGTGATCGTCGGCGGCAGCGGGACGTCCTACGGCGCGAACCCGCCGGAGGGTTCGAGCTGGAAGTCGATGTTCCTCGGCGAAGTCAGGTCGGATATCGATCTTCGCCGCGTGCATTTCCTCGGCCGAATTCCGCGGGAACCGTATCTCGAGCTGCTGCAGATCTCCTCGGTGCACGTCTACCTGACCTATCCCTTCGTGCTGTCATGGTCGCTGCTGGAGGCGATGAGCGCGGGATGTGCGGTGGTCGCGTCCGACACGGCGCCGCTGCGCGACATCATCTCGGATGGCAACGGCCTGCTGACGCCGTTTTTTGATATTGATGCGTTGTCGCATCAGGTAATCTCGGTGCTGTCACGACCCAAGGCCTTCAAGAAGATGCGGATGAAGGCACGGAGCTTCGTGCGGGACAATTACGACGCGAAGCGGGTCTGTCTGCCCCGGATGCTGACGCTCGTTGATGAAGGTGTCCTCCCGCGCACGCACGGGGGATAACGCCAGGAGCTTGCGATGCCGCTTGTCATCTCGGTTGCCCAGCGCAAGGGCGGGGTCGGAAAGACGACGCTTGCGGTTCTGCTTGCCGCAGAACTGGACCGGCGCACGGGCGTGGTCGGACTGGTCGACGCCGACTCCCAGGCGTCCGCCTGTCACTGGGCCGAGCCCGGCAATTTGACCTTCCCGGTCTATCAGCTTGATCCGGAAACCCGCCCGGTCGCCGAATGGGCCAAGCTGATGCGCCAGATTCCGCATCAGATCATCGTGGTGGACTCCGCGCCCAACGACCGGGTGCTGGGCGCGGTGCTCGCGGTTGCCAACATCGTACTGATGCCGTGCACGCCGTCCGGCCTCGACATCGAGGCCACCGCGCGGACGCTCGATATCGTGCGCGAGGTGCGTGCGGCGCGGCGGACGGCGCTCCGCGCCATGATCGTGCCGAACCGCGTCGACCAGCGCACGCTCGAAGGCCAGCAACTGATCGAGGAGCTGGATACGCTCGACGAGGAGATCGGCCCGACGATCGGAAGCCGCTCGGCCTATGTGCGCGCCGTCGCGCTCGGACAATCGGTCGCCGATTTCGCCGGCGGCACGCCCGCGGACATCGAGATCAAGATGCTCGCCGATCTCGTGATGAGCTGGTGCGGCATCGCGCCCCGGCAGCGCGTGACGGTCTAGCTTAACAAAATTCGCCGGCTGCTTCACATCAGGCCAACCATGCTCGCATGGGAACCGGCCGCCCGGTGCCGCCGCGGCCGCGCTAGCTGACGGCGGCGTCCCGCAGAAATCGCCGGAAAGGGCCTCAAAAACCCGATCAAGCTTGCGATCCGTTGGCCGGCACGCGCGTTATCATTCGGCGGCCGAAACCTTGCCGGCGCGGGACCCTTGCTTGGTTAACGGACTACCCGCGCGCATCGCGGCATTTGAAGCAAATGCCGCCGCGCGCTTGAGCCGAAGCTCAAGACATTTCCCGTAGATGCTTCCCGTCACTTTGGGGAGTGAGGAATGTACAGCGTCAAGAGAGTGATGGCCTTGCTTGTGGCCATCGTCGCGCTCGGGACCAGCGCGCGGGATACCCAGGCCGGAATGATCGGATTCCTGCTGCCGCTGCGCGGTGTGGTCGAGAAGATCCGCTTCAGCGAGCCGACGCTGGCGCCGATGGCCTACACCATGTTCTGCATGCGCTATGCCGACGAATGCAAGCCGAAGCCGCGCGTGCATACAGTATTCCGCGGCGGCGCCACGCGCCTCACCAAGCAACGCATCACCGACCTGATCGAGGTCAACGCCTCGGTCAATCGCAGCATCGCGCCGCAGCGCAACGAACGCGGCCTCGCCGGCGAGGAATGGCTGATCAATCCGGCGCGCGGCGATTGCAACGATTACGCCGTCAGCAAGCGTCACGAGCTGCTGGCGCGTGGCTGGCCGATGCGCAATTTGCTGCTGAGCGAGGTGGTGACGTCGTGGGGGGAGCATCATCTCGTGCTGGTGGTCCGCGTTGAGGGCGGCGACGTCGTGCTCGACAATCTGAATGCGCAGATCCGCACCTGGTCACAGGCGCGCTATCGCTGGGTCAGGATGCAGACCCCGGCGAATCCCGATCACTGGGCCGCGATCGCGCAGGCCGGCGCCTGAATTTCCTCAAGCAGGTCCCATCGATTGACCGTGGCGCGGCGAGACATTTCGCCGCGCCACTTTCGTTTGATGCATGTGACAGCCCGCATCCGGAACGATTGCCGGCTTGACCGGTTGATCCCGATCACATCCCTCGAGGCATCGACATGAAGCTGGCCGGCCTTGTCACAACAGCGGCACTGGTCGTCGCCGCCGCGGCTCCCGCGCTCGCACAGGGCACCGGGCAGACCACGCAGGGCGCGCAGCGCTATTCGATCGATGGACCGGGCGGCGGCGTTCCGACCTCGCGGCCGCAGGCGACCCGGCCGGTCCCGCCGGCAACACCGGTCTACCCTCATGGGACGCGGTCACGACACGCGCCGCCGGTCGGGCAACAGACCAACGTTCCGCTGGGCTCGCGTTAACCGTCACCGCTGAAGCAAATCCGTTCGGTCTTAACGCTATTCGCATCGCGGTTTTGCCGCGCCGGACGGAATGTCGTACCCATCTGTCTTTGCATGTGTTGAGGCGCGGGATTGGCCTGCGCAGGGACGGCATCTTCAATGGCGAGCAGGGGTTCGATCCTCATCACGGGCGGCGCGGGATACATCGGCTCCCATTGCGCCAAGGCCGTTGCCGAGGCCGGCTTTGTTCCGGTCGTCTATGACAATTTGACCACCGGCCACCGCAGCTTCGTGCAATGGGGCCCGCTCGTCATCGGCGACGTCGCCGATCACGACAGGATCGCGGCCACCATCCGCGAACACACTGCGCTCGCCGTGATGCACTTCGCTGCGTTCAGCGCGGTCGGCGAGTCCGTCGCGGATCCGCAGAAATACTTCACCAACAACGTCGTCGGCACGCTCGGCCTGCTGCGCGGCATGCGGGCAGCCGGCTGCGACCGCCTGGTGTTCTCCTCGACCGGCGCCGTCTACGGCAATGCCGGGCGCGATCCCATTCCGGAGAGCGCCGCGGGTCCGACCGTCAATCCCTACGGCCGCTCCAAATTCATGATCGAGCAGATCCTGGCCGATTATCGCGCGGCCTATCAGTTCAACTCGGTCTGCCTGCGCTATTTCAACGCCTGCGGCGCCGATGCCTCCGGCACCATCGGCGAACTGCGCGATCCCGAGACGCACCTCATTCCACGCGCGCTGATGGCGCTGCTCGGGCACGTGCCCGATTTCGCGATCTTCGGCGAGGACTACGAGACGCCCGACGGCACCGCGGTGCGCGACTATATCCATGTCGACGATCTCGCCAGCGCCCATATCGCGGCGCTCGAGCTACTGCTGAAGGGCGACGCCGGCGGCGTGTTCAACCTCGGCACCGGCACCGGCTATTCGGTGCGCGAGGTGCTGGACGCGATCCGCGCCGAGACCGGCGAAGCGGTGCCGAGCGTGGTGCGCGAGCGGCGGGCCGGCGATCCGCCGATCCTGGTCGCCGATCCCTCCAAGTCGGAGAGCGGCCTCGGCTTCAAGGCAAGCCGGTCCGATCTCAGCCATATCATTCGCTCGGCCTGGGCGTGGCACCAGAAGGCGCATCCGCGCCGGCGTTAACTCATCCGCTTCAGTCCAGCGTGATGTAATGCTGCTCGGCCAGCCGGGCGAGGAACGGCATGTCGACGAAGCTCGCCACCAGGAAGACGGCGACCAGCGCCAGCACGATCAGCATCAGGCCGCGCTCGCCATAGAGCTTCTCGGGCTTCTGCGCCGACGACCCAGGGGATGTCGACATCGAAAAATAGGTGGTAAACAGCATCACCACCAGCGGCATCGCGAGGATGTACTCGATGCGGTACTTCACCAGGAACACCGAGAGGAAGAACACCGAGAACAGCGAGTAGCTGAGGCACGAGGCGGTCAGCGACACCTCGGTATAGTCGGCGAAGCTCGCGCGGTAGCGCGCCAGCAGGTCCTTGCCGTGGGACGCGGCAATCTCGCGATATTCGGACAGCCGCTTGGCCGCCATCAGGAACGCGCCGCCGAACCAGTAGCACAGGATCACCGAACCCGGCGGCAGCGAGGTCGGGTCGATCATCGCCCAGCCGATCAACAGCCGCAGCGGGTTGTTGACGGACTCCGAGATGACGTCGAAATAGGCCTTGTCCTTGCTGCGCAGCGGCGGGACGTTGTAGACGAGGCCCTGCAAGGCGAAGATGCTGCTTGCGAGCAGCATCAGGCGGCTGCTGGCAGCCGCGCAGATCAGGCCAAGCGCCAGCAGCCCCAGCCACTCCAGCCCGATGATCCTGCCGTCCATTGCGCTCTGCACCGCCGAACGCTGCGACTTGGTCGGGTGATGCCGGTCGAAATCGCGGTCGAACCATTCGTTGATCACATAGTTGGCCGACGCGATGCAGATCGCGGCGACGAGGCCAAGCAGGATGTCGGCGGCGAGATGCTCGCTCCTCGCGCCGCGCAGCAGCCAGGCGAGGATGATCCCGGGAACGATGAAGATGTGCTTGGTGCTGTGATCGAGCCGCAGGATAGCGAGGTACTGCCGGACACGAGCGGCCGGCGGCTTGCGGGCTTCGAGCTTGCTGTCCATCAGCGCCATCGCACGGTCCTTTCCTGGTGTCCTCGATCGACCGCCTATCTGAGCAGATAGACGTCGAAGCTCTCGTCGGTCTTGGCGGGGTCGAAGCGGTGGATCAGCGTGGTCGCTGCGCGGAAGTCGCTGATCTCAGCGGCCGAGGCGCGGAACGTCCGCCAGTTCTTGCCCTCGTCATAGATCCGGTCGGGCGTGATCTCATCGAGCCGGTAGGCCAGCAGGATGAGGACGGGGGCGCCCGAGGTCTCGCGGAGCTCGCGTGCGAGGCGCAGCGTCTCGCCGAGATTACTGTCCATCCGGCCCTTGCGCGTGAAGATCACGACGCTGCCGAACTTGTGGTCGCGTGCGAGATACAGCGGGTTCTTGACATAGTAGGGCAGCGCCTCGACCAGCCATTCCGGCTCGCTGAGGATCGCAGCATTGGCGAGATCGGCGCGCGAGGCGATCAGGCGGCCGAGATCGGCGCTGCGGCTCGCGACAACGCCGGTTGCCGCGTTGCTCAAATCGTTCATGCCTGCGGCGGTCTGGATGGCGAGCAACAGCAGGAGCGATATGCGTCCGATTGCCGGCAGCAGTCCGTCGGATGCGGTAGCGACATTGTTCCAGCCGATCCAGTAAAGCGTGATCAGGAAGCAGAGCCAGACCGCGGCGTGGCGGTAGGCACCGTTGGCGGCGACGGCGAAGAACAGCGAGCTCAGCAGCAAGGCGGCGATGGCGGCCAGAAAGGCCGGACGCCGCGGCAGCAGCCCGAGCGTTGCGGCGAACAGCAGCACCGAGCCTGCGATCCCCGGCAGCAGATTGGCGAACAGCGCGCCCAGCGATGTCGCACCGGGATTCACCAGGGAAAGCATCGCAGCCGTCAGCGGTGAATCCTGCGACCAGTCGCGGGCCGCCGCGTCATTATAGGTCGGCAGCATCGTCGCCGCGCAGATCACGACGCCGATCGTCGCGACGATCGCGTTGATCGCGAAATTGCTGAGTTGGGGCGACCAGCGCCAGCCATGGGTCTCGAGCAGGTCGAGCAGCCAGAACAGCAGGAACGCGCCGACCATGATCGCGCCGACGACATTGGTGTTGGCGAGCAGGAACAGCAGCACGCCGAGCAGGACGCCGCGACCACGGTGCGCCGGATAACAGGCCGCGATCGCGAACAGGAACAGCGCCGAGATGCCGTAGTTCCGCGCCATCACGACATATTCGAACAGCAGCGCATGGCTCGTGACCAGCAGCAGCACCAACGGCCGTGGGAACGGCGAGCGGAAGATCAGCAGCGCGACCGTGAGGAGCCCGACCACGAAGGCGACGCCGGGCAGCACTTCGACCCGGCCGAACATCGCATGCGCGCCGCGCAGCAGCAGGTACCAGAGGGCAGGGTGGCCCTCGCCATGCAGGCCCTTCAGCATGGCGATCAGGTCGTCGCCGTTCAGCGCGATGGTGAGCGCGCGGACTTCGTCGCGCCACATCACGTGACGGGCGACCTGGAAGCCGACCAGCGCGATCCATCCCGCGAACAGCAGGAGATCCGGCCAGGACGGGCGGTCCCGCTTCGGCGCGAAGAACCGGTCGTCCAGGATGTGCAGAAAACGGCTCAAGGAAACCTGCTGCTGCTCGGATCGGTATGGTCAAACCGCGGCGCGATCCACGTGTTTCGCCATTTGTGTTAACATTAAAAGCCGCCTAGAATGTTGTAACATTAAGGGCGAACCAGACTAACATTTATGACGTCGACGCCGGCCCAGAGGACGGTCAGGGACATCAGCCCTGCGCACCCCGAGGTGGAGTTCGCGCTGGTGCTGGCGCGGACCATCGACTCCGTCAGTTCCGACCCGCAGCAGCTGCGCAGCGCGGTCTACGAGCTGGCGCGGCAGAAGCTGCGGCAGCTCGCGCATGAGGATCCAGGCGAAAAGGTGCGCCTGATGCAGGCGCTGGAAGCGGCGATCGAAGGCGTCGAGGCGCACACCGCGAACAATGTGCTCGAAAGGTTTTCGGTGCCGCCGGCGCGGCCGCTGCCCGCGTTCCTGGAGGCGGCGGGCGCAGCGCGCCGAATCGAGGGGCCGCAGCGGACTGATGCCGAGGAGGCCTTCGTCACGACGCTCGAGCAGGCAGCGCCGGCCGGGCTGTCGCGCCATCCGCGATGGTCGTCGTCGGCGCCGCTGCGTTATGTTGTGATGCTGGGTTTCTTCGCATTGATCGCGGCCGTCGTCCTGCTGCAGCAACACGGCGTGTCTTTGGCCGCGGCGCGCGCGATCATCGCGGGGTCGTTCGCACCGTCGCCGGCGCAACCCCAGAGGCCGGCGGTGATTGCCGCCGTGCCCGCGCCGCCGGCCATGCCCGCCCCGGCGGTGCCGAACCGGCCGCTGCCGACGGCTTACGGCGTCTACGCCGAGAGCGGCGGCAAGCTGTACGAGCTGCAATTGATCCAAGGGCGCGCGCCGGATCCGCGCATTGCGATTTCGGCTGCCATCACCAGGCCGAGCGAGACCTCGCTGCCAGACGGGCATCTGCGCTTCATCGTGTTCCGGCGCGACGGCGCTGGCGGTGCCTCCGATCCGATCGACGTGCGCCTGATCGCGCGCGTGACCCAGCAGACCACGTTCGATGCGACCGGCAAGCCGGTGGTCTCGCCGGGCGACGACACCTGGGTGATCCGCAACATCTCGATCCCGTTCCGCGCCGCGCCGCTCAGCGAGGATCCGCAGATGTTCGAGATTCAGCCGCGCGACGACGCGCCGCTGTCGCCGGGACGCTACGCGCTGATCCTGAAGGCCCAGGCCTACGATTTCACGGTCGAGGGCGCGGTGACCGACAAGCGGCATTGCCTGCAGCGGCTGGCGGCCGCGAACGGCGTGTTCTACTCGGAATGCGAGAAGCCGTGAGCTGTGCGCGCATTCGGCTCAGCGCGGTGCTGGCGCTGTTGCTGTCGTCGAATGCCGCGATCGCCGCGCCCGATGCGGAGACGGCGAAACGGTGCCTGCGCGCGGCCTATATGGTCTATCCGTACAAGCGGCCGGGCGCCGTGCCGATGAACGGCGACCGGCTGCATTTCTTTCAGCAATGCATGGCGCAGGAGGGCACGATGTCAGCGGAAGCGCCGAAGCGCGATTAGCTCGGCGAATGCTCCGCCCGGGACCTCAGCCGGCCGAACTGGCTGCGCAGCACCAGCAGGATGAAGTGACCCGCGCCGATGCCGGCAAAACCTCCCGCGACCTTCACGACCGCGTCGAGCAGCCGGCCGTGGCGGTCCGGCGTCAGCAATTGCATCGCTTCCAGCGTGAAGGCGCTGAACACGACAAACAGCACAATCAGTGCGGTGCGCCGCGGGTAGCCCAGCACAAAGGCCAGTCCCATCACGGCATAGGCGGCGAAGCGCTCGGCCTGCGGATGCAGGAATGACGGACGGTCCTGGATTGGCGACAGTGTGACAAATGCGATGAAGGCCAGCGCTAGCCAGCCGGCGACCACAGCAAACGTCCTGATCTTCGAAACAAGCAAAAAAGTATTCCCGATCCCTGCACCTAGCCGGGCTGGCTTAGCGCATCGCCGATATCAGCGACAATTAAATGCCCGCCGAAGGTTAACCCGCTGCCGTCGGTGACTTGGCGCACGGCGCCGGCACGTTGGCAACACGATATTGGGTGAGCCGGTGCGCATCCAAGTACTTGGTATCTAAATACCATAAACTGAAACCCGCCGCGATTCCATCCGCATCGGATCAATGGAACCGGGGGCGCTTGCGCGGGTTCCCGGGATGGTGCACCTGACGAAAAAATTAGCTTTGCGGCGCGGATCCATTCATAGGCCGTTCACGGCGCGAAGCCTCATTTGATGCCGAACTATCGCAATGCTCACTCTCGGAGGCCAAAGTGCGTCTGCTCGTCGTTGAGGATGACCCGGATCTGAACCGCCAGCTCACCACCGCGCTGACGGACGCCGGCTATGTGGTCGATCGCGCGTTCGACGGCGAGGAGGGGCATTTCCTCGGCGACAGCGAGCCCTATGACGCCGTCGTGCTGGATATCGGCCTGCCCAAGATGGACGGTATCTCGGTGCTCGAGCCTGGCGGCGGAACAAGCGGGTGATGCCGGTGCTGATCCTCACCGCGCGCGACCGCTGGAGCGACAAGGTTCAGGCTTCGACGCCGGCGCCGACGATTATGTCGCCAAGCCCTTCCACCTCGAAGAGGTGCTGGCGCGGATCCGTGCGTTGCTGCGACGGGCGACCGGGCATGCCCAGGTCGAGCTGATCTGCGGGCCGGTGGCGCTCAACACCCGCACCAAGCGCGTCACCGTCAACGGCAACCCGATCAAGCTGACCTCGCACGAGTACAACCTGCTCGACTATCTGATGCATCACACCGGGCGGGTGGTCTCGCGCACTGAGCTGGTCGAGCACCTCTACGACCAGGACTTCGACCGCGACTCCAACACCATCGAGGTGTTCGTCGGCCGCATCCGCAAGAAGCTGGAAGTCGATATCATCCAGACGGTTCGCGGCCTCGGCTACATGCTGTCGGCGCCGACTTAAAGCGTTTTCGAGCGACGTGGATACCGCGGTCGCTCGCGCGAAGAAAACGCGATCAAACAAAAGGATGAGGGCATATCCTTTACAATCGGATCATGCTCTTGGAGTGCTTGATCGGCGTACACGGGCATTGTCATGATCCGCGCCGGGAGGACTGGATTCGCTGATGTCTGAATCCCTGATGTCTGTTGCCACTGACACGCTGTTCGAGCGCGTGCCCTGATGGGGGGCAGTTCGCTCGCGACCCGCCTGTTCGTCTCGGCGACCGCCTGGGTGGTGGTGATCCTGGCGATCACGGGCGTCATCCTGTCGTCGGTCTATCGCGACGCGACCGAGCGCGCCTTCGACCGAAGGCTCAATCTCTATCTGCGCACCCTGATCGCCGAGGTGGCGACGCCGGACGAGCCGGCCGACCGCCAGTTCCAGTCGCTCGGCGAGCCGCTGTTCGACCTGCCGCTGTCGGGCTGGTACTGGCAGATCACCCGCACCGACACCGAAAAGGGTGAGACCCGCGCCTCGCGCTCGCTGTGGGACAAGAAGCTGCCCAAGCTCGAGGAGCACGGCGCCGAGCTGACCGCCGCCGGCGTCCGCCTCGGCTATGTCGATGGACCGGAGGGCCAGAGCCTGCGGGTGGTGGAGCGGCCGGTCGATCTCGGCGCCGACGGCAAGTTCCTGGTCAGCGTCGCCGGCGACGCCACCGAGATCTTCGATGAGACCCGCAGCTTCGACTATTATCTGTTCGGCACCTTCGCGGCCCTGGGCATCGTGCTGCTGCTGACCACGATCTTCCAGGTGCGTTACGGCCTGGCGCCGCTCAAGCGCATCTCGGATGCGATCGCCGATATCCGCTCCGGCCGCGCCGAACGGCTGGAGGGCCGGTTCCCGGTCGAGATCGCGCCGCTGGCGCGCGAGACCAATGCGCTGATCGATGCCAACCGGGAGATCGTCGAGCGCTCGCGCACCCATGTCGGCAATCTCGCCCATGCGATCAAGACGCCGCTGTCGGTGATCGTGAACGAGGCGGCCGCGCATGCCGCCGATCCCTTTGCCAGCAAGGTGCTGGAGCAGGCCGATGTGATGCGTGACCAGGTCGCGCACCATCTCGAGCGCGCCCGGATTGCCGCCCGTGCCACCATCGTCTCGACCATCACCGACGTCGCGCCGGCCATCGAGGCGCTGCGCCGGACCATGGAGAAGATCCATCGCGACCGCGACCTCTCGATCGAGGCGAAGGCCGACCCGGCGGCGCGGTTTCGCGGCGAGCGGCAGGACCTGGAGGAGATGGTCGGCAATCTCGTCGACAACGCCTGCAAATGGGCGGCTTCGCAGGTGTTCATCGAGGTCTCCGTGGTCCCGCCGGAAGCATCGGGCGCCGGTCCCAGGCTGCGCATCGTGGTCGACGACGATGGACGCGGCCTGTCGGAAGCGGAGCGCGCCCAGGTGTCCCGCCGCGGCCAGCGGCTCGATGAGTCGAAGCCCGGCTCGGGGCTCGGCCTGTCGATCGTGACCGATCTCGCCGGCCTCTATGGCGGCAAGCTCATCCTGAGCGATGCGCCGATCGGCGGCCTGCGGGCCGAGCTGGTGTTGCCGGCGGTCTAGTCGTTGGTGCCCGCGCAGCAGCGAGCCGATGGCGTTGCTGGCCGCAACGTCACCGCACACACCTGCCTAATCAGTGTACTTGGCAGTGTAACAAGCGTCGGTTACCGTTTCGCCATCGCCTGACCGTAAGTCAGGCCAAGACCTGCGAGGACTCCATGATTGAGCTCACGGTCAATGGGACCAAGCACCAAGTCGACGTTGTCCCCGAGATGCCTTTGCTGTGGGTGCTGCGCGACGAACTCGGAATCACAAGCCCCAAATATGGCTGCGGAGTTGCGCAATGCGGCGCCTGCACCGTGCAGATCGATGGAATGGCGGTCCGATCCTGCCAGGCGCATATCGGCGAGATTGCCGGCAAATCGGTCGTCACCCTCGAAGGGTTGGAAAAGCGGGACCAGCATCCGGTTCTGCAGGCCTGGATCGAACATCAGGTCCCGCAATGCGGTTACTGTCAGACCGGCCAGATCATGCAGGCCATCTCGCTGCTCGATCTGATCGCGCAGCCGACCGACGAAGACATCAACGAGGTGATGTCCGGCAATCTCTGTCGTTGCGGCACCTATCCGCGCATTCGGGCGGCTATCCACGCGGCGGCCGCGAAGAAGATGGCGGAGAAGTGAGATGGCACCTCAGACCTATTCGCGCCGCGCATTCGTTTTTGGCTCCGCAGCGGTAGCAGGCGGCATCGCCTTCGGCTTGTACGGCGATGCTGTGCAGGCCGCGACGGCAAGTGACAATCCGTTGAGCGCCAGCCTCGGGCCGAATTCCGTCACCTTCAACCCCTGGGTCGAAATCAGCCCGGAGAAAATCACGCTCATTGCGCAGCATGCCGACATCGGCCAGGGCGTCGGCTCGGTGCAGCCGATCCTGATCGCCGAAGAGATGGATCTGGATCCCGGGCAGTTCGAGATCAGGTTCGCCGGCCCCAGTCCCGCCTACTTCAACACTGGTTTTGCGGATGAATTCGCGCCGTTCGTGGCCGCGGACCAAAGCCCGGCCGCCGAAGAAGCGCGCGCCGCCTCGCTCGAATATCTCAGAAAGACCGGTCTGCAGATGACCGGCGGCTCGAGCACGATTCCGGACACCTACCAGAAGCTGCGGGTCGCCGGCGCGGTCGCACGCGAGACGCTGAAGGCCGTCGCGGCCAAGCGTGCGGGAGTTGCTGTCGCCGACCTCCGCACGCAATCCGGCCATGTGATCCTCCCGGACGGGAAGAAGATTGCCTATCTCGAACTCGCGGCAGATGCCGCCAAGATAGCGCCCGTGCTCGATGCGAAGCCGCGCGATCCGTCACAATGGCGGTTGCTGGGCAAGCCGATGACGCGTCTCGATATTCGCCCGAAGGTGATGGGCGAATTGAAGTTCGGCATCGATATGAAAATGGACGGCATGCTCTACGCCTCCGTCAAGCTGAACCCCAGCAAGGGGCAGCCGCTGAAGTCATATGACGCGACCAAGGCCCGCACGATGCCGGGGGTCAAGAAGATCCTCGAAATCAAGAATGGCGTTGCGGTGGTTGCCACCAACAGCTGGTACGCGATGAAGGCGGTCGCCGCGATCGATTGCGAGTGGGCGCCGTCAGTGTATCCGGCCGAGCAGGCTGATCACTGGAAGGTGCTGGAAACGTCGTTCAAGCCCGAATTCCTCGGCAAGGAGTGGCGCAAGATCGGCGATATCGAGGCCGGGTTGAAGGTTGGCACGCGCGTCGAAGCCGAATATCGCGCGCCCTATCTGGCGCATCAGCCGCTTGAGCCTCTCAACGGAATGGGACTGGTAACCGACAAGGGCATGGAGATCTGGGTCGGCCATCAGAGCCCGCAATTCGTGCAGAATATCGCGGCGGCGGCGATCGGCCTGAAGCCGGAACAGGTCACCTTCCACAATCAATGGACGGGTGGAAGCTTCGGGCACCGTCTCGAATATGAGAACGTTCGCGTCCTGGCGGAAATCGCAAACCAGATGCGCGGTACGCCGATCAAGCTCGTGTTCTCGCGCGAAGAGGATTTCCTCCAGGACATTCCGCGCCAGATTGCCATCGCCAGGCACAAGGGCAGCGTCGACAACGGCAAGATCGTGGCCGTCGATCTGCAACTGGCCTCGACGACTCCGCTCAAGGGATTGCTCGAGCGCTCGGGCATCCCATCGAAGGATCCCGACGGGCAACTGGCCGCGGGTCTGTGGAACGTCTACTACGACATCCCCAATTTCCGGGGCACAAGCTACGAGGCGCAGGGATTGTCGCCGAGCACCACATGGCGATCGGTCGGTGCGTCAACCGCGGGCTTCTTCACCGAGAGCTTCATCGACGAACTGATCCACGCCGCGGGCCTCGATCCCATGAAGGCGCGCATCGCGATGTGCAATGTGCCGACCTACCGGAAGGTGCTGGAGACGGTCGCGGAGATGTCGGATTGGAAGGGACCGCTCGGAAACGGCCGTGGCCGCGGCGTCGCCTTCGTCGAGGCGTTCGGCACGCCGGTTGCGGAGGTCGTCGAAGTGACGAAGACGGACAGGGGCATCAGGATCGACAAGGTCTGGGTCGCCGTCGATGTCGGCAAGGTCGTCGATCCCGTCAATTTCGAGAACCAGGTGCAGGGCGGCGTCGTCTGGGGGCTCGGCCATGCCATCAATTGCGAAATCACTTATGCAAAAGGCGCGGCACAGCAGACCAATTACAATCACCACGAAGCTATGCGCATCTACCAATGTCCGGTGATCGAAGTCCGCGGGCTCGAGAACGATCCGAAGGTGAGGGGGGTCGGAGAACCGCCGGTCCCGCCGGCCGCACCCGCGCTCGCGAACGCGATCTTCGCGGCGACCGGACAGCGCATCCGCGAAATGCCGTTCAACAAGTTCATCGATTTCGTCTGAGGCGGGCCATGAAGAGATATCTGATGATGCTCGCTCTTGCCGCCTCGGCAACGGCCGTCCTGACCGGACTCGTTGCAGCCAAGGACGAAGCCAACAAGGACGTCCTGCCGGCGGGCAGCGTCAGCCGCGCCGAGGGGCTGGAGGCCTGGAAGCGCATCGAGGCCGTCGTGACGCATCCGCGATGCGCGAATTGTCACGTCGATGCCAAGGCCATCCCGATCTGGACGCCGGCAGGTGAATCCAGGCCTCGGGTCCATGGCATGAACATCCACGGCGGCGATAGCCGCATTGGTGCCGAGAAGCTCACCTGCTCGACCTGTCACATGACGTCGACGCAAGCCAACGAGCCGGCACCGTCACCGCCGCGCGCCGGCATCGACTGGCAGCTCGCGCCCGTCGAATTCATCTGGTTCGGCAAGAGCGGCGCAGAGATCTGCGCGCAGCTCAGGGACCCCAAACGCAACGGCGGCCGCGACGCCGTCGGCTTGCTGGAGCATTTGAGGCACGATGCATCGCTCAACGGCTTCATCCCGCGCGGATGGGCACCCGGGCAAGGCCGTACGACCCCGCCGGGGACGTTTGAGGATCACGTCAAGGACATGGCTATGTGGGGCGCCGCCGGACAGCCATGTCCGGAGTGACGCCGAGATCGGACGGCGGCGGATCGCATGAGGCAGCTTGCGATTTTCCTCAATCATTTCAATTGGGCCTTCGACGCGTCAGGAACTCTAAGCTATTGATCCGTCGTATTTTTCAGATAACGGCTTCTTAACGCGGCGGCCTCTATCATTGCGGGCGGACGGGCTGCGGCGTTTGCCGGGCACCAAGCTTTCACGACCGGGCGCATGAGCCAGAAATCGACCGAGCGGCTGAGGGATTATCTCGCGCAGCTTCCGCCGCAATCGCAGGCGCTGCTGATGCGGGAGCTGGAGCGCGCGGTCGAACGCGGCGACGACGTCACCGTCGCCAATCTGGTGCTGGAACAGCTGCGCAAGATCGTGCGCGGGGCCGAGGAGGACGAGCGGATCGAGCCGCGCAGCGACGATCCGGCGCGGCTCTTGTTCCGGCCGCTCGAACCGTTCCTCGCCGAGACCAATTTCCCGACCCGGCCCGGCCAGCTTCGGCGCGCCTCGCTGCTGCCGATCTGGCAGTGGCTGGCCCGCGAGGGGGCCCCCGAGGCGGCCCGCGAATTCGAGGCGGCGCTGGCGGCGGCGACCGAAAGCGGTCCGATGGAGGTCGCCGCGCGCAAGTTCCAGCTGGCGGCTGCGGAAGCCATCATCAAGATCGCGGGGCCGAGCCAGGAAGACCGCCAGCGCGCGCTGGCGCGGGTCGGCCCGCCGAGCGTGGTCGAGGACCTGCTGCCGATCGGCCTGGTGTTGCAGGCCCGCGAAGCGCTGGAAACCCTGGGCAGCCGGCTGCCGAGCCAGATCCGCGTGTTCGCCGATTCCCAGATCGCCTCCGCGACCGACGCGCTGAAGCTGCCGTCGCTGCAGACGCCGCAGCTGCTGCCGTTCGCGCTGTCATTGATCGCGCAGCGGCTCGCCGCGCCGTGGCAGATCGTCCGGCTCGCCATCAAGATGGCGGCTTCCGACGACGAGCTGCGGGTCGCGGCGACGCCGTACGGCATCGCCGTCACCATCGCGCTGCATGACCTGTCGTTCGTCGCGGCCTGCCTGCGCACCGACATCAAGCGCGGGCATTTCGATTATGTCGGCGAGCAGCTCAAGACCCTGCATGACGGCGTCCGCGGCCTGCGCACCGAGCTCGACCTGCGCAATGATTCCAATTGGGGCCGCCAGCTCACGTCGGTTCGCGCCGACACCTCCAACGCGCTGCAATCGGAGATCGACAGCGTGCCGGGCCGGGTCCGCCGCATCCTGCGCCAGCGCGCCGACAAGGACATCACGGCCGGCGCCAAGATCGATCAGTCCGAGGTCGAGGACGCCGCCGCCCTGATCGATTTCGTCGCGGTGTGTCGCACCTATGCCAGCGAGCTCGCGATCAACGAGGTGACGCTGCGGACCTTCTCCGACCTGCAGCATTATGTCGAGCAGTCGACCGAGGGACTGGTGCAGTCGCTGCGCGGCGGCGACGCCCGGGTCCGTTCCTTCCGCCAGCAGCAGGTCAAGGCCGCGATCCGCTTCTGCGAAGTGCTGTTCGGCCACGACTACGCCTCGCTGATGAACCGCGCGGCTGAGAACGCGGTGACCGGCGAGCGGAAGTCGACGCGCGCGGGGTAGTGGTACCACGTCGTTCGCGCGCATGCCGACGAGCCCACCATGGCGGAACGACAGACGGCTCAAATTTCGGAATAATGGAAGTGTGGTGCTGATTTGCCCGACGTGTCAAGTCGGCATTCGAGCGCCGGGAGCCGCCCGCCGGCACCTTTGCATGGGGTTGTTTTCGATATTTTTGCCAGCGCGTGCCTCGGCCCGAAAACGCCGTTGCTGGACCGATGGAACGGCACCGGAAAACCACCTGATTTCGACCTTCGGTCGATCCAGCAATTGTCAATTGCCGGGCTCGCCGCCGGTGGTGTAAAGCGATTCTAAGGTGGCTTGCCGGAAGCCGCCGTTCCATCCGGGAACCGCTTGATGACGCTGTGGTTTGTGTTCGCGCTGATGACGGTCGCGGCGATCTTTGCCGTGTTATGGCCGCTCAGCCGGCGCGGGCGGGCGGACTCTGGCGGCAGCGAGGTCGTGGTCTACCGCGACCAGCTCGCCGAAATCGACCGCGACATGGCCGCAGGGATCATCGGCGCCGCCGAGGCCGATGCCGCGCGGATCGAGATCAGCCGCCGGCTGCTGGCCGCCGCCGACCAGAGCGGACAGAACACGCCGGTGCAGGGCAGCCTCAGGCTGCGGCGCGCGGCGGCACTCGTGGCCCTGGTCGGGCTGCCGGTGATCGCTTCGGGCTTCTATCTCGCACTCGGCTCGCCGCGGCTCGGCGACTTCCCGCTCGCCGAGCGCAGCAAGGTGGCCGATGCCAACCAGCCGCTCGCCAATCTGGTCGCGCAGGTCGAGGCCCATCTGGAGAAGAACCCGACCGACGGCCGCGGCTGGACGGTGCTGGCGCCGGTGCTGTCGCGGCTTGGCCGCTACGATGATGCGGTCCGCGCCTATCGCAACGCCATCACCTATGCCGGCGACAGCGCCGATCGCCGCGCCGATCTCGGCGAGGCGCTGATGGGCAGCGCCGGCGGCGTCGTCACCGCGGACGCCAAGGCGGAGTTCGAGCGCGCGGTCGCGCTGAACGGCGACGATGCCAAGGCGAACTATTTCCTCGGTCTCGCCGCCGAGCAGGACGGCCGCAAGGCCGATGCGGCTGCGCTCTGGCAGAAGATGCTGGCGAAGGGGCCATCCGATGCGCCGTGGCGGCCGCTGGTGCAGGCCGCGCTGGTGCGGGTCGGCGGCACAGTGCCGGACGTCGCCCCGGGCGTCGGCGCACCCGGTGGCGTTAGCGCACCCGCGCTGCCTGACGGTGCGGTCGCGGCGGCCAAGGACATGAGCGAGGCCGATCGCGGCGCCATGATCAAGGGCATGGTCGACCGGCTGGCGACGCGGTTGAAGACCAATGGCGACGACGTCGAGGGTTGGCTGCGGCTGGTGCGCGCCTATCTCGTGATGGGCGAGCGCGACAAGGCGATGAGCGCGCTCGCGGATGCCCGTCAGGCGGTGGCCAAGGATGCCGACCGGTTGCGTCAGCTCAATGAAGGACTGAAGAATCTCGGGCTGGATGGATAACCCATGACGCGGAGCAATGCGCGGCGGTTTTCGGACGGCATCGAGCGCAAGGATGGACCATGACCAGGAAGCAACGGCGTTTGACACTGATCGGCTGTGCACTTGTCGTGCTCGCGATCGCCGCGGGGCTGGTGCTCAACGCGCTGCGCGATTCCATCGTGTTCTTCTCGACGCCGTCGATGGTCGCCGAAAAGCATCTCGGCCCGGGCAAGCGGTTCCGCCTTGGCGGTCTGGTGCAGCCTGGCTCGCTCCAGCGCGGCGACAACCTTGCCGTGAATTTCACCGTCGCCGACGGCAGCGCGACGCTGCCTGTCGCCTACAAGGGCATCCTGCCGGACCTGTTCCGCGAGGGGCAGGGCGTCGTTGCCGAAGGCGCGCTCGATGCGTCGGGCGTGTTCCGCGCCGACACCGTGCTCGCCAAGCATGACGAGACCTATATGCCGAAGGACGTCGCCGACGCCTGAAGAAGCAGGGCCACTGGAAGGACGATTACGGCGCCAAGCCGGACAACAAGCCGGGTGCAATGCCGAGCGCCTCCGCGGCGCCGACCCAGGGAGCCATGCGGTGATCGCTGAAAGTGGACATTATGCCCTGGTGCTCGCGCTTGGGCTCGCGCTGATCCAGTCGATCGTGCCGATCATCGGCGCACGCTGGCGCGATGCGGCGCTGATGAACGTCGCGCGCTCGACCGCGCTCGCCCAATTGCTGTTCGTCGCGGCATCGTTCGCGGCGCTGGTGACCTTGCATGTCACCTCGGATTTCTCGGTCGCCAACGTCTATGAGAATTCGCATTCGCTGAAGCCGCTGCTCTACAAGATCACCGGCGTGTGGGGAAACCATGAAGGCTCGATGCTGCTGTGGGTGTCGATCCTCGCGCTGTTCGGTGGTCTCGTCGCGGCCTTCGGCAACAACCTGCCGCTGTCGCTGCGCGCGCATGTGCTGGCGGTGCAGGCCTGGGTCGCCAGCGCGTTCTATTTGTTCATCCTGATCACCTCAAACCCGTTCCTGCGCATCGCCAACCCGCCGATCGAGGGCCGCGACCTCAATCCGGTGCTGCAGGACATCGGCCTCGCGGTGCATCCGCCGATGCTCTATCTCGGCTATGTCGGCTTCTCGATCTCGTTCTCGTTCGCGGTGGCGGCGCTGCTGGAGGGGCGGATCGACGCCGCCTGGGCGCGCTGGGTGCGGCCGTGGACGTTGATGGCGTGGATCTTCCTCACGCTCGGCATCGCGATGGGCTCCTACTGGGCCTATTACGAGCTCGGCTGGGGCGGCTGGTGGTTCTGGGATCCGGTCGAGAACGCTTCGCTGATGCCGTGGCTGGCCGGCACCGCGCTGCTGCATTCGGCGCTGGTGATGGAGAAGCGCAACGCGCTGAAGGTCTGGACCGTGCTGCTGTCGATCCTGACCTTCTCGCTGTCGCTGCTCGGCACTTTCCTGGTCCGCTCCGGCGTGCTGACATCGGTTCACGCCTTCGCGACCGATCCGACCCGCGGCGTGTTCATCCTGCTGATCCTGTTCGTCTTCATCGGCGGCAGCCTGTCGCTCTATGCCTGGCGCGCGCCGGCGCTGAAGCAGGGCGGGCTGTTCGCGCCGATCTCGCGCGAAGGCGCGCTGGTGCTCAACAACCTCCTGCTCACCACCGCTTGCGCGACCGTGTTCATCGGCACGCTGTATCCGCTGGCGCTCGAGGTCCTGACCGGCGAGAAGATCTCGGTCGGCGCGCCGTTCTTCAACTTCACCTTCGCGCCGCTGTTCGTGCCGCTGTTGCTCGCGGTGCCGTTCGGTCCGCTGCTGGCTTGGAAACGCGGCGACCTGCTCGGCGCAGCGCAGCGGCTGATGGTCGCCGGCATCGCTGCGCTGGTGGCGATGGCCCTGGTGCTTGCGTGGACCTATGGCGGCGCGACGCTGGCGCCGCTCGCGATCGGGCTTGCGGCCTTCGTCATCGTCGGTGCGCTGTGCGACCTCGCCGAACGCATCGCGCTGTTCCGGATTCCGTTGTCGCTCTCGCTGCGCCGGGCGCGTGGCCTGCCGCGTGCGACCTGGGGCACCGCCTTCGCGCATGCTGGTCTCGGCATCGCGCTGATCGGGATCGTCTGCGAGACCACCTGGAACAGCGAATATATCGGCTCCATGAAGCCGGACGACGTCGCCCGCGTCGCCGGCTACGAGCTGCGGCTCGACGGCCTGAACCCGCGGCAGGGCCCGAACTTCCGCGAGATGATCGCGCAATTCACCGTGACGCGCGACGGTGAGAAGGTCAGCGTGATGACGCCGTCGAAGCGCAACTTCACCACCCGCGGCGCCTCGACGACGGAGGCCGCACTGCTGACGCGCGGCGCAAGCCAGCTCTACATATCGTTGGGTGATGTCTCGGCCGACGGCGCGATCGCGGTGCGCATTTATCACAAGCCGCTGGTGCTGATGATCTGGTGGGGACCGGTGCTGATGGCGTTCGGCGGCCTGCTGTCGCTTTCCGACCGCCGCTTGCGGGTCGGCGCGCCGAAGCCGGCGAAGGCGGCCGCGCGCGCATTGCAGGCGGCCGAGTGATGCGGTCGCGCGCGCTTGCAGCTGCCGTGCTCGCGCTGAGCCTGACGCTCGGCGCGATGCCCGCCCGGGCGGTGCTGCCCGACGAGATCATGACGGACCCGGCCAAGGAGGCGAGGGCGCGCGAGCTCTCCAAAGAGCTGCGCTGCATGGTCTGCCAGAACCAGTCGATCGACGATTCGGAGGCGCCGCTGGCGCGCGACCTCCGTTTGCTGGTGCGCGAACGCATTTCGGCCGGAGACAGTGACCGCCAGGTGATCGATTTCCTGGTCGCTCGCTACGGCGAATTCGTGCTGCTCAAGCCGCGCCTCAACGAGCACACGCTGGTGCTGTGGCTGACGCCGCCGCTGGCACTTCTGCTGGGCGGTTTTGCGCTCTGGCGCCTTGGCCGGCGCAAGGGCAATCCGACTGCATCTGGGGACGATTCCAGCCCCGGATTGACGTCCGACGAGCAGGCCCGCCTCGAACGGCTGCTGGCGACGGAATCCGCGCCGGACAAGCCGCTTTAGTTCCTTTCTAAGCCCTTAATTCGGCTGCGCTATTCTGCCGCAGCGCGAGCTCGCTCGATTACAAAAGTTTAATTCCGCAGCCAGCGCGCCGTAAGGCTGATGACCCCATGTTCAGGTCCATCAGGTGCCCGCCCCCGCACCGGTGATTCTGGCCTTGGAGATTTCAACACATGACCGACCGTCCCGACCTCTCGTCCCTTCCGTCCTACAAGGCGCCGAGGCGCTCGCTGTTCTCTGCCCGCAAACTCGCGCTGATGGCCTCGGTCGTGGCCGGCCTCGGTGCCGCCACCTATGGCCTCAGCCCGACTCACAACCCGGCCGACCTGTTCACCACGCCTGCGCATGCGCAGGTCAATAACGAGGTCAAGAAGGTCCAGCAGCCGGTCGGATTTGCCGACATCGTCGAGCGCGTGAAGCCGTCGGTGATCTCGGTCAAGGTCAACATTCGCGAGAAGGTCGCGAAGGATGACGGCAACAATGACGATTCGCCGTTCCAGCCGGGTTCGCCGATGGAGCGCTTCTTCCGCCGCTTCGGCGGCCCGGATGGCTTGCCGCCGGGCCTGCGCGGTGGACCGCGTGGCGGTGGCGTGGTGACGGGCCAGGGCTCCGGCTTCTTCATCTCGGCTGACGGCTATGCCGTGACCAACAACCACGTCGTCGACGGCGCCGACAAGGTCGAAGTCACGACCGATGACGGCAAGACCTATTCCGCCAAGGTGATCGGCACCGATCCGCGCACCGACCTCGCGCTGATCAAGGTCGAGGGCGGCTCCAACTTCCAGTTTGCCAAGCTCTCCGATAGCAAGCCGCGCATCGGCGACTGGGTGCTGGCGGTCGGCAATCCGTTCGGCCTCGGCGGCACCGTGACCGCGGGCATCGTCTCGGCCTCCGGCCGTGACATCGGCAATGGTCCGTATGACGACTTCATCCAGATCGATGCGCCCGTGAACAAGGGCAATTCGGGTGGCCCGGCGTTCGACGTGTCCGGCGAGGTGATGGGCGTCAACACCGCGATCTACTCGCCGTCCGGCGGCAGCGTCGGCATCGCGTTCTCGATCCCGGCCCAGACCGTCAAGAGCGTCGTCGCCCAGCTGAAGGACAAGGGTTCGGTCAGCCGCGGCTGGATCGGTGTTCAGATTCAGCCGGTGACATCAGACATCGCCGACAGCCTCGGCATGAAGAAGGCCGAAGGCGCGCTGGTTGCCGAACCGCAGGCCAACGGCCCCGCGGCCAAGGCCGGAATCGAGTCCGGCGACGTCATCACCGCCGTCAATGGCGAGCCGGTGAAGGATGCGCGCGAACTCGCCCGTACCATCGGCGGCCTCGCGCCCGGCAATGCCGTGAAGCTGAACGTGCTGCACAAGGGGCAGGACAAGACCGTCAACCTGACGCTCGGCCAGTTGCCGAACAGCCTCGAAGCCAAGGCTGACACCAACAACGACGGCGACAAGGGCAACTCGTCCCGTGGCACCGACGTGCCGAAGCTCGGCCTCACCGTAGCTCCCGCCAACAGCGTGGCGGCGCCGGCAAGGAAGGCGTGGTAGTGACCGAAGTCGATCCCAAGAGTGCTGCCGCTGAGCGGGGCTTCAAGGAAGGCGACGTGATCCTCGAGGTCGCCGGTAAGTCCGTCGGCACCGCCGGTGAGGTGCGTGATGCGATCACCGCGGCGCGCAATGACAACAAGAACAGCGTTCTCATGCGCGTGAAGAGCGGCGGTTCGTCGCGCTTCGTGGCAGTGCCGCTGGCCAAGGGATAACTATCTATGAGTTGGAACGCGTCGCCGGCATCAGTCGCCCCCGCCGACGGCGCGTTCCGGGGGGCGGGCCCCTTGCTCGCTCCCTATGTTGCCTTTCGATGGAATATGCCCCCCTCCGTCGGAAGGTCTCAGGGCGGTGGAGTCCCCCAGCTTCACCGCCCACTTTTCCCGCGCATGATTCGGAAAAGTGGATACCGGTTTTCCGGTCAGATCATGCGCCCACAAGAGTTCCGGAATATGCGCGGTCGTCTTGCATGTGCAGGCCGGCCGCGCCATGCTGACAGAGGGCCCATTCCCGTGACCGCAACTGCTCCGCAAATGCGCATCCTGATCATCGAAGACGACCGCGAGTCAGCCGACTATCTGGTCAAGGCATTCCGTGAAGTCGGCTACATCGCTGATCTCGCTTCCGACGGCGAGGAAGGCCTGTCGATGGCCGAAACCGGCGATTACGACGTGCTGGTTGTGGATCGCATGCTGCCGAAGCGTGACGGCCTGTCGCTGATCGGCAGCCTGCGCGACAAGGGCAACCGGACGCCGGTCTTGATCCTCTCGGCGCTCGGCCAGGTCGATGACCGCATCAAGGGCCTGCGCGCTGGCGGCGACGACTACCTGCCGAAACCCTATTCCTTCGCCGAGCTGCTTGCGCGCGTCGAGGTGCTGTCGCGGCGCAATGTCGGGCCGGCCGAGGAAACCACCTACAAGGTCGGCGACCTCGAGCTCGATCGGCTGTCGCATCGCGTCGCCCGCGGCAAGGATGAGCTGACCCTGCAGCCGCGCGAATTCCGCCTGCTCGAATATCTGATGAAGCATGCGGGCCAGGTGGTGACGCGCACGATGCTGCTCGAGAATGTCTGGGACTATCATTTCGATCCGCAGACCAACGTCATCGACGTGCACATCTCGCGGCTGCGCTCCAAGATCGACAAGGGTTTTGAGCGGCCGCTGCTGCATACCATCCGCGGCGCGGGGTATATGATCCGTGACGGCATTCGGTAAACTGATCCGGACCACGGCGTTTCGGCTGACGCTGGTCTATCTGTTCCTGTTCGCGCTGTTTGCCGCCTCGCTGCTGGCTTACTTCGCCTGGAATACGCGGCGGCTGATCACCGAGCAGATCACGACGACCGTCAACGTCGAGATCGGCGAGATCACATCCATCTATAACCGCCGCGGCCTGCACGGCCTGCTGACCACCATGGGCAATCGCGCGCTGCGGCCGGGCGCTAACCTCTATCTTCTGACCGCACCGAACGGGCAGGCGCTGGCCGGCAATGTCGGCTCGCTGGCGCCGGGCGTGATGAGCGTCCAGGGCTGGAGCGAGACCGCCTACCGCCGGATCGACGACCAGGACAAGACCGATCACCGCGCGCTGGTGCGGGTCGCCGAGATGGACAACGGCTTCCGCCTCCTGGTCGGGCGTGACCTCGAGGAGCGGCGGCGGTTGTTCGGCATCGTCGCCAAGGCCGCGCAATGGTCGATCCTCGTCGTG
This sequence comes from Bradyrhizobium viridifuturi, assembly GCF_001238275.1. GTDB lineage: Bacteria > Pseudomonadota > Alphaproteobacteria > Rhizobiales > Xanthobacteraceae > Bradyrhizobium > Bradyrhizobium viridifuturi. The sequence goes on from NZ_LGTB01000037.1 coordinate 48,747, forward strand.
GTCGTGCTCGGCATCGGCGGCGGCATCTTCGTCGCCCGCCGCGTGCTGCACCGGATCGACGCCATGACCGGCACCACGAGGCGCATCATGGCGGGCGATCTGTCCGGCCGGCTCCCGGTCGGCCGCAGCGGCGACGAGCTCGACCGCCTCGCGGAAAATCTCAACGCCATGCTGGAACGCATCGAGGCGCTGATGACGGGGCTGAAGGAGGTCTCCGACAACATCGCCCACGACCTCAAGACACCGCTGACGCGGCTGCGCAACCGCGCCGAGGAGGCGCTGGCGCGGTCGGGCAGCGAGGCCGACTATCGCGCGGCGCTGGAGCGGACGATCGAGGAATCCGACGGGCTGATCCGCACCTTCAACGCGCTGCTGATGATCGCACGCGCCGAGTCCGGCCAGGCGCGCGGCAACATGGACGATTTCGACGGGGCCGACGTCGCCAACGGTATCCACGAATTGTACGAGCCGCTGGCCGAGGACGACGGCATGACGCTGCAGGTGAAGACCGCGCCTTCGCCTGTTCACGGCAACCGCGAATTGATCAGCCAGGCGGTCGCCAACCTGGTCGAGAACGCCATCAAATATGGCAAGCCCGACGCCGGCGTGGAGCCGATGAAGGCGGATGCGCGGGAGATCCTGATCGAGGCGCGGCGCGAGGGCGACCAAGTCCTGCTCAGCGTCACCGACCACGGTCCGGGCATCCCCGAGGGCGATCGCAAGCACGCGGTGGAGCGCTTCGTCCGGCTCGAGGCGAGCCGCACCTTACCCGGTTCCGGTCTCGGCCTCAGCCTGGCTTCGGCGGTCGCCACGCTCCATGGCGGCGAGCTCAGGCTCGGCGATGCCCATCCCGGGCTGGTGGCCACCCTGGTGCTGCCGGCGCGGGCGGGCGGCAGTGACAGGCTTGCGGCTCAAACGCAGGATGTGCCACAGAAGGCGGCATGAATGCCGCCGCGCCGGGAAACGCGGATCGACACTGTCTGGCCGCGCGGTTCGCGGATGGACCGCGTGTCGCCGCGCCCGAATCCGCCGATCAGCGCCTGACTGACTGGTTCGCCGAGCTCGAGCCGGCGCAATCGGCCGCGCTTGCAGCCTTGCTCGAGCAGCCGTTCGCACGGGACATCCTGCGCGGCATCGCCGAGTTCTCGCCCTATCTGTTCGAGCTCGCGCGCGCCGATGCCGGGAGGCTGATCCGGATCCTGTCATGCGACCCGGAGTCGCATCTGGCTGGCCTGATCGAGACCACCTCGCGCGACGTGCTCGCCGCCGGCAGCGAGGCCGACGTGATGGTGCTGCTTCGCCGCATGAAGGCGGAGGCCGCGCTGATGATCGCGCTGTGCGACATCGGCGGCGTCTGGCCGGTGATGCGGGTGACGGCGGCGCTGACCGACATCGCGGTGAATTCGGTGCAGTCGGCGCTTCGATATTTGTTCCGGCAGGAAGTCGCCCGCGGCCGGATGACCGCCGTCGATCCCGAGCATCCGGAAGTCGGCTCGGGCCTGATCGTGCTTGCGATGGGCAAGATGGGCGCGGGCGAGCTGAACTATTCCAGCGACATCGACCTGATCGTGTTCTTCGATCGCACGGCGACCTCGCTCGCCGAGGACATCGAGCCGCAGCCGTTCTTCGTCCGCGTTACCCAGGCGATGGCGCGGATGCTGCAGCAACGCTCGGGCGAGGGCTATGTGTTCCGGGTCGATCTCAGGCTGCGCCCGGACCCCGCCTCGACCCAGGTCGCGATCTCGACCGACGCGGCCTTGCACTATTACGAGCGCGAGGGACGGACCTGGGAGCGCGCCGCGATGATCAAGGCGCGGCCCTGCGCCGGCGATCCCAGGGCCGGCGAGGCGCTGATCGGCGAGCTCGCGCCGTTCGTCTGGCGCAAGCATCTGGATTTTGCCGCGCTCGCCGACGTCCACGACATGAAGCGGCAGATGCAGACCTACCGCGGCCAGAGCGAGATCTCGGTCGAGGGCCACAACGTCAAGGTCGGCCGCGGCGGCATCCGCGAGATCGAGTTCTTCGCCCAGACCCAGCAGCTGATCGCCGGCGGCCGCCATCCCGAGCTGCGGGTGCGGCCGACGCTGGAGGCGCTCAACGTGCTCGCCAACAGCAACTGGATCACCTTCGAGGCGCGCGACGAGCTCACGACGGCCTACGAATTCCTGCGCCGGGTCGAGCACCGGCTTCAGATGATCGCCGACGAGCAAACCCATTCGCTGCCGGAAGCGCCGGAGGATGTCGAGCGTTTCGCGCATTTCTTCGGCTACGAGAACCGCGAGGCTTTTGCCAAGGACTTGCTCGGTCAGCTCAAGATCGTGCAGAACCACTACAGCAAGCTGTTCGAGGGCGACGATCCGACCGGCACCGCGAAGCTGCCGGATGTCGACTATGGCGCCGGGCCCGAAGATGGCCGCCTGATCGAACATCTCGCCCAACTCGGCTTCAAGAAGCCCGTCGCGGTGGCCGGCACCGTGCAGCAATGGATCGCGGGCGACTATCGCGCGCTGCGCGTCGAGGCGACGCGGGCGGCGTTCCTCGAATTCATTCCCGGCCTGATCGACGGCCTCGCCCATGCCGAGGAGCCGGACGATGCGGTGGCGGCATTCGACCGTTTCCTCGGCGCGCTGCAGCGGGGCGGACGGCTGATCTCGCTGCTGAGCCAGAACCGCGATTTCGTGGCGCTGGTCGCCTTGATCCTCGGCGCGGCGCCGCGGCTCGGCGACATGCTGGCGCGGCAGCCGCAGATCATGGACGGCCTGGTCGATCCGCGCTTCTTCGGCGCGATGCCGGACAAGAAGGAGCTGTCCGCGCGGCTCGCGACCACGCTGCAGGATGCGTCGTCCTACGAGGATTTCCTCGATCGTCTGAGATTGTTCGGCCAGGAGAGCCTGTTCCTTATCGGCACGCGGATCCTGTCCGGCACGGTGTCGGCGCAGCATGCCAGCACCGCCTTTGCCGACGTCGCCGAGGGCATCGTGCACACCGTGCACGGCCTCGTCACCGACCAGTTCGCCGCGCAATATGGCCGGATCAAGGGGCAGGAGACCGCGATCATCGCGATGGGCCGGCTCGGCAGCCGCGAGATGACGGCGTCCTCCGACCTCGATCTGATCACGCTCTACGATTTCGACAGCGAGGCGCCGGATTCCGACGGCGAGCGCTCGCTGCACGGCGCGCAGTACTTTGCCCGTTTCACCCAGCGCCTGATCAGCGCCTTCACGACCCGGACCAATTACGGCGTGCTCTACGAGGTCGACATGCGGCTGCGCCCGTCCGGCCGCGCCGGCCCGGTCGCCTCACGGATCGATGCGTTCGCCGACTATCAGGAGCGCGAGGCCTGGACCTGGGAGCACATGGCGCTGACGCGCGCGCGTGTGATCTCGTCGTCGGCGGAATTCCGCCAGAGGATCGAGGCGATCATCCGCGGCGTGCTGACCCGGCCGCGCGATGCGGCGTCGACCGCGGCCGACGTTGCCGACATGCGGCGCGCCATCGCGCTGGAGAAGGGCGAGGACGATGTCTGGGACCTCAAGCTCGCCGCCGGCGGGCTCGTCGACATCGATTTCATCGCGCAATATCTCCAGCTCGCGCACGCTTCAGCGAAGCCGGAGATTCTCAGCGTCTCGACGCTCCAAGTGCTCGACAATGCCGCCAAGCTCGGCCTGCTCGGCCAGTCCGAAGCCGAGATCCTGCGCTCGGCGGCGCGGCTTTATCACGATCTGACGCAGATCCTGCGGCTGTGCGTGACCGGCAAGTTCAATCCGGAGACCGCGGGCGAGGATCTGCGGCGCGTCATGGCGCGTGCCGGCGATGCGCCGGATTTCTCCGCGCTGGAGGCGCGCCTGCGCGAGACCCAGAGCGAAGTGCGCCGCGTGTTCAACACGATTGTGGGTTAGCGATAGTCCCCGACCTGAATCCCGTCATCCCGCGCAAAGGCTTTGCCTTTGTCGCTGGTGCGAGCCTTGCGGCGCAATTGCGCCGCTGGGCGAGCCTGGAAGGATGCACGGCCACCAGCCGGGCCGTCGATCCTTCGAGACGGCCGCGTCGCGGCCTCCTCCAGCGCAAAGGCGCAGCCTTTGCGCGGGGGTGACGTGAGGGAAGGTCGCGCGCGTTATTCGCTACGCCTGCTGCCTCAGCTTGAGCAGCGCATCGCGGACGTCGGGCTCGAGGCCAGAGCCGCCGGCATCGAGGTGGGCGAAGATCTGCTTGCGCATCCGCGGATCCCAGAACTTCCAGATGTGCTCGGAAATGCCCTGCACGGCGCGGTCGTGCCCCTGGCTGTGGAAGAATTTCCCGATCTGGTTCGCCATATAGACCAGTTTGTCAGGCGACGACGACATAAGCGGACTCCTTGCCGGGCACCGCGCCTGTGACGCGTTCCGGATGCGTAAAGATCTCAAATCCATCGGCGCGGGCGATCGCGGCGAGCGTGATGCCGGCGGCATCCGCCATCCGCACCGCGAGCGCTGTCGGCGCCGACACGGCAGCAATCAGAGGCGCGCCGATCGCGGCGGTCTTCTGCACCATCTCGACCGAGACGCGGCTGGTCAGCAGCACGATGCCATCGCTCGCGACCACCTTGTCGCGGGCCAGCGCGCCGGCGAGCTTGTCGACCGCGTTGTGGCGGCCGACATCCTCGCGCAGTGCGACGATGCCGCGCGCGGCGGTCCAGAACGCGGCGGCGTGCACGGCGCGGGTCTGGTGGTTGATCTCCTGCAGCGGCGCCACCGCTGCCACCGCGGCCATGATTTCGCGCGGCGAGAACACGCGGCCCGCCGGCACCACCGCGGCCGGTCGCACCGCCTCGCTGATCGAATCGAGGCCACACAGGCCGCAGCCGGTCGGGCCGGCGATGTTGCGGCGCCGCTCGGCGATCCGCTCGGCCTTGTCAGGCTTCAGCCACATCCGCAGCTCGATGCCGTCGTCGAGCTCGACGATGTCGAGGGTCTCGATCTCCTCGGCCGATTGCACGATGCCTTCGCTCAGGCTGAATCCAACGGCGAAGTCGCCGAGATCCTCGGGCGAGCCCATCATCACGGCATAGGTGCCGCCATTATAGGTCAGCGCGAGCGGCGTCTCCTCCGGGATCAGGCGCGCGCCGTCGCTGAAGACGCCGTCGCGCCAGACCTTCCGGATCGCCTTGTGGACCGGCTCGCGCATCGCTACTCCGCGGCTTCCACGACAGGCGCGATGCGGCGGGAGTTGCGTGCCTGTTCGTCGTAGGCCTTCTGCCAGTCGGACGGACCGTTCGACGGCGAGATCTGCACGGCGGTGACCTTGTACTCCGGACAGTTGGTCGCCCAGTCCGAGAAGTCGGTCGTGATGACGTTGGCCTGGGTGTCCGGATGATGGAACGTGGTGTAGACCACGCCCGGCGCCACGCGGTCGGTGATTTCAGCGCGCAGCGTGGTCTCGCCGGCGCGGCTTGCCAGCCGCACCCAGTCGCCGTCGCGCACGCCGCGCTGCTCGGCGTCGTGCGGATGGATCTCGAGCCGGTCCTCGGCGTGCCACACCACGTTCTCGGTGCGGCGGGTCTGTGCGCCGACATTGTACTGGCTGAGGATACGCCCCGTCGTGAGCAGCAGCGGATAGCGCGGGCCGGTGCGTTCGTCGGTCGCGATATATTCGGTGAGGATGAACTTGCCCCTGCCGCGCACGAAGCCGCCGATATGCATCACCGGCGTGCCTTCCGGCGCCTTCTCGTTGCACGGCCACTGCACCGAGCCGAGCTCGTCGAGCTTGGCGTAGGAGACGCCGGCGAAGGTCGGCGTCAACGCGGCGATCTCGTCCATGATCTCGGACGGATGAGAGTAGTTCATCGTAAAGCCCATCGCCTTGCCAAGCATGATCGTCACTTCCCAGTCGGCATAGCCGTTGAGCGGCGTCATCACCTTGCGGACGCGCTGGATGCGGCGCTCGGCATTGGTGAAGGTACCGTCTTTCTCGAGGAAGGTCGAGCCGGGCAGGAACACGTGGGCGTAGTTCGCGGTCTCGTTCAGGAACAGGTCGTGGACGATGATGCATTCCATCGCCGACAGCGCCGCCACCACGTGCTTGGTGTTCGGGTCGGACTGCAGGATGTCCTCCCCCTGCACGTAGAGCCCCATGAAGGAGCCCTCGATCGCGGCATCGAACATGTTGGGGATGCGCAGGCCGGGCTCGTTGTTGAGCTTGACGTTCCACATCGCCTCGAACTGTTCGCGCACCGCATCGCCCGCGATATGGCGGTAGCCCGGCAGCTCGTGCGGGAACGAGCCCATGTCGCAAGAGCCCTGCACGTTGTTCTGGCCGCGCAGCGGGTTCACGCCGACGCCGGGCCGGCCGATATTGCCGGTGGCCATCGCGAGGTTTGCGATCGCGATCACGGTGGTCGAGCCCTGGCTGTGCTCGGTGACGCCGAGCCCGTAATAGATCGCGCCGTTGCCGCCGGTCGCATAGATCCGCGCCGCCTCGCGCAGATCGCTGGGATCGACGCCGGTCATGATCGCGGTGGCTTCGGGGCTGTGCTTGTCTTGGGCAACGAAGGCGGCCCAGTCCTCGAACTCGCTCCAGTCGCAGCGTTCGCGCACGAAGGCCTCGTCGGCGAGCCCTTCGGTGACGATGACATGGGCGAGTGCCGTCAGCACCGCGACGTTGGTGCCGGGCATCAGCGGCAGATGCAGCGCCTTCACATGCGGCGCTTCCACCATCTCGGTTCGGCGCGGATCGATCACGATCAGCTTCGCGCCCTGGCGCAGCCGCTTCTTCAGCCGCGAGGCGAACACCGGATGGGCCGAGGCCGGATTGGCGCCGATGACCAGCACGACGTCGGTGTCCTCCACCGAGTCGAAATCCTGGGTGCCGGCCGAGGTGCCGTAGGTCTGCGACAGGCCGTAGCCGGTCGGCGAGTGGCAGACGCGGGCGCAGGTATCGACATTGTTGTTGCCGAAGCCGGCGCGGATCAGCTTCTGCACCAGGTAGGTCTCTTCGTTGGTGCAGCGCGATGAGGTGATGCCGCCGACCGCGTCGCGGCCGTACTTCTGCTGGATGCCCTTGAACTTCGCGGCGGCGAAGTTCATCGCCTCGTCCCACGACACCTCCTGCCAGGGATCCTCGATCCGTTCGCGGATCATCGGCTTCAGGATGCGCTCCTTGTGGGTGGTGTAGCCCCAGGCGAAGCGGCCCTTGACGCAGGAATGGCCGCGATTGGCCTTGCCGTCCTTCCATGGCACCATGCGCACCACTTCCTCGCCGCGCATTTCGGCCTTGAAGGCGCAGCCGACGCCGCAATAGGCGCAGGTGGTGACGACCGAATGCTCGGGCTGGCCGATCTCGATCACGGATTTCTCGGTCAGCGTCGCGGTCGGGCAGGCCTGCACGCAGGCGCCGCAGGACACGCATTCCGAGCCGAGGAAGCTTTCGTTCATGCCGGGCGAGACGCGGCTGTCGAAGCCGCGGCCGGAGATCGTCAGCGCGAAGGTGCCTTGCACCTCCTCGCAAGCGCGGACGCAGCGCGAGCAGACGATGCACTTCGAGGGATCGTAGGTGAAGTACGGATTGGACTCGTCCTTCGGCATCCAGTTGTCGTTTTCGCAGCCGTGCGATTTGGCGAACACATGGTTCTCGCCCTCATAGCCGTAGCGCACGTCGCGCAGGCCGACGGCGCCCGCCATGTCCTGCAACTCGCAGTCGCCGTTCGCGGCGCAGGTCAGACAGTCCAGCGGATGGTCGGAGATGTAGAGCTCCATCACGCCCTTGCGCAGCTTCTTCAGCCGGTCGCTCTGGGTGTGCACCACGAGGCCGGGCATGACCGGTGTGGTGCAGGAGGCCGGCGTGCCGGCGCGGCCCTCGATCTCGACGAGGCAGAGCCGGCAGGAACCGAAGGCGTCGACCATGTCGGTCGCGCAGAGCTTTGGGATCTGGGTGCCGGCTTCCATCGCCGCGCGCATGATCGAGGTGCCCTCGGGCACGGTGATCTGATTGCCGTCGATGGTCAGCGTGACCATCGTCTCGGATTTGGATTTGGGCGTGCCGAAGTCGGTTTCCTGGATCAGCGACATCGTGATTTCCTTGCTATTCCGCGGCCTGCAGCCGGGCCGGTGCGGGACCAAAGTCTTCCCGGAAGTGTTTCAGTGCGCTCATCACGGGGTAGGGCGTGAAGCCGCCGAGCGCGCAGAGCGAGCCGAACTTCATGGTGTTGCAGAGGTCTTCGATCACCGCGAGATTTTCCGCCACGCGCTCGCCATTGATGATCTTGTTGATGGTTTCGACGCCGCGGGTCGAGCCGATCCGGCACGGCGTGCATTTGCCGCAGGATTCGATGGCGCAGAACTCCATCGCGAAGCGTGCCTGCTTGACCATGTCGACGGTGTCGTCGAACACAACCACGCCGCCATGGCCGATCAGGCCGTCGCGCGCCGCGAACGCCTCATAGTCGAACGGCGTGTCGAACAGCGCGCGCGGGAAATAGGCCCCGAGCGGTCCGCCGACCTGCACCGCACGCACCTCGCGCCCGGTGAGGGTGCCGCCGCCGATCTCGTCGACGAGCTCGCCGAGCGTGACGCCGAACGCGGTCTCGAACAGACCGCCGTATTTGATATTGCCGGCGAGCTGGATCGGCATCGTGCCGCGCGAGCGGCCCATGCCGAAATCGGCGTAGGCCTTGGCGCCGTTGTCGAGGATGAAGGGGATCGCGGCGAACGACAGCACGTTGTTGATCACGCTCGGGCGGCCGAACAGGCCCTTGTGCGCGGGCAGCGGCGGCTTGGCGCGGACGATGCCGCGGCGGCCCTCGAGGCTCTCCAAGAGCGAGGTCTCTTCGCCGCAGACATAGGCGCCGGCGCCGACCCGCACCTCGAGATCGAACTCGTGCGCGGAGCCGCCGATTCGCTTGCCGAGCAGGCCGGCGCGACGTGCGCCGGCGATCGCCGCGTTCATCGCCGCGACCGCGTGCGGATATTCCGAGCGGATGTAGATGTAGCCTTTGGTGGCGCCGACCGTGATGCCCGCGATCGTCATGCCCTCGATGACGACGAAGGGATCGCCTTCCATGATCATGCGGTCGGCGAAGGTGCCGCTGTCGCCTTCGTCGGCATTGCAGACGATGTATTTGCGGTCGGCGCTGGCCTGCGCCACCGTCTTCCATTTGATGCCGGTCGGGAAGCCGGCGCCGCCGCGGCCGCGCAGGCCCGACGTCGTGACGTCGGCAAGGATCTGGTCCGAGGTCAGCGTCAGCGCCCGGTCCAGGCCCTTGTAGCCGCCATGGGCGCGGTAGTCGTCGACCGAGCGCGGATCGATCACGCCGCAGCGGGCGAAGGTGAGACGGGTCTGGCGCTTCAGCCAGGCGATCTCGTCCGTGACACCAAGCCGCAGCGCATGCTGGCCGTTGCCGGCCATCGCGTCGAGCAGGGACGGAACGTCGGCCGCCGTCACCGGGCCGAATGCGACGCGGCCCTGCGCAGTCGTCAGTTCGACCATCGGCTCCAGCCAGTACAGGCCGCGCGAACCGGTCCTGACAATCTCGATTGCTGCACCACGCGCGGCTGCGGCCTGCGCGAAGGCGAGGGCGACATCGTCGGCGCCGACGGCGACCGCGCCGGCGTCGCGGGGAATGAAGATCCGCATCGTCATCGCTGTGCCTCCGCGACCAGCGCATCGATCCGCGCTTCGTCGAGCCGGCCGACCACTCGGCCGTCCAGCATCGCCGACGGCGCGGTGGCGCACAGCCCGAGGCAGTAGATCGGCTCCAGCGTCACGCGCTCGTCCGCCGTGGTATTCCCCAGGGCGACGCCGAGCTTGGCCTCGGCGCGCGCCGCAAGTCTGTCGCCGCCGGCGGCCTGGCAGGCCTCGGCGCGGCACAGCTTGAGGACGTGGCGCCCGGCAGGCTGCTTGCGGAAGTCGTGGTAGAAGGTGAACACGCCGTGCACCTCGGCGCGCGACAAATTGAGCGCCTCCGCGACCATCGGGATTGCCGGCTCCGGCACATAGCCGAAGGCCTCCTGCAGCGCGTGCAGGATCACCAGCGTGGCGCCTTCAAGCCCGGCATGTTCGGCGATGATTTCAGCGCCGCGCGCTCTGTCCCAAGGTTCGTATCCCACCGTCATCCGCGCTTCTCACGATCCATTTTTTGCTGCGCGCATCAGAGTTGGAATCGTTCGAAACATCAATAAAGCTGTCTCATGCGGCGATTGCGAAACGCGATTAATAGCGTTGTGCGATAGGACGATTTAGGATCGCAATAATGGTCTGGAATCACGCACTTCGGGGGCGCTTTGGATTTCGGAATCGCACCCGGATCGTGCTACCTATGGACGCGTGGCTGCCATTTTGGGACGCCGTTTTCCGAGGGGGTTTGAACCTTGATCGACAAGCTGGAACTTCTGCTGGCGCTGGCCAAGGAGCGGCATTTCGGCCGGGCTGCGGAGGCCTGCGGCGTCACCCAGCCGACCATGTCGACCAGCCTCAAGCAGCTCGAGGAGATCCTCGGCGTCATGCTGGTGCAGCGCGGATCGCGCTTCCAGGGCTTCACGCCGGAGGGTGAGCGGACGCTGGACTGGGCCCGGCGCATCGTCGGCGACGCGCGCGCGATGAAGCAGGAGATCAACAGCCTCAAGGACAAGCTGTCCGGCGAGATACGGATCGCGGCGATCCCGACCGCGCTCGGCATGGTCGCCTCGCTGACCACGCCGTTCCGGGCGCGCCATCCCGATGTGCGTTTCCGCATCCAGTCCTGCACGTCGGCCGACGTGCTCGGACTGCTCGAGAACCTCGAGGTCGATGCCGGGCTGACCTATATCGAGAACGAGCCGATCGGCAAGGTCCGCACCATCCCGCTCTACAACGAGAGCTACCGGCTGCTGACCGCGCCCGATGCGATGTTCGGCGACCGCAAGCAGGTGACGTGGAAGGAGGTCGGCACCGTGCCGCTGTGCCTGCTCACGCCCGACATGCAGAACCGCCGCATCATCGACCGTGCGCTGACCTCGGTTGGCGCGGAGGCGACGCCGACGCTGACGTCGAATTCACTGCTCGTGCTCTACACCCATGTGAAGACTGGGCGCTGGGCCAGCGTGATGCCGGCCAAGCTCGCCGAGACGCTCGGCCTTGCCGACGCCGTGCGCAGCATACCGATCGTCGATCCCGTCGTGGACTACAGCATCGGCCTCGTGATCCCGCAGCGCGATCCGATGACGCCCTTGATCGCAGCCCTGGTGCAGGTCGCGCGCGAGGTCGCGCCGACGCTGGAGCCAGCGTAGCGCGCGGGCATTCTCCGCGGCTCTTTCACGACGGTTCCCGCTGCGGCGCGCCGGGCCGGGCGCTGAACGCAATCTTCTGCTTCACGCAGCAATAGTGGAACTCACGGACGATTGAACGGTTTCATTGCGGCGTCCCGATCAGCCAGCAGGAGCCGCCTTGAATCGTCGCCAATTACTCCATGGATCGGCCGTGCTGCCGACACTATTGCTGTTGCCGCAGCGAGAGGCCGTAGCCGCCGGGAACACGTCGGACGCAGCCTTCGATCCGTCGATGGTGAAGGAGCTCGCCCGCAATCTCGCGAGCAAGTCATTCGAGGCGCCGGACGAGAAGCTGCCGAACGGCTTGACGGACCTGAATTACGATCAGTACCGCTCGATCCGCTTCGTGCCGGAGCGCGCGCTGTGGCGCGGCGCGAAGCTGCCGTTCGAGGCGCAGTTCTTTCACCGTGGTTTCTTCTACAAGAATAAGGTCAGTATCTTCGAGGTCGCCGACGGCAAGGTCAGCGAAGTCAAATACAGCAAGGATATGTTTTCCTTCGGCGAGGCCGTGCCCGCGTTCACCGAGACCGATCTCGGCTTTGCCGGATTTCGTATCCACGCGCCGATCAACAAGCCGGACTATTACGACGAGGTCTGCGTCTTCCTCGGCGCAAGCTATTTCCGCGCGGTCGCCAAGGGTGAAACCTACGGCCTGTCGGCGCGCGGCCTGTCGATCGATACCGGTGAGGCGAAGGGCGAGGAGTTTCCGTTCTTCAAGGCGTTCTGGCTCGAGCGTCCGGTGCCCAATGCGACCTCGCTGGTCATTCATGCCTTGCTCGACAGCAAGAGCTGCGCGGCGAGCTATCGTTTCACGATCAGGCCGGGGAAGACGACGGTGTTCGATGTCGAGGCCACGCTCTATCCGCGCGCCGATCTCGAACATGCCGGCGTCGCACCGATGACGAGCATGTTCTTCTTCGGGCCGAACGATCGCAACGAGGTCGATGATTTCAGGCCATCCGTGCACGATTCCGACGGGCTTGCGATCTATAACGGCAAGGGCGAGAGCCTGTGGCGTCCGCTGAGCAATCCGCGCGATCTCCAGATCAGCACGTTCCAGGACATCAATCCGCACGGCTTCGGACTGATGCAGCGGGAGAAGAATTTCTTCGCCTATCAGGACATCGAATCGAGCTTCGAGAAGCGCCCGAGCCTGTGGGTCGAGCCGATCGGCGACTGGAGCGAGGGCGCGGTGATCCTGATCGAGATTCCGACCAAGGAAGAGATTCACGACAACATCGCCGCGTTCTGGCGGCCGAAGGCGCCGCTCAAGGCCAAGAGCGAGACCAATCTCACCTATCGTCTGCACTGGGGGCCGGACGCGCCGAAGCCGCATTCGCTGGCGCGCTTCACCCGCACCGGCATCGGCGGGCATGGCGAGGGCAGCAAGCTGTTCGTGCTCGACCTGTTCGGTGACAATCTGAAGGGGATCGATCCCGCCACCATCAAGGGCGTCGTGACAGCCGAGAAGGCCGAGATCACCAACATCGTCACGCAGCCGAATCCGAATACGGGCGGATGGCGGCTCAGCTTCCAGTGTGCCGTCAAGAAGGATCCGATCGAGCTGCGCGCCCACCTGGCGCAGGATGACAAGCCGCTGTCGGAGATCTGGGTCTATCGATGGGCGCCATAGTCACGTCGCCTCGTCCCGACGTCGCACCAGCGGCCGAAGGTTTCCTCCCACAAGAGAGCCCGCTCGCGATGGCGGCGGCCGATCTCGGCCAGCCGCGCGCGCGGTGAGCAAGCCGGTGTCGGTCGGAGCGGGCATGTTGATGCGCCGCGCGTTCATCCTGATAATGTCCGTCGCGCTGACCGGTGCGGGCGCCTACGAAATGTACATGGTGGTCCAGGTCGGCGGCGTGACGATCATGGAATGGATGGTGCTGGCGCTGTTCGTCGCACTGCTCGCCTGGATCGCGTTCTCGTTCGCCTCGGGACTGGCCGGCTTCTTCGTGCTGCTTCGGCGCAAGGGCAACGCGCTGCCGATCCGCGATGATGGTCCGTTGCCGCAGCTTGCGAGCCGGACCGCGGTGCTGCTTCCGACCTACAACGAGAATCCGCATCAACTGATGGCGCGCCTGCGCGCCATCTACGAGTCCATCGAAGCGACCGGGCAGGGCGGAAGCTTCGACTGGTTCGTGCTGAGCGACACGCGAGATCCCGACATCTGGATCGCTGAGGAACGGGCGTTTCTCGCGCTCAGCGATGCCTGCGGAGGCAGGCTCTACTACCGGCATCGCGCAGATAATACGGCGCGGAAGGCCGGCAATCTCGGCGAGTGGATCACGCGGTTTGGCGGCGCCTATCAGTTCATGATCGTGCTCGACGCCGACAGCCTGATGTCGGGCGACACCATGGTGCGGATGGCTCATGCCATGGAGACCAATCCGCAGGCGGCGCTGCTGCAGACGCTGCCGGTCATCGTCAATGCGCGCAGCCTGTTCAGCCGCCTGCAGCAATTCGCCGGCCGGCTCTACGGACCGATGGTCGCGGCCGGCGTGGCATGGTGGCACGGCTCCGAGGGCAATTATTGGGGGCACAATGCCATCATCAGGATCCAGGCATTCGCGGAGCAGGCCGGCCTGCCTGAATTATCCGGACCCAAGCCGTTCGGCGGTCATATCCTGAGCCACGATTTCGTCGAGGCGGCGCTGATGCGGCGCGCCGGCTGGGGCATCTACATGGCGCCGACGCTCGGCGGCAGCTTCGAGGAGGTTCCGCCGTCGCTGTTGGATTTCGCCGCGCGCGACCGGCGCTGGTGCCAGGGCAATCTGCAGCATCTCGCCGTGCTGACCACGCGCCGGCTGCACTGGATCTCGCGGCTGCATTTCATGGCCGGGATCGGCTCCTACATCACCGCGCCGATGTGGCTGTCGTTCCTGCTGCTCGGAATCCTGATCTCGTTGCAGGCGCGCTTTATTCGCCCGGAGTATTTTCCGAAGGGCTTCTCGCTGTTCCCGAACTGGCCGGCGCAGGACCCGGTGCTCGCCGCCTGGGTGTTCGGTCTCACCATGGCGCTGCTGATCGTGCCCAAGCTGCTCGGCTTCATCCTGCTGCTGACGAGGCGGGACGTGCGCCGGCAATTCGGCGGCGGCTTCCGCACGCTTGCAGGCGTCCTCGCCGAGGTGCTGATCTCGGCGATGATCGCGCCGGTCATGATGGTGTTCCAGTCGATCGCCGTCGTCGAGATCCTGCTCGGGCGAGATGCGGGCTGGCAGACGCAACGCCGCGACGATGGCGCGGTCGAGCGGCGGGAGCTGTATCGGAAGTATGGGATTCCTACCGTTTGCGGTGTCGCGATGGCGATCAGCGCGTACGCGGTGTCGTTGCCGCTGCTGCTCTGGATGTCGCCGGTGATATCAGGTCTCTTGTTTGCGATCCCGATCGGGGCCTGGACCGCCAAGCCCGCGATGCGCGCGCTGTTCGTGACGCCGGAGGAAAGCGGACCGCCCAGCGTGCTGGTCCGTGCCAACGAATTGGCGGCGGCGCCGGCCCACGCGTCGGCCCCGGCGCTCGCGGCGCTGCGGCAGGATACCGGCCTGCTGCAACGTCATCTGTCGTCGCTGCCGCCGGCGCGGCGCGGTGGCCCGGGCGAGATCGACCTTCATCTTGCGGTGGCCCGCGCGCGCATCGAGGCCAGCGACAGCTTCGATGAGGCGGCCCGCCATCTCACGCCGCGCGAGACACTGGCTGTCCTCGGCGATCCCGCGTTGCTGGAAGGGGTGCTCGCGAAGTCGCGTGGGGGCTAGGCCGCTTCCGGAAGCCTGGTCAGCAGCGCGCGCGGATCGCGCGGCAGGGTGACGCGGACCACGGTGCCGACGCCGAGCTTGGAGCGCAGCTTCATCGAGCCGCCGTGCAGGTTGGTCAGCGAGCGCGCGATCGCAAGTCCGAGGCCCGAGCCCTGGTAGCTCTTGGTGAGCTGGCTCTCGACCTGCTCGAACGGCTTGCCGAGCCGCCGCAGCGAGTCCGGCGCGATGCCGATGCCGCTGTCGGCGATCAGCAGCACGATCGAGTCGTCCAGCATCTGGCCGCGCACCAGCACGCGGCCGTTGTCCGGCGTGAACTTCACGGCGTTGGAGAGCAGGTTGACGATGATCTGCTTGACCGAGCGGCGGTCGGCGACGACCGAGATCGTGCTTTCGATATCCGATTCCAGCGACAGGCCCTTGTGCTCGGCGCGGCCGGACACCACCCGCAGCGACTCGGCAAGGATGCCGGAGAGGTCGAGCGGCTCCATGTCGAACTTCATGCGGCCGGCCTCGATCTTCGACATGTCGAGAATGTCGTTGATGACCTCGAGCAGGTATTTCCCCGAGGTCAGGATGTCGTGACAGTACTCTTCGTACTTGTCCGAGCCGAGCGTGCCGAACAGGCCAGAGCCCATGATCTCGGAGAAGCCGATGATGGCGTTGAGCGGCGTGCGCAGCTCATGGCTCATATTGGCGAGGAACTTCGACTTTGCGGCGTTGGCGTCCTCGGCGCGGGTCTTTTCCTGCGAGTACTTCTCGGCGAGGTCGGCGAGCTCGACCGCCTGCCGTTCTAGCTCGGACTGCGAGCGCTGCAGGTCGATCACGCTGGCGCGCAGGCGGAGATCGTTGTCGACCAGCTTCTGCTCGTGCGCCTTGATGCGGGTGATGTCGGTGCCGACGGAGACGTAGCCGCCGTCCTTGGTGCGGCGCTCGCTGATGTGCAGCCAGCTGCCGTCGTCGAGCTGAGCCTCGAAGGTGCGGGCGCCCGGCGCCGGCA
Organism: Bradyrhizobium viridifuturi; assembly: GCF_001238275.1. GTDB lineage: Bacteria > Pseudomonadota > Alphaproteobacteria > Rhizobiales > Xanthobacteraceae > Bradyrhizobium > Bradyrhizobium viridifuturi. The sequence continues at coordinate 64,769 of NZ_LGTB01000037.1, forward strand.
CGCCGCTCTCGTGCAGGCGGGTGCGCACCTCGGGCATGCTGCCGACCTCGATCACGGTCTCGTAGGAGGTGCCGGGGCTGACGGCGGTGTCGGGCAGCTTGTGGAGGCGCTGGAAGTGCGAGTTGCAGAGCACGAGGCGGTCATCGGCATCCCAGAGCACGAAGGCCTCAGGAATGGTCTCGATCGCGTCGCGCAGGCGGAGGTCGGCTTCCACCGACTTCTCGGCGAGGCTCTTTTGCTCGGTGATGTCGACCGCGATGCCGATCAGATGCAGGCCGCCATCGGCCGCGGCGTGGCTGAGCTCGCAGCGCACGCGCAGCCAGATCCAGTGGCCGCCGACATGGCGCATACGAAAGCTCTGGTCGATGTGGTCGATCTTGTTCGAGATCAGCTGGTCGGCGATGTCGAACAGGTTGATGTCGTCTGAGTTCACCAGCGCGTTGACCTCGCCGAAGGTGAGGAGGTCGTTGCGGCTGTCGAGGCCGAGCAGGGTGAACATCGACTGCGACCAGAAGATCCGGCCGCGCGACAGGTCCCAGTCCCACAAGCCGCAGCGGCCGCGGTTGAGCGCGGTGTCGATACGGCCGCGCACGGCGTCGTTGATCAGGTCGCCCTCGCGGGCGCGGGTCGATTGCCAGTGGAAGGCGAAGCCGAGGATCAGCACCACGAAACTCGTGGTCGCCGACAGCGTCACCGAGAGCGCGGCGTCCGATCCCCAGATCGGCTCGTTCATCTCCTGGATGACGACGACCTGGCCGGGGAGCGACTTGATGAGTTGCGAGATCGCCAGCGCGTTGGTGCCGTTCGGCAGCGTCATGTCGTTGACCGCGCCCTGCTGGCCCGGCGCGATCATGAGCTGCGCGGTGGAGACGATGTCGAGGACGCGGTCGGTCTCGCCGCTACCGTCGATCGGCACGCGCGCCAGCACGCGGTGATCGGCGCTGGTGATGATGACGTGACGGCCGTAGGCGATGCCCCAGGACGGGATCAGGTCCGGCAGCAGCTCCTGCAGCTTCTCGATATTGGCGAGCCGCTCGCGCCGCACCGAGGTCAGGCGATCGAGACGTTCGGCGAGAATGTCGGAGAGCGCGGCAAGATCGCGCTTCATCGCGCCGCGCTTCTGCCGGTTCTGGTCGATCACCTGGACGAAGGCGCCGAGGCAAATCGTGATGAGGAAGGCGATGATGAGCGTAGGTACAGCGCGGCGCAGTGCAGGCTCGGCCGTCAAGAGCCTGTGATAGGCCGGTTTTGCGATCGATTGCGCCAATCCCTTGATCGAATCGGATTGGACGCACGCGTTCGCTGCATGCGCGCGCGCCATGCCTTAGACCCCCGCTCTAAGCTGATTTTTACCCGGATCGGATGCTCCCCACGATGCATCCGAATCATGATCATTTGAATCCAGATTTCCGGGACTGTCGAGAGTCAACGATTCGTTAATGCGAAATAATTCTTGTCAAAAACAGAATCGGGTTACTCAAAGTGAGTCCGAAAGGAGAACGGCTCCGTAGAATTACGCGCGCGCCGGTTCTGCGTGACTGATCACACGCTTCACGGTCGGGAACGCGCGGCGCAGTTTGCGTTCGATCTCGTCGACGCTTTCGTGCACCTTGATCACACTCATCGAAGGCTCGGCGCGGCAATGGAAGTTCACGATCTCGCCGGCATCGGTGTTGCGGACCCGCACATTGTGGATGTCATGGATCGCGCCGCCATCGGCAAATCCGGTCAGCGCGGTCTTGATGGCCTCGACCCGGTCGGGCGCGGCGTCGGTTCCCCACGGCAGTTCCGGTTCGAGCGGCTCGATATGGGTATCGACTTCGACGTCCTCGCCGAAGTCCTCGCGGATCGCGCGCTCGAGCTCGTGGGCGATGTCGTGCGCGGCCTCCAGTGCCATGTTGCTGTCGACCTCGAGGTCGATGCCGACGATCAGCTTGCCGTCGATGTCGTGGACGGTGACATGGTGGATGGCGAGGCCTGAATTGCGCGCGATCACCATGATGCGCTCGCGCACGCTCTCATTGTCGCGCGCCACCGGAACCGCGGTGAAGGTGAGGTCGGCATCGCCGAACGTCTTGCTCATCGCCTCCTGCGCCCGGCGCTTGATGTCCTCGACGCGGTCGATCGGGTAGGTGCGCGGCACTTTGGCGATGGCGTCGATGAAATGCGTCGCGCCGACCATGCGGACCCGCAGGCGGTCGACGTCGACCACGCCCGGCACGGCCTTGATGGCGGCGGTGGCCTTTTCCAGCGCGCCTTCGGGCGCGCGGTCGAGCAGGGTCTCGACCGTCTCCCGCGCCATGCGCAGGCCGAGCAGGGCGATCATCACGGCGACCGCGATCGCCGCCGCGGCGTCGCCCCACCGGAAGCCCAGGCCCGCCAGCACCAAGCCGACGATGACCGCGGTCGAGCCCATCACGTCGGAAGCGAAATGCAGCGCGTCGGCGGCCAGCGCCTGGCTCTTGGTGTCGCGCGCGGCGCGATGCAGCGCGCGGGCGCGCCACAGATTGACGCCGATATCGAGGAGGAGAACGATGAAGGGAATGGCCGAGATCGACGGCGGCGGCGCGCCCTCGCGCAAATGGCTGTAGGCCTGCACCAGGATGCCGCCGGCCAGCACATAGAGCATGGCGATGACGCCAAGCGCCGAGACGCTCTCGAACTTACCATGGCCGTAATGATGCTCGGCGTCGGCCGGCTGATCCGACACCCGCACCACCGCCCAGGTGATGATGGTGGCGACCAGGTCGATCGACGAGTGCAGCGCCTCTGATATCAGCGCCAGCGATCCGATGGCGATGCCGACGACGAATTTCGCGACGGCCATGCTGCCGCTGGCGAGGATCGAGATCGCGGCGACGGATGTCTTGGTCGAGGATGTGCTGGTGTTTGAAGAGGTCATGGGCGGCGGTGTAGCAGGGAGTCCGTGAACATCAAGTGTCAGCCGTCGTTTGCGATGCGCAATCGCAACTCACTCGCAAGAGCATCATTGTGCCAATCAAGCCGTCGTCCTGGCTTGCGCGAGGACGACACCGAAAGTCTTGCGCAGTTCGCCTTCGTAGAGGGCGCAGGGAATCCCGCGTGTGCGCGGCACCCGCGGTCTCGCAATTGCAATTCTGATAAAACGAAGTTAATTTGCAGCGAGGGATTGATGCGTTTCGCTGAGTTGCCGGTCGTGTCGAACGGGCAACAGTCATCATCACCGCAACGGCGCGATCCTGCTTATCACGAGACGTCAAGCACGCTATCATGGCGTTGCTTGGACAAGACTGAACGGGAGGCTGGGCGCTGATCAACCTGATGGATAGCCGAGACGGCAGTCTTGGATGACATTGGACGGAAGAGGGACAGGCCAATGAACTCCGCATCCACTCCGAATCCAGGTGAACCTGGTGCAGGCCCGGCCGCCAGCGCCGATGAGCGGCTGGCGGAAGCCCATAAGCAGATCGTCCGCGCTGATGAAGAGCTCACGCGGCTGAGCGAGCAGCTTGCCAAGCTGGAGCGCGACGCGGCGTCGCCGCCTCCGTCGCCGCCGCCACCTCCGTCGGCTGAACCTGTCCCGCCCGCGGTCGGGCCTGCTGCTTCGTCCGGTCCTGGTGCTTCGTCCGGACCTGCTGCGCTCGAACCCGGCCCGCAACCGTCGTCCGGAAGGCCGGCGTTCCGGGCCCTTGCCGCCTTGTCGATGGCGGCGTGTGTCATCGTCGCCGTCCTGGCTTCGCAGTCGTCGTATGGTGCGAGAGCCAAGCTGGTTGTCGCCCGCTGGGTGCCGCAGCTCGCCTCCGCGCCATCATTGCCGCCGAAAGACCCGCCGCTTCCCGCGCAGCCCGCTGCGACTGCCGTTCAAGTTGCGGCGGCGGAGCCCGCACCACCGCAACCGGCGCCCGCGCCGGCGCCGCCTTCGACCGCAACGCAGGACGCCGCGCCGAAAGCGACGCAGGATACTGCGCCGCCAGCTGCTGCAGCGCTTCCCGATCAATCCGAACTTCTGCAAACCATCGCGCGCGATCTCGCGAACGTGCAGCGAAACATCGAACAGCTCAAGGCGGAGCAGCAACAGACGGCCCGCGAGAGCTCCAAAGCCATCGAGGAGCTGAAGGCAAGCCAGGAGGAATTGAAACGGGCGCTGGCGAAGGTTTCCGAGCCGAAGACGACAGCAGCGCCTCCGACGCAGCCGGCTCCAGCCCCGCGCAAGCCCCAGCGGACATATGAGCCGCCCTACGCGAGGGCGCCGCCTCGCATGCCGCCAAGGGAGTGGCTCTACGACGACTGGTAGCGGTCGACGCGGCGATCATCGGATCGCGCCACGGCACCCGTGATGATCGCGAAGACTGGGCACATGAAGACCCTAGCGCATGAAGACCTGGCACACGAAGACCTGGCACATCATGAGCGTTGCGACGGTGATGCCGGGTCCGGTGCCCGGAAGGCGGCGTCGGGCGCCGTTCCCTGGGATGGTCGACGGGCGGCGGCTCCCGGCAGCACGATCACTTTCGCTCCGATTTTCACCCGCTCATAAAGGTCCGTGACGTCGTCATTGGTCAGCCGGATGCAGCCGGACGAAACCCGCTTCCCGATCGTATCGGGTTTGTTGGTGCCGTGAATTCGATATTCGGTTTCGCCGAGATACATCGCCCGGGCGCCAAGCGGATTTCCGGGGCCGCCTGCCATGAACCGCGGCAGATAAGGTTGACGCGAAATCATCTCCGCAGGCGGACGCCAATCCGGCCATGCTGTCTTGCGGGCCACGGTCTGTTCACCGGACCATGTGAAGCCTTCGCGGCCGACACCGATGCCGTAGCGCATCGCTTGCCCGTCGTTCAGAACGAGATAGAGGAACGTGTTCTCGGTATCGATGACGACGGTGCCCGGCGCCTGGTGGCTGACATAGTCAACCACCTGCCGATCGAGTCTTGCGGGTGCGACAGCGGATTTCGGTGTTTCGACCCGAGGCGCCGGGGTCGAGATGGGAGCCGCGACAGGAGCCGAGACAGGAGCCGGAGCCGGCGCCGGCGTTGGGACGTGAACTGGAGTTGGTGTGCGAGCTGGAACTGGAGCCGACAGCGCGAGGGCTTGATGCGCGGTCGATTTTTTTGTCGGTTGAATGCTCGCCGGGCGAGACAGCAAACCGTACCCCAATGCGGCGGCGGCCATGACGCCAATTGCAACTCGTCCGGCCATTGGTAGTGCGAGCGTTTCCGTCTTCGCACGTTTTGCCCGCTTTGCCATATCTTTCCCCAAGTCCCTGTGCCTGGACGAGGTACCGAGCAAATTCTAACAAACTGCGAAGCGAGCTTGCTCGGGCTGAAAGTCGTTAAGCATCGTTAACGCCAGCACGCAGGGCGGATTGGCCCACCGGGGTCCGCGCGAAGCGCGGCCTGATGACGGGCTCCGGCGCATCCGCCGTGCATCCGGCAGAACATGGCGGATTGCGCTTCGCTAATCGGCTCTACGTGCCCGATCGAGGGGGGCGGAAGATGCCGATACGCTTTTCAGGCGCCGTCGAAGGAGACCCGTTCAGTCATGTTGCTGACGCATTCTCTGTCTTAACCGGACGAGAATTAAAAACACTGTGTGGGACCGGCGTGGTTCCCACAATGGTTCCGTCGCCGGAATTGGCACGAATCCGCGAAGAACTGGCCCCGAGTTAACGCCTCCACGTTTACCCGGCCATGTTTTGCGGAATCGGGAACCAACGATCGAGAAAAATCAGTCAAGGAGTTATGATGCTGTTCGGCTCGAGCGCCGCAGTTTGCGGCGCCGTGGTTGCGTTCGCCATTTTTGGCACCGCTGCAGGAAGTGAAATCGGTTCGGTTCATTCAAGCGCCGTCGTCAATGCTGCTTGTGGCGATGCGATCGTTGGCGCAGCATCCATGTACAATCCGTTCGAGCCCGGCAAGGAGGAGGGCGGTCCGAGCACAGCCTCCGGCGAGCGCTATGATCGCTCCGTCTGGGCGGCTGCCATCAAGACAAGCCTGCGTCGGAAGTTTGGTGGGGTCGAATTTGGCGCGAGGCCGAAATATGCCCTGGTCGAGGCTGTCGGCAAGAAGGTCATCGTCAAGATAAACGATGTGGGACCACTGAGGCCCGGCCGCATCATCGACCTCAATGAGCGGACGATGCGCTATTTCGACCCGAGCCTGGAGCGCGGGGTCATTAGCGACGTAAAGGTTAGCCCGCTAGCGGGGGATTATTGGGTCCCCGGACCGGTCGGTTGAACCGCTATTGACCGAGGGCGGGGCTGTCGCTCCTATTCAAATGCGTGGGGGGCTGGTGCAGAACAATGCTGACGCAAATCTACGAAGTGGCGACACCGTTCGAAGCCGAGGCGATTTCCGCAATCGGTGTGGATCATGTCGGCGTGCTCGTCGGCGACGGCGCCTTTCCTCGCGAACTTCCGGTTCACAAAGCAGCAGCTGTCATGAAAGCGATCCGGGCACCGTCCGTGCTTTCGGCGCTGTTCCTCTCGGCGGATGTCGCGCTCATCGAACGGATGGCCAGGGAACTTGATCCGCCCGTCGTGCATCTTGGCGCTTCAAACGAATTGATCATGCCTGATCATGTCATAGCGCTACGAAAGTTGCTGCCAACAACCAAAATCATGCGCAGCGTACCTGTAACGGGACCTGAAGCGGTGGACGTGGCGCGCGCATATGATGGAATCGTCGACTGGATCCTGCTTGATAGTCATCGCATTGGTGACGTCCAGATCGGGGCGCAGGGCGTGACGCACGACTGGAGCATTAGTCGAACGATTGTCGAGACCGTTCGTAGCCCGATCATACTCGCTGGTGGCCTCGGACCGGACAGTGTCAGGCAAGCCATCCGGTCGGTCCGGCCTGCGGGCGTTGACTCAAAAACCAAGACCGACCGTGAAGGCACCCACGCAAAGGACTTGGCGAAGGTCCGAGCTTTCCATGCCGCGGCGCAGAGCGGTTACATCGCGCGTCCGCAATAGCGATGCGTGGAGCGGACTAACCCATCGGGTCCGCGCGAAGCGCGGCCCGATGACAGGCTCCGACGTCATCTACCGTACTTCCGGAAGAAGATTGTGGATTGCGCTTCGCCAAGCCGCTCCCCGCTACAGCGTCACCACGATCTTGCCGAGGTGCTTGTTGGCTTCCATGTGCTCGAAGGCCTTGCCGATGTCGGCGAATTTGTAGACTTGGTCGATCGGCAGCTGCAGCTTGCGCGCCTCGACAGCGGGCCAGATGTCCTTGCGCACCTCCTCGAAGATCTCTCTGACCTCCTCGATCGAACGGGTGCGGAAGGTGACGCCGATATACTGGATGCGGCGCGCCGCGTGCAGGTCGAAGTTGAAGTCGCCATGGGTGCCGCCGAGCCGGCCGACATTGACGATGCGGCCCTTGACCTTGGTTGCCTTCAGGTTCTGGTTCGCGACCGGGCCGGAGATCTGGTCGACGATCAGATCGACGCCTTCGCCTGCTGTCGCCTGCAACACCTGATCGACCCAGGCGGGATCCCTGGAGTCCACCGCAAGATCAGCGCCGAACTCCTTGAGCCGGCCGCGGCGCATCGAATCCGTCGACGAGCCCACCACGAGCTTGGCGCCCTTCAGCTTTGCGATCTGCATCGCCATCAGGCCGACGCCGGAGCTCGCGCCCTGGATCATGACGGTCTGGCCGGGCTGCAATGCGCCATTGGTGACGACGGCGTTGTGCATGGTGGCGAGCGCGACGGGGAGGGTGGCGGCCTCCTCGAAATTCATGTTCGACGGTGAACGGAACAGCCTGCCGTGATCGGCGAGCGTGTACTCGGCGAACGCCGCGCCGCCGGAGCCCATGATCCTGTCGCCGACCTTGACGCCCTTGGCATCGGGCCCGAGCTCTGCAACCTCGCCGGCCCATTCCATGCCGAGCACGGTGCCGACGCCGCCGGCCGCGCCATGGGCGTGGCCCTTGGTCATGCCGAGATCGGCGCGGTTCAGCCCGCAGGCATGAACCTTGACCAGCACCTGTGTGCCCTTCGGGACGGGCTTGGCGACGTCAGTGATCTCAGGGCCGTTGGCTCCGTACACGTAAGCTTTCATGGGTTCTCTCCAGCTGTTGGCCGAGGCGTGTCGCAACGCACGTCGCGCACTTGGGGATTGATGTCAGGGTTGATGGACGTCTAGTTGCTTGCGGAAGAAGGCCAGGATGTCAGCGTTCAATTCCTTATGGAACGCAACGCGGTCGAAGCCCGGCCGGTCCGTGCAGACATTCGGCAGTTTGGCCGCCAGGGTTGCAGAGCAGGGCGCCAGGAACACGAAATGCCCGGCATTGGGGACCACGTGATAATCCGTCTTGATCGGCAGCGCCTGGTTGATCTCCGTGACATAGCCGGGATTGATCTCGGTGATCCTGTCCTCGCCGCTGAGCTCGGAGGCCCAGAGCTGGGTCGGGATCGTCACGTCCTTCAATGCGTCGCGATCGAACAGCGGACCGAACGCCGGATCGGCGATCACCATTGCCTTCACGCGCGGGTCATGCACGACAGCCTGCGCGGGAAGCTCGTTGCGTTGCAATTCTTCACAGCTCGGCTTGCGGTAGGGCACATCGCAGAAGGCCGTCGCCTTGCGGATATCCGGATTGGCGCCGGCGATGACGAGGCCAGTGTAGCCGCCGCGCGAAAAGCCGAAGAAGCCGATCTTGCCGGGATCGAGTTTGGTGCGGTCCGGCCATGCGTCGAGCATGTAGTCGATCGCCCGCTTGATGTCGGCGGAGCGCTCGACCAGCACGGCGAGTGTATCGGCCCGGCTCATGTCGCCTGCGCCGGTGTCGACGGGATGATTGACCGCGACCACGACGAAGCCGGCATCGGCGAGCGTCTCGGCGGTGTCGTGATGGCCGGTGAAGCTGCCGCGGAAGCCGTGCGAGATCAGGACCAGCGGCAGCTTGTCACCGATCACGGGGCAATCCGCAGTTCCGGGCAAGGTCGAGGTCTTGAGCTGGAACTCGCCTGCGGGCGCGGCGCAGGGTGACCACACCGCGATCTGCATCGGCGGGCCGCCGTCGGACCGCACCTTGATGAGCCGCAGGCCGGCCGCGTCTGCACACGCGGTCGACAGACAGAGCGCGGCCGCAACGGCCGTCTTGAACAAACGCATGCAAACCCCCGCTGGAGCGGTTTCGGTTCCGATTGAATCAGAACCGAAGCTCTAGCTTCTATTTTGACGCGCTGTCTTTACACGAACCGGTGTCCGCTATTCGGCAGCCTGGCGCTTGGCCCCGGACATCATGGCCTCCAGCCGTTCGCGGATGATCGCCTCCGCCTCGTGCACGATGCGGGATATCAGCTCGGCGCAGGTCGGGATGTCGTGGATCAGGCCCTGCACCTGGCCGGCCGACCAGATGCCCTCGTCGGCATCGCCTGTCGCGTAGACCATCTTGCCGCGGGCGCCGGCGACCAGCTCGCGGACGTCCTCGAACTTGGCACCTTCCTTCTCCATCGCAACGACCTTGGTCGAGATCGCGTTCTTGGCGACGCGCGAGGTGTTGCGCATGGTGCGGAAGATCAACTCGGTCTCGCGCTCGTCATTGGCGACGATGCGTTCCTTCACGAGCTGATGGATCGGGCTTTCCTTGGTGCACATGAAGCGCGTGCCCATGTTGATGCCCTCCGCGCCGAGCGCAAGCGCGGCGACGAGGCCGCGGGCATCGCCGAAGCCGCCGGAGGCGATCATCGGGATCTTCACCTTGTCGGCGGCGGCCGGGATCAGGATCAGGCCGGGCGTGTCGTCCTCGCCGGGATGTCCGGCGCATTCGAAGCCGTCGATCGAGATCGCGTCGGCGCCCATCCGCTCGGCGGACAGCGCGTGGCGGACGCTGGTGCATTTGTGCAGCACCTTGACGCCGTGCTTCTTGAACTCGTCGACATGCTCCTGCGGCTTGTTGCCGGCGGTCTCGACGATCTTGATGCCGCTTTCGATGATGGCCTGGCGATATTCGGCGTAAGGCGGCGGCTTGATCGCGGGCAGGATGGTCAGGTTCACACCGAACGGCTTGTCGGTCAGCTCGCGGCAGCGCGCGATCTCCTTGCGCAGATCGTCCGGCGTCGGCTGCGTCAGCGCGGTGATCATGCCGAGCGCGCCGGCGTTGGCGACGGCGGCAACCAGCTCCGCGCGGCCGACCCATTGCATGCCGCCCTGCACGATCGGGTGGTCGACGCCGAACATCTCGGTGAAGCGTGTCTTGATCATTCTGCCCTCGTTTCCATCGGAATTTTCCGCGACGCGGACGGCTGCGCACGGTGTTGTTTTTGGATGTCGAGGGAAGGATGCAGTCCTGTCCGGCAAATGTCTACCGGTGACCTGCGGCGCGCCCATGCGGAAATGTCGGGGCGCGGCGGTCAGGCGAGGGGCGGGCAGAAGTCTTTCGTCATCTGCTCAGGCGCTGGTGATCGCACGCAGCGCCTGGCCGAGAGCAATGACAGCCGGAATGTTCGTTACGCCGGCACGGCGTCCTTCTTCGACGCGGCGGTTTCCTCGTCGAACGCGGCCGCGATGTCGCGCATGCTGACGACGCCGATCAGGCTGTAATTGTCGATGACCGGCACGTGGCGAATGTGGTGCTTGGTCATCAGATGACGGATGTGCTCGAGCGTGTCGCTCGAGGTGCATGACACGAGCTGCTGCACCGAGACCAGTTGCGAGACCTTCATGCCGGCGCCGGCGGCGCCGTGCTCGGCGATCGCGCGCACCACGTCGCGCTCGGTGAACATGCCGACGGCGGTGTTGCCCTCGGTGCGAACGACATCCTTGACCACGAGCGCGCTGATATTGCTGGCGCGCATCAGTTGCGCGGCGATCGCCACCGTCTCGTTCATGCGAACCGTGGCGACGCGAGGGGTCTTCTTGCGCAGGATATCTCCGACTTGCATGGCAACCTCCTTGGTTATCGTTGGCAGGATTCTGGTATACAAAATACCAATTGTCAACGCCGCCGCCTCGGAAATCTACCACCAAGAAATCGCCGAAATAGGCAGAACCGCTGACGTTTCAGATGATTGTGACCGGGTTGAACGGGCAGGCCAATCGCGGCTTCCGGCGCTTCTGGTATCTGGCATCCCTGATCAGCCCAAACGAAAGAGGCGCACCGAAGTGCGCCTCCATCAAGTTCAACCGGACGTCCTGAAATTTGGCAATCAAATCAGGCCGACATCTGAGGCCGTGTTGTTACGCCGTCTTGGCGTTGGTTGCGGTCTCGGCTGCGGCCGCGGCCGCTTCGTTGCCGTTGATGAACGCGCGGCGCAGCGGCTTGATCACGAACAGCGCCATCAGCGCCGCGGTGGCGTTGAGCGCGACCGCGATCACGAACACCGCCTGCCAGCCATAGCTCGCCGCAACGATGCTGGCGGCCGGCACCAGGAGCGCTGCCGTGCCTTTCGCGGTGTAGAGCATGCCGTTGTTGGTGGTCGCGAATTTCGAGCCGAAGGTGTCGCCGCAGGTCGCCGGGAACAGCGAGTAGATCTCGCCGAACACGCCGAAATAGACTGCGGTGGCCAGCACGAACACCAGCGGGTTGTGGCCCCAGGTCGACAGCGTCAGCAGCATCAGCGCGCCGGTGCCGAACGCGATGAACATGGTGTGCTCACGGCCGATATTGTCGGAGACCCAGCCGAAGAACGGCCGTCCGAACCCGTCGAAGATGCGGTCGAGCGAGATCGCGAAGGTCAGCGCGGCCATCTGGAAGCCGGCGAGTGAAACCGGCGTCGTGGCGATCTTGTAGTCGTGCGCGATCGGTGCGATCTGCGCCGCCGCCATCAGGCCGCCGGAGGCGACCATCACGAACACCAGATACATCACCCAGAAGATCGGGCTGCGCAGCACCTGCGGCGGCGTGAAGTCGATCTTGGTCTGCGGCAGGTTGAGCTGCTTCTTCTTCGGCGGAATCGAGACCGCGGGCTTCTGGATGAAGAAGGCGAGCAGGAACACGATCACGCCTTGCCCGATGCCGAAATCGAAGAACGCGGTCTGATAGCCGCTCGAGGCGATCATGTTGGCGATCGGCACTACGGTCAGCGCTGCGCCCGCGCCGAAGCCCGCCGCCGTTGCGCCGGCGGCGAGGCCGCGGCGATCGGGAAACCATTTCAGCGCATTGCCGACGCAGGTGCCGTAGACCGAGCCGGCGCCGATGCCGCCGACGACTGCCGCGGCATAGAGCACGGTGAGTGAATCCGCGTATGAGTTCAGCACCCAGGCGAGCGCGATCATCACGCCGCCGAACATGATGACGATCCGTGGGCCGTATTTGTCGACGAACCAGGCTTCGACCGGCACCAGCCAGGTCTCGGTCACCACGAAGATCGTGAAGGCGAACTGGATGGCCGCGCGGCCCCAGTGATGGGCGCCGTCGATCGGATCGACGAACAGCGTCCAGCCATATTGCAGGTTGGCGATCATCGCCATGCAGACGATGCCCATGATGAGCTGCAGCCAGCGGAAGCCACTGAACGAAGGTTGAGCTTGTGTCGCGGCAGTATTGCTGGAAACCATCAAATCCTCCCGAGCGCGCCTGGTCTTCTTGTGACCCAGTGTCGCAATTATTGTGGCGTATCGTCGCAAACGCTTGCCGGGAGGTTGGTATACTATATTCCAGAATGCAAGCGTGTCTTGCTGCTGCACCGCAGCAAAACTGGCATACTTTGGACTGATCCGGGGTGGCGATCGGCGCCGCAAATGAAAAACGCCCGGCGTCGGCCGGGCGTTTCGTCAGCAGAAGTGGCGCGTTGCCTAAGCCATCGCCGTCGATTTCGCGACCACGATTTTCCGCCATGGCTTGAGCACGGCAATCGCCAGCAGCGAGGCGAGGATGTTGGCGCCGGCCGCGATGATGAACACGTTGTCCCAATTGCCCGACGATTGCTGCATGTAGTTGGCGATCGGCACGAGGAGCGCCGCAGTGCCCTTCGCGGTGTAGAGCAGGCCCGCATTCGTGGTTGCGAACTTGGCGCCGAACGTGTCGGTGCAGGTCGAGGGGAACAGCGAGTAGATCTCGCCCCAGGCGAAGAATACGAAGCCCGAGAGCAGCACGAACCACATCGGATCGTGGCCCCAGAGGTAGAGCATCCAGATGCCGAAGCCTTCCATGCCGAAGGCGATGAACATCGTGTTCTCGCGGCCGATCATGTCGGAGATCCAGCCGAAGAACGGACGCGTCAGGCCGTTGAGGACGCGGTCGATGGTTGCCGCGAAGGTCACGGCCGTCATCGTCACCGCCATCAGCGTCACCGGCACGCTGTCGACCTTCCAGTCGACCGCGATCGGCTTCAGGTTCGCCGTCACCATCAAGCCGCCGGCGCCGACGATCACGAACATGAAGTACATCAGCCAGAAGATTGGCTGCCGCAGCACTTCGGTCGGCTGATAGTTGCGCCGGGTCTGGATGATGTTGGCATTCTGCACGACGGCCGGCACCTGTCCGGCCTTCGGTGCGAGCAGGAAGAAGGCGAGCAGCACGATGATGATGCCCTGGCCGAGGCCGAAATAGAGGAAGGTGGTCTGGAAGCCGGAGTCCTTGATCATCGCCTGGATCGGCGCGACCGTGAGCGCTGAGCCTGCACCGAAGCCTGCTGCGGTGATGCCCGCCGCAAGCCCGCGCTTGTCGGGAAACCATTTCAGCGCGTTGCCGACGCAGGTGCCGTAAACGCCGCCGGCGCCGATGCCGGCGATGATCATGCCGAGATAGTAGCCGTTCAGCGAAGTCGCCTGCGCGTTGATCGCCCAGCCGATCGCGCAGAGGATGCCGCCGATCAGCACGACGAGGCGCGGACCGTATTTGTCGACGAACCAGCCTTCGACCGGCACCAGCCAGGTCTCGAACAGCACGAAGAGCGTAAAGGCCCACTGGATCGATGCGCGATCCCATCCAAACGTCTTCTGGATGTCGGGCACGAAGAACGTCCACCCGTATTGATAGTTTGCGATCATCACCATTGCGGCGACGCCGATCGCAAGTTGCGTCCAGCGATAGGTGTCGCTGACGCGCGCGGCCGCGGGGGCCGCAGTTGCCTGAACCATGTCCGACATTCATCCTCCCAGTGCGCGCTTTGTCATTCTGCTTGTGGCGCGGCGTGATCATCTTGGTATTCGATATGCCAAGGTTCAAGCTGTCGCAGGGGCAGCGTGCGCATATGCCGCAGAAGACTCAACGACCGCGTGAACACTAGTTCAGCGCGCAAAAAAATGGCCCCGGAAAGCGGGGCCATTGGTCGAAGGTTCAATGTCAGGTCGCGTCTTGCAGCAAAGCACGCGCGGCGAGGAGCGCCGAGGAATCGCTGTGCGTCAGAGGCCGAAGCGCGGCAGGTCGCCGTTGCGGTTGGAGATCTCCGCGCTCTTCATCAGCAGGCGGTCGATCGAAGCCAGCAGGCGGCCGAACAGGGTGGAGGAGGGCGCGAGCGCGATGGCGGTAGCAGTCGTCTTGGACATTGGTGTCCCCTTTCACTGGAGGCCAGCAATGGGCCGGCATCATCTGCAGCCAAACTATGTATACCAGATGCCAGATACAACGAGCTTGTTTGCATAGCAGCATTCGCCACTGTGCATTGCAGCAAAGTTGGCCCCTTGGCATCCCAGATCCGAGGGAAAGCGGCGTGAAACCAGAGCCTTGGATCAGGCGTTCCCGGCGGCCGGGTTATCGGCCGCGGGCGCTTCGAGGCCGGGCCGTGGCCAGGCTTAGACAATCGAAACTGCGGCCGTCATAAAAAAAGGCCGCCCCGATGGGCGGCCTTGAGTTGATGGGTTTGCTTTTCTTCTTGGCCGATGAAGGGTCGGGGCCAGATCCCTTCACCGCGTCCAGTCTTCGCCCGCGCACAGCGTTCCCATGCAGCCGCGTACGTTCAGCGTGCCCGACGACACCAGCGTCACCGAGCTCTCGTAAGTCTTGCCGTCGTCGGCGTTGTAGATCCGGCCGGCCCATTTGTTCGGGCCTGCGGGCTGCATGTTGATGAACAGCGAGATGCCCATCACCGGCCGGGTGCGCTGCGCGGGATCGGCATTCTTGTCGTCGAGCTGGGGCTTGCCGGTGGCCTTGTCGGTCGGTTCCTTCAGCCAGACGACGCGGCCGCACAGCGCGGCGCCGCAGCGGTGGACCTTGATCCTGGCGTCGCCGGACTGGGTCAGCCAGACGCCGGCCGGATCGCTCGCTCTGTCGGTGGCTTTGGCGGCGTCGGCGGTGCCGCCGAGCAGCGGGATGTGGAACGCCGCCACGATCAGGCGGCGGGTCAGGTGAGCGTGGATCAACTGCTTCACGGCCTTGAGCTGGCCGTCATTATCGGGGGCTAATGTCATCATCCACCTTCTTCGTGAAAAATTTAATGATAAACATGAAATAAATCACGTTTTAGGTTGAGTCAACAACATTACCAAGGCATGATGGATCGCAGCCGTAATGGCCTGTTTGGCAAAAATTTTTCGGGTGGGTGCGATGGGGAAATCGGTTCGCGAGCAGCGCCAGCTTTGGTTTCGAAGGCTCGACCGGGCGTTCTGGGTGATCTGGGCTGCGCTGCCGGTGGTGCTGTGGCTGGCCTATTACCGCACCACCACGGCCTCGGCCACGATCGCCGAAAGCCTCACCGGCGAGCAGGCCAAATGCGCCGCCATCGTCGCCAACCCGCTCACCATGTCGGCCAAGGGCCAGGTGCTGTTCTGGTCGCTGTTCGCGCTTGGGGTATCGTTTTACGCCGTGTTGATCGGCATCCTTCATCGCATGGTCAATCGATTCGCCAACGGGCGGATCTTCGTGTCCGAAACGCTGCAGGGTGTCTGGTGGATGGGGATCTTCCTGGTGGTCTGGCCGTTTGTGGATACGATCACGACCGTTGCGGTGAGCTATGCCCTGTATCAACTCGGCGACGTCAAATTCTTCCTGCCGAGCTACGGCGTCGACGTCAGCACCGTCGCCGGCGGCGTGTTCCTGATGGCGCTGAAATTCGTGCTCGAGCACGCCATCCTGCTGCAGTCCGAAAACGACCTGACGATCTGAGGGCGATGCCGGTGCCGATCGTGGTGAACCTCGATGTCATGCTCGCAAAGCGCAAGCGCCGCCTCGGAGACCTTGCGGACGCGATCGGCATCTCGATCCAGAACCTGTCGATCCTGAAGACCGGCAAGGCCAAGGCGATGCGCTTCTCGACGCTGTCGGCAATCTGCCGCGAGCTGGATTGCCGGCCGGGGGATATTTTGGAGTATGTGCCTGGCGACGAAGGCGGCGATGCTGAGAGCGGCGAGGGTGGTTGATGCCGCGCGTTCATGCGTGTGCCATGGAATCGATCCCACACGCGGTGCTTCCGGATTTCGGCGACAAATGGAATTCAATAGAGGCGCATCGGAAGGGCGACGCCGTTAGGGCCGGCGAGCAGGCCCCAGGTTTCGTCGGCAGCAACCGCGAATTCCGAGGTCTGCGCCGCGCCGCCCGCGATCCGGACGGCTACCTTGTAGATGCCCGGCGGCAGATTGATTTCCGCACCGTCCGGCGATTTGCGTCCGGTTGCGGGGGTGTCGGTCAGATGACGCCCGGCGCGCGCCTCCAGCTTGATGGTCTGCTCGTTGATGGTGATGACGGCCGCTTCGTCCGTGGCATTGCCGAACAGGAGCCGCACTTGCCCCTGCGTTGGCTGGAATTCGGCATCGGCTGCGGCAGATTTGCGCAGCGAGAGTTCGGCGACCGTTCTGTCGCCCTGGCGAACAAGCCGGAGGAGCGCGGGACCGCTCGATGTCGTGAACGCGACCACGGCCCTGTCGGGCTCGACGCCTGAAACACCGTTCTCGGTCCAGCCGCGCTTGCCGAGTGCGCCACGATAGAAGCTGAGCACGGCCGCAAGGCCAAGCGGCGTCTCGACGCGAACCGCCTCGTTCAAGGGTGACTTCCTCGCCGTCGTCAGCAGCCATGGCTTGGGCCTGGGCAGGCCGGTTGCGAGATCGTCGCTCGCGGCCTCGACCGATGTCTCGGCCGCAGGGACGGGACAAAGCAAGCGCCTGCCGATGCTGCTCCCGGGACAATGGGCGATCGCCCAGGACGTGACGTCGACGGATGTCGGCTGCGGCGCAGGACGCGGGCCCGACGTAGCGTTTTGCGAGCTCGATGCGGTGGCGAATATCGGATCCGATTGGCTGGTGGTTCTCGACGACCATCCGAGGTTGCAACTGACCAGCGGCGAAAAGCCAGTCGTGCAATATTCATGAGGATCCACCGCCCGCGCCAGCGCCGCCGTCAGCGCGGCGACCGTCGCCGCCGCCGTCACGACGGCCAGGCACCCGATGACCAAAACCACTTTCGTTCGACGCTTCATCGCCGGATCCAATGTGCACGAGGGCTCGACGAGAGCCCGGAGGGCAGGTGCTCGTCTTGAGCTTAGTGGCATTGGCCCTGCAAAACGTTCATCGCCAGGTCGTGGTTTGTTTGCCGAATTGGGTGAGGTCATGCTCCGCCGCCTGCTTCTCAGCGGGGCGAGGGCGACCGCCGCCTCAACTCATCCAGCGCGGCAGCGGCAGGTTCTTCCTGCGGAGGAAATCCGGATTGAACAACTTGGACTGGTAGCGCTGGCCGCCGTCGGCGAGGATGGTGACGATGGTCTTGCCGGGACCGAGGTCGCGTGCAAGCCGCATCGCTCCCACGATGTTGATCGCGCTCGAGCCGCCCAGCACCAGCCCCTCATGTTCGATCAGGTCGAACAGGACGGGGAGCGCTTCCTCATCCGCGATCTGGTAAGCCATGTCGATCGGCGCGCCTTCAAGGTTCTTCGTCACGCGGACCTGGCCGATGCCCTCGGTGATCGAGTCGCCTTCCGTCGTCAGCTTGCCCTTGGTGAACCAGTTGTAGAGCGCGGCGCCCATCGGATCGCTGAGCGCGATCTTCACGTCCGGATTGCGGTCCTTGAGGGCGCGGGCAACGCCCCCCAAGGTGCCGCCGCTGCCGACGGCACAGGTGAAGCCGTCGACCTTGCCGTCGGTCTGCTGCCAGATCTCGCGGCCGGTCGTGCGATAGTGGCCTTCGCTGTTGGCGACATTGTCGAACTGGTTCGCCCAAAACGCGCCCAGCTCCGCGGCGAGGCGCGCGGAGTAGCGCGCATAGTGGCTCGGATCGGAGTAGGGCACGGCGGGTATCAGGCGCAGATCGGTGCCGTAGAGCTGCAGCAGGTCCTGCTTCTCCTGGCTTTGCGTGTCGGGCATCACGATCACGGAACGATAGCCGCGCGCATTGGCCACGAGCGCGATGCCGATGCCGACATTGCCGGCGGTGCCTTCGACGATGGTGCCGCCCGGCTCGAGCAGGCCGCGCTGTTCGGCGTCGTCGATGATCGCGAGCGCCGCGCGATCCTTGATCGAGCCGCCCGGATTGAGGAACTCGGCCTTGCCGTAGATGTCGCAACCGGTGGCGTCCGACGGTCCGCGCAGCCTGATCAGGGGCGTATTGCCGATCGCATCCAACAGACCCGCGCGAATAGTCATGGTGCCCCACCCCTCGTTTGCCCGGCTATCTTACGCCGCGCTGCTCAGCATGTTGGTGCTGTTCTCGACGGGAGTTGGGAAGCATCTCTATCGTCCGCGCGTCGATAGCGGTGATTTCGTTCTTTCGAACGGTCGAGAGGCAACAGCTGAATCTGTGCACAGCGCGCCGCAGTGCTTCCTTCAAGCAAACAAAAATGGCCGCGGTTGTCCGCGGCCATTTGTCGTGGTGCTTGAACGTGCAGCTTACTCGGCAGCCTGCTTGCGCGGCGGATCGAGTGCGCCGGAATCGTGGATCTCGGCGACCTGGTGGTCGGAGAAGCCGAGCACCTCGCGCAGGATCTCGTCGGTGTGCTCGCCGAGCAGCGGCGAGCGGGCGACTTCGCTCGGCGAATCCGACAGCTTGATCGGGTTGCCGACCGAGATGTACTTGCCGCGGGTCGGGTGATCGACCTCGACCACGGTGCCGGTGGCGCGCAGCGACTGGTCTTCGGCGATCTCCTTCATCGACAGGATCGGGCCGCAGGGAATGTCGTCCTTGTTGAGGATCTCCATCGCCTCGAACTTGGTCTTGGTCATCGTCCACTGCTCGATGCGGGCGAAGATCTCGTTGAGGCGCGGCAGGCGGGCCGGCGGCTTGGCGTAGTTCGGATCGGTCTTCCAGGTCGGCTCGCCGATCACGTCGCAAATCTTCTCCCAGACCGGGGCCTGGGTGATGAAGTAGATGTAGGCGTTCGGGTCGGTCTCCCAGCCCTTGCACTTCAGGATGCGGCCGGGCTGGCCGCCGCCGGAATCGTTGCCGGCGCGCGGCACGGCATCGCCGAACGGAATGCCTTCGCCGAACTGGCTGTATTCCTTCAGCGGGCCATGGGCGAGGCGCTGCTGGTCGCGCAGCTTGACGCGGGCGAGGTTGAGCACGCCGTCCTGCATCGCCGCGGTGACGCGCTGGCCCTGGCCGGAATGGGTGCGCTGATAGAGCGCGGTGACGATGCCGAGCGCGAGGTGGAGGCCGGTGCCGCTGTCGCCGATCTGCGCGCCGGTGACCAGCGGCAGGCCGTCGCGGAAGCCGGTGGTCGAGGCGGCGCCGCCGGTGCACTGCGCGACGTTCTCGTAGACCTTGCAGTCCTCATACGGGCCGGGACCGAAACCCTTGATCGAGGCGACGATCATCTTCGGGTTGATGGCGTGGATCTTCTCCCAGGGGAAGCCCATGCGATCGAGCACGCCGGGCCCGAAATTCTCGACCAGCACGTCGCACTGCTTGATCAGAGCGGTCAGCACTTCCTTGCCCTTCGGGTTCTTGGTGTCGAGCGTGATCGAGCGCTTGTTGTGGTTCAGCATGGTGAAATACAGGCTGTCCACGTTCGGGATGTCCTGCAGCTGGCCACGCGTGATGTCGCCAACGCCGGGGCGCTCGACCTTGATCACGTCGGCGCCGAACCAGGCCAGCAATTGCGTGCAGGTCGGACCCGACTGGACGTGGGTGAAATCGAGAATGCGAACGCCCTTGAGCGCTTTGGTCATAATAATTGCTCCGTACTCTGGTCTGCCCCTGCACCCGCAGGGAGTGATGTGGGTTGGGGGTTACTTCTTCTTCAAAACGCTCTGCGGATTGAGGTTGCCGATGCGGCCGCTCTCCGAGCCCGCCGCCGGATCGATCACTGCGTTGATCAGGGTCGGCTTGCCGCTATCCAGCGCCGCATTGACCGCACGCTTCAGCTCGTCGGGCGAGGTGGCGTTGACGCCGACGCCGCCGAAGGCTTCCATCATCTTGTCGTAGCGCGAGCCCTTGACGAACACGGTGGTCGCCGGATCGTCGCCGGCGCTGTTGACGTCGGTGCCGCGATAGATGCCGTCATTGTTGAAGATCACGACGCAGATCGGCAGCTTGTAGCGGCAGATGGTCTCGACCTCCATGCCCGAGAAGCCGAACGCGCTGTCGCCTTCGACCGCGAGCACCGGCAGGCCGGTCTCGACCGCGGCGGCGATCGAATAGCCCATGCCGATGCCCATCACGCCCCAGGTGCCGACATCGAGCCGCTTGCGCGGCTTGTGCATGTCGACGACGCCGCGGGCGAGGTCGAGCGTGTTGGCGCCTTCGTTGACGAAGATGGTGTCGGGGCGTTCCGCAATGATGGCGCGGAGCGCGCCGAGCGCACCGTGATAATCCATCGGCGAAGCGTTGCTCATCAGCTTCGGCGCCATCTTGGCGACGTTGTCGTCGCGCTTCTTCGCCACGGTTGCGAGCCAATCGCTTGGTGCGGCCGACCAGTTCGCGCCCATCGCGTCGAGGAACGCGGAGACGCAGGAGCCGATATCACCGACCACGGGGGCGACGATCTCGACGTTGGAATCCATTTCCTTCGGCTCGATGTCGACCTGGATGAATTTCTTCGGAGCTTCGCCCCATGTCTTGCCCTTGCCGTGCGAGAGCAGCCAGTTGAGGCGGGCGCCGATCAGCATCACGACGTCGGCTTCCTTCAGCACGGTCGAGCGTGCAGCACCGGCGCATTGCGGATGCAGATCGGGCAGCAGGCCCTTGGCCATGCTCATCGGCAGGAACGGCACGCCGCTCTTCTCGACGAAATTCTTGATCGCCTCGTCGGCCTGCGCATAGGCGGCGCCCTTGCCGAGGATGATCAGCGGGCGCTTTGCGCTCTTCAGGACGTCGAGCGCGCGCTTGACCGAAGACGGGGAGGGGATCTGCTCCGGCGCCGCGTCGATCACCTTGACCAGCGACTTCTCGCCGGCCGCAGCGTCCATCACCTGGCCGAACAGTTTTGCCGGCAGATCGAGATAGACGCCGCCCGGACGGCCCGACACCGCGGCGCGGATCGCGCGTGCGAGGCCGATGCCGATGTCCTGCGCATGCAGCACGCGGAACGCCGCCTTGCAGAGCGGCTTGGCGATCGCGAGCTGGTCCATCTCCTCATAGTCGCCCTGCTGCAGATCGACGATCTCGCGCTCCGACGAGCCGGAGATCAGGATCATCGGGAAGCAGTTGGTGGTGGCGTGGGCGAGCGCGGTGAGGCCGTTGAGGAAGCCGGGCGCCGACACCGTCAGGCAGACGCCGGGACGCTTGGTCAGGAAGCCGGCGATCGATGCCGCATAGCCGGCGTTCTGCTCGTGGCGGAACGAGAGCACGCGAATGCCCGCCGCCTGGGCCATGCGGCCCAGGTCCGTGATCGGGATACCCGGCACACCGTAGACGGTGTCGATGCCGTTGAGCTTGAGCGCATCGATGACGAGGTGGAAGCCATCGGTCAGTTCTTGCTCGGTGCCCGGTGCCTCGGACTTCGTAGCGGTATTCAGCATCGGCATCGTCTCCCTGATCGTTCTTTGTTCGGACGATCTGATTGTCGTCTGAAGCGGGTGTGGATTCTCAAACTTACGTGAACGGGTCTCTACGTGAACAACTCTTGGCCATGCGCCTCGACATAGGCGGCAAGCCCGAGCGTGTGATCGCGGGCGCGCTTCTCGGCGAGCTCGGTGTCGCGCGCTTCCAGCGCCTCGATGATTCCGAGATGCTCCGGCAGTGAGGTCGCGGTGCGGTCCTTGCGGCCGATCGTGAGCTGGCGATAGCCGCGCACATGCAGCAGCAGGTCGTTGGTGAGGTCGACCAGCACAGGCGATTCCGAAAGCGAGATCAGCGCCTGGTGGAAGGCGATGTTGGCCTTGGAGTATTCCTCGACGTGATCCTGCGGCAGCCGGTCGTCGCTGAAGTCCTTGAAGAAGTCGCGCAGCGCCGAGATGTCCTTCTTGCGCGCAGTGGTCGTGATCAGGCGCGCCGCCATGCTCTCCAGCGCCGCCCAGGCGCGGATCATGTCGACGATCTCCGCCTTGGTGCGGCGGACCACGACGATGCCGCGGCGCGGCACGGTTTTCACGAAGCCGTCCTGCTCGAGCATCGCGATCGCTTCGCGGATCGGCGTGCGGCTGACGCCGAGGCGCTCGGACAATGCGCGCTCGTCGAGCATCACGGGCTCCGGCGTCGCGTAGATGTCCATCTTCAGGATCGCTTCCTTCAAGGCTTCATAGGCCTTGTTCTTGAAGCTCGTCTCCGGCGCGATCCGGACGATGGCGATATCTGTGTCAGCCATGGTGGGCGACGCCTTGGTCTGTTTCGGTTCTGGCACGACTCGTCTCCTCCTCTTGGAGACGTCTTCTTAGCAGAAGAAATTACCCTAGATTTTTGGCATGCCAAATACCAGAATGTCAAGCTGCCCTTATTTTTCGGACTTTTTGATCGTCGACCGACCTTGACAATTACGTTTTTGGCATACCAAATGCCACGAAATTTGTCCCAGGAGGAAGCCGATGTCAAATTCTAAGGATGCGGTCCGCAAAATTCTCGATGCGGTCAGGGCCGATAAGCGCACGAGCCTCACCGCGCCCGAAGGCAAGGTGGTTTGCGACGCCTACGGCATTCCGGTGCCGAAGGAAGGCGTTGCCAAGTCGGCGGCGGACGCCGCCCGGATCGCCTCCGACATGGGCTTCCCGGTCGTGATGAAGATCGTCTCGCCCGATATCCTGCATAAGACCGAGGCCGGCGGCGTCGTGGTCGGCGTCAAGAGCGCGGCCGACGCCGAGAAGAGCTACGAGACCATTCTCGCCAACGCCAAGAAATATAAGGCCGATGCCAAGATCGAGGGCATCCAGGTCCAGCAGATGCTGGGCGGCGGCACCGAGGTAATCGTCGGTTCGATCACCGACGGCTCGTTCGGCAAGCTGGTCGCCTTCGGCCTCGGCGGCGTGCTGGTCGAGATTCTCAAGGACATCACCTTCCGCCTCGCGCCCGCGACCAAGGAAGATGCGCTGTCGATGCTCGACGGCATCCAGGCCCACGAGATGCTCAAGGGCGTGCGCGGCGGCGACCCCGTCAATCGCGAGGCGCTCGCCGACGTCATCGTCAAGGTGTCGCAGCTGGTCAGCGATTTCCCCGAGATCGTCGAGCTCGACCTCAACCCGGTGTTCGCCACCAGCAAGAACGCGATCGCGGCCGACGTACGCATCGTGGTCGACTTCGACTACAAGCCGCGCCCGGCGCCGCGTCCGACCGAAGAGATCGTCGTCGCGATGAACCGCATCATGCAGCCGAAGGGCGTTGCGGTGATCGGCGCCTCCGCCGAGGACGGCAAGATCGGCAACTCGGTGATGAAGAATCTCATCAACGGCGGCTACAAGGGCGAGATCTATCCGATCCACCCGAAGGCGGAAGAGATCTTGGGCTACAAGGCCTACAAGAGCGTCAAGGATGTGCCCGGCGTGATCGACACGGCGGTGTTCGCGATCCCCGCGAAATTCGTCGCCGGCGCGCTCGTCGAATGCGGCGAGAAGAAAATCCCCGGCGCGGTGCTGATTCCCTCGGGCTTTGCCGAAGCCGGTGCGCCCGAATTGCAGGCCGAGATCGTCGAGGTCGGCAAGAAGTACAACATCCGCCTGATGGGGCCGAACATCTACGGCTTCTACTATACCCCGGCCAATCTCTGCGCCACCTTCTGCACTGCCTATGACGTCAAGGGCCACGCCGCGCTGTCGTCGCAGTCGGGCGGCATCGGCATGGCGATCATCGGCTTCTCGCGCTCGGCGAAGATGGGCGTATCGGCGATCGTCGGCCTCGGCAACAAGTCCGACATCGACGAGGACGATCTGCTCGCCTTCTTCGAGCAGGACCCCAACACCAATTTGATCGCGCAGCACTGCGAGGATCTGAAGGACGGTCGAGCCTTTGCCGAGGCCGCCAAGCGCGTCTCCAAGAAGAAGCCGGTGGTCGTGCTGAAGGCCGGCCGCACCTCGGCCGGTGCGAAAGCGGCGTCGTCGCACACCGGCGCGCTCGCCGGCAACGACAAGATCTACGAGGACGTGTTCAAGCAGTCCGGCGTGATCCGCGCCCGCTCGCTCCGGCAGCTCCTGGAGTTCGCCCGCGGCGTGCCGGTGCTGCCGACGCCGAAGGGCGAGAACGTCCTGATCATCACCGGCGCCGGCGGCTCCGGCGTGCTGCTGTCGGACTCCGTCGTCGACAACGGCCTGTCGCTGATGCAGATGCCGCCGGATCTCGACGCGGCGTTCCGCAAGTTCATCCCGCCGTTCGGCGCGGCCGGAAATCCTGTGGATATCACCGGCGGCGAGCCGCCGATCACCTATGTCAACACCGTGAAGCTCGGCCTGTCGGATGAGCGCATCCACGCGCTGATCCTCGGCTACTGGCACACCATCGTGACGCCGCCGATGGTGTTCGCGCGCAACATGGTCGAGGTGAAGAAGGAGATGGAGGCCAAGGGCTTCGTCAAGCCGATCGTTGCCTCGCTCGCTGGTGACGTCGAGGTCGAGGAAGCCGCCGAATATCTCTACCAGAACGGCATCCCGGCCTACGCCTATTCGACCGAACTGCCGGTCGAGGTGCTTGGCGCCAAGTACAAGTGGGCGCGCGGCGCGGGCCTGCTCTGATCGTCGGATCAGCCGGAGACCAAAGGCCGCCTCGGACATCGTCCGGGGCGGCTTTTTCATTGCGCCATCCGATCTGACACGTAGGCGGGGAAGGGGCGGCCGCGCGGCTCTGCCCGCCCGAGTTCCGCGCATCGTCCCGTCATTCCCGGGCCGAGCCGGCTTGCCTTCCACAGCTGATGTGCTACTGATATGTCAGATAAGACGGAGGAAGCTGCGATGGAGTTGGCTGCAACAGGAATGACCGACCGCCAGCGCAAGTATCGCGCGACCTACCGCGAGCGGGTGGTGGGCTGGTACAATGGCTGGCTGCACGTCGTGCTGATCTACACGATCGGGTTCACGGCGCTGTACGTCTACCTGGCCAATCTGCACGACGTGAAATGGTGGGAATACCTCACTATCCCGGTGGTCTTCCTGATTGCGAACTTCTTTGAATGGGCGGTGCATCGCTTCGTCATGCACCGGCCCTCGAATGTGCCGCTGCTGCGCGCGATCTACAGCCGCCACACGCTGATGCATCATCAGTTCTTCACCGAAGAGGAAATGCGCTTTGCCGATCATCACGATTGGCGTGTCACCTTCTTCCCGCCCTATGCGCTCGTGGTGTTCACCCTGATGTCGATCCCGCCGGCGATCGTGGCCGGGCTTGTGATTTCGGCCAATACCGGCTGGCTGCTGATCACGACGACCACGTCGATGTACCTGATCTACGAATTCATGCACTTCTGCTGCCACGTCGAGGAAAACGCCTTCGTGCGCAACATGCCCTTCGTCAACACCATCCGCAGGCATCATACCGCCCATCACAACCAGTCGATCATGATGGAGCGGAACATGAACCTGACCTTCCCGGTGATGGACTATGTGTTCGGCACCTCCGACCTCAATCGCGGCCTGCTTGGCCACGTCTTCAACGGCTACAGCACGCGCTATGTGAAGACCGACATGCGACGGACGGCGCGGACGCCGCGGGTCGTGGTGAAGGAGCGATCGGTGCCGCATGCCGCAGCTTGAACCCAATCTCGCCGGACTCGCCTGGTTCGGGCTGCTGTGGAGCGTGTGCTGCATCGGATTCCTGCAGCTGGCCGGGATGTATCCGCTGCGCGGGCGCTCCGTCCTGCCGGTGACGATGACGACGATATTGTGGGTGATGCTGCTCGCCGGCACGCTGGCATTCGCCCTGGTGGAGCTGCGCTGGACCACCATCATTGTGGTGGGCGGTGTGCTGTTCCTGTTCCTGCCCGAGCTGTTTCAGGCGCTGCCGGAATGGTGGCGCGACGGACGGGCGGGATTGCGGCTGTCCTGTTGCGCCATGGTCGCAGCGCTGGCGCTGCTGATCGGCGTGGCTGCGCCGTCGTTTCACATCTGGACCTGAGGGGACGTTTTCGATGCCAAGCCACATCAAGCTCATGTTGTCGCTGGCCTGCCTCGCTACCGCGGCCTGCGGATACTTCTTCATGGTCTATCTGGGGCAGCAGGGACCGAGCTACGCGGTCGCCTTCCTCGGTGTGTTCGCCACGGTCGCGATGTGGATCTTCCCCGAGGTCGTCAAGAAGGACCTCAAGATGCGTCCGCCGGGGTCTTGATGTGATGCTGCAGCACGGGGAGGATCCGATGGCGAACTATACCGGGGACCGCACCATCGACGGCATTTCCGTCCTGGTCGACGGCGCGCCGCTGTCACCGCATTACGACCAGCTCCGTCTCACCGAGCATGGTTTTGAGTGGAGCTATGAGGGACCCGAGCCGGCACAGCTGGCCTTCGCGCTGCTCTATGATCATCTGCACGACGCCACGGTCGCAAAGGCGCTGCACGAGAGCTTCATGCGGCGCATCGTCGCCAATTTCGACAACGAATGGGAGCTCTCCTCGGCCGATCTCGATGAGGCGGTCGCGGCATTGCGGTCCGGACAGACGGCCTGACCCCCCCTGATTTCTCCACGAGAGAATTTTTGAGATGACGCTGACCTGTCGCGCCGCGGTGCTGCATCAAAGCGGAACGCCGCTCTCGATCGAGCGCGTTACGCTGGCGCCGCCTTCGCCAACCGATGTCGTGGTGAAGGTGCGTTCGGCGGGGCTCTGTCATACCGATCTGGAGGTGATCGACGGATCGCTGCGTTATCCCCTGCCGATGATCCTCGGGCACGAGGCGGCCGGGGTGGTCGAACAGGTCGGCAGCGCGGTGCGCGACGTCCGCATCGGCGACCACGTCATCCTGTCATGGAATCCGCATTGCGGGCACTGCTTTCACTGCGACCGCGCGCAGCCGATCCTGTGCGAGACCTATCTCGCCAGGGGTGCGGAAGGCGTGCATTTCGACGGCACGTCGAAGGCGCAGCTCGCGGCCGGCGGCGGCCTGGCGCATCTGATGTTCCTTGGCGCGTTCTCGGAATATGTCGTGCTGCCGGCGCAGCAGGCGATCGTCGTGCCAAAGGACATCCCGTTCGACCGTGCGTGCCTGATCGGTTGCGGTGTCATGACCGGCGTCGGCGCCGCGCTGAATGTCGCCGAGATCGGCTATGGCGATACCGTGATGGTCACCGGCTGCGGCGCGGTCGGGCTGGCAGCGGTGCAGGGCGCCAGGCTCGCCGGTGCCGGTGCGATCATCGCGGTCGATCTCGACGACGCGAAGCTTGCGCTGGCGCGGCAACTCGGCGCGACGCACGCCGTCAACGCGGCGCGCGAGGACCCGGTCCAGGTTGCGAAGGCGGCGACGCGCGGGCGGGGCGCCGACGTCATCCTCGAGGCGGCGGGCCATCCACTGGCGTTTCGGCAAACCGCGGAGGCGGTGCGGCCGGGCGGCGAGGTGATCTGGCTCGGCAAGATCGACGTCACGCAGGACGTGAGCTTCCGCTGGGGCGCGTTGATGGGCGAGAAGCGTTTCCGCCGTTCGAGCTATGGCGGCGCGCGGCCGCGGCGCGACTTCCCCTTGCTGGCGCAGGCCTATCTCGACGGCCGGCTCAAACTTGACGAACTGATCACCGGCCGCTGCACCCTCGACGGCATCAATGATGGCTTCGAAGCGTTGCGGCGCGGCCGGTCGATCCGCACGGTCGTCGAATTCTGAAGCATGATCCGGAAAAGTGGACCCGGTTTTCCGAAAAGTTCACGTTCGAACAAAGGTTTCTACAGCGTCGAACGCGCGAAACTCTCGATGTAGTCGATCAGGCTGTCGGAGGCAGCGCCCGCGGCGTCGACGCGGCGCTCGGCGATGGCTTCGGCGACATCGGCATGCAGCCGCGCGGCGAGCGGCAGATCGGCCGCTTCCTTGTAATGCTGGTACCAGAATCGGCGCGACAGGCCGTGCATCAAGCCCATGGCGCGGGAGGCGAACTCGTTGCGCGACGCCGCGGAGATCAATGTGTTGAACTGGTGATCCAGCCGCATGAACAGCAGATCGTCGGACTTTTCCGCTGCGCGCCGCATGCCGGCGGCGATCTCTGAGAACTGCGCACGCTGCTCGCCGGTGGCGCGCTCGGCAGCGCCGCGCGCCATCAGCCGTTCCAGCTCGCGCCGCACCTCGAGCAGGCGGAGCTGGGCGCGAAGGTCGATCTCGGACACCAGCACGCCGCGACGGGCCAGGATGTTGACGAGGCCGTCGCGCGACAGCCGCTGCAGCGCCTCGCGGATCGGGGTACGGCCGATGTCGAGCCGCTTGGCGAGCACGAGCTCGGAGAGGGCGGTGCCCGGAGGCAATTGCAGCGTCACGATCAGCTCTTCCAGCTCGGCATAGGCGCGATCGGTGAGGGTGACGTCGCCCTGCGGGAGAAGAGCCTGCGCGGTAGCGCGCGGCTTGCCGGCGGCGGACGATTGCCGCGCCGGCCGGCGGCTTCCTGCTGCGCGGGCGCGCACCGTGCTGGATCGTTTGCTCGAATCTGCCATCGGGATCTTGCGTGCTGCTGTCCAGCAGATATCTCACACGCCCCGATCGCACTGACAAGCGCCCGATCAGCACTACACCGAATCCGGCGGAGTGCAGCGAACGGCCGCGCATCATCAGTGCGAAATGCTCTCCAGCGACCGGCCGCGGGTTTCCTCGCCGAGCAGCAGCACCGCCAGCGCCGCCACCACGAACGCGCCGGCGCCGAGCGCGAACACGCCGCTCTGTCCCGCCGCGGGCAGGATCACGCCGATCACATAAGGGCCGATCAGCGATCCGATTCGGCCGACCGCGGAGGCGAATCCGGTCCCGGTTGCCCGGACATGGGTCGGATACAGTTCGGGCGTATAGGCGTAGAGCGTCGACCACATGCCGAACAGGAAGAACTGCATGCAGAGGCCGGCGATGATGAGCTGGGTCTGGTCCGCCGCCGAGCCGTAGAAGTGGCACGCGATCGCGCCGCAGAGCAGGTTCATTGCCAGTGTCGCCTTCCGGCCCCAGGATTCGACGAGCCATGCCGAGACCAGGAAGCCGGGGATGCCCGCGAGCGAAATCAGGATGGTGTAGAACACCGATTTGGTGATCGGGAATCCCTTGGCCTGCAGCAGGGCGCCGAGCCACGTGGTCAGGCCGTAGAAGCCGAGCAGCGCGAAGAACCACAAGGTCCACAACATCGTGGTCCGCCTGGCGTAGATGCCTGAAAACAGCGTCCTCAGGCCCGTTGTTGCGGATGCGGGGGCAGGCGCCTGGCGCACGACCGGCGGCAGCTCCTTGCCGCCGATGCGATCGCGGACCCTGCCTTCGATCTCGCGCACGGTCGCTTCGGCCCGCTCGGAATAGCCATGCGAAGCGAGCCAGCGCGGCGATTCCGGAACATAGCGCCGGACCACGAGCACGAACACGGCCGGGATCGCCTGCAGGATGAAGACCCAGCGCCAGTCGGCGGCCTGCAGCACGAAGTAGGTCAACAGGCCCGACGCGATGAAGCCGAGCGGCCAAAATCCCTCGAGGAAAGCGATGTAGCGGCCGCGGTTGCTGGCGGGCATGATCTCCGGGACCATCGATTGCGCGACTGGAAATTCCATGCCCATGCCGAAGCCGAGCAGCAGACGGGATGCACCGAGCGCGGTCGCCGTTGTCGAGAGACCGCAGCACAGGCTGCCCAAGCCCCAGAAGATCATGCTGACCTGGAAGACGCGGGCGCGGCCGAAACGGTCGGCCAATAGGCCGGCGGAGGCGGCGCCTATGAACATGCCGAGGAAGCTCATGCTGGACAGCAACCCGGCTTCCGCCGTCGACAGGCCGAAGGTCTGACGGATCGAGCCGAGCACGAAAGTGAGCGCGGCCAGGTCCATGCTGTCGAAGAACCATGCGGTTGCGATGATTCCGAAGATCCAGCGCTGATAGGAGGTCAGCGGCAGGCGTTCGAGCCGTGCCGCGATGTCGGCGACCTGCTGTGCCTGCGCGGTCCGCGCGACGGCGGCCGGAGCCAGGCGTCCGGCCGATGCGGTGACGTCGGAAACGGTCATTGCTGTCCTCCCCAGGTGGACGTTGCCGGGCTCTTTTCGGCCCACTTTCATAAAATGTCACACGAATAGCAGTAATATGTCAATTGATGATCACGTGCGCGAGGCGCCTGACAGGGCGGAACCCATCGGCGCCTCGCGCCGGCCTTCCGTGATCTGATCGACGATCGGTGCCGCTTCGGACAGGTTCCGAAGCGGCATCAAGACCCGGTTAACGGCATCCGAGAAATCGGGGGCTAACGGATAATCCGGCTTTAATGGGGGGCCGACTAAACGTCTCTGGTTGCAGCGTGCCGGATGCCAGGAAGCATCCGTTATTGCGTCCGAAGGAGGCGTTTTCCCCATCATGTCAATTCAGATCGATTCGGATTTTGCGAGCGACGATCGCGCCAGGGCGCAGATCGGCGCGGCGGTGAGCTATCTGCTCAGGGATGCAACCGGCGTCGCGCGTGAGCATGCCGTCGAGACGATTGTCGAGATGGTGCGCGAGATCGCGAGCCGGCCGGCCGGTGCCGATGCGCCATCGCTTCAGCCGCTGATGAGCGGCGTCGCCTACCGGGACTTTGTCATCGATGCCTACCGGCGCGACGTCGATCGGTGGCGCGCGACCATCCGCCGTTCGAACGGCAAGAAGATCCGGATCGCCTCGCCGCCGTCGGTGCGCGACGAGGCGACGACGACGGCGGACGCGATCACCGCCGAGAAGGCCATCGAGTTCGCCAGGCGCGCGATCGACCTCGGCGAGGTGATCTGACCCGCACGGCCTCTAGGCTGCTCGGATGTCGGTCCGGCAGTCGCTGCTCTATGCCTGGGACGCGCGATGTGCGAGTCTTGATCCATCGCGTCCCAGCTGAGACATGCCATGCCGTCAGAACTCCGCTCGCCCCGTCTTGCCGTCCTGATCGATGCCGACAATGCATCCGCAAAGATCGCAGATGGATTGTTCGAGGAGATCGCCAAGATCGGCGAGGCCAGCGTGCGCCGCATTTATGGCGACTTCTCCAATCCGAGGTCCAAGGGCTGGGCCGACATCCTGTCGAAGCACGCCATCATCCCGCAGCAGCAATTCGCCTATACGACCGGCAAGAATGCATCCGACATCACCCTGGTGATCGACGCGATGGACCTGCTGCACAGCGGCCGGTTCGATGGTTTCTGCCTGGTGTCGTCGGACAGCGATTTCACCCGTCTTGCCGCCCGTATCCGCGAGCACGGCATCGACGTGTTCGGGTTCGGCGAGCAGAAGACGCCGGAAAGTTTCCGTCAGGCCTGCCGCAGGTTCGTCTACACTGAGAATTTGCGCGGCGGCGCGGTGAGCAACCAGGACTCGGCCGCGCGTGCCCAGCCGTTGCAGCCGCCCGAAGCCGCGACGCCGATCATCAAGAAGGTACTCGGCCAGATCGCCAGTGAAGATGGCTGGGTGACGCTTGGCGAGGTCGGACGCCAGCTCGCCAATGTCGCATCCGATTTCGATCAGCGGACTTACGGCTTCCGCACGCTCGGCGAACTGGTGCGCAGGACCAACGCCTTCGAGATCGATAATCCCAAGGGCGGGGCGATGCGGATCCGCATCAAGCCGGCGGCCGCGCCGCCGCCGAGACGGAGAGCGCCAAGACGGCGAGCGGACCAAAAGCCGCCGGAATGAAAAAAGCGCGTGGCGCGGGCCCGCCCTGAACGTCTTCTGAATCTGAACCAATGATGAATGCCGTCTCGCACGCTATTCGAAGCGGCTTTTTCATTTGTGCTGGAACCAAAGCGAGTTGCGAGGGAACTGGAATTTGCGCGCAAGTTGCCGCGCTGGAACTGGAACGTCTCATTCGCTCCGATGTTAAAATGCGTCGATCAATTCGGAGGAGGAGAATGATGAACAAGCCTTTTGCCGTTTCCCTTGTCGCTGCTGCGTCGCTGCTCGCGTCCGGTTCGGCCTTCGCGCAGTCCACGACCGCTGCGGGCGCCGTCAACGGTGCGCGAACCGGCGGCGAGATCGCGGGCCCGGTTGGCGAGATCGTCGGCGGCACGGTGGGTGCTGCGGTCGGCGCCGGCCTCGAGATTCCAAATGCGGTGATCACCTCGATCCCGCGCGGCGAGCCGTCGGTCGTGGTGCGCGAGCGCGTCGTGGTCGGCGAGCCGCTGCCCGACACCGTCGTGCTGCGCCCGGTGCCGCGCTACACCGAGTATCGCTATGCGGTCGTCAATGATCGCCGCGTGATCGTCGACGCGCGCAGCCACCGGATCGTCAAGATCATCGACTGATCGCGCCAAGCTTCATCTGATTGCAAATATCCTCGCGGGCATATCGCCCGCGGGGATTTTCTTGGATGCCATGAATACCGGCATGGCACAGGCCCGGTTTTTTCATGCAGCCACCGGTTGGCCTGACCGCCTGATCCCTTAGACTGTCCGGCAACGGACGCAGCAAGCGTCTGCCTCGGACAAGCAGGGGACGGAAACATGGGTCGGAAGATCGCGATCGTCGGCGCGGGTGCGGTTGGCGGCTATGCCGGTGCGCATATGGTGCAGGCTGGTGAGGACGTCACCTTCATCGATCCCTGGCCCGAGCATGTCGAACACATGCGCAAGCACGGACTGCGCGTCACGCATGCGATGGATGTTGCCGAGTTCTCGGTGCCGGTGCGTGCGCTGCACGTCACCGACGCGCAGCAACTCGCCAAGGAAAAGCCGGTCGACATCGCCTTCGTCTGCATGAAGTCCTACGACACCGGCTGGGCCACCATGCTGATCCGGCAGTATCTGGCGGCGGACGGCTACGTCGTGTCGCTGCAGAACTGCATGAACGAGGAGACCATCGCCGGCATCGTCGGCTGGGGCAAGACGCTCGGCTGCATCGCGAGCAGCATCACCGTCAATCTGCCCGAGCCCGGCCATATCCATCGTGGCGCCGGCAAGGGCGGGGCGGCGCATACCGTGTTTCGTGCCGGCGAGGTGCATGGCCGCATCACGGCGCGGGCGGAGGAAATTTGCCGGCTGGTCGCTTATTCCGACAGCGCCAAGGTCACCTCCAATCTCTGGGGCGAACGCTGGTCCAAGCTGGTCGCCAACGTGATGGGCAACGGGCTGTCGGCCTGCACCGGTCTCCCCGGCGGCGAGGTGCTGCAAAGCGAACCGCTGCGCCGCTTCTCGACCCGGCTCGGCAGCGAAGCGATCCGCGTCGGCCAGGCGCAGGGCTATCAGCTTGAGGAGATCCTGCACCTGCCGCCCGAGACCATCGCCCGCGCCGGCGAGGGCGACGAGGCCGCGACCCGCGCCTGCGACGAACAGCGCTTCAAGGACAGCAAGCGCACCTCGTCCGCGCAGCGCCCATCGATGGGCCAGGACATGCAGAAGGGCCGCCGCACCGAGATCGAATTCCTCAACGGTTTTGTGGTGCGCGAAGGCGAGAAGCTCGGCCTTGCCTGCAATGCCAACGCCGCGCTGACCGACATCGTCAAGCGCGTCGAACGCGGCGAGCTGAAGCCGGATCCACGGCACATCACGGAGCTGCGGATGAATTGAGCGGCCGGCGCTGACGAGAATTCCAT
This sequence comes from Bradyrhizobium viridifuturi, assembly GCF_001238275.1. Classification (GTDB taxonomy): domain Bacteria; phylum Pseudomonadota; class Alphaproteobacteria; order Rhizobiales; family Xanthobacteraceae; genus Bradyrhizobium; species Bradyrhizobium viridifuturi. The sequence goes on from NZ_LGTB01000037.1 coordinate 98,600, forward strand.
GTAGATCGTGCGCCCTCGAAGAGCGCGCAGCTATTTGATGCCGTATCTTGCTGCCATCTCGTCCGCTACGTTCGGTTTGATGGCCAAGGCCATGGCGATGTCGGCCTCGCCGCCTACTGCATCTCCCTTCCGCCGCTTGGCAATTGCCCGTCCGTAGAGCGCCACCGCCATCTTCGCATCGATCTGAAGCGCAGCGTCATAGTCTTCAATGGCTTGTTCCAACGCACCTTTCTTGAGATGGGCAACGCCACGCGAATCAAGAATGCTGGCCTCGCCAGGTTTTATCCGCAGTGCTTCGTTACAATCAGTCAGCGCACTCTCGTACTGGCCGAGCACTGCGCGAAGTAAGCAACGGTTGTTCAGGACGGATGCGTTGTTGGGCTCCAGCTTTAGTGCCTGGGCGAAATCCGCCATGGCGTGATCATAGTCCCGCTTTCCTTGGTAGGCGCTCGCCCGCCGGGAGAAGGCGGTTGCGGTTCCGGGATTTGGATCGAGCTTGATCGCCTGGTCGTAGTCGGCATTCGCGCGATCGCGATCCCCCTTCATTCCGTAGATGTAGGCTCTTGCGCGGTATCCTGCCGTGCATGGTGGATCAAGCGTGATCGAGCGATCTACGTCTTCGATCGCTCGATCGTATTCGCGCGTGTTTGAGTAAGCGGTGCCGCGGGCCAGAAAGGCGCGCGCGTTACCCGGGTACAGCTTGACGGCCTCGTTGAAGTCCTCGATGGCATGCTCATAATCCGCCATCTGGAGATAGGTCTGGCCGCGGCCGGCAAATGCAAGCGATGAGGCAGGATCGAGGGAGATAGAGCGGTTGTAGTCTGCCAATGCTTCGTTGATTTGGCGGTTTCCCAGATAAAGTCCACCTCGGTTGACATACAGCCGGGCGTTGTCCGGATCGTAGTCAATGACGCGGCTAAGTTGCTCGATAGCTCTTGCGTAGGCGCCAGTGGACGACAATGGAGCCGTGGCGGCCCGGGCGCGTGCCTCCCTGTTCCTAGACAGCGCAGATGCGTCGGGAATCTTACCTTCGGCCGCGGGTGGCGCGTCGGCTCGGCATGCGGATACGATCCTTTGTGTTTGCGCCTGCTGTGCCCGCGCCGGATCAGTTCCTCCGAGGGCAACTAGAAGAGCTAACAACGCGAACGCTAACCACGAGCGTGGGCTAATCGGCCAACAGCGTCTGCAGTTCGAATGAAACGAAATCTTGCCAGCGGATGTGCGGATCGGGTCAGAACTTCCAAACAGAATCATACGTAATGTTCTCAACTAACCGAGAACAACGTTAGCAAGAATTACGGCGACGTACACCCCTCGAGTTGTCGGGGCGCGAGAGTCTTGGCGACCGTTAGGGCGCGGACGAAGCCTTCCAGACTCGCGCTGGAGGTTTCGCGGGTGCGCGCGATAGCAGGGCGACCTGCGCCTTGTCGCTACAGCAGCTGCCGTACTCCCATCCCATGCATAAACCGCTCGCGGATTTGCACGGGGTCGCGCCTTGTCGTGCCGGTGCCGGGCTTGTCGTCGATGCGGACGCCGATCAGCGTCGGGCTTGAGGCCGATTTCGACTGCTCGATCAGGCGCTCGAAATCGTCCTCGTCGGCGGCCCAGGAGCTGTTCGCAAGGCCGCTGGCGAGTGCCACCGCGACGATGTCGGTGTGGCCTGCGGCCGGGGTCGGCTGGCTGCCGGTGATCTGGTAGATGCCGTTGTCCATCACCACCATGGTGAGATTTTTGGGCGCCAATGTCGCGATGGTCGAGAGGCAGCCGAGCTGCATCAGCAGCGAGCCGTCGCCCTCGAGCGCGAACACGCGGCGCTTCGGTTGCGCAAGGGCGACGCCGAGTGCGATCGGGAAGGCGAGGCCCATGCTGCCCAGCATGTAGAAGTTCTCCGGGCGATGGCCGGCGGCCCAAAGATCAAAGTTGGTGTTGCCGATGCCGCCGATCACGGCCTCGTCCTTCAACGTGCTGACGAGGCGCTGCGTCAGCTCGAACCGGTTCATCACCTTGGTGTTGCGCTGTGTGCTGGTCATGGCTGATCTCACTTGTCGAAGGTCTTGCCGCCGGTCAGCAGCGGCGAGAGGATCAGCGCCACCGGCGCCTGGGTGGTGACGGCCTGCTTGATCGAGCGGTCGGCGATGAATTCGAGTTCGTCGAGCCGGGTGATGGTGTGGTGCTCCATCGCCAGCGAATCCAGCACCGGGCGCATGGTGCGGCAGACCAGCGCCTGGCCGTAATTGAACTCGCCGAGCGTACCGCGCTCGGAGACGAACATGATCAGCGGGATCTGGTAGGGCACCGCCAGCGAGGCCAGCACATTGGCGAGCGTGGCAAAGCCCGAGGTCTGCATCAGCACCGCACCGCGCATTCCGGCCATCCAGGCGCCGGAGACGATGCCGACGGCCTCTTCCTCGCGCGCGGTCGGAAATGTCGTGAAATACGGATCGGCGTGCAGATTCTTTATCAGCGTGGTCAGCACCCGGTCGGGCACATAGGGCACCAGCTTGATCTCGTTCCGTTTCAGGGTCTGCAGCACGATGCCGTGCCAGGTCGTCCCCGACGTCTGGGGCGAGGCTTGTTCCGCGGCCGCCATCCTGTTCTCCCTCATCGTGCGACACTGATGTTCGCTTTCGGCTCGAAACTTGACGCGGCGCCTGTGATTGTCAACATGCCGCGGCCGCAACGCGATCTGCAGAATTCGGCCATCGCTGTGCCGAACCGGCGTGCGATACAGGCGGTAACGACAAAGGGACGGAACGATCAAGGGACGGGAGGCGTCGATGGCCGGATGGGTCTGGCGGACCGCCATTGCGGCAGCGGCCGTGCTTGCGGCCGGCTTTGCGACCGCGCAGCCATACCCGGCCAAGGCCGTTCACATCCTCGTGCCATATCCGCCCGGCGGCGGCGTCGACGTGCTGACGCGCACGCTGGCCGAAGCCGTGTCGAAAACCTGGACACAAGCGATCGTGATCGAGAACCGGCCGGGCGCCGGCGGAGTGATCGCCTCGCAGGCGATCGCAAGCTCGGCGCCTGACGGTTACAATTTGATCATGGTGGCGAGCGGACATGCCACCAATCCGTTCCTCTATCCGAAGCTGCCGTACGACACGTTCAAGGATTTCTCGCCGATCTCGCTGCTGGCATCGTCGCCGAACGTGCTGCTGGTGCGCGCGGACTCGCCGTTCAAGTCGGTCAGCGACGTCATCGCGGCGGCGAAGGCGAAGCCGGGCAGTCTGTCGTTCGCTCATGCCGGCAACGGCACCTCGACCCATCTGGCCGGCGAGCTGCTCAACAATCTCGCAAAAATCGATCTCAGCGCGATCCCCTACAAGGGCGGCGCGCCCGCGATCAACGATCTGCTTGGCGGACAGATTCCGATGTCGTTCAACAACGGGCCGGAATCGGTCGGCCAGTTGCAGGCGGGCACGGTTCGCGCGCTGGCAGTGACGACGGCCTCGCGCGCGCCGTTCCTGCCTGACGTGCCCAGCATGTCGGAGACCGTGCCCGGCTATGACACCGAGGTGTGGTGGGGCCTGCTCGGGCCGGGCAACATGCCGGCCGATCTCGTCGCGAAGATCTCGCATGATTTCGTGGCGGCAGTGAACACCGCTACGGTGAAGGAGCGGCTCGGCAAGCTCGGCGCGATCTCGATCGGCTCCACGCCGGACCAGTTCACGGCCAAGATCAAGGCCGACTACGACAAATGGGGGCCGATCATCAAGGCCGCCGGCATGAAGGCGGAATAGCAGATGGTTACATCCGAGATTCCCGCCTGCCTGCCGCCGCGGCCCGTGACACCGCCGCGGGAGAAGTTGCCGGCGAAGGCATGCGACACGCACGCGCACGTATTCGGCCCGACCGACCGCTTTCCCTACGCCAATGATCGCAGCTATACGCCGCCCGACGCGCCGCTCGCGAGCTATCTCGGCATGCTCGATGCGCTCGGCTTCGCGCGCGGCGTGCTGGTGCAGGGCAGTGCGCATGGCCGCGACAATTCGTCGATGCTGGATGCGTTGCAGCGCGAGCCGGCGCGGCTGCGCGGCGTCGCGGTGGCCGATGCCGATGTCGCTGCGGGCACGCTGCGGCAATGGCACGTGCTCGGCGTCCGCGCGTTGCGCTTCAACCATTTCTTCCGTGGCGGCCAGTTGCATTATCGCGGTGGCATTCCGCTCGGCGTCGCGGAGACGCATGCGCCCGTCATGGCCGAGCTCGGCTGGCACCTGCAGCTCTGGATCGACGTCAAGGATCTGCCCGGCACGATCCCGGCGCTGAAGGCGCTGGGCTTGCCCGTGGTGGTCGACCACATGGGGCGTACCGCTGCTAGTGCCGGCATCAACACAGCGGGCTTTCAAAGCCTGCTGCGCGCGGTCGGCGAGGGCTGGTGTTGGGCGAAGCTGTCAGGCGCGCATCGCTTGAGCCAGCGAGCGCCCGATTATCCGGATGCGCGGCCGTTCCACGAAGCGCTGCTAGCGGCCAATCCTGAGCGGCTGGTGTGGGGCGGCGACTGGCCGCATCCGCGGGTCGAGGGCGAAATGCCCGATGCCGGCCATCTGCTCGACTTGTTCTACGAATGGACGCCGGATGCCGCGACACGTCACCGCATCCTCGTCGACAATCCCGCAAAACTCTATGGCTTCCCAAACTGAGAGCTGCTCGAAGACATGACCGTCAACAACAAGCGCGTGTTCTACGTCAAATACCTCGCCCACGAGATCTATGTCGACATCCTGAAGAAGCGGCCGGACGTCCGGCTCGATCGTCTTGAGAACGAGACACCGGAGGCGCAGTTCGCTCCCGTGCTGGCGGATGCGCATGCCTACCAGATCGGCGCGGCACGCGACGAGCTGGCGCCGCATTTCCATGCCCATGCCGAGCTGCTGAAGCGGGCGCCGAACCTGCTGATCGTGTCCTCGAACGGTGCCGGCTTCGATCCGGTCGATGTCGATGCCTGCACGGCCGCGGGCGTGCTGGTCGTCAACCAGTCCGGCGGCAACGCCAACTCGGTCGCCGAGCACGCGCTTGGCATGATGCTGACGCTGTCAAAGCGGATCATCCAGTCCGATCGCCGGCTGCGACGCGAGGCCAATGTCAACCGCAACGATTTGATCGGCAACGAGCTAAGGGAGAAGACCGTCGGCATCGTCGGCCTCGGCAATGTCGGCCGCCGCATCGCCGAGCTGTGCAAGGGCCTGCTGCACATGAAGGTGATCGCCTACGATCCGTATCTGACGGCAGACGAGATGGCGAAGCGGGGCGGCGAGAAGGTCGAGCTCGACGATCTGCTGCGCCGCGCCGATTTCGTCTCGATCTCCTGTCCGCTGGACAGCAAGAGCCGGGGCATGATCGGCGCCCGCGAATTCGCGCTGATGCAGCCGCACGCCTATTTCGTCACCACCGCGCGCGGCTTCATCCATGATGAGAAGGCGCTGGAAGAGGCACTGCGTGACAAGCGCATCGCCGGCGCCGGTCTCGACGTCTGGTCCAAGGAGCCGCCGCCGCCGGACCATCCGCTGCTGCAGTTCGACAACGTGCTGGCGAGCCCGCACACCGCCGGCGTCACCCGCGAGGCGCGCATCAACATGGGCCGGATCGCCGCCGAGCAGATCCTCGACGCGCTCGACGCAAGCGCCCGCCGCGCATCATCAATCCCGAGGTCTGGCCGGTCTACGCGAAGAGGTTCGAGAAGGCGTTCGGGTTCTTGCCGGGGTAGGTGGCGGCGGTAGCTGCCAGCGGCGGAGTCAGGTGAGCACACCAGTCAGGCTCCCTCTCCCTTGCGGGAGAGGGTGGGGAGAGGGGTGGCCCCGGGCGCGACGGCCGACGAGGGCACGACCGTCTCAATTCGGATCCCGCATTGTCGGACTGCAAAATGAGAGAGTGTGCCGTGCGGCCACCCTCTCCCTAACCCTCTCCCGCAAGGAGAGGGAACCCTGCCGTTGGTGCGTCCCTCACCAGCGAGGCGTGTCGCGGCCGCGCGCGGCCAAAACAAAATACCGAAAAACAACCCCATGCAAAGGAGCCGGCGGCTGCGGCGTTCGACCAGCAACTTGACACGTCGGGCAACTCAAGGGTACATTTCCAATATTCCGAAATCGTTCAGGCGCTCGGCCGCGCATCGTCGGTCCCGAGGTGTGGCCGGTGTATGCGATGCGGTTCGAGAGGGCGTTCGAGTTCATGCCGACGTGGTTGAAGTCGAAGGCCGCCGCCGTGGCAAGTGAGCACGCTTGTCAGGTTCCCTCCCCCTGCCATCGTAATGACCTCGTTAAACCCGGTGCCGGTCATACAGCTCGGCGCAACTGGAACACGTGAAGTGTGTTCGACACGCAATGCAACTGACTAAACCTCAAGCTGTGGTTTATTCGCAACGCGCGAAAAGCAAACGGCAAGAAGAGGCGCAGTTCCATCGCTGGGCCACGCAGTTTCATTGCTAGACGAGCATGACTCCTGCACGCTGCGGGCGCGGCGCTTCGCGGTCGCAGTGACTCCAGGGGAATGCAGTGCGAACTTTTGTGGTGCCCGATCAGCAAGGCGTATCGGGAGTGGTTGCGCGACGAACACTGGCTTCGCTGTGTGCCGGGCTGCTCGCGTCGGTGACGCTGCTCGTGACTGTCTTGCCGGCTGCGGCCCAGGACGCGACCTGGGTTTTCAACCCCACGGTAGGCGGACCCGTCCCCGGAACGCCCGATTACAATGGCGCCGCCAATTGGACACCGGCAACGGTACCGACCGGCACCGCCACATTCGGATCGACGAACAGCCCCAGGCTGTCGTTCTCGGCGACCAACACCAGCGTCGGTGGCTGGACTTTTAATGCCGGGGCTTCCGCCTACACGTTCGGGCTCGTCGGTCAAACACTTACGTTCAACGGTGCCGGCATCGCTATCGATGGTGGTAGCGCCACCTTCAACATCAACGCCAACGGGGTCATCACAAGCACACTACAATTCCTCAACGCGAGTTCGGCCGGCAACGCCACCATCATCAATAACAACTCGCCGGGCGCCGCCCTAACCACCAACACGGTAGCGTTCTTCAACACCAGCTCAGGCGGCAACGCCACCATCAACAACGACCGTAATCTCGCTTTCCACGACAACAGCACTGGCGGCAATGCGAAAATCGTCAACACTGCTGTGGCGGACTTCTTCAACGCGAGCACGGCCGGCAATGCCGTCATCACCGAGAACGGCTTCTTGGCCTTCCATGACACCAGCACAGCCGGCAACGCGAGCATTACCAATAATGGCGGCACCGGAGTAAGTTTCCAGGATGCCAGCACAGCCGGCAATGCCACCATCATCAACAATTTCGGCTTGGCGTTTGCGAATTCGAGCACGGCCGGCGCCGCCACCATCACGACCAACAGCGGCGGCACGACTTTCATTCAGGACTCGGCCAGCGGCGGAACCGCGCGCTTCATCCTGAACGGGACCGGCATACTCAACATTTCAGGCCTCACGACCGGCGGTACCGCGGCCGGGTCGATCGAGGGTGGCGGCAACATCCGTCTCGGCGCGAACACCCTGACGGTTGGCGGCAATGATCTCTCGACGACATTTTCCGGCGTCATCAGCGGGACCGGCGGGCTGACCAAGGTCGGCGACGGCACCTTGGCCCTGTTAAACATCACCAACAGCTACACCGGCGCGACCGCCGTTAACGGCGGCACGCTCGAGGTGGACGGCTCGATCGCCCGCTCGTCGAGCGTGACGGTCAATTCAGGCGGCACCTTGAGCGGCACCGGCGTCGTCGATCCCGCGTCCACCACCATCGCCCCGGGCGGCACGCTGGCGCCCGGCAATGCCGCAAGCCCGACCGGCACGTTGAACGTTACCGGAGATCTCGCTTTCCAGTCCGGCGCGTTCTATCTGGTGCAGGTGACGCCGTCGGCCGCGGCATCGACCAATGTCCTCGGGACCGCGACGCCGGGCGGCGCTACGGTCAAGGCGGCATTCGCCAATGGCAGCTACATCTCCAGGCAATATACCATCCTGAGCGCGGGCAGCGTCAGCGGCACCTTCGGCGCGCTCACCAACACCAACCTGCCGGCAAACTTCACGGACTCGCTGAGCTACGACGCCGCCCACGTCTATCTCAACCTCACGCTGAACTTCACGCCGCCACCGTCCGGCCCCAACTTCGGCAGCGGCCTGAATCTCAATCAGCAGAACGTCGCCAACACGCTGGTCAACTACTTCAACACGACCGGCGGCATTCCGATGGTCTACGGCACGCTGACCCCGGCGGGCCTGACGCAAGCCTCGGGCGAACTGGCGACCGGCTCGCAGCAGACGACGTTCGATGCCATGAACCTGTTCATGGGGCTGCTCACCGATCCCTTCATGAGCCGTAACTGTGACGCAGGCTCAGCGCGGGACGCTCCGGGCTATGCGGAGGAGCGCGATGCCAGCGGCTGCGCAGCCACAAGGAAGACGGGCGCGTATGCGATGTTCACCAAGGCGCCGCCGGTGCCGTTCCTGCCGCGCTGGAGCGTCTGGGCGGCGGGCTACGGCGGCTCGCGATCGACCAGCGGCAACGCCGTCGTCGGATCGAACGACACCACCAGCAGCGTGTACGGCACCGCTGTTGGAGCCGACTATCTGTTCTCGCCGAACACCATCGCGGGCTTTGCGCTCGCCGGCGGCGGCACCAACTTCTCGGTCGCGGGCAGCGGCAGCGGCCGATCCGATCTGTTCCAGGCCGGCGCCTATCTCCGCCATACCGAAGGTGCGGCCTACATCTCCGCGGCATTGGCTTATGGCTGGCAGGACATCACCACCAACCGCATCGTCACGGTCGCCGGCCTCGATCAACTCCGCGCCGAGTTCAATGCCAACACCTATTCCGGCCGGCTCGAAGGCGGCTATCGCTTTGTTGCGCCGTGGACCGGCGGTATCGGCATCACGCCTTACGCCGCGGGCCAGTTCACGACCTTCGATCTACCCGCCTATGCCGAGCAGGTGATCTCGGGTCTGCCGACCTTTGCGCTCGGCTATGCCAGCAAGAGCGTGACCGACACGCGCAGCGAGCTCGGCTTGCGCACCGACAAATCATTCCTGGTTCAGGACGGCATCCTGACGCTGCGCACGCGCCTGGCCTGGGCGCACGACTATAATCCCGACCGCGCGATCGCAGCGACCTTCCAGGCGCTGCCTGGTACCAGCTTTGTCGTCAACGGCGCGGCGCAGGCCAGCGACTCCGCGCTGACCACGGCGTCGCTCGAGATGAAATGGCGAAGCGGCTGGTCGGCGTCGGCGACATTCGAAGGCGAGTTTTCCGACGTCACCTCGAGCTACGCCGGCAACGGCGTGGTGCGGTATCAGTGGTAAGCCGCCGCTGTCCCTGTTTGTGAAGGACGCCGTCTTCGCCGGATTGCATGAATGAAGAAAACCGCGGTGCTGATTGGAACCCAGGTCAGCAACCGAAGCGAAAACTCGGCAGGCAGCGGAACGAGATGGACTCATAACATAACATAATGTTATCATAACATTGCTTTGTTGAACTCCAGGCTGCGCGTTTCTCGCAACAGAATGCGTAACGGGAAGATGCGCTTCCTCGTTGCGCGACGACCGATACGCCTGCCCTCTGCGCGCGGGGCGCTTCGCGGTGTCTCCAGGGGAATGCAGTGCGAACTCTTGTGGTGCCCGGCCAACGCAGTGCGTCGGGATTGTGCGGGCGACGAACGCTGGCTTCGTTGCGTGCCGGGCTGTTTGCGTCGGTGGCGCTGTTGGTGACCGGCTTGCCGGCCGCGGCTCAGGACGCGACCTGGAGTCTGAACCCCACGGCAGGCGGGCCCTACTTGGGGATGTTCGACTTCAATAGCGCCGCCAACTGGACACCGGCAACGGTTCCGACCGGCACCGCCACATTCGGAGTGACGAACAGCTCAAACGTGGGGTTCTTGGAGCAGAACACCAGCGTCGGTGGCTGGACTTTCAATGCCGGGGCCTCCGCTTATACGTTCAACGTTGGCACATACTTCGGGAGTCAATTACTTACGTTCAATGGCGCCGGCATTGTGAGCAACGGTGGCAGCGCAACCATCTTTAACGAGGGCGGCTTCGCGGCCGTATCCACAACACAATTCCTCAACGCGAGCACGGCCGGCAGCGCCACGATCTACAATAGCGGCATTCTCTTGTTCTCCGACAGCAGCTCGGCTGGAAGCGCTACCATCGTCAACGACAACCTTACCCAGACCGCAACACGGTTCTCCAACACGAGCACAGCCGGCAATGCCGCCATCACCAATAACTGGAGTCTCCAGTTCGGCGACAGCAGCACGGCCGGCAATGCCAGGATC
>NZ_LGTB01000038.1 GCF_001238275.1 Bradyrhizobium viridifuturi
ACGACAATTAGTCGTTCACTAACGGACAACCGCCATCCTTGAGTGGACGAAAGGCTTCCGGTGCCGGAATGGTGGCGCGCAGTTTGTAAAAGTCGCCGAAATATCTCGATTCAGCGGGCGTTTTTACCTCGAAGAGATACATGTCGTGGATCTTGCGTCCGTCGGCCCGAATCTTCCCTTTGCCGTAAAGGCGGTCGTCGGTCGGAATCTCCTTCATCTTGGAGGCGACGGCGCGGCCATCGGCATCTGACTTGAGCGCCTCGACCGCCTTGAGATAGTGGGTGACAGCCGAATAGACCCCTGCATGGGCCGAGGTGGGAATTTTTCCAGGGCGCTCAACCTGCCAGCGCTTTGTCCAGGCCCGGTTATTATCGTTCAAATCCCAGTACCAAGCTTCGGTTAAAACGACGCCCTGCGTTATGGGTAGGCCAAGTGCTGCGACGTCGCTCACCCACAACAGGAGACCTGCGATGTTCTGACCGCCTTTGACAATTCCGAATTCGGCCGCTTGCTTGATAGCGTTCGTGGCATCGCCGCCGGCGTTGGCGAGGCCGACCACCTTAGCCTTTGAGGCTTGGGCCTGAAGCAGAAATGACGAAAAATCGCTGGTGTTAATTGGCACCCGGACCTTACCGAGCACTTTCCCGCCATTGGCTTCCACGACCGCCCCGGCATCGCGTTCAAGAGCATAACCGAAAGCATAATCGGCGGTGACGAAGAACCACGTATCGCCACCTGTCTGTACGGTCGCCTTACCCGTACTGTTGGCGAGCGCCCACGTGTCGTACACCCAATGAATTGTGTTGGCATTGCACTTTGGACCGGTGAGGTCCGACGTCGCCGCGCCCGTCACCAGGAACAGCTTGTTCTTCTGCCGGGCAATTTCACTTACAGCGAGCGAAACGCCGGAATTCATGCCATCCACGATCACATCGACCTGCTCGACATCGAACCATCTCGTGGCGATGCTGGCGCCGATGTCAGGTTTATTCTGCATGTCGGCTCCGACGACTTCTACTTTCATGCCCTTGGCAGCCGCACCAAAATCTTCGACCGCGATCTTTGCGGCGACGAGGCTTCCAGGCCCACCAATGTCCGAGTAAATGCCCGACATATCCGTCAATATGCCGATCTTGATGGTGTTATCCGTATATTGCGCACTGGCCGAATTGTTCACGAGAGCGGCCGCGACGATGATCAAACTGAAAACCGTTTTCATGTGCTACCCCGCAATTAGGCCAACACGGCGGACAGTTTTGGTAAGAACTCAGCTCGACCTGCCGAGGCGAGAGCGTCGCAAAGCTGTGGAGCACCGCCTCGCAGCCCTGTCGCCACGCGATTTCGTAATGATGCCCAGTCTATCAATTCTTCCGAAGTGAGAGAAGCGCCTTCGCGGCATGTGCCGCTGGTCGCGACTCTGCCAGAAATGGTTTAGGGCAACGCCCCTTACTTATCGCCTAGACCACAGCTCTCGGATGATGGCTTTCATTATGCTAGCGTAGCGGACAGGTTGCCAAGCAGCCATTTGGGTCACCAGACTCTGGATGCGTTCATCGATCCGTTCCATGCATTTTCTCTGTCGCGAACTCGGGGCGAGATTTAGATTGCGATCACTTCGTAATGGGGTGCATGGAAGGCTTTCTCGCTCCGCAAGATGCTCCATGCTATCCGCGCCAGCTTGTTGGCCAAGGCCGTTGCAAGCTTGTTGCGATGCAGCCGTGGAGCTGCGTTCTGCAGCCATGCTCCGAAGCTGAAGCGATCCCAATTGTGCGGGCGCATCAGTATGACGTTTGCAGCCTGGATAAACAGGGTCCTGAGATACTTGCTTCCGCGCTTGGAGATGCGCCCCAGGATAGATCGGCCACCCGTGCTGTACTGACGTGGCACGAGGCCAAGCCATGCACCAAAGTCTCGTCCGCGCTCGAATGCCTCACCGGTGCCGATAGCTCCCACGACGCCGGTAGAGATCAGAGGACCGATGCCGGGGACGCTCATGAGGCGCTGGCAGTTGGCTTCTTTCTCGCCGATCTGGTCGATCTCACCGGCTAGGGTCTCGATCCGCTCATCGAGATGCATCCAGTCTTCGTAGAGACCGACGATCAGATCGCGCATTCGTGGCGATATCTCGTTCTGCCGATCCTTCAGGATCGTCAGAAGCGAGTTACGCAGAGCCGTCGCCCCGGTCCTGACCGCGATGCCTTGCTCGATCAGAAAAGCGCGGATCTGATTGATGGTCGCCGTTCGCCGCGAGACCAGGCGGGAGCGAACTCGATGCAGGGCCTGGAGGTCGAGCTGGTCTTGCGTCTTCTCGTGCACGACGCGCAGGTTCGGCCTCAGGGCGGCCTCCGCAATGGCTTACGCGTCGTTGTAGTCGTTCTTCTGTCCCTTCACGAACGGCTTTACATAGATCGCAGGGATGATCCTTGGCTGATGGCCAAGTTGACGCAGAGCGCGGCTGACAAAGTGAGCGCTGAGACAAGCTCCATGCCGACAATGCTGGGAGGCAGTCGTTTAAAGGTCTCAACGAGGGCCAGCCTCTTGATCTTGCGCCGGAAAGCGATCTTGCTGTCAGTGTCAAAACCGACGACGTGGAAGACTTCCTTACCGATGTCGATGCCGATCGAGGCCAAGGGTGTGGTGATCATGGGCTGCTTCTCCGGATGCTGAAGGGTAGTCTTTGCAGACTATCCCCGCGGGGGAAGCAGCCGGTCCATCCCATTAGCGGAAGTTCAGAGGATCACCTAACCTCAGCGGGATTAGCACACACCGTTTCTTAGGGCCTTCCTCGATAGCTGCGCAGGATGCGACGATGATCGAATTCGAGCAAATTGGGCGCGGGACGGTCGAGGAGCGACCGGCCGAGACGACTGCAGCAATCTTGGTTTTCTCCGGGAGCCTTGAGTCATTTCCAGGCCGCACATCAGGCGGTCGCGTTCACGAGATGGTCCGATACCGTCGAAATGAACGCGCGAAGACGCCCAAGACGCCGTAGGTCTCGGTGGTATCCCATCCAAATGTCTCGCGCTGGCGGCAGCGTCGGCAGGTCCAGTCTACGGATACCATTGATCTGATTGCCGACCACGCAGGGCAGGACAGCGATGCCGACGCCTTCTCTGCACATGCGTCCCTGGACGTTGCGGTTGTTCGATCGCAGGACCGGTCTTGCGTTGGGGAAACTCTCGATCAGCCACGCGATGTCGGGGAAGTGGGGCGTGGATGGCGTGATCAGCCGGCAACCAGTCCCATCGCCATATTTGGGATCAGCCGCCTCCTCCGCGATGTAGGCGCCGTATTCGAGCCTGAAGAGCCGCCGCTGAATGACATCGGCAGTGTCGAACGGAACGGCACGAAAAGCGACTTCGGCCTCCCGCTGGGCGAGGCTGAACCGGCGCGTGCCGGTCAGGATTTCAACGTCGACATTCGGGTATGCGTTCGAGAAATCCGCCAGGATGGGAGGGAGGACATAGGCCCCGAACCAGTCCGTTGATGAAATGCGCAGACTGCCTTTGAGATTCTGCTCCCGCCCCGCGAGCCGGCGCTCCATGGCCAGCGCGCCTTCTTCCATTTGTTCGGCCAGCGCGATGATTCCGTGGCCCTCATCGGTCAGAACAAGACCGTCCGCTGTGCGCTGGAAGAGCGTATGACCGATTGCCTGCTCGAGTGCGCGAAGGCGCCTGCCGACGGTCGGATGGCTTGTCCGAAGCGATCGCGCGGCACCGCCGAGCGTGCCGGACCGCACAACTGCGAGGAAGATCCTTACGTCACTCCATTCCATCGCGCCCCCCCCCCGCACAAAACTGAACGCCGAGAGTACAGGAACATCACTTAACGAACAAATCTACGCACCTAGATTTCCGCCATCGTCTGAAGGCGCGTCCTTCTGGGGATTCCGCCACTCCATCCATGAGGGCGGCTGCGTGGGTGAAACAACTCGGAGAAGAAGTTATGAAAACCTGGCTTATCACAGGCTGTTCGAGCGGCTTCGGCCAGCGGCTCGCGCTCGCTTCGGCACAACGCGGCGATCGGGTTATCGCGACGGCCCGCAATGTCAGATCGATCGGGGCAATGGCTGAGCCTTTCGGTGGCCGCATGATCACCTTGCCACTCGATGTGACCGATGCGGCGGCAGCCAAGGCAGCGGTCGCGAAGGCGGTCGAGACATTTGGCGGGTTTGACGTGCTCGTGAACAATGCCGGCTACGCGCTGTTCGGCGCGATCGAGGAAGGCATGCCCGAAGAATATCGGCCGATGTTCGATGTAACGTCTTCGGTCTGATCGAAACCACCAAAGCCGCGCTACCCGTCCTACGACGTTCGGGCGGAACGATCGTCAACATGTCGTCCGGTGCGGGTATAGAGGGCCGCGGCGGCGGAGGCTATTACCACGCCGCCAAGTTTGCTGTGGAAGGAATTTCCGAAGCGCTCGCCGGCGAGCTGAAGCCGTTCGGAGTTCGCGTGCTGGTCGTCGAACCCGGGCCGTTTCGCACCGATTTCCTTGGCCGATCGATCATGATGGCGGCCAACGAGATGCCCGAATATGCCGCAAGCTCACGCAAACACTATCGCGAAACCAGCAACGGCAATCAGGCAGGCGATCCCGACAAGGCGATCACAGTGATCCTGCAAGCGGTCGACGCCGAGAACCCCCCGCTCCATCTGCCGCTCGGCCCGGCCGCGCACGCGGTCGCCGAAAGAAAACTGGCGGCCTTCCGCAGCGACATCGACGCCTGGCGTGACATCACGATCGCCACCGATTTCGACCAGCCCTGAGCGCTGTACACGCGCTCTATCTGACACCTCCATCTGACTGGAAAGCGATCATGATCGCAGCTTTGAACGGGTTTACCCAGCAGCTGGTGCCGGTGAACGGCATCAAGATCAACGCCGTGACGGGAGGCTCAGGCCCGCCGATCCTTCTGCTTCACGGCTGGCCGGAAACATGGTGGGAATGGCACCATGTGATGCCGCTGCTGGCCGAGCACTTCGGCGTGGTGGCTATTGATCTGCGCGGCGCGGGTTTTTCCGACTGCCCGCAGGGCGGCTATGACAAGGCGACGATGGCACGCGATGCGCATGAAGTGATGCTTGCCCTTGGGCACGAACGCTATGCTGTGTGCGGTCATGACATCGGCGGAATGGTGGCGGTGCGCCAGGCGGCACTCTATCGAGAGGCTGTCACGCATCTTGCTGTCCTCGACGTTCCACTTCCTGGCTGGACGCAATGGGAGTCGACGACGGCAAGGATCTGGCACTTCAGTTTTCATATGAACCGGGACCTACCCGAGCGCCTGATCCATGGCCGCGAGTATGACTATGTTTCGACCTTCATGGCTGAGCGGTTCTACGATCACAGCACCTTCAATCCCGCGGACATCGAGATCTACGCGAAAGCGATGGCCCTTCCTGGCCGCACGCGCGGGGCCATGGAATGGTATCGAGCCCTCGCGGCCGACCACGCCGCCGCGCTCGAATATAAGAAGCAACCTCTCGCGATACCCGTGCTTGGCATGGGTGGCGACCAGCGCTTCGGTGCGCAGATGGTGCCGATGCTCAAGGAGTTTGCCACCAACGTGACGGGCGGCTCGATTGCGCGGTGCAGTCACTATGTCGCTGACGAGCGGCCGAATGAAGTCGCAGCCGCTCTGATCGATTTCCTCAAGGCCTATTGAAACTCTGCGCCCGCGCCGTCGTGGGCCGGGCGGATCACGACATTGCGGGCGAGTTGCGCCCGCACCCATCGCGTTCGATCAATCAAACGAGAAAGGAAGACTATCATGACCGCACCTGTCATTCGCGGCGTCAATCATATCGGCATCACGGTGCCCGACATCGAAGCAGCCAAATCGTTCCTGGTGGAAGCTTTCGGCGGCCAGGTGATCTATCAGTCCTTCGGACCGCAGGACCCTCCGCGACAAGGACCCGAATTCGAGCGGGCCACTGGTGCTTTTCCTGGAACGGTCGTGCGGGCGCAGGCGATGGTCAAGGTCGGAACCGGACCGGACATCGAGCTCTTTGAAATGCACGGCCCCGAACAAGCTCAGCCGGTTCGGGCAAGCGACTTCGGCATTACGCACGTCGGCGTCTACACTGACGACATCGACGCTTCGGTTGAGCGCTTCGAGAAGGCCGGTGGCGCAGTCCTTACCGCGCCCCGCGCTATTCCCTACGCAACCGAAAAAGGTCCCGGAAACAGGGTCTGCTATTGCCGCATGCCATGGGGCACGACGATTGAGTTCATCACCACGCCTGACCGCATGGCCTACCACGATCAAACGAACCTGCGGCGGTGGCAAGACGAGGATTGAGAGGAGCGGGGAGCTACCGGCTTTGACTAACGACATGTCGGATGCATGTCCCGGCTCGGCGCCGGAGGCCACCATTTACCTTTTCGAAATAGCGGTCCATCGGGACCGCTGTCTCATCCGGGATATGCGCCCGCCAGCAAATAAGCTGCGGCGCGGGGTTGCCCGTGGTGGCTCGAGTGGCTTTGCACCTCATTGGCTCAATGAAACCGCTTGTCCGAGACCAGGTGGCGCTCGACTTGCAGGGACTGTCAGAGCGGGAGTGTGCAAAGTCTATCTCGCGAACATACCGCAGATCGAACACGTGCGGCGCTATGAGCCATGAAGGAAGGCGTCGCGCCGCGGTTCTACGGTCGCCCCGAAAGCACGAAGTCACGATGATCCAGATTATGGCGCAAACGCCACAAGCGTAATAATGAAGATGAATATTGCGCTGCTGAAAGCTGCAACACCAAGGCAGATGCGCCCTGGCATTGAATAAGATTCGAGGCGTGGCTGTTCGAACATTTGCGCGCTCCACTGCGTTGGAGAGGGCGGGAGCGCGGTGACAGCGATCTCATCACCGATAGATACCTAGGGCCGTGCGGTGATGGTTCTAGTTTGTCAGCTCAGTAACGCCCGCGCGACAATTAACTTTCGTATCAAGCCGGAACGATTTGAAAACGGCTCAAAAGTCTAAAAATGCCAATTCTTCCCTGGCGTCTAAATCCCCTCCAGCACCACCCTTCAAGCTCTGGCGCCGCAAAGCGCGCAAAAAAGTAGATCGCCGTATGCGATCCCCGCTTGAGCTTCATAGCGATCCCGGCCTCTGCTCCTCTTTCAAGGCAGCATCGCACGCCGGAGAACACTGATGGTCGCGCCGTCCAATTCTAAAAATTTTCCGCAGCCTTTCCAGATTGAACCGACATCCCACCAGCCGCGCTGGGCTTCACGCGTTGGCGCTCTGATGGCTACGGGGTGGCGGCGAACGGGCCGCGAGGGTCAGCGTGGAGCCTACGCGAACCTATGGGCGGTGCTCCGTATTTAAGCCCCAGTGTCCGAATTTGAAATTTGGACCGTCCTAATTAGAGTTGGGCGGACGGAAACCATCCAGCGGGCCTGTTCTCAGTAGTCCTACTGAACGGCATATTCCACGATCCCCGATTCGTTCTCAGTCCACCGCCAAGTTGGATTGCCGGCGTTCTCCGTGGGTGAACGGAGTTTGCCTTAATCCTCGGCTTTCTGCGGCGCGGTAGCCTAGTCTAGTATGGGGGTATGACGATCAATCCCGACGACTATTACCTCACCACCTTCCGGACGGGTAATAGTCCCGAGCGGTGGGGTTGGGAGATATGCCGGAGAAGCCGACCGCTGGGCATTAGAATGACCGCAGACGGTTACCAGTCCGACTCCGCCGCTCAATTCGCAGGAACGAAAGCGCTGGCCAATTTCATTTCCGAACTGGTGAAGGAAGACAGGCGGCTGCCGAGAAAGTAAGGCCGCCAACAGAGGCGGCCTCCTTCATTCTGGTTCACGGTAATCGAAGGCGGCCGAAGTGAGCCGCAAACAATAAGTCCCAGCGCCCTGGGGAGGAGCGCTGGGACTGATGGCGAGGGCGGGCCGTGGGGGCGGGATTGCGCCGTCGCCAATTGCCTAATTTTCCCGACAATGAATTGTTCCTATCGCGGCCTGTAGTTGGCGGACTGTCGGCACGAAACACCGTATTTTCCCGGAATCCAACAGGGTTGTTGAAAACTTTAATTTAGCTCTTGCCGGGGCTAGATTTCATCACGAACCGATACCCAAACCGGCAAGGGGCCGCGCGTGAAGCGGCCCCTTTCGATTCCAGTGGGCGGTTATGATTTGGCGAGTGGATCGGCCGGTCCCTCAACGGGGGTCTGCATCGAGGATCCAGGAAGCGCTCTAACAAGGCTGCGGGATTCTGAGGCCGCTGCTGCACTTGTGGACCATCGTTGGCTCCTCGGATGCTGGTCGGCCAACCTGAGTTATTTTGCTATTAATGCGGGAAAGCTTCGGGCGGGTATCCGGTCAGCTGATTTTGTGGACATCTCCGTACTGAAGATCGAGTTCTTCGAGCGTCTTCCCTGCTCTGACGTCAAGCTGATATCCAGAACCTCGGCAGTCCGACCTTCCGGAACGGAAGCGAGTATCAAGGTTATCGCCTGACGCGCCCTGGCTCGCGCAATCCAGATCTGCGTCGTCTTTGTGTCGTCTGCAAGTACTTCGACGACCGTGACCTTGTTGCCGAACGACTCTGCTGGAGCGCCGACGATGGTTGCAATCTCTTCACCGGCGAATGGCCGGGAATGTACATGCCACTTGGTCGGTTTCTCGAACCCGGCAAATACGCGCCAGAGGAAGTTGCCATCCGAACTAAGGAATACCGTTCCCGAGCAGGAACGAACTCCTGCGCCACTGATGCGAAAGCAGACAGCCAGCAACACAGTTCAGCGGCTTAGTTTTATTGTCAGTGTATGAGTTCTGCGTTGCTCGGACGCTTGCTGGCCTCGGTGGCAGGCGCCGCCGTCGCGCAGGACTGGGGCAACATGGCCATCATCTCATCGACGCTCGGCAACAACGCTGCCGACATGTGAATATTCTCCCATAAACCTCACGGCCCGGGAAATTGCGTCGTCAATGCACACCATCAGTCCGGAATCGCGACATGACACGGAGCGATCTATCCGATCTCCGGAAGCCCGACCGACGCGCTCCCGCAGTCGGTGCCGGCAAAATCTGTCTTAAGCACCTCGATGCATGGTCGCAAACATCTCCTCGAACGCGTAGAAGATGGATCCGGACGTGCGTGAGAGGTGCCGATCCTACGTCGACACTTTTTGAGACCCCTCGCCAGTCGTGGAGGCGCCAGATTACCGATCGCAGACTGCCCTTTCCCCACTCGATCGTCGGATGGTTCGTCCTTTGCTGGGGCCTTTTCCTGATCGCGGCCGTCGTGGTCGGGGCGATGTTGATCGCCCTTTACAAAGAGACGAACAGCCAGCGCATAGATCGTGCGGAGACCGTCCTGGTGAGAGCCTGCGACGCGGTCGCGAGGGAGGCCGCCGGATCGGCCGTGACTGTTTCAGCGGATGATCCGAGCCGCAGCGCGTCTCACGCGCTCGAAGCATTTGCGGGAGTGGAAGGTGGGATATGGCGCGCCGGCGTTGGGTCGATAGCCTATGCGTTTCCTTCCTACGAAGGCACTGGCGTCAAGACGGATCTCCCGCAAGCGGAGGAGCGGACGATCCGTCAAGTTGCCGAGAGTACGGTTGCCGCCGATCGGCCGGTCGCCTGGAAGCGAGATGCGCCCTCGCAGGTTTTGATGCTGCAGGGCTGTCCCATCCCGGGCAAGCCCGATCTTGCTGCGTGGGCCATGACCCGGGTCGTTACGGTCGGTGGTCGGCCATTCCTGTTGGCGACGACGGGCCTTGCTCTGCTGCTGGTCGTATTGCTGGGCTCAGCCGCTCTGCTCGCCCGCGTGTTGTGGAGGTGGTCGCTGCGCCTCCGTTCGATCGAGCGGGCACTTGCGAGCGGATCGGCGGATCTGCCAGTCCTAGCGCTCACGGGCCAGCGCGACCTCGATCGCATCGTCGGAGCCATCAATGGGGCCGGTATCGCGGCCGCGGAGGCGCGGCAACGCTCCGAAGAACTCCGGCAAAGGGTCGCCGAAGGCGAGCGCCTCGCCGCGCTCGGTCGGGTAGCTGCAGGGGTCGCCCATGAGATACGGAACCCAATGGCTGCCATGCGGTTAAAGGCTGAGAACGCGCTGGCCGAAAATGCCGATCCGTTGCGCGCGAAGGATGCCTTGCGCGTGGTGGTCGACCAGGTCGCCCGGATGGAGCAGTTGATGCAGAATCTCTTGCGCTCTGTCCAACGTTCCGCCGTTCGTCGCGAGGCGATCTCCGATGTCAAAGGTCTGCTGGAGGAGCACGCCGAACTGTTCTCCGAGCAGGCTGGTCGCAGGCCGATTTCGGTGGAAGCCCCTGATGCGCTCGATCCTCCGGCCCATCTAGACCCATCGCAGATCGGGCGTGCATTGGACAATCTGATCCTGAATGCCATCCAGAACTCCCCGGAGGGCGCGCCGATCAGGGTCTTTGCCAAGTCAACGGTGACCGGTTTGGAGATCGCGGTAGCCGATCACGGCAACGGCGTCGCCGCAGAAATCCGTGATCACCTGTTCGAACCCTTCACTACGGGGCGTGCCGACGGTACAGGCCTCGGCCTTGCGATCGTCCGCGAAATAGCGGAGGCCCATGGGGGCCGCGCGACGGTTGAGCATCGAGGGGACGGGACCACGTTTCTCATCGAACTGCCGGGCGGAGCGTCCTGATGACCCGAGTGTTGATCGTCGACGACGACGAGGCGCTGCGCGGGGCCCTC
Source organism: Bradyrhizobium viridifuturi (assembly GCF_001238275.1). GTDB lineage: Bacteria > Pseudomonadota > Alphaproteobacteria > Rhizobiales > Xanthobacteraceae > Bradyrhizobium > Bradyrhizobium viridifuturi. Next base: position 10,685 of record NZ_LGTB01000038.1, read on the forward strand.
TGCGAAACCATCAGAGACCTCGGTTACGAGGCGAGCGCCGCGTCCAACGGGCGCGAGGCGATCAGTCTTGCGGCCACGTGCCGACCTGACGCGATACTGCTCGATTTGCGAATGCCCGACATGAATGGCCTCGATGTCCTCCGCCACTATCGGGCGGAGAGCGCCAAGCCGCCGGTCGCGATCATGACCGCCTATGCGACCGCAGCAAACACGATCGAAGCGATGCGTCTCGGCGCTTTCGATCACATGACCAAGCCGGTCGGCCGCGACGATCTTGCCTCCCTGTTGCGCCGTATGACCCGAGCTCGTTCTTCCATCCGAGAGCCGGCGCGCGTTGTCGAAGCCGACTCCTCGGATGGCGATCTCATCGGATCCAGCGCTGGCATGCGGACGGTGCAGAAGACCATTGGTCTCGTTGCGGACAACGATACAACGGTGCTGATCACGGGCGAGACCGGGACCGGCAAGGAGGTGGTGGCCAGAACCATCCACCGCGCGGGGGCGCGCTCGACCGGACCGTTCGTCCCGCTCAATTGCGCAGCGATACCGGCCGACCTTCTGGAAAGCGAATTGTTCGGACACGTCAAGGGCGCGTTCACCGGCGCCGTCAGCGAGCGCAAGGGAGCGTTCCGGGAGGCAAGCGGAGGCACGCTCTTTCTTGACGAGATAGGCGACATGGATCTGGCGATGCAGGCGAAAATCCTTCGTGCGATCCAGGAGCGCGTCGTGACGCCGGTCGGAGGACGGTCGCAGCCCGTCGATGTGCGCATCGTCGCCGCCACGCATCGCGACCTTGCGCAATGGGTCACTCAGGGCAGGTTTCGAGAAGACCTGTTCTATCGGCTGAACGTGGTCCCGATCGTGCTTCAGCCGCTTCGCGCGCGGACGGAGGACATCCTTCCGCTGGCCAAGCACTTCCTGCGCCTCGCGAGCGCGCGGTCACTTGTGCTGTCCCCCCAAGCAGAAAAGCGGTTGATCGACCATCCGTGGCCGGGCAACGTCCGCGAATTGCGCAATGCCATGGAGCGCGCCGCCATCTTCAGCCATAGCGACGTCCTCGACGTCGATGATTTCGGTTTCCTCGATACGCCCATGCCCATTGCCCACGGTGATGCAACGGTTGGAACGACGGAGTTGCCTGCCGCTCTCGAAGAGCTCGAGCGAAAGATGATCTCCAACGCGCTTGCGCAAAGTCAGGGTAACCGGGCCGAGGCGGCTCGGAAGCTGGGTATTCATCGCCAACTGCTTCATTCGAAGATGACCAAGTACGGACTTGATCAGGTGGGCAACGGTTGCTGAGGGGGAAACTAGCATCGTCGAAATACCTGGTTTCTAGCTGGGCCGCTTGCTCATTAAGCCAGTAATTTTGATACGACAGACGCAGTTGCCTATCGCGCGAGTTTGTGCGGCAGCGCAGCTGGCGTTGGGCGAATAGTGGGCCGGCAATCATTCGGCCATTGTCGGACAGCGCGTCGCGACCAAAAAAGAACATTGCACTTCCTGGCGAAGCGAGCACGACCGACGCCGCGTTTGCTGTGGCCAATCCCCATTTGCGCGCGACCACGCCTAACGCGAGCGCGCAAATGCCCATGCAGACGTATCCGACCAGATAGACGGCTGAGAGAACTCTGCCGCGGCTGTCTGCCGGCGCGATGGCGTTGAGCAACGTCAGCGCACGCAGAAATAGGAACGCATAGCCGTCGTAAGTTCTTCCAGCCGGGACAGCCGTGCGATCTGCGTGGCGTTGTCCTCCGCCAACCTTCTGATTTCAGCCACGGTATCCATTATGGACACGCTACCTTCCGCGAACGGGCCTAGATAGCTTTCGTCTCCGGTGATGATGAACCCGCGTTGCCCGGTCTCCGCGTCCTGCAGCTTCATCTGCAACTGATCGATAGCCGTGATGATGCGAAACGTGTGCTCCACGTCGGCGCGATAGCTTTTCAGAAGCTGGTTGTACCCGAACGAGATCGCGCCGCTCATGACGATCGCGACCACGACCGGGAGGGAAGCGATCATTCGTCGTCGTGTCAGCAGCTGCGTAGCGCGCATCGTTGGATCCTGGCCGTGGGCGAACCTTCAACCAGGAGCATCGCCAATTGGCTTCTCCCGGCGCAAATGCGGTTCCTCAACGGAAATCCGTCCCAGCGCATACCCCGCGACCGGCGTCGTGATTGCGGACGGGGTGTCTTCAAAGCCGACGATCCGGAACTGACGAAGTGAGAATTTGCGAAGTGATTTCAAGGCCTCGGCCGTTGGCACGCGGCTTGCGAAGCTAGTACGCCATCATCGATAGCAAGGAGCGTCTCATGCATTGGATCGATCCCGATCATCTGCCGGAAGTCGTCGGAACCGTCGATCTATTCCTCGTGAACAAACACGGCGAAGCCGACGGCTTTCTCATGACCGACGGCCGCGAGGTTCATGTCCCCCCACATCTGTCGCCACGCCTGCTGCGCGACGTCCGCCCAGGCAGCAAGGTGCGCGTCCGTGGCGTGAGCCCGCGCGCCGTCGAAATGATCGCGGCCGTCGCTATCGACACGCCCGAGGGCCGCCTGCTGGACGAGGGTCCGGATCATCGGCCCGACGAGGACGAATTCGAGAAAGCCAAGCACGGACCCATGAACGTCCAGGGTGTCGTTCGCCAGCCAATCCACGGACCGAAGGGTGAGACCAGAGGCGCGGTGCTGGAGGATGGTCGTATCATCCGTCTCCCGCCGCACGAAGCCGAGCGGTTTTCCGACCTGTTCTTCGCGGGTCGCAAGATCGCGGCGAAAGGCGAAGGAGCGACCACATCTTTCGGAACTGTGGTTGAAGCCAGGGAGATCGGTCCTTCCTCGGACGAACTCAAGGCCGTCGGCGGCCCGAAGCAGCCCAAGCACGGCCCGGGCCACAAGAAGCCCAAGCATCACGAAAAGCATCATCGTCCCGGCCATCACGCTTGAGCGCTGAAAATGGAAAACATCTCGAACGCCCGACCGTTACGTTTCGTGCAGATCGGAGATCTGCACGCCACGGATCATGGCCTGCAGAACCATCGGGATTTTCTGCGGATCGTCGACGAGCTCAACGACAATGTCGGCGGCAAGATCGACTTCGTCTATCTGCCCGGTGACAATGCCGAGGACGGGACCAGCGAACAGTTCGCGCTGGTGCGCGACGGCCTCAAGAGGCTCCGGCTCCCGTGGCGCGCGATCCCCGGCGATCACGACTTCAAGCCGAGGTCGCTGACCAGATTCTACGACGGCCTGTACGTCCCGAAGCTGCCTTTCGCCGAGGAGATCAAGGGCTGCGTCTGTCTGTTCCTCGACGTGGTCTCGCAAGGAACCGGTGGCCCCGATTTCAGGCTGGGTCAGCAACAGTTCACGTGGCTCAAGTTTCGGCTCGCTGCCGCTAAACAAGAGGGCAAGACTTGCGTCGTCTTGATGCACGCCTATCCCGCCGATCTCGGCGACGAGGCGGAAGAACTGACGCGGGTGCTCGACGAGAGCAATACGCTGCTCGTCGCCATGGGCCATACCCACTACAACGAGATTTCGCACGATGGCCGGACCGTCTATGCGGCGACGAGGTCGACGGGACAGATCGAAGAAGGTCCAGTCGGCTTGGCGTTCATGGCCGTTGATGGCAACGCGGTAAGCTGGCGGTTCAAGCCGCTCGAGTCGCCGTGGCCGTTCGTGATGATCACGTCGCCGGCGGACCGCCGCCTTTCGATCCACGGCGATGGCCAACCGACCCCGGCCGAGGTGAGAGCTACGGTCTGGGGCGCGGCTACGACAGCGCATGCGGATCTCCGTATCGACGACGGTCCCTGGCTTCGGATGTCGAGCATCGAAGGCGGCCAATTCAACGCGCCGCTCCGTTCGGACACGCCATGTCGCCTCGAAGTGAGAGCAACTGACCAAAACGGCTCACAGGAACGCGACGTTATCGAGTGGGACCCAGACGGCAATCGTGATCGCGCGTCGAGCGGCAGCGATACGAACTCGATTGGTGCATGGCCAGAACGCCATTTATTTGGAACGCAGCTTGGTCCCAATCGAAACGGGCGGAAGTGGTGATCGCCCACAACCATTTTCTCGGTGGAATTTGACGTCATGCAGAACATTAGTCCGGCCTGGCTTTACCCGATCATTCTCGTTTGCGGCGCGCTGCAGGCGTGGGGACCGCCGATGAACAACGCGTTGCGCAATTCGATGGAGAACCCCTGGCTGTCGAGCATCATCTCGTTCCTGCCGGTCGTCGCCTTTCTCTCCGTCTTGTGGATGTGCCAACCGCATCCGTTTCCGACACGTGAAAGCATCGCTGCGATGCCATGGTGGGCCCCGCTCGGAGGGCTGATCGGAGCGTTCGCAGTCGTGGCGGGCCTCATATTCGTCGGCCAGGTCGGCGCCGGCACGTTCGGCGGCCTGACCATCACGGCGAACATCCTGATGTCGCTGATCATCGACAAGTACGGATTGTTCGGAATGACGGTCCACGAGCTCAGCTTGGGCCGCATTGCTGGCGCCATCCTCATGGTGGCCGGCATCGCCCTCATCTCGAGGTTCTGAGGGGAGGTCCGAATGACGCTCGCGCAATCCCAACAACGAGCCCTCGCACCACTGCTCGCCTTGAACTTCTTCATGGCTGACATGCAGGCGGGCATCGGCCCCTTCCTCGGCGTCTTCCTCCTCGCCCACGGCTGGCAGAGCGGATGGATAGGAACCGTGATGACCGCGGGCGGCGTCGCCGGCATGCTGATGACCACGCCGGCAGGAGCGTTGATCGACTCGACGCGCAGCAAGCGCCTGTACGTGATCATTCCGGGCGTCTGCACCGTCATCGCATCCGGCATCGTGCTGCTGTCGCAGGAATTCTGGCTGGTGGCGGCATCCCAGGTGGCGACCGCGATCGCCGGCGCCGCGATCGGCCCTGCGGTAGCCGGCATCACGCTCGGTATCGTGCGCCAAGCCGGCTTCAACCGTCAGAACGGAGAGAACCAGGCCTACAATCACGCGGGCAACATGGTCGGCGCGGCATTGTCCGGCCTGCTCGGATGGCTATACGGTTTCACGGCCGTGTTCTGGCTGTCGGCGGCGTTCGGCGTGCTCTCGATCATATCCGTGCTGATGATCCCCGGCGATGCCATCGACGATGACGCCGCCCGTGGTCTCGAGCAGAAGGACAGCCAGCAAGGCCACGTCAGTGGGCTGCAGGTCCTCGTCGAATCTAAGCCGCTGCTGATCCTCTCGGCCGCTCTGCTGTTCTTCCACCTCGGCAACGCCGCGATGCTGCCTCTCTACGGACTTGCGGTGGTCGCCGACAAGCATGCGGATCCCGCAAGCTTCGTCGCCATGACGATCGTGATCGCCCAGGGGGTGATGATCCTGACATCATTGGCCGCGATGCGGATGGCAGAGAAGGAAGGCTACTGGTTGGTGTTGCTGGTCTCCTTCGTCGCCCTCCCGATCCGGGGCGTCATCGCGGCTTGGCTGCTGAGCAAATGGGGCGTCTACCCGGTGCAGATCCTCGACGGCATCGGAGCCGGTCTGCAGAGCGTCGCCGTTCCCGGACTGGTGGCTCGGATTCTCGACGGCACCGGCCGCGTCAATGCGGGCCAGGGCGCGGTTATGACCGTCCAGGGCATCGGCGCCTCGAGCAGCCCGGCGATCGGCGGGTGGATCGCGCAGGAGATGGGCTACGGATCGATGTTCCTCATTCTGGGCTCATTCGCCGCCGTGTCGGTCGGGCTCTGGCTGGCTTTCGGCTCGCTGCTCAAGCCGGCCTGTGCCGGGAGGCCGGGCCGCACGACACCCGAACTTGCGGTCGCAGGGGCAGGTTGATGTTCAACGCAGCCACCGCGACATGGGGCATCGCAGGACTCGCCACTCTCGGCGTGGTCGCTCGGCCGTGGAATTTGCCCGAATTCATCTGGGCAGTGACGGGTGCGGTGCTGCTCGTCGCCTTCGACCTGCTGCCGTGGCGCGAAGCCTTGACAGCAGCCGGCAAGGGCGTCGACGTCTATTTCTTCCTTGTTGGGATGATGCTGCTCGCCGAGGTCGCACGCAAGGAGGGTCTGTTCGACTGGCTTGCCGTGCAGGCCGTGCGGCAATCCCGCCATTCGGCATCCCGGCTGTTCGCGATCGTGTATGCGGTCGGTACGGTGGTCACGATCTTCCTGTCGAACGACGCCACGGCGGTGGTCCTGACGCCCGCGGTCTACGCGGCGACCCGTACGGCCAAAGTCGAGCCGTTGCCATATCTATTTGTCTGCGCTTTCATCGCCAATGCGGCCAGCTTCGTGCTGCCAATCTCAAATCCGGCCAATCTCGTCGTCTTCGGCGAGCGGATGCCGACACTTATCGAATGGCTGCGCTACTTCGGCCTGCCGTCGGTGGTCGCGATTGCTGCGACGTTTCTGCTGCTCCGCTTCAGCCAGCGTGACAGTCTCCGAGGCAGCGTCGAAAGCGAGGCGAAGAGTGTTGTGCTGACGCGCACTGCTGCGATCGTCGCGCTCGGCATCGGCGCGACGGCGGTCGCGCTTTTGGTCGCATCGGCACTCGGCCGCGATCTCGGACTGCCGACGTTCGTTTGTGGCGCGATCGTCACCGCGATCGCTCTGGTGCTCGGGCGGAAATCTCCATTGCCGGTTCTTCGGGATGTCGCCTGGTCCGTTCTGCCGCTGGTCGCCGGGCTCTTCATTCTCGTCGAAGGGCTGAACCATACCGGCGTGCTTCCGGCCCTTGCCGACATGTTGAAGCAGGCGGCCGCCGATGCGCCGAAGGCGACGGCGTGGGGCAGTGGCATCATCTCGGCGTTTGCCTCCAATCTTATCAACAATCTCCCGATGGGCCTAATCGCGGCCACTACGTCTCACGCGGCTCAGGCCTCGCATGAAATAACGGCGGCCATCCTTATCGGCGTGGACCTCGGACCAAATCTCTCCGTGACCGGTTCGCTTGCCACGATCCTCTGGCTCATCGCGCTCCGCCGCGAAGGAGAGAACGTCAGCGCCGTGCGTTTTCTGAAGCTCGGCCTCCTGGTGATGCCGCCGAGTCTTGTGCTTTCGCTTTTTTCGCTTTCGCTGGTGGCGCCTCGATGACGCTCCAGCAACACCCGTTCTCACTCGTCGGAGCGAGGACTAGCAACCAGAGCCGATCGGCCGATCGGTGCAATTTGGAGGAAAACATGACCAGTGAATCAAACCGTGGCGATCGGACCGGCCTGTCTCGGCGTACTCTTGCTCTGGCCACCGGCGTCGCCGCGTTAGGCGTCGCGCTCGGCATGCGCTCGACCGCGTTCGCGCAGGGCAAAGCCGACGGCAAGGGCGAAGGCAAGGCGGATGCAAAGATCGAAGGCAAGGCTGACGCCAAGGGCGAAGGAAAGGCCGAAGGTAAAGGTGAAGGCAAAGGCGAGGGCAAGGGAGAAGGCAAAGGCGAGGGAAAGGGAGAAGGTAAAGGTGAAGGCAAGTTCGGCGGCAAGGAGGTGCGCTGGGACGGCAAGGCTGGCCGCATAAGGTCGACGTCGCGAGCGACGGCACGACTGCCGTCGACGTGCGCTGCGCCGCCGATGAATCCATGCGGAGCTGCGCCGACATCACGCGCGACATCATTGATCGGATCAAGGCACCGAAGTAGCTTGAGGAGCGCGACATGGCTTATGGCGACCTCGTCGCGCGCGTCGATTTCGATATGACCCGCGCGTCTTCCTTCTCTTACAATTGTCACGCTTGCAAGCGCTGCTGCAGGAACAAGGCCATCCGGGTCAATCCATATGAGGTCCTGCGGCTGGCGCGCCGCTTGGGACTCTCGACGACCGAGTTCATTGAGCGCAAGACGGAAGCCGGTGGCACCGTCTTGCGCTCGGCGGAAGACGGCAACTGTGTCTTCCTGAACGAACAAGGCTGTTCCGTGCATCCGGATCGTCCGCTCGCGTGCAGGATATATCCGCTCGCCCGCTGGGTTTCGGCCGAAGGCGAGGAGTCGTTCGGGCACCTGGCGCCGCACCCGCAGACGGAGGGCGTGTACGGCAACGCAGGCACGGTCCAGGACTACCTCGATCAGCAGGTAGTCGAACCATACTTCCGAAACTCGGATCGCTACGGCGTACTTTACGACAAGATGCTCGCAATTCTGGAAAAGGCGGATCCGCACGAACTCGATCGCCGGCAGGACCGCCGAAAGGAGATCGATGAACTTCCGTCTGGATCCGTCGCCTCGGCCTTCATGGACATCGATTCGATGGTCCGGACTTCCTTGCAGGATGATCCGGACAAGATTGTCGAGCGCCATATCAAAGAGGTCGAGAAGTGCCTTATCTCGATAGACGGAGAAATCATGCCGGCCGAATCAATCCGCGATTCAGAGGTGTGAGGGCTTGCAGAACTTGAGTGTCCGTACGGAGGAACGAGGAGGAGACACGCATGGAAAGCAGCGCGCAAGCGGTGCACGCGCGAGGATTCTTTGCTTTGGTGGATATTCCCAGTAAAGCAACTGGGTTAAAGCGGCGAATCTTGTCATGTAAGCGCCGGGCGGCTGTGCATTGGGGAGTTGCGCTACCGCAGTAACGATCTGAGCTGGCGCGAAAGGCATATTTAATAGCACGCTGTGAGGCACGCCGAGAGACGGTCACTGATCTGCTGGGTCTCCAGTCATGTAAACAACAGGGATTCGGGGTCGAGTTCTCGGGCGCGCCTGGCCACGTCCCAGCCGTTTGGGTCCGCCCTTGTGCAAAAGTATACACAGCAGGGAGACTTTAAGTTTTTCGCAGCGCGGCCCTAACTGGCCACCGAAAATTGTGTCGCAATGGCCGCTCGCTCCCAGACCGCACAGGTCTGACGTGATAGCCGCTGGCGGCGCACTATTTGCTAAAATTCTCGCCACCATCTGCCGACTTCGTCCGCTCGATGTTCGTACTGCTATCGGACCAACCTCAAGACTAAAATCTGTATAACGGGTGGCCTATTGAACGAAATGCCTTGCCAAGAGTTGGTTCCACCGATCACTCGGGGAAGCAAATTAGAGCTGCGATTTTCGTCAGGTCTTCACGCAACCTTTGTCGAACATTGTTTCGATCAACCGAAGGCCACGCCTTTGAATTCGGCAAACCAACCCATCAAGCTCGCCGGCTGCGTCGACGCGGCCGAGGTCGCGAATTTCTGCACGTGGCCCTTCGCGGGCATTGCGTTCGTCCGGCTCTTATGTCCGATCTCGGAGCCTAACCGGACTTCAACTGTCTTGCCGCGAGGGCTACCCACAGCCGATGGCAATCGCCATGATGGTTCGCTTCATAGCGCGTCTCCTCAAGCTGCTTCGGCATTGATGGCGCTGACCGCGAGCTTGGTGAGGGCTTCATCCGTCTTCTTTTCCTCGGCCAAGGTCTGGTCGATCAGCTTGACGGCGTCCTTCATGCTGAGCTTGGCCGCCCAGGCCTTTAGGGTGCCGTAGCGGGCGATCTCGTAATGCTCGACCGCCTGAGCCGCGGAGACCAGACCCGGATCGAGTGCCGGCGTGTCGGCGTACTCCTCCATAATCTCCTTGCCTTCGTCGAGGATGCCCTCGATGGCATCGCACTTCTTGCCGCGTGCGGGCTTACCCATCAGATCAAAGATTTGTTCGAGCCGATCGATCTGTCCTTCGGTCTCGTCACGATGCTTCTCGAACGCGGCGCGCAGCTGGTCGGAGCCAGCGGCCTTGGCCATGCGCGGGAGCGCCTTGAGGATTTGCTTCTCGGCGTAATAAATGTCCTTGAGGGTATCGAGGAAGAGGGCGCTGAGGTCTTTCTCCGGCATGGGTCTGCTCCGTGTCTGCGGGTTGATATGCACCCACAACCGGCGCTCCGGGACCTCGTTCCTATCTGCGCCGGCGCATCCGTCATCGGCGATCGCGTAGCTTTGCCGCAAGGCCGTCAAGGAACGAAGCCTCGGCGCAGCCGTTGGAGGGGCTCATCTTTCAACGGAGGACAGCGATGGATTGGAATCGTGTCGAAGGCAACTGGAAGCAGATGAAGGGCAAGGTCAAGGAGCAGTGGGGCAAGCTCACCGATGACGATCTCGACGTGATCGCCGGCAAGCAGGACCAGCTCGAAGGCCGCCTCCAGCAGCGCTACGGCTATGCCAAGGACCAGGCCACCAAGGAAGTGAACGACTGGTACGGCCGCCAAAAATGGTGAATGAGGCTGTACTCGAAGGGCCCCGCCTTTGACGGGGCCCTTGCCTTGTGCGGTCTGGAACGGCGGCTGATGCCCAGCGTTGGAGGATGTTGTCATCGCCCCTAACCACGGATTTCCATGCCGATCACGGTCCGGCCGACAACGCCCGATATTGCCATTGCGCGCACCATCTCGCGCAACACGACACCGCCAACCGAGCGCGCGGCCTCGATCCTGACATGGGTGGCTGACGAGCACGTCGTCTGTGCCGCGACATTGGGGTGGTGGTTATGGTGCCGCCGCAAATCCGAGCCTCAGCGCCTGGCGAGCGACCACCTTCTGGTCACGGCGTTGGCCGCGTCGCTTGTTCCGCATCTGCTGAAATCGGCTTTCGACCAGGAGCGGCCCGACCGGCTCACCGTTGTTGGGCACCTTCATGGCATTCCGATATCGGGCAGGGCGAAGGATGCGTTTGCGTCCGGCCACGCCATTCAGGTCGGCGCCATCGGCTCGGCCGCGAGCCGACTTCCCCCAGGCGAGCGTCGAATGGTCCGCGCGCTCGGGCCTGTCTGATATCGACCCGCGTGTTCTTGCTTGCGCACTGAGCGAGCGATGTCGTCGTGGGATCGGTGAATGGAGTGGTACTCGAGCGGCTGATCCGGTGCGTGACCGGCTACGGTAGCAAGCCGCCGATCGGCGATCCTGACCGTTGGTAGGCTAGCTCCTTGACCAAGGAGAGCCCCCAGAGCCCACCAGAGGGCCGAAAGCCCGCAATCACGCTGCAGCCTTTCCCAGCTTGTGGGTTGACAGGACCTCAACGTGCCACGCCCAGCGTTGAAGCGCCTCGCGCATCTCGGTCGCATACCGGGCGCGGTTATACACCCCGGCAACACCGGCTCGGTGACCGCTGACATGGTTTAGGATCGCCTCCACGATGTGCGGCAAGACACCTAACTTGTCGGCCATCAGCGTGGAGGCGGATCTCCGAAGATCGTGAACTGTCCAATGGGGCAGCGGTTCGCCCGCGGCTTCCGCAATCCGGGCATCAAGCGCCGCCTTCGACTTTGACCAGCCCGAGAAACCGCGGTGCGGGTCGCCGCTGCGTCGGGGTCCGTCACCGAAGAGGAAGTCTCGGCCAACTCGGCGGGGCGGGAGCAGGGCCAAGGCAGCGGGAACCAAGGGTAGCAAATGCTCGCGGTGGTTCTTGGTCCGGGCGGCTGGCAGCGTCCAGAGTTCCAAACCGGTATCAAGTTCGGCCCATTGCAGACTGCCTACTTCATCACGGCGTTGGGCTGTAAGTAGCAACAGGCGGACGATGCGTCCGTAATCGTCGTCGCCACAGGCCCGCCAAATGGCTGAGAGCTCCGTTTCCGTGAGGACCCGCTCCCGGCTTCCCGGCTGCGCGGGCCGGTTTGTGCCGAGAACCGGGTTCGCAGCAATGTCGAGGCCCTCGCGTATTGCCCAGTTGAACATAGAGGACAGGGCTGTCCGGGCGCGGGCCGCTGAGACCGATCCATGAGCTGATGCGATTTCAGCGATCCGAGCCGAGATATGACGGCGGGTGATTTGGAAAACCGAGACCGGATGCAGCGGTTTCCAGCTGGCCAACAAGTAGCGTTCGATTTCCGAGTAGGTCCGAGGCTTTAATCTCTGTTTGGCGTTGCGGAGATATTGATCCGCGATTACCAAAAGCGTGTCGGCCGCCTGCAGGCGCGCCTTGGCTTTCTCGTCCGCGGGGTCTTTGCCGTTGGCGACCAGGCCCAAAAGCCGCTTGGCTTCCTTGCGTGCCAGTTCGGGTGTCCACGCGCGCCGTGAGGGCCTATCGTGACGAAGCGCTGCCGACCGAATACGCGGTACTTGAGGACGTAGGTCGCCTGATCGCGTTGGCGCCGAACGCCAAAGCCCCGCACCGCTTCGCGGTGCTCCCCATCCCAAATGGTCTCGCCCGGCTTGAGTGCTTGCACTGCTCGGATCGTTATACTCGAAACAGCCATCTATCGCCTCGGTAGCTACCACGTAGCTACCACCATAGCGCCAATTGCAGCGCAGGTAAGGCGGGGACCGGCGGGCTTATTAGCTGATAGTATTACGATTTTCGTTCTTCCGGCGGCAATGGCGTGGTACCGGCGGAGCCCTCGCTGTGTCTGTGGAACAGGAGGTCGGTGGTTCGAGCCCACCCAACTGTACCATCCACAAGATCTCCAGCGTGACATCGCCAACTCGGGCGTTCGCAAGATCGCTTGCCATCGCCTTGATCGCCGCCGGCGTGTCATCGCGTCCGCTTGCACTTCTTCGTCGCATCACCCAAACTCGGCGCAACGACGCCTTAACGACACCTTAGTGCCACCTTGGGGGGACGCATGGGGACCGCCGGTTCAAGGAGTTTTTCGTTTGCGTTGATATCTGCCGTCGCCGTTGCGACGTTGTTGCTGCCGGCCCGAGGCGAGGCCTACACGCCCGACCAGCAGCAGGCCTGCACGCCGGATGCGTTCCGGCTCTGCGGCCCCGAGATTCCCGACGTCGATCGCATCACGGCCTGCATGATCAGGAACAAGGCGCAGCTGTCGCCGGCCTGCCGCGTCTTCTTCCGCGGCGGCCCCGAGCCGCGTGAGGCGAGCGAGCGCGAGGACCGACGGCCCGCCAAGCGCAAGGTCCACAGGCCGCACAAGGCGAAGAAGTCCACCCACTGAGGTCAGCGCACGGATCCGGTTCCCATCGCGCGCATGCAAACGTCGCCCGCTTGCTGCGCTGTCTTCACGCGAACTGACGTCACTTCGCGCGCGAACGCGCCCGGATCGCCTGGCTTCGATTTCAAGGCTGCGATGCGCGACAGACTGACGCCTTGTGACGCTGTCACGCATCATCATCTCTGGGGCTTGTGTTGTTTGCAGGATCCGTTTCGCGACGGAACGGATGGAGTGAGATGCGTGAGCGAATACGACAAGCAAGAGATCGATCGGCACTTCGCCTGGTTCGAGGCCAAGCTTCCGGAGAAGCCGGCGCGCTTCGTGGCGTGGCTGCGCAAGCCGTCGTCGCGCTATGTGCGGATTCCGCTCGCGATCCTCCTGATCATCGGCGGCATCTTCAGCTTCCTGCCGGTGCTGGGGCTCTGGATGCTGCCGCTCGGACTCCTTTTGTTCGCGCAGGATGTTCCGTTGTTGCAGAAACCCACCGCGCAATTGCTCGGCTGGATCGAGCGCAAGTGGATCGCGCGTGAGCGCGCGAAAACTGCCGAAAAGCGTCAGCCGTGAGTCAAATCAAGCGCTTAGCGCTTCCATTTTCAGTTGTGTCATAAGTTGGGTGTGACTCAAAAAGCAGAATGCACCGGTAATCTTGGCCGCTTTGCGGATTGCAAGAAGTTTTTTCTTTCGCGAATCAGCGTGCTGATTCATTTTCGCCTCCTGGGGTCAATCTGGAGGCCAACGTATGAACGTGATTGTTTTCGCTTCGCGTAAAGGGGGCTCGGGAAAAAGTACCCTGGCTGCTCACCTTGCCGCGCAAGTGCACAAGGCAACGAAGCCCTGTCTGCTGATCGATGCCGATCCGCAGGGCTCGCTGACGCTCTGGCACAAGCTGCGCGGCACCAACGAGCCGGCGATCAAGACGGCGGTGAACTCGGTCAGCGGAATCATCGCTCAAGCCAAGCGCGACGGCATCGAGTGGGTGTTCATCGACACGCCGCCGAACCTGTCGGCCGTGGTCGACGACTCTATCAAGAACGCCACCATGGTGATCATTCCGGCGCGGCCAGGCGTGTTCGACGTCAACGCGGTGCAGGAAACCATCCAGACCTGCCGCTCGATGCGCAAGCCCTATGCCGTCGTGATCAACGGCGCACCCGCGCAGCGTGACGGCGCCGAAAGCCGCATCGTCGCGATCGCGCGCGAGGCGCTGGCGAAATTCCGCGCACCGGTGTGGAGCGGCCAGATCACCAACCGCGCCGATCTTCTGATGGCGCTCGGCCAGGGTGAAGGCGCTCGCGAATATTACGCGGAGGGCCGCGCTGCCGCCGAGATCAACCGTCTGTGGGCTGCGATCGAACGCTCGATCAAGGCGATCCGCGGCACGGCGTCGGCGTCGGGCACAATGCACAAGCAGGCGGCGTAACAACACCGCTTTGTTCGAGCCGGAAAGAACGCGCGGTGCCCGCGCGTTTTTGCGTGATGGTCATTGCGAACCAACGGGTCGCGCGAACGCACGCCGCAATCCATTTATCCGCGCGTGCGGACCAATGGATTGCTTCGTCGCTTCAGCGCAAAATTGCTTTGCAATTTTGTCGCGAACTCCTCGCAATGACGCGATGGACGGCGCTAAGCCACCATCAGCAGATAGAACACGATCACCGGCGCCAGGGTCAGGATCACCGACCAGATGCCGACAGCCCATAGAATATCCTCGGTCGTGAAGCCCGGCGCGGTGCCCGGCCTCACGGCAATAAAACCATTCCTCGAAGTCACGACGCCCCCGCGTTGGTCTCGGCAATGCAGGGTGTGATACGCGAGCGGATTTAAGATCCCGGTCGGAATTTCGCCGGCATTTGCGCGCGGGCACTACTTCGGATTAACCACGGCATGGGCGGCGGCCTCTTGCGCGGCGACCGAAGGCCTCAGTGCATGCCCCCGTCGCGGTCGCGGATCGCGCCGAGATGCTCGTTGATCCGGAATACGATCAGGATGAACTCGGCGATGATGCGTGAGAACACGATGCCGACGAACATGCTGGCGATCGACGCAAGCAACTGGATGAAGCCGACGAACGGGCTGATCGCCATCGCCGTGAGGCTCCACAGGATGCCGGAGATCCCGAACAGCACGATGACCGCGATCACCAGCCAGTAGAACGTCTTGATGATCGTGGGCGTGATGAAGCGGTCCCACTGAAACAGATCCTGGAAATCGAACATCGTGGTTCTCCCGGCAGTCCGAAATATGATTCGCGTCTCGTTCATCCTACTGCGTCACCCCCGGCGTGATCACTTCGTCCCGGGAGCCTTCGGAGAGGCGTCCGTCGGGACGAGGCGTTCCGCCGGCCAAGGGAGCGAACGGCGCCAAAGCGCCTCCGCGACCTGTGGGATCGATACCGCAGGAGCCCAATCGGTCTCGCCAAGCCTGGCCCCGGACCGGGCGCCGGCAGTCCAGGGGCGAGCTATGCGAGTGGGCCGGTTGTGATTGCTGCAAATAACGGCCACAATCGGGCTTCCCTCCGGCATATCCTCACCCAATGACCACGCTGACCTTCGAAGACTTCAAGCCCGGCCGCTTCGGCACGTTCGGCCCGCGCCATGTTTCGCGCGAGGAAATCCTCGCCTTTGCCGCCGAATTCGACCCGCAGCCGATGCATCTCGACGAGGAGGCGGCGAAGAAATCCATGCTCCGCGGCCTGTCGGGCTCCGGCTGGCATCTCGCTCGCTGATGATGCGGATGCTGTTCGACGGCTTCATCGGCCGCACCGCCTCGCTCGGCTCGCCCGGGGTCAACGAGATGCGCTGGGTGGCGCCGCTGCGTCCCGGCGACGATTTGACGCTGGACGTCGACGTCGTCGAGGCGCGGGTCTCGAAGAGCCGGCCCGAAACCGGCATCGTCACCTTCAAGGGCACGATCCGCAATGCGCGCGGCGAGATGCTGTGCGAGATGGAGTCGCCAATCATCGTCAGCCGCCGAGACAGCGCGGGTAACTAAGATGCGTTTCTTTGAAGATATCGAGATCGGTGCCCGGCGCGCGTTCGGCTCCTTCACCTTCACCGCCGAGGA
Source organism: Bradyrhizobium viridifuturi (assembly GCF_001238275.1). Taxonomy (GTDB): domain Bacteria; phylum Pseudomonadota; class Alphaproteobacteria; order Rhizobiales; family Xanthobacteraceae; genus Bradyrhizobium; species Bradyrhizobium viridifuturi. The sequence goes on from NZ_LGTB01000038.1 coordinate 26,566, forward strand.
CATCAAGCGCTTTGCCGCGCAGTTCGATCCGCAGCGCTTCCATCTCGACGAGGAGGAGGGGCGCAACTCGCTGTTCGGCGGGCTCGCCGCATCAGGCTGGCACGTCGCCAGCGTCTGCATGAAGCTGCTGGTCGCCGACGGCAAGCGGCTCGCCGCGGAAGCCGCTGCGCGCGGTGAGACGGTCGCGGTCTGGGGACCCTCGCCGGGCTTCCGCGAGCTGCGCTGGATCCGACCGGTGCTGGCGGGCGATACGATCAGCTTCACCAACCAGGTCGAGACCAAGCGCACGTCCGAAAAGCGGCCCGAATGGGGCATCCTTCAGGCGCGCAACACCGGCGTCAATCAGCGCAATGAGGTGGTGTTCTCCTTCCTCGCGACCGCCTTCGTGCCGCGCCGGAATCCCGGTTCCTGATGTTGCCCTCGCGCCTCTGATGTTGCCCGGGCGCCATGGTGGCAGACTAAGTCTGCTGCGACGTAGTTGTGCGTTGCGTGGAACTCATTTTTTGCTAACGCATTTTGAACCTTTGTCCCTGCCTATAGTTCGAGGGCACGGACATCCGGGCAAGCACGACTGGGGATACAATGGCAGATCGCAGCGCACTGAAACTCGTCGGAATTATCTTCGCGACGGTAACGGTTGTCGTGATGCTGGCGACCGGTTTGGTCGTGAAGGGTTTTGCCGACGGCAATTATTCCTTCGAGACCACCGCGAGCATCGATCGCTGATCGACCGTCTGTAACTGCGGGCGCTCTCGGCGGCGCCCGGTGCGTATTCGCGCTTTCCAATGTGATCCGCCGGCTTACTGGTCACACTTCTTCCAGAGACTCTCTTAGCGATTCCAGATCAGCACCATCACGACGGTCGCGGCTGCCAGGATGCCGATGAACCGGATCATGATCGTGCCGATGCCCTGCTGCGGCTGGCGCAGCGGAATCGGATCGGCGTTATCCGGCCGGACGCTCTGCATGAAATCTCTCCAAATGGACGCCCGCACCAGGCGAGGTCCGGACGCGAATTCCGGATTGGACGCGGGCTCGGCATCGAACGTTCAAAATCGGCTTCGCAACAATTGATGCCGCACAGTTTACACTGCGCTGAATAACGAAACGTTCTATGCCAGATCGGGCATGCAAAACGAAGCCGCCGCCTCCCGGTCGGGAGGCGGCGGCTTGCCGGCTTAAAGACTGATCGGGATCAGCTGTTGCGCAGGCCGTCGGCGGCGCGCTTCCACTGCGAGACGTTGTCGGCGATCATGCGCGTCGACTTCATCGCGGCCTGGCTGAGCTGGGCATAGCCGGAGATCTCGCGCTGGACGCGCTGGCCTTCGGCATGCAGCAGGTCGCGCAGGCTCTCGAGCTCGCCGATCAGCTTCTCGATCTCGGCAAGCGAGGTGCCGGCGACGCGCTGGATCAGCGAGTTGACGTTGCTGACGGTGGCATCGGTGTTGGTGTCGGTCGGGGCGGTTTCCGGGCTCGCCACCGGGCGGCGCAAATAGGCGATGTCGTTGCGCACGAAGTCGCGGATGCCGGCTTCGACTTCCGAGACCGCAGCAAGGTTGGAATCGACCTCGGACGTCGCCTCTGTGGCTTCCTCGGTACGGTTGGTGGCGTTCATCGGCTTTCCCCTGGTTCGCAATAGCGAAGCGCGGCTTGTCCCCCGCACGACGAATTGATGAAGTTACGGACCTATCAGTGCCGCCGAATTTGACCGCATCTGGGCCAAGTTGGGGCAATGCCTGATCATTAGCGCGACAGGGCTAACAGATCGTTCACCATGAGTGCTTGTAGCCGGCGCCGATGCTCTTGTTGATCGTGCCCTGGGCGGTCTCGCCGACCGAGCCCGACACGGTGACGCCGTCGAGTAGCTTCTGCTCGGCGCCGATCCGGCGCAGCCACCGCTCGTCGGAGGTCGACGACAGAGTCTGGCCCGCGGTGATGCTGGTGCCGCTGTCGGTAACGGACAGCCGTGCTGACTGATCGGTGTCGTAGCTGTGCGAGGGGGCGCCGATGATGCCGGGCACCGGGACCACGCCCTGCTGGATCAAATTATAGCCGCCCTGCAACGTCAGCGAATATTGCTCCGACAGCGGCATCGATTTGCTGAGGGAGGTGCCGACCTTGCTCTGGTCGCGCCGGGGTCGATCCGCGCCTCGACCGAGGTCTTGTCCCAGATCGACGCCACGCCGGGCGCGGACATCGAAGCCCAGGCCGAGCCGCCGGATTGCGGCTGGCTGCCGCCATTGGCGAGCCGCTCGGACAATTGCTCCGACGTCGTCGTCGCGCCCGGTTTGGCGACCGTCATGTCGGCGCCGACGCGGGTGTCGAGGAACGGCGAGATCGACTGCTTGACCGACACCGCCGACGAACCGTTGGCGTTGTTGTTGGTGGTCCAGGACGGATCGTTGCCGGCGATGCTGCCGCGCCTGGCGGCGCCCTTCGGCGCCAGCGTGGGGAGGCTGGTGGAATCAGTATCGAGCTGGCTCCAGTCGAGCTTGCTCTGGTCGATGTCCTTCAGGATGTCGGCGTCATTGGCGTCGGCCGCCGGCGTCGCCTCGTCGTTGTCTTCCGGGGTGTCTTTCGGGGTGTCCGTCGCAGTTTCCTGGACGGCGGGAGCGATCTGCCATGGCGAGCTCTGGGCGACGGCCGAAAGCGTGATCGCCATGCTGAAGCCGGCCGCCAGCACCGGCAGCCTCGCCCAGCCAAATCGCAATGTGGAAGTCATTCCCAGCCCGCAGATTCCAAAGCGGCAGCATGCATTTGCCGTGGCGCAAACTAGTGGCACGGACATAGCGAAAGCAAGTGATAGACGCGTGATCGCCGCAGCGTTTGCGGCGCGAAGCGGAGGCCGCTTCGCGGGGAGATGACGCGTCAAAACATCGCGCCGCCGGGGCGCTTGACCCCGAACGCGCGCTGCGCGCCCGAGGCGCCCCGGACATGACGAAGGCGTGAAACCGAGGGCCGTCAGACCGCGATGCGCGGCAGATGGATCGGATAGCCGACGGTCTGCTCGACCAGGTCGAAGCTGTCGACCAGCATGCGGAAGCTCGAGAGCTTGCCAGCCCTGAACTGCACGAAATGCGCAACCCTGAGCGAGATCGGCTTGTTGGAGTCGAGGGCCGTCAGCGAATAGCGCAGCATCGAGGCCGCGGAATCCACGCCAAGCATGATGGACTCCCGATCGAAGCGGTGCACCCGAAGGTTCTCGCCGATCTGCCTGATCACCTCGAGCACGGCGGCCTTGCCGCGGCGCGAGCCGAAGAAGGAAAACAAGTCGATCGGCCCGTAGATGGCCCATTCGACCTCGTCATCGAGCATCTGCTCGATGTCTGCAAGCTGGCGTTCATTGATCGCGCGATGCAATGCGCGCGAAAAACGCCAGAGGCTATGCTCTGTCATTTTGGTCTCGTCTTGAAACTGGATTTTCAAAGCAAACGAATGGCAGGCGGTCAGCGCCGACGCCTTGCCAGGTTGCTGCACATCGTTACTGCCGGCTCAAATAGTCCGGAACGGGCAAAACGCAAATGACTTTTTTGCAATGCACAATTGCGCCGGATCTGACCGGAATGTGATGCTCGAAGCGCTCCGGTCACGCAATTCAGCGGTCGCGCTGCCGCACCGGCTGCCGTTCGATCACGATTTCGGCGTCACGGATCGCCACCACCGCGAACAGCAGCGCCCCGCCGATGCCGCCGATCGCGGCGCCGAGCGGCATGAAGGTGAAGAATACCAGCGTTCCGCTGTCGAGACCCGAGGTTTTGGCCATTCCGATCCAGGTGAGCCCGGCTCCGATGCCGAGCGCGGCGCCGCCGAGGGCGCCCAGTGCAAGGCCAAGCACAGCGAGCAATGCGACTTTCATGGTGATTTCAGCCCCGACCGCAACAAGCCCAGTGATAGGTCAGTGGCGCGCCTTCGAGGTTCAACGCGGTTGCGAATTTGCCGGGCGGGGCGCCGCGATGCGTTGCCGAGATTTGGGGGGCTAGTCCGCGTGCTGCCCGGTCAGCGCCGCCGCCACGTCACGCTCCAGCACCTGCTGGACGAGGTCGAACGTGTCGATGATCTCGCGGATCTCGGTGATCAGGCCGTCGCGCAGCGTGTAGAACACTGCGACGTCGAACTGCACCACGCGCCGGTTGGTGCGCTTGCGGAAGAACACGCGGAGTTGCGCTGCGACCCTGTCGCCCTCGGCCACCACGATCGGCGCTTCATAGCGCATGTCGGAATAGCGCTCGTGGATCGTGGTCCACATCTGGCGCAGCGCGGCCTTGCCGCGGTGCTGGCCCATATGCGGGAGAATGTCGATCGGGGCGTTGGCGAGGAACGCGACATCGTCGCTGCAGCGTTCGAGCGCGCCCTCGATGCCGCCGGCGTAATAGACGTCGAGGAAGTTCAAGACGCGCTGCCGGTTCAAATCCTCGCCCATGATCGACTCCGCCGGTTCCATCCGACTCGCCCTGGTTCCACATTCTGAACCCGTGCGTCCCACTATCAAACACATGTTTGACGTGCGAAAGCGGATTAGGTTCGGCAACCAGCACGTGCATTGTGGCACAAAGTGCACATGATCTGGCAGGAAAGTGAACTGATGCATTGAACCGGTCGCGCTCAAGAGGCGAAGCGCGCGGCGCCAGGTGGCCGCGAGTTAATGAAACCTCCCCGCGCGCGTCCGGTTGGTCCGGCATGGACGACGTATCCGCGATCGGGAGAACGCCCGGCATTCCTATCTCGGCATCGGTCATGTGAGCGCGCGCCGCGCGACGGTGAGCCGGCGCTGGCGCCGGTCGAGGCCTTGAGCTCCTCCGGGGCCTGCCGGCGAGATCGCGCCGGCTCGCTGTCGCGGCGCGCTAATCCGCCGGTGCGGCCTCTAATTCGCTGGCGCGGCCTTGCCGGTCACGAGGTCGATGATGAACCGCTTCGTCTTCTCCGAGCCCTCCGGCACAAAGGCCTCGCCGGGCAAGAGGTCGTGGTAAAGCTCCTTCGGCTTCGGAAAGCCTTCGCCGCAGGCGGTGCGGATGATCTCGTCGTCGGCATAGTCGACGTCGACCGCGACGGTGTTGCGGCGCGGGCCGGCGGCGAGGTTGGAGAGACCGAAATATTTCGGGCCCTCGTTGCACATCACGACATTGGCGCCATAGGCGCTGACCGCATCCTCGGCCCGGAGCAGAAAGTCCGGCGTGATCTCGATCCGCTTGCCGGACTTGCTGGCAAACTCCATCCGCGCCACCGCGCTTTCGAGGATGCCCTGGCCCATGTGACCGATCGTGCAGACCAGCGCGTCCTGCTGCGCGTCCTTCGGCACAACGATGCAATCATGGCCCTGCGCGCCCGGCAGGAAGCGCATGAAGCGGGTGGCCTTGCCGTCCTGCTCGAACAGCGCAACGCCGCCGAAATCGGTCGCGTGCGGCTCGCACTCGCTTTCATAGTCCACGACCAGCAGCGCATTGCCGGCAGCGAGGAAACGGCCGGCGTAGCGCTCCTTGGTCAGCTTGACGTCGCAGGCCCGGCCGCCGGGATAGGATTTCGCCCGCGTGCAGGTCGATCCCTTGATATTGACGCCGGCGCAGAACGTCGCGAGCAGCGCGCGGTCGCCATCCTCTGCGCGGGCAGGGCTCGAGACGAATGGGATAGCCGTGTAGAGCGCCGGCGCGAGCACGGCGAGGATGAAAGCAACGTGTGATGTCCGCATGATCTTCAAAACACTGTCCGCAATGCGGCGGCATTTAGAGCATGATCGGGGCTTGTGCGCAGCGTATTTCTGCCGCGAAGCGGCGGGAACCAGCAAGGCGGCTTGGCCGTTGATGCCTGACAATTCCATTGGAGCCGCACCATGAAATCCATTTTTGTCGCATCCATTATTGCCGTCACTGCGCTTGCGGCAACTTCGCCCGCCGACGCCAAGGGCTGCATCAAGGGCGCAGTCGTCGGCGGTGTCGCCGGCCACTATGCCGGCCATCACGGCGTGCTCGGCGCGGCCGCCGGATGCCTCTACGGCCGTCATCACGCCAAGGAGCAGGAACGTCAGCGCCAGCAGCAACAGGCGCAGCCCTCGCAGCAGGAGAAGCTGTAAGGCCCGGCCTGTCGTGACGTCGCACTTCCGGAACGCCGCCCGCAGGGGCGGCGTTGTCTTGTCGTGTAACGGAGACGATGATGACGAAACCAAGAACCAGGACCATCCAGCCCGTTCCCGACGACAACAAGAGCCATAAGGGCCCCGGCAGCGCCCCCGGCGTTCCTCTCGACACCACCAAGGGCCATCGCGACGACGAGAAGCACAACATCCGCGAGCAGGCCGCGCACGGCAATCTGACCCAGAACACCAGCAACCGGCGCTCGGGGTAGGGCGTGGCTCTACATCCTCGGTGTCGTCCCTGCGAAAGCAGGGACCCATGACCACCGCATTCGATCGTGAACGGGATCGCGGCCCCAGCGCCGCGCAATAATGCGCGTTTGGGGTAATGGGTCCTGGCCTTCGCCGGGACGACAGTGGAGATCCGTTTCGCCTGCCAAACAGTTTGTTCGGTGTCATCACCCGCGCAAGCGGGTGATCCAGTATTGCAGCGACGGTTGTGCTTAAGCCGATAGGCCGCGGCGTACTGGATCGCCCGGTCGAGCCGGGCGATGACAGCCGGTAGGATGGCTGGAGCGAAGCGATACCCATCACCTCGCCACGCGGCAACGTGACCCGTATCACGGCACCGGCGATGGCGCACAGCTAGCGTGGCGGCATCGGATCACCCGATCGCCAAGGAAACGCCGCCATGAACGCCATCGCTGCACCGAAATCGCCCGCGCAGAACCGGCTGGAAGGCTTTGCGCTCACCGCCATGCTCCAGGGCCTGCCGATCTTCGCCGCCGCCGTGCTGGTGCTGAAGATCATGGACGCCCCGGAAATCGTCGGCGAACGCTATGGCGCGGTGATCTACGTCGTGCTGGCCTCGCTGGTCTATGCCGCGATCACGCCATGGCTCGCCGCGAAATTTCCCAACCGTCTCGCGCACGCCTACGCGCCGGTGTTTTTCGATGCCAGCCTGTCGTTTTCCGAGAAGATCGCGCAATGGCGCAGCCAGCCGAATGTTTCGCTGCAGCTCATGACCACGATGATCATGATGTCGCTGCTGGCGGTCGCGGTGGTGAGTGTGGGGTGAGCTTGCACTTCGCCGCCGATCGGCCTTATCTGCGCGTATGCAGATTAGGGACGAACGCCCCGAAGACGCCGCCGCGATTAGCAAACTCACAGCGGTCGCCTTCGCCAACGCGCCGCACAGCAGCGGCACCGAAGCCCGCATCGTCGAAGCGCTGCGCGAGGCCGGCGCGCTGACGCTCTCGCTGGTGGCGACGTCCGACGACGGACGCATCGTCGGCCACGCCGCTTTCTCGCCGGTGAAGATCGATCGGGTCGCCGGGCGCTGGTATGGCCTTGGCCCGGTCTCGGTGACGCCTGAATTGCAGCGCCAGGGCATCGGCGGCGCGCTGATCCGCAGGGGTCTCGACCGGCTTGCGGCACTGGGCGCGGAGGGCTGCGTCGTGCTCGGCGATCCCGCCTATTACGGACGCTTTGGCTTCGTCAGCGATCCCGCGCTGACCTATGGCGGCGAGCCGAGCCGATACTTCGAGCGCCGCGTGCTGAAGGGCGATCCGCCCGAGGGGGATGTCAGCTATCATCCGGCGTTCGACGTGGCGTAATCTGTGCCGCGGCGGCCTCCGTTTCCACGACGACCTTTGTCGTGATAAAAACCAGCCAGCATCAGCGGTAGCGCGGCTTCAGCACAGCACCGTCCTGGACACGTGCATGTCATTTGCAGATTTGCATCTTCTGAAGCTGTTCTGGGGCAAGGTCTTCGCGGCGATCTTTATTGGGCTCGTGCTGTTGTTCGCGAAGAACGCGATCTGGGCGCGCGGCATCAAATACAACTGGTTCGCCGTCGTGGCGTCGTTCCTGACGATTGGCTGCGCGATCTATGTCGTGTTCTTCGTCCAGCCGTAGCGCTTGCCGTCCAGGCGAGAGGGGCAGCTCAACGAGCTGCATCCCCTCGATCCGCGCCGGCACTGCGGCGCGTGTCATGCGTTACCGCTTCTTCCACCCACCCCGTTTCCCCGGCGCACCACCGCTCGACCGCGGCGACGGCCCGAACTCCGGCCCCGACTGCCTTGAGTCGGTCGGCTGGATGATGCGGCTCGTGGTGCCGAACGGCTTGGCCGGCAGCGCGCCGCCCGGGCGGAACGGCAGCGATTCCGGGCCGTGCATCTCGTCGAGATCGGGCTTGTGGACGCGCGAGCCGGCCTTGCCGCCGCGGCTGGCCTTGAGCGAGGTCTGCGCCGACTTGTTCTTCAGTGCGCTGACCGGCAGGTTGGCGGCATCGCCGTATTTCCTGGTGCCGGCATAGGCGCCGGCCTGCTTCTGCACATTGCGCTGCTTGGCGGTGGGATCGTCGACCACGGCCATCTCGGTGGCGCGCAGCCGCTTGACCTCGTCGCGCAGGCGGGCGGCTTCCTCGAAGTTCAGATCGGCCGCGGCCTCGCGCATCCGGGTTTCAAGATCGCTCAGCACGGCCTCGAAATTGTGCCCGATCGAGATCACGTCGTCGGCCATGCCGCCGTCGCCGATCTCGACCAGCACGTGGTCGCGCTCGTAGACCGAGTTGAGGATGTCGCCGATCGACTTCTTGACGCTCTCCGGCGTGATGCCGTTGGCCTCGTTGTACTCGACCTGCTTCTCGCGGCGGCGCGTGGTCTCGGCCATCGCGCGCTCCATCGAGCCGGTCATTCCGTCGGCATAGAGGATCACCTTGCCGTCGACGTTGCGCGCGGCGCGGCCGATGGTCTGGATCAGCGAGGTCTCGCTGCGCAGGAAGCCCTCCTTGTCGGCGTCGAGGATCGCGACCAGCGCGCATTCGGGAATGTCGAGGCCTTCGCGCAGCAGGTTGATGCCGACCAGCGCGTCGAATGCGCCGAGGCGGAGATCGCGGATGATCTCGATGCGTTCGATAGTGTCGATATCGCTGTGCATGTAGCGGACGCGGATGCCCTGCTCATGCAGATATTCGGTGAGGTCTTCGGCCATGCGCTTGGTGAGCACCGTGATCAGCGAGCGATAGCCGGCCGCCGCCGCCGCGCGCACCTCGCCGACGAGGTCGTCGACCTGGGTGCGGGCGGGGCGGATGTCCACCGGCGGATCGATCAGCCCGGTCGGACGGATCACCTGCTCGACGAACACACCGCCGCTTTCATTCAGCTCCCAGCCGCTCGGCGTCGCCGACACCGCGACGGTCTGCGGCCGCATCATGTCCCATTCCTCGAAGCGGAGCGGGCGGTTGTCCATGCAGGAGGGCAGGCGGAAGCCGTATTCGGCCAAGGTCGCCTTGCGGCGGAAGTCGCCGCGGAACATGCCGCCGATCTGCGGCACGGTGACGTGGCTTTCGTCGGCGAAGACCAGCGCATTGTCCGGCACGTATTCGAACAGCGTCGGCGGCGGCTCGCCGGGGCGGCGGCCGGTGAGGTAGCGCGAATAGTTCTCGATGCCGGCGCAGCTGCCGGTCGCTTCCATCATCTCGAGATCGAAGGTGGTGCGCTGCTCCAGCCGCTGCGCTTCCAGCAGGCGGCCCTGGTCGTTGAGCTGGTCGAGCCGCATCTTCAATTCCGATTTGATCGACTTGATCGCCTGCACCAAGGTCGGGCGCGGCGTCACATAGTGCGAATTGGCGTACATCTTGATGAATTCGAGCTCGTCCTGCTTGTGGCCGGTGAGCGGATCGAACTCCTCGATGGTCTCGATGGTGTCGCCGAACAGGTTCACGCGCCAGGCGCGGTCCTCATAGTGCGCCGGGAAGATGTCGATGACGTCGCCGCGGACGCGGAAGGTGCCGCGGGTGAAGTCGGCCTGGGTGCGCTTGTATTGCAGGGCGACCAGGTCGGCGATCAATTGCCGCTGGTCGATGCGCTCGCCCTTCTTCAGCGCGAAGGTCATCGCGGTGTAAGTCTCGACCGAGCCGATACCGTAGATGCAGGACACCGAAGCGACGATGATGACGTCGTCGCGCTCGAGCAGCGCGCGCGTCGCCGAGTGGCGCATGCGGTCGATCTGCTCGTTGATCGAGGAATCCTTCTCGATATAGGTGTCGGTGCGCGGGACGTAGGCTTCCGGCTGGTAGTAGTCGTAGTAACTGACGAAGTATTCGACCGCGTTGTCGGGGAAGAAGCTCTTGAACTCGCCGTAGAGCTGCGCGGCCAGCGTCTTGTTCGGTGCCAGGATCAGCGCCGGGCGCTGCGTCGCCTCGATCACCTTGGCCATGGTGTAGGTCTTGCCAGAGCCGGTGACGCCGAGCAGCACCTGGGTGCGGTCGTTGCGCTCGATGCCTTCGACCAGTTCGGCGATCGCGGTCGGCTGGTCGCCCTTCGGCTCGTAGGACGATTTGATCTCGAACCGCACGCCGCCTTCGGATTTCTCCGGGCGCGGCGGCCGGTGCGGGGTCCACACCCGCATCGAGCCGTCGTCCTTGCGGAACTCCGGGCGGCCATCGCGGATCAGGTTTTCCAGCGCGTCGGCGGTCGCCTTGACGCCGAGTGCCTCCATTTTGCTGCGCGGCGGACGGGCGAGGGCCTCGTCATCGTCCTCGGCGGTCGGCAGGCCGAGCTGCCGCGCCAGTTCCGGATCGAGCGTCGGGATGGTGGCCGAGGTGCCGTAATTGGCCTGTGGGGCTTCCTCGAGGCCTGTGGCATCGCGCCTGGCGACACCCTCGCTGGTCTCGCGCGTCGACGCCCGCGCGCGATGCGCGGCGGCCTCGCCGCCGGCGCGGCGGTCCCAGGAATTGTCCGGCGGCGGCTGCAACCCGGTGCCCGAACCCATGCCGGCATCGCCGCGATTGATCGCGGGATTGAGCAATTCAGCCAGCGCCGGGCCGATCGGTTGGACCTCGGGCCGGTGTGCTTTGGATTTTGGGGTTTTGCCGGGCTTTTTCGGAGTGTTCGGTGTCTTCGCCATGGCCGGAATATGGGACGAGTCCGGCAGCGAGAAAAGGGCAATCGACGCCCGGATCGGCGCAGCGGCGATGCTGCTGACAGCAGGGTGTCAGCAGGCGGCGCGGTCGCGGACGTCAGCCGCGCGGCAGGTCGACGATGTCGAGATGGATCCCGCCGCAGCCGTCGCAGCGCAGGGTCCAGTATTCGGCGGCGCGGCCGGGAATCACGCGCAGCAGCGACAGCCGGGCGGCACATTCCGGGCAGCTGGTTCGGACCTCTGCCGGCCAGACCGGGTCCGGCTCGCATTGCGGGACGACGGCGAGCACCACGTTGCCGGTCACGCCGACGCTTCGGTTGCCGGCATCGTCATGCCATAGCGCTGTGGGAACCGGTCGATGGCTTTCTTCGCGTCGGCGATCGCCGCATCCGGATCGGACCACGCAAAGCCGATGTCGAGCATCGGAAACGGCATGCCATCGATGACGACCGGCCTTTGATCGACCCGTTGAATCCTGGCGTGCCATTGCCCCTTCCCCACTTCAAACGACTTGATCTCAAAACCGCTGTAGATCATGGCGACCTCGGGATGCCCTTCTCAAAGGAAGCACGAGCGCGCGGCGCCCTATGTGAACCAGATCACAAGTCGCGCGGTTTATTTCCGCGGTGCAATGCGGTTCCAGCCTTTTGTTTTGCCTGGGTTTCCTAGGGCGAACCGCGCGAAAAGCCCTGGCTGCGGGCCGCGATATGATCGGCAAGCACGGCCGCGTCGTCGCCGACCCCGGACAGGAACGAGGATTTCATCTTCGACAGCCATTGCAGGCCGAGGAAATAGAGACCCGGCACCTCGGAAACGCCGTGGCGGTGCCGCGGTGCGCCGTTGGCGTCAAGCACCGGTATTTCGATCCAGTCCAGATCGAGGCCATACCCGGTGGCCCAGATCACGCTGCGGATTCGCTCGGCGCCGAGGTCGATCGTCTCGAAGGGCGCAGTGAGGCACGGCGGATCGGGCAGCCGGACGCGCGCCAGAGGATCGCAGGGCTGATCGAGGCCGCGTGCCGCGATGAAGTCGTCGACGATCCCGAGGAAGGTCGCGTAGTAGGCATCGCCGTTGGCGATGTTGGTGGCGAGATCTGGCGCGATTTCGAGCATGCCGTCGTGCGCCGCGATAACGCGGCCGAGCAGCGTCACGCCGTCGGCGGCGAAGCGGCGGAAATCGATGGTGTGGCCGCCATGGGCGCCCGAGATCACCGGCAGCAGACGCGACGGACCGCGCTGCTCGACCGGGGTCTCGTCGACGCCCATCTCGGCCAGCCACCAGAACAGGTCGCGGCCGCGATAACGGCGCGGCAGGCGGTTGTGGCGGCCGACCGAAAGCAAGACGCGGCGGCCGGCGCGCATCAGCTCTTCGGTGATCTGCGCGCCCGAGGCGCCGGCGCCGATCACCAGCACCGCGCCGTCGGGCAATTGCGCGGGATTTTTGTAGCCGCTGGCATGGACCTGAAACAGGCCGGGATGATCGCGCAGCACGTCGGGCCGCAGCGGCCGCTGATACGGGCCGGTGGCGATGACGACGTTGCGGGCGGCGATGCTGCCGCCGGCGAACTCGGCAAGGAAGCCGCCGGCATCGCGGCGCAGCCTGGTGACCTCGACGCCGCAGCGGAGCGGCGGCGCGACGAAGGCAGCGTAGGCCTCGATGAAGGCGATGATGGCAGCGGTGTCGGAGAAGCCGTCGGGATCGCTGTGCGGAAACGCGAACTCCGGCAGCCGCACCGACCAGTTCGGGAACTGGAACATCAATCCGTCCCAGCGTTCGCTGCGCCAGCGCTCGGCGATCCGCCGCCGCTCCAGCACCAGATGGCCGATGCCGCGCTGTTTCAGCCGATGGCTCATGGTGAGCCCGGCCTGGCCGCCGCCGATCACCAGCGTATCGACCGTCTCGTCAGCCATTGCGCGCTCCCTTGCGGCGAGCGGCCGGTTCTGCCGCGGCGCGGATGATCCAGCGCCGGAACGCGGCGAAATCGCGCTGCTCGGCATGGAAGCCGCGGTAGACGAGATACCAGCGCATGCCCTTGGGCACGCTGAGCGCAAACGGCGCCACCAGCCGGCCGGCGGCAAGATCGTCATCGATATAGGGCCGGATCCCCATCGCGATCCCGAGCCCGTCGCTGGCTGCCTGCAGCGCCTGGCCGTAGAACTGGAATTCCGGCCCGCGCGCGGTCAGGCGCGGCACGCCCGCCGCCTTCAGCCAGGATGGCCAGTCGTCGGGCGAATGCGCGACGCGGATCAGGCTCGGTCCCTTGAGGTCGGCGGGGCGCTTCAAGCCGTTGGCGAGCCGCGCCGTGCACACCGGCATCAGGTCGGCGGCGAACAATGGCTCGGCGACGAGGCCCGGCCACTGGCCGTCGCCGAGCTGGATGCCGCAGCTCCAATCATCGGCGAACGGCACGGCCATGCCGCCGGTCGTGATCCGCACCTCGATGTCAGGCTCGGCTTTGCGGAACTCGGCGAGGTGCGGGATCATCCACTTCATCGCGAATGTCGGTCCGACGCCGACCGTCAGCACGCGCGCGCTCGCGGACGCCGTGACCTGCGCGGTGAGGCTCGCCAGCGCGTCGAAGATCGGCGTCAGCCCGCCTTGATAGGCGCGGCCGGCCGGTGTGGTGACGAGGCGGTTCGCCTTGCGCTCGAACAGCGCGACGCCGAGCCGCTCTTCCAGAAGGTGCACCATCCGGCTGATCGCGGCGGCCGAGACGTTGAGCTCGCTGCCTGCGGCCGCGAAGCTGCCGGTCCGTGCCGCGGCCTCGAATGCCTTGATGCCGTTGAGAAAGAGCAGCCGCCGCATGAACCCTCAGGAAAACTGATGCAAGGGCAAGATAACTCAGTTTGCGGGACGAGGCCAAGCGGCGCAGAAATATGCCAGACAATCCCTGCTGATCCCGGCGAGGACCCAATGACTGAGACCATAGACGCCCTGGTGCTCGATCTCGTCGAATGGGTCGCCCGCGAGCCGCGGCCTTATGCGAGGTGCTCGAGGTCTGGCGCACCTCATGCCCGCGGCTGACGATCTGGGAAGACGCGGTCGACCGCGGCTATGTCGCGCGCCGTCCCTCGGTCGAGGGCATGCGGGTGATGGTGACGGAAACCGGCGTGACTTTTTTGCGCGCGCATGGGCGGATGCACTGAGAGTATCTTTCTTGGCCCCTCCCGCTTGCGGGGGAGGCCGACGCGCGTAGCGCGGCGGGTGGGGGCTCTTTCCGCAAAATGACTCGTGGAGAGACCCCACCCCGACCCTCCCCCGCAAGCGGGAGAGGGCGCGCAGCTTTAGCGTCCCGGCGCGGCGAGCCTTGGCCGGATGATCTCGACCATCCGATCGGCGGAGGTGCCCGGCGGGAAGAAGCCGAGATAATTGCCGTCGCGGTCCATCAGATAGATGTATGCGGTGTGATCGACGGTGTAGTCGCCGGCGTCCTGCGGCACCCTGGCGTAATAGACCTTGTAGGCATCGGCGACCTTGCGGATCGCATCATCGCTACCGGTCAGCCCGATCAGGCGCGGGTGAAACATCGACACGTATTCTGCGAGGTGAGCCGCGGTGTCGCGCGCGGGATCGACCGTGATGAAGATCGGCTGCACCTGATCGCCGTCACGACCGAGCTTGTCGAGCGCGAGCCCGATCGCCTGCAGATCGGTCGGGCAGACGTCCGGGCAATAAGTGAAACCGAAATAGACCAGCATCAGCCTGCCGCGGAAGTCGCGGTCGGTACGTTCATGGCCGGCCTGATCGGTCAGCGCGAACGGGCCGCCGACCGGCTCCCGATTCCACATCAGGATGTCCATGATCTCGGCGGCCGAGCGCGCCGATTGCTGTGGCGCGTCACCGGCCAGCGCGGGCGCCAGCGCCAGCCACAGGCCGGCGCCGGCGTGCGCAACAACGCGCAGGATAGGTCGGTTCATATGCCGAAGGAGAGGCGGCTGCCGGTGGTCGTGACCAGCACCTTGTCGCCCATCTGCGCGGTCGCCTCCTGCACGAAGTTGAGCCCGGAGCAATGCATCGGGATCAATACGTCGGGGTCGAGCTTCTTGATCTCAGCGACGACCTCGGTCAGGTAATCCTTCGGCGCCGGTCCGAGATGGAAGCCGCCGACGATCGCGTGCACCTTCTGGATGCCCGAGACCTCCTGCGCCTGCTTCACCGAATTGACGATGCCGACATGACCGCAGGACGAGATCACGACCAGGCCGAAGTCGCGCACGTTGAAGCAGGTCGCATGCTCGTGGATGTGCTCGTCGGGCACGATCTTGCCTTCCATCTCGGCCGGCAGATAGTGGCTGGCGTTGCAGCCGAGTCCGTCCTTCATGCTGAACTCGACCCAGGTGTTGGGCAGCACGCGCTCGACGCTGCGGCGGGTGATCTTGCCTGTCGTGAAGGCGTGGCCCGCGATCACGGTCGGGGTCTCGCACAGCACGGTGGTGACGCGCTGCGCGGCGAGCTGGCGGCGGTCCAGCGTGCCGAAATCGGTGAACTGGCCCTTGGTCGGGGTCGCGCTGACGCGGTGGCAGAAATTGTCCTCGCCGCCGGCGTAAAGCTTGACGTCGGCCGGCAGCTTGTCGCGGAATTTGTCGAGGAAGCCGTTGAGGCCGCCGAAATGGTCGTAATGCCCGTGGCTCACGATCAGGGCGTCGAGCTTCGACGGATCGACGCCGACCAGCGCCATGTTGTTGAGCAGGACATCAGGTGTGTAGCCGTAATCGAGCATCAGCGTGCGCTGCGCGCCTTTGGCCTCGGACTCCAGCCACAGCGACAGGCCCCATTCATTGTGCAGCGACTTCTGGTAGTCGGCGGCGCGCGGCGGCGGCGCGATGGTGACGCCGCCCGACTGTTTCGGTTTGAAGAAAAGATCGTAGCTGGAATCGACCAGCACGCGGATCGACAGCTTGTCGACCGTCGGCACCTCGATCGGCGCCGCGCTCGCGATCTCGACGCAGGAGAATGCGCCCGCGGCCGCCGCGCCTGCGATCGCCGCCGAGCCCTTCAGGAAATCGCGTCGTGCCAAATCACGTGTCATGATAATCCCCCTTGTTCTGAAAATTTTTCAATTCGAAGTACGCGGAGCCTAGGTCCAATCGTGGCGCGGCTCAATCGGGCGCTTGCGTTGTGTGCAGATCACATTCGCGCGCTGTGCAATGCGCCGCCATTGACTTGGCTGGCGCTTTGCGCCCAACTTCATGCATTCGCATCTTTTTCACCGATGCGTCAGCAATCCCTGGAAAATGCAGGATCACGCCCATGATCGATCTCCACTATTGGTCCACGCCGAACGGTCACAAGATCACGATGTTCCTCGAGGAGACCGGCCTCGAATACAAGGTGTTCCCGGTGAACATCGGCAAGGGCGATCAGTTTAAGCCGGACTTCCTGCAGGTCGCGCCGAACAACCGCATTCCGGCCATCGTCGATCACGCCCCGAAGGGCGGCGGCAAGCCGATCTCCTTGTTCGAGTCCGGCGCGATCCTGCTCTATCTCGCCGAGAAGACCGGAAAATTCCTGCCCCAGGATCTCTACGGCCGCTATGACGCGATCCAGTGGGTGTTCTGGCAGATGGGCGGGCTCGGACCGATGGCCGGGCAGAACCATCACTTCCGCAACTACGCGGTCGAGAAACTGCCTTACGCGATTGATCGCTATGTGAACGAGACCAACCGACTCTACGGCGTGCTCAACAAGCGGCTCGCCGACCGCGAATTCGTCGCCGGCGACTATTCGATCGCCGACATGGCGAGCTATCCCTGGGTCGTGCCGTACAAGAACCAGGGCCAGGAGATCGACGACTTCCCGCATCTGAAGCGTTGGCTGGAGACGATCGGCAAGCGCCCGGCGACCGAGCGCGCCTATGCCAAGGCGAAGGAGGTCAACCCGAACTTCGGTCAGCCCGCGATCCGCACCGAGGAGGAGCGCAAGCTGCTGTTCGGGCAGACCGCGGCGGTGGTGCGGTAGGGCCCGACTCTCTCCCTACGTCATTGCGAGGAGCGAAGCGACGAAGCAATCCATCTTTCCGCGCATGCGGTTCGATGGATGCTTCGCTTCGCTCGCAATGACGAGGGCGGGCCGCCGACTACGCTCCCACATACGTCGCCGGCCGCCGCTGCTTCCACGCCGCGAGCCTTCGGCGAGATCGTGGCTCGGCACCAGCGCGGCGAACTGCTCGCTCTCGACCAAGAGGCCCTCGGCAATCGGCATGTTGAGCCCGCGCGTCACCGCGGTGATGGTGCCGGCGACGGCACCGGGCGAGTGCCTGGTGATGCGGCCGGCGAGTTCGCGCGCGGCACTCAGCAACTGATCGTGCGGCACGATGCGGTTGATCAGCCCGATCTCGCGCGCGTGCTCCGGCGGGAAGGGATCGCCGGCCAGCAGTAATTCCAGTCCGCGCTTGCGGCCCGCCAGCCGCGGCAGCCGCTGCGTGCCGCCGAAGGTCGGCGGCATGCCGAGCTTGATCTCGGGCTTTGCGAACAGCGCGCGGTCGCTGGCGATGGCGAGATGCACCGCTTCGGTGATCTCGCAGCCGCCGCCGAAGGCGAGCCCGTTGACCGCGGCAATCACAGGCTTCTTGAACGCCTCGAGCCGCGCGGTCATGGCCTGTCCACGGCGGACGAAGTCGCGCACCGCGACCGCCGCGCCCTGTTCGACGCTTTCGGAGAATTCCTTGATGTCGGCGCCCGCCGAGAACGCGCGCTCGCCGGCGCCGGTCAGGATCACGGCGCGCACCGCGGCGTCGCCCTCGATGCGGTCGAGCGCTGCCATCAGCTGATCGATCAGCGCGTAGTTCAGCGCGTTGAGCTGCTCAGGACGGTTCAGCGTGATCAGGGCGATCCCGTCTTGGGTCTCGAGCAGGATAGGTTCGGACATGATGCGGTCTCCGGCATTCGGGTGGGGCGGAGTTGAATGTAGGGTGAGCCGCAATTTGTGTATATTCACTGGTTAGTATACATACGACGGATGCCCAGACCTTCCGAGCCCACCCGCGCGCGCATCGTCCAGGCGGCGAGCGCGCTGTTCTACAATGAAGGCATCCGCCGCGTCAGCGTCGATGAGGTCGCCGCCAAGGCCGGCCTCACCAAGCGCACGCTGTATTACCACTTCAAGAGCAAGGACGATCTGGTCGCCGCCTATCTCGCCGCGCGCGACCAGCCCAACCTCGCGTTGTTCCGAAAATGGTTCGCCGAGGCCGAGGGCGGTTTGCCGGCGAAGGTCGAGGCGATCTTTCGCAACCTCGCGCGTTCGGCCCGGCATCCCAAGTGGAAGGGCTGCGGCTTCCTGCGCACCTCGGCCGAGCTTGCCAACATGCCCGGCCATCCCGCGATCAGGATCGGCGCCGCGCACAAGAAGAAATTCGAGGACTGGCTGCGCGCGACCTTCGCGGAGCAGCGGATTGCCGATCCGCTGAAACTGGCGCGGCAGATCCTGCTGCTGCTGGACGGATCCTTCGCCGTCGTGCTGCTGCATCGCGACGCGAGCTACATGGAAACCGCCGGTGAGGCCGCGCGCACGCTGATCGAGACGGCGGTGGCAACGAAGGGGCGCAAGCGGCGCGATTGAGGGTGGAGCTTGCATGATTTCTGAATATTAGAAATGTGCACTTGATTTGCCCGTCGTGTCAAGTTGCCGTGTCGGAGGGGCAGCCGCCAACTCCTTTGCATGGGGTTGTTTTCGATATTTTTGCGACGCGCCTGCGGGCGGCGAGTTCCTCCACCGTCTCCGCGGATATGCCGGCAAGCCACGATGCGGCTGACGAGGCCGCGCGCACGCGGATCGAGACGGCACTCACGAAGCCGGGGTGAAAACGGGGGTAGGGCGCGAGTTGCATTCGGGCAACATCGTTCGGAAAGATGGGTCGTTAACCTTTTTTCGCCATTGCGCGACCACGCCCCGGGCGGATGATCGCATCGTCACATGCTTGCAATCTGGCTCCCGAGGAGCCCGTGGAGGCTGGGATGATGAACTCGCGGCGGGTACGGGCGGCGGCGTTGGGCGGGACGGTCGTTCTGTCAGGCTGCATTGTCTCGTGGTTTGCGACGTCCGGTTCGGCTGGCATCGAGATGATCGGTGCGTCAGTCTCCGATGCGTCAGTCACCGGTGCGTCGGTTGATGAATCTCGCGCAGTTGCTGTCGTCGCCGATGCCGTATCGGCGACATCGTCGGCAACCGCCACGTCGAGCGCTGCCGTCGATGGCCCTCATGCCGTGACCATGAGCGAACAGGAAGCGGTGGCAACCGCCAAGGCTGCGCCGACCGTGCACGAGGCGGAACCCGTCGTCGAGGCCGCGTTGAGCGATCCGGCGCTGCCGGTGGACATTCAGCCGCTGCAGGCGCCGGTAGCGAACTCGCCGGATCCGGAGCCTCGCGTGGCCAAGCCGGCGGTGGACTCCGTCGAAATCCTCGACGAGTGCTGGGACGTCAACGCCTGCATCGATCGCTATCTGTGGGCGCTCTATCAAAGGACGCCCAAGGAAGACACCATCAAGGTGCCTGAGCAGAGGCAGGTGACGGTCAAGAGAAAGAAGAAGATGGTGACGGTCACCAGAACCTTCACCCGGCTTGTCGATGAGGATTTCGCCTGGAAGGATACCAAGGCGGCCGAAAGAGCCGGCATGCCGATGATGGACTACGTCATGGGAGGTGTCGATCGGAGCTTCAAGCTGAAGCTCTTTCATGCGCTTCTCGCGGCGGAACAGGCCGGCCTGTCGCCCGGCATCACCAGCGCCTTCCGCGATGACTACCGCCAGTCGATTGCAAGCGGGCTGAAGGCGGCCAGCAATAAATCGTATCACGGCGGCAGCTTCCGTGGCGGCTACGGCCATGGGCTCGCGGCCGACATCGTCAGCACCGACGGCGCGACCCGCGACGACCGTTGGAGATCGTCGGAAAGGCTCTGGAAATGGGTCGACGCGCACGGCAAGGAGTTCGGCGTCGCGCGCCCCTATCTCGGTTTTGACCCGCCCCATCTGGCGCCGATCGATGGCAAGGAATATGCCGCTCACCGCGGTGGCGGCGAAACGCGACAGGCGACGCTGGACGCGAAGACGCGCAGCCGCCACGCGGCGCGCGACAGTCACGCCGCGGCGAAACGCGCAAGGACCGCGAAGTCATCGAAGGTGCGAACGATCTGAGCGGGATCGCGATGGTGCGTCTGGTGGGTCCGCCCATCGGGATGGCGCAAAGCGCGGTCCGATGACGGCTCCGGCGTAACCCGCCGGCGTGGTCCTCGAAATGCCCGCAACGACGCTTAGAGCGCGCCGCGCTCCTGCAGCAGCGCCAGCACCGCGTTGAGGTCCGGCAGCACGGCCGCGCATTTCGCCCGCGTCTCTTCGGTCGGCGGCGCCATGTCGGGCACCATCAGCGTGATAGCGCCGGCGGCGTGCGCGGCGGCGACGCCGTGGTTGGAATCCTCCACCGCGATGCAGGCCGCAGGCGGCACGCCGAGCCGTGCGGCGGCCTTGAGATAGAGCGCCGGGTCGGGCTTGCCGTGGGTCACGTCGTCGAGCGTCAGCAGCGTGTCGAAGCGGCTGCGGATTCCGGCGAGCGTGAGATGGCGCTCGGCGGTGCGGCGCGACGACGAGGTCACGATCGCGGTCCGGCGGCCGGCGTCGGCAAGGCCGTCGAGCAGCGCGAGCGTCCCGGGCTTGAGCGGCAGGCCGGCGTCGAACATGCGATCGCGGGTGACGATGAAGGCGCGATTGACCGCCTCGAGCGGAAACGCTGCGCCGTAATGATCGCGCAGCATCGCCTCGCAGACCGGGCCGGGAAGGCCGACCATGGAATGGCACAGCGCGACGACATCGTCGGTGTAGCCGCATGCATTGAGCGCCGTGACCAGGCTCTCGAAGTAAACCTTCTCGGTGTCGAGCAGCGTGCCGTCCATGTCGAGCAGGACGGCGTCGACGGTCCAGGGCGTGTTCACTCGTATGTTCACTTGCCGCTCGTCGCGGCTTGTTGTTCCGCCAGTTTCCGCAAGCAGGCGGGGCACAGGCAGTCGGCGCCGTCGGTCGGCATCGGCAGGCGAAAGCTCTCGTCGAAGCACCAGCACGATCCCGTGAGCGCGCAGGAGAATTCGCTGCCGCATGCCGTGCAAGCGAGCCGGCGTGGCGAAGCTTGTTCGGAACGATTGCTTGACGAGAGGTCCATTTCTAACCGCGATTTAATGCGCGAATTAATCTCGGGTTCATCCCCGACCGCGCTATGATACTCGCAACCGATATAGCCGGGATAGGCCGTTAAGGGAATTCCGATGGCCCGTGATTCGCAAGCCGCGCTGATTGCGCTCAACCGGTTTGGATTCGGCGCGCGTGGCGGGGCGTCCGGCGACTTCATCAACGCGGCCTCCGATCCGCGCGGTTTCGTGCTGGCCGAACTGGCGCGTCCGAACGGCGCGCTGCTCGAAGTGCCGGGCCTGCTCTCGACGCCGGAGCTCGGCAGGCAGGTGTTCGACTATCAGTTCGAGATCCAGCAGGCGCGCAACGCCGCGAAGGCCGCGCAGCAAGGTGCGAGCGAGACGCCACCGCAGGGTTCGGACGCGAAGCCGCAACCGCGGCGCAACCTGTCGCTGTCGACTGCTGCGAAGGAAATCGCCGGCAAGGATCCGGCGATTCAGCCGCCCGACAGCGCCAACGCGGCGATGACGCCGTCCGCCACGATGCAGCCTCCGACGATGCAGACGATGGCAGGTCCGCCGAAGCCGCCGGCGCAGCCGCTCAACATCATCCAGAAGACGTTCCGCGCCGAGGCCTTGGCGCGGCTGCAGCGCGGCGTGGTTGCCGATTGCGGCTTCGTCGAGCGGCTCGTGGTGTTCTGGTCCAACCACTTCTGCATCTCCGCCAACAAGGGCGCGCTGGCGCGGATGTGGGCCGGCTCGTTCGAGCGCGAGGCGATCCGCCCGCACGTGCTCGGCCGCTTCTCGGACATGCTGAAGGCGGTCGAGCAGCATCCGGCGATGCTGTTCTTCCTCGACAACCAGCAATCGCTCGGGCCGGAGTCGCGCGCCGGCATCAACCGCAATCGCGGCCTGAACGAGAACCTCGCGCGCGAGATCATGGAGCTGCACACGCTCGGCGTCGGCGGTGGCTACACCCAGGACGACGTGACGGCGCTGGCGCGCGTCATCACGGGCTGGACCTTTGCCGGCCGCCGCGGCCAGCTCGGCACGCCCGGCAGCTTCGTGTTCAACGCCAATGCGCATCAGCCGGGGCCGCAGCAGGTGCTGGGCAAGACCTATGCGCAGGCCGGCGTTGCGCAGGGCGAGGCGGTGCTGTCCGATATCGCGCGGCATCCCTCGACCGCGAAATTCATCGCGACCAAATTCGCCCGTCATTTCGTC
The DNA here is from genome assembly GCF_001238275.1 of Bradyrhizobium viridifuturi. Classification (GTDB taxonomy): domain Bacteria; phylum Pseudomonadota; class Alphaproteobacteria; order Rhizobiales; family Xanthobacteraceae; genus Bradyrhizobium; species Bradyrhizobium viridifuturi. The sequence goes on from NZ_LGTB01000038.1 coordinate 48,888, forward strand.
GCCGACGATCCGCCGCCGGCGTTGGTAGCGAAGCTGCAGGATAGCTTTACCAAGACCGACGGTGATCTCAGGGCGCTCGCCACGACACTGGTCGGCTCCAGCGAGGCGTGGCAGGCGACGTTGACGAAAATGCGCTCTCCTTACGAATTCCTGCTCGCCTCCGGCCGGCTGCTGGCGCGCAATCCCGAGGACCCTGGCCGCTATCTCAACGGCCTCAATTTGCTCGGCCAGCCGCTGTGGTCGCCGGCCGGGCCGAACGGTTTTCCGGATACCACTGCGGCCTGGGCGGCGCCCGAAGGCCTCAAGCTCAGGCTCGACATCTCGGCGCAGCTTGCCTCGCAACTCGCCGACCGGTTCGACCCGCGCGAATTGCTCGAGCTGGTTGCCGCGGATGCCGCCGCGCCGGAGACGCGGCGCACCATCGAGCGTGCGGAATCGCGGCAGCAGGCGCTGGCGCTGCTGCTGATGTCGCCGGAATTCCAGAGGAGATGACGATGGATTGCTCCGAGAGCCTGAGGATGCAGGCGACGTCGCGGCGCGCGCTGCTGCTCGGCGGCGCCTCGTTTGCCGCCTGGGCCTATTTGCCGAAATTCGCGCGCGCCGCGGATGGCCGCGATCCGCGCTTCGTCACCATCATCCTGCGCGGCGCGCTCGACGGCCTTGCAACTGTCGCGCCGGTCGGCGATCCCGATTATGCCGGCCTGCATGGCGCGATCGCGCTGAGGGCCGATGGACCGAACGCGGCTCTGATGCTGGATCAATTCTTCGGCCTGCATCCGGCGATGCCGGAATTCGCGCGGATGTATCGCGCCAAACAGGCCGCGGTGGTTCATGCGGTGGCGACTTCCTATCGCGACCGCTCGCATTTTGACGGCCAGGATGTGCTGGAGAGCGGCTTCCCCGGTCCCGGCCGCGTGCAGTCCGGCTGGCTCAACCGCGCGCTCGAAGCATTGCCGAAGGGCGAGCGGGTGACGAGCGCGCTGGCGGTCGGCCCGACCACGCCGCTGGTGCTGCGCGGCGCAGCGCCGACCGTCGGCTGGGCCCCGTCCGCGCTGCCGCAGGCTGCCGACGACACCGCGATGCGGCTGCTAGATCTCTATCAGCATCGCGATCCGACGCTGGCCAGCGCGCTAACGCAAGGCTTGCAACTCGATAAGCAGGCGCAGGGCGATGAGATGAAGCCGAAGCCCGGCGGCGGCGTGGCGGCGATGCGGTTGGTGGCGCGCGGCGCCGCCAAGCTGATGGCCGCCGATGACGGACCGCGGATCGGTGCGCTCGCCTTCGAAGGCTGGGATACCCATGCCAATGAGGGCGGCGCGGTCGGCCGCCTTGCGCAGCTGCTCGGCGGTCTCGACGGCGCGCTGGCGGAATTCCAGAGCGGTCTCGGCGCGCGCTGGCGCGACACCGTGATCGTGGTGGCGACCGAATTCGGCCGCACCGCGCGCATCAATGGCACCGAAGGCACCGACCACGGCACCGGCACCATCGCGCTGCTCGCCGGCGGCGCTGTCAATGGCGGCCGCATGATCACCGACTGGCCGGGCCTCAAGCCCGCCAACCTCTACCAGGCCCGCGACCTCGCCCCGACCACCGACCTGCGCGCCGTGATCAAGGGCGTGCTGCACGATCAGTTCGGCCTCGGCGAGCGCGTGCTGGCCGAGACGGTGTTTCCGGACAGCGCGCCGGCAAGGCCGATGAAGGGGTTGATTACTTAAAGCGAGTGTCCCAACCACGGTGTCGTCCCGGCGAAGGCCGGGACCCATTGCCACCGCTGATCATTGTTGGAACGAGCTGGAGCCACAGCGCTGCGCGACCACGAAGACTTGTGGTTATGGGTCCCGGCCTTCGCCGGGACGACGCAAGTAATTACCCCTTTGTGATCCGGTCGATCTCCGCCATCTCCTCCGCCGTCAGCTTCCAGCTGATCGCCTTGACGTTCTGCTCGATCTGCTCGACGCGTGTCGCGCCGGCGATGACGCTTGCGACTTGCGGGCGGGCGGCGAGCCAGGAGAAGGCGAGCTCGAGCATGCTGTGGCCGCGCTCCCGCGCGAACGTTTGCAACTGCTCGACGATGTCCTCGTTGCGTGGCGTGACGTAGCGGTCCTTCAAGGCCGGCGCCTTGGCGAACCGACTGTCGGCGGGCGCAGCCGCGCCGCGCTGGTACTTGCCGGTCAAGAGGCCGCTGGCGAGCGGAAAGAATGGCAGCAGGCCGAGATTGTATTGCTGCGCTGCCGGCAACAAATCCTTCTCGATGCCGCGCACCACGAGGCTGTATTCGTCCTGGCAGGACACGAAGCGGTTCACGTTCATCTGACGCGCGACGTATTCGGCTTCCGTGATCCGCCATGCCGGGAAGTTGGAGTTGCCGATGTAGCGCACCTTGCCCTGGCGCACGAGATCGTCGAGCGCGCGCAGAGTCTCGTCGATTGGCGTCAGCGGATCGTAGTCGTGCTGCTGGTAGAGATCGATGTAGTCCGTCTTCAGGCGGGTGAGGCTCGCCTCGACGGCCGACATGATGTAGCGCCGCGAGGCGCCCTGCTTGGTGCCGTCGGTCGCCATCGGCTTGGAGAATTTGGTGGCGAGCACGATGTCCTTGCGGCGATCGCCCAGCACGGTGCCGAGCACGGTTTCCGAGCCGCCCATGCCCGCATAGATGTCGGCGGTGTCGAACAGCGTGATGCCGAGATCGATCGCCTTGTGGATCACCTTGCGCGAGGTTTCCAGATCGGTGCGCTGGCCGAAATTGTTGCAGCCGATGCCGACCGCGGACACGCGCAGGCCGGAACTGCCGAGATTACGAATTTCCATGGGACAATCCTGTGGGATAGGCGAGGGAGTCCGCGGATTGTGACGCGCACGACGCAGGCCGGCAAGGTGTCGCCCTACCGCCGGTCACGCATGGCAATGTCGCAAAAAAGCAATGTCGAAAAAAAGCGGTCCCGGTCAGACGCGGCGACTGACGGGGACCGCTCGGGGCGAAGATCTGAGACGGGGGGCCTGATCTTACGCGAGCGGAAGCGTAGCCGGGCTTTGTAACGCGCCGGTGACACCTCTGTGCAATCCACAGGCTGCGAATGCGCGCTCAGAGAATCTTGCGATAGATGACGAAGCCCGGCCTGTCCGCGACCTTGTCATAAAGCTGCATTGCGGTGCGGTTGGTCTCATGCGTCTGCCAGTAGACGCGCGGCGATCCGACGAGCTTCGCCTGCGCGTAGACGCCGTTGATCAAGGCGCGGCCGACGCCCTTGCCGCGCGCGGCCTCGCTGGTGAAAAGATCCTGCAAATAGCAGGTCGGCGCGATCGCCGTGGTCGAGCGGTGAAACAGATAATGCGTCAGCCCGACCAGCCTGCCGCCGGCATCGGCGACCAGCGCATGCACCGGCTCGTAGGCGTCGAAGAAGCGCTCCCACGTCATCGCCGTGATCGCGGGCGCGAGCGCGGTCGGACCGGACCGCTCGTAGAAAGCATTGTAGCCGTCCCACAAGGGCAGCCACTGGGCGTAATCGTCGCGCGTGACGAAGCGGATGGTGACGTCGTCGGACATGAGCGATCCCCGGATGATCCTGCGTTGCGCGATGTCTGCGCATCGCCTCGCAACGTTCTAGAGCATGATCCGGAAAAGTGTGAAGCGGTTTTCCGAAGAGATCATGCCAAAGAAGGCGTCGTCAATGTGGGGGATCAATCGGGAGGCCGCGCGTCACTCGGCGGCGCGCAGCAGCCTCGCGAGATGGCGTTCGCGCCCGGCGCGTTGTGCCCGGTATTCGTCGGCGCGGGCGGGATCATCGGTATGCCGAACGAGGTCGGTGACCGGCGTGTAGCTCAGCATGCGGCCGCCGTCCGGCAGCGCCGTGCAGCTGAAGCGCAGCACCTGGCCGTCGGCGAGATTGAGGTTGATCGGCGTGGAATCGCCTGCACGCATCATCTCGATGCGTTTGGTGACGAACGCGCTCATCTCGTCTTCCGGCAACTCGTAGGCGCCGGTGTCGCGGCCATGATACATCAGCGCGACGAAAGGCGGCTTGCTGTCGGCCTGTGCGTCTGAGAGCGCGAAATAGTCGCGGAAGGCGCGGTTGATGAATTCGGCGCGGGTGTCGGCATCGAGCAGCACGATGCCGATGTCGACCTGGTCGAGCGCGGCGGCGAGCCGCTCGGAGGTGGCGTGATGCTGCTTGTCCGCGGCAAAGGCGTCGATCCATTTCTGCCGCAGCATGCCGGTGATCACGGCGGTGCCGGCCGCGGTCGCCGCCAGCATCAGCATCCGCGCGACGTCGGCCGTGTCGTAGCCGGGCAGCGCGCGATGATCGAGAAAGAACAGCGCCGATGCGGCCACCGCGATCGCGGCGGAGATCAGCCCGGAGGTGATGCCGCTGATCGAGCTCGCCAGCGCCACGATGCAGACGAACAGCGGCGCGGGGTTGGGGACGGCGGCAATGTGGCGATCGATCAGGAAGGCGGCAAGCCCCGTGATCGCCGTTAGAGCCGGACCTGAAATGACACGCCATTCAAACCGCATGGGCGTTCTCGCTATCCATCAAACAAACGATAAAGCCGCAGTTTGACGACAGAGCCGCAACCATGCCGGGATTTCCGCGCCGACCGTTAAGCGGCCCTTGCGCGTGCCGAACCAGATTTCGTTGCTTTCAAATCAAATGTTATGCAGATCGGCATGGAACCAGGTTCCGGGCCCGCGGGTTACCGCGTGCTTTGCTTGCAAGAGGACATCGATGCCCGCCATTTCGCCGTCACTGCTGCCGATCCTGATGCTGTTTGCCTCGAACGTCTTCATGACCTTCGCCTGGTACGGCCATCTCAAGTTCAAGGATCATTCGCTCCCTATGGTCATCATGGTGAGCTGGGGCATCGCCTTCTTCGAATACTGGCTGGCGGTGCCGGCCAATCGCTGGGGCAGCGAGGTCTATAGCGCGGCGCAGCTCAAGACCATGCAGGAGGTGATCACGCTGGTGGTGTTCGCGGCCTTCTCGGTCTTGTACCTGAAGGAGCCGCTGGGCTGGAATCACGCGCTCGGATTTGCCTTCATCGCGGCCGGCGCGTTCTTCATCTTCCACAAATGGAGCTAGCGCATCTGCGCTAGTGGTGCGGTGCCGGTTTGGCGGCAGGCGTCGTCACCTGCGCGGGGTGCGCGCGGTCTTCGCCCTGCGTGCCGGTCACAATCAGGAGCGAAGCCGCCAGCAGGATCGCCGCCGACAGCGTCACGGTCACAAGTCCCACGGGGGTCTTCATCATGTCGTGCCGCTGTCTTTCCCGCGCCTTGCCGCGGATGAAGGTGCCAAAGAAAATTTGCTTGATTACGCCGGGATCGATGTTGCCACGCCAATGTTGCTCGACAGCACCGTGACGGCGACGACCAGGCACAGCGTCAGCGCGCCAAGCGCGAGCGACGCGGCGATCGCGTTGGTCAGCCGGGATGACGCCACCGGGGCAGGGCGGCCATGGAAGCCTGCCGTGCCGGACCACCGTTTCATGGTCTAAATCCCTCAGGTCGCGAGCGAATCACTCGCGACATCCGAGCGAATCTGCCGACCGTCACCGGCAACATTGCGGCCGCGGCGCCCTCCAAAAACGGCGAAAATGCGGCCTATGCGGGAGTTTTGCCCGCTATTTGGGCAATTTCCCCGCTATTCCCGGAATTCAGGCCCCGGCGACGAGGCGAGCTTGGGGCGCCGTCTCGGGACCAGGCTGCCAATCCATCGAGACAAATCCGGGGGTCTGCTCGACCCGTTTCAGCCAGGTCCGGATCGACGGAAAGGTCGTCAGGTCGAAGTCGCAGCGGTCGGCGACATGGGTGTAGCCGTAGAGCGCGATGTCGGCGACGGTGAATTGCTCGGCGGCGAAGAACGTGTGGTTCTTGAGGTGATTTTCCATCACCTGCAACGCCGCATAGCCGCGCTCCATCCAGTCCTCCAGCGCGTGGGTCTGCAGATCGCGTCCGCCCTTGACCAGCGACAGCCAGAAATAGGCGGCGCCGATATTCGGCTCCAGCGCGTGCTGCTCGAAGAACATCCATTGCAGCGCCTCGGCGCGCTCGATCCGCGACTCCGGCGCCAGCGGCGTGCCGATCGCAACATACCAGAGAATGGCATTGGACTCGGCGAGGTGGCGGCCTTCGGCGACCTCGAGCAACGGCACCTGGCCGCTCGGATTCTTGGCCAGAAATTCCGGGGTCCGGCTCTCGCCGCGCAGGATGTCGATCTCGATCGCCTCGTACGGCGTGTTCAGCACGGCAAGCGCGAGCCGGACCTTGTAGCTGTTGCCGGAGCGCTGCATCGAATAGAGCTTGTACATTGCGTCGGGGTTCACTCAGGTCAGGGAGACGGTACGCTTGAAAGTTGCGCGGCCTGTCACACCGCAACGCCGCTAAACAATGATGCCGACAGGGGTGCGTCGCAAGCCCTGCAATGTGGAAAAAGTCGAAACGTCTACCGCACTGCACGCGTGCAGAACGATTCCATCAACACGGCAGAACAATTCGGATCACGCCTGCGCGACGCTGTGCACGGTGCCGGTCGATAGGATCGATCGCCGTCACCGACATGCTGCTATTCAGAAACGTTAACGCGGCATCCGGATCGCGGGATGTGTCGTCGTCGGTTACGCCGGACCGCCTGCCGTCGGCACTGTCAGGCAGCTGCGCGCGGCACATTGTCCTCGGAGCAATCCGCGCTGGACAACGTGGCCGGAGGCCTTGCCGGCAAGGCTGGAGCAACTCCGGCAGGGCTTGCCGGATATGAGTCATTTGAGGCCGGAACTTGCGGAATATTGCGCATCCCGCGCGCCATGCGTGAAAGTTTCGTGCTTTATCGCCAAGCTTCTTGCGATGCAGCGGCGACAGGCCTAGGGTGCCGCGATCCCATTCAAATCATGTCGTGGCCCAACGGCTCACGACGTTTGCCAGGAGATGATAATGGCCTTCCTGTCCGCTGCGCTCGACCGTGTGAAGCCGTCCGCGACGATCGCGGTCACGGACAAAGCACGCGCGCTGAAAGCCGCGGGCCGCAACGTCATCGGCCTCGGCGCCGGCGAGCCGGACTTCGACACGCCCGCCAACATCAAGCTGGCTGCGATCCACGCGATCGAGGCCGGCAAGACCAAGTACACCGATGTCGGCGGCATTCCGGAGCTCAAGGAAGCCATCATCAACAAGTTCTCGCGCGAGAACGGGCTGACCTACAAGCCGAACCAGATCATCGTCGGCACCGGCGGCAAGCAGGTGCTCTACAACGCGCTGATGGCGACCATCAATCCGGGCGACGAGGTGATCATCCCGGCGCCGTACTGGGTCAGCTATCCCGAGATGGTGGCGCTTGCCGGCGGCGAGTCAGTCCCGGTGGTGTGCCCGGCCTCGACCGGCTTCAAGCTGCGTCCGGAAGATCTCGAGAAGGCGATCACGCCGAAGACCAAGTGGGTGATCCTGTGCTCGCCGTCGAACCCGACCGGCTCGGCCTACACCAGGAGCGAGCTCAAGGCGATCACCGACGTGCTGGTCAAGCATCCGCATGTCTGGGTGATGACCGACGACATGTACGAGCACCTCGTCTATGACGACTTCGTCTTCACCACCGCGGCGCAGGTCGAGCCGAGCCTTTACGATCGGACGTTGACCGTGAACGGCGTGTCGAAGGCCTACTGCATGACCGGCTGGCGCATCGGTTACGCCGGCGGCCCGGCGCAGCTGATCAAGGCGATGGCGACGATCCAGTCGCAGTCGACCTCGAACCCGTCGTCGATCGCGCAGTGGGCGTCGGTCGAGGCACTCAACGGTCCGCAGGACTTCATCGCTGCGAATAACAAGGTGTTCAAGGAGCGCCGCGACCTCGTGGTGTCGATGCTCAATCAGGCGAGCGGCATCGAGTGCCCGCGGCCGGAAGGCGCGTTCTACGTCTATCCGTCCTGCGCCGGCACGATCGGCAAGAAGGCGCCCTCGGGCAAGGTGATCGACAATGACGAGACGTTCGTCACCGAGCTGCTCGAAAGCGAAGGCGTCGCCGTCGTGCAGGGATCCGCGTTCGGTCTCGGACCGGCGTTCCGCATCTCCTACGCCACCAAGACCTCTGATCTCGAGGATGCCTGCAAGCGCATCCAGCGCTTCTGCGGTAATCTGCGATAGTTAATTCCGAACGAGGAAACGCTCCCGCACCTAATGCGGGAGCGTTTTTGTTTGTGTGCTCCAACTATCGTCAGCGCGTAGATTGCGCGCGGCGGTAAAATCGCTGAGTCAAATCACAACGCGCTCATCTCACGCGTGTGTGTACGAACATCGATGCCACACGCGGGAAGTTTTTACGGCCTCTTTGCGAACTGCCTTGTTTTAGACACGACCCTTGCTTTCTGTCCGCCGCGCAAATTGCAATTCAGTTCACCTTGCGGAGACAGACCAATGCGACTTTCGACCCTCACCTTTGCAGCGCTTGCGTTGCTGGCGCCGTTCGCCACCGCCAACGCGGCGCCTCAACAGGTTCAAGCCGGGGTCCTGCAGTGCCAGGGCGGCGAGAATGTCGGCTTCGTCGTCGGCTCTGTCGCCCGCCTCGAATGCGTGTTCCAGAGCGGCGGCCGTCGGCCCGAGCCGTATCTTGCGACCGTGAAGCGGATCGGCGTCGACCTCGGCTTCACCGGGCAGACCCAGCTCGCCTGGGCCGTCAGTGCGCCGACCACCGTCGTGCCGCGCGGCGCGCTCGCCGGCAGCTACGGCGGCGTCGGCGTCAATGCTTCGGTCGGCCTCGGCGCCGGCGGTAACTTCCTGTTCGGTGGCCCGAACAACGCCTATGCGCTGCAGCCGATCAGCGTGCAGGGCCAGACCGGTCTCAACGTTGCGGCCGGCATCGCCGGGATCGATCTCGAGCCGGTCCGCGCCAGCGGTCCGCGCCGGCATCATCGCCACCACCGCCATCATCACCACCACTAGATTTTGGCTTGACGCGTTTTCTTCACGCGAACCGGTATCCACTTCGCTCGAAAACGCTCTAGGCTGGTTGGTGTTCGATCAAAGGGGCCCGCGAAAGCGGGCCTCTTTTTTTGCGCTCTGTTGTTTGCTGTCTGCCGCCGGCGCAGCCGGCAGCGTTGAGGGAACATAGCAACACCGCCACATCCCGTAACAATCGGTGGCCGGGCACCGCATATTCTGGCCGATCTTTCGATGTTATGGCATAGGATGCGAACGGCGCCGCAGACACGGCGCCGTTCTGTTCTCTGCTCGCGTCATGCCTTTCAGCCGGAGACTCCCCAACATGCGTCGCTTCACTCTCCTCGCCGCTGCCGCCATTGCCACGCTCACCGCAATCGTTGGCGCCGACGCTCAACAGCCGATCCAGCGCGTGCAGGTCGGCGTCCTGGAATGCCGCGGTGGCGCGAGCGTCGGCTTCATCGTCGGTTCCGTGACCCATCTCGGCTGCGTGCTGCGCGCCAATGGCCTGCCCGAGGACCGCTACATCGCGACCATCCAGAAGGTCGGCATCGATCTCGGCATCACCCAAGAATCGGCGCTGGCCTGGGGCGTCTATGCACCGGTGGAGCGGCTCGGACCGGGCGCGCTGTCCGGCAACTATGCCGGTGCGCAGGGCAGTGCGACGCTCGGCGTCGGCGTCGGCGGCAACGTGCTGGTCGGCGGCTCCGACAACACGATCGCGCTGCAGCCGCTCAGCGTGCAGGGTCAGGTCGGCGTCAACATCGCCGCTGGCCTCGAGAGCCTGGAACTGCGTCCGGGTCGCTAAAGCATGATCCGGAAAAGTGCGAAGCGGTTTTCCGGAAAGATCATGCGCAAACAAGCGGCGAGAGTGCGATGACGTTCATTTGATCTCGTCACGCTTTAAAGCCCGCGCTCACCGTTCTCCAGCCTGCCGAAGAAGCCGCGGGCTTCTTCGGCAACGATCCCGGGCGCTTCGGCGTGAACATAATGTCCGGTGTCGACGAACCTGATCGAAGGCTCGCGCCAATAGTCCCCCAGCCTGTCCGACCATTCGGGCGAGATCAGCGGATCGCGGCGGCCCCAGAGAAAGCGCGAGGGCACCTCGATGCGCGGTTGCGCCGGTAGCTTGCCCTCCAGCCAGAGCCGGCGATTGGGCGCGGACGAGAGATACCAGTCGAAGCCACCCTGGATGTTGCCCGGCTTCATGAAGCTGTCGACATAGGCTTCGAGCAGCTCGCCGAACACGGCGGGATTGTCGCCCGACCAATGGTCGAGGAAGTGACGGAAATAGAGCCGGCACGACTCGCGCGAACTGCCGACCAGTTGCGCCGCCCACGGCAGTTGCTGGAAGTATTGATACCAGACCTCGATCAGGTGGCCGGGCCCGCCGTAGCGCTGGCCGAGGCCCGGATAGGGCGTGCAGAGATAGAGCGTGCCGGTCAGCCGCCGCGGCTCACGATGCGACATCGCCTGCATGACATAGGCGCCGAGATCGCCGCCGATCACGCCGAAGCGGTCATGACCGAGCGCGTCCATGACCGCGAACATGTCCAGCGCGTGGCGCTCCGCGGTGGCCGACGCGTCAGGTGTCGGCGTCGGCTTGCCGGTGTCGCCGCAGCCGCGCAGATCGGGCGCGATCAGCTCGAAACAGTCGCCGAGGCGCAGCATCAGCGGACGCCACACCAGCCAGAACTCCGGCCAGCCATGGAGCAGCAGCAGAGGCGGGCCGTTGCCGAAGCGCGCGACGTTGACGGATAGGCCGCCGATATCGATCTTCTGTTGCGTGATGCCTGCCGCGGCTGCATCCGCGAAGGCCTTTTCCAGTGCCGTCATCTGCGACCTCCTGTGGTTGGCCGCAGGCTGTACGCGTTCGCGCGTCCGGTCCAATACTCGTTCGATACGGTAGCAGAGCTATTGCGTATGGCTGCCGCCGCCGGCCGCCGTGCTATAGCGGTGGCATGGAATTGCGACACCTCAGATACTTCGTGGCGCTCGGCGAGGAATTGAATTTCACGCGGGCGGCCGAGCGGCTGCACATCGCGCAGCCGCCGCTCAGCCAGCAGATCCGCCAGCTCGAGGACGAGCTCGGCGTCACGCTGCTGCAGCGGAATAGTCGTCCGGTCAGGCTCACCGAGGCCGGCGAGATGTTTCTGGCGCGCGCACGCGCGCTGCTCGCAAGCTTCGAGAGCGCGGTTGCCGACACGCGGCGGGTCGGGCGCGGCCAGGCCGGCAAGCTCGCGATCGGATTCGTCGGCTCCGCCATGTTTGCCGGCCTGCCCGATATCATCGGCGCCTATCGCGACGCCTGTCCCGATGTCGAGCTGGTGCTCGACGAGATGCTGGCGGCAGAGATTGCCGAGGCGTTGCGGCGGCGCCGGATCGACGTCGGCTTCGCACGCCCGGCGCTACCAGCCGAAGCCGGGCTGGCGCAGCGCCTGATCCTCGATGAGCCCTATGTCGCGGCACTGCCGCGCGCGCATCCCCTCGCGGCGCGAGGCCACATTGCGCTCGCCGAACTGTCCGATGATGCTTTCGTGCTCTATCCGGCGCAACCGGAGCCTTCGGTCACGGGCCTGATCGTGAACGCGTGCCAGGCCGCGGGCTTTACGCCGCGGCTCGCGCAAGAGGTTCTGCATCTGCAAACCGCGATCGGCCTGATCGCCGCCGGTGTCGGCGTGTCGCTCGTTCCGGAGGCTGCGGCGCGCGCGCAGACCGGTCGCGGCGTGGCTTACGTTCCGCTTTCCGCGCCGATGGTGACGGCTCCGCTCACGGTTGCGTGGCGCGAGGAAGATGCGTCGCCTGCCGTGCAGCGCCTGCTCGACCTTGCGGCGCGCTGGCGCGAGATTGCACCCGCACGGAACTGACGCGTCGGACGCCTTCGTCCGGACGATGGCGGCGCGCAGCTCTGCGATCGTTAACCTCCGCGCCGCCGCACCGCAGCGACGTTTTCTCGCTTGCCAAATGTCAAACGCAGGCAGAGCATGAATGGTCGCCGACCCAATCATGGGCCGAGCTCCAACACGAGGAGGCGGCAATGGGACAAGACGTCAGAAGTCCCCGAGGTCCACGGTGCATCGCGCTGGTGGGCCCTTTCCAAAGCGGTAAAACCACACTTCTGGAAGCGATCCTGGCGCGCACGGGCGCCATCAAGACTGCCGGCAGCGTCGATGCCGGAACCTCCGTCGGCGATGCCAGCCCCGAGGCGCGTCAACACAAGATGGGCGTAGGTCTGACCGCCGCCGCCACCACCTTTATGGGGGACACCTACACCTTTATCGATTGCCCCGGCTCGATCGAATTCGCGCACGATATGCGTGCCGCGTTGCCGGCGGTCGATGCCGCGGTCGTGGTCTGCGAAGCTGACGAGAAGAAGCTGCCGCAGCTGCAGATCATCCTGCGCGAGCTCGAGGAGCTCGGGATTCCCCGTTTCCTGTTCCTGAACAAGATCGACCGCGCCAACAAGCGCGTCCGCGAGACGCTTGCGACGCTGCAGCCGGCCTCGCGCGTGCCGCTGGTGCTGCGCCAGATCCCGATCTGGAATGGCGATCTGATCGAGGGTTTCGTCGATCTCGCGCTGGAACGTGCCTTCGTCTATCGCGAGCACAAGCCGTCGGAGGTGATGGCGCTCGAGGGCGGCAACCTCGACCGCGAGAAGGAAGCGCGCTTCTCGATGCTGGAGAAGCTCGCCGATCACGACGACGCGCTGATGGAGCAATTGCTGGAGGATATCCAGCCGCCGCGCGATGCGGTGTTCGACGATCTCGCCCGCGAATTGCGCGACGGGTTGATCTGTCCGGTGCTGCTTGGTGCTGCGAGCCGCGAGAACGGCGTGCTCCGGTTGATGAAGGCGCTGCGTCACGAGGCGCCCGGCGTTGCCGAGACCGCCCAACGGCTCGGCATCAAGGACCAGAAGGATGCGCTGGCCTATGTGTTCAAGACGGTGCATCTGCAGCACGGCGGCAAGCTGTCGCTGGCGCGCGTGCTGATGGGCCATCTCGACGACGGCGCGACGCTGCAATCCTCGAGCGGCGACAGCGGACGCGTCTCCGGCATCCTCGCGGTCTCGGGCACGCATGACAGCAAGCGGCCGTCGGCGGAGGCCGGCGACACCGTCGCGCTCGGCAAGCTCGACGCAATCAAGACCGGCGACACGGTCTCCAGCGGCAAGACGGCCCCGGCCTCGCTGGTCAAGGTCGAACCGGTGGCGGCGGTGCTGTCGATCTCGATCGCCGCGACCGATCGCAAGGACGACGTCAAGCTCGGCCAGGCGCTGCTGCGGCTGAACGAGGAGGACCCCTCGCTGACGATGATCCAGAACCCGCGCACCCACGACACCGTGCTGTGGGGGCAGGGCGAGATGCATCTGCGCGTCGCCCAGGAGCGGCTGAAGGACCGCTACGGCGTCAACGTCAAATCGCATCCGCCGGCGATCGGCTACCAGGAGACCATCCGCAAAGCCATTACCCAGCGCGGCCGGCACAAGAAGCAGTCCGGCGGCCATGGCCAGTTCGGCGATGTGGTGCTCGACATCAAGCCGAAGCCGCGCGGGTCGGGCTTCGAATTCCACGAGAAGGTGGTCGGCGGCGCAGTGCCGCGCAACTATATCGGCGCGGTGGAGGAAGGCGTCGTCGACGCGCTGGCGCGCGGCCCGCTCGGTTTCCCGGTGATCGACGTCGACGTCACGCTGACCGACGGCTCCTACCACAGCGTCGATTCCTCCGATCTCGCGTTCCGCACCGCGGCGCGGATCGGGGTCAGCGAAGGCTTGCCGCAGTGCCAGCCGGTACTGCTGGAGCCGATCCACATGGTCGAGATCGTCTGTCCGACCGACGCCACCGCCAAGATCAATGCGATCCTGTCGGCGCGCCGCGGCCAGATCCTCGGTTTCGACACCCGCGAGGCTGGAGCGGCTGGGACTGCGTTCGCGCCACGATGCCGGAATCCGAGATCGGCGACCTCATCGTGGAGCTGCGTTCGGCCACGGCCGGCGCCGGCACCTTCACCCGCCAGTTCGACCGCATGGCCGAAGTGACCGGCCGCGCCGCCGACCAGATCATCGCCGCGCATCGCGACGCGGCGTGATGAAGCACCCCGCGATCACGCCCGCGCGGCGTGATCGTTGGCAGGATGGCCGCAGCCAGCTAGCTTGCGTCCCTGATGGGGGCGCAACGACATCATGCTTGAATCCCGCCGCAACCTGGCGCTGGCCTGCGCGCTCAGCGCGCTGGCCGGTTATGTCGACGGCATCGGCTATCTGCATCTCGGCGGGCTGTTCGTCTCCTTCATGAGCGGCAACTCGACGCGGCTTGGCGTGACCTTGGCCGAGGGGCATTGGCAGCACGCGCTGGAGGCGCTGGAGCTGATCGTGCTGTTCGTCGGCGGCGCCGCGGCCGGCAGCCTGGTCGTGCTGAGTCCCCTCGCTCATCGGCAGACGTTGATCCTCCTCGGCGAGGCGCTGTTGCTGACCGCGGCGGCGCTGGCCTACGCGTATGGCCTGCCGCACGCCGCGGTCGCCGCCATCGTCCTGGCGATGGGGCTCGAGAATGCCGTGTTCCAGCTCGAGGGCGGCGCCGGGCTCGGTCTCACCTATGTCACGGGGGCGCTGGTCAAGGCCGGCCAGCTGATAGCCGCGGCGCTGACCGGCGGAGCAGGCTGGGCTTGGCTGCCCAACCTGCTGCTGTGGGCGGCGCTGGTCGCCGGTGCGCTCGGCGGCGCATTGGCCTACCGCTGGATCAATCTCGCTGCGATCTGGTTTGCCGCGGGCACCGCGTTTGCCCTCAGCGCGCTGGTTGCCGCAACCGCGAAGCGGATGGATTGACAGCGCGGCTGCCTTGGCCGATGTCACGGTCATGACATCCTCAAGCATGCCATCCCAAGGCAAAACCCGCGCCGCGTGCCTGATCGGGTGGCCGGCGGCGCATTCCCGCTCGCCGCTGATCCACCATTACTGGCTGCGCACGCTCGGCATCGAGGGCGGCTATGTGATCGAAGCGGTGCCGCCGGAGGATTTCAAGGATTTCCTGTTCCGCCTGTCGCTGCGTGGCTTCGTCGGCGCCAACGTCACCCTTCCGCACAAGGAGCAGGCGCTGGCGCTGTCGGCACCGGATGCGCGCGCCCGCGCCGTCGGCGCCGCCAACACGCTGTGGTTCGCCGATGGCGAGTTGCGCTCGACCAACACCGATGTCGAGGGCTTCATCAACAATCTCGACGCCTGCGCGCCGGGCTGGGACAAGACCGAGGACGCGCTGGTGCTCGGTGCCGGCGGCGCGGCGCGCGCGGTGGTGTTCGGACTGATCGAGCGCGGCATCACGCGGGTGCACCTGGTCAACCGCACCATCGGCCGCGCGCGCGCGCTCGCCGACCAGTTCGGCGCGCGTGTTCATCCGGCGACCTGGGACGCGGTCGGCGAGTTGTTGCCGCGCTCAGGCCTGCTCGTGAACACGACCTCGCTCGGTATGCACGGCCAACCGGCGCTTCAGATCGATGTCTCCCTGTTGCCGCAGAGCGCGGTTGTTACCGATCTTGTCTATGTGCCGCTGGTGACGCCGCTGCTTGCGGCGGCCTCGGCGCGCTCGCTGAAGACTGCGGATGGGCTCGGCATGCTGCTGCACCAGGCCGTGCGCGGTTTTGAATTGTGGTTCGGGCAACGCCCGCAAGTCACTGCGGAACTGCGCGCACTCGTTGAGGCCGATCTCACAAAGACTTGAGGCCTGGAATAGCGTCTCCGGAACGGGGTCTCGTGTTAGTCCCCCGCGTTCCCTCCCGGAGATCAATGATGCCTGCCAGCCGTTCCCAACTCGTTCGTCCGTTCATTGCGCTCGCGATGGTGACGGCCTCCACGCTCTACGCGCTCGCGCAGCAGCCGCCGACACCGACCCGGGTGCGCGGAACCGTCGAGAATGTCGAGGGCGATACGCTGGCGGTGAAGTCGCGCAGCGGCGAGGACGTCAAGCTGCACATGGCGGGCAACATGGTGGTGCTCGGGCTCACCAAGATCGGCCTGTCCGACATCAAGGTCGGTTCCTTCATCGGCACGACAACGGTACCCGGCCCCGACGGCGTGCCGACGGCGGTTGAGGTGCATGTCTTCCCCGAAAACATGCGCGGCACCGGCGAGGGCTCGCGGCCCTACGATCTGAAGCCGAACAGCAGCATGACCAATGCGACGGTCGCGGAATCCGTCGTCGGCAATGACGGCCATACCTTGCTGGTCAAGTACAAGGACGGCGAGAAGAAGGTGCAGGTCACGCCCGACACCCCCGTCGTGACCTATGTTCCCGGCGACAAGGCGGACCTGAAGGCCGGCGCCAAGGTCATCGCCTTCATGAAGAAGTTGCCCGACGGCTCGTTCGAAACCGACCGCGTCAGCGTCGGCCGCGACGGGCTGACCCCGCCGATGTAACGCGAGGCGCCAGATCTCGTTGGGTCGTGGTTATGGGTTCCGGGTCGCGCTTTGCTTGCCCGGGACGACGAAGATCGTGTGGCTCGTTCGCTTCAGCCGGGCTATGGCGGCTTGCGTCAAGCGCATCACCTGTCCGTTACTGCGGTAACAGTCCCTCATCCGGTGCGTAAATGTCGTGCAAGCCGTCACTCCAGTGGGGAGTTGTGGCTTGCACGGAATACCACCAATTCCCCGGTGTTCCCCTAATCGCCAGCCAAACCCATGAGGAACACCATGTCGAAATCGCCGCTCTTCGCTGCATTGCTTCTCGTCGCCTTTGCCTCGACCGCGTCGGCGCAGCAGCCGCCGACGGTGCGCATTCGCGGCACCATCGAGGCCGTCGACGGCGCAATGCTGTCGATCAAGTCGCGCGACGGCGCCGAGATGAAGGTGCGGACCACGGATAACGTTGCAGTGTTCGGAGTTGCCAAGACCGATTTGTCGGAGATCAAGGCCGGTTCCTATATCGGGGTAACCGCGATGCCGGAGCCCGACGGGACGCAGAAGGCGATCGCGGTGCACATCTTCCCGGAAAACCAGCGCGGCGCCGCTGAAGGTTTTCGGCCCTGGGACCTGCGCGCCAATTCGACGATGACCAACGCCACCGTCGCCGAGACGGTGCAGGGCACCGACGGCCAGAACATCACGGTGAAATACAAGGACGGCGAGAAGAAGGTCGTGGTGCCCCCGGGCACTCCGGTCGTCACCTTCGTCTCCGGCGACAAGTCGGAGCTGAAGCCGGGCGCCAAGATCATCATCTTCGGCGCAGTGAAGAAGGATGACGGCACGCTGGAAGCCAACCGCGTCAATGTCGGCCGCGACGGCATCGCGCCGCCGATGTGACGTGCAGGCAAACTCTCTCGACACGTTGTCCCGGCGAAAGCCGGGACCCATAACCACCGATGACGATTGTTGAGAAGAGTTGGGGCCACAATCGTACCAAATCTCGCACGGCTGTGGTTATGGGTCGCGCTGCGCTTGCCCGGGACGACGTGTCGAGGCTGTCGCTCCGCCCTAAACCGCCAGCACCTTGTCGTCGATCTCGGCGATGGTGTTGACGCCGCACAGCCCCATCGTGGTGGTGAGTTCCTTGCCGAGGATGTCGAGCGCCTTGGCGACGCCCTCTTGGCCGCCCGCGCCGAGGCCATAGGCATAGGCGCGGCCGATCATGCAGGACTTCGCGCCGAGCGCGAGCGCGCGCATGATGTCCATGCCGGTGCGGATGCCGCCGTCGAACATGATCTCGAGCTGTGATCCGACCTCGTCGACGATCTCGGGCAGCACCTCGATCGAGGACGGTGCGCCATCGAGCTGGCGGCCGCCATGGTTGGAGACCACGATCGCCTGCGCGCCGCTCTTGGCGGCGAGCTCGGCGTCCTCGACATCGAGAATGCCCTTCAGGATCAGCTTGCCCGGCCAGATCGAGCGGATCCAGTCGATGTCCTTCCAGTTCAGCGTGGTGTCGAACTGCGATGCCGTCCATTCCGACAGCTTGACGATGTCGTCCATGCCTTTGACGTGTCCGGCGATGTTGCCGAAGGTGCGGCGCTTGCCTTGCAGCACGCCCGACACCCACGCCGGCTTGGTCGCGAAGTCGATCAGCTTCGACAGCGACCATTCCGGCGGCACGGTCATGCCGTTCTTGATGTCCTGGTGGCGCTGGCCGATCACCTGCAAATCGACGGTCAGTACCAGCGCCGAGCATTTCGCCGCGATCGCACGCTCGATCAGCGACTTGATGAAGCCGCGGTCCTTCATGACGTAGAGCTGGAACCAGAACGGCTTGTCGACGGCGGCCGCGATGTCCTCGATCGAGCAGATCGACATCGTGCTCTGGGTGAAGGGAATGCCGGCCGCCTGCGCGGCGCGGCAGGCGTGGATCTCGCCGTCGCCATGCTGCATGCCGAGCAGGCCGACCGGGGCCAGGATCAGCGGCATCGCCGAGGGCTCACCGAGGATCGTGGTCGCGAGGGTGCGCTTGGATACATCGACCAGGATGCGCTGGCGGAACTTGATCTGCTGCAGGTCGTCGGAATTGGCGCGCAGCGTGTCCTCGGTGTAGGAGCCGCGGTCCGCATAATCGAAAAACGCCTTCGGAACCCGGCGCTTGTGCAACTGGCGCAGATCTTCGATGCAGGTAATGTGCTTCATGGACGTTCCCGGCCCTTCTTCTTGTCGCAAGTCTGTTTGAGCAAGCCTTGTTGGTAAGCCTTGCGGGTGTTCGGTCTTGCCGTCATCTAGCATGGTTGGATGGTCCGCCAAATCGACCACGGATGGGAGAGCGCGATGACGCAATCGGGATCAAAGCCGAAGGCTGACGACAATGCTGAAAAGCGCCGGCTCGACGAGGCCCTGGAAGAGGGCCTGGAGGAGACGTTTCCCGGTTCCGACCCCGTCAATGTGACCCAGCCGGCCCCGACCAAGGGCGACCAGCACGTCAAGCGCAGCGGCAAAGGGTAGGGGATAGCGCGCGTTCCGGGGATTGTGTGAACGAGCGGAATGTTATATTTTTCAGCGCCTTAAGGCCGAAAAATGCGGTTCGGCCGTGGTAATGATTCATCATATTTTTTGAAGTCATCTTAGCGCCTGGCAGTCTATAAGGCCGATGCACGCTACACTGGTAGGCGTTCGGGACTCTCTCGCCGGATGGTTCGAGGGGTCCGTGTTGGGGGTTACATGAGCCGCAAATATTTCGGGACCGATGGAATTCGGGGCCGCGCCAATGGGCTGATCACGCCGGAGCTCGCGCTCAAGGTGGGGCAGGCCGCAGGGTTGGTATTTCAGCGTGGCGACCATCGCCATCGCGTCGTGATCGGCAAGGACACGCGGCTGTCCGGCTACATGATCGAATACGCCATGGTGGCGGGCTTCACCTCGGTCGGCATGGACGTGCTGCTGGTCGGCCCGATGCCGACGCCTGCGATCGCGATGCTGACCAAGTCGATGCGCGCCGATCTCGGCGTCATGATCTCGGCGTCGCACAATCTTTTCGAGGACAACGGCATCAAGCTGTTCGGCCCGCAGGGCTTCAAGCTGTCCGACGATGTCGAGAAGCAGATCGAGCAGTTGCTCGATGAATCGCTTGACCGCCGCCTGGCGCAGAGCGCGAGCCTCGGCCGCGCCCGCCGCATCGACGGCGTCCACGACCGCTACATCGAATTCGCCAAGCGCACTTTGCCGCGCGACCTCTCGCTCGACGGCCTGCGCGTCGTGGTCGATTGCGCCAACGGCGCCGCCTACAAGGTGGTGCCGGAAGCGCTGTGGGAGCTCGGCGCCGACGTGGTGCCGATCGGGGTCGAGCCCGATGGTTTCAACATCAACAAGGAATGCGGCTCCACCTCGCCGGAAGCGCTGTCGCGCAAGGTGCGCGAGATGCGCGCCGACATCGGCATCGCGCTCGACGGCGATGCCGATCGCGTCATCCTGGTCGACGAACGCGGCCACATCGTCGACGGCGACCAGCTGCTCGCGGTGATCGCGCAGAGCTGGAAGGAGGAGGGCCGCCTCGCCAAGCCCGGCATCGTCACGACCGTGATGTCCAACCTGGGGCTCGAGCGCTTCCTGCAGAGCCACGGGCTTTCGATGGTCCGCACCCCGGTCGGCGACCGCTACGTGCTCGAGCAGATGCTGAGCGGCGGCTACAATCTCGGCGGCGAGCCGTCGGGCCATATCATCATGTCTGATTATTCGACCACCGGCGACGGCTTCGTCGCGGCGCTGCAGGTGCTGGCCGTGGTGCAGAAGCTGCGCCGCCCGGTGTCGGAGATCTGCCGGCGGTTCGAACCACTGCCGCAGATCCTGAAGAACGTGCGCTATCGCAGCGGCAAGCCGCTCGATGCCGCCGAAGTCAAGTCCGCGATCACCGACGGCGAGAAACGTCTCAACGGCCATGGCCGGCTGTTGATCCGGCCCTCCGGCACCGAGCCGGTGATCCGCGTCATGGGCGAGGGTGACGACCGCATCCTGGTGGAAGAGGTCGTCGACAACATCGTCAGCGCACTCGGCCACGCCGCCGCGGCTTGAAGCTATAGATTCTCCGGGGCTCACCTGCCGATTCCGTCATCCTGAGGCGCTCGCGTAGCGAGCCTCGAAGGATCGACGGGCCGGCTGGTGGCCGTGCATCCTTCGAGGCTCGCAAGGGCTCGCACCTCCAGCGACAAAGGCGAAGCCTTTGCGCGGGGATGACGGAGACGGATTTGATTCAGTAATGCTGACCACACAGCGCATCGCTGCCATCGGCTAGCGCAACTGGTCCCGGCTGCCTCCGCGTCGTACGACACGGAGGTATTTTTGCGAATCCGTCCGGGAATGCTGCATTGAACAAGCCCGTCATAAGCGAACAGGCACAGGGCGAACCGGTGCCGGTGCCGGCGCTGACCGCCGCGAAGGCGCCGCCGCGGCGGGGCCGGCCTATGTCGTGCTCGCCGGCATCAGCTTCTCGCACTTCCTCAACGACACGATGCAGTCGCTGATCGCCTCGGTCTATCCGATCCTGAAGGACAATTACGCGCTCGACTTCGCGCAGATCGGAATGATCACGCTGGCGTTCCAGTTCACCGCCTCGCTGCTGCAGCCGCTGGTCGGGCATTTCACCGACAAGAAGGCGCAGCCGTTCTCGCTTGCGATCGGCATGGGCTTCACTTTCTTCGGGCTGCTGCTGCTCAGCGTCGCACACTCTTACGGGATGATTCTGATCGCGGCTTCGCTGGTCGGTCTCGGGTCGGCGGTGTTCCATCCGGAATCCTCGCGCATCGCGCGGCTGGCGTCAGGCGGACGCTACGGTTTCGCGCAATCGGTGTTCCAGCTCGGCGGCAGCTTCGGCACCTCGATGGGACCGGTGCTCGCCGCCTTGATCGTGGTGCCGTTCGGCCAGCCTTCGATCGCCTGGTTCTCCTCGATCGCATTCCTCGCCATCGTGATCCTCTGGCGCATCGGCGCCTGGTACAAGCCGCAGATCGCTGGGAAGAGGGCGGCTGCGGTTGAGCGGCATCCCGATCATCCTGACCAGCGGCGCGTGATGATCGCGCTCGTCGTGCTGGTCGCGCTGCTGTTCTCCAAGCAGCTCTACGTCTCCAGCCTGTCGAGCTACTACATTTTCTATCTGATCGACAGGTTCGGCGTGTCGACGCAGGCGGCGCAGCTCTATCTGTTCATCTTCCTCGCCGCGAACGCCGCCGGCGCGTTCATCGGCGGCCCGCTCGGCGACCGCTTCGGCCGCAAATACGTGATCTGGTTCTCGATCCTCGGTGCGCTGCCGTTCACGCTGGCACTGCCCTATGCCGGGCTGTTCGCCAGCGCCGTGCTGACTGTCGTGATCGGCCTGATCATCTCGTCGGCGACGTCGGCGATCATCGTGTTCGCGCAGGAATTGATGCCGCATCGCTTCGGCATGATCTCGGGCGTGTTCTTCGGCGTCGCCTTCGGCATCGGCGGGCTCGGCGCTGCGGTGCTCGGCAAGCTCGCGGACCACACCTCGATCGCCTTTGTCTATCAGCTGTGCGCGTTCCTGCCGGCGATCGGCC
The DNA here is from genome assembly GCF_001238275.1 of Bradyrhizobium viridifuturi. Classification (GTDB taxonomy): domain Bacteria; phylum Pseudomonadota; class Alphaproteobacteria; order Rhizobiales; family Xanthobacteraceae; genus Bradyrhizobium; species Bradyrhizobium viridifuturi. The sequence goes on from NZ_LGTB01000038.1 coordinate 70,771, forward strand.
TGCTCGCGGTGTTCTTGCCGAAGATGCCGAAGTCCGTTCGCTGAGCTTCCGGCAGCTTGTCGGGCAGCAGCGGTTCCCGCATTAAGCATTCGCTAACAAACGCAGTCCGCGTGCGATGCAAACGCGCGTCCGCGTCAACGCTTCATTAGCACATGTGGCGAGATCGCCATCTTTCGCCGGTGCATGCGCGCATTTATGGACCCATAAGCAACAGCCGCAGAAATAGGTGAGAGAAAATCAACCTTAAAAATTAGGGTTAAGTGCCGCTTAAACATTTGCTGGCATCGTCCGCCCGTGAGTTTCAGACGTGGGGCTTTTCGTGTCGCCTCACTTGGCACAAAAGGACGAAGCCAATGCGTAGCGTAAAGACCCTGCTTGCCGCCGGCGCGGCATCTCTGTTGTCCTCGGCGGCGTTCGCTGCCGACATGCCGATCATGCCGCCGCCCCCGATGGCGTATGCGCCTCCGCCGGTCCAGGATTTCGGCGGCTGGTATCTGCGCGGCGACATCGGCATGACCAACACCCAGGCCAAGCTGCACGTCAACGCCTACGACACGCTGCCGGCCGGCACGGCCTTCAACCAGTACGGCCACGGTTTCGATGGCGGCATGCTCTACGGCATCGGCGTCGGCTATCAGTTCAACAGCTGGTTCCGCGCCGACGTCACCGGTGAGTATCGCTCGAAGGTGAGCTTCAACGGCACCGACTTCTTCACGTTCCCCGGGCCGAGCTCGCTGGGCGACACCTATCACGGCGGCGTCCAGAGCTGGGTCGGCCTCGTCAACGTCTACGCCGATCTCGGCACCTGGGGCTGCTTGACCCCGTTCATCGGTGCCGGTGTCGGTGCCGCTGTGATCAAGACCGCGGCCTTCTCCGACAATGCGACGTTCCCGAGCGGGTCCGGCCTGACCAGCTCCTTCATCGCCGACGGCGCCACCAAGACCAACTTCGCCTGGGCGCTGCACGCCGGTGTCGCCTACAGGGTCACCAACAACTTCACGGTCGAACTGGCCTATCGCTACCTCGACATGGGCACTGCCGGCCAGGGCCAGGGTCACTTCTTCGACAACACGCCGGCCGGTCCCTCAAGCTTCCAGTACCGCGACATCACCTCGCAGGACGTGAAGCTCGGCGTGCGCTTCAACCTGCCGTGCTGCGACGTGCCGCCCCGCCGCCGCCGCCCCCGCTGATCCGCAAGGGCTAACAAGGGTTAACTTCGAGCCCTCACGGTTAACGATTGAAACGGCGCGGGATCATCCCGCGCCGTTTTCCGTTGCCGCATCACGTCGCGCTCGTTGCAACTTGCGTGGTCGAAAGCGGCCGGCGACAACGATTGGTTAAGGTTAACAGGCGATGATCAACGCGCATTCGATGAGTGGGATGGAGCGTTGCGATGCGTAGGTTCTTGCTGGCGGCGATGATGTTCGGAGCGGTGACTGGCGCGCAGGCGGCCGACATGCCTGATTTCCTTCGCGGTAGTCTGCCCGCTTCCAGCGCACCAACCAGAAACTGGGACGGCTGGTATGTCGGCGGCCAGGTCGGCCAGACATGGATCAACACCGACTTTGGCGGTAGCGTTGCTTCCCTGACCAATTCCATATTCCGCAACACCACGCTGCAGGGGCCGACATCCCAATTCAATCTGTTGGGTCGGGTCAATGCGCAAAGCTCGGGCTTCGGAGCATTTGTCGGGCGCAACTGGCAGTATGACGACGTCGTGGTGGGTGTCGAAGCAAACTATACATATTGGTCCGGACTTACGACAACGACGTCCGGAAGTCTGGGTCCGATTCAAGTCGCACAACCAACCCTCGTCCTGCCGGCCGGCGCCACTGCGGCCGACGGCGTGACGTTGAATGGAAGCGCTTCGATGAGGCTCAAGGATGAGATGACATTCCGCGGTCGCGCGGGTTGGGCAACCGGTGATTTCCTCCCCTACGCCTTCGGCGGCCTTGCGGTCGGCCGGATGGATGTTTCGCGCACGGTCACGAGCTCCGTGAACAGAACGATCAACTTTGCCGACGGAAGTTCGACCACCTTTGCACTTCCGCAGTTTGCGCAAACCGCGACGGATGCGAAAACGGACGCTTACGTTGCCGGTTGGACCGCCGGTCTCGGCCTGGAATACATGCTGTGGAACTGTGTTTTCCTGCGCGGCGAGTGGGAATACGTCAAGTTCATGCCGGTCAAGAACACCTCGGTCACGCAGAACAGCGTGCGTGCGGCGATCGGCTACAAGTTCTGACCAACGCTGCGTCGCTTGACACCGCAATGTGCGGCTGATCCGATGTTGCTCCGCAAGCGGAGCGACCCCACATGAAAATCTACGGTGACGCCAATTCAGGCAATTGCCTGAAGGTGAAATGGGTGTGCGACAAGCTGGCGCTCCCTTACACATGGGTCGAGATCGACACCATGAAGGGCGGCAGCCGGACGGCGGACTTCCTCAGGCTGAACGGCTGGGGCCAGGTGCCGACGGTCGAGCTGGATGACGGCCGCACGCTTGCGCAATCCAATGCCATCATCCGCTATCTCGCGCGCGGCAGCGATCTGATCCCCGCCGACCCGTACCGTGCGGCGCGGATGGATGCCTGGATGTTCTGGGAGCAGAACAGCCATGAGCCCTATGTCGCCGTCTGCCGTTTCCAGACCGTGTATCTCGGCAAGGTCGTCTCCGAGATCGATCCGAATCTGATCAAGCGCGGCTATGTCGCGCTCGATCACCTGGAGCGGCATCTTGCAGGCACGCAGTTCCTGGTCGACGATGCGTTCTCGCTCGCCGACGTGTCGTTGCTTGCCTACACGCGCGTGGCGGAGGACGGCGGCCTCGCGCTCGCGCGCTATCCCATCATCCGCCGCTGGATCGCCGATGCCGAGCGTGTGCTCGGCCTGCCGGCGGTGCGCTGACCTCTGGTGAACATCGATATGACTGAAGCCTCATTGATCACGATCCGCCGCGCGCGGCGCGAGGATGTCGCCGCCATCGTCGGTATGCTGGCGGACGATCCGCTCGGCAGCGCGCGCGAGCGGATCGAGGATCCGCTGCCGCAAAGCTATTACGACGCCTTCGCGCGGGTCGAGCGTGATGCAAACCTGCAGCTCGTCGTCGCCGTCCACGGCGAGGGTGCCATCGTCGGCTGCCTGCAACTCGCCATCTTGCCCGGCCTCAGCTCGCAGGGCTCTTCGCGCGGCCTGCTCGAGGACGTCCGCGTTGCACAGCATTGCCGCAGCCGCGGCATCGGCGAGCAGCTCGTGCAGTGGGCGGTGACCGAGGCGCGCGCGCAAGGCTGCACGCTCGTCGAGTTGCTGACGCACCACACCCGCGTCGACGCGCAGCGCTTCTATGAACGGCTTGGATTCGCGCGCAGCCATCTCGGCATGACGCTGCGCTTTTGAGCTGCGCGCTCGAAGTTGTGCCACACGCAGGGCAATGCCTGCGGTAGCCGTTGCTCCGCGATCCGGTTAACAGCCAATAAACTAAGCCGGCCTCCGTGATTTTACGGGTCGGAACGAGTCCGGTATGTCGGACGTCTCCCACGGGGCGGCGGGCAACTGGGGATTGGAATGTCGGATTATTCGATCGTGCGGGTCGGCAACGAGTACATCGTGCAGGCCGGCGATAAGAGCATTTTGAAAATATCGAGCCGGCGCAAGGCAGTTAAGATCATGACTCTGGCGGCAGATCTGCTCGATCAGGAGACGATGCAACAGGTCGAGGACGCCCCATCAATCAGCCGTGATCTCCCGATTGTTCCGGAAAAGTCTGAACTTCCTTGACGTTTGGGTACCCTTCCACTATCTCCGACCGCGGGAAACCTCTCCCCACCGAGAGGCAGCTATCTGGAAGGGTAGATTATGACTGCAGCGAAGCCCGCTTCGCGGCCCAACGTGCCGCATTTCTCCTCCGGCCCCTGCGCCAAGCGCCCCGGCTGGAACCCCAACAATCTCAAGGACGCAGCGCTCGGCCGCTCGCATCGTGCGAAGGTCGGCAAGGCCAAACTCAAGCTCGCGATCGAACTGACGCGCGAAGTGCTTGAGGTGCCTGCGGACTACAAGATCGGCATCGTGCCGGCGTCGGACACCGGCGCGGTCGAGATGGCGCTGTGGTCGCTGCTCGGTGCGCGGCCCGTCACCACGCTCGCCTGGGAATCCTTCGGCGAGGGCTGGGTCAGCGACATCGTCAAGGAATTGAAGCTGAAGGACGTCACCAAGCTGAACGCGGCTTATGGTGAAATCCCCGATCTCTCCAAGGTCGATCCCGCATCCGACGTCGTCTTCACCTGGAACGGCACCACGTCAGGCGTGCGCGTGCCGAACGCCGACTGGATCAGCGCAACCCGTGAAGGCCTCACGATTTGCGACGCGACCTCGGCCGCCTTCGCGCAGCCGCTCGATTTCGCCAAGCTCGACGTCGTCACCTTCTCCTGGCAGAAGGCGCTCGGCGGTGAAGCCGCGCATGGCATGCTGATCCTGTCGCCGCGTGCGGTGGAGCGGCTTGAGACCTACAAGCCGGCCTGGCCGCTGCCGAAGATCTTCCGCCTCACCAAGGGCGGCAAGCTCAACCAGGGCATCTTCGAAGGCGAGACCATCAACACGCCGTCGATGCTCTGCGTCGAGGATTATCTCGACGCGTTGAACTGGGCGAAGTCGATCGGCGGCCTGAAGGCGTTGATCGCGCGCGCCGACGCCAACACCAAGGCGATCGCCGACTGGAAGGCGAAGACGCCCTGGATCGACTTCCTGGCCAAGGATCCGGCGATCCGCTCCAACACCTCGGTGTGCCTGAAGTTCACCGATCCCGCGATCACCTCGCTTCCCGCCGATGCGCAGGCCGATTTCTGCAAGAAGCTGGTCGCGCTGGTGGAGAAGGAAAACGCCGGCTTCGACTTCGCGTATTACCGCGATGCGCCGGCTGGCTTGCGGATCTGGTGCGGCGCCACGGTCGAGGCAAAGGACGTCGAGCTGCTGACGCAGTGGATCGACTGGGCTTTCGCCGAAACCAAGGCCGCGTTGCCCAAGGCTGCCTGAAGAGGCGGCATAAGCCGCTTCGCGTAATTCATCATCGTCATGGCCGGGCTAAGCGCGAAGTGCGTCTTCGCTAATTGACCCGGCCACCTATCGCGCAGAGTGGCCGGGCGGGCGTCGTGCCCGCGGCCGTCGTGTATTCAAACGCATCGTTCAGCAACGGATCATTCCGATGACAAAACCCAAAGTTCTGATTTCCGACGCGCTGTCGCCCGCCGCCGTGCAGATCTTCAAGGATCGCGGCGTCGAGGTCGACTTCCAGCCCAACCTCGGCAAGGACAAGGACAAGCTCGCCGAGATCATCGGCAATTATGATGGCCTTGCGATCCGCTCGGCCACCAAGGCGACCGCCAAGATTCTCGAGAAGGCGACCAAGCTCAAGGTGATCGGCCGTGCCGGTATCGGCGTCGACAATGTCGAGATCCCGGCCGCGACCGCCAAGGGCATCATCGTGATGAACACGCCGTTCGGCAATTCGATCACGACCGCCGAGCACGCCATCACCCTGATGCTGGCGCTGGCCCGCGAGATCCCGCAGGCCGATGCCTCGACCCAGGCCGGCAAGTGGAGAAGAACCGCTTCATGGGCGTCGAGATCACCGCCAAGACGCTCGGGGTGATCGGCTGCGGCAATATCGGCTCGATCGTCGCCGACCGCGCCCTCGGCCTGCGCATGAAGGTGATCGCGTTCGATCCGTTCCTGTCGCCGGAGCGCGCCAAGGACATCGGCGTCGAGAAGGTCGAGCTGGATGATCTGCTGAAGCGCGCCGATTTCATCACGCTGCACACGCCGCTGACCGAGAAGACCCGCAACGTCATCGACGCGGCCGCGATCGCCAAGATGAAGAAGGGCGTCCGCATCATCAACTGCGCCCGCGGCGGGCTGGTCGACGAGCAGGCGCTGGTCGATGCGCTGAATTCCAAGCATGTCGCGGGCGCGCGTTCGACGTGTTCGTCGAGGAGCCGGCGACGACGAACGTCTTGTTCGGCCATCCCAACGTGATCTGCACCCCGCATCTCGGCGCCTCCACCACCGAGGCGCAGGAGAACGTCGCGCTGCAGGTCGCCGAGCAGATGTCGGACTATCTGCTGTCGGGCGCGATCTCGAACGCGGTCAACTTCCCCTCGATCACGGCGGAAGAGCGCCGAAGCTGAAGCCGTTCATCGAACTCGCCGAGAAGCTCGGCTCGTTCGCCGGTCAGCTCACCGAGAGCGGCATCCTCAAGACCACGATCACCTATGAGGGCCACGTCGCCGAGATGAAGATCAAGGCGATCACCTCGGCGGTGCTGTCCGGCCTGCTGCGCCCGATGCTGGGCGAGGTCAACGTGGTGTCGGCGCCTGTCGTCGCCAAGGAGCGCGGCATGGTGGTGGACGAGGTGGTTCGCGCTGCGCAGAGCGACTATGAAAGCCTGATCACGGTCACCGTCGCGACCGAGCGCCAGGAGCGGTCGGTGTCCGGCACCGTCTATGCCGACGGCAAGCCGCGCCTCGTCGACATCAAGGGCATCCGCGTCGACGCCGAGTTCGGCAAGTCGATGATCTACGTGACCAACGAGGACAAGCCGGGCTTCATCGGCGCGTTCGCGAGCCTCCTGGGTGATGCGAAAATCAATATCGCGACCTTCCATCTCGGCCGCGTCAAGCAGGGCGGCGACGCCATCGCGCTGGTCGAGGTCGACGGCGCGGTACCGGCGGAGCTGCTGAGCAAGGTGCAGGCGCTGCCGCAGGTGAAGCAGGCCAAAGCGCTGACGTTCTGAGGCGCCAACGTTCTGAGGCACTGACGTTTTGAACGCTGTTTGAGCGGCTCTCGTCGTCGCCCGGGACGTGCCGGGCATGACGAGCGAAGTTACCGTTCGAATGCAGCCAAATTCCGATCTGCGGAACATGACGCCGTCTCCGACCCCGGAGGCGGCGTTTGTCGTTCCAGAGCCTCCGGTATTGCTGTTGCGCCGCACGAAAAATGTGTACGAACGGGCCACGACGCGCCACAATGACCGTCATCTCAGAGGGAGAAAACAATGCGTGAAGCCGTAATCGTTTCCTACGCGCGCACCGGCCTGGCGAAGTCCGGCCGTGGCGGATTCAACATCACCCCGCCGATGTCGCTCGCCGCGCACGCCATCAAGCACGCGGTCGATCGCGCCGGCGTCGACAAGGAATATGTCGAGGATTGCTATCTCGGCAATTGCGCCCATGGCGCGCCGAACATCGGCCGCCAGGCCGCGCTGCTCGCCGGCCTGCCGAAGTCGACCGCGGGCGTTCCGTGAACCGCTTCTGCTCGTCGGGCCTGCAGACCATCGCGATGGCCGCCAACTCGATCCGCTCGGATGGCTTCGATTGCATCGTCGCCGGCGGCGTCGAAAGCATCTCGATTCCCGGCGGCGGCTCGCCGAAGGAATCGATCGATCCGGACCTGCTCAAGGCCGCACCCGACATCTTCATGGCGATGATCGACACCGCCGACATCGTCGCCGAGCGCTACAAGCTCAGCCGCGAATACCAGGACGAGTATTCGCTGGAGTCGCAGCGCCGCATGGCGGCCGCGCAGCAGGCCAACAAGTTCAAGGACGAAATCGTCCCGATGAAGACCAAGATGAAGGTGGTCGACAAGGCGACCAAGGCCGAGTCGATCGTCGACTACGTGGTCGATCGCGACGAGTGCAACCGTCCCGAGACCACGCTGGAAGGCCTCGCCAAGCTCGAGCCTGTGAAGGGTCCGGGCAAGTTCGTCACCGCCGGCAATGCCAGCCAGCTGTCCGACGGCGCCGCCGCCGTGGTGCTGATGGAAGCCAAGGACGCCGAGAAGCGCGGCCTCAACCCGCTGGGCCGCTTCGTCGCCTGGGCCTCGGCCGGCTGCGAGCCCGACGAGATGGGTATTGGTCCGGTGTTTGCCGTGCCGAAGCTGCTCAAGCGCCACGGCCTGAAGGTCGACGATATCGACCTCTGGGAGCTGAACGAGGCCTTCGCCAGCCAGTGCCTGTATTCGCGCGACCAACTCGGCATCGATCCCGAGAAGTACAATGTCAACGGCGGCTCGATCGCGATCGGCCATCCGTTCGGCATGACCGGCGCCCGGCTCACCGGCCACCTCCTGCAGGAAGGCCGTCGCCGCAAGGCCAAGTGGGGCGTCGTGACCATGTGCATCGGCGGTGGTCAGGGCGGCGCCGGCCTGTTCGAGATCTACAGCTGAGCCTTCGGCTCGGCCGATCGTTCAAGATTTGCTGCACGGCGCCTCAGGGCGCCGTGCTTTTTGTGTCGCCTTCCGTGCATTGACCGGCAAAGGAGACTATCCGACATCGCCGCGCCATCCGGCAGCCGCGACGGCGCCATCGTCGTGCCGCAGGGAAACCTCAATCGAACCAGTCGCTTCCTCGCTGCGTCTCACCACCAGAAACGGCGCGCCTCGAGCCGGCATGCCGTTGGTCTCGCGCGCGATGCGATGTTTCCCGGAGGGATGTGATGCGAAGGATTGCGAATTGTCTTGTGACCTCCAGCCTGGTGCTGGCGGGAGCGCTGGTTGCCGGACCGCTGCATGCGGCCAATCTCGATGCGGCATCGCAGGTCGACGCCGTGACCGTCTATCCCGATGGCGCGAGCGTCACCCGCGTCATCACGCTGGATCTGCCCGCCGGCGACAACACGCTCGTCGCGAAGGATTTCCCGATGGGCCTCGATCCGACCTCGCTGCGGGTCGAAGGCGAGGCGGGCGAGCGGCTGACGATCGGAGCCATCGACGCGCGGCCGCCGCGCCCCGTGCCGCCGGCCAACCTGCCCGACATCGACAAGCGGATCGAGGCGCTGAAGGACCAGCGCGAGGATCTGCAGGGGATCATCATCGCGGCCGAGGCGCGGCGTAAATTCGCCGAACATTTTGCCGAGCCTCGCCGGTCGGCATCGGCGAGAAGGGCGAGGCGCGTCCGGTGAGCGAGTGGCGTGCCGCGTTTTCGGCGGTCGGGGACGAAGTCGCGACCGCCGACAATGCGATCCGCGACGCCACGCGCAAGCAGCGCGACATTGATCGCGAGATCGCGCGTCTTGAAGCCGATCGTGCCGCCAAGCCGCCGAGCAAGCTCGAGGTGCGGATCGAGCTTGCCTCCGTCGCCGCGACCCGCGCGACGCTGCGGGTGACCTATGCGGTGCGCAATGCGCGCTGGATGCCGATCTACGACGCCCGTCTCGACACCGGCGCAAAGGATCGCAAGCCGGCGATCGAACTGGTGCGCCGTGCCGAGATCACCCAGTCGACCGGCGAGGATTGGTCGAACGTGGCGCTCGCGGTCTCCACCGTGCGCGTCGCGCGCGGCGGCAACGCGCCCGATCTCAATTCGCTGATCGTCCGATATCCGCAGCCGCCGCGGCCACTGGCGGCCGGCCGAGCGTTTGATAGCGTGCAGCAGCCCTCGGCGCTAATGCCCGCACCGGCTGCACCTTCCATGGAGCAGCATCTGTTCAAGAAGGCCGAGGAGCAGGAGGCCGCTGCCGAGGTCAGCGCCTTCCAGGCCTCCTTCAAGATCCCCGGCCGCGTCAGCATCGCCGCCAATGAGGGCGCCAAGAGCCTGCGCATCGCGACGGCAACGATCACCCCCGATCTGGCGGTTCGCGCCGTCCCGGTGCTCGATCCGACCGCGTTCCTCGAAGCGAGCTTTGTGCAGGCCGACGACGCGCCGCTGTTGCCGGGGCAGGTCTCGATCTACCGCGACGGCATCTTCGTCGGCCGCAGCCGGATGGCCACCGCCGCCAAGGACGAGACCGTGCGGCTCGGCTTCGGCGCCGACGACAAGGTCAAGATCGAGCGCGCTGTGGTGAAGCGCAACGAAGGCTCCGCCGGTCTCATCGTTACGACATCGAAGACCGACGAGCGTGCGTTCAAGACCACGGTGCGCAACGGCCACGACTTCCCGATCAAAGTCGCGATCCAGGATCAGCTCCCGGTCAGCGAGAACGACGACATCGTCGTCGAGATGCTGCCGTCGTCGACGCCGGCGACCACCACCAACCTGCGCGACAGGCGCGGCGTGCTGGAATGGGCGTTCGAGGCCAAGGCCGGTGAAGTCCGTGACGTCAATTTCGCCTGGCGGATGCGCTGGCCGAAGGACAAGGGCGTCGTGATGGTGCCGGCGGGCTGATCTGCACCAGCAGCCGATGACTTCACTCCCGATCTCGGGCATGACGTTGCCAAGGGCAAAAATGTCCGAGATCGGGAGGATCCATGAGCTACCAGCACATCATCGTCGATGATCCGCGTCCGCGCGTCCGCCGCATCACGTTGAACCGCCCCGAGAAGCGCAACGCGCTCAACAACTGTCTGCGCGGCGAGATTTTCGAGGTACTGGAGCAGGCCGATCGCGATCCCGATATTTCGATCTCGATCCTGCGTGGTGCCGGGCCCTGCTTCTCGGCGGGCTACGATCTGTCCGCCGATAACCGCGTCGACCAGCCCTATCATTCGGCGTCCGGCCCCGGCCAATGGTCGCGCCATGTCGTCGAGGGCTGGTTCTCGATCTGGGATCTCGCCAAGCCTGTCATCGCGCAGGTGCATGGCTATTGCCTCGCCGGCGGCACCGAACTCGCGACCGCCTGCGACGTGGTCTATGTCGCGGACGATGCCCAGATCGGTTACCCGCCGGTGCGGCTGATGAGCCCGCCGGACATGCAGTACCACCCCTGGCTGGTCGGCATGCGCCGCGCCATGGAATTGATGCTCACTGGTGATGCGATGTCCGGCCGTGAGGCCGCCGAATGGGGCTATGCGACCCGGTCGTTTCCGTTCGCCGAATTGGAGAGCAAGACGCTCGATTTCGCCGAGCGCGCGGCGAAGGTGCCGATCGAGCTGCAGCAGCTCAATAAGCGCAGCGTGCATCGTGCGATGGAGATCATGGGCGCCCGCGCCGCCATGCGTGCCGGCACCGAGATTCAGGCGCTGGCCTTCACCATCGAGGCGAGCAGGGCATACATGGCGGGCTTCCGCCGCGACGGCGGCAGCGTGAAGGCCCAGCTCGACCAGCGCGACACCACGTTCGGGGATTACCGGACCAGGAAGGAGTGACGCTTGCCGCGTGAACGCTCGCTTTATTGACGTGTTTTCTTCACGCGAACTGGGTGTTCACTTCGCTGAAAACGCGTTAGAAGCCGGCGTTCTCCTCCAGCCATTGCTGGTTGTCCCAGTGCGCACGACGGCCGAGGACATATTCGCGAACATCGTCCATGAAGCGGACCTTGCTGGCGAGCGCGCCAATGAAAGCGGCGATCGCCGCGATCCACGGCCATAGATGCATGAGCAGTGTGTCGGGTATCTGGCTGGCGAAGCCCGCCTGCAGCGCGCCCGTTGCGAAGTAAGCCAATACGGCCCACGCAATGGCCAATATTGTGGCCACCGCCCCGTAGCTGTTCTGATGAAGCCTCACCAGTCGACGCATCAGGTACAGATAGGCAACGTACACGATCACGCCGAGTATCAGGGCGATGCATGCCGGCGGAAGGCCCCAGCTTTGATCCCAGGTCAGGTACACAACGAAGCCCGCGGCTATCAGCGCCTCGATGGTGGTCAGGCTGGATTTCTCTTGCATGATTTGTCCCAAAGCGACTCAAGTATCAGCCGAGGCTACCATCATCTAGCGCGTTGCTAGAAGCGCAATTGCCGGACAACCTTTGGATTGGGGTTGGCTCAACGAACACCAAGGTCGCCGCATATTCACTGTCATGCCCCGCCTTGGGCGGCGCATGACAGTGTTGAGTGTGGTGAGAGGCGCCTCACTTCGCCTTCAGGAAGTCGCCGACTTCGAGCAGCACGAACTCGTCGTCATCCGCCTTGTTGGGGTCGCGGCTCGACGAGAATGGCAGGTTGTTGTCGTTGCCGACGATGATGTGGGTGTCGTCGACCCGGTCGACATTTTCGATGGTGAAGAACGGGAAGGTGTAGACGCCGTCGTTGAGCGGCTTGCGGGCCTTCTTGTTCGGATCGCGGATCTTCATCAGGTCGATATAGGCGATCTTGCGGACCGGCTTGCCGACATTGGCGTCGGAGAGTTCGATCTTGTAGACGCGCTTGAACTTGGCGAGATCGGGGAAGCAGTTCTCGCCGCGCTGGCCTTGCGGGCAGGCCTTGTCGGCGGTGCCTTCGCCATTGTCGCGCTCGATCACGAGGCCCTGGGTCGGGTCGATCATGTTGAAGTCGCCGATCGCATTGCCGTTCTGTTCGAACACATACTGCCAGTAGCGTCCGGTGAACTTCTCCGCCGCGACGTCGAACTCGAGGATGCGCGAGGCTTCCTTGCCGTCGACCTTCTCCCAGTCCTTCTTGTCGGCGTCCCACGGCGGTCCTTCGAGCAGGCCGTAGAGGAATTTGCCGTCCTTGGAGGAGGCGAAACCTTCATAGCCCTTGGAGCGGCGCAGATTGACGTTGGTGTAGGTGACGCCGGGCGCGCCGGGCGACTGCACCGCCCAGTGATCCGGCGAGCGCACCGGCTTGCCGTCGGCGATCGTCTCGAACACGGCAAGGATCTTGCCGGTCTTGTCGGCCTTGAGGATGTAGGGCCCGAACTCGTCGCCGATCCAGAACGTATCGTTGATGATCTGGAAGCCCTCGGTGTCGAAGTCGGCGCCGGTGAGGTAACGCTTGGCGGTGTCCTCATGCACGATGCGGAACGGCACCTTCTTGTCGGGATCGTGCAGGAATACGGTCTCCTGGCGCTCGATCTTGCCGCCCGCCCAATCCATCTTGTAGCGGTTCAGATACAGCATCGAGTCCGTCGAGTTGTAACGCGAGCCCATGCCGTTGTCCGTGATCACCCAGAACGAGCCGTCGGGCATCGCCTTGATGCCGGAATGGCCTTGCAGCGGCTGGCCCTTGAACGGCAGCGACACGCCGGTCGGCCGCTCGTAGGATTTTCCCATCACGGTGCCGATGGCATCGACGCGCTTGCCGGTGGTGTACTTGCCCGAGGTCTTCAGATCGTTGGGGGCGTCCGCGGGAGCATCGATGAAGCTCTCCGCCGGCATCACGGCGTGTCCCGCCAGCGTCGCCGGGAATTCGCCCTCGCTCTGCGCGAACGCCGGTGTGGCGAGCAGGATCGAGGCGACGGAGCAGAGCAGGGACAGGCGCATGGTTGATCTCCCAAGGGATAAACGATGCGGTGTTGTCCGAGGCGCCTGTTACAGCCGGCTGACAGTTTTGTGAATCGCCGATGTTACGACAGGATAAGGCTTGCGGCGTTACGTCGCTTGGCCCGCGGGGCGCATCGTCTGCGGCAGCAGGAATGGTACGCCGTCTCCGGTGTATTCAATCGCAGCGTCGATTTCGAAGGTTTTGCGCAGCGTCTCGGCCCGCATCGCGGCAGCGCGGTCGCCGTCGACGGCAAGCCGGCCGCGATGCAGCAGCAGGATGCGGTCGGCGAACCGCATCGCGAGGTTCAGGTCGTGCAGGATCGCGATCACGGCGGTGCCGCGCTTGGCGCGCCGGCGCGCGGTCTCGACGAGGTCGATCTGGTGCCGCAGATCGAGGCTCGACGTCGGCTCGTCCAGCAGCAGGAGTCCCGGCCCGTGCAGCGCCTCGCCGCAGGCGAGCTGGACCAGCACGCGAGCGAAATGCGCGCGCTGCTGCTCGCCGCCGGACAGCGTCGGCAGCTGCCTGGAACGGAAGGGCGCCAGCCCGACCTCGTCCAGCGCCGCCCTGACCAGGCCACGCGCCGCGGTGCGCGGGCTCTCGCCGGCGCCCATGCTGACGATCTCCTCGACCGTGAACGGGAAGCTGACATTGACGTGCTGCGACAGCATCGCGCGGTGCTGCGCCAACTCGCGCGGACGGTAGGTATTGAGGTCGCGCTGCCTGAGCCTGAGGGTGCCGCGGGACGGACGCAGGTCGCCCGACAGCATGCGCAGCAGGGTCGATTTACCGGCGCCGTTGGGGCCGACGATCGCGACCATCTCGCCGGCGCCAATCTGCAACGAGACCGCATCGACCAGCGTGGCGCCGCTGACCGTCATCGATATCGCCTGCGCTTCGAGCAGCGCGCTCATAGCGATACCAGGTTGCGCTGGCGCAGCAGCATCGCGAGGAAGAACGGCGCGCCGATTGCCGCGGTCAGGATGCCGATCGGCATTTCCGCCGGCGCCACGATGGTGCGCGCCACGGTGTCGGCACCAACCAGCAGGATGGCGCCGAGCAACGCCGAGGCCGGCAGCAGCAGGCGATGCGCGGGACCGATCACCAGCCGCAACAGATGCGGCACCACGATCCCGACGAAACCGACCACGCCGCACACCGAGACCGCGACGCCGGTCATCGCCGATACCAGCACGATCGACATCTGCTTCAGCCGTTCGACGTCGACGCCGCTATGGAACGCCTCGGCCTCGCCGAGCACCAGCACGTCGAGCCCACGGGCGATCGGGACGCAGGCGATCAGGGCCGCGGCCAGCACGGGGGCCAGCGCCGTGAGCTTGCTCCAGGTCGCGCCGCTGAGCGAACCCAGCATCCAGAAGGTGATGTCGCGGAGCTGGCGGTCGTCCGCGACGAACACCAGCAGCCCGATGCCGGCATTGGCGATCGCGGCAATCGCAAGCCCGGCCAGCAGGAAGATCGCGATCGACGTCCGGCCGCCGCGGCTGGCGATGCCATAAAGCACGATGGTCGTGACCAGCGAACCGGCAAAGGCCGCGACCGGCAGCAACTGGTGTTGCAGGAAGCGCAGGCTCTCGCCGAGATGGCTGTCGGTGAACACGATCGCCGCCGCTGCGGCAAACGCACCCCCGGAGGAGACGCCGACCAGCGCGGGGTCGGCGAGGGGGTTGCGGAACAGGCCCTGCATGATCGTGCCTGATACCGCAAGGAGTGCGCCGACCATCGCGGCCGCCGCGATCCGCGGGATGCGGATCGACCACACCACGAGCTGGTCGCGCGCCAGCAGCGGGCTGGTCACGGCATCGCCCCATAGCCCGAGCGCGGCCGGAAGCCGCGCCAGCGGGATGCCGGCGGCCCCGACCGTCAGGGCGATCAGTGCGGTCCCTGCAAGTGCCGCAAACAAGCAAAGCAAAGTGAGCGTAGCCGCCGGCCGCGGCGACATGCCGGCGCGGCGTTGCTTGGCACGCGCGCTGCGCTCGGCCAGCGCGCTCATTGCCGGCAGTTCGCGCTCAGTGCCGCCGGCTTGAAGGTTTCGGCTTGCGGTGCCAGCGCCGGGTAGAGCTTGACCGAGAGGTCGCGCGCCGCAGCCGCAGTACGCGGTCCGAAGCCGAGCAGATAAAGCCCTTCCATCGAAATGAAGGCCTTGTTGGCCGCGACCGGCGTCAGCGCAAAGCCCGGATGCGCGAACACCGCGTCCGACGTCAGCGAGTCCTTGCCGCGATCGATCGACAGCACGACATCGGGCTTCGCCGCCACGATGGCCTCGTCATTGACCGGCTTGTAGCCGTCGTAACCGTCGATGGCGTTGACGCCGCCGGCGAGCTGGATGATCTCGTCCGCAGCGGTCTTGTGGCCGGCGGCCAGTGCCCGGCCGTTCAGGAGCGACATCACGAACATCACGCGCACCGGCTTTGCCACTTTGGCGCGCAGCGCGCGCAGTTGTGCGAGATCGCTTTCCACCGCAGCGGACAGGCACGCGGCGCGCGGATCGGCGCCCATGGCATGGCCGACAAGCCTGATCTTCTCGACCAGCCCGGCCTCCGAGAATGTCTCCGGCACCAGCACCAGCGGCACTTTCGCCGCCTCCAGCACGTCCATGGTTTCCTTCGGCCCCGAGCCCTGCACCGCGAGCACCAGCGACGGATGCAGGCCGAGCACGCCCTCGGGCGACAGTTGGCGCATATAGCCGACGTCGGGCTTTTGGCGCAGCGCCGCTGGCGGATAGAGGCTGGTCGCATCGACGCCGGCGATGCGCTCCTCGAAGCCGAGCGCATAGAGGATCTCGGTGATCGCGCCGCCGATCGAGACGATCCGTGTGGGATCGTCGATCGCAACGTCGCGGCCGCGCGCGTCAAGCACGGTAATGCCCTCGGCGGTTGCTGCGCTGATCGGCAGCAGACAGGAGAATGCGAGCAAGGCGAGCGTGCGGCAAATTGTCATCGGGGCGGTCACTTGGTAAGGATCAACTTGTTCTGCGAGGTCAGCCGCAAGCGGTAATGCTCTTCGCCATGCACGATGATGATCTCGCGCTCAGCCGAGAACAGCTCGCGGCTGTCGAGGCGATTTCCGCGCATGACGAGCGTTTTCGCGGCGTCGGACACTGATACGACCTGCTTTTCGGCCGCGCCGAACTTGTCTCCGGAAGTTGCCGACATTCTCGTGGTGCTGCGCCTTCGAATTTTCAAACAGTGCTTGCTTGTACAAGCGGGCGAGGGCGCATTCCAACGGCTGCATTTTACAATCGATATAAACAGCGGCGCCGCATTCTTGACCGATTTGTTTCCGGCTCGTAACCATTCATCACGATGCAAGCGGGTGGCTTGGATCGCGACATAGCCAGCAAGCCGCTCGGTGGAGCGCACGCCAGCCAAACCAGAAAAAGTAATGATTGGGCTGGGGCTAGAATGGCTGACGGGGTTAGGGTTTCGCGCGCCTTGATATTGGGTGCGTCAGTGTTTTCATTGACGGCAGCTTTGCCGGAGAGCGGTGTGGCGCAAACTGCCGACGCTTCGGCTCCGCGTCCTGCGACTGAGCGGCCGAAGCAGGCCAAACTCAAGCCGAAGCCTTCGGCCGAACAGCAGGCGGCCGCGCAGCCTCTGATGAATGCTCGCGCGCAGATCGGCGCGGTGCCGGTGCAGTCGCTCGACACCATCACAGCCGTGGCATCGAAGACCGACGAGCGCGCCATCGACGCGCTGGCGCCGGTCAGCTCGGTCACGCTGGAGAAGATCCAGGGCCTGCAGCCGAACCGGGTGTCGGACATTTTCTATAACGTCCCGGGCGTTTCGTTCCAGGAACGCGGCGACGATCCGGCGACCGTCATCAACATCCGCGGCCTGCAGGATTTCGGCCGCGTCGCGTCGTGGTCGACGGCGCGCGGCAGAACTATCAGCGCACCGGCCACAATGCCAACGGCTCGTTCTTCCTCGATCCCGAACTGATCGGCGGGGTCGACGTGGTGCGCGGCCCGACCGCGAACATCTACGGCTCCGGCGCGATCGGTGGCGTGGTTTCGTTCCGTAGCAAGGACATCGACGACGTGGTGCGGCCCGGCGAGCGCTGGGGTGTCGACATGTCGGGCTCCTACGGCTCCAACAAGGACCGCGGCATGGGCTCGGTGTTCGGCGGCGTGCGCGCCGATCCGAATGTCGATGTGTTCGGCGGCGCGGTCTATCGCACCCAGAGCAATTACAAGGACGGCTCCGGCACCGAGATCGGCAACACCGGCAACGATATCGCGGCCGGCCTGATGAAGGTGACGATCCGCCCGGCCGAAGGTCATGAATTCAAGATCGGCGGCGTCTTCCAGGACTACCAGTACAATATCGGCCAGCAGAACCGCGGCCCGACCACGACGGCGGCGCCGCTGGCGGCGATCGCGGGCTCCTCGGTCTACGCCTCCGATGCCAGGAACTACACGGGCACGCTGAGCTGGAAGTACTCCAAGCCCGACGACATGCTGTTCGACTGGAACATCTCGGTCTACGGCAATCGCACCGACAACGACCAGGTCAAGACCTACAACAACCGCATCACGTCAGGCGGCGGCGTCTGTTCGCTGGCCAATCCCGGCAACAACATCTCCGGCTGCGTCGGCGACAAGCGCGGCTATTCGCTCGACACCGTCGGCCTCGACGTCAACAACACCTCGCGCTTCGATTTCGGCGACTGGCGCAACGCCGTGACCTACGGTTTCGACGCCTTCCGCGACGATGTCGAGACCTTCGATTCCCGCGGCAATTCCAACATCACGACGCCGGGCGGCCAGCGCACGGTGTCCGGCGGCTTTGTGCAGTTGAAGCAGAACTATTCGACCTGGCTCGAACTGGTCAGCGCCGTCCGCCACGACCATTACGAGCTGACCTCGATCAATACCACAACCAGCGGCGACCGGCTGTCGCCGAAGATCACGGTCGGCATTACGCCGATCGCAGGCTTCACGCCCTATGTCAGTTATGCCGAAGGCTACCGTGCGCCGTCGATCACCGAGACCCTGATCGCGGGCGGACACGCCACCGGCGGCGGCCCGGCGCTGTTCAACTGTCCCGACGGCACCAGCGGCCTGTTCTGCTTCCTGCCGAACGCCGCGCTGCGGCCCGAGGTCGGCAAGAACAAGGAAGCCGGCGTCAATCTCAGGTATGACGGCATCTTCACCGCGAGCGACTCGTTCCGCGGCAAGATCAACGTGTTCCAGAACGACGTCGACGGTTATATCGACCTCGTCGCGTCGACGCCGACCACGACGCCGTTCGGTCGCTTCAGCCAGTTCTACCAGTACCAGAACATCGCCCATGCCCGCATCGAGGGCTTCGAGCTCGAGACGATGTATGATGCGGGCGACTGGTTCGTGGGCGTCGCCGGCCATCTGATGCGCGGCCGCAACACGGCGACCAATGTCGGGCTCGCCACCATCACGCCGCGCAAGGTGACGACGACGGGCGGCGTGCGGCTGCTCGACCGCTCGCTGATCATTGCCGCGCAATGGTCCTCGTTCGGCGCCAACAACGATCTGCCGGCGGGCTATCTGCCCTCGACCGGCTACGAGCTGGTCAATCTCTACCTGACCTGGAACGCCACCAAGGACATCACCTTTACGGCGTCGGTCGACAACCTCTTGAACCAGTATTACCGGCCCTACGCGATCCCGGGCTCCTCGACCGACGGCACGACGCAGAACGACCTGCTGTTCTCGAGCCCTGGTCCGGGCACCGTCTACAAGGCCGGGCTGAAGATTCACCTTGGTGGAGCGTAACGCGAAAGGCCGATCATTCCATCCAGGTTGCTCCGGCCGCGCTGGTGCCCCCAGCGCGGCTTTGGCGCATTCATGATATCAACGAGATCAACCGGCAGGATCAGGGCATCCGCCGACACGCAGGAGAAGGCTTTCATGTTCATCGCAATGAACCGGTTTCAGGTGATCAAGGGCAAGGAGCAGGCGTTCGAGACGGTCTGGAAGACCCGCGAGTCCTATCTCGGCGACCTGCCGGGGTTCATCGAGTTTCACCTGGTGAAGGGCCCCGAGGCCGAGGACCACACGCTCTATGCAACCCACACCGTGTGGGCCAGCAAGGGAGCGTTCGAGGACTGGACCAAATCCGACGCGTTCCGCCGCGCCCATTCCCGCGCCGGCAACGAGACCGGTGGCAGCCTCTATCTCGGCCATCCCAAATTCGAAGGCTTTGAGGTGTTGATCACCGAGCGCGCCAAGAGCCCGGCGTAACGGAGGCGGTCGTGCTGGATTCAGAGCTTGCCGGATTGCGGGCCTATATGGCCGACAATCCCGGCGCGGTCATCGAGGATGTCGCGCGCGAGCGCAAGGTGCCGCCGCGCGCGGTGCTCGAGGCGTTGCCCGAGAGCATGGTGCGGATCGGTGCCGGCGAATTCGTCGCTGCGATGCAGGACATCGCGGAGTGGGGCGAGGTGACGCTGATCGTGCACACCGATGATGCGATCTTCGAATTCACCGGCGCCATTCCGAAGGGCGAGGTCGGCCGCGGCTATTTCAACCTGATGCAACCGAAGGGCCTGCACGGCCACCTCAGGCATGAGCGCTGCGCGGCGATCGCGTTCGTCGAGCGTCCGTTCATGGGCAAGGTGTCGGCCTTCATCGCTTTCATCAACCGCGATGGCGGCATCATGTTCAAGGTGTTCGTCGGCCGCGACGAGACGCGCGGGCTGCGCGACGACCAGCTGGCGCGCTTGCATGCGCTGGCGGACCGTCTCGCGCCGAAAGCGGGCTGACGCGAACGCAGGACGGGAGGCGACCATGGCGTATCGGTGGCTTGGGCGGAGCATCTGGACGGTGGCAGTGGCCGCGTTCGGCCTGTCGCCGGGAACGTGCCTTGCCGCGACCGACGCGGCGCTGCTGCCGCGCAACCTCTCGCCCTGGGGCATGTTCGAGAGCGCCGATATCGTCGTGAAGGCTGTCATGATCGGTTTGGCCTTCGCCTCGCTGGCGACCTGGACGATCTGGCTCGCCAAGACCGTCGAGATCCGCCGCAAGACCGTGCTGGCGCGGCAGCGGATCGGTCAGCTCGAGCGCGACACGCTGCTTGCCGAGGTCGAGCAGGCGAGCCGTGACGGCTGCGATGCCGTAGCGCAGATCATCCAATCGGCGTCACGCGAGGCCACGCTCTCGTGCGGCATGTTCGATGACGGCTTCAAGGAGCGCATCGCGTTGCGGCTGGAGCGGGTCGAAGCGGCGATGTCGCGGCAGATCGCACGCGGCACCGGAGTGCTCGCCACCATCGGCGCGACCGCGCCGTTCGTCGGCCTGTTCGGCACGGTGTGGGGCATCATGAATGCCTTCATCGGCATCTCCGAGGCCCACACCACCAATCTCGCAGTGGTCGCACCGGGCATTGCGGAGGCGCTGCTTGCGACGGCGCTCGGCCTGGTTGCGGCGATTCCCGCGGTCGTGATCTACAATCACCTGACCCGCTCGATCGCGGGCTACCGCGCGCTGCTCGGCGACGCCTCCGTCATGGTGATGCTGCTGGTGAGCCGCGAGGGCGACCGCAGCCTGTTCCGGCTGGCGCGCGCCGCGGAGTGAGAGATGGGCGTCAAGCTTGGCACTGGCGGTGCGTTCGGTAGCCGGCGTCGCGGCGACGACGACCTGGTCGAGGCGCATGAGATCAACGTCACGCCGTTCATCGACGTGATGCTGGTGCTGCTGATCATCTTCATGGTGGCGGCGCCGCTCGCCACCGTCGACCTCGGCGTCGATCTGCCGGCCTCGACTGCCGAGCCGCAACCGCGGCCCGACAAGCCGGTGTTCGTCACCGTGAAGCCGGATCTGTCGGTTGCGGTCGGCGAGGCCGTCATCGCGCGCGAGACCCTGACGTCGGCGCTCGACGGCGCCACGCAGGGCAGGAAGGACGAACGCATCTTCCTGCGCGCCGACAAGGCGGTCAGCTATGGCGATCTGATGGAGGTGATGAACCTGCTGCGCAACGCCGGGTACCTCAAGGTCGCGCTGGTCGGCCTCGACGGACGCAGCTAGTTCGATGAATGCCTATGTGCTGCATGAGTCCCGCGGTGACATCTGGCTAAAGCGCTGGGGCCTGTCGGCGGCCGCGATCCTGGCGGCGCACGCTGCGATGATCGCGCTCGGCATGAGCTGGGTCTCGGCGCCCCCGCCGGGTGTCGCGGTGCCGGCGGTGCTGGTCGACCTGACGCCGATCACGTCAGCGCCGGAGATTTCGCAGACCGAGCTGCCGCCGGGCCCGGCGATGCAGGAGGCCGATGCCGCGCCGCCCGAACCTGCCGCCGCGCAGGCCGTGCACGAGGAAATCGCGCCGACGCCGTTGCTGGAGGAGGCTGCGGTCGCCGCGCCGCCGGAGCAGAGGCCGCAGGTCACGCCGCCGAAACCCGAGCCCACCAAGGTCATGCCTGAGCACAAGGCGGAGCCTGTCAAGCCGAAGGTGGTGCGCCGGGACGCGAAGAAGCCGCCCAAGGCGACGCCGGCGCCACGCACCAGTGCGCCGAGCCGCGCCGAACGTCAGGCGCCAGCGGCGTCCGCGATCAGCGCGGGTGCCGCGGCATCGGCGATCGCGGCCTACAACGCACGTGTCCGCGCGCATCTGTTGCGCTTCCATTCCTATCCGGCCGGCGGCAATGGCCAGCGCGGCGTGGTCCGCCTGGTGTTCACGCTCGGCCGCGGCGGGCATGTGCTGTCGAGCCATCTCGGCGGCTCCTCCGGCAATCCGACCTTCGACGCGCGGGCGCTGGCGATGGTGCGCCAGGCCCAGCCGTTTCCGGCGTTTCCTTCCGAGGTCATGCAGGGCTCGATGGGCTTTTCCGTGCCGGTCGCATTCGTGCCGCGGTAAAGGAGAGCAGGTTCAGCAGCCTATCCCCGTCATCCTGAGGTGCGAGCGGAGCGAGCCTCGAAGGATGCACGGCCACCGCTGGAGGCCGTCGACCCTTCGAGACGCGCTTCGCGCTCCTCAGGGTGACGGGGATAGGTTGAGTCTGCTTCAAGCAAGATATCCGCGCTACTCCTTCACCGCGCCGGTCAGCGACGACACGTAATAGTCGACGAACAGCGAGTAGAACAGCGCGACCGGCAGCGAGCCGAGCAGGGAGCCCGCCATCAGCGCGCCCCATTGGTAGACATCGCCGGTGACCAGCTCGGTCAGGATCGCGACCGGCACCGTCTTGTTGGCGCCGCTCTGGATGAAGGCGAGCGCGTAGATGAACTCGTTCCAGGACAGCGTGAAGGAGAAGATGCCGGCCGAGATCAGGCCGGGCACCGCGAGCGGCAGCGTGATCCGCCACAGGATCTGCAGCCGCGTCGCGCCGTCGACCAGCGCGCATTCCTCGAGCTCATAGGGGATCGACTTGAAGTAGCCGATCAAGAGCCAGGTGCAGAACGGCACCAGGAAGGTCGGATAGACCAGGATCAGCGCCAGGGGGGAATCGAACAGGCCGAACTGCACGATCACGGTGGCGAGCGGAATGAACAGGATCGACGGCGGCACCAGATAGGCGAGGTAGATGCCGAGGCCGACATAGGGGCTGCCGCGGAAGCGCAGCCGCTCGATCGCGTAGGCGGCGAGCGTCGAGGCGAACAGCGACAGGAAGGTCGAGCCGATCGCGACCAGCATGGTGGTCTTCAGCCAGCGCGGATACGACGTGTCGAACAAGAGATGCTTGACATGCGCAAGCGTCGGCGAAGTGATCCAGAACGGATTGTGCTCCTTGTAGTTCAGCAGCTCCGCGTTCGGTTTGAACGAGGTGATCGCCATCCAGTAGAACGGGAACAACAGGATCAGGATGAAGCAGGCGAGCGGCAGATAGATCATCACCACGCGCCGGGCGCGGCTGTCCCACGCCATGGTGTCGGGTGTGGCGCTAGCGACGTTGGATTGCGCTGCAACGTCAGTCATTGGCTTCTCCCTGCTGCCATTTGCGGCGGGCGAGGCCGAAGTAGCTGAACAACGTTGCGAACACCAGGAACGGGATCATCGACACCGCGATCGCGGCGCCCTCACCGAGCTCGCCGCCGGCGATGCCGCGCTGGAACGCCAAGGTCGCGAGCAGATGGGTCGAGTTGACCGGGCCGCCGCGGGTGATGGCGTAGACGAGCTGGAAGTCGGTGAAGGTGAAGATGATCGAGAACGTCATCACGATCGCTAGGATCGGCATCATCATCGGGAAGGTGATGTAGCGGAAGCGCTGCCAGGAGGTGGCGCCGTCGAGCATCGCCGCCTCATAGAGCGAGGGCGAGATGGTTTGCAGCCCGGCCAGCAGCGAGATCGCGACGAACGGGATGCCGCGCCAGATATTGGCCGCGATCAGCGAGAACCGCGCCGGCCAGGGCGAGCCGAGGAAGTCGACATTGCTGTCGCGCAGGTGCAGCACGTCGACCAGGAGATAGGAGATGATCGAGAACTGCGGATCGTAGATCCACCAGAATGCGAGCGCGGACAGCACTGTCGGCACGATCCACGGCAGCAGCACGATGGCGCGGATCAGGCTCTTGAACGGGAAATGGTTGTTGAGCAGGAGCGCCAGCCAGAAGCCGAGCGCGAACTTTCCGAAGGTCGCGACCGCGGTGTAGAAGATCGAGTAGAACACCGCGTTCCACCACAAGGGATCCTTGAGCAGGTACTGGAAGTTCTCGAGCCCGATATAGATGCCGCGCTGGCCGATCGTGGTGTCGGTGAAGGCGAGCCAGATGCCGAGGCCCAGCGGATAGGTGAGGAACACCAGCAGCAGGCCGATCGCTGGCGCCAGGCACATCACGATCAGGAACGGCTTGTAGTCGAACAGGCGCGCGAGCAGCCGGGCTGGCGAAGTGCGGCGCCGCGTGAAGGGAAGGTGGTTACGGACATTGAATGCTCGTCTTGTCGTCATTGCGAGGAGCGAAGCGACGAAGCAATCCATTTCTCCTTTGTGGCGCTATGGATTGCTTCGCTTCGCTCGCAATGACGGTTGAACCAGGTTTCGCAGTTCAATGGCGCCGTTACCGGCCCTGCCGCCGGAAGTACCGCTTGGCGCGCTGCTCGGCTTCCGCGGCGGCAGCCTCGGGCGTTGCCGCATCGGTTGCGACGGAAGCGCACATCTGCACCAGTACATAGTCGGCGTTGACGGCGCCGGTCGCGGTCGAGATCGGCCCCCTGTAGCCATTGTAATACGGGCTCTTCATGGTGTCCTTGAAGATCGCGACCTTGGGATCGCCCGACCACACCGCGGCATCGGCATAGGCCGCGAGCGGCTGCGACCAGTAGCCGGAGTTGGCATTGAGCCACGGCTCGTACTGCTCCTTCTCGAGCATGAACTGCAGGAATGCCTTCGCCGCGTTGGGATAGGGGCTGTGCTTGAAGGCCATCGCGTTCAGCGTAAGGCCCGACATCGGCGAGGTCGACGCCAGTCCCTTGGGCAGGAACTGATGTTCGGTGTCGTCGGCCACCGCCTTGGTGGCGGGATCGTTCTTCAGCGAGAAGTACAGCGAGACGCCGTTGGCGGTCAGGCCGATTTCCTGCGACGAGTAGGCGCGGTTGTTGGAGACGTCGTTCCAGGACGGCGTGCCGGCGATGAAGGTCGGATAGAGCTCCTTCAGGTATTTCAGCGCGGCGATCGTCTCCTTGCTGTTGATGATGATGTTGCCTTCCTCATCCAGCAGCGCGGCGTTGTGCGACCACAGCAGCCAGTTGGCGAAGCCGTTGCCGTCGCCGACCGCGTTGCCGAGCGCAAAGCCTGCGGGCTTGCCAGCCGCCTTCAGTTTCTTGCAGAGTTCGAGGATACCGGCGTGGTCTTCCGGTACCTTGTCGAAGCCCGCCGCGTTGACCAGCGACTTGCGGTAGACCAGCGGGCCGCCCGAGGCGCCGAACGGCAGGCCGATCCAGCTCTTCGACTTCGAGCGCATGCCGTAGCGTTTTGCCAGCGCGAGCCATCCGCCGTAGCGCTTGTCGAGATAATCGGCGACGTCGGTCAGTTCGATCAGCTTGTCGATATAGATGTGCGGCGCGTCGCCAAAGCCGATGATGATGTCCGGGCCCGCGCCGGAGTTCGAGGTCACTGCGGTCTGCTGATTGATGTCTTCCCAGCCGACGAAGTCGACCTTGACCTCGACGCCGGTCTTGTCGGTGAAGCGCTTGGCATTGGCGCGGAACACGTCCTCGTCGGCCTGCACGAAGCGCACCGGCCGCAGCATGCGCAAGGTCGCACCCTTCTCGATCGGCAGCGACGGCGCGGCCACGTCGGCAGCCTTGACCTTCGAAGCATCCTGCGCCGCAGCGCCGGTGACGGCCAGTGCCGCCGCGGACGCCCCCAGCGCCAGCGCATCGCGACGCGTGATCTCGTACTTCATGTCGTTCGCACTCCCGTTGTTATTGTTTCGTTGTTGTTGTTTCGTTGTTCTTGTTCTTCCCGGCGTTGGCCGCCGGTGAAGGGTCTTGTGGTCTCGGCACGCCGCCGCGCGAAGCGCCCGCACCGGGCGACCGCGCGCGCGGCAAGCGTAGTCCCGTCTCAGCTGTTCGGACCGCGATCCATGCTGACGGGCTGCCAGCGGCGCAGCGCGGTGTTTTGCAGCACCGACGGGTTGACGCAGCTTACCGGCCACATGCCTTGCAGCACTAGTGACAATTCGTAGCCCACCCGACGCTTGCGCGCCTCGTCAAAACGTGCCGATGCCGAGGCGACGTGGGCGGTCAAGGTAACATTGTCCATCCCGAGCATCGGATTGTTGTGCGACGGCGGCTCCTTCTCCAGCACGTCGAGCGCGGCGTGGGCGATCCAGCCCTCCTGCAACGCCTTGATCAGCGATTCCTCGTCGACGGTGGCGCCGCGGCCGGTGTTGATGAAGATCGCCGATTTTTTCATCTGGCGAAAATGCTTCTCGGTCAGCATGTGGTGCACTTCGGGACGCGCCGGGGCGTGCATCGAGACGAAGTCCGACTGCGACAACACCTCCGACAGCGTCGAGGGGATCACGCCGTGGTCGTACATCAGCGTTTCCTGGATGAACGGATCGTAGGCCATCATCCGAAGGCCGAACGGCGCCGCGCGCTTCGCCACCGCGCGGGCGACGCGGCCGAACGAGATGAAGCCGAGGGTCTGGCCCATCAGCCGCGGAATCTTCAAGAGGGCCGGGCGGCCCTCGGCCCAGCGGCCGGTACGCACCATCTTGTCCTGATCGATCAGGCGGCGGAAGCCCGCGAGCAGCAGCATCATGGCGTGGTCGGCAACCTCCTCGATAAAGGTGTCGGGGATGTTGGTGACCGGGATGCCGCGCGCGGTCGCGGCCTTCACGTCGACGGAGTCGACGCCGACGCTGCCGAGCGTGATCACCTTGCAGTTCTCGAGCGCGTCGATCACAGCCTTGGTGATCGGCATGCCCTTGGCGTAGATTGCGTCCGCGGTCCTTGCCGCGGCGATGAATTCGGCCTCGTTGGCCGGCGCCTCGACGATCTCGGCGCCGACCGGGTCGAGCGCCTCGCGCTCATAATCATAGCCGCCGCCGGCGACCGTGAAGCTTGCGCCCTTCGGCGTCACCACCCTGAATTTCGACATTGTCTGCTCCCGATGTGAGGTCTTCTGTTCTTGATTGTTGCTTCTTGCTGGGTTTGCTTCTTGGTCTTCTTGCTTCTCCGAGCGCGGCTCGCTTCGCCGCTTTCCCCTACTTGTACGCGAGCTGGGTGGTCCTCTCCACAATTGCCGGTTGGTCCGTGGCCCGATTCTCCGGGCTACTACGGGGAACCACCGTAACCATCAGGTAAAGGGTCTCACATTACGGTGAGCGGAATCAATCCGCCAATCGCGTCGCGTTCCCCGCCTCGTCTGGAGATCCCCGTGAAGCTGTCAAATCTGAAGATCACCCCCAAGCTCGGCATTCTGGTGGGGGTGACCCTCCTTGGTCTGTGCACGGCCGGCGTTCTCGCCGGTCATTTGATGCAGCGTGAGATGACAAATGCTCGCATCGACCAGGCCAAGGCGATGGTCGAGATGGCGAAGAACATGGCGGTGAGCCTGAAGAAGGACGTCGACGCCGGAAAGATGACCAAGGAGGCGGCAATCGCCGAGCTGGGCAAGCGCGGCAACGCGATGACCTACGATAACGGCGCCGGCTATCTGTTCGGCACCGACTACAACGGCATCACGGTGCTGGCGCCCGATCCGAAGCAGGTTGGAACCAACCGCATGGAGGTCGTGACCAATGGCCGCAAGCTGTCATGGGAGCTGATGAACGGCGTGAAGGCCAATGGCGATATCCTGCTGTTCTATGACTATGTGAAGCCGGGTCAGGAAACGCCGATCCGGAAGCTCGGCTACGCCGTCGCGGTCCCCGGCTTCGACATGTATCTCGGAACCGGCGCCTATCTCGATGATATCGACGCCAAGCTGCGCCCCATTGCCTGGTTGCTCGGGCTCGCGATCATCGGCATCGGCATCATCTCGAGTTCGGTCGCCTGGCTGATCGGCCGCAGCATCTCCCGCCCGCTCAATCTGCTTGGCAGCCGCATGCGCGACATCGCCGACGGCAAGCTCGACGGCGACATTCCCGGCGTCGGCCGCGGCGACGAGGTTGGCGGCATGGCGGCGACCGTGCAGATCTTCAAGGACAATGCGACCCGCATCCGGGGCCTCGAGCAGGCCGAGGCCGAGACCCAGGCGCGCGCCGCCTCCGAGCGCCGCAATGCGATGGAGAATATCGCGAGCGATTTCGAGCGCAGCGTGAACGGCATCGTCCGCACGGTGGCCTCCGCTGCCGCCGGCATGCAGACCACGGCGCAGTCGATGACCGCGACGGCCAGCGACGCCAGCGCGCGGGCGGCGACCGTCGGTGCGGCCTCCGACAGCGCCTCCAACAATGTCGGCACCGTCGCTGCGGCGGCCGAGGAGCTCTCTAGCTCGGTTGCGGAAATCTCCCGCCAGGTGGCGCGCTCCAGCGAGGTCGCTAGCCAGGCGGTCGCCGATGCCGAGCGCACCAACGCGACCGTGCAGGCGCTCTCCACCGGCGCGAGAAGATCGGCGAGGTGGTCAAGCTGATCCATTCGATCGCGGCCCAGACCAATCTGCTCGCACTCAACGCCACCATCGAGGCGGCGCGCGCCGGCGAATCCGGCCGCGGTTTCGCGGTGGTCGCCTCCGAGGTGAAGGCGCTCGCCAACCAGACCGCGAAGGCGACCGAAGAGATCTCGGCGCAGGTCGCCGCGATGCAGGCCTCCACCGGCGAGGCGGTGACCTCGATCGGCGGCATCACCGCGACCATCGCGCAGATGAGCGAGATCACGGCGTCGATCTCGACTGCGATCGACCAGCAGGGCGATGCGACGCGCGAAATCGCGCGCAACATCCAGCAGGTCGCGGCCGGCTCGAGCGAGATCTCCGCCCATATCGGCGGCGTCACCACCGCGGCCGCCGCCACCGGCACCGCCGCGGGCGATGTGCTGTCGAATGCACGCGAGCTCGACACCCAGTCCGGCATGCTGCGCAAGGCGGTCGACGAGTTCCTGCAGAAGGTCCGTGCGGCGTAAGGCCGGCGCGATCAATCGACATCATCACGATGCCCGGGCCGTTGACCCGGGCATTCGCGTTTTGCGCCCCGGAGCGCGCCGGCGGAACGCTACGACCCCGCCGGGAAGACCTGCGCGACGTGAAACGCCTTGGTGGTGATGAGCCACCTGCCGTCGATCCGATGAAATACGAGATGGTCGATGAAGCCGGTCTGGCCGTTCCTGATGCGGACCTTGGCGATGGCCAGATCGGGCGCGGTCTGGTCGATGCTGATGATGGCGTCCTCGCGCGGCGATTTCATCGACGCCGGCGAAGGGCGGCTCTGGATGAAGTCGCGGAATTCCGCGGCCGACCGCACCGTGTGCTTGCCATCCCGGATGCCGTGCACGATGGAGGCATCGGCGAAGACGTCGCGAAACCGGCTGTCGTCGACGTCATACATCAGGTTGAAATATCCATCGATCGCGGATGCGATGGCCTCGATGTCGCTCATTGCAAATTCTCCCTAGGCGAGGATGTGGCGGTGGCCGCACCGGATCAGACCGGTGATCGGCGTCGACAGTGGTCGATATGGTGGCGGAGTGCTACGACTGGACGGTCATCTCTTGGATGACTGAGAGGCATCGGCATGGACGAAGTTGACGGTCGGCTGGTTGGCGGCCTGGTGGTCCTCGCGGCGCTGGCGGATGCGCGCAGTTTTGGCCGCGCCGCCGAACGGCTCGGCATGACGCAATCCGGGGTCAGCAAGGCGATCGCCAA
This sequence comes from Bradyrhizobium viridifuturi, assembly GCF_001238275.1. Taxonomy (GTDB): domain Bacteria; phylum Pseudomonadota; class Alphaproteobacteria; order Rhizobiales; family Xanthobacteraceae; genus Bradyrhizobium; species Bradyrhizobium viridifuturi. The sequence continues at coordinate 100,135 of NZ_LGTB01000038.1, forward strand.
GCTCGAGGCGCGCCTCGACACGCGGCTGGTTCACCGCACGAGTCGCGCCGTCGAGCTCACCGAGGAAGGACGCGCGTTGGTCGAGCGGGTTGCCGCACATCTGGCCGGGATCGGCGAGGCGGCGGCGGAGACCTCGAAGTCGCGCGATGCGGTCCGCGGCAAGCTGCGGGTCAATGTCGATCCGCTGTTCTCCCGCATGGTGCTGTCACCGAAGCTGAGCGAGTTCCTGCTGCAGAATCCAGGCATGGAGCTGCGTATCGAGACCCGCGACCGGATTGCGGATCTGGTCAGCGACGGTTTCGACCTGGCGGTGCGTTTCGGCGAGCCGGCGCCGTCGGCGCTGATTGCGCGCCGCGTGCTCGATGCGCGCGTGCTCACCGTGGCCTCGCCGATCTATCTCGAACGACACGGCCGGCCGCTCGATCCACGCGAGCTGGCGGGCCGCGACCATCAGTGCATCCACGCAATCGACGCGGCGACGGGGCGTCCCTTCGACTGGGAGTTCCGGCGCGGCGGCGAGGTCGTGCCGGTCGCGGTCAACGGGCGGCTCACCGTCACTGATTCCGGAACCAAGCTCGGCGCTTGCCTTGCCGGCTTCGGGATTGCGCAGGTGATCGATATCGGACTCGACGATCACCTGAAGAGCGGCGCGTTGATCGAGCTGTTTCCGGACTGGCCCGACGAGCGTTTCCCGCTCTATGTCTACTATCCCTCGCGCAGCCACGTGCCGGCGAAAGTGAGGAGCTTTATCGATTTCATTACGGGCAGCCTGAGCAGGAAGCCAGGCACAGCGTTGCCGGTTGACGCTCCCGCCAGGAGGCTGAAAGGGCATCGAGCAATCGCAGCCACGGCCGCGCGCCGCTAGGTCTTCGCCGATCCCTGCCGCGAGGCGATGATGACGCCGGCGAGCACCAGCGCGTAGCCGATCAAATGGAACGGCGCCAGCGTCTCGCCGAGCAGCAGGATCGCCATCGCCGAGCCGAACACCGGCACCAGATGGAAGAACGGCGCCGCGCGGTTCGGGCCGATCAGCGCGACGCCGCGGTTGAAGAACAGATAGGCCAGCGTGGACGGGAAGATCAGCGTGTAGCCCAGCGTGGCAAAGGTCAGGACGTCGAGCTTCAGCGTCACGCCATTGGCGAATTCCCAGACAGCCACCGGAAGCAGCATCAGCGCACCACAGCAGGTGGTGAACGAGATCAGCGAGAGCTGATGGATTTTCGGCCGCCGCGGGATCAGTGCCGAATAGAGGCCGAACGATACCAGCGAGGCGCCGAACATGATGTCGCCCCGGTTGAAGCTGATGCTGGCGAGCGCCGAGAAATCGCCGCGCAGGATGATGGTCAGCACGCCGGCCAGCGAGATCGCGATGCCGGCAAGCTGCGCCGGCGTCAGCCGCACGCCGAACAGGACCAGCGACCACAGCGCCACGAACAGCGGCCCCGCCGACTGAATCAGCAGCGCATTCAGCGCCTCGGTGTATTGCATCGCCCAGTAGGAGATCGCGTTGTTGAACGCGAAGCCTACCGCGGACAACAGCAGCATCAGCGGCAGCGCCTTGCGCAGCTTCGGCCAGTCCTGCTTCAGATGCGGCCAAGCGAACGGCAACAGCATCAGGAACACGCCGAACCAGCGGATCGTGGTCAGGGTGACCGGCGGCACGTGGCTGCCGACATGCCGCGCCAGCACGATGTTGGCGGCCCAGAACAGCGACGTCAGGCTGAGCAGCAGATAGGGCTGGTTGTTGAGCCAGTGCAGCGGGGAGCGGCGCGGGGTTGTGGTAGGTGCGGGCAAAGCGGTCATTATCTGGTGGATGTTGTGCCCGAATCCGCCGCCGCCACAAGACGAAAGAGTGGATTGGAGCCATGCGCACCGCGTCATCACTCGCGAAGACGGGTGACCCAGTATTCCGGACGCATCGGTGATCAATCGATAGGCCGCGGCGTACTGGATACCCCGCCCTCGCAGGGTATGACGACCTGGTGCGGCGCGACCTTCAACCTATTTCTGCGGCCCCGACAGCGAGATGTCGCGCTCGGCGCGAAACACGTTGCTGTAGAGATTGGCGATCCATTGCCGCCCGCTGGAGGTGATGTTGAGGTGGCGGATCGCCTTCTGCACGTGCGGCGCGACGCTGTCCCAGTAGAAGCGGGGATAGAGGTCGACGAGATCGGCCGGCGAATCGTAGCCGAGCTGGCGGTTCAATCCGGCCTCCTCGAATTCGATGTACAGCGCGTTGGCCTTGCGGATGTAATGCGGATCGCCGAGCTGGCCGATCAGATCGGCGGCCCGCAGCAGGGTGGCCTCCTCTCCGAACTCTTCATTCCCGTCCGGCGCGCTCTGCGGAAAGCGCGTGCCCTCGATGGCGCGCGCAATGCGCTCCTTGTCGAGCAGCGCGACGCCCTTGAGCCGCTCCATCACGAAGATCTTCGAACGGTCGACGTGATAGGACATCAACGCCGCATCCGACGAGCCGCGCGGCAGGATCACCTTGCGGCCGTCGGCAGCAACCAGATAGCCGCTCTGGTCGTCGGCATCGAACAGCCCGCGCACATAGCCGATATCATGGGTCAGGCAGGCGATGATGACGTGAGCATAATCCTCGGCGCTCATGTGCGAGTGCAGCGCGCGGCCGCGCAGGATGTCGTGACCGGCGAGCGTCACCAGCATGGTGTGCTCGACATTGTGGTAGAGCGCGTCGCTGTTGCCGATGCATTCGATCGCGATCCGGGCGATCGAGGGCACCATCTCGACCAGCTGGGTCTGCGAGGAGCCGAATCGGCGTTGCATGTACTCGCCGAGGAATTTGCCGAGCGCGTCGGCCGCAAGTTCGGGAAGGGTCATCACGGCATTGACCTCCGACATCGGGTGGTGAGCTTACGGCTTGCCAGCATTTCAGGGTAGTCCCTCGATGTGACATAATCGTTGCGGCCGGACCGAAGTGGCTGAACCGATGCGACCCGTAATATTGCGGAGCTGGGCAGGAGCTGGTGGATGGGTGTCGATCTCCTGAACGTCAAAGGCCTGAGCGAGCTGGATCAAGAGGCTCCGGTCGTGATGGTCAATCTGATGCGGTTTCGCCAGCGGTCGCTGGACGGCGACGGCTCGGGCTGGGATGCCTATCTGCGCTACAGCGCGCTCACCGTTCCCATGATCAAGGCGCGCGGCGGCACCCTGCTGTGGACCGGCAGCGCCGAGGCGGTCGCGCTGGGCGAGCCGGCCGGCCAGCGCTGGGACTATGTCGCGCTGGTCTACTACCCGAGCGTTGCTGCTTTCATCGACATGATGACCTCGGCCGACTACGAGACCCGCTGCGACCCGCATCGTCGCAACGGCTGCGAGGAGCACGTCATCATCGCGACGCGCGAGCCTACAGCAAGTTCAAGGCGGGGTAAGGCGGTCTAGAGCGTGGCCTTCGTGGCACATATTCAGGTGTATCACCGTCACCCCTGCGCAAAGGCTTCGCCTTTGTCGCTGGAGGCGGCCGCTTCTTCAGCGGCCCACGAAGGGGCGACGGCCCGACTGAGGCCGATTCATCCTTCGAGGCTCGCAAGCGCTCGCACCTCAGGATGACGGGTCTGATAGATTTGCAAGCGCCGCGTGGCAGGCGGCCTGCACTACTCGGCAGACCTCATCTCTTGACCGCCCGGCGGCGCTCAGCGAGGCGAAGGTCGGATAGCTCGTCAGCGCGAAGATCAGGTCGACCGCATCCTTGCGGGCCTGCGGCGATGCCTGCCTGGCCGCGATGCGGTCGACCAATCCGGCAACGCCGCGGCGGCGGCGCTCGTTGCGCTCGCGCACCGCCTCGGCGAATTCGGGGTCGGTCGCCATCGCGTCGTGCAGCCGGCCGACGGCGGAATCGCGGCTCCAGAAGCCGCAGAAGATCTCGACCATGCGGTCGAGGCCGGCGCGCGGATCGGCCGTCGTCATGGCATCGGCGAGCTGATGCAGGCCGCCGTGGCGCGCGATCTCGTCGAACACGGCCTCGAGCAGTCCGCGCCGCGAGCCGAACTGGTTGTAGACCGTCAGCCGCGTCACGCCGGCTGCCTTCGCCACCGTATCGAGCGAGAAGCGCGCAATGCTCTCGCCTTCGCGCAGCGTGCGCGAGGCGGCCTCGATCACGCGCTCGCGGGTCTCGGCGGCGGCGGCGCTGCGCGCCGGGCTCACATAGCTGCGCGGCGGCATCGGTTTGCCTTGCTTTCGTCAGATTGGATATACATTATGTATATCTAATTTCTAATGCCCATTTGGAGCAACGTCATGCAGACCGTCCTCATCATAGCCTTGTCCCTCCACGTCCTGTCATCGGTGTTTTGGGCCGGCTCCAGCTTCACTTTGGCGCGCACCGGCGGGCTCGGCGGCGAAAGGCTGCTGGGCCCGCAAATCGGTGCGGCGACGGTCGCGATCGTGACCGGCGCCACGCTGTGGCGCCTGGTCCATGAGGGCTCGTTCGCGCTGTCGGAGCAGATCCTGGCGGGTGGCGCGATCGCCGCACTGGCCGCGATCGCCGTGCAGATCATCGTCGGCGGCGGCGCTGTCAGGCGGCTGCGCAATGGCGCTGCCGATACCTCGGCCGCACGTTCGCGGCTCGCGGTCGCCCAGCGCATCGCGGCCGGGCTGCTCGCGATCACCGCGCTGTGCATGGGCGCGGCGCGCTACGCCTGAACGCT
>NZ_LGTB01000039.1 GCF_001238275.1 Bradyrhizobium viridifuturi
GCGGGGGTCGGGCTCGGGCTCGCCGCGGGAGCGGGCGAGGCTGACGGCGACTGGGCAGGCGCCGGGCTTGCCAGTGCGATCGCCGCCAAAGGGAGCAGCGCGACCAGGGCCGCGCGGAGCGTGTTGATACGGTTCATTGGTAGTTCTCCATCCCCTTCCTCAGACGGCCGCGCGATCTGTCCCGGCGCGCGCGGTCCGCGAGGTGCGATATTCCTAACACGCGAGTTCTGCATTCGTCCCATGACAGATGTGTCATAGGGCCATTCAGACTGGCCTTCCGGCCACCACTCGCCATATAACCGGGCAGAATTTGGGAAAATCGATGAGCGCGCTCGCCAATCACGCATTCGCCAAGATGAACGGCATCGGCAACGAGATCGTCGTCGTCGACCTGCGCGATTCCAAGGCACAGGTTTCGGCTGAGGAAGCACGCGCCGTGGCCTCGCCGGCCGGAGCGCCCTATGACCAACTGATGGTGCTGCAGCCGCCGCGGCTCGACGGCACCGAGGCGTACATCACGATCTACAACAATGACGGCTCGGAGGCCGGGGCCTGCGGCAACGGCATGCGCTGCGTGGTGCGGCGGATCTTCGAGAAGACCGGCCAGACCACGGCGACGTTCCAGACCCGCGCCGGCCTGCTCAATTGCTGGCAGGGGCCGGCGCCCGATCTCTACACCGTCGACATGGGCGCGCCGAAGTTCGGCTGGCAGGACATTCCGCTGGCTGAGGAATTTCGCGACACCCGCTACATCGAGCTGCAGGTCGGGCCGATCGACAATCCGGTGCTGCATTCGCCCTCGGTGGTCTCGATGGGCAACCCGCATGCGGTGTTCTGGGTCGATGACGTCAACGCCTACGACCTCGAACGTTTCGGGCCGCTGCTGGAAAACCATCCGATCTTCCCGGAGCGCGCCAATATCACGCTGGCCCATATCGTCGATCGCGACCACATCACGATCCGCACCTGGGAGCGCGGCGCCGGCCTGACCCGGGCCTGCGGCTCGGCGGCCTGCGCGACGGCGGTGGCGGCGGCGCGGCTGAAGCGCGCCAACCGGATCGTCGAGATTACGCTGCCAGGCGGCAAGCTCGGCATCGAGTGGCGCGAGCGCGACGATCACGTGCTGATGACCGGCACCGCCGATTTCGAATATGAGGGCCGCTTCGATCCGGCGCTGTTCGCCAGCGTCGCTTAGAGCATGATCCGGAAAAGTGGAAACCGGTTTTCCGACGAGATCATGCTCGATCAAGGAGCCATGGGCGTCGACGTCGTCACCTTTGGCTGCCGCCTCAATGCATTCGAATCCGAAGTGATCCGCCGCGAGGCCGAGCAGGCGGGGGTTACCGACACCATCGTCATCAACAGTTGCGCCGTCACCAACGAGGCGGTGGCGCAGGCCCGGCAGTCGATCCGCAAATTGAAACGCGAGCGCCCCGAGGCGCGCATCGTGGTCACCGGTTGCGCGGCCCAGACGCAGGCCGAAATGTTCGCAGAGATGGCCGAGGTCGATCGCGTCGTCGGCAATGACGAGAAGATGCGCGGCGACGCCTGGCGCGCGACACGTTCAGCATTCGATATCGGCGCAAGCGAGAAGGTCGCGGTCGCCGACATCATGGCGGTGACCGAGATGGCGCCGCATCTGCTCGACGGATTCGAGCGCGGCCTGCCGCGGGTGTTCGTGCAGGTGCAGAACGGTTGCGACCATCGCTGCACCTTCTGCATCATCCCCTATGGCCGCGGCAATTCGCGCTCGGTGCCGATGGGCGCGGTGGTCGATCAGGTCCGCGCGCTGGTCGAGCGCGGCCATGCCGAGATCGTGCTGACCGGCGTCGATCTCACGAGCTACGGCGCCGACCTGCCGGGCGCGCCGAAGCTCGGTCAGTTGACCCGGCAGATCCTGCGTCATGTGCCCGAGCTGAAGCGGCTGCGCATCTCCTCGATCGATTCGATCGAGGCCGATCGCGACCTGCTCGATGTCATCGCCGACGATGCGCGGCTGATGCCGCATCTGCACCTGTCGCTGCAGTCCGGCGACGACATGATCCTGAAGCGGATGAAGCGCCGGCATTCCCGCCAGGACGCGATCGATTTCTGTGCGCAGGTGCGCCGGCTGCGGCCGGATATCGCCTTCGGCGCCGACATCATCGCCGGCTTTCCGACCGAGACCGAGGCGATGTTCGCGCGTTCGCTCGATCTGGTTGAACAATGCGATCTCACCTTCCTGCATGTGTTTCCTTATTCGAAGCGCCCCGGCACGCCGGCGGCGCGGATGCCGCAGGTCGAAGGCGGGGCGATCAGGGAGCGCGCGAAACGGTTGCGCGCGGCCGGCGAAGCCGCGCTGGTGCGTCGGCTCGCAGCCGAAGCCGGCGCGACGCGCGAAGTGCTGATCGAGAGCGAGCGGCAAGGCCGCACCGAACATTTCCTGCCGGTCGCGATCGATGGCGATGTGCCGGGCGCGGTGCGGCGGCTCACCGTGACAGGACATGACGGCGCGCGCCTCGTTGCATCGGACCGCTGAGACTTCATCTCCGTCGTCCTGGCGAAAGCCAGGACCCATTACCCCAATCGGTCATTGTTGTGCGACGCTCGGGCCACGATCCCGTTCATGATCCAATGCGGTGGTTATGGGTCCTGGCTTTCGCCAGGACGACGCGTGGGGAGAGCCGTGGACTCACGCTGATCACCCGCACGCGGGTGATGACACGGAACGAGCTGTTTGACAGGCTAAAGGAGAACCAGTCCCGCACATGACGCGCTCAGTGCGTGCGTCCGCCGGGCCTTGCAGGCTGCGCCGCGCGAACCTGCCAGAAGCGCAGCAGGCGATCGGCGTTTTCGCGCGTCATCTTCGTGAACTGGCCTTTCGCATGGGCGAGTTCGACGGGTCCCATGGAGCCGGTCGTGTAGCGGCATTCCATCACCGCGGCGGTGGTCTCCCAGCTCAGGCCGGCCGCGCGGCACGGCACCAGCAGGCCCTCGCTGCGCAGGCTTTGCATCAGCGAGCGGATCACCTCAATGCTCGACTGCGCGAGATCCGCCAGCGCCACGACGGTCTCTTCATATTTCCGCTGCCTGGCGAAGCCGAGCAAAGCGGCCTCGTCGAGCTCGCCGCTATCCCTGAGCTTCGCGACATGACGCCTGGCTGCGGTGAAATCTCGGACCTGCGACATGTCGCGTTCGACGCCGGCAGCGACCGCGGCGACCGCGTGCCGGATCTCCTCGAACAAGTACGGCGGGGCGCGCTCCAGCAGACGGCCGCGAACCTCTTCCGTTGCGCGGCGCAGCAGCTGAAGGCGGAGCTCCGACGGCAGGTCGGCGCGGATGCCGGTCTCGACGGCGAGGACCGGATCGTGCTCGGCCTGCGCGAGGATGACCGCAAATCCGTCCGGCGATACCTTGGCGCCGGGATTGTTGACCAGGCGGTGGCTCACACTGGCAAAGCGACGCGCCAGCAATGCGTCGGTGACGACTTCCTTCAGCCACCAGCGACCGGCGACGGCGAGCAGATGCTGCTCGCTCTTGGTCCGCGCGATCTCGATCAGATCGTCCGCGCTGAGCCGCGACGACTCCTGCAGGACCGGCCGCGCGATCCTGATCTCGTCATTGCCGGCGAGCCGGCGAATGATCGCGGGCGGCGCCTGGGTCACCGGTGCGAGCTGCTCGCTGATGTCGGTGAGCGCTATCCGGGCGCTGATGTCGGCAAGCGCCCGGAGCTCGATGGTCTTGACCAGACGATCAAGCACGTTGTCGAACAGCTCGACCTGTTCGCTGTTGAAGCTGCCGGCGGAGGCGAGGAAGAGGTCGGTGACGCGCTTGGCGGTCGCGATGCATTTTTCGGCGGAGCCGGCACGTATCGCCGCCTCGACCTCGTCGACAATTGCCTGCCCGGCAGTCAGCATTGCTCGTCCTGAGCCCGTCGTGATGCGCTTTTCTAAGCCGCCTGCAGGACTACCGGACGAGGCTGAAAGTTCCGTAAAGGATAATGGTCCGTAAAACCCCGGAGATCACTGGCCGATCCAGCCGCAGGCCCTGAGCCGCTGCCACATATGCTCCGGTGCCGGCGCAACCACATGGACCGGGTCCTTGTTGCGGGAAATCGGGATGCCGATTTCGCGGGAATGCAGATGGAGGGTCGGCTCGCCGAAGCGCGGACCGTTGCCATAGATATTGTCGCCGACGATCGGCCAGCCCATCGCTGATGAATGCACCCGCAGCTGATGGGTGCGGCCGGTGACCGGCTCCATCGCCAGCCAGGCGAGGCCCTCGCCGCGCCCCAGCACCTTCCAGTTGGTGATCGCCTTCTGCCCGTCCGGATCCGGCTTCTGCCACCAGCCGCGCTCGGCGTTGAGCCGGCCGAGCGGCATGTCGATGGTGCCTTCATCCTCGGCCGGGCCGCCCTCGACCACGGTCCAATACGTCTTCGAGATCTTGCTGTGCTTGAACAGCAGCCCGAGCGAGGCGGTCGCCTTGCGGTGGCGTCCCAGGACGAGGCAGCCGGAGGTGTCCTTGTCCAGTCGATGCGCCAGCACCGGCGGCCGCGGCAGGCCGAACCGCAACGCGTCGAAGGAGGCCTCCAGATTGGGGCCGCCCTTGGGGCCGCGATGCACCGGCATGCCGGCCGGCTTGTCGATCACCAGCATCAACCCGTCGCGGTGGAGCACCCGGCCCAGGATTTCTTCCGCGGTCAATTGGGGAACATCGATCAATTCGTCGAGACTTTCGTTTGTGAGCCGAAACGGCTAACACGTCCGCGCCATGAACGATACCACTGCAGGAACTCCAAAACAGAGCTGGTGGCAGCGCCTGAAAGGCGGCCTGAAGCGGACCTCGAGTTCGATCGGGACCGCGGTCGCGGACCTCGTCACCAAGCGCAAGCTCGATTCCGCCATGCTCGACGATATCGAGGATGTGCTGCTGCGCGCCGATCTCGGGACCGATGTCGCGGTTCGCATTGCGGAGGCGGTCGGCAAGGGCCGCTACGACAAGGCCATCTCCGCCGACGAGGTCAAGGACGTGGTTGCGACCGAGGTCGAGAAGGTGCTGGCGCCGGTGGCGAAGCCGCTCGAGATCGATGGCTCGAAGCAGCCGTTCGTCATCCTGGTCGTCGGCGTCAACGGCTCCGGCAAGACCACGACGATCGGCAAACTCTCCGCCAAATTTGCCGCCGAGGGCCGCAAGGTCATGCTGGCTGCCGGCGACACCTTCCGCGCCGCGGCGATCGAGCAGCTCAAGGTCTGGGGCGAGCGCACCAAATCGCCGGTCATTGCGGGCGCGCAAGGCTCGGATTCGGCAAGCCTCGCCTTCAGCGCGCTGACCGCGGCCAAGGAGCAGGCGCGCGACGTGCTGCTGATCGACACCGCCGGCCGGTTGCAGAACAAGTCCGAGCTGATGAACGAGCTCGAAAAGGTCGTGCGCGTCATCAAGAAGGTCGATGCATCGGCGCCGCACGCGGTGCTGCTCGTGCTCGACGCCACGGTGGGACAAAATGCGCTGTCGCAGGTCGAGGCGTTTCATCGTACGGCAGGCGTCACCGGCCTCGTGATGACCAAGCTTGACGGCACCGCACGCGGCGGCATCCTTGTTGCGCTGTCGGAGAAGCACAAGCTGCCGGTGCATTTCATCGGCGTCGGCGAAGGCGTCGAGGACCTCGCGCCCTTCACCGCAAAGGATTTTGCCAAGGCGATTGCCGGGATCGAGGCATGATCCCGAATATCATGCCTCAAACCAACACCGAGGGTTAATGGACAAGACCCAGCCACATCCGCTGTTCAAGCTTGCGACCGAGCTCGGGCCGCTGCTCGTGTTCTTCGTCGCGAACGCCAAGTACCACCTGTTCGTCGCCACGGCTGCGTTCATGGTGGCAATCGTCGCGGCGATGATCGCGTCCTATGTGGTAACGAAACACGTGCCCATCATGGCGCTGGTGACCGGCGCGATCGTGCTGGTGTTCGGCACCCTGACGCTGGTGCTGCACGACGAGACCTTCATCAAGGTCAAGCCGACCATCATCTACGGCCTGTTCGCGGCCGTGCTCGGCGGCGGGCTGCTGTTCGGCCGCTCCTTCATCGCCGTGATGTTCGACCAGATGTTCAATCTGACGCCGCAGGGCTGGCGCATCCTCACCATGCGCTGGGCGCTGTTCTTCGCCGGCATGGCCATCCTCAACGAGATCGTCTGGCGGACGCAGACCACGGATTTCTGGGTGAACTTCAAGGTGTTCGGCGTGACGCCGCTGACCATGATCTTCGCCATCGCCCAGATGCCGCTGACCAAGCGCTATCACCTTGAGCCGGTCTCGCTGGAAACCAGCGAGGCGGACGCCGGCGATTTGCGGAAGTAACGAGTCGTTATTTGGCCGTCATTGCGCGCGCAGCGAAGCAATCCATTGCGCGGCATATGCGGAAACGATGGATTGCTTCGCTGCGCTGGCGATGACGAGACGCGAGAGCTTCGACCTCTCCCCGTGAGAAACGGCGAGAGGTGAAGTCGATCGCCGTCAGCTCTTCTGCTTGGCGATGATCTTGTCCTTGATCTTGTCGTAGGTCACCTGCGGCAGGATGTTCTTCTGCACCAGTTCATCCTTGCCCTTGTAGGGGCGGCCCTTGATGATCGCGGCCGAGTAGGCCTTGCCGACGCCGGGCAGCGCGTCGAGCTGGTCGGCGCTGGCGCTGTTGACGTCGAGCAGGTCGTCCTTCGCCATCCCCGTCGTCTTCGCGTCGGGCGTCACGCCTCGGCGCGGGAGCCATCTTGTTGACTTCCGATTTGGCGGCGGGCGTGGCCGGCTGAACGCCCTGGGCCATCGACGGCGCGGCCGTCAGCATGCCGAGCGTAAGCGCGGTGGCGAGAAGTGAAGCGAGCGTGGTCTTGCGCATATGTCCCCTCCAGAGGAACGTTGATGTCAACGCCGCTGAGTTGGGGTTGCGTTCGTGGCGTTGCCGTGGCCGCGAAATGAACCGCAGATAAACCTGTCGAAGTATTTTGCCGCAGGCATTTTCGCTCGCCGTTCAGCAGCGGTTCACGGCACCGCTGAATGACGAAGCGCTTACTGTCCGGCGTGCAGCGCTTTCTCGATCTCGGCCTTCAGCACGCTGTTGACGTTGTCGGGCGTCACCGGGCCGACCAGCTTGTAGACGATCTTGCCCTCGCGCCCGACCAGAAAGGTCTCGGGCACGCCGTAGACGCCCCATTCGATCGAGGCGCGGCCGTTGCCGTCGACGCCGACGATGCCGAACGGATTGCCGTAGCGGCCGAGGAAGCGCCGCGCATTCTCGGGCGAGTCCTTGTAGTTGATGCCGATGATCTGGAAACGCTTGTCCTTGCCGAGCTCGGTCAGCAGCGGCGCCTCGTCATGGCAGGGCACGCACCAGGACGCCCAGACGTTGACGACCGAGACCTTGCCCTTGAACGCGGCGGGGTCGAGGCCGGGGACAGGCGCACCGTCCCGTATCAGGCCGTCGAGCGCCGGGAGTGTGGTCTGCGGCGCCGGCCGTCCGATCAGCGCCGACGGGATTTTAGAGGGATCGCCGCCATAGAGCCGCAGCAGGAACAGCCCGGCGAGGCCGAGGAAGATCACGAGCGGCAACACCACCAGCAGGCGGCGGGCTTGCGGCGGGCTGTTGGTCGCCTGCTCGCTCATCTGATATCCGCCGCGCTGCGGCCGGAGCGGCGCGTGATGCCGCTGGCCTCGATTTCCCTGAGGCGCCCCTGCTGGCGGCGATAGTCGGCGATGATCCAGACGATCAGGAGCAGCACCACTGCGGCGACCAGCGCATAGGACGTCACGATGAAGGAAGCGTAGGGACCAAGCGACATCGTCAAGCCGCTCCAATTTCTTTCGATGCGCCTGCTTCACGCGAGCCGGCCCCCGGCTCGCTGATGAACGAGACGCGGCTGGCCTGCATCATCTGCAGGCTGCGCACGCGCCGGCGCAGGATCTCGTTGCGCATTGCCGCGAGGTGCAGGGTGATGAAGAGCAGCGAAAACGCGATCGCCATCACCAAGAGCGGCCACAGGAACGCCTTGTCGAGCGTCGAGCCGCCCATGCGCAGCACGGAAGCCGGTTGATGCAGCGTGTTCCACCAGTCGACCGAGAACTTGATGATCGGAATGTTGATCGCGCCGACCAGTGTGAGGACCGCCGCCGCCCGTGCCGCGCGCGAGGGGTCCTCGACCGCGCGCCACAGCGCGATCAGGCCGAGATACATCAGGAACAGGATCAGGACCGAGGTCAGCCGCGCATCCCACTCCCAGTAAGTGCCCCACATCGGCCGGCCCCACAGCGAGCCGGTGACCAGCGCCAGGAAGGTGAAGGCGGCCCCGATCGGCGCCGCGGCCTTCGCCGCGACGTCGGCCAGCGGATGCCGCCACACCAGCGTGCCGAGCGCGGCCACGCTCATCACGCCCCAGACGAACATCGACAGCCACGCATTCGGGACGTGGATGAACATGATCTTCACCGTGGCGCCCTGCTGGTAGTCGTCCGGCGCCATTGCCGACTGGTAGAGTCCGATCGCGAGCAGGATCGCGGTTGCGCCCGCGAGCCACGGCAGGATCCGCGCGGTCAGCGCCAGAAACCTGGTCGGGTTGGCGAGGTCGGTCAGCGTCTCGGTCAGCTTCATGGCACCCTGATAGTCGTCCGATGTGTCACAAGCAATTGGCGGAATTCCCCTCGGCAAGAATTGATCTGGCTCATATCAATCCAGCCCGTGCCGCAGGCTCGCGGCGGCGGCAAACGGGCCGATCACCAGGCTGGCGAGCGACAGCGCGCAGAGGATCGAGAACGGTGTTCCAAACGGAAGCGGGCCCGAGATCACCGCCTGCGAGGCCGCAACGCCGAAGATCAGCACCGGGATCGACAGCGGCAGCACCAGCACCGCCAGCAACAGCCCGCCGCGATGCAGCGTCACCGCCAATGCGGCGCCGATCATGCCGGTGAAGGTCAGCGCCGGTGTTCCCGCCAAGAGGGTCGCCGCGACCGCCAATGTCGCCGTGCCGTCGAGATTGAGCAGCAGGCCGAGCACGGGTGTGGCGATGATCAGCGGCAGGCCGGCGGCGATCCAGTGCGCCAGCGCCTTGGCCGCGCAAGCGAGTTCCAGCGGCGTCCGGCTCATCACGATCAGGTCGAGCGAGCCGTCCTCGTGATCGGCTGTGAACAGCCGGTCGAGCGTGAGCAGGCTCGCCAGCAGCGCGCCGAGCCAGAGGATGGCGGGGCCGAGCCGCGACAGCAGCGCCAGATCGGGGCCGACCGCAAACGGCATCAGCACCGTGACGGTGAGGAAGAACAGCACCCCGATCAGCGCGCCGCCGCCGACGCGGAGCGCGATGCGGATGTCGCGGCGGATCAATGCGGAGAGAGCGCTCATGCCGGCGCTCCCATCCGCAAATCGCGCGCTTCGATGCCGAGCGGTAGATGGGTTGCGGCGACGATCAGGCCGCCGCCGGCGAGATGATCGCGCATCAGGGCGACGAACAGCGCCTGTCCGGCCGTATCGAGCGCCGATGTCGGCTCGTCCAGCAGCCAGACCGGCCGCCGCACCGAGAGCAGGCGCGCGATCGAGAGGCGGCGGCGCTGGCCGGCCGAGAGGTAGGCCGCCGGCAGGTGCGCGGCGTGGTCGAGCCCTACGGCGGCAAGGCAGCGGCCGGCATCCTGCGTCTCGCCGCCGAGGAATTCCCGCCAGAAGGAAAGATTTTCCATAACGCTCAGCGCCGGCTTCAGCGCGTCGCGGTGGCCGAGATAGTGGGCCTGCTCGGGCAGGCTGAGTTCGGCGTCGCCGCCTTCGAGCGCGACCGTCCCTTCGGCTGGAACCAAGAGCCCGGCGAGGACGCGGAGCAGTGAGGTCTTGCCCGCACCATTGGGGCCGGTGACGGCAAGCGCCTCACCGGCTGTGGCCGCCAGATCGAGGTCGGAAAACACCTCGCGCCCGCCGCGCACGCATTTCAGATTTCGTCCTGAGAGCCGCATGGTTCGTCTTGTCACAGCCCTCTGAAATCTTTCGCTACCGCGTGAGAATTTTTGGGTCGCGCACTGCCGCCGCACGCTTGTCGGTGTGGCGGTGCTTCTAGAAAGGTTCTATAAGCCCGGAACTTGATGCAGCACACACAATCGGCGGCCGCAACCCACCCTCCGGGCCATCCCTCGGCCAGTGTCGTTCGCCGGTGTTTAGTTACCCTTGCCGGGTATAACTGAGAATTGGGATTCCTCGTATGACCTCACTCGACAGCTTCAAATGCCGCAAGACCATGAAGGTCGGCGCCAAGTCCTACGTCTATTACAGCCTGCCCTTGGCAGAGAAGAACGGACTGAAGGGTATTTCGAAGCTGCCGTACTCGATGAAGGTTCTGCTCGAGAACCTGCTGCGCAACGAGGACGGCCGCACGGTCAAGAAGGAAGACATCGTCGCGGTGTCGAAGTGGCTGAAGAAGCGCCAGCTCGAGCATGAAATCGCCTTCCGCCCGGCGCGCGTCCTGATGCAGGATTTCACCGGCGTTCCGGCGGTGGTCGATCTCGCGGCGATGCGCAACGCGATGCAGAACCTCGGCGGCGATGCCGAGAAGATCAACCCGCTGGTGCCCGTCGATCTCGTCATCGACCATTCGGTGATCGTCAACTTCTTCGGTGACAACAAGGCGTTCGGCAAGAACGTCACCGAGGAATACAAGCAGAACCAGGAACGCTACGAGTTCCTGAAGTGGGGCCAGAAGGCGTTCTCGAACTTCTCGGTGGTGCCGCCCGGCACCGGCATCTGCCACCAGGTCAATCTGGAATATCTCGCGCAGACGGTGTGGACCAAGAAGGAGAAGATGACGGTCGGCAAGAAGACCGGCACCTTCGAGGTCGCCTATCCCGACTCGCTCGTCGGCACCGACTCGCACACCACGATGGTCAACGGCCTCGCCGTGCTCGGCTGGGGCGTCGGCGGCATCGAGGCCGAGGCCTGCATGCTCGGCCAGCCGCTGTCGATGCTGCTGCCTGAGGTCGTGGGCTTCAAGCTCAAGGGCCAGCTCAAGGAAGGCGTCACGGCGACCGACCTCGTGCTCACCGTCACCCAGATGCTGCGCAAGCTCGGCGTGGTCGGCAAGTTCGTCGAGTTCTTCGGCCCCGGCCTCGACTTCCTGTCGGTCGCGGACAAGGCGACGATCGGCAACATGGCGCCCGAATATGGTGCGACCTGCGGCTTCTTCCCGGTCGACGCCGCGACCATCGATTATTTGAAGACCTCCGGCCGCAAGGCCGATCGCGTCAAGCTGGTGCAGGCCTATGCCAAGGCGCAGGGCTTGTTCCGCACCGCCAAGTCGGCCGATCCGGTGTTCACCACCACGCTGACGCTCGACCTCGGCGACGTCGTGCCGTCGATGGCCGGACCGAAGCGCCCTGAAGGCCGCATCGCGCTGCCCGCGGTGTCGACCGGTTTCGCGACCGCGCTGGTCGGCGAATACAAGAAGCCTGAAGGTGAGCAGAAGCGCTTCGCGGTCGAGGGCCGCGACTTCGATCTCGGCCATGGCGACGTCGTGATCGCGGCGATCACCTCCTGCACCAACACCTCGAACCCGAGCGTGCTGATCGGCGCCGGCCTGCTGGCGCGCAAGGCAGCCGCCAAGGGCCTGAAGGCCAAGCCGTGGGTGAAGACCTCGCTCGCCCCCGGCAGCCAGGTGGTGGCGGAATATCTCGCCAATTCCGGCCTGCAGGCCGATCTCGACAAGGTCGGCTTCAATCTGGTCGGCTTCGGCTGCACGACCTGCATCGGCAACTCCGGCCCGCTGCCGGAAGAGATCTCGAAGTCGATCAACGAGAACGGCATCGTTGCCGCCGCGGTGCTCTCCGGTAACCGCAACTTCGAAGGCCGCGTCTCGCCCGACGTGCAGGCGAACTACCTCGCCTCGCCGCCGCTGGTCGTCGCGCATGCGCTTGCCGGCACCGTGACCAAGGATCTCGCAGTCGAGCCGCTCGGCATCGGCAAGGACGGCAAGCCGGTGTTCCTCAAGGATATCTGGCCGACCGCCAAGGAGATCAACACCTTCATGAAGAAGTACGTCACCGCGACGATCTTCAAGAAGAAGTACGCCGACGTGTTCAAGGGCGATACCAACTGGCGCAAGATCAAGACCACGGAAAGCGAGACCTATCGCTGGAACATGAGCTCGACCTATGTGCAGAACCCGCCCTATTTCGAAGGCATGAAGAAGCAGCCCGACCCGGTCACCGACGTGGTCGACGCGCGCATCCTCGCGATGTTCGGCGACAAGATCACCACCGACCACATCTCGCCGGCCGGTTCGATCAAGCTGACCTCGCCCGCCGGCAAGTTCCTCAGCGAGCACCAGGTGCGCCCCGCCGACTTCAACCAGTACGGCACGCGGCGCGGCAACCATGAAGTGATGATGCGCGGCACCTTCGCCAACATCCGCATCAAGAACTTCATGCTGAAGGGCGCCGACGGCAATATTCCGGAAGGCGGATTGACCAAGCACTGGCCCGACGGCGAGCAGATGTCGATCTACGATGCCGCGATGAAGTATCAGGCGGAAGGCGTGCCGCTGGTGGTGTTCGCCGGCGCCGAATACGGCAACGGCTCGTCGCGCGACTGGGCCGCGAAGGGCACGCGTCTGCTCGGCGTGCGTGCGGTGATCTGCCAGAGCTTCGAGCGCATCCATCGCTCCAACCTGGTCGGCATGGGCGTGCTTCCGCTCACCTTCCATGAAGGCACGTCGTGGTCCTCGCTCGGCCTGAAGGGCGACGAGAAGGTCACGATCCGCGGGCTGCAGGGCGACCTGAAGCCGCGCCAGACGCTGAACGCCGAGATCGTCTCCGCCGACGGCGGCAAGCGGGATGTCCCGCTGCTCTGCCGCATCGATACGCTGGACGAGCTCGACTACTATCGCAACGGCGGCATCCTGCACTACGTGCTGCGCAAACTCGCGGCCTAAAGGGCCTTTTGTCGGAGCATGGTCCATTCGAGCCATGCTCCAACGCGGATTTGTGATCGGTGCCTCACTGCTTAGTGAGTAGCGGCTAAAAAGAAGGCGGCCTATGAAAAAGGCCGCTTTCTCGCGTTTTGGGGCACGCAAGTTCAGGGACAGACTTCATGCTCCGTACAATTACGGATGGAAATCATCACGACCGGTTCGCAGTATGACAGCGATGATGGCCTATAACTCGATTTCGCGATGGTCCAGCGCGCTCGGTATCTGCGCGATCGTCGCAATCATCCGCCCCGCTCACGCCGATCCGCGTGCAGTCGTCGAACTCTTCACCTCGCAGGGATGCTCATCCTGTCCGCCCGCGGACAAGATCATCGGTGATCTCGCAAAGGACCCCAACGTCATCGCGCTGAGCATGCCGATCGACTATTGGGACTATCTCGGCTGGAAGGACACGCTGGCCGATTCCCGCTTCAGCGCGCGCCAGAAAGCCTATTCCCACATGCGCGGCGATCGCGACGTCTACACGCCGCAGGCCGTGATCAACGGCTCCGCGCATGTGATCGGCAGCGATCGCGCCGGCATCGAGGACGCCATCAAGAGCACCGAGAAGAGCGGCACCGTGATGTCGGTGCCGGTGACGATGACGCTGACCGGCAAGCAGATCAACGTGTCGGTTGCTGCGTCGAAGTCGCCCGCGGTGTCGCGTGGCGAAGTCTGGATCTGCTCGATCTCGAAGTCGGTGCCGATCTCGATCTCGCGCGGCGAGAACCGCGGCCACGAGATCACCTACCACAACGTGGTGCGCAATCTCCTGAAGGTCGGTGACTGGAACGGCTCGTCCGGCAGCTGGACCGTGCCGCTGGAGAACATCACGCGCGATGGCGTCGATGCCGCGGCGGTGTACGTCCAGGACGGCAATCGCGACAAGCCGGGCCCGATGCTCGGCGCCGCATTCACCTCGCTTCACTAGCGCGTTGCTGCGCTAGCTGCCGGCAGACGCGTCGTTCGGCCGCGCGCATCGTCGCGCAGCCTTGCGCGGCGGCAAACATGCACACTGTGATTTGGTGAAGCGAAAGCGTTGAAGCTTTGCGCGCGCCGCTCGGTCACGCGGAGATGGGCAGGCCCCAAAAACAAAAAGGACCAACTTTCGTTGGCCCAGTGTTGGGATTTAACTCCCCTGCGAACAGGCCCGATCCCGACGGCCCCGGGGGGCTGGGGGCTGAGGAATCCGGAACCGAAAGGACCGGGCCAACGCAGGATTATCTTTTCGCAGGGCAGCGGGGCAGGCGATGGGCGGAAGTGGGGCAGCAATATGATTCCGCTAACGTTCCCGTGAGTCTTCGGTTTTCCGGACAATCCGCCGCGCCTGAGCGTGGTTAAGGCCTGGTTGCGTTGCGAATGGCCCCTTGCAGGCCTCCTCGCTTAGCGCAATCATGTCACTCTCGTGACGATCCCGAAGCAGGGGGCACCGGCCTTCGGATCCCGATCGTCACCGGGATGACAGGAGGCGCTCGATGAGTTTGATCTCGGAGGACACCGATCCGAGCGGGAGTCGTGCCGCGGCGCGCCCCGCCGCCGCGACCCCTCAACCCAACCGCGTGACATTCAATCGACTTGAGCTCAACCGCATTCTCAATCTCTACGGCCGCATGGTCGCCGACGGCGAGTGGCGAGACTATGCGATCGACTTCCTGAAGGACCGTGCCGTGTTCTCGGTGTTCCGGCGCGCGTCCGAAATGCCGATCTACCGGATCGAGAAGGATCCCCGTCTGGCGCGCAAGCAGGGCATGTACAGCGTGATTTCGGCGACCGGACTGATCCTGCGTCGTGGCCACGAACTCGAGCGCGTGCTGTTCGTGATCGACCGCAAGCTGTCGCTGGTGTAGCGAGGCGAATTCGACGCCTGTAGCCCGGATGGAGCGGAGCGTAATCGCGGTTTTGCGACGCGAATGGCCTTGTCCCGGATTTCGTGGAGCCTGTCATCGGGTGCGCGTTCGCGCGACCCGTTGGCTCGATCCGGGCTACGGGTTCGCATCCCGCAAAAGCCGGCGCAAAACAAAAGCCCCGGCCGGGTGGCCGGGGCTCAGATCGATTGCCTTGCTCGCGGCGCTTAGTCGCGCTGGCCGAGCAGCTGCAGCAGCAGCGTGAACAGGTTGATGAAGTTCAGGTAGAGCGACAGCGCACCAGTGATTGCCGCACGCTCTGCCATCACGCCGCCCTGCGAGGCGTAGCCGTAGATGTAGTCGTTCTTCAGCCGCTGGGTGTCCCAAGCGGTGAGGCCCGCGAACACCAGCACGCCGACCACCGAGACGATGAACTGCAGCGCCGAGCTCGCCAGGAACAGGTTGACCAGGCTCGCGATGATGATGCCGATCAGGCCCATGAACAGGAACGAGCCCATGCCGCTCATGTCACGCTTGGTGGTGTAGCCGTAGAGGCTGAGCGCACCGAACGTCGCCGCGGTGATGAAGAACACGCGCACGATCGAGGTGTGCGTGTACACCAGGAAGATCGACGACAGCGACAGGCCCATCAGCGCCGAGAACACCCAGAACAACAGCTGGGCGGTCGCAGGCTGCAGGCGGTTGATGCCGGCCGAGATGACGAACACCATCGCCAGAGGGGCGAGGATGAACAGCCATTTCAGCGGGCTCACGAACATCGCGTAGCCGAACTGCGTCAGATAGGCATTGCCAAACTTGGCGACGGCGGCCGACTGGTCGGTGGTCACCGCGCCCATGTAGACGCCGAGCGCGGCCAAGCCGGTGATGGCGAGGCCGATGCTCATGTAGTTGTAGATGCGCAGCATGTAGGCGCGCAGACCGGCGTCGACGGCCGCAGCGTCAATGCGCCCGGCGGCCCGGCCGAAAGGAGAAGCGTAATTGCGGTCTAGGTCCGACATGGTCGAATTCCCGTGGTTGGTCCCGGTGGAGCGCAAGGGATTTGCGGCGCCGGTTATAAATCTATCTCAGATGGCGCGGTTTGCGGAGCATTAATTCCGTGTCATTCAAACCGACTATCCGACCCGATTGGTATGTGGGAAATTAACACATCCGACGCAAGCTTCCACGCGCGGCCGAATGTCGCTCTGGCCTAGCATGATAGGCAAAAACGGCGCTTTCGCCGCTACAAATTGTCACAAATTCCGCAACACCGAGGCCGGTTTCTGGTTCAGCGCGAGCAGCGTTCCTGCCAGCCCCAATCCGACCGTGACGACCAGCGCGGCGACCACGACCAGCGCGGCGCTGCCGGCCTGCCAGATGAAACTCAGCGTCATCAGCCGCGTCACGATCAGCCAGGCCGCGATCGAGCCGGCTATCACCCCGAAAATCGCGGTTGCAAAACCGATCATCAGATACTCCAGCGCGTAAGCGCCGAGCAATCGCACCCGCGTGGCGCCGAGCGTCTTGAGGATCACGGCGTCATAGACGCGGTGGCGGTGTCCGGCGGCGAGCGCGCCGCCCAGCACCAGGATCGCCGAGATCAGCGTCACGGCGCTGGCGCCGCGGATCGCCAGCACCAGGTTGCTGACGACGCTGCCGATGGTCTCCAGCGCCTCGCGGAGCCGCACGCTGGTCACCATCGGGAATGCGTCGGCGACCTGCTTGATGATGCGCGCGTCGTCGTTAGCGCCTGCTTGGGTCGCGCTGGCGTGTTGTTCCGTCAGGGTCGCGACGTGGCTGTGCGGCGCGCCCCTGAAGGCGTTCGGCGAGAACACCAGCACGAAGTTGATGCCGAGGCCCTGCCAGTCGATGTTGCGCAGATTGGCGATCTTCGCCGGCACGTCGCGGCCGAGCACGTTGACCACGATCTCGTCGCCGATCTTCAGGGACAGGCCGTCGGCGATCTTCTTCTCCATCGAGACCAGCGGAGGTCCGCGGTAGTCCGGCCCCCACCATTCGCCCTCGACGATCTTCGAGCCCTTGGGAATTTCGCCGGTATAGGTCAGGCCGCGGTCGCTCTGCAGCACCCATTCCGAATCGACCGACGGCTTCAGCTGGTCGGCCTTGACGCCGCGCGCGGCGACGATGCGCCCGCGCAGCATCGGCACGTCCTCGACGGTCGAGCCGGGCGCGACCTGGGCCAGGAAGGCATTGAAGCGGTCGGCTTCGGTGGAGGGGATGTCGATGAAGAAGAACGACGGCGCCCGCTCCGGCAGCGCGGCCAGGAATTGCCGGCGCAGATTGCCGTCGATCTGGGTGATGGTGACTAGCACGGCGAGCCCAAGGCCGAGCGACAGCACGACCGACGGCGTCAGCGCGCCCGGCCGGTGGATGTTGGCGATGGCGAGCCGCAGCATGGTCATGCGGCTGCGCGGCAGCCGCCGCGCCACCGCCATCAGGATCTCGGCGATCCCGCGCAGCAGCAGGAACACCGCGATCGAGGCGACGACGAACACGGTGGCGACCCGCTTGTCATAGGCGAGCCCGATCGCGACGCCGATCAAGAGCGCGACCACCACGGCCATCAGCGCGAGATAGCTCCAGCGCGGGCGGTGCCATTCGCTGGCGACGGTCTCGCGGAACAGCGCCGCGACGGGCACGTCGTGGACCCGGCCGAGCGGCCACAGCCCGAACGCCAGCGCGGTGAGCTGGCCGTAGATGAAGGACAGCGCGAGCTCGTCGGGATGCAGGGCAGGGACCACCGGCAGCGGCAGCAGCTTGCCGAACAGGCCGACGATGACGAACGGCAGTGCGGCGCCGAGCACGAGGCCGATCACCGAGCCGATGCCCGCCAGCACCACCACCTGGGTGCAGTAGATCGTGAAGACGTCGCGGCCGGTGGCGCCGAGCGCCTTGAACGAGGCGATGACGTCGCGGCGCCGGTCGATGTGGCTCTTCACCGCGTTGGCGACGCCGACGCCGCCGACCAGCAGCGCAGCAAGGCCGACGAGGGTCAGGAACTGGGTGAAGCGGTTGATGGTGCGCTCGAGCTGCGGCGAGGCGTTGTTGCGGCTGCGGACCTCCCAGCCCGCCTCCGGCGCTGCGTTGCGCGCACCGTCGATCAACGCCGTGGTGGCGCGGTCGTCGTTGGCGCCGTCGGGCAGCTTCACCCGGTAGATCCAGCGCACCAGGCTGCCGGGCTGCAACAGGTCGGTGGCGCGCAGGCTGGCTTCACTGACCAGGAAGCGCGGGCCGAGGCCGACGCCGCCGGCAAGCTTGTCGGGCTCGGCCACGACCACGCTGCGGATCTGATAGGTCGCGCTGCCGATGGTGACGCGGTCGCCGAGCTTCAGGTCGAGCCGCGCCAGCAGTGTTGAATCGGCAGCCGCGCCAAAAACGCCGTCGCGCTCGGCGAGCAGATCGGCGACCGGCATGTTCGGCTCGAGCGTCAGCTCGCCGAGCATCGGATATCTGCCGTCGACCGCCTTGAGCTCGACCAGCGCCAGCTTGCCGTCGCCGCTGCGCGCCATCGCGCGCAGCGTTGCCGCAACCGAGACCTCGCCCCGCGTGCGCAGATAGGCGACCTCGTCGGGCTTGGCCTCGCGCGAGATTAGCGAGAACGCGACGTCGCCGCCGAGCAGCGTGCGGCCCTCGCGCGACAGGCCGTCGCCGAGAGATGCGGCGACCGAGCCGACGCCGGCAATCGCCATCACGCCGAGCGCGATGCAGGCGATGAACACGTAGAAGCCGCGCAGCCCGCCGCGCAGTTCACGCAGCGCGTAGCGAAAGGCAAGCGACGACGCGCGGCTCTGCCCCGCGACTTCGGACGCAAAGCTCATGGAGTTGATTGTCCGTCGATGCGGCCGGAGCGCAGCCGCACCACGCGGTCGCAGCGTTGCGCGAGCGCGAGGTCGTGCGTCACCAGCACCAGGGTCATGCCGCGCTCGGCGTGCTTGGTGAACAGCAGATCGACGATCTGCTTTCCCGTCGTCTCGTCGAGATTTCCGGTCGGCTCGTCGGCGACCAGGATCGCCGGATCGGGCGCGAGCGCGCGTGCGATCGCGACGCGTTGCTGCTCGCCGCCGGACAGCTGCGTCGGATAGTGATGCAGCCGTTCGCCGAGCCCGACCGATTGCAGCTCCTGCGCGGCGCGCGCGGCGGCATCGGGATTGCCGGCGAGTTCGAGCGGCACCGCGACGTTCTCCAGCGCCGTCATGGTCGGGATCAGATGGAACGACTGGAAGACGATGCCGACCTGGCGGCCGCGAAAGCGCGCCAGCGCATCTTCGTCGAGGGCATTGAACGAGGTGCCGTCGACGACCACCTCTCCACTGTCAGGACGTTCAAGACCCGCCATCACCATCAGCAAGGTCGACTTGCCCGAGCCCGACGGGCCGATCAGGCCGATGGCCTCACCCGCTGCCACACGAAGGCTGATATCTTTGAGGATATGAACCCGTGCCGCGCCGGTGCCGAGCGAGAGATTGACGTTCCTGACGGCAATGGTGTCCGGCTCGACGTCGGTCAGTGAAGAGGATTCGATGAGACTGTCCATGGTTCGGTCATATGGCACTTCCGCCGCTGCGGTCGAGGCCCGGTTGCGAATCTTCGTGCACATACTTGTGTTGCTTATGGGCTTGATGACGGCGGCCAGCGCGCAGACGCCTGATCAGGGGAAAGCTTCCGCGAAACCGATCAAAATGGTGGTTCTGGGCGATTCCCTGAGCGCCGGTTACGGCCTTCCGGCCGAGGCGGCATTTCCGGTCCGGCTGCAAAAAGCCTTGGAAGCCAAGGGGATAAAGGTCGATATGACCAATGCCGGGGTGTCCGGCGATACCGCCTCGGGCGCCGCGAGCGGCTCGACTGGTCGGTGGCCGATGGAACCGATGTCGTGATCGTCGAGCTCGGTGCCAACGACGCCCTGCGCGGCATCGATCCCGCGGTGACGCGCAAGGCGCTCTCGGACATCATCACAAAGTTGCAGGCGCGCAAGATCGCGGTGCTCTTGTGCGGCATGCTCGCGCCACCGAACTATGGCAGTGAGTATGCGGCGAAGTTCAACGCGATCTATCCGGATCTGGCGAAATCCTTCGGCGTGCCGCTCTATCCGTTCTTCCTCGATGGCGTTGCTGCTAATCCGAAGATCAATCAGGCCGACGGCATGCATCCGACGGCGGAAGGTGTGGACATCGTCGTGAAGAATATCCTGCCCACAGTGGAGGCATTTCTCGGCGCATTATCAGGGCAACGCAGCTGAAACACAGGCAGTGCGGCGCGTTGCGTCCGTAGGTTTACGAGCTGTTAACGCCTCGTGCTTCGCAGAGTCACATATCTCGGGTACAAATAGGCGTCGGTGATTCGTCGCCGGGCTTGTTACAGGGTGCGGGCTCCCAAAACCCGCGCCAAGCATCGAGGATTATAGCGATGCCGCGTCTGTTCACTGGTCTGGAAATTCCGGCCGATATCGGCCAAACCCTCTCCAGCTTGCGTGGTGGCCTTCCCGGCGCACGCTGGATCGATCCCGAAAATTATCACGTCACCCTGCGCTTCATCGGCGATATCGACGGCCTCTGGGCCAACGAGATCGCGACGATGCTGTTTCGGGTGAACCGCAAACCGTTCGAGGTCAAATTGCAGGGCCTGTCGAGCTTCGGCGGACGCAAGCCGCGTGCGGTGGTTGCCGCCGTCGAGCCGAGCCGGCCGTTGATCGAACTGCAGGCCGAGCTCGAGCGGATGATGCAGCGGATGGGGCTCGATCCCGAGGGCAGGAAATTCACGCCACATGTCACGCTCGCGCGTCTGCATGATGCGTCGAGCCAGGACGTCGCGGATTATCTGTCCGTGCGCGGCTATTTTCCGAGCCGCACCTTCACGGCGGATCGCTTCGTGCTGTTCTCGTCGCGCGCGTCGACAGGCGGCGGTCCCTACGTGGTCGAGGATTCCTACGAGCTCTGCGCGTAGGGTTTCCGGGGATCGCGTCCAAAGGCGCCCGGCAAGGCCGTGCGGTCGGCTGTGGCATGCAAGAGTTCGCGCTTGCATACCCCGTTGGCACAATTCACGGCTTGCAATTTGCCGCGCAGTAGGGCCGTAAGGTGGGCTCATGCTGTCCACCTCGCCGAGTTCCTTTCTCGAACACTACAACGCCCTGGTCGCCTCCGGTGCGATCGAGGCCGATCCCGCACAGGCCGCCGCCGCCGAAGCGTTCGGCGCGCTGGAGGAGCGGCTCGCGAGCTACAAGCCGCAGCGCAAGCAGGGCCTGTTCGGGCGGCTGTTCGGCGGCGACAAGGACGACAAGCCGCCGCGCGGCCTCTATGTCCATGGCGAGGTCGGCCGCGGCAAGACCATGCTGATGGATCTGTTCTTCCAGCAGAGCCCGGTCGAGCACAAGCGCCGCGCGCATTTCCACGAATTCATGGCCGAGGCGCATGAGCGCATCTACGGTTATCGCCAGCAGATCGCGCGCGGCGACATCGCCGACGGCGACGTGATCGCGCTCACCGCGCAGGCGATCTTCGACGAAGCCTGGCTGCTCTGCTTCGACGAATTCCACGTCACCGACATCGCCGATGCGATGATCCTCGGACGGCTGTTCGCAAAGCTGTTCGATCTCGGCACCGTCGTGGTCGCGACCTCGAACGTTGCGCCTGAGGATCTCTACAAGGGCGGCCTCAATCGTGCGCTGTTCCTGCCGTTCATCGCGCAGATCTCAGACCACATGGACGTGCTGCGGCTCGATGCGCGCACCGACTTCCGGCTGGAGAAATTGTTCGGCGTCAAGATGTGGCTGGTGCCGGCGGATGCAGCGGCCGATGCCGAGCTCGATGCGGCCTGGCGCAAGATGACCGGCAACGCGCCGTGCAAGTCGCGCGACATCGCGATCAAGGGGCGCGTGCTGCACGTGCCGTGCTCCTCGCATGGCGTCGCGCGCTTCAGCTTTGCCGAACTCTGCGAGAAGCCGCTTGCCGCGTCGGACTATCTGAGGCTCGCGCACGACTACCACACGATCCTGGTCGACCACATTCCGGTGATGGACTACGCCGAGCGCAATGCCGCCAAGCGCTTCATCTCGCTGATCGACACGCTGTATGACAATGCCGTGAAGCTGATGGCCTCGGCCGAGGCCGATCCGGTGTCGCTGTACCTTGCGGACGAAGGCGTTGAGGCGATGGAGTTCAAGCGCACGTCCTCGCGCCTGATCGAGATGAGCTCGGAATCCTATCTGGCGCTGCCGCACGGCCGGAAGGACTCCTCGGCCAGCGGCTCCTCGACCGGCCTGGTCGAGACCTGAACTCCAGGCTTGAAATTCGGTCTTGAAGTTCGGTCTTGCGGGTGGCCCGGTTCGGCGCAACTTTTCGTGTCTCCGGGTGGATGTTGCTGGCATGCCTGACCGAATTGCAGGCACGGCCTGCAATCGGGCAGGCCCTGACTTGAATGGATCATTCGAAAGGGATAACCACCCTTGCAACCGACTTCCCTCTCCCTCCTGCACCAGTTCAAAGGACTGATTTCCCATGGCACGCGACAAGATTGCACTGATTGGCTCCGGACAGATCGGCGGAACGCTGGCGCACCTCGTTGGCCTCAAGGAGCTCGGAGACGTCGTGCTGTTCGACATCGCCGAGGGCGTGCCGCAGGGCAAGGCGCTCGACATCGCACAGTCGTCGCCGGTCGACGGCTTCGACTCCAATCTGGTCGGCGCCAATTCCTATGAAGCGCTCGACGGCGCCAAGGTCTGCATCGTCACCGCGGGCGTGCCGCGCAAGCCCGGCATGAGCCGCGACGATCTGTTGTCGATCAACCTCAAGGTCATGGAGCAGGTCGGCGCCGGCATCAAGAAGTACGCCCCCGACGCCTTCGTCATCTGCATCACCAATCCGCTCGATGCGATGGTGTGGGCGCTGCAGAAGGCCTCCGGCCTGCCGCACAAGAAGGTGGTCGGCATGGCCGGCGTGCTCGACTCCGCGCGCTTCCGCTATTTCCTGGCCGACGAATTCAACGTCTCGGTCGAAGACGTCACCGCCTTCGTGCTCGGCGGCCATGGCGACACCATGGTGCCGCTGACCCGCTACTCGACCGTTGCCGGCATTCCGCTGCCCGACCTCGTCAAGATGGGCTGGACCTCGCAGGCGCGCATCGACGAGATCGTCGATCGCACCCGCAACGGCGGCGCCGAGATCGTCAACCTGCTCAAGACCGGCTCGGCGTTCTACGCGCCGGCCGCGTCGGCGATCGCGATGGCCGAGAGCTATCTGAAGGACAAGAAGCGCGTGCTGCCCTGCGCCGCCTATCTCAACGGCGAGTACGGCGTGAAGGACATGTATGTCGGCGTGCCCACGGTGATCGGCTCCAAGGGTGTCGAGCGCGTGGTCGAGATCGAGCTGGCCGGCAAGGACCGCGAGGCGTTCGACAAGTCGGTCGGCGCGGTGCAGGGCCTGGTCGATGCTTGCAAGAAGATCGCGCCCGATCTGCTCGGCAAGTAATCTCAATCGGCAATGACCCGATAGGCGATATCAATCGCCTGTCGGGTGCAAGATGATGAAATTCTGGCGGATTTTGTAGTTGCGTGAGCCTTGGTATATGGTATGCCAGCGTCAGGGCTGACGAGAAGTTCGCCGTACGAGGGTTTGGGAGCGTCGTTCCATGAATATCCATGAATACCAGGCCAAGGCACTCCTGCATGAATTCGGCGTGCCGATCTCGCGCGGCGTCGCGGTGCTGAAGCCGGAAGAAGCCGATGCGGCGGCCAAGCAGCTCCCGGGTCCGATCTGGGTGGTGAAGAGCCAGATCCATGCCGGCGGCCGCGGCAAGGGCAAGTTCAAGGAAGCCTCCGCCGGCGACAAGGGCGGCGTCCGCATCGCCAAGTCGGTCGCCGAGGTCGACGAGTTCGCGAAGCAGATGCTCGGCGCGACGCTGGTCACGGTGCAGACCGGCCCGCACGGCAAGCAGGTCAACCGCCTCTACATCGAGGAAGGCTCCGACATCGACAAGGAGTTCTACCTCTCGCTCCTGGTCAATCGCGAGACCTCGGAAATCTCCTTCGTGGTGTCGACCGAAGGCGGCGTGAATATCGAGGACGTCGCGCATTCGACCCCGGAGAAGATCGTCTCCTTCTCGGTCGATCCCGCCACCGGCATCATGCCGCATCACGGCCGTACCGTCGCCAAGGCGCTGAAGCTGACCGGCGATCTCGCCAAGCAGGCCGAGAAGCTGACCGGCCAGCTCTACACGGCGTTCGCCGCCAAGGACATGGCGATGCTCGAGATCAACCCGCTGGTCGTCACCAAGCAGGGCCAGCTCCGCGTGCTCGACGCCAAGGTGTCGTTCGACAGCAACGCGCTCTACCGTCACCCTGACGTGGTCGCGCTGCGCGACGAGACCGAGGAAGACGCCAAGGAGATCGAGGCGTCGAAATACGATCTCAACTATGTCGCGCTCGACGGCACGATCGGCTGCATGGTCAACGGCGCCGGCCTCGCCATGGCGACGATGGACATCATCAAGTTGTACGGCATGGAGCCGGCGAACTTCCTCGATGTCGGCGGCGGCGCCAGCGTCGAGAAGGTCGCGGCCGCGTTCAAGATCATCACTGCCGATCCGAACGTGAAGGGCATCCTGGTCAACATCTTCGGTGGCATCATGAAGTGCGACGTGATCGCCGAGGGCGTGGTCGCCGCGGTGAAGCAGGTCGGCCTCAAGGTGCCGCTGGTGGTGCGCCTCGAAGGCACCAATGTCGAGCAGGGCAAGAAGATCATCCGCGACAGCGGTCTCAACGTTCTGCCCGCCGACAATCTCGATGACGCCGCACAGAAGATCGTGAAAGCCGTCAAGGGAGGCTAACGATGGCCGATCATCTCGACGCTCCGACCCCGCTGGACGAACACCGCAAGCTCGCGGCTTTCGCGGGCGAGTGGAACGGCGAAGAGATGGTCTTTCCGTCGCGCTGGACCGGCGGCGGTCCAGCCACCTCGCATGTCGTTGCGCGCATCGCGCTCAATGGCTTCTATCTGATCCAGGACAGTGTGCAGACCCGCGACGGCAAGGAAAGCTTCGCCACCCACGGCGTCTTCACCTACGACCGCGACGATCGGGCCTACAAATTGTTCTGGCACGATTCGCTCGGTTACTACCCGCCGTCGCCGGCCTCCGGCGGCTGGGCGGGCAAGTCGCTGATCCTGGTGCGCGGCTCGCTGCGCGGCAATGCCCGTCACGTCTACGAGGTCGTCGACGACAACACCTACAACATGAAGATCCAGTTCTCGCCTGACGCGGAAGGGTGGGCCGACGTGCTCACCGGCGTGTACCGGCGTATCCACTAAACCCTTCGTCTCGCGAAAGCATCTCGAACCATGTCCATTCTGATCGACAAGAACACCAAGGTCATCTGCCAGGCTTCACCGGCAAGAACGGCACGTTCCATTCGGAAGCGGCGATCGCTTACGGCACCAAGATGGTCGGCGGCGTGGCGCCGGGCAAAGGCGGCTCGACCCATCTCAACCTGCCGGTGTTCGACACTGTCGCCGAGGCGCGCGAGAAGACCGGCGCCGACGCCAGCGTGGTCTATGTCCCGCCGCCGGGCGCGGCGGATGCGATCTGCGAGGCGATCGATGCGGAGATCCCGCTGATCGTCTGCATCACCGAGGGCATTCCGGTCCTCGACATGGTGCGCGTCAAGCGCTCGCTGTCCGGTTCGAAGTCGCGGCTGATCGGGCCGAACTGCCCCGGCGTGATGACCGCCGGCGAATGCAAGATCGGCATCATGCCGGCGAACATCTTCAAGCCCGGCTCGGTCGGCATCGTCTCCCGCTCCGGCACCCTGACCTATGAAGCGGTGTTCCAGACCACCCAGGAAGGCCTCGGCCAGACCACCGCGGTCGGCATCGGTGGCGACCCGGTCAAGGGCACCGAGTTCATCGATATGCTCGAGATGTTCCTAGCCGACGAGAAGACCAAGTCGATCGTCATGATCGGCGAGATCGGCGGATCGGCCGAGGAAGATGCGGCCCAGTTCCTCAAGGACGAGGCCAAGCGCGGCCGCAAGAAGCCGATGGTCGGCTTCATCGCCGGTGTCACCGCACCTCCCGGCCGCCGCATGGGTCATGCCGGCGCGATCATCTCCGGCGGCAAGGGCGATGCCGGTTCCAAGACTGCGGCGATGGAAGGTGCCGGCATCAAGGTGTCGCCGTCCCCGGCACGGCTCGGGCACACGCTTGCCGAGATGTTGAAGTAATTGTCGGCCGAGTTCCCTTTGGGGCTATGGCGGTGTTTCCGGGCGGGTTCCGCCCCGGAAACACCGCCATTTTGTTTCGTTACCGCCCAATGGGCGGATCAATAAGTATTGAAAATATATTCATTTCTTGGTTCTTTTAGGCAGGAATATCCGACCTAGATAGGATAAAGGATATCCATCCAGCCGGCGCTCTTCCCAGACCGGCACTTGCGCCGTCTCCTACGCGCGAACCGAAAAAATCACCAGGACTGCCCCATGTCTCGCCAAGACGCGAACGCCGCTTTTGCACTCTCCTCATTCCTGCAGGGCACCAACGCCGCCTATATCGACGACCTCTACGCCCGCTACGAGCAGGACCCGTCGTCGGTCGACGCCGAGTGGCAGGATTTCTTCAAGAGCCTGAAGGACGCCCCGGCCGACGTCCAGAAGAACGCCGAGGGCGCCTCCTGGGGGCGCGCCAACTGGCCGGTGACACCGCGCGACGAGCTGACCTCGGCGCTCGACGGCAACTGGGCCCAGGTCGAGAAGGCGGTCGGCAGCAAGCTGGCGGCCAAGGCGCAGGCCAAGGGCGCCGAACTGTCCGACGCCGACGTCCACCAGGCCACCCGCGATTCGGTTCGCGCGCTGATGCTGATCCGCGCCTACCGGATGCGCGGCCATTTCCACGCCAAGCTCGATCCGCTCGGCATCGAGGCGCCGCGCGACCGCGAGGAACTCGATCCGCGCTCCTACGGCTTCACCGAGGCCGACTTCGACCGCAAGATCTTCCTGGACCACGTGCTCGGCCTCGAATACGGCACGCTGCGCGAGATCGTGCAGATCTGCGAACGCACCTACTGCCAGACGCTCGGCGTCGAGTTCATGCACATCTCCAACGCTGCGCAGAAGGCGTGGATCCAGGAACGCATCGAAGGTCCGGACAAGGAGATCAGCTTCACGCCGGAAGGCCGCCGCGCGATCCTCAACAAGCTGATCGAGGCCGACGGCTTCGAGAAATTCTGCGACACCAAGTTCACCGGCACCAAGCGCTTCGGCCTCGACGGCGGCGAATCGCTGATCCCGGCACTCGAGCAGATCATCAAGCGCGGCGGCAATCTCGGCGTGAAGGAGATCGTGGTCGGCATGCCGCATCGCGGCCGCCTCAACGTGCTGACCCAGGTGATGGGCAAGCCGCATCGCGCGCTGTTCCATGAATTCAAGGGCGGTTCGGCCAACCCCGACTCGGTCGAGGGCTCCGGGGACGTCAAGTATCACCTCGGTGCGTCCTCGGACCGCGAGTTCGACGGCAACAACATCCATCTGTCGCTGACCGCAAACCCGTCGCATCTCGAGATCGTCGATCCCGTCGTGATGGGCAAGGTGCGCGCCAAGCAGGATCAGCACGGCGATCCGCCGGACATGCGCATCTCGGTGCTGCCGCTCCTGATGCACGGCGACGCGGCCTTCGCGGGCCAGGGCGTGGTGGCGGAATGCTTCAGCCTGTCCGACCTGAAGGGCTATCGCACCGGCGGCTCGCTGCACTTCATCGTCAACAACCAGATCGGCTTCACCACCTATCCGCGGTACTCGCGCTCGTCGCCCTATCCGTCCGACGTCGCGAAGATGATCGACGCGCCGATCTTCCACGTGAACGGCGACGATCCCGAGGCTGTGGTGTTCGCGGCCAAGGTCGCGATCGAGTTCCGGCAGAAATTCCACAAGCCGGTCGTCATCGACATGTTCTGCTACCGGCGTCACGGCCACAACGAGGGCGACGAGCCGGCGTTCACCCAGCCGGTGATGTACAAGCGCATCGCCTCGCACCCGACCACGCTGGAGATCTACGCCAAGCGGCTGGTCGCCGAAGGCGTGCTCACGGAGGGCGAGGTCGAGAAGGCCAAGGCCGACTGGCGCGCGCGCCTCGATGCCGAGTTCGAGGCCGGCGCCGGCTACAAGCCGAACAAGGCCGACTGGCTCGACGGCAAGTGGGCGGGCTTCAAGATCGCCGATCAGGAAGAGGATGCCCGCCGCGGCGTCACCGGCGTCGATGTCGCGGTGCTCAAGGATATCGGTCGCAAGATCACCAAGGTGCCGGACGGTTTCCGCGTCCACCGCACCATCCAGCGCTTCCTCGACAATCGCGCCAAGGCGATCGACAGCGGGATCGGGATCGACTGGGCGACCGGCGAGGCGCTGGCATTCTGCACGCTGCTGCAGGAAGGTCATCACGTGCGTCTGTCCGGCCAGGATTCCGAGCGCGGCACCTTCTCGCAGCGCCATTCGGTGCTGATCGACCAGGAGGACGAGAGCCGCTACACGCCGTTCAACCATCTCGGCGGCGAAGACACCGGCCACTACGAGGTCATCAACTCGCTGCTGTCGGAAGAGGCGGTGCTCGGCTTCGAGTACGGCTACTCGCTGGCCGAGCCGAATGCGCTGGCGCTCTGGGAAGCCCAGTTCGGCGACTTCGCCAACGGCGCCCAGGTGGTGTTCGACCAGTTCATCTCCTCGGGCGAACGCAAATGGCTGCGCATGTCGGGCCTCGTCTGCCTGCTGCCGCACGGCTATGAAGGGCAGGGACCGGAGCATTCCTCCGCGCGCCTCGAGCGCTATCTGCAGATGTGCGCCGAGGACAACATGCAGGTGGTCAATCCGACCACCCCGGCGAACTACTTCCACGTGCTGCGGCGCCAGCTGCATCGCGAGATCCGCAAGCCGCTGATCCTGATGACGCCGAAGTCGCTGCTGCGCCACAAACGCGCGGTGTCGCGGCTCGACGAGCTCGGCAAGAACGCGACGTTCCACCGCATCCTGTACGATGACGCGCAGATGCTGCCGGACGAGAAGATCAAGTTGCTGCCGGACGACAAGATCCGTCGCGTCGTGCTGTGCTCCGGCAAGGTCTATTACGACCTGTACGAGGAGCGCGAGAAGCGCGGCATCGACGACATCTACCTGATGCGCATCGAGCAGCTCTATCCGGTGCCGCTGAAGGCGCTGGTGCAGGAGTTCGGCCGCTTCAAGAATGCCGAGATGGTCTGGTGCCAGGAAGAGCCCCGTAACATGGGCTCCTGGCACTTCATCGAGCCCTATCTGGAGTGGGTGCTGAACCAGACCAACGCAGCCAACAAGCGTCCGCGCTATGCCGGCCGTCCGGCATCGGCGGCGACCGCCACCGGGTTGATGTCGAAACATCTCGCGCAGCTCAAGGCGCTGCTCGACGACGCACTGAACTAGCAATCTTCACTGAAGCCATGCCCCGCCTTGCGCGGGGCATCCGGTATCCCGCGTCATTCAGCGAAATGGCTGTCGTCACGGAATACCGGGTCGTCCGCTTTGGCGGATAATGGCCGGAAAAATTTTTCGACCGCAAGGTTATCGAGGAAAAGACCATGACTGAAATTCGCGTTCCAACGCTCGGCGAATCCGTAACCGAGGCCACGATCGGCCGCTGGTTCAAGAAAGCTGGTGAGGCCGTTGCGGTGGACGAGCCATTGGTGGAGCTGGAAACCGACAAGGTCACCATCGAGGTGCCCGCGCCGGTCGCCGGCACGCTCGGCGAGATCATCGCCAAGGACGGCGAGACCGTCGCCGTCGGCGCGCTGCTCGGCCAGATCAATGACGGCGCCGTCGCCGCCAAGCCCGCTGCCGCGGCCGCCGCTCCCGCCAAGGCCGCAGCGCCGGCGCCTGCCGCCGCTCCCGCAGCGGCCCCGGCTGCCCCCAAGGTGCCGCCGGCGGATGCGCCGCTCGCGCTCGGTGCGCAAGCTGTCCGCCGAAAGCGGCGTCGACGCTCGACCGTTCCGGGCTCGGGCAAGGACGGCCGCGTCACCAAGGGCGACATGCTGGCCGCGATCGAGAAGGCCGCCTCGGCGCCGACCCCGGTCAACCAGCCGGCCGCCGCGGTGCAGGTCCGTGCGCCGTCGCCGGCGGACGACGCCGCGCGCGAGGAGCGGGTGAAGATGACCCGGCTGCGCCAGACCATCGCGCGCCGCCTCAAGGACGTGCAGAACACCGCCGCGATGCTGACCACCTTCAACGAGGTCGACATGACCGAGGTGATGAAGCTGCGCGCGCTCTACAAGGATACTTTCGAGAAGAAGCACGGCTCGAAGCTCGGCTTCATGGGCTTCTTCACCAAGGCGGTCGTGCAAGGCTTGAAGGACATCCCGGCCGTCAACGCCGAGATCGACGGCTCCGACCTGATCTACAAGAACTACTACCATATCGGCGTTGCGGTCGGCACCGACCGCGGCCTGGTGGTGCCCGTGGTGCGAGACTGCGATCACAAGTCGATTGCCGAGATCGAGAAGGGAATCGCCGACTTCGGCCGCCGCGCCCGCGACGGCCAGCTCAAGATCGACGAGATGCAGGGCGGCACCTTTACCATCACCAATGGCGGCATCTACGGCTCGCTGATGTCGACGCCGATCCTCAACGCGCCGCAGTCCGGCATCCTCGGCATGCACAAGATCCAGGAGCGGCCGATGGTGGTCGGCGGCAAGATCGAAGTGCGGCCGATGATGTATCTGGCGCTGTCCTACGATCACCGCGTCATCGACGGCAAGGAAGCGGTCACCTTCCTGGTGCGCGTCAAGGAGAGCCTGGAGGATCCGGCCCGCCTGGTGCTGGACCTCTGAGGTCATAATCGCGCGCGGCGTCCGATCGGATCGGGCGCCGCGATTCGTTGGGTGCTTATCTTTGGGGATCAATGTGACGGACAAGGTCGTTGTCATCACCGGCGGTAGCCGCGGCATCGGCCGCGCCACCGCGCTTGCTGCTGCCGCGCGCGGCTATCGTGTTGTCGTCGCTACGCCACGAACCAGGCTGCGGCCAATGAGGTCGTCGCCGCGATCGAGGCCAGCAACGGCAAGGCGATCGCGGTGAAATGCGACGTCGGCAGCGAACAGGACATCCTTGCCCTGTTCAAGGCCGCCGATGGCTTCGGCACGCTCGGTGCGCTGGTCAACAATGCCGGCATCGTCGGCAAGAGCGGTGTGCGCGTCGACGAGATGTCGGCCGAGCGCATCCAGCAGATGATGGCGGTCAACGTCACCGGCAGCATCCTGTGCGCGCGCGAGGCGGTGAAGCGGATGTCGACCAAGCACGGCGGCAAGGGCGGCGTCATCGTCAACCTGTCCTCCGTCGCGGCGAAGCTCGGCGCGCCCAACACCTATGTCGATTACGCTGCCTCCAAGGGTGCGATCGATTCCTTCACGGTCGGCCTCGGCTACGAGGTCGCGGGCGAAGGCATCCGCGTCGCCGGCATCCGGCCCGGGCTGATCGACACCGACATCCATGCCGCCGGCGGCGAGCCCGATCGCGCGCACCGGCTCGCCCATATGGTGCCGATGAAGCGCGTCGGTACCGCGGATGAGATCGCCAACGCCATCGTCTGGCTGATCTCGGACGAGGCGTCCTACGTCACCAGCGCGATCCTCGACGTGTCGGGCGGTCGCTAGGATCCGATCAAGCAGCGGGACGCGTCTTCCCGATCGGATCGCGTCCCCCAACTGTCACAGAGTTTAGCTACAGGACCTCAATCATGGCTTCTTACGATCTCGTCGTCATCGGCACCGGCCCCGGCGGTTACGTCTGCGCGATTCGCGCGGCGCAGCTCGGCATGAAGGTCGCCGTCGTCGAGAAGAATGCGACGCTGGGCGGCACCTGCCTCAATGTCGGCTGCATGCCGTCGAAGGCGCTGCTGCACGCCTCCGAGATGTTCGAGGAGGCCGGGCACTCCTTCGCCAAGATGGGCGTCAGCGTCCCGGCGCCGAAGCTCGATCTGCCGGCGATGATGAACTTCAAGCAGCAGGGCATCGACGGCAACGTCAAGGGCGTCGAGTTCCTGATGAAGAAGAACAAGATCGACGTGCTCAAGGGCACCGGCAAGATCCTCGGTGCCGGCAAGGTCGAGGTCTCCGGAGACGGCAAGTCCGAGACCGTCGAGACCAAGAACATCGTGATCGCGACCGGCTCGGACATCGCGCGGCTGAAGGGCATCGAGATCGACGAGAAGCGCATCGTGTCGTCGACCGGCGCGCTGTCGCTGGACAAGGTCCCCGGCAGCCTGCTGATCGTCGGCGCCGGCGTGATCGGCCTCGAGCTCGGTTCGGTCTGGCATCGTCTCGGCGCCAAGGTCACCGTGGTGGAATTCCTCGACCGCATCCTGCCCGGCATGGACGGTGAGGTGGCGAAGCAATTCCAGCGCATCCTCGAAAAGCAGGGCTTTGCCTTCAAGCTCGGCGCCAAGGTCACCTCGGTCGACACCTCGGGCAAGACGCTGCAGGCCAAGGTCGAGCCGGCCGCCGGCGGCGCCGCCGAGACCATCGAGGCCGACGTGGTGCTCGTCTGCATCGGCCGCGTGCCCTACACCGAGGGCCTAGGGCTGAAGGAAGCCGGCGTTGCGCTCGACAATCGCGGCCGTGTCGAGATCGATTCGCACTTCTCGACCAATGTGAAGGGCATCTACGCGATCGGCGACGTCGTGGCCGGGCCGATGCTGGCGCACAAGGCGGAGGACGAGGGCGTTGCCTGCGCCGAAATCATCGCGGGCCAGGCCGGCCACGTGAACTACGACGTCATTCCAGGTGTTGTGTATACCACGCCGGAAGTGTCGTCGGTCGGCAAGACCGAGGAAGACCTCAAGCAGGCCGGCGTCGCTTATACCGTCGGCAAATTCCCGTTCACCGCGAACGGCCGCTCCAAGGTCAATCAGACCACCGACGGCTTCGTGAAGGTTCTCGCAGATGCGAAGACCGACCGGGTGCTCGGCGTCCACATTGTCGGCATCGAAGCCGGCGAAATGATCCACGAAGCCTGCGTTCTGATGGAATTCGGCGGTTCGGCCGAGGATCTGGCGCGTACCTGCCACGCCCATCCGACCCGCTCCGAGGCGATCAAGGAAGCCGCGCTTGCGGTAGGCAAACGCGCCATCCATATGTGATGATCGAACGTCCGGCGTGAGCCGGTTGAGATCATAGCGATGTTGCGCCGACTGCTTCAGCCGTTCTGGGTCCTGCTTGCGATCATCTTCCTGATCGAGGCTTGGCTGTGGGACCATCTCGAGCCGATCGTGGCCCGGGTGGTGGCGTGGATTCCGCTGCGGGCGCTCAAGCAATGGCTGGCCGACCGGGTCGATTCGCTGTCGCCGGCGATGACGCTGATCGTCTTCGTCGTGCCGTTGATCCCGCTGTTTCCGCTCAAGCTGGTCGGCCTCTGGCTGCTGGCGAACCAATATTGGTTCAGCGCAGTCTCGCTGATCCTGTTCGCCAAATTCCTCGGCGTCGGCGTCACGGCCTTCCTGTTCGACGTGACGCGGTCGAAGCTTTTGGAGATGCCCTGGTTCGAGGCGCTCTATAATTACGTGATGACGCTACGGGCCAAGGCCAACGCGCTGGTCGACCCGATCAAGCGGCGCATCCGCGAGATGATCGCTGGCGACGGGGAGGGCTGGACCGCCCGCACGCTGCGCCTGATCGCGCGCTTCCGCAAAAGCGTGCATCAGACCAGCAAGGTGCTTTAATCGGGGCTGTTTATTCCGCCATTGCGAGGAGCGATAGCGACGAAGCAATCCATGCTTCCGCGTATGCTGATGGATGGATTACTTCGCTTCGCTCGCAATGACGGGATTAGTGTGGCGCCCGCCAGCTCTCTCAATGCAGATGCAGCAGATGCGGCTGGAACAGGCCGAGCAGCGTCATCGCGACGCCGGCAAGCGTCACCAGGCCGGACACCCAGGCCAGCGCGGCGATGCCGGTGATGATGGTCGCGGACGCCAGCACGATGGCGATCTGGAAGGCCGCGGAAGCAAGCTCGAAGTGATGGTATTTCGCGGTCGCCTCGTCGCGCTCATGCTCGGCGTGCTTGGCGCGTTCGGAGAGTTGCTCCGAGCCCTCGCCGGTCTCCGGCTCCGAGCGATAGCGCGCCGCGGTCTTCTGCCAGTCGTCGATCTGCTTCTGCAGCGCGGCCTTGGCCGCCTCGTCGGTGGTGGTCGCGAGGTTCAGCTTGCCCTGTTCGGCCGCGGTCTGCACCGCGGTGCGGCGGATGCTCTTGGCCTGGAAGAAGGCCCAGAGGTTCGAGGCCTCGACATTCTTGCTGATCGATTCGGTCT
This sequence comes from Bradyrhizobium viridifuturi, assembly GCF_001238275.1. Lineage (GTDB taxonomy): Bacteria > Pseudomonadota > Alphaproteobacteria > Rhizobiales > Xanthobacteraceae > Bradyrhizobium > Bradyrhizobium viridifuturi. The sequence goes on from NZ_LGTB01000039.1 coordinate 34,118, forward strand.
GGGCGCCCTTGCCCAGGGTTTCCGACAGCGCCAGGCACAGCGCGATCACGGCGATCAGGAGCGCGATCTTCTTGTTCTCGCCCGACGCATGCTCGGCATGCTCCGCGTGCTCCATACTTTCATGTGCGCTCATGATTCCCCTCCGATGAGACTGTGCCACGATTGCCGAATGCGGTGCACAAGGCAAGGGGCGCCAGTTTGTGGTTAGCCGTATGAAGATGAACGCAGCATGACGCGCGCCGAATCCGGTGTCTGTTCTGGACCCGGGTCTGCCGTTCAGCCGCGCGGGTGCGCGGAGCGATAGACTTCGAGCAGGCGCTCGCTATCGATGCCGGTATAGATCTGCGTGGTCGACAGCGAGGCGTGGCCGAGCAATTCCTGGATCGCGCGCAGGTCGCCGCCTCGGCTCAGCAGATGGGTCGCGAAGGAGTGCCGCAACGCGTGCGGCGTTGCGCTGTCCGGCAGGCCGAGCGCGCCGCGCAGCCGCTCCATGGTGAGCTGGATGATGCGCGGGCTCAGCGGACCGCCGCGCGCGCGACGAACATCGGTCCAGTGGGGCTGAGCTGGTGCGGGCAGATCGCCGCATAGTCCGCGATCAATTGCAGCACGTTTTGCAGCACCGGCACCATGCGGGTCTTGTTGCCCTTGCCGGTCACGACCAGCACGTCGCCTTCGCCCGGCTTCGGCACGTCGCGCCGCTTCAGGCCGAGCGCCTCGGAGATGCGCAGGCCCGAGCCGTAGAGCAGCGCCATCACGGCGGCGTCGCGCACCAGGATCCAGGTCTCGCGTTCCTCGCCGGCACGCTCGTCTGCGTCGGCGAAGCGCTTCGCTGCTTCCATGTGGATCGGCTTCGGCAGGCTCTTCGCAACCTTGGGCGCGCGGATCGCCGAAAGGGCGCCGACCTTGCCCTTGCCTTCGCGTTCCAGGAAGCGTCCGAACGAGCGCAGGCCCGCCAGCGCCCGCATCAGCGATCGCCCGCCGATCTCGTCCGCGCGGCGCATCGCCATGAAGGCTCTGACATCGCTCGCTTCAAGTGCGGAGAAGGCCGCAAGCGTCACGCGCGCGCCCCAGTGTTCGGCGAGGAAGGCCAGGCATTGCCGCACGTCGCGGGCGTAGGCCTCGAGCGTCTTCGGCGACAACCGCCGCTCCGCGCGCAGATGCGACAGCCAGCGCGTCATCTCCTGCGTGACCGACGCGTCGGCGCAGTCGAGCTCGAGCGGTTGCATGGGCTGATCGATCCGGGCCATCTGGTAAGGGCTATTGGCGCTGCGATTCTCCTGATTATATCGCACTGCCTTCGTTTACCGATCGCTAAGACCGTATGGCGGTGACAGAGCGTTTTCGAGCCAAGTGGAGGCCGGTTTGCGTGAAGAAAACGCGTCAAAACAAGAAGCTGGAGATTTGGTTCTGATTCATTCAGAACCAAATCTCTAGCCCGGTGCAAAGTTCGGACTCCAAAGCTCTGGTTTAATGGACCACACCACACGCCCCAGCTCAGCCGCCGCGTCGACGACACGAGTCGTCGACGTGCTGGTGCCTGTCGCGCTGAACCAGACCTATTCCTACCGCGTGCCGCGCGGCATGGAGCTTGCGCCCGGCGACGTGATCTCTGTTCCGCTCGGGCCGCGCGAGGTTGTCGCGGTGGTGTGGGCCGAGAATGCCAAGCCGGATCCGCGGCTGCACAACCGGCTCAAGGACGTTAGCGAGAAGCTCGATGTTCCGCCGCTCAGGGCGGAGCTGCGCCAGCTGGTCGACTGGGTCTCCACCTACACGCTGTCGGCGCGCGGCATGGTGCTTCGGATGACGCTGCGGATGGGCGAAAACCTCGGGCCGGAGCGGACGCGGCTCGGCGTCCGACTGGTCGGCGAGCCGCCGCGGCGGCTGACGCCGGCGCGCCAGCGGCTGATCGAGGTGCTGTCGGACCGCCTGCTGCACGGCAAGTCGGAGGCGGCACGCGAGGCCGGGGTCAGCTCGGGCGTGGTTGACGGCCTGGTCGACGAGGGCACGCTGACGGTCGAGGCGATGCCGCCGCCGGCGCCGCCACCCATCCCCGATCCCTCCTATGCGCAGCCGGATTTCTCGCGCGAGCAGCGCAGCGCGGTCGACGTGATGCGGACGCTGGCGGCGAGCGGCAGCTTTCATGTCGCACTGCTCGACGGCGTCACCGGTTCGGGCAAGACCGAGGTCTATTTCGAGGCGATCGCCGAGAATATCCGCCGCGGCAAGCAGACGCTGATCCTGATGCCGGAGATCGCGCTGACCGGCCAGTTCCTCGACCGCTTCGCGCAGCGCTTCGGCGTAAGGCCGCTGGAATGGCATTCCGAGCTGACGCCGCGCACCCGGGCGCGCAACTGGGCGGCGATATCGGAGGGCAAGGCACCGGTCGTGGTCGGCGCCCGCTCGGCGCTGTTCCTGCCCTATGCCGATCTCGGCCTGATCATCGTCGATGAGGAGCACGACCAGGCCTACAAGCAGGACGACGGCGCGCATTACCACGCGCGCGACATGGCGGTGGTCCGCGCCCATATCGCAAAGATCCCGATCGTGCTGGCGTCGGCGACGCCATCGGTCGAGAGCGAGGTCAATGCGCGCAAGGGGCGCTACCAGCGCGTCGCGCTGCCGTCGCGGTTCGGCGGCCAGCACATGCCGCATATCGAGGCGATCGACATGCGGCGCGCGCCGCCGCCGCGCGGGCGGTTCATCTCGCCCGTGCTGGCCGAACAGATTCGCCACGCGATCGAGCGCCGCGAGCAGGCGCTGCTGTTCCTCAACCGCCGCGGCTATGCGCCGCTGACGCTCTGCCGCGGCTGCGGCCACCGCTTCGCCTGCACGATCTGCGATGCCTGGCTGGTGGATCACAGATTCCGGCAGCGGCTGGTCTGTCATCATTGCGGCTTCTCGATGCCGCGCCCGAACATCTGTCCGCATTGCGCAGCCGAGGAATCGCTGGTCGCGGTCGGCCCCGGCGTCGAGCGTCTGCAGGAGGAGGCGGCAAGCATCTTCCCCGAGGCCCGCACCATGGTGCTGTCGAGCGACCTCATCACCTCGATCGAGACCATGCGCAGCGAGCTCAACGAGATCGCCGAGGGGCGCGTCGATATCATCATCGGCACGCAACTGGTGGCGAAGGGGCACAATTTCCCGCGGCTCAATCTGGTCGGCGTCATCGACGCCGATCTCGGCCTGAGCAACGGCGATCCGCGCGCCGCCGAGCGCACGTTCCAGCTGTTGAACCAGGTGGTCGGGCGCGCCGGCCGCGAGCAGGGCCGCGGCGTCGGCTATCTGCAGACCCACCAGCCCGAGCATCCGGTCATCAAGGCCCTGATCGCGAACGACCGCGAAGCGTTCTACGCCAGCGAGATCGAGATCCGCGAACGCACCGGCTATCCGCCGTTCGGCCGGCTGGCGAGCCTGATCGTCTCCGCCGGCGATCGCCCGACCGCGGAAGGCTTTGCCCGCAAGCTCGCCGCGGTCGCGCCGCTCGATGAGCGGATCCAGGTGCTCGGTCCCGCCGAGGCGCCGCTGGCCGTGATCAAGGGCCGCTACCGTTTCCGCCTGCTGGTGAAGTCGCTGCGCAATGTCGACCTGTCGCAATATCTGCGCGAATGGCTCGAAGCCGGCCCCAAGACCAAGGGCAATCTGAAGCTCGAGGTCGACGTCGATCCGCAGAGCTTCCTGTGAGGGTGCCTGCCAAGAAAAAGCCTGCCGTCATTCGCGACGGCAGGCCTTTTGGCGCGAAGCAGGCCTCGCGGCCGTTACGCAACGCAACGCTTACTGAACACGTTGGAGCATGATCCGGAAAAGTGCGAAGCGGTTTTCCGAAAAGATCATGCTCAAACGAAGAGCTTTAGGACACGACCTCGGCGGTGACACGGCCGACGCCGGCGCCGGTCAGGCCGATGGCGCGGCTGCGCCGGTCGAGAGGTCAAGCACGCGGCCGCGGACGAACGGGCCGCGATCGTTGATGGTGACGACGACGCTGCGGCCGCCATGGGTGACGCGGAGCTTGGTGCCGAACGGCAGCGAGCGATGGGCCGCGGTCATGGCGTTCTGGTTGAAGCGCTGGCCGGAAGCGGTGCGGCTGCCCGATTCATTGCCGTAGAAGGAGGCCATCCCCGAGAACGTGTGGCCGCCCGACGGCTGGATCGATGCATTGGCGTCGCGCCAGGAAGAGCCTTCGGCGCGGGCGTGGTGATGATGGTGGTGGCGATGATGGTGGTGCCTGGACTTCGCGGACGCCTCCGTCACGCTGCCCCCGACCAGGATAGTTGCGGCGACAAACGCAAGCGCCGTACGCGAGCGGGTTACGTTGCCCGCCGCCTTCTTGATATTCGACATTGATTAAGACCCTCAGACAGTATTGCCGCTAACGCGGCAAGTGGAACCCCCGTCCCTTCGTTGACCAAGGCCGTTTGATTTCGCAATGAGGCACGAATTGGGCAGTAAATCCCGATTGTCTCGGGCTGAAATATCTTGTTACCGCTTTGGGGTATTCAATCGAGGTTCCGTAACCTTGGTCGTTAACTGATTTTTAATGATCTGAATACTTGCGAATACTGATTATCGGCCTGGTTGTAAGGTTTCGGTAAGTAATCGCGAAATGAAGCGGCGGGCCGCTTCGGGTTCCCTGCGCGTCAGCCATAGGCCCATGCAAATTCCTATGGAACAAAATCGGGAGATGCGAATCGGAGCCGGCCGCGCCGGATTTCCGCGCGCCGAATTTCTCCGATTCGAGTACCGGCCGCGGTCGCGAAAAACCGCATGCGACAAGGCGGCTCGCACGATGCCGTCATGTTGCACCTGCGCGATTGCTATGTTAGCAAAGCCGCGATTTTAACGGTCCCGGCATGTCCTGTGCCGGTCGAAAATCGAAGTCCCGCTTGAATTCCAAGGGCTTGGATCGCTAGGCGCTGCTTTGGTGGCGACGGTTTTTCCCTTGCGAATTTGACAGCAAAAAAGAGCGAGCTCGTGGCTGCTGAAGATCCGTCCGTTTCGGGAGTTTCCGGTCGTTATGCAACGGCCCTGTTCGAGTTGGCGCGCGACGAGAATTCCGTCGATCAAGTCCGGGCCGACCTCGACAAATTCGAAGCCATGCTCAACGACAGCGCTGATCTGAAGCGCCTCGTTCGTAGCCCGGTGTTTGCCGCCGACGCCCAGCTGAAGGCGATGACCGCGGTGCTCGACAAGGCTGGCATCGCCGGCACGTCGGCAAAATTCCTCAAGGTGCTCACCGCCAATCGCCGGCTGTTTGCCGTCGCCGATGTGATCCGCGCCTATCGCGCGCTGGTGGCGAAGTTCAAGGGCGAGGCGACTGCGGAAGTCACCGTCGCCGAGCAGCTCAGTGACAAGAATCTCGACGCCCTGAAGACCGCACTGAAGTCAGTGACGGGCAAGGACGTCGCGCTCAACGTGAAGGTCGATCCCTCCATTATTGGTGGCCTGGTGGTCAAGCTCGGCAGCCGGATGGTGGATAGTTCGCTTCGCACCAAACTCAATTCGATCAAGAACGCGATGAAAGAGGCAGGCTGATGGACATCCGCGCCGCAGAAATTTCTGCGATCCTCAAGGACCAGATCAAGAATTTCGGCCAGGAAGCCGAGGTCACCGAAGTTGGCCAGGTGCTGTCGGTCGGTGACGGTATCGCCCGCGTCTACGGTCTCGACAACGTTCAGGCCGGTGAAATGGTCGAGTTCGAGAACGGCACGCGTGGCATGGCGCTGAATCTCGAAACCGACAACGTCGGTATCGTGATCTTCGGCGCCGACCGTGAGATCAAGGAGGGCCAGACCGTCAAGCGCACCCGCGCGATCGTGGACGCGCCCGTCGGCAAGGGCCTGCTCGGCCGCGTCGTTGACGCGCTCGGCAACCCGATCGACGGCAAGGGCCCGATCCATGCCGACAAGCGCATGCGCGTCGACGTCAAGGCGCCCGGCATCATTCCGCGCAAGTCGGTCAACGAGCCGATGGCCACCGGCCTGAAGGCAATCGACGCGCTGATCCCGATCGGCCGCGGCCAGCGCGAGCTGATCATCGGTGACCGTCAGACCGGCAAGACCGCGATCGCGCTCGACACCATCCTGAACCAGAAGCCGCTCAACGCCCAGCCGGACGAGAGCCAGAAGCTGTACTGCGTCTACGTCGCGGTCGGTCAGAAGCGCTCCACGGTTGCGCAGTTCGTCAAGGTGCTCGAAGAGCAGGGCGCGCTGGAATACTCGATCGTCGTCGCGGCGACCGCGTCCGATCCGGCTCCGATGCAGTACATCGCGCCGTTCACCGGCTGCACGATGGGCGAATACTTCCGCGACAACGGCATGCACGCCGTGATCATCTATGACGACCTCTCCAAGCAGGCCGTCGCCTACCGCCAGATGTCGCTGCTGCTGCGCCGCCCGCCGGGCCGCGAAGCCTATCCGGGCGACGTGTTCTACCTGCACTCCCGCCTGCTCGAGCGCGCCGCGAAGCTGGGCAAGGACCATGGGTTGGGCTCGCTGACGGCGCTGCCGGTCATCGAAACCCAGGCCAACGACGTGTCGGCCTACATCCCGACCAACGTGATTTCGATCACCGACGGTCAGATATTCCTGGAAACCGACCTGTTTTTCCAGGGCATCCGTCCTGCGGTGAACGTCGGTCTGTCGGTGTCGCGCGTCGGCTCCTCGGCGCAGACCAAGGCCACCAAGAAGGTCGCCGGCAAGATCAAGGGCGAGCTCGCGCAGTACCGCGAAATGGCGGCGTTCGCGCAGTTCGGCTCCGACCTCGACGCGTCCACGCAGCGCCTGCTCAACCGCGGTGCGCGCCTGACCGAGCTCCTGAAGCAGCCGCAGTTCTCGCCGCTGAAGATGGAAGAGCAGGTCTGCGTGATCTGGGCCGGCACCAACGGCTATCTCGACGCGCTGCCGCTCAACAAGGTGAAGGCGTTCGAGGATGGCCTGCTGTCGCTGCTGCGCGGCAAGCATGTCGACATCCTCAACGCGATCCGCGACAGCCGTGACCTGTCCGACGACAGCGCCGCCAAGCTGAAGGCGGCGGTCGACGGCTTCGCCAAGACGTTTGCATAACGAATGGGGCGTCGCCCGGCTCGCTGCCGGGCGTGACGAACGGAGGCTTGCGATCTGACCATTATGGTCGGATCGCCGGGGTGAACGAAGAATGGCGTCACTAAAAGACATGCGGGTCCGCATCGCCTCGACCAAGGCGACGCAGAAGATCACCAAGGCCATGCAGATGGTCGCGGCCTCCAAGCTGCGCCGCGCGCAGAACGCCGCCGAAGCGGCGCGGCCCTATGCCACCAAGATGGATGCGGTGATTTCCAACATCGCCGCCGCGGCCAACGGCTCGCCCGGCGCGCCGGCGCTGCTCGCCGGCACCGGCAACGACCAGGTTCACCTGCTGCTGGTCTGCACCGGCGAGCGCGGCCTGTCCGGCGCGTTCAACTCGGCCATCGTGCGCCTGGCGCGCGAGCGGGCGAACACGCTGCTCGCGCAGGGCAAGGACGTGAAATTCTTCTGCGTCGGCCGCAAGGGCTACGAGCAGCTGCGTCGGACCTTTGAGAAGCGCATCGTCGAGCATCTCGACCTGCGTTCGGTGCGGCAGATCGGCTTCGCCAACGCCGAAGACATCGCCAACAAGGTGCTGGCGCGGTTCGAAGCCGGCGAGTTCGATGTCTGCACGCTGTTCTATTCGCGCTTCCAGTCGGTGATCGCGCAGATCCCGACCGCGCAGCAGATCATCCCGCTCGAGGTGGCTGAGCCCGCCGCGGGCACGGCACCCGCCACGTCCTACGAATACGAGCCGGAAGAGGATCAGATCCTCAGCAGCCTGCTGCCGCGCAACCTCGCGGTGCAGGTGTTCCGCGCGCTGCTCGAGAACAACGCCTCGTTCTATGGCGCGCAGATGAGCGCGATGGACAGCGCGACCCGCAATGCCGGCGAGATGATTCGCAAGCAAACCCTGATTTACAACCGAACCCGTCAGGCCCAGATCACGAAGGAGCTGATCGAGATCATCTCCGGCGCTGAGGCGGTCTAAGGCAGATTTTCGAAGGAGAACAGTCCATGGCTACAGCAGCCAACCAGATCGGTCGCGTTACCCAGGTCACGGGCGCCGTGGTCGACGTGCAGTTCGAAGGCCACCTTCCGGCGATTCTGAATGCGCTCGAGACCAAGAACGGCGGCAACCGCCTGGTGCTCGAAGTCGCTCAGCATCTCGGTGAATCGACCGTCCGCACCATCGCGATGGACATCACCGAAGGTCTGGTGCGCGGCCAGGAAGTCACCGACACCGGCGAACCGATCCGGGTACCGGTCGGCGAAGGCACGCTCGGCCGCATCATCAACGTCATCGGCGAGCCGATCGACGAAGCCGGCCCGATCAAGGCCGACGGCGTGCGCGCCATCCACCAGGAAGCGCCGACCTACACCGATCAGTCGACCGAAGCGGAAATCCTCGTCACCGGCATCAAGGTCGTCGACCTTCTCGCGCCGTACGCCAAGGGCGGCAAGATCGGCCTGTTCGGCGGCGCCGGCGTCGGCAAGACCGTGCTGATTCAGGAGCTGATCAACAACGTCGCGAAGGCGCACGGCGGTTACTCCGTGTTCGCCGGCGTCGGCGAGCGTACCCGTGAGGGCAACGACCTCTATCACGAGTTCATCGAATCCAAGGTCAACGCCGATCCGCACAATCCGGATCCGAGCGTGAAGTCGAAGTGCGCGCTGGTGTTCGGCCAGATGAACGAGCCGCCGGGCGCCCGCGCCCGCGTCGGCCTGACCGGTCTGACCGTCGCCGAGCACTTCCGCGACCAGGGCCAGGACGTGCTGTTCTTCGTCGACAACATCTTCCGCTTTACCCAGGCGGGTTCGGAAGTGTCGGCGCTGCTCGGCCGTATTCCTTCGGCGGTGGGTTACCAGCCGACGCTCGCGACCGACATGGGCGCGCTGCAGGAACGCATCACCACCACCCAGAAGGGCTCGATCACCTCGGTGCAGGCGATCTACGTGCCGGCCGACGACTTGACCGACCCGGCGCCCGCCACCTCGTTCGCGCACTTGGACGCCACCACGGTGCTGTCGCGCGCGATCTCGGAAAAGGGCATCTATCCGGCGGTGGACCCGCTGGACTCGACCTCGCGCATGCTGTCGGCGCTGGTGGTCGGTGAAGAGCACTACAACACCGCGCGTCTCGTCCAGCAGATCCTCCAGCGCTACAAGTCGCTGCAGGACATCATCGCCATTCTCGGCATGGACGAACTGTCGGAAGAGGACAAGCTGACGGTTGCCCGCGCCCGCAAGGTCGAGCGCTTCCTGTCGCAGCCGTTCCACGTCGCCGAAATCTTCACCGGCTCGCCGGGCAAGTTCGTCGACCTCGCCGACACCATCAAGGGCTTCCGCGATCTCTGCCAGGGCAAGTACGACCACCTGCCGGAAGCGGCGTTCTACATGGTCGGCACCATCGAAGAAGCCGTCGAGAAGGGCAAGAAGCTCGCCGCCGAGGCGGCCTAAGCTTCGAGATGTCGTCATCGCCGGATTTGATCCGGCGATCCATCGCACGAGAAGTAGTTTGACTGATGGACCCGTGGGTCGAGCCCGCGGGTGACAGCGCAAAGAACGGAAAGACCATGGCCACCTTCCACTTCGATCTCGTCTCTCCCGAAAAGCTCGCCTTCTCCGGCGAGGTTGATCAGGTTGACGTTCCCGGCGTGGAGGGTGATTTCGGCGTGCTCGCCGGCCACGCTCCCGTCGTCGCCACCGTGCGTCCGGGTATCCTGACGATCACGGCCGCCGGCAAGAAGGAGAAGGTCATCGTGCTCGGCGGTCTCGCCGAGGTGTCGGACAAGGGCCTCACCGTGCTCGCCGACGTCGCGACGGCGCTGGCGGATCTCGATCGCGCGAAGTTTGCCGAGACCATCGCCGAGATGCAGGAAAAGCTCTCCGAGCACGAGGGCTCCGAGCTCGACAATGCGATCGAGCGACTCGACCACTTCAAGGGCATCCAGCACGAGCTCAACGCGACCGCTATGCACTGAGGCGCGGTTGCCGACCCGCGATCGCGCCATTGCGCCGGGTGAGCCGGCCACCTTGTGAAATCGCTCACACTTTTCCAGTCATCGTCCGTCAGGACTTGAGCCAAGCAACGCTCGCCGTGCACCGGCCGGCGATCAATGCTTATTGCGCGTGAACGCGTCTGGCGGCATTCTCCCCGGCATATTCGGATTCCGGGGCCGGTGCTCATGAAGCGCAAGATCGCGGCGATCTTCGCGGCCGATATTGCAGGCTATAGTCAACTGGTTGCCGAAGATGAGGAGAGACGCTGCGGCGGCTCCCTATCGACAGGTCACCGACGACTTCATTGCAAAGGGCGGCGGCCGCATCTTCAACACCGCAGGCGATGCGGTGCTCGCCGAACTTCCCAGCGGTCGGCCCGAACTGAAATGGTCCGGAAAATGCTACGCGGTGAGCCGCACCGGAAAATGTGAAGCAGCTTACAGCTGGGAGCGCGCACACATGACAAGCTGCCGCAAAACGACGAACCGACTCGATCGGGGCGCGCTTCCACTTTGGACGTAATGGACAAGATTCCGTGCTGACCTTCTCCACCGATGGGCTCCGCCCGCAGGACCGTTTCGAGCACTGGTGCGATGTGCGCGGTAAGAGCCTGTTCGGGGTCACGATCGAGCTCGAGCGCGACAAGCGGCCTGATTTCCGCGGGCACTTTTCCGCGACGCCGGTGGGCGGTGCCGTGCTGGCGGAAATGTCGGCGTCCTCCTATCGGGTCAGCCGGACCTCAACCGACATCGCGCGCGTCCCGAGCAACAGCCTACAACTGGCGTGGCAGGTGCGCGGCCCCGGCCATCTGAACATCGGCCGCGATCGGGTTCACTTCGTGCACAACGGCGATCTGGTGTTCGGCCACTCCAATCTGCCGTATTTCTCGACGCCCGAACGGACCGATGGGTTTCATTTCTTCAGCCTCAAGATCCCGGTCTCCGAAGAGCTCGTGCTCGGTGCGCGAGTTGAGGATGCGCCGCCCGTCGCGCTGGCGCGCGATGCGAGCCTGACCCGGCTGGTCGGCGCCATGTTCCGCGCCATGACCCGCGATCCTGCGCGAACCGGGCAGTTCGCCGACGAAGTCACGCACATGGTTCGCCTGGCGCTGCTCGCACGCGGGCGCCTGCGGCCGCGACAGGATGAAATCCGTGCCGCGCTACATGCCGGCTACCTCCATGCCGCGCGCGAAATCCTGCTGCGCGACCTGCATCGCGCCTCGCTCACGCCGGCTGCGGTCGCCACCGAGCTCGGCATTTCGCTGCGGCAATTGCATGCGCTGTTCGAGCCGACCGGCCTGTCATTGGCGCGAACGCTGACGGCGGCGAGGTTGCAGGAGGCGAGGCGCCTGCTCTACGTCATGAAGGAACGCGGCATCGACGAGATCGCGTTCGCGTGCGGCTTCGACAGCATCGCGACGTTCTATCGCACCTTCCGTGCAACCTACGGCATCACGCCGGGTGATGCGCGGCGCGCACCGCCGCCGGATCGGGATGACGTTTCTTCGAATCGTCACCCCGCCCTGGCTCTTTGATTCGAGCATGGTCTGCGCGCAAACGCCTTGCGTCTGTCGCGGGGGAAAACCGCTACACGCTTCTCCGGACCATGCTCAGTTTAGCCGGCGAATTCGGCGAACCGGATCGCGACCGCGCGGTAGACGTCGCGGCGGAACGGCACCACGAGGTCGGCGACGCGGTCGAGGCGCTCCCAGCGCCATTGATCGAATTCCGCAGGCTGGCCGTTGCGCGGCGTCAGGGGATCGATCTCCTCGTCGCGTCCGGTGAAACGCAGCGCAAACCATTTCTGCCGCTGGCCGCGGAATTTGGCGAGCCGATGCGATGCCGGCCCGTCATAGGCAGGGAATTCGTAGGTCATCCAGTCGGTCTCGCCGAGATAGTGGGCGCTGACCGCCCCGGTCTCTTCCCACAATTCGCGCATCACGGCCTGGCGCGGATCCTCGCCCGCGTCGATGCCACCCTGCGGCATCTGCCATTCGAGGCCGGGCAGCACGATCTCCGGACCATCGTCCTTGATCCGGTGGCCGATCAGCACGCGTCCAGCCGCGTTGAACAGCGCGATGCCCACATTGGGGCGATAAGGCTTATCCGATGACATCTCGATAGCTGCGTCGCGCGTTGATTGGGCCGATCGCCCGGCCACCTACTTCGCCGCCAGGCCGGCGAATTCCTTCACGACGCGCTCATAGACCGGGCGCTTGAACGGCACAATCAGCTCCGGCAAATTCTTCATCGGCTCCCAGCGCCAGGTGATGAACTCGGCCTTGTGGCCGCCGCCGGGGTTGGCAACGTTGATCTCGTTTTCGTCGCCGGTGAAGCGCAACGCGAACCACTTCTGCCGCTGGCCGCGATAGCGGCCCTTCCAGGCACGGCCCGCGACGGTGCGCGGGATGTCGTAGATCAGCCAGTCCGAGACCTCGCCGAGCTTCTCCACCGACTTGACGCTGGTCTCCTCATAGAGTTCGCGTCGCGCGGCCTGAAACGTATCCTCGCCGGGATCGACGCCGCCTTGCGGCATCTGCCAGACATGCGCGTCGTCGACATGTTCGATGCCGCCGGCGCGGCGCCCGATGAAGACCAGCCCGGCCGTATTCAGCAGCATGATGCCGACGCAGGTTCGATAGGGCAGGTCCTCATAACGTGCCATGCTGCCGCTACCTCGCACAGTTCCCGGCGCCGCCAGACCCGGCCCCCCGGCAAGGTCGAAAGCGGCACCAACAGATTGATCTCTAGCTCGATTTTGATTTCAGCATCGCCGTTGTCAATGGCACAAGCATGATGCCCTTGGAGTCCAGTGTCTTCAGCCAGGCGCCGAGCCGCTCGATCGAGACCGGCAGCGCCGAGGCGACGCCCACGGCCAAGCCGCGTTCCTTGGCGATGGTTTCCAGCTTGACCAGCGCGCGGTCGATTTCTGCCGACGTCGGAACGGCGTCGATGGCGAAATCGGCCTTGGCGAACGGCAGCGACTGGCCGGCGGAGAGGTTTTGCGCCACGCTGCGCGGGGTGGAACCGTCGTCGAACCAGCTCAGGCCGCGCTTGGCCGCTTCGCGCACGATCGGCTGCATCACGGGATCGGTCGCAACGAACCGGGCCCCCATGAAATTGGCGATCCCGGCATAGCCCTGCAGGCGGCTGAGGTGCCAATAGAGCCGGTCGAGATTCTGTTCGCCGCTCAGCGTGGTCAGCAGGGTCTGTGGGCCCGGATCATTGTCGGGATAGTCGAACGGCTCCATCGGGATCTGCAGCAGGATCTCATGGCGCTGCGAGCGGGCGCGTTCAGCGAGCTTGCCGGGGTCGGCGCCGTAGGGCGTGAAGGCCAGCGTCACGGCCGGCGGCAGCTTCATGATGGCATCAGCGGTCTTGGCGGCGCCAACGCCGAGCCCGGCGACCACGATGGCGACCACCGGCATGCGGGCCGCCTTGGCGCGGTCGGCCTCGGCCGCATAGACGGTGAACGGCTTCAGGCCGTCGGCGACCACCGGGATCATGCCATAGCGCGACTTTTCCAGCAGGCGCGGGTCGATTCCGGTCATCGCGAGCGGGGCCGCATCGCCTTCCATCGACTTTTCGGCCGGATCGCCGGCGCCGATCACGACGTCCTGACGCTTGCCGCTGGAGCCGTCGATGATGGTGACCGTCCTGGCGTCATTCTTGGCGTCGCCGGCCACGGCCGGTGCCTTGGCGGCGGATTTGACGGCCGGCTCGGCCGGGGCGTGCTTGTCGTCGGCGGCCGCGGGTGGAGGATTACGGAGGGTGATGCGGGCCATCGGCTCGCCGCCGAGCGGGTTGTCGTTGAACAGCGCAACGCCAACGAAACCGACCAGCACGAGTCCCAGCAGCACGGCGAGCGCCTGCATCGCCGTGAATGGCAGGCGGAAACGGCGCGTCCTGCCCACGGTCTTCTGCCCAAGCGGCGTGCTCAGTTCGTCGGCCGCCTCTGCCATGACCCTCCCCGAATCAACAGTGCGAACGATAGCACGATGCGGTGCATTCCCGCGCGCCGGCCTCCCCGGCAAAGCACGGACGGTGGTGGATGCCGAAAGCAGAAAGGGCGGCCCGAGGGCCGCCCTTTTCGCCAGATCGATTGGGATCGGATCAGTTCGAGGACTTGTTGGCCGGCTTGTCGGCGGCGGCCTTGTCGCCGGGCGCCTTGTCACCGGACGGGGCGGCGGGCGCCGGCGTGGTGTTCGCGGTCGACTTGATGCCATGCAGCAGATCGTCGGCCATCTTCAGCGCCTTGTCGTCCTTGGCGTCCGGTGGGACGTAGGACTGCGAACCGGTCTTCTCGTCGCCGTCGTTCTTCAGATGGCCGCGCAGCGAGGCTTCGCCCTTGGTGTCGGTGCGCGCCTTCAGCTCTTCCGGCACGTCCTGCAGCACCTCGATGTCGGGCACGATGCCCTTGGCCTGGATCGATTTGCCCGATGGCGTGTAGTAGCGCGCGGTGGTCAGGCGCAGCGCGCCGTTGCCCGAACCGAGCGGGATGATGGTCTGCACCGAGCCCTTGCCGAACGAGCGGGTGCCGACCAGCGTCGCCCGCTTGTGGTCCTGCAACGCGCCGGCGACGATTTCCGAGGCCGAGGCCGAGCCGCCGTTGATCAGCACGATGACCGGCTTGCCCTTGGTCAGGTCGCCCGGATGCGCCGCGCGGCGCTGGGTTTCCTCGGCATTGCGGCCGCGGGTCGAGACGATCTCGCCGCGCTCGAGGAACGAATCGGACACCGTGACCGCTTCTTCCAGCAAGCCGCCGGGATTGTTTCTGAGGTCGATGATGTAGCCCTTCAGCTTGTCGCCGATCTGGCCCTGCAGATTGGCAACCTCCTTCTTCAGGCCTTCGGTGGTCTGCTCGTTGAAGGTGGTGATGCGGATATAGGCGATGTCGTCGGCCTCGACGCGCGCGCGCACCGAGCGGACGCGGATGTTGTCGCGCACCAGCGTGACGTCGATCGGATTGTCCTGGCCCTTGCGGATGATCTTGAGCTTGATCTTGGTGTTGACCGGACCGCGCATCTTCTCGACGGCCTGGTTCAGCGTCAGGCCCTGCACCGCCTCGTCGTCGAGCGTGGTGATGATGTCGTTGGCCATGATGCCGGCCTTCGAGGCCGGGGTGTCGTCGATCGGCGAGACGACCTTGATCAGTCCGTCTTCCATCGTGACTTCGATGCCGAGGCCGCCGAACTCGCCGCGGGTCTGCACCTGCATGTCGCGGAAGCTCTTGGCGTCCATGTAGCTCGAATGCGGATCGAGGCCGGACAGCATGCCGGAGATCGCGGATTCGACCAGCTTCGAATCATCCGGCTTCTCGACATAGTCGCTGCGCACACGTTCAAAGACATCGCCGAACAGATTGAGCTGGCGGTAGGTGTCCGACGTCGCGGCCCGCGCGCTCGATCCCATCAGCACAGCGCGGGGCTGCGTGACGAAAAGCGTGAGGGCCGCGCCGGTGGCGGCGCTAAGGAGAATTACCGAAGTCTTGCGCATCATCCGCGAACCTTTTCGCCTTCATTTGTGGCCCACCATGGACCTGGATCGATTGGAGTGCCGTCTTTCCGGAACTCGACATAGAGCACTGGCTGGCTCGCATTGGTCGCGAGAATGGATGCAACCTGGGACGTCGACCCCATGGTCGCAACCGGCTCCCCCGTAAGTACAAACTGGCCGATGTTTACCGAAATACGCTCCATCCCGGCGATCAGGACATGATACCCGCCCCCGGCATTGAGGATCAAGAGTTGTCCATAGCTGCGGAAAGGACCCGCGTAAACAACCCAGCCGTCACACGGGGTTGTGACCTGCGCGCCCGGTTTGGCTGCCAAAGAAATGCCTTTTTGTACGCCCCCCGCGCCGTCGGAACCGCCAAATTCGCGAATCTTGGTGCCATTCACCGGATAGGCGAACAGGCCTTTGGCCGAGGCGAAGGCGACCGCCGGGCTCATGCGCGCCGGGTCCTTGAGCGCCCCGAGATTGGGTTTACCATTAACGGTCGCCGGCGCCCCCTGGAGGCTGGCCGTGGCGGCCGCCTTGGCCGCGCTCTTCAGATCCTGCTCCATCTTGGCGATCAGGCTCTGCAGATTGTCGGCCTGCTTCGACAGCGCGATGGCGCGGGCGCCTTCGGTCTCCATGTCCTTTTCGGCCGCGCTCTGCTGCCGCTGCCGTTCGTCGACCAGCGCCGCCAGGCGGGTCTGGTCTTCCCTGAGCTTGTCGCGGTCGGCCGCCAGCGCATCGCGCTCGGTCGAGATGGTCTTGCGCAGCGCGACCAGTTCGCCGAGGTCGGCGGCAAGCTTCTCGGCGCGGACGCGCAATTCCGGCACCACGGCGCCGAGCAGCATCGCGGTGCGCAGCGATTGCAGCGCGTCCTCGGGCCGCACCAGCAGCGCCGGCGGGGTCCGCCGTCCGGCGCGCTGCAACGCCGCCAGCACCTCGATCACCTCGGAGCGGCGTGAATCCAGCGAGCCGCGGATTTCGCGCTCGCGGCCGTCGAGCGGTTGCAGGCGGGCTTCGGCGTCGGCGATCCGTGTCTCGACGCCGCGCACCTGGCCGGCAATGTCGATCAGCTGCTGGTTGAGCTTGCTGCGGTCCTGGCCGATCGCGGCGATGTCGGCCTTCAGCTTCTCCTGCAACTCGGTCGCCTTGCGCTGCTGCTCGCGCGCGGCCTCAAGCTCCTGCTCGCGTTGCTTGATGGCGTCGGGCGAGGTCTCCGCCGTCGCGGCCTGCTGTGCCGGCGGTGCGGATTGTTGTGCCGGTGGTGCTGCCTGCGCATGCGCCGGAGCCAGCGGAGCAGCGGCCAACATGGCGATCGACAACGGCAGGGATGCGGTCAGCCAATGGCGGCGCGCGCTTTCGAAAACAGAATGCTGGTCCCGCTTGTGCTGCATCCGAGCTGTTCAGCGCTTTTGTCTGTCCCTCATCACGTCATGCGCGATGATAGGGATGGCCGGCCAGAATGGTCGCGGCCCGATAAATCTGTTCCAGAAGCATGACGCGGACCATTTGATGCGGCCAGGTCGCGGAGCCGAATGCAATACGCAACGAAGCCTTGCGCTGCAATTCGGGCGAAAGTCCGTCCGCACCGCCGATCACGAAGACAGTCTGCGCCAACCCCTCGTCGCGCCAGCGGCCGAGCTGCTGGGCAAAGCCTGCGCTGTCGATGCTCTTGCCGCGTTCGTCGAGGGCGACCAGCACGTGCTTGTCAGGCAGCAGCGCCGCGATCGCCGCAGCTTCTTCCGCGATGCGCGCAGCGCTGTCGCGCGCGCGGCTCTCCGCAATTTCATGAATCTCGAGGCCGCGAAAGCCGAGCTTGCGGCCGATATCCTCGAAGCGCTCGCGGTAGCGCTCCGCAAGCTCCCGTTCAGGGCCCTGTTTCAGACGGCCGATGCAGATGACGACGAGGCGCATCAACGCAGCCTAGCTGCGCTGCAGCCGATTCGCATCGGCTTCGATACCCCTTAGACCGCCGCGACCGCCGGGTTCTGAGTCCACAACCGTTCGAGGTTGTAGAACTCGCGCACCTCAGGCCTGAACACGTGCACGATCACGTCGCCGGAATCGATCAGCACCCAGTCGCAATTGGGCAAGCCCTCGACATGGATGTTCTTGACCCCGTTTTCCTTGAGGCTCTTCGTCACATTCTCCGCGATCGCGCCAACGTGCCGGTTCACCCGGCCGGTGGTGACGATCATGTAGTCGGAGTATGCGGATTTGCCCCGAAGGTCGATGGTGACCGTCTCTTCCGCCTTCATGTCCTCGAGGCGGGAGAGGATCAGGCTCAGCGTCTTGTTGGCATCCGGTTTGTCGGCGTCCGGTTGCGCCTGCAAGGCCGCGGTTTTCGTCGATGTTTTACGCGCAGTCTTTGGAACCTTGGGTAAAACAGACTTTGACAATACAGATGTGGCCAGGGACCATTCCTTTCACTGTATCGCGGGTGCCGAATCCTCGGCCCCACGCACCATACTACGCATGTGGGGTTAATGGTTTCAATATTCCAGTAACCCTTTTGCGCTTCACGCCGTTCTCCAGCTCCCGTCCGGGTTCCGGAGTCCGGTCGAAGACAGATTGGATTTCATTCCTGTCAGGAAAACCCAGGCCGGCGCCTGTTGGTCGGCCAGCCGGGTCGCCTGATTTTCGGGCATCCGATAGCGCGATAGCGCCTGCGCCGCCGGTGCGGCAAGGGCGCGGAAGCTCTGGGGCGGTCGGTCGATCACGGCAATCGGCACATCGGACGCGATGCGCCGCCAATCTTTCCAGCGATGAAATTGCGCGAGATTGTCAGCGCCCATGATCCAGACGAAGTGCACGCCGGAGACGCGGCGGCGCAAGTGGATGATCGTGTCTACAGTGTAGCGCGTGCCAATGACAGCTTCGAGACAGCTGATGTCGATGCGCGGATCGTCGGCAACGCGGCGCGCCGCGGCGGCGCGCTCGTTGAGCGCATGCAGGCCGTCATGGTTCTTCAGCGGATTGCCCGGCGTCAGCAGCCACCACACGCGATCCAACTGCAAGCGCTTGAGCGCGAACAGGCTGATCGCGCGATGCGCGGCGTGCGGCGGATTGAACGAGCCGCCAAGCAGCCCGATGCGCATGCCGTTGGTGTAGAACGGAAGCGCCTGGGCTGCGGACAACGGCACGGTGGAAGCTTGCTGCAAGGATCTACCGTGTGCGTGCGACAATGATCACGGCCGTGTCTGCCCGGTGCCGTGGACGCGGTACTTGAAGCTCGTCAGCTGCTCGGCGCCGACAGGGCCGCGGGCGTGGAATTTGCCGGTGGCAATGCCGATCTCCGCGCCGAAGCCGAACTCGCCGCCATCGGCGAACTGGGTCGAGGCGTTGTGCAGCACGATCGCCGAATCGACCTCGTTGAGGAATCGCTGCGCGGCAGCGGCATCCTCGGTCACGATCGCATCGGTGTGATGCGAGCCGTGATTCTGGATATGCGCAATCGCTTCATCGAGACCGTCGACGATCCTTGCCGAGATGATCGCGTCCTCATATTCGGTGTCCCAATCTTCGTCGGACGCGGGCTTCACCCTGGCGTCGACGCCTTGCACGGTGTCGTCGCCGCGCACCTCGCAGCCGGCGTCGATCAGCAGCTCGACCAGCGGTTTCAGCTTGGTCGCGGCCGCGTTGCGATCGATCAGCAGGGTCTCGACGGCGCCGCAGACGCCGGGACGGCGCATCTTGGCGTTCAGCACGACCGCCTTGGCCATGTCGAGCTTCGCGCTGGCATCGACATAGATGTGGTTGACGCCCTCGAGATGCGCGAACACCGGAACGCGCGCCTCGGCCTCGACGCGCCCAACCAGGCTCTTGCCGCCGCGCGGCACGATCACGTCGATGCCGCCGTTCAGTCCGGTCAGCATCAGGCCGACGGCCGCGCGGTCGCGGGTCGGCACCAGGGTGATCGCAGCCTCGGGCAGGCCGGCTTCGCGCAGGCCCTGCACCAGGCATTGATGGATCGCGCGGCAGGAGCGGAAGCTGTCGGAGCCGCCGCGCAGGATCACGGCGTTGCCCGACTTCAGGCACAGCACGCCGGCGTCGGCGGCGACGTTGGGGCGGCTTTCGAAGATCACGCCGATCACGCCGAGCGGCACGCGCACGCGCTCGATGGTCATGCCGTTCGGGCGCTGCCAGCTTTCGGTGACGGCGCCGACCGGATCGACGATCTCGCGCACGGTCGCAACGCCGTCGGCCATGCCGTCGACGCGCGCCTGTGTCAGTGTCAGGCGGTCGATGAAGGCCGAGCTCATGCCGCCCGCGCGCGCCTCGGCGACATCTTCGGCATTGGCGGCGAGAATCGCCGGCGCATTGGCGCGGATGGCGCGTTCGATCGCGGTGAGCGCCCGGTTCTTCTGCTCCGGCGGCGCCAGCGCCAGCACGCGCGCGGCGGCGCGCGCCTTGGCGGCGAGGTCGGTCATCAGGGCGGTGAGATCGGCGTTGCCGTCGATCGCCTTCAGGGGGGAGCTCATGGAAGTCCCAGCTTTGCAATAAGGCCATGTTCTAGCATGGCAATTGGGGGGTGGCGAGGCGCGGAACCGGCATGGCAGGTGGGCGGCGGCCCGCCCCGCTCGGCCAATGGCCCAGTTGGGCCTACTTGGCCGGGATCGCCCCGGCCGGGCCGATCACGAGGTCGTCGCGGTGGATCATCTCGGAGCGGCCGCTGATGCCCAGAATGGTCATCACGTCGGGCGAGGAGCGGCCCTTGATCTTCTCGGCATTCTCGGCGTCGTAGGCGACGAGGCCGCGGCCGATCTCATGGGTGTCCGGTCCGCGGACCACCACGGCATCGCCGCGGGCGAACTGGCCGTCGACCCTGACGACGCCGGCCGGCAGCAGGCTCTTGCCGGCGCGCAATGCCGCGACCGCGCCGGCATCGATGGTCAGCGTGCCCTTCGGCTCGAGCGAGCCGGCGATCCAGCGCTTGCGCGCGGTGACGGGATTGGCCGGGGTCAGGAACCAGGTGCACCGGCCGCCGTCGGCGATCGCCTGCAGGGGATGCTCGATCTTGCCGGAGGCGATCAGCATGTGGGTGCCGGCGGTGGTCGCGATCTTCGCGGCCTCGATCTTGGTGGTCATGCCGCCGCGCGACAGTTCGGAGCCGGCCGAGCCCGCCATGCCCTCGATTTCCGAGGTGATGCTCTCGACCACCGGAATCAGCTTGGCGTCGGGATCGACCGCAGGCGGCGCGGTGTAGAGGCCGTCGATGTCGGACAGCAGGATCAGAAGATCCGCGCTCGCCATGGTGGCGACGCGGGCGGCGAGGCGATCATTGTCGCCGTAGCGGATCTCGGTGGTGGCGACCGTGTCGTTCTCGTTGATCACGGGCACTGCGCCCCATTCCAGCAGCTTGGCGATGGTCGAGCGCGCGTTGAGATAGCGGCGGCGCTCCTCGGTGTCCTGCAAGGTCACCAGGATCTGCCCGGCGCCGATGCCGTGATGGCCGAGCACCTCCGACCAAATCCGCGCCAGCGCGATCTGTCCGACCGCGGCGGCAGCCTGGCTCTCCTCGAGCTTCAGCGGGCCGCGCGGCAGCTTCAGGCGGCTGCGGCCGAGCGCGATCGAGCCCGACGACACCACCATGACCTCGCAGCCGCGCTTGTGGAGCTTTGCGATGTCCTCGACCAGGGCGGCGAGCCATGATGCGCGCAATTCGCCGGCCTGCGAATCGACCAGCAGCGACGAGCCGACCTTGACGACGATGCGGCGAAAGTTCTTGAGCGCGGGGCGTTTCATGGGTTCGGTCTGGCAGGAAGGTGGAAGCAAGAGGCGCCACGAGGTGGCATGGACGTGAAGTGGCTTGGGAAGTCTGGTTGCCGCTCAGCCCTGCGGCACCGGCGTCGCCCACGGCTCCGCCTGGCCGCCCTTGGCCTTGTTGGACACCGGCGCCTCGCCGATTACGTCAACCAGCGCACGCAGCGCATCCGGCACGCCTTCGCCGGTCGCGCCTGACAGCAGCAGCGGCGTCTTCTTCGCCGCCCGCTTGAGGCGGTCCTTCTGCTTCTTCAACTCGTCGGGCGCAACCGCGTCGATCTTGTTGAGCGCGACGATCTCGATCTTGTCGGCGAGCTGGCCTGCATAGGCCTCGAGCTCGGTGCGCACGGTCTTGTAGGCCTTGCCGGCATGCTCGCAGGTTGCATCGATCAGATGCAGCAGCACGCGGCAGCGCTCGACATGGCCCAAGAAACGATCGCCGAGGCCGGCGCCCTCATGCGCGCCTTCGATCAGGCCGGGGATGTCGGCGAGCACGAATTCACGGCGCCGTAGTTCACGACGCCGAGCTGCGGATGCAGCGTGGTGAAGGGATAGTCGGCGATCTTCGGCCGCGCCGCGCTGACCACCGACAGGAAGGTCGATTTTCCGGCGTTGGGCAGGCCGACCAGGCCGGCATCGGCGATCAGCTTCAGCCGCAGCCAGATCCAGCGCTCTTCACCGGGCGCGCCGGGATTGGCATTGCGCGGCGCGCGATTGGTCGAGGATTTGAAATGCGCATTGCCGAAGCCGCCATTGCCGCCGGTCGCCAGCACGAATTTTTCGCCGAGCTCGGTGAAGTCGTGCAGCAGCGTCTCGCGGTCCTCGTCGAACACCTGGGTGCCGACCGGCACCTTCAGCACGATCGACTTGCCGTTGGCGCCATGGCGGTCCTTGCCCATGCCATTTGTGCCCTTCTGCGCCTTGAAGTGCTGCTGGTAGCGGTAGTCGATCAGCGTGTTCAGTCCGTCGACGGACTCGATGATGACGTCGCCGCCGCGGCCGCCATTGCCGCCGGACGGACCGCCGAACTCGATGAACTTCTCGCGCCGGAACGCGACGCAGCCGTTGCCGCCGTCGCCCGAGCGAATATACACCTTGGCTTCATCGAGGAATTTCATGATTTTCACTAGTTAGGGCAGGGTGGCCGCGGCGGCAACCCGGAAAGGCCCTGACTTCGGCGAAAAGCCTTAATTTTCGGGCCTTTTTGCGGCCCTTGCGGCTAAGTGGGCCGCCGGCGCACCAGGAATTTCTGCATGCCCTCCAGCACCAGCTCGCGGCGCTGGTTGTGCACGGTCGAGCGCAAGGTCACGACGCCGGTGGTCTTGCCCGGTGACAGCTCGATCACCTCGAGCGCCGGGTAGATGGTGTCGCCGGCATAGACCGGCTTCAGGAACTTGCTCGACTGCTCCAGGAAGCCGACCAGCGACTCCTCGACGACATAGGGAAACAGCCCCGCGCCGGGCGCGGTGTGCACCAGGGTCTGGAAGCCATGGGCGAGCAAATCGGGCATGCCGCGGGTGCGGCAATATTCGACGTCGTAATGGATCGGATGGGTGTCGCCGCTGGCGGTCTGGAACGCGGCGAACACCGCCGAGGTCTGGGTCCGGCTCGGGATCACGAAGCGCTCGCCGAGCACGAAATCCTCGAACCAGCGCTGCGCGGGGACCATGCGATGCTGGGTGGGGTCGAAGTCGCTCATGCGGCGTTTCCTGCTCTGTTTCTTGACGTGATGGCCCAGCCGTAGCGCAGCTGCGGCACTGCGACAATTGGTTCGATATGCCCGCGCCGGGGTTGTCCTGCACGGCCACCTCGGTAAAACCGGCGTCCGGACCTGCCCGACTCAAGTGGCGGCGATAACAAGACAACAATGAGCCTGTTCGCAAAACTGTCCTCCTACGACGATCGATCGGCGCGGCTCGCCGGCATCGGCTTGATGCTGCTGTCGATCTTCATGTTCTCGTTCGGCGATGCGATGGGCAAATTCATCGTCGCGACCTATTCGGTCGGGCAATTGCTGTGGCTGCGCGCCTGCGCGGCGCTGCTGGTGCTGCTGCCGATCGTGTGGAAGCGGCGCGCGGACTTCCTGCATCTGGAGCGGCCGTGGCTGCAATTGCTGCGCGTCACGCTGTCGACGCTGGAGGTCGCGGCGTTCTTCCTGGCGACGGTCTATCTGCCGCTCGCCGACGTCATCACCTACTACCTCGCCGGACCGATCTTCGTCACCGCGATGTCGGGCCTCGTGCTCGGCGAGCATATCGGCTGGCGGCGCTGGACCGCGATCCTGGTCGGCTTCTGCGGTGTGCTGATCGCGCTCAGGCCATCCGCGCAAACCATCAGCTGGCCGGCGATGATCGCGCTCGGCGGCAGCCTGTCGTTTGCGGTGCTGATGCTGATCACGCGCTCGCTGCGCGCGACGCCCGACATCGTGCTGGCGACATCGCAATTCGGCGGCACCTTCATCCTCGGCCTTGTGCTGTCGCCGTTCGGCTGGGTGACGCCATCGGCCGGCAGCCTGGTGCTGTTCTTCACCGCCGGCATCATCTCGGTCGCGGCGCTGCTCTGCGTGAACCGCTCGCTGAAGCTCGCGCCGGCCAGCGTGGTGGTGCCGTATCAGTATTCGATGATCGTCTGGGCGGTGATCTTCGGCTTCGTGGTGTTCGGCGACGTGCCGTCCTGGGCGACGATCGTCGGCGCCGCCATCATCATCGCGGCCGGCCTCTACATCTTCGTGCGCGAGCAGCAGCTTGGACGCACGGACTCCGCGGTGAATCCGCCGGCGTAACCGCGTTGTCGTCCCGGCGAAGGCCGGGACCCATAACCACCGATGCTGATTGCTGCATAGGCTGGAGCCGCGGCTCGGTCTAACAACGACTATTTGTGGAAATGGGTCCCGGCTTTCGCCGGGACGACAACCTTGGTTGCGGAACGGTCGAGAACTAGCTCTCCCGCCGCTTCGAGCTATTCCAGCGCTTCAGCGAGGTCCAGACGCCGCGCGACAGGCGGAAGGCGTCGACCGGGCTCGACGAGCCCAGCGCCTCGAAGCGATGCAGCTCGACGCCGCTCCACTGGAAGCCGCACTTCTCGAGGATGTTGCGCGACGATGGGTTGACGACGCGGGCGCCCGCGATCAGCTGGTCGAGATCGAATTCCTCGAAGAAGTAGTCGATCACAGCGCGCGCGGCCTCGGTGCCGAAGCCCTGGCCCCAATAGTCGACGCCGAGCCAGTAGCCGAGTTCGGCCGATGTCTCCTCGCGCCAGTCGATGCCGACCATGCCGATCGGCGTGTGATTGTTCTCGATCAGGAAGACGGTCTCGCGGCGGCGGGCGCCGAGCGCGCGCACGAAGTCGATGGCGTCGTCCTGGGTATAGGGATGCGGCAGGCGGCGGGTGTTCTCCGCGATGCGGCGATCATTGGCGAGGCGTGCGATTGCTTTTACGTCCGCGAGCGTCGGCTTGCGCAATGTCAGCCGTTCGGTCTCGAGGACGCAAGCTCTTGCCTCGCGCAAGGTCGGCGTCGGGATTTCCTGCAACATGTCGAGCTCCTGTGATGCGACGATCGGTACGCAACGCTTGGAACGTCACGCGCGGTCGAACCGGATCGCGCGCAACAAAAAGGGGAGGCCGGTCATCCCGCCTCCCCTTGGAGCTCTTTGCTGCTCCGCCGGTTCAACAGGACCCGGCGGACTCATGTGTGTCCACCGTCTACTCGGCCGCCTGCGCCATCGGGATAACCGATACGAATGTGCGGCCATTGGCTTTGGCACGGAACTCGACATGACCCTCGACCTTGGCGAAGAGAGTATGATCGGTGCCCATGCCGACATTAAGGCCGGGGTGCCAGGTGGTGCCGCGCTGACGCGCGATGATGTTTCCGGGGATCACGCGCTCGCCGCCGAACGCCTTGATGCCAAGGCGCTTGCCCTTGGAATCACGTCCGTTGCGCGATGAACCGCCTGCTTTTTTATGAGCCATAGCTCGTCTCCGACTTCGCTTTGATCTCTAGATCAATTCCTTGACGGAATCATTTCACGTTTTGTCACGCTTCAAATCTGAAAGCGCGACGATCACTTCTTCTCGCTCTTGGCCGCCGCCTTCTTGGCGGGAGCCTTCTTCGCGGCCGGCGCCTTGGCGGGCGCCTTCTTCTTGGCCGCCTTCGGTGCTGCGTCCTCGCCATCGGCGGGCGCTGCGACCTTTTCCTTCTTCGGCCGCGGGCCGATGGTCGGCTTGGCGTTATCGGCGAGGATCTCGGTGATGCGAAGCACCGTGAGTTCGTCGCGATAGCCGCGCTTGCGGCGTGAATTCTTGCGGCGACGCTTCTTGAACGCGATCACCTTGGCGCCGCGCTTGTGCTGCAGCACTTCGGCTGCAACGGTCGCGCCCGCGACGGTGGGCGTTCCCAGCACCGGCGTGTCACCGCCGAGCACCAGAACTTCGCCTAGCTGCACGATCGTGCCGACGTCGCCGGCGATCTTGCCAATCTCGAGTACATCATTCGGAACGACACGGTACTGCCGGCCGCCGGTTTTGATGACTGCGAACATCGTTTGATTCCTTCGTGTTCGGTTCCGGCCTCGGACCGATGGTCCGGGTCGGCTTTTTGTTCAGTCGCTATGGGTTAGGTGTTTCGCGCGAAAGGGAATGAATTCCCAAATGGCCCGCACAAAAACAATCGGCGCGAGAAATCCCCGCGCCGGATGGGCGGACTTATAGCCGCAAACGACGGGGAGTCAAGGTAAAGCAGGGCAAAAACCGGCCAAAGATGAAGGGTTTGGCGCGATTTCGGCCCGGATTGCCGGCTCAAGCCGCGGTCTGGGCCGCCGCCCGCGCGTGACGGCGGATGGTCTGCGGCGGCTGTCCCAGCACCCGCAGGAACGCCCGCCGCATCCGCTCGCGGTCGGCAAAGCCAGTCTCGCCGGCAATTTCGTCCATCGAATGCGGCCGTCACCGATCAGCTCGCGCGCCGCCTCGACCCGCAGCTGCTCGATCGCCTTGGCCGGGGACTGGCCGGTCTCGGCGCGGAAGGCACGGCTGAACTGGCGCGGGCTGAGCCGCGCGACCTCGGCCAATTCCTCCACCGACAGCTCGTTGCGCAGATGCGCCTTGGCGTAATTGAGCGCGTTCTGCACCCGGTCGGATTTCGGCGCGAGCTCGAGCAGCGCCGAGAATTGCGACTGTCCGCCGGTGCGGCGGTGGTAGACGACGAGCTTGCGCGCCACCGAGCGCGCGACCTCGACGCCGAGATCATGTTCGATCATCGCCAGCGCCAGGTCGATCGTCGCGGTCATGCCGGCGGAGGTCCAGATCGGGCCGTCGGTGATGTAGATGCGGTCCTGCTCGACCTTGAGCCTCGGAAACCGGGCCTGCAACTCGGCCGCGAATTGCCAGTGCGTGGAGACGCGGCGGCCATCGAGCAGGCCCGCCTCAGCCAGCGAGAAGGCGCCGATGCAGGGCGCGGCGATCCGCTGCGATGCCGTCACGGCGCGGCGAATGTAGTCGATCAATTTCGGCGACGCCGGATGCAGCTCGTGGCCGGCGCCGATGAACAGCGTGTCGAAGCTGCGCTCGCCGAAGGCTTCGGTTTCGACATTGAAGCCGGCGGACGACCGCACCGGGCCGCCATTCTCCGACAGCAGCGTCACCTCGTAGAACTGCTCGCCGGCGATCAGATTGGCAACCTCGAAGGCGGTGATGGCGGTGAAGCCCATCACCTGGAATTCCGGAAAAACGACGAAGCCGATCTCCTGCATGGAACTCTCCAACGGCGATAATCGATGTCCTAAAAAGGTGTATATATGACATTTGAGACATACAAGGGGCTCTGTAAAACCTGACCTGCGGCCAAAACCGGCCGTCCAGGGTCAAACAGGAGACCAACATGACCAAGTCAGCCAAAGGAACGGCGCTCGTGACCGGTGCGTCGTCCGGAATCGGTGCCATCTATGCGGACCGGCTCGCACGGCGTGGCTACGATCTGATCCTCGTCGCACGCAATCGCGAGCGCCTCGATGGGCTCGCCAAGCGTCTCGCGGCGGAGACAGGCCGATCGATCGAGATCGTTGCCGCCGACCTCAGCAAGCGCGCCGACGTTTCGCGGATCGAATCCATTCTGCGCGACAATGCCGGCATCAGCGTGCTGGTGAACAATGCCGGCGTCGGCGCCACCGCGCCGCTGCTCGCATCCGACGTCGACAAGATGAGCGACATGATCGCGCTCAATGTCGACGCCTTGATGCGCCTGACCTATGCGGCGGTGCCGGGGCTCGTCGCGCGCGGCGGCGGCACCATCGTCAACATCGCCTCGGTCGTCGGCGTCCAGCCCGAGCTGCTCAACGGCGTCTACGGCGGCAGCAAGGCCTTCGTGCTGGCGCTGACGCACTCGCTGCAGCACGAGCTGAAGGACAAGAACATCCGGGTCCAGGCCGTGCTGCCCGGCGCCACGGCCACCGAGTTCTGGGACATCGCCGGTACGCCGGTCGCGCATCTGCCCGGCGAGATCGTGATGAAGGCCGAGGACATGGTCGATGCCGCGCTTGCCGGCCTCGACCAGGGCGAGGTCTTCACCGTGCCGTCGCTGCCGGAGGCTGCGGATTGGCAGGCCTATGAGGCCGCCCGCCAGAAGCTGATGCCGAACCTGTCGCGCAGCGCGCCCGCGGCGCGCTACGGGGTGAAGGCTGCCTGAGACCTGCGCAATTGCGTCCCGCAGCGGCCAACGCGCGCTGCGGGACGCAACCATTTGAGTTCCTGATTGTTAGTGCTGGGAACCTCAAGCGGGCAGGCGAATGGCTGAAGACGTTGGACTGACCACGGGCATCGCGCACCACGGCGCCGCGCGGCTGCCTTCCGTCGACATCGACAGCTTCAACATCGAGCTGAAGGACGACGAGGGCTTTCTCGGCGATCGCGCCTCCAAGGGCGCGTTCCGCAAGATCTTCGACCGCTGGCGCAAGCCGCTGCGCAAATCCGGCGAGGACCCGTTCGGCGACGAGCCGTCCGACAAGATCAGCAAGAAGAAGCTCGACGAGATGCTGGTCGGCGATGACACCGAAGCCTCCGCGGTTGTGCACAGCGCGATCGAGGAGTTTGCCCAGGAGCTCGCCTATGTGACGCGGCGCTTCCTCAACACCAAGGCCTGGGCCAAGACCGAGCGCATCGTGGTCGGCGGCGGCTTCCGCGACTCCAGGCTCGGCGAGCTCGCGATCGCGCGAACCGACATCATCCTGAAGTCGGAGGATTTCAAGGTCGATTTGGTGCCGATCCGCTTCCATCCCGACGATGCCGGGCTGATCGGCACGCTGCATCTGGCGCCATCGTGGATTTTCGAGGCCCATGACGGCATGCTCGCGGTCGACATCGGCGGCACCAATATCCGCTGCGGCGTCGTCGAGACGCGCTGGAAGAAAGCGCCGGATCTGTCCAAGGCGACGGTCTGGAAATCGGAGCTGTGGCGTCACGCCGATGACGAGCCGACGCGCGAGGGCGCGGTGAAGCGGCTGGTGAAGATGCTGAAGGATTTGATCACGGCCGCCGAGAAGGAGAATCTCAAGCTCGCGCCGTTCATCGGCATCGCCTGTCCCGGCGTCATCAAGGAGGACGGCGGAATCGAGAAGGGCGCGCAGAACCTGCCCGGCAATTGGGAGAGCAGCAAGTTCAACCTGCCGGCGAGCCTGGTCGAGGCGATCCCGCAGATCGGCGATCATGATACCGCGATCGTGATGCACAATGACGGCGTGGCGCAGGGGCTGGCCGAGGTTCCGTTCATGCAGGATGTCACGCGCTGGGGCGTGCTGACCATCGGAACCGGGCTCGGCAATGCCCGCTACACCAATCGCAGGAAAGACAACGGCAAGGGTGAGAAGAAGACCGAGAAAGACAAGAACGTCGAGGGCGACAACGGTGAGAAAAAGGCCAAGAAAGCCAAGAAGGCCGACGCCTGAAGATTTCCTCCGTGGTCATACGGCCTGGGATCGCGCGGTAAGGTTGATCGGTTAGGTTAAGATCGGCTTCGCATTGCCGATCCAGCGGGCGCCGCTACCGTGGGCCGTGTCGCTCCCGCCGACCGGCGAAGCCGCACTTCCCGGCCAGCAATACTAAAAAGCGGCACGGGACCGCCAGTTTTTGTCGCGTCCTGGCGGTCCCACCACTTTCTACCTCCAATTGATCCGCTCGAAGAAGCCGGCGATCTCCGCGGCTGCGCGATCGGGGTCCTCGCGATGCGGGAAATGCCCGACATCGGGAAACATCGCGAGATCCAGGTTGGAGAAGGTCTCGCCCAGCCGGTCGGTCCATGAGTAAGGAAACAGCGGGTCGTGTTCGGCCCAGCGGATGCAGGTCGGCACCGTGATCGGCGGCAGCACGGGCGCTTCCCCTTGCATCATCTTCACGCGCCCCGCGTGTGAGGCGCGATAATGAGCGAAGCCTCCGGCGAGGTTGCCCGGCTTGAAGAAATTGTCGGCAAAATCCTCGATCACGTCGTCGAACGCCGCCTTGCGGTGCGACCAATTGTGCAGGAAATGACCGATGTAGGTGCGGCAGCTCTCCCTGGTAGCGCCGACCAGCGCGGGCGCCATCTCCATCTGGTGGAACGACTGATACCAGATGTGATTCAGCCGGTCGGGCGCGGCCATCCGCGGCCCGATGCCGGGATAGACGAAATCGAAGAACATCAGCCCGGCGATGCGTTCCGGCGCCTTGCGGGCCAACGGCTGCATCACGGCGCCGCCGACGTCGTGGCCGACCACGCCGGCCCTGTCGATGCCGAGGGCGTCCAGCAGCGCCAGCATGTCGTCGGTATGCTGATCGGGGCCGTAGGGGCCTTGCGGCTTGTCGCTGTCGCCGAAGCCGCGCAGGTCGGGCGCGATCAGGGTGTAGCGGTCGGCGAGCCGCGCCATGACAGGCTTCCAGGTCAGCCAGAACTCCGGCCAGCCGTGCAGCAGCAATAGCGGCCTGCCGCGGCCGGTCCGCACGACGTGGAACGCCGCGCCGTTGGCTCGAATCGTTGCGTGATCCATGGTCCGCTCCTGCTGGCTTTGGCCCGCTCGCGCGCCGATCGAGCGCGAGGTGTCCCGCTAGCGCCTTGTTTCCGCGTACTTTCTCACGTTGGCCCGGTACTTCGGCGGTACGAGGCCGCGGTGGCGGAAATATTATTGCAGCGCCTTGTCTGTCCCGCCAACCTCGCCTAGAACACGCCCCGACCGCGGGTGGCGCAAATCACCCGGGCCACTGGAGAGGTGGCAGAGTGGTTGAATGCACCGCACTCGAAATGCGGCATAGGTGCAAGCCTATCGGGGGTTCGAATCCCTCCCTCTCCGCCACCCTTAGCCTTGCGGGTTCTGGTGACACGACCAGCCCTGCTGGATCACTCGAAGCGTCGTGCAGACCCGCCGCTTCCTCAAAATGACATCGATGGATTTGAGCGCGCGCCGTGTGCAGCCGTAGTTGAAAGTGCACGGGCAAGTCGCGTCACTCGTTGCGGCTGAGAGGCCCGTGTCGCTGCCGGCGCGGCTTTGCGGCGCGTCGTTAACCTTAATTTTTCCTTTCGATTGTCGATAAAGTTTTATCGATTATCCTCGCGACAGTTGGGCGGTGTGACGAACCGCACGATGAGAGGCGAGAGCCGAGTAGCTCGACAGCCTCTCTGAAATCGAAGGGTGGGCAGAGCGCAGTGCCAGCCACCTTTCGGGCTGTCCGGCGGCGGCCGGCGGGGCAAATCAATTTTGAAATGCATTCGATTGCCAGGTTGCGGCGCATATCGCGCCGCATGATGCTTCACAATTGGGATGTTCCAAATGACGCTCGCGCATTTATTGATCGCGGTCGGTGGCGGCTTTGTGCTGCTGGCAGGCTTCGTCGCATTTGCCCTTTGGCGAAACGCACTCCATTCGACAGCGCGGATTTAGCAACCGGCGAAATCTGACTCCGGCGGCCTCGCTCATGGGGGTGAGTGAAGCCTGCGGGGATGGCCGCACCGCCGCGCGGCCTGACAGCCGAGCACCGCGCCTACACCTGCCCCAAGGCGACGCGTGCTCGGCTGTTCATTATTCAAACAGCCTTCACCGTTCGAAGCATTGATCGTGTGAAGGCAACTCGCTTCGACGCTGAGAGCGTCGGCGAGGGAGATCGATCACTGTGTGCCGTAGCGAGGTCCATTGCGCTCCCCGCGCGTCAATGCGGCCTCGCGGAACGTGCGATCGGTTCCGTCGCATAGGGGATGTTGTGCAGCTTGTCGGGATTGCGGGTCACAAAGATCGCAACGACGCGTTCGTTCTCGATCTGCAAGGCTGTCGTTTGAACGAGGCCATCCTCGATGGTGATGAAGCCGGGCAAGCCGTTGATGGTTGCGTAGCGGATCAGGCGTGACGGATGCACGTCGAACAGGCGGGCGAGCCCCGCGAAACGCTCCATCGCCGCTTCGAGCCCGACCAGCGGTCGAACAGGC
The DNA here is from genome assembly GCF_001238275.1 of Bradyrhizobium viridifuturi. GTDB lineage: Bacteria > Pseudomonadota > Alphaproteobacteria > Rhizobiales > Xanthobacteraceae > Bradyrhizobium > Bradyrhizobium viridifuturi. Next base: position 65,851 of record NZ_LGTB01000039.1, read on the forward strand.
GCCGGGACCCGGCCGCCGCCATCGGCATAGACCACGACATCTTCGGCGAGCATCGCGCGCAACGCGGCGAGGTCGCCGGTTCGCGTTGCCGCGAAGAAGGCATTGGCGAGCCGCTGGCCTTCTTCATTGCCGACCACGAACCGGGGCCTAGCATCGTGGATGTGCGCGCGTGCGCGGCTCGCGAGCTTGCGGCAGGTCGCCGCCTCGCGGCCGATCGTCTCGGAGACCGCATCGAACTCCATTCCGAACACGTCATGCAGCAGGAAGGCCGCCCGTTCGAGGGGCGACAGGCGTTCCAGTGCGATCATCAGCGGCAGGATCAGATCGTCGGCGGTCTCTTCCTGCTCGGGATCGAAGAACGGTTCGGGCAGCCACGGTCCGATATAGGCCGCGCGCCGGCGCCGTGCGGATTTCAGTTCGTTAAGGGATAGCCGGGTGACGATGGTGTAGAGCAGGGCCCTGGGATCGCGCATTTGGTTGCGATCGGCGGCGAGCCAGCGCAGCCAGGCATCGTGAACGACGTCCTCCGCGTCGGCCACCGAGCCGAGCATCCGATAGGCCAGCCGGATCAGCCGCGGCCGCAAATCGGCGAAGATCTCGGCCGCCGCGGTTTCAGCCGCCTCCTTCATGAGGCCGCCCGCATGGCCGCGGCAGCCGCGTCACGGCCGCGCGCAAACTGAATTGCAGTCTCCGCCACGCGCCGTCCGAGGTGGCGGGCGGTCGCGAGATCAGATTCGGGCGGCGCGGTGTCGGCACCCTCGTCGGTGTTCGATTGTGCCCCGGCGCCGAGCCAGAACCCCAGTCTGTTCGGATCGGCGTCCGATCCCGATGCGGAGTTGTTGCCGGGAGGCAGATCGAGATTGACCCAGTGCATGCCGTGCTGGGCGGCGAACAGTGCAAGCTGGATCAATGTGGAGAGCTTGTCGCCGGCATGGGCCCCTGAATTGGTGAAGCCTGCCGCGAGCTTGTCCTTCCACCGGTAGCCCTTGGACATCACGGCACTTGAGGTTGCTTCCTGAAAGGCTTTGAAGGCCGCAGACGCAGCGCCCATGTAGGTCGGCGTGCCGAAGATCAGTGCTTCTGCACCCAGCAGATGATCCCAATTCTGTTCCACGCTCTCGACAGACACCAATAGGGCCTCCGCGCCATCGACATCCCCGACGCCGGACCTGACGGCCTCCGCCTGGCGCCGGGTGTGGCCGTAGGCGCTATGATAGACGATCGCGATCAGGGTGCGACCGCCTCCGGTTCCGATAGTGTGCATGCTGTCCTCTGCTGCTGCTATTGCCGAAGCTAGGACAAGGCAGGGCGTCGAAACGTGACATGCCCTCCGAACTTTCTTGACCGCCGCTCAGGTTGGTGGCCGCTGGCTCCTTTGCATGGGGTTGTTTTCGATATTTTGGTGGGAGCCGCGGTCGCCGAGCTCGAACCTGCGGGTGATCCCGATCGCCTCCAGGAAGGCCTCGTCGTGGCTGACGACCAGCAGGGCGCCGTCATAGGCGCGCAGTCCGGCCTCGACCGCCTCCATCGAGTCGATGTCCAGATGGTTGGTCGGCTCGTCGAGGATCAGCAGCGGTGGTGGCGTTGGCCCGCCCAGGACGCAGGCGAGACCGGCGCGGAGCAACTGGCCGCCGCTCAGGCTCGCGACGACCTGCAAGGGCGCATCGGCGCGAAACATGAACCGCGCCAGTGCCGCCCGGCAGGCGTTCTCGTCGGCATCCGGATTGATGCGGCGGAAATTATCCAGGATCGAGGCCCGCGCATCGAGCAGGCTGACCGCCTGATCGAACATCGCAAAGCGGGTCATCACCTCGACGCTGCCACACGCCGCGGTCAGCTCGCCGCTGACGAGCTTGAGCAACGTCGTCTTGCCGGCGCCGTTCGGGCCCGCGATCGCGACACGCTCCGGACCCGACATGGAGAAGGTGAGGCCGCGCAGGATCGGCGCGTCCGCGCTGTAGCCGGCCTCGGCGGTCTCGATTCGCAGCACCATCCGGCCCGCGGGCAGATGCGTCGACGGCAGTTGCACCGAGAACGGTTGCAGCACCTCGATGCGCTGGCGTGCGGCGGCGGCGAGGTCAACTGCTTGCGTTCGCCGCCGCTCGGCGAGCCTGGCCGTCTCGCCGCCGCTGTCCTCGCTGCGATCCCGGCGCAGCCCGGCGGCGATCCGCGGCATGTCGCCCTTGGCGCGCTTCCTTGCGCCGGCGCCGTCCTTGCGCGCCTTCTTCTCCGTCGCTTCCCTTGCCTTGCGATCGATTTCGGCGACGCGCTTCTCGGCATCATCCAGATCGTGCCGTGCTGCCGAGAGCTCGATGGCCTTGCGCGCGCGGTATTGGCTCCAATTGCCGCCGTAGCGCCGGGCCTCCAGCGAGGTCAGTTCGACGATCGCATCCATGGTCTCAAGCAGTTCGCGATCGTGGCTGACGACGATAGCGCCATGCCGCCAACTGGCGAGCAGGTCGATCACCGCCTGGCGTCCGGCGCGGTCGAGATTGTTGGTGGGCTCATCCAGCAGCAGGAAGTCGGTTTCTGCGAACGTCAGCGCAGCGAGGCGCGCCCTTGTGGCCTGTCCGCCTGATAGCATCGCCAGCGGCACGTCGAGCACATCGTCCAATCCGACACGCGCGAGTGCGGACGCGATGCGGCTGTCGAGCGTCCAGTCGATATCCGCAAGCTCCTCAGTCGTCGCAAGGCCCTGCCCGGCACGGTGCAACGCGGCCAATGCGCGGCGCGCGCCGAACAGGTCGATGACGGATTCGTCCGGCTTCACCTGCACCGTCTGATGCAGCATCCCGACGCGTCCCTGAACCGAGACCGCGCCGGATTGCGGCGCCTGCCGGCCTGCGATCAGGCCGAGCAGCGTCGTCTTCCCAACGCCGTTCCTGCCGACAAGGCCGATCCGTTCAGGGCCGAAGGTGAGATCGATATTGGAAAGGAGAACCCGGCCGTCAGGCGCGGACAGGGTGAGATTCGAGAGCGTGATCGATGCTGGCATGGCGATGGATATCCCGGTGGGCAAGGCTGATGGGCGTTGCTGTCCGGATGAAATCCATGGCCGTCGGCATCCTCTCGAATTGATGATTGATGAGCTGTAGTCGCGTATTGCGCCGGGATCAAGGCGCGCAGCGAAGCGTCACGCTGCTTCGGCGAAGGTCCAGCGGTTGGGATCGGGCGTGTGGCCGATCAAGGCGAGACCATATGCGATCGATTCGAACTGGTCCGCCGAGGTCAGCCGCGCCTCGCCGAAACGCTCGGCGAACAGGCGCTGCACGGCCGGCACGAACGAGGTGCCGCCGGTCAAAAACACCTTCTCCACGTCGCGTGCGGTGATGCCGGATTTCGCCAGCGCCTCGTCCACGGTGGCGCCCAGCCGTTCGATGTCGTCGGCGATCCAGGATTCGAAATCGTCGCGCGTCACGGTGGCGCCGATGTCGATGCCTTCGCGGGCAAAGCGGAACTCGACACGGTCGCGGCTCGACAGCGCGACCTTGGTGTCGGAGACGGCGCGGTACAGCGCGAAGCCGAGGTCGTGATCGACGATGGTGATGAAATCGTGCAGCGGCGCCGGATCGAGCGCGGTGCGCGCGAGCTGCTGCAATTCGCGGAGATCGCCATTGCCCCGCATCATCGCCAGCTGGTGCCAGCGCGCGAGGCTCGAATAATAATGATTGGGGATCGGCAGCACCTTGTCGAACGAGCGGTAGTTGGTGCCCTTGCCGAGCCGCGGCGAGACGATGTGGTCGACGATGCGGTAGTCGAAGGTGTCGCCGGCGATGCCGATGCCGGAATGTCCCAACGGCTCGGCGCGCAGCACGCCGCCCTTGCGCGAGAACCGCATCACCGAGAAGTCGCTGGTGCCGCCGCCGAAATCGGCGACCAGCACCGTGGCATCGTGGTCGAGGCTGCGCGCAAAGGAGAACGCCGCACCGACCGGCTCATAGACATAGCGCGCGTGCCCTGCGCCGAGCCGCTCGAATGCGGCCCGGTAGCGCTGCATCGCGAGCTCGTCGTTCGGATTGCCGCCCGCGAACTTCACCGGGCGGCCGACCATGATGGTCGGTGCGCCCAAATCGAACCCGTCGCCGGCATGGCGCGTCAGCGTGCGCAGGAACGCCGCCAACAGGTCCTCGAACTTGTAGCGTTGCCGGAAGATTTGTGTGGTGTTGAAGGCCGAGCTTGCCGCGAAGGTCTTGAACGACTGGATGAAGCGATGGATCGTGCGTCCCTCGAGGAACTGCTCGATCGCCCACGGCCCGCCCTCGGCGCGCGGATGCAGGCCGGCGCCGGGCCGTTCCTCCCAGAAGCACAGCGCGGAGACATAGACGCTATGCGTGCGGCCGCCATGGTCGAAACGGATCGCCTCGACACGGCCATCGGCGTCGGACAGCGCGACCACGGTGTTGCTGGTGCCAAAATCGACGCCAATCGAGACGGCGGGCGGAGCGCTCGACATGTCATGCTCGGGATTTGATGTGAAAGGGGACGGACCCTTAGCGGCTTTGGCCTGACTTGCCAACCCTTCCCGATGCTACGGAATTCACGATCAAGAGAATGACGGCAACAGCGCCGTTGCGCGGTGGTCCGCGGCGGAACTGCCGTATGACGCAATGATGTCGATGTGCTGCGGCCTAATCCTTCAATGCATAGGCGATGACATAGTCGCCGCGTTTGGTGCCGAACGAGCCGTGGCCGCCGGCCGCGGTGACTACATACTGCTTGCCGCCGGCTCGTAGCTCATCGGTGTCGATTGCGCGCCGGCGGGCAGGCGATCTTCCCACAGCACCTTGCCGTCACGCACGTCATAGGCCCGGATCGTGTACTCGTAGGTGCCGGTGTAGAACGCAACGCCGCCGGCGGTGGTGATGGGGCCGCCCAGCATCGGCACGCCCATCTTGAACGGAAGCGGCAGCGGCGTGGTGTCCCGGATGGTGCCGTTGGGATGCTGCCAGACGATCTTCATCGTTTTCAGATCGATCGCGGCCATCGAGCCCCATGGCGGCCGGTAGCACGGCACGGACAGCGGCGAGAGGAAGCTCGAAATATCAACCCCGAACGGCGTGCCGTACATCGGCTGCGTTCCGACCTCACTGCCGACCGGCTTCTCGGCGGTCGGCGCCGGCGGATTTTGTGGACCCCGCGGAATCAGCCGTGACGCGAACGGCAGCGACATCGGGTTGGCGATCGCGATCTGCCTGACAGGATCGATCGCGATACCGCCCCATTCGAACATGCCGAGATTGCCGGGGAAGACCAGCGTGCCCTGCAACGATGGCGGCGTGAACGTGCCTTCGTAGCGCAAACGATGGAACATGATCCGGCACAGCAGCTGATCGAAGATCGTGCCGCCCCACATGTCGGCGCCAGTCAGCTTCGCCTCCGGGCGGAATGTCAGTTCGGAAAACGGCTGCGTCGGCGCGCTACGGTCACCGGGCGCCGGCCCCTGCGGCACCGCTCGTTCCGGCGCGGGTACGATCAATTCACCGGTCCTGCGGTCGAGCACGAAGATATTGCCGACCTTGGTCGGCTGGATGATCGCGGGAATGACGCCCTTCGCCGTCGTCACATCGACCAGGCTCGGCTGCGAGGGAACGTCCATATCCCAGAGATCATGATGCACGGTCTGGTACGACCAGGCACGCTTGCCGGTGTTGACGTCAAGCGCGACGATCGAGCTCGAATAGCGCTCGACCAGCGCATCGCGATTGCCGCCCCAGATGTCGGGTCCGTTGTTGCCGGTCGGGATGTAGACCAGATTCAATTTCGGATCGAACGAGGCGGTGATCCAGGAATTCGGTGAGCCGTTGGTATAGTGCCGCGTCGGCGACGGCAGCACGTTCTCGTCGGCCGCGGCGGAGTCCCAGGCCCAGACCAGTTTGCCGGAGTAGACGTCGAATCCGCGGATCACGCCTGAGGGCACCTCGACCGCGTAATTGTCGATCACTGCGGCGGCAACGACCAAAATCTTGTCGCTGACGACAGGCGGCGACGTCGGCTCGAAGAAGCCGGCGGTGGTGATCCCCATCCCCTGCTGCAGGTCGAGGATGCCGTGATCGGCAAAGCTCTCGCAGGGTTTGCCGCTGTCGGCATCGAGCGCGATCATGCGGCCGTCATTGACGGGCAGGAAGATCCGCCGCGGGCACTCCGCAGGCGCGGGATTGCCGCTGGAGTCGACGGCGCCCGCGGCGGTCTCGTGATAGGAGACCCCGCGGCAGGTCATGTGCTGGAACGTCTTGTTGTGCACGAGCTTGGGGTCGTAGCGCCAGCGCTCGGTGCCGGTCCTGGCGTCGAGCGCGAACAGCACCTGGTGCTGCGAGCAGAGATAGAGCGTGTCGCGCACCTTGATCGGGGTGACCTCGAAGGTGGTCTCACCGGAATCCTCCGGCGTCTTGACGTCGCCGGTGCGGAAGGTCCAGGCGACCTTGAGGTTGGCGACATTGTCGGGCGTGATTTGTTTGAGCGGCGAATAGCGCTGTCCGAACTGCGTCCGTCCATAGGCGCGCCAGTCGCCATCCGGCTGCGGGTCGGCTTCGCCTTGCGGCACGGCAGGCCCGGAGGCGGCAATCGTGCCGTCGATGTCGTGATAGCTCGTCAGCAGCCCGCCCACCAGGACGGCAGCTGATGCCACGACGCCGATCCAGAGCGGCGCTGTCGCACGCGCGTAGGACACAGGCTCGCCTCGCGTCAGGGCGCGAACGATCACCGGCGTCAGCAGCCAGAGCGCCATCGGGAAGATGATGTCGCCGCGCGCCGCGAGCGGCCACCAGTCGAAGCGCACCTCGTGGACAGCCCATGCCAGCGTGCCGACCAGCACGATCGCAAATAGCCACAGCGCCGAACGGCGCTGCATCAGCAACAATGCGGCCGTGGCGAGGATGCCGACGCCGAGGACAATGTAGAAGATCGATCCACCCAAGGCGGCGAGCCAGATGCCGCCGGCCGCGAGGACCAGGCCGATCAAGGCGTAGACGATAGCTGTGATGAAGACAGCCCTGGATCGCTGCATGGTCGCTCCGGTGCGCAAGAGGGACCGGGCTTGTCGTGCAAGCGCAACAGACCGTGTCCGCCGTCAAGGACTGTGGTTCAGTCGACCGCAACTTGCAACCTGGAACTGCGATCTTGATGCTGCACAAGCGCGCAAAGGGGCATGCGAAACCTGCCGAAGAAGAATCGTTCAAATTGCGCGTGCACCATTCGACGGGAGCAACAGGCCGGCGGCGCTGACGCAAAGGTGACGGGACTTCAGCGAATTTTGTATCGACGCGCTCTTCCAGTCCCGTGCAGGCACTGCTCTATACCGTCGGGCAGACTCCCCGCTGAAGGCCGGCTCGCAGGAGAAGCAAAATGACACTGAACCCTACAGCCAAGAATTATCGCGTCGCGGTCGCCGCCTACGAGGCGGGCCGGCCCAGCTACCCCGCGGAGATCGTCGCCGCGCTGCCGCTTCAGGCCGCGCGCTGTGTCGTCGATCTCGGCGCCGGAACCGGCAAGTTCACCCGCCTGCTGTTGCAGCATCTGACCGCGACGACGCGTCTGGTCGCGGTCGAACCGGTTGCCGAGATGTCGGCGAAGCTGGCGCAGGAAGCGAAGGTGGAGGTCATCAACACCCGCGCCGACGCGATCGATCTCGCAACCGGCAGCGTCGATCTCGTGACCTGTGCCCAGGCGTTCCACTGGTTCGACAACGAGGCATCGGTCGCCGAGATCGCGCGCCTGCTGCGTCCCGGCGGCACGCTGGCACTGGTCTGGAACAACAGGGACGACCGTGCGCCGTGGGTCGAGGCGTTGTCCGTCATGATCGAGAAATACGCGGGAGACACACCGCGGCAACGCTCTGGCCACTGGCGCTGGATCTTGAAGGATCCACGCTTCGTGCTCGAGAAGGAGATCGTGCAGGATCATCCGCACCGGATGGCGCGGCAAGGCGTCTATGAGCGCGTCGTGTCGACGAGCTATGTCGCCAATCTTCCCGATGCGGAGAAGGCGGCCCTTCGCGACAAGACCGACCAAATTCTGCGCGAAGCCGGTCTCGGCGACGCTGAAGAGGTGGTGTTTCCCTATGTCACGCAGTTGTTTCTGCTGAAGCGCGTCTAGACGCCGCTATTGCGCGGCACGGCCTTGCTCGACGGCCTGCTTCAGACGCGGCAGCGTCATGCGCCAGTAGAAGGCAACATGCTTCGCGCCGGAGTCTGCGCCGATTTCCCATCCGTTCCCGCGCCGGATCGGCGACGGCGGCACTTGCTGGGTTACTGTCAGTATTGTCTCGCCGCTGTCGGTCGCGAGCACCATCGTGACCGTTGCATAGCATTGCGGAACGTCCGGCAGGCCGGAGACCTGTGACCAATAGGAGTATGCGAGCCGTATTGGCGGCTCGACATGGAGGACGCGGCCCTTGTCGCGATAGCGCTTGGCGCCGATCTCCGCCTCGATCTCGATCTGCGCGCCGATCTGCCAGTCGGTCGTGAAATGCGCGTTGCGCCACGTCTCGCCCGCCTTGGGATCCAGGATCGTGTCCCACACCTGCGTCGGCTGTGCGGCGATGCGGATCGATTCGGTGACAGTCTGCAAGACGGCCGTTTCATTTGTCATCGCGAGCTCGTTTGTCGCCGGCGATCTTCCATTTCCCATCCGCGCCACGCCGCAGCGCCGGATCGCCGATGCGGATGTGCTGTGCGAGGAAATCGATGAAGGCACGCACCCGTGCCGGCAGTGGACCGGCGTGGCCGACATAGACCGCGTGGATGTCCTCACGATCGCCGGGATTCAGGTTCTGCAATACCGGCACCAGACGTCCGGCCTCGATATCGGGACCGATGTGGAATAGTGCCAGCCGTGCCACACCGATGCCGCCGAGCGTGAGCTGGCGCGCGGTCTCGCCGTCGCTGGCGCGGGCGACCGGCGGCGGCAATGCCTCTTCGATCTTTTCGGCGCGGCGGAACGGCCAGCCGCGGATGCTGCGCGGAAAGGTCCAGCCGACGCCGCGATGGCCGGCGAGGTCGGCCGGCGTCTTCGGGATGCCGTGGCGAGCGAGATAGGACGGCGAGGCGACCACCGCCATGCGGCTGGTGCCCAGCTTGCGCGCGATCAGCCGCGAGGCGCCGAGCGGGCCGGCGCGGATCGCGACATCGGCGCGCGCCTGCATCAGATCGACCAGCGTGTCGGTCAGCACGATGTCGAGCGTGATGTCGGGATGCTCGCGCATGAAGCGCGGCAGCAGCGGCATCACGTGCAGCATGCCGAACGGGATGTTGCTGTTCACGGTGAGATGGCCGCGCGGCACGCAGGAGGCGGCCTCGCGTTCGGCCTCGTCGATGTCGGCGAGGATGCGCTGCGCGCGCTGGTAGAACGCCTGGCCCTCCTCGGTCAGTTGCAGCTTGCGCGTGGTGCGGTTGACCAACCTTGTGCCGAGCCGCGTCTCGAGCCGGGAGACCAGCTTGCTGACGCCCGACGGCGTCTGGCGAAGGCTGTTGGCGGCGGCGGTGAAGCCGCCGAGGTCGACGACCCGGACAAACACGTCCATCTCGCCGGAGCGGTTGGTGTCAATTCGGGCCATCTTGAATTCACGTCACAAATGATTGGATTGCGGCCATTCTAATCCTTCCTCGTCCGGACCGCTATGTCGCATTGCGGAATCCTCGTCCTCCGGAGCGACACATGCCTCTCGCAGTCCTTGCCTTGACCGCCGGTGCCTTTGGCATCGGCACCACTGAATTCCTCATCATGGGACTGTTGCTGCAGGTCGCCGCCGACATGCATGTGTCGGTTTCCGCGGCGGGTCTGTTGATCTCCGGCTATGCGCTCGGCGTGTTCGTCGGCGCCCCGATCCTGACGCTCGGGACGCGCAAAATGCCGCGCAAGGCGGTGCTGCTGGCGCTGATGGCGATCTTCACGCTCGGCAACGCGGCCTGCGCGCTGGCGCCGAACTACGAGCTCCTGATGGCGGCGCGCATCCTGACCTCGCTGGCGCACGGCACCTTCTTCGGCGTCGGCTCGGTGGTCGCGACAAGCCTCGTCCCGGAAGACAAGAAGGCGTCCGCGATCGCCACGATGTTCATCGGCCTCACGGTCGCGGCCCTGCTCGGCGTGCCCTTCGGTGCATGGTTCGGCCTGATGCTGGGCTGGCGCGCTGCGTTCTGGGCGGTGGCGGCGATCGGCGTGGCCGCGTTCGTCGTGCTGGCGCTGCTGGTCCCCGGCCATGTCGGCGCCAAGGACAAGCCGGTGCCGCTGCGCGAAGAACTCGCCGTGCTCGGCCGCCCGCAGGTGCTGCTCGGGCTCGCCATGACGGTGTTCGGTTTCGGCGGGCTGTTCGCGGTCTTCACCTACGTGCAGCCGATCCTGACGCGGCTGACCGGATTCTCCGACGCCGCGGTCTCGCCGATCCTGCTGGTGTTCGGCGCCGGCCTTGCGATCGGCAATGTCGCCGGCGGCCGGCTCGCCGACAAGGGACTGGCGCGTGCGTTGCTCGTTTCCCTTGGCGGCCTCGCCATTGTCCTGGTGGGGCTCTCGGCTGTCATCTCGATCAAGGCTCTGGCTGTGGCGCTCTTGTTCGTGCTTGGCATCGCCGCGTTCGCGACCGTCGCCCCGCTGCAGCTTCGCGTGCTGGAAGCGGCCGGTGTCGAAGGCCGGACACTGGCCTCCAGCCTGAACATCGCGGCCTTCAATCTCGGCAACGCGCTTGGCGCCTGGGCCGGCGGCGTCACCATCGATCGCGGCCTCGGCCTCGGCGCGCTGCCGCTGGTCGCCGCCGTCATCACGGCAGTCGGATTGCTGCTGGCGCTGTGGAGCCTTCGGCTCGATCGGCCGGCCGTGCTGGCCGCGCAGTGCCCGGCGGAATGAGCTGCATCATAAGGAGTATGACCATGGAATATCGCAATCTCGGTGGGTCCGGTCTGAAGGTCCCGGCGCTCAGCTTCGGCACCGGCACGTTCGGCGGCCAGGGACCGTTGTTTTCCGCCTGGGGCCGCAGCGATGCCGGCGAGGCACGGCGGCTGATCGACATCTGCCTCGAGGCCGGCGTCAACCTGTTCGACACCGCCGACGTCTATTCGAACGGCGCGTCGGAAGAAATCCTCGGCGCCGCGATCAAGGGCCGCCGCGACAAGGTTCTGATCTCGACCAAGACCGGGCTGCCGATGGGCGACGGCCCGCTCGACGCCGGCACCTCGCGCTATCGCCTCGTCGCCGCGGTCGACGCTGCGCTGCGCCGGCTCGGCACCGATTACATCGATCTGCTGCAGCTCCATGCCTTCGACGCCTTCACGCCGATCGAGGAGGTGCTGTCGACCCTCGATACGCTGGTGCGTGCCGGCAAGCTGCGCTATGTCGGCGCCTCGAACTTCTCCGGCTGGCACTTGATGAAATCGCTCGGCATCGCCGAGCGGCAGGGCTGGCCGCGCCATGTGGCGCACCAGGTCTATTACTCGCTGGTCGGCCGCGACTATGAATCCGAGCTGATGCCGCTCGCGCTCGACCAGGGCGTCGGCGCGCTGGTCTGGAGCCCGCTTGGCTGGGGCCGTCTCACCGGCAAGATCAGGCGCGGCCAGCCGCTGCCCAAGAACAGCCGCCTGCACGAGACCGCACAGTTCGGCCCGGCGGTCGACGACGAGAAGCTTTACGCGATTGTCGACGCGCTGGACGCTATAGCCGCAGAGACCGGCCGCACGGTGCCGCAGATCGCGATCGCCTGGCTGCTTACCCGTCCGAGCGTGTCATCCGTCATCATCGGCGCGCGCGACGAGGCGCAGCTGCGTGACAATCTCGGTGCGGTCGGCTGGTCGCTCTCGCCGGACCAGATCGCGCGTCTCGATAAGGCTAGTGCGGTGATGCCGGCCTATCCGTACTACCCCTACCGGATCCAGGAGGGCTTTGCCCGGATCAATCCGCCGCCGGTCTAGGCTGATCGCTGCAAAGCGGCAGCGCAGGGCGCAGTCTCACGCCTCGAACTTGGTCTCGCACACCTGCCGGCGGTACTCCGCCGGCGTCACGTTCATGTGCTGCCGGAACACGCGATTGAGGTGGCTCTGGTCGGCGAAGCTGCGAGCAGCGCGATCTCCTTCAGCGCCACGCGGTCCCTGCGCAGATGCTGGCACGCATGCTCGACCTTGCGCCGCAGGACGTAAGCATGCGGCCGCATGCCGTAGTGGATGCGGAACTTGCGGGCAAACTGCACCGGTGTGCAATTGCAGATGTTGGCAAGCTCCTCCAGCGTGATGTTGCGGGAGATGTTCTGCTCGACATAGTCCTCGATCAGCCGCGCATGCGCCGGCCTGAACCTGCCTTGTGCGCAGGGCATCTTGAACTCGATGGCGGCGTATTTGCGCAGGATGTGCACGCTGGCCTGCAGCGCCAGCGCGTCGTAGCAGAGCCGGCCGCCGGGTCCGCCCGCGGCGATTTCCTGAACCATCTGATCGTTGATCCAGGTCAGCATCGGGTCCTCGACCTTGAGCAGATCGTGAAGCTCGACCGTTTCGGCGTCACGGTCGAACGCTTCGCTCGCGGTCTTCGTCATCAGCGTCGGCGAGATGTAGAAATGGCTGACCTCGATGTCGTGCTGCCAGCGCCAGTTCGAGGGCTCGGCGCGCGTCAAGAGCGTCGTGACCCCGCGACCGACATGATCTTGCTTCCACGCACCGGTGACGCGGCGATTCATCGACGTGACGCCGTCGCGATAGATCACGATGAGGTAGTTCTCCGACGGCGGGACCCAGATGTCGGACGGCGCATAGCGGAAGATCCGCAGCCGGAAATCATTGCGGCCGACCGGCGAACTATCCAGCTTCAACTCGCCGGGAGCGTAGCGCGGCAGCTCCTCGACAGTGATCAACTGGCCCATCGCGCGAGCCTCCTCCCTGGATTCATCGGCGGTTGTCCGCTTCTTCTTGTTCTTCTTGGCCGGACGGCTGAGCGCAGAATAGGCCGCTTTCGCCATTTGCCAAGGAGACCAATGGCCGAGGGCGATGGCGCGGCCGCGTTCCAGAGATTGTCGGTTTCATCCAAGCCCCGGGAGCCGCAAGCCCCATAGCCTCCTCTGCGTCCCGGCAGCCTCGTCCATGCCGCCGGGGCCCAAATTGGCGCAACGCACCGTCATTCCGCGGCCAGCGGGGTGGGAAAGGGCGTGCGAGAGACCACACACAGGAGGAAATCATGACCGCGACCGCAACCAGGTCCAATGGCAGCAATGGCGCGCACGCGACATCCAAATTCGACGCCGTGGTGATCGGCGCCGGCGTTGCCGGCCTCTATCAATTGTTCCGCCTGCGCGAGCAGGGCCTGAATGTCAGGGCTGTTGACGCAGGGTCGAGCGTCGGCGGCACCTGGTACTGGAACCGCTATCCCGGCGCACGCTTCGATTCCGAAGGTCACACCTATCAGTATCTGTTCTCCGAGGACCTCTACAAAGGCTGGAGCTGGAGCGAGCGGTTTCCGGGCCAGCCGGAGATCGAGCGCTGGCTGAACTACGTGGCCGACCGTCTCGACCTCAAGAAGGACATCCAGTTCGAGACCACAGTGAAGAGCGCGCATTTCGACGAGGCGACGCAGCGCTGGCAGGTCACGACCGACAAGGGTGAGGTGATCGACACCCAGTTCCTGATCACCTGCTGCGGAATGCTCTCGGCCCCGCACGTGTCGTTCCCGGGACAGGAGACGTTCAAGGGCAAGCTGTTCCACACCGCGCGCTGGCCGAAGGGACCGATCGAACTCGCCGGCAAGCGCGTCGGCGTGGTCGGCAACGGCGCCACCGGAATCCAGGTGATCCAGTCGATCGCCGGCGAAGTCGGCCATCTCAAGGTGTTCATCCGCACCCCGCAATACATCATTCCGATGAAGAACCCGAAATGGGACGCGTCGGATGCGGAGGCCTACAAGTCGAAGTTCAAATTCCTCACCGAGCGGCTGCCGAAGACCTTCACCGGCTTCGAGTTCGACTTCGAGCACGCCTGGGCCGACCTGACGCCGCAGCAGCGCCGCCAGGTGGTCGAGGATTGCTGGAACGACGGATCGCTGAAATTGTGGGTGTCGTCCTTCGCCGAACTGTTCTTCGACGAAGCCGTCAACGCCGAGATCACCGAATTCGTGCGCGCAAAGATGCGCGAGCGGATCAAGGACCCCAAGCTGTGCGAGCAGCTGATCCCGACCAATTACGGCTTCGGCACGCACCGGGTGCCGCTGGAGTCCAATTTCCTCGAGGCCTTCCATCGGCCCAATGTCGAGATCGTCAGCGTCAAGGACAATCCGATCGCCCGCATCACGCCCGAAGGCATCCAGACTGCCGACGGCACGGTGCACGAATTCGACGTCATCATCCTGGCGACCGGCTTCGATGCCGGTACCGGCGCGTTGACGCGGATCGATATTCGCGGCCGCGACGGCCGTTCGCTGAAGGAGGATTGGGGCCGCGATATCCGCACCACCATGGGCCTGCAGGTTCACGGCTATCCGAACCTGTTCACGACGGCGGTGCCGCTCGCGCCTTCGGCCGCGCTTTGCAACATGACCACCTGCCTGCAGCAGCAGGTCGAGTGGATCGACGATTGCATCAAGTACATGCGCGGCAACAACCTGAGCGTCATCGAGCCGTCCAGGGACATCGAGGATCAGTGGGTGGCGCATCACGATGAGACCGCCAACGCGACGCTGATCGCGAAGACCAACTCCTGGTATCTCGGCTCGAATGTCGAGGGCAAGCCGCGCCGGGTGCTGTCCTATTGCGGCGGTGTCGGCACCTACCGCCAGAAATGCGACGAGGTCGCCGCGAGCGGCTATCGCGCTTCGCCATGCAGTAGGACCATGCCGTCAACATCACAAACATGGGAGGAAAACAATGAGCACGAACTTCAGTGCGGCAGCAGATGCGATTCTCGACGGCGTCGTGACGTCGAATCCGCGCGTCCCCGGCGTCGTTGCGATGGTGACTGACCGGCATCGCAACATTTATGAAGGCGCCGCCGGCAAGCGCCGGCTCGACCAGCCGGCCGACATGTCGACCGACAGTGTGTTCGCCATCTTCTCGACCACGAAGGCGATCACGGGCACTGCGGTCCTGCAACTCGTCGAGGAGGGCAAGCTCGATCTCGATGCGCCGGCCAAGACCTATGCGCCCGATATCGGCAAGCTTCAGGTCATCGAGGGCTTCGACGACAGGGGCGAGCCACGGCTCCGTGCGCCGAAGCGCGACATCACGACCCGCATGCTGATGGTCCATAGTGCGGGCCTCAGCTACGACTTCATCAATCACACCTACAATCGTCTTGCTCAGGAGAAGGGACAGCCGAGCGTCATCACGGCGTCCAAGGCCTCGCTGATGACACCTCTGCTGTTCGATCCCGGCGAACGGTGGGAGTATGGCACCAACATGGATTGGTGCGGGCAGATCGTCGAGGCGATCACCGGAAGGCGGCTCGGGGAGGTCTTCAAGACGCGGATCTTCGAACCGCTCGGCATTCAGGACACGGCGTTCGAGCTCACCGACGGCATGCGCCGCAAGCTTGCCGGCATTCACGCCCGCAACGCCGACGGCTCGCTGACGCCGATGGATTTCGAGTTGCCGGCCAATCCGGAGATCCACATGGGCGGCCACGGGCTCTACGGGACGATCGGCGACTACATGCGCTTCATCCGCATGTGGCTGAATGACGGCGCCGGCGAGCACGGCCGCGTCCTCAAGGCCGAGACGGTGCGGATGGCCGAGAAGAACCACCTCGGCAACAGCAAGGTCACCGCGATCACGGGCGTGATCACCTCGCTCGCCAACGACGCCGAGTTCTTCCCCGGCCAGTCGAAGTCATGGGCGCTGAGCTTCATGATCAACGACGAGCAGGCTCCGACCGGCCGTCCCGCCGGCGCGCTTGGCTGGGCCGGTCTCGCCAATTTGTTCTACTGGATCGACCGGCAGAACGGCTTCGGCGGATACTGGGCAACGCAGATCCTGCCGTTCGGCGATCCGGCGTCGTTCATCGGCTACATGAATTTCGAAACGGCGTTCTACGAATCCCTGAAGCTGCGCAAGGCGGGCTAGAGCGTGATCCGGAAAAGCGCGATGACGATTTAACCCAATCGCATCGCGCTTTAGCCTCGCCGCGGCCACCTCAGCTCGATTCAGGATGGCTGCACTTTCGGGAACACCATGCGCATGCAGGCGCCGCCGGACGGCGCCTGATCGACCTCGATCCGGCCGCCATGCAGGCGCATGATGCTCTGCACCAGGTCGAGGCCGAGGCCGGCGCCGCGTCCGCCCGGCTGCAGCCGGCGGAATGGCTCGAATATCTGCTCGCGCTCGTCCGGCGCGATGCCGTCGCCATCGTCGCAGACCTCGATCAGGCCCGCCGCCGTGACCCGAATCAGGATCGTGCCGCGCCGCCGTCCGTGGTCGACGGCGTTCTGCACGAGGTTGGTGAGCGCACGCTCGAGCGAGGTCTGGTCACCGGTCACCACGATGGTCTCGTCCTCGTGTTCGAAGGACATTTCATATCCCGCCGCAAAGGCGAGCGGCGCGAGGTCGAGGACGACCTGCCGCGCGACCGCGACGAGATTGACGGGACCGAACGTGTCGGCGCGCTGGTCGAGCCGTTGCAAATCGAGCAACTGGCCGGCCATGACGCTCAGCCGGGTGGCGTCCTCGAGCAGGTGGGTCTTCTCCGGCCCGGCCTCCAGCGAGGCGACCCGCGTCGAGAGGATCGCGATCGGCGTGCGCAGCTCGTGCGCCGCATCGGCGAGGAAGCGGCGATGGCGCTCGTAGCCCTTGTCGAGGCGGTCGAGCGCGGCATTGATGGCCTTGACCAGCGGGGTGATTTCGATCGGCACCTTGTCGAGCGGCAGTTGCACGCCGCGCTGATCGATGTCGATGCGCTCGGCCTGCGCCGCGACCTGCGCCAGGCCGTTCATGGCCCGGCGCACCACGAAGGGGGTCGCGACCAGCGTCGCCAGCGTCATCAGCACGACGATCGGCAGGATCATGTTGAGGAACAGCAGCGGCGTGCTCTCCAGCGCGCGCCACATCGAAAGCTCGCCGTAGGTGCCGGTCAGGATCTGGATCCGCCCTGCCGGGGTGTCGACCCATTTGACGAGACCGGCGGGGCGCATGGCTTCCGCGGCGTTCCATTTGAGCCGCGCCTCGCTGACGTGATCGAGGCTTGAGGCAATCGGCGCGAATTGCACGGGCACCGCGCCTTCGGAGAGCTGGTGCCCCTCGCCGTCGCGGATGACGAACCAGAGGTCGGCATGCTCGGCGCGCAGGGCGGCGAGCTCCGGCGTTTGACGCAGCGCCAGTCCACCCGTTTCATCGCGGGTGATGGCCTCGCGCAGCGTGTCGAGCGTGCTGCCTTCGTACTCGCCGATCAAGAGTCCGGCCCGCAGCAGCCCGATCGCGGCCGCCCCGATCAGCAGGATCAACAGGGTCAATGTGACGGCCTGCAGGCCCGCGAGGCGCCCGATCAGGCGCCAGGTGAGCGATCGCGGTCGCAGCACGCTCACGGTATCTCTCGCAGCACATAGCCGAGGCCGCGAACGCCGTTGATCGCGACGCCAGCGTCGGCCTCGGCGAGCCTGCGGCGCAGCCGCGACACATGGGTATCCAGCGCATTGGGCTGCACGTCGTCGTCGAGGCCGTAGACCGCCTCCATCAGTGCGGAACGTTGCACCATGCGTCCCATCCGATGCAGCAGCGCCTCGAGCACCAGCCGCTCGCGACGTGGCATTTCCAGCGAACGTCCGTCGACGCTGGCCTCGCGATGGGCGAAGTCGAACGACAAGCGGCCGATCCGCGCGGCATGCTGCTGCATATTGGCGGGCCGGCGCAGCAGTGCGCGCAACCGTGCCAACAGCTCCTCGAATGCAAAGGGTTTGCCGAGATAGTCGTCCGCACCGCAGTCGAGGCCCGAGATCCGGTCCGCGAGCTCGCCGCGGGCGGTCAGCACCAGCACCGGCACGGTGTTGCCGCCCGCGCGCAGCTTCGGAATCAGCGACAGCCCGTCGCCATCGGGCAGTTGCCGGTCGAGCACGATCGCATCGTAGCTGCCAGCCGCGGCAATCGCCTCGGCTTCCGACAGGTCAGGCGCGTGATCCACCAGCATGTCGTGGCGCGCGAGTGCCGCACGCAGCGCTGCGACCATTTCCGGCTGGTCCTCCACCAACAGCACGCGCATTCGTCGTCTTCATCCCTGCATCGGCTTCGTCATCCGATCTGCCGGCTTTATGTCCGATTCATTGCGGCAACCTTGCGGTTTGCTCCGCGCCAATGCGTCGCGGCGTTAAATTTCGCACGCACGCGCATTCGCGACAGGCTGGCGCAAGCTTCGCATGAGACAGAGGCCTCGCTTGGAGCGGGTCGAATCGGCCCGTCACCGGCCGACACGCTCAACCGGCGGGCGCCTTCCACCACACGATGGCGGCGTCCGCAATGCGAAAGATACGCGAATGGCCTTGTTAACGAATCCGCGGCGCGAGATGCGCAACGCGCCCAGCGCGCGGGAGCTCCAGCATGTCGGCCGCTGACATCCTGCCGTTCTTCCGCGCCTGGGTGCGCAATCCGATGCGTGTCGCCGCGGTCGCGCCGTCCGGGCCCGCCATCTCGTCGCTGATGACGCAGGAGATCACGGCGGATACCGGTCCGGTGATCGAGCTTGGTCCCGGCACCGGCGTCTTCACCGACGCATTGCTGAAGCGCGGCGTGAGGCAGCAGGATCTGACGCTGGTGGAGTACGGCTCCGAGTTCATCCCGCCGCTGCAGCGGCGTTTCCCGGGCGCCCGGGTGCTCTGGATGGATGCGGCCTGGCTGTGGAGGGAGAGGCTGTTCGAAGGGACGCCGGTCGGCGCCGTCGTGAGCGGGCTCGGGCTTCTCATCATGCCGCCGGAGAAAGTCACGACGATCCTCGATGCCGCCTTCCGCTATCTCCGCGCCGGGGGTGCCTTCTACCAGAAACCTATGGCCCGCGTTGTCCGGTGTCGGACGCGGTCCTGGACCGCCTCGATCTGCAGGCGAGCTGCATCGGGCAGACGTTCCGCAACCTGCCTCCGGCGTCGGTGTACCGGATCAGCCGCCGCCACCCCCACGCTTGATCGAGGCGCCATGGACACGTCGAGCACGATCGCGATGTTTTTGCACTTCGGCCTGGTGGGCGTCGGCTGCCTCGCCGTCGCCGAGAAGTTCATTCCGCTGCTGCCGTCTTACGTGCTGCTGATGCTGCTCGGGCTGACGGTCCCCGACGGCACGACGCTCGCGACGACCATCCTCGCGACCAGCGCAGGTTCTGTCGTCGGCGCGCTCGGCTGGTACGGGCTTGGGCGTGCGCTCGGCTCGCGGCGCATCGAAGGCCTGGTGACGCGCTATGGCAAGTTCGTGCTGTTGCGGCCCTCGCTCTACCGGCAGCTCACCGACGCCTATCGCGGCAATCATTTCTGGGTGACGCTGATCGGCCAGACTTTGCCCACGGTGCGGATCTACCTGGCGCTGCCCGCTGGCGTGCTGCGGCTGGAGCCGCGCGCCTTCGTGATGGCGACGGCGATCGGCACCGTGATCTGGAACATGCCGTTCCTCACGCTTGGCTATGCGCTGCGCGGCAGCGGCCATGATCCGGTCAGCCTCGGCTTCTGGGTGGTGGTCGTCCTGATCGCCGTCGAGCTCGCGCTCTTGCTCGGATTCCGCTTCTACAAGCGCTCGCTCACACCGCGGCGTTTCGCGGAGCCGCTCGCGCTCCCCTCGCGCTTGCCGCTGGAGGAAGGCGCATGAGAGCCCTGCTGTCCCGCCTGCGGCCGAGCTCGCACACGCTCGAGTGCACCGCCGCGGCATTGCTGGTGCTGGCCGCAAGCTATCAGTTCGGTGTCGCCGCGTCCGGCGGGCGATATCGCGCGGCCGAGTTCGCGCTGCTGGTTCTCGTGGCAGGCATCTATTGGCATCGCTCGATCTTCCGGCGATGCGCCAGCCGCGATGTCACCAAGGTTCTCGCCGGATTGGCCGAGGCCATGGCGACGGCATTGCGGCGGGACGGCAGCGAAGTTGATCGAGATGTCCTTGTCCCGCTCGGCGGCGATCGCGCCAGCGCGGTGCGGCTCGCGTCGCGGCATCCCGTCAAGGTCAGGAGCCTGTTCATCTCCGACGTCCATCTCGGAACCAGAGGGTGCCACGCCGAGCGGTTGATCGACTTCCTTCGGCACCACGATGCCGAAACCGTGTTCCTGGTCGGCGACATCGTCGATGGCTGGTGCCTGCGGTCGAGCTGGTATTGGCCCACGGCGCACAATGCGGTCGTACGGGAGCTGATCGAGCTCGCGCAACGGGGACGGCGCCTGATCTACATTCCCGGCAATCACGACGAATTCCTGCGCGACTATGCCGGTGCGGCGTTCGGCGGCGTCGAGGTGGTCGAACGAGCGATCCATCGCGGCCTCGACGGTCGCGACTACCTTATCGTTCACGGCGATCATTTCGATCTGGTGGTGAGGCATGCGCGGTGGCTCGCGCTGATCGGCGATGTCGGCTATCGGGCCGCGCTGGCTTCCAATGTCTGGCTCAACCGGATCAGGCGTCAATTGGGGTTCGGCTATTGGTCGTTCTCGTCCTGGGCGAAATTGCGGGTCAAGAATGCGGTCAACCACATCGGCCGGTTCGAGGAGGTGCTGTCCTCCGAAGCCAGGCGACGCAACGTTCAGGGCGTGATCTGCGGCCACATCCACCACGCGGCAATGCACGACGAATTCGGCGTGCGCTACGTCAATACCGGGGACTGGGTGGAGTCCTGCACCGGCGTGGTCGAGCGCTATGACGGGCAGTTCGAAATCGTCCGATGGACGGATCCGCAGCCGGCGTCGAGCGCGGCGGGCTTCGCGCCACTTGCAGAGGCGGTCGCCTGATGCGCGTCCTGGTGGCGACCGACGCCTGGCGGCCGCAGATCAATGGCGTGGTCCGCTCGCTCGAATACCTCGCCAGCGAGGCGCCGTCGCTCGGCGCGGAGATCAGCTTTCTCACGCCGACCGATTTCCGCACCGTGCCGTTGCCGGGCTATCCGGAGATCCGGCTCGCGCTGCCGTCGATCGGGCGGATCGCGCGCGCGATCGCCGCAGCGCGCCCGGACTCGGTGCATATCGCCACCGAAGGTCCTATCGGCTGGATCAGCCGCCATGTCTGCCAGACCCGCGGCTATCCGTTCACGACCAGCTATCACACCCGCTTTCCGGAATATCTCGCCGCGCGGCTGCCGGTGCCGTTGCGCTGGAGCTACGCGGCGTTGCGCCGCTTCCATAATGGCGGCGACGGAATCATGGTCGGCTCGCCGTCGCTCGAGCAGGCGCTGAAGGCGCATGGTTTTCGCAAGCTGATGCCATGGTCGCGCGGCGTCGATGCCGAGCTGTTTTGTCCCCGCGCGGAGCGGCCGCTCGCCTTCCCGGGGCCGGTGTTTCTCTATGTCGGCCGCGTCGCGGTCGAGAAGAACCTCGACGCTTTTCTTGGTCTCGACTTGCCGGGCTCGAAGGTCGTCGTCGGGGATGGACCGCTGCGCAGCAGTCTGCAGGCCCGATATCCGCATGTGCATTTTCTCGGCACGCGGACCGGGCGGGCGCTCGCCGATGTCTATGCGTCGGCGACGTCATGGTGTTTCCGAGCCTGACCGACACGTTCGGGATGGTGCTCCTCGAGGCGCTGGCTTGCGGTGTGCCGGTCGCGGCGTTTCCGGTGATGGGGCCGCTCGACGTGATCGGCAAATCAGGCTGTGGATGTCTCGATCACGATCTGCGGCGCGCGGCGCTCGGCGCGCTGCTGGTGCCGCGCGAGAAATGCCGCGCCCACGCCTTGACCTTCACCTGGCAGGAGAGCGTGCGGCAATTCCTCGACAATATCGGGCGGGCGCACGCTTCGCCGGCGCGCGCTTCCGTTGGGGGAGCGATTGCAGTCTGACTAGCTGCCCAGCAACTCCGTGATCAGCCCTGCGGCCTTGATCCCGGTGCCGCTGATGATGACGACGGTGCGCTCCGCCGGCCGGATCGCGCCGCGGTCCTTCAGGACGTCGAGCGCGGCGGCGGCCGAGGCCGAGGTCGGCTCGACGAACAGGCCGGTCAACGCCAGCCGCTTCAGTGCGGCGACGATGCCGTCTTCGGGGATCGCGACCGTGCCGCCGCCGCTCTCCTTCAGCGCCGCGACCATCTGCTTCAGCCGCAGCGGATGCTTGATCGCGGTGCCCTCCGCAATGGTCTTGTGGACCGGGCGATCGGCCAGCGTGTCGACGCCGGCGGCAAAGCTCGCATCGACCGGCGAGCAGTTGAGCGGCTGCGCCGCGAACAGCCGCGGCAACTTCTTGATCTGCCCGGCCGCCAGCAGTTCCTTGAAGCCGATGTAGCAGCCGAGCAGGCTGCTGCCGGCGCCGACCGGCATGATGACATTGTCGGGCGCGGTGAAGCCGAAATCTTCCCAGATCTCGTAGGCCAGCGACTTGGTGCCTTGCAAGAAGAACGGCTGCCAGTTGTGGCTGGAGTAGAAGACCTGCTTCGATTGTCGGATCGCCTCCGCTTCGGATTCCTCGCGCGGGCCTTCGACCAGTTGCACCTCGGCGCCGAAGGCGTGCATCTGCGCTACCTTCATCGGCGACGTCGTTGCCGGCGCCAGGATTTTCACCCGCATGCCGCCCGCCGCGCCATAGGCTGAAACGGACGCGCCGCCATTGCCGGAAGAGTCCTCCAGCACGGCGTCGACGCCGAGCTGGCGCAGGAACGACAGCATCACCGTGGTGCCACGATCCTTGAAGCTTGCGGTCGGATTGAACCATTCGAGCTTGAAATGCGGCCGAAGGTCGCCCCATTCCTTCTCGACCGCAGGCGTGCAGCCTTCGCCCATCGTGATCGGTTGCCTGATCTCGACCGGCAGCGCCGCGCGGTAGCGCCACAGCGACCGCGTCGCGCGCTCGACCTCGTCGCGGGAGATGCCGGGCAGCGGCGTCACGAGCAGCGGCTTGCCCTCGTCGGAGCACCAGCGTGGCACATCGAGCGGGTAGAGCTTTCCGTTCAGCGGGTCGATATAGCTGGGTGAAGGCATCTCGATTCAGTCCTCAAGGGGCGGGCCGGACAAGTCGCTTCCAAGCACGAAAGCCGGCAAGGTCGCAAGGCTGTCGCGAACCACGATCGGGGCGGGCGCCCCTTCCGGCAGGTTCATTGCAGCCCGATTATGCCACCAAGTCGGCAGCTGCACACGTGCCGTGCCGAACAGATCGTAGGCCGATCCCGCGACGAACAGGCATCGATTTGCGGGCACCGGCAATTCGTCGAGCGCGAGCTGGTAGGGTTGCGGCTGCGGCTTGTAGTAGCCGGCGCGCTCCGCCGTCACGAAAACGGTGAGAGGAACGCCGAGGCGGTCGGCGGCGATGCGGCCGAGCCGCTCCGAGCAGTTGGTTACGACGCCGAGCGCAACGCCGGCCTCGTGCAGCGTTTGCAGGACATCGCGAATCTCGGGCCAGGGATCGAGCTCCGCATAGCGTGCGCCAAGCTCTTCGGCCCGTTCGAACGGCAGCCCGACATTGCGCGCCGCCTCGCCCACCAGATCCTCATAGGGACGATAGCGCCCGGTTGCATAGGTGTTCCTGAGATACTCGGCGCGCCAGCGCAGCCCGGCCTCATCGGAGCCGGCGACCTTGTTCCAAAGCGTCCAGCTGTCGAGCAGCGCGGTCAAGAGGTCGAACAACACAGCGTCATAGGCTCGCGTCATGGGCTGCGCTCCATTTCCTACCATCCGCGAAACCGCTCCCATTGTCTGACGGTGCCGGAGCCGGCAGCGACGACATGATAACGGTCGTGCTGGGCTCCGGTCGCGCAGGCATGGTTCGGCAGGACGCGCACTTTCGTGCCGACCCGCAGCGTCGCCTGTGGCGCGGTGCTGCCGGGGCGAAGCGCGATGATGCCGTGCTCCTGATTGGTCTCGGTCACGATCAGATCGGGATAGGGCCGTCCATCGATATCGCAGACGATGCCGTAACCCTGATCGACCGGTTGCCGTGCGGTGCCGCGATCGCGCGACAGCGCCATCCAGCCTGCGTCGATGAAGGTCCAGCCGCGGTCGGCGCGATGGCCGATCACTGTCGCGAGCACCGACAGCGCGATGTCCTCGACTGCGCAGACCCCGATCCCGGCCATCACCAGGTCGAACATCATGAAGACGCCGGCGCGTACCTCGGTGACGCCGTCGAACCGGCGCGCGAAATGCGCTGTCGGCGTCGAGCCGACGCTGACCACGGGGCAGGGCAGTCCGGCCCCGCGCAAAGCCTCGGCGCAGGCAACCGCGGCGACGCGCTCCTGCTCGGCGCCTGCTCGAGTGCCTCAACGCTACGGCAGGAATAGGATTCGCCGGCATGCGCCATCACGCCGCGCAGTTCGGCGCCGCCTTGATGCAGCGCGCGGCCGATCTCGACCAGCAGCGGGTCGTTCGCGCTCACACCGGCGCGATGGCCGTCGCAATCGATCTCGATCAGCACCGGAATGCAGTCGCCCGTCATGCGCGCCATCGCGATGACCGCGGCGGCCTGCTCCACGCTGTCGAGCACCACGGACAGGTCCACGCCCTGCCGCCGCAGCGCGGCGACGCGATCGAGCTTCTGCGGCGCGATGCCGACGGCGTAGAGGATGTCTTTTACGCCGGCCGCGGCAAAGGCCTCGGCTTCCTGCAAGGTCGAGACCGCGGCCGGACCGCCCGGGCCGTCCATCACGGCGCGCGCCGCCGGAATTGATTTCGCGGTCTTCAGATGCGGGCGCAGCGGCACGCCGAGCCGCGCCAGCCGCGTCTTCAGGCGGGCGATGTTGTGCAGCATGCGGTCTTCGTCGAGCACCAGGCAGGGCGTGTCGATCCCGGCGAGCGGGTGCGGTGCGTTCAGGACAGGGGCTGAAGTCATGCGGCAAGACTAGCCGTTTCTATGCTAAATACAATTTACCGAACGTCATTGTTATATTAAGTCTAGGCTTAATGATCTCGACCGACGACATCCGCTTCTTCCTGGCCATCGCCGCGGCCCGTTCGCTCGCGGCCGCGGCGCGGGCGCTCGACGTGACGCCGTCGGCGGTCTCACAGCGGCTGCAAAGCCTCGAACAGCGTTTGGGCGTTCAACTGGTCAGCCGTTCGGCCCGGCGGCTGACGCTGACCGACGAGGGCGAGCTACTGGTGCTGCGCGGCGGCACGCTGCTCGACGAGGCGACGGAGCTGACCGACGCGCTGCAGGCGCGTCGCGGCACCATCGCGGGCCATCTGAAGGTTCTTGCGCCGCTCGGCTTCGGACGCCGCTACATCGCCCCGATCGTTGCCGCTTTCCGATCACGTCATCCCGAGGTGTCCGTCGAGCTCGAACTGTCCGATCGGCCGGGCCGTGCCGCCGCGGGTGCGTGGGACGTGATGATCCACATCGGCACGCTGAAGGACTCCACGCTGCGCTTGCTGCGCCTTGCGCCGAACGAGCGTTACCTGTGTGCCTCGCCGGCCTATCTGAAACGCCAGGGAACGCCGGTGCGCCCGCAGGATCTGCGCTCGCATCAGTGCATTGCGCTGCGCGAGAACGAGGAGGACGTGACGCTGTGGCGGTTCTCCCGCAAGCGCGGCGCGTCGGAGCCTGATGTCGTCAGGATCGAGCCGATGCTGTCGAGCAATGACGGCGAGGTCGTGAAGACCTGGGCGCTGGCACATCACGGCCTGATCGTCAGGTCGGAGTGGGATGTCGCCGAGGATCTCGCAACCGGCCGGCTGGTCCGTGTTCTGCCGAACCATCGCCTGCCGCCGGCCGACATCGTCGCACTGCTCAATCCCGGACGCGGCGGCCGCGCCCGACGCACGCAGGCTTTCGTCGAGCAGCTGCGCGCTGCGCTTGCGCCGCCGCCATGGCGCAGCGGGCCGCGCTAAAGCATGATCCGGAAAAGTGCGCGGCGGTTTTCCGAAACGATCATGCTCAAACAATGAACTAAAGCGCGATGACGATTCAACCCAATCTCATCGCGCTTTAGCCGGCGTTCACGCGGCGCCGGCCTGCTTGCTCAGATAGCTCCTGGCAAAATCGAGATACCAGTCGAGGCATCCGGGGTTGGCCATCGCATCGCGGTTGATGACCTTCTCGACGGGGTGGCCGAGCAACAGCTTCTTGACCGGCAGCTCCTGCTTCTTGCCGGACAGCGTGCGCGGAATCTCCGCCACCACGAAGATATCGTTGGGCAGGAAGCGGCGCGACAATCCGGCTTCGATCGCTTTGTTGATCCTGGCCTTCATCGCGGCATCGAAGGCAACGCCTTCGCGCAGCACCACGAACAGCGGCATGTAGCTGTCGCGACCGAGGTATTCGAGGTCGACGACCATCGAATCCAGCACCTCGGGCAACGCCTCGATCGCCGAATAGAGTTCGCTGGTGCCCATCCGCAGGCCATGGCGGTTGATCGTGGCGTCGCTGCGGCCGTAGATCACGCAGGAGCCGTCGGGATTGATCTTGAGCCAATCGCCATGCCGCCATACCGGGCCGCGGCCGGTGCCGTCGAAATTGTCCGGATAGGTCTCGAAATAGCTCGACAGGTAGCGGGCATTGCCGGGGTCGTTCCAGAACCGCAGCGGCATCGAGGGCAGCGGTTCGGTGCAGACCAGCTCGCCGACCTCGTCGAGCACGGCGCGGCCCTGCTCGTCGAACGCCTCCACCGCGCAGCCGAGCAGGCGGCATTGCATGATGCCCGGCGTCTGCGGCAGTTCGCGATTGCCGCCGATGAAAGCGCCGGCGAAATCGGTGCCGCCGGAAATATTGGCCCACCAAATGTCGGCTTGCGCTGTGTTGCCGTTTGTCTTCGACAGCGCGGCGAAGCGTTCGTTGAACCAGGCTTGCGTGTCGGCTGACAGCGGCGAGCCGGTCGAGCCGAGCGTGCGCAGGCCCGAGAGGTCGCCGACACCGGCGAGATCGATCTCCGCCTTGGTGCAATTGGCGAAGAACGCCGCGCCGGCGCCGAAGAAGGTCGCCTTGGCGTCGGCGACGAAGCGCCACAGCGTGGTCCAGTCCGGCTTGTCCTTGGTGCCGCCGGGGCTGCCGTCGAAGATGCAGCAGGTGGTGCCGTTGAGCAGGCCGTTGGCCTGGCAGTTCCACATGATCCAGCCGGTCGAGGAGTACCAGTGGAAGCGTTCGCCGAACGAGTTCGGCTGGTAGCTGCAGCCGATATCGTTGTGCAGCGTCGACAGCGGCAGCGCCACCACGATGATGCCGCCGTGACTGTGCAGGATCGGCTTCGGCAATCCCGTGGTGCCCGAGGAATAGACGATCCAGAGTGGATGATCGAACGGCAGCCATTCCGGCTCGAAGGCGTCGATCTCCGCGCTTTGGCCCGCGAGGATGGATGACAGCCGCGTCTCGGACGGTGCCGCGTCGCTGTGCAGGATGACATGCTCGACCGTCGGCAGCGCGCGCCGCAACTCCTCGATCACGCCTTGCCGGTCGTGGCGGCGGCCGGCATAGGTCACGGCATCGCAGGCGATCAGCACTTTCGGCTCGATCTGCTTGAAGCGATCGATCACCGCGGGCGCCGCCATGTCGGGGGCGCAAACGCTCCAGATCGCGCCGAGACTGGCGGTGGCGAGAAACGCGATGATGGTCTCGGGGATGTTCGGCAGGTAGGCGGCGACGCGATCGCCGGCACGGACGCCATTGGCCTTCAGATGCAGCGCCAGCGCCGCCGATTTGCGTTGCAGTTCGGGCCAGCTCGTCTCCGACAACTTGCCGTCCTCGCCGCTTGCAATCAGGGCGGGCAGGCCGGCGGCATGCGCCGGCGCGACGTGGCGGAACACCTGGCGGGCGTAATTCACCGAAGCGCCGGGAAACCACACCGCGCCGGGCATCTTGCGGTCAGCGAGCACCGCCGAATGCGGCGTCGGCGAGCGCAGGTCGAAATAATCCCAGACGCTCTGCCAGAATGCGTCGATATCGGTGACCGACCAGCGCCGCATCGTTTCGAAATCCGCAAACGTGAGGCCGCGGGTCTCCTTCAGCCAATCGCGGTAAAGGGCCATTTGCGGGACGTAAGGTGCTGTCATGAGCGGTTTCCGGCGTTTCTTGTGTTGTGGCGGACGCGTGTGCGGCGTGCCGGCGTGTCTTAACATAGGGATGCGAGCGCGGGGAACGCAGTCGGGCAGTGGCTTGCGTCATATTCATACCGCCGCGGCAGCGTGCTATTCCGCAAGCGCGCGGGTTGATTCGATGCGTATCCAGGTGAGCGAGCGGCGATGTCGATCGGCGAACTTTTCATCCTCGGCTTCTACGGCAAGGTCATCCCGGCCTGGCTGAAGGACTTTGCCGCGCAGTTCGGGCTCGGCGGAGTGATCCTGTTCGATTACTCGTGCCAAACCCGCCAATACGACAACAACATCGCTTCGCCCGAGCAGGTGCAGTCGCTCTGCGCCGCGATCGCCGCGCTGCCGTCGCAGCCGCTGGTCTTCATCGACCAGGAGGGCGGCCTGGTGCGCCGGCTCAAGGATGGCCTGGGCTTCCAGCCGCTGCCGAGCGCGAGGGATTTCAATCTGCTCGCACCGGCGGATAAGCAGGCGATCCTTGGCGTAAGCTATGGCGAGCTGCGCCGGCTCGGCATCCGCTACAATTTCGCGCCGGTCATCGACGTCGACTACAATTCCGACAATCCCAATATCGGCAGGATCAAGCGCTCTTATTCCTCAGATCTCGGCGAGGTCGCGGCCAATGCCCGCCTGGTCGACGCCGCGGCGCGGCAGGCTCGGGTAGGTCTCTGCCTGAAGCATTATCCCGGGATCGGCGGCGCGCACGTCGATTCGCATCTGGAATTCATGGACATTTCCGACGCGCTGCGGCCGGAGCAGGAAGAGCTGTTCTACGCGTTGGCCCCGGATACCTACGGTGACGCGGTGTTGGTCAGCCACGCCATTGTCCGCCAATGGGACCCGCAGCATCCGATGACATTGTCACCGGCCGGGATCGGCCGGCTGCGCCGCCGCCTGCCCGAAACGCTCCTGATCACCGACGACATGCAGATGCAGGGCCTGCAGAAGGCACTCGGCACCAGCGCCGCCAGCCTGCGGGCGATCGCCGCCGGCATGGACATGATCTGCATCGGCAATAACCTGTTCGACCAGGAGCAGGAGATGCTCGGTGTCGCGGCGGCGGTCGCGGGTGCAGTGCAGGACGGATCGCTCGATCAGACCGCGGTGCGGCAATCGATAGCGCGCGTGCAAGAGCGCAAGGCGCTGCTCGCCTGATCGCGTTGAACCAAAATTTGTGCCGGGCGACCACAGGGAACGGAACCAAATTTCATTACCGCGATTTAACATCGACGCTCATCGGGGCTAACAACCATGAAGATGCTCAAGCGTCTCTTCCGATTGACCTGCTACGCCGCGTTGCACGCAGTTCAGCCGATTTTCCACCTGCCTCCATCGACCCCGACGAATTCAGCCGCCTGCTTTGCAGCGGGCGCCGCGAGGATTTGCGGATACTGGCAAAGCGGCTGAGCCAGCGCTCGCGCGCCCACGCGTAGTCGGTGCGTCGGGGCGAGTGCGGGTTGGTTCTGACTGAAGCAGAACCGGCAAGTCCGGCGCGCGCTTCGCTGCGCTAGTTCTGGCTCCAGGCAGTCAGGGCCATGGCGAAGGCGGCATCTCCCGACGATCCTTTTTCGACGGCAAGGATCGCACGACGCTGATTGCCGTCGACGATCGCGATATCGAACCAAGGCCGTTCCTTGAGCGCCTGCAGGTTGCGTTGCCGGTCCATCTGGCCGTTCGACAGGCCGATCATGAACATGTTCTCGGCGACCCTGGCGGAGACACCGACGAGCGGCGTGCCGTGGCCCTGCTCGGTCGATTTCGTCAACACGCCCGGCACGGTGGCGATGCGCTGCCCGATATATCCAGGGACCGGCACGAAGGTCAGCTCGATCACATGGCTGGCCGGAAGAGCCTTGTCGACGTTGCGCTTGAGCGTCAGCGCCAACTTGAACCGTTTCGGGATGTCGATGTCGGCGAGCACGATCGTCTCATCGGACGCTTCCGCCGTCTTGATCGTGTCGGTGTGCCAGACGACCGAGCCGAGAAGCTTCCGGCCAACCGGATCGGCAGGATCCTCCTCGAACAGCACGGCCCAGGCAGCGGACGGCGCCACCTCATCCGCAGCGGCGGGTAGCTTGCCCGGATGGCCGGCGATCGACACCAGCAAAGCCAGCGCGAAGACCAGTCGGCGGCGCAGCCGGCAGGTCGCGGGCGCGCTCAAGCTGTGTTCGTTTCCGGTCATGGCTGGACTTCCGTCACCTCGGTGATGGACGTCCATCACCTCGGCGGTGAGCTCTACCGAGGCGGGAAAGACCGGGCAAGTGCACCTGGTCCGATTTGGTTACTGCTTCGCCTTTTCGTGCTTGCCGATCCCGACCGCCTTGTAGTCGTAGGTCGGATAGAACTCGGTGCGATAGGCGCCCCAGGCGCTGTTCTCGATGACGCGGTTGACCTCGCGCAGTCGCGACGCCGGCAGCCGCAGGGTCACCACCTGGCCGGCGCCCATCATCACATACCAGCTCACCACCTCGACACCTTCGGGCGGAAACGCCTTGTAGAAGCCCTGTCGCTCGAGCTGCGCATTGAGTTCGCCGAGCGGGCGCGATTGATCATGCTTGAAGAAGATCGTGATCATGATCGTGTTGTCTTGTACCGGCGCTGCATCGCTGGTCGGCGGGGTCTGGGCCTGCGCACCGGCACTGGCCAGCAGCGCTGCGGCGAGCGCCGCGATCGAGAACCAGGATCCATTCCGCCCTCGCTTCATTGTCGCCCCCATTTTGTTGGCCGAGAGGCGGCGATCATCGCGGCGCGTGCCGGGGGCTGTAAACGGACATTCGCCTGACCCCAGCGTCCGCCGCCCGATGTGAACCGTCTCACACGAATATTGCCCAACGTGCGGTAAGCCGATGCGATCCCGATGCTCTGAGGGATGATCGATGTCGACCCGGCGAATGGCGTACTGGTGGTTCAGGTTCGTTCTTTCGGGACGGTTCCTGCAGAAATTCCTGCGGCTCCGGCGCCTCTGAGGGGCAGCGTGCGTCCCGGCCATTTCAACCCGAGCCCTTTGGGGCGGGTGCGCCTGCCAAGGTAATGCCTCGCCCTCGGGATCATCGGGGATGCAAGAGTCCCGCCGTCCCGTAAGAATACTGTAATTCGACTCAAATATGCGAGATTCATTGCCAAATCAGCGGTAATCTGCGCCTGCTTGGCAGGTCGGGGCCCGAGGTCACAGTTGCGTCACCCGTAGTTTTACGGAGTCCCGTGTTAACGCGGCCACAAGTTCACCTTCGGTAAACCATACTTATGACGCAACATGACAATCGAGCCGAGGCGCGCCTTCCGGCATGGATGGGCGGAACCGCGGCGCTCGAGGGGCCGCCGCCTGAGGATCATGGGGCTACTTCGCCGCGACCGCAGGCGACCTCGGACGCCGGCGCGGCCATCGTCCGGCAGTTCAATGGGCCGGTGACCGCGCTGCTGCTCTATATGAACGAGCTCAAACAGCACAGTCAGCAGTTCGCGCACGCACCCGGCAATGGCGTCTATCTGCGCCAGGTAATCGAGAACGCGCTCGAACAGACCGAGCGGGTGTCTGCGATGCTGAAGCAGATTTCGGATCTCTATCCGAATGCCGTTCCGGCAACCGACCTCAGGCCGCAGGGTGACGACAAACCGGCAGGCGCCCGGTCACCCGATGTCATGTTCGCGCCGGAGGCCGGCCGCAAGCCGTTGACCAAGCGCGAGCGTGAGGTGCTCAGCCTGATCAGCGACGGCTATTCCAACAAGCAGGGCGCGCTGCGGATGAACATCAGCCCGCGCACATTCGAGAGCCATCGTGCCGAGGCCATGCGCAAGCTCGGCGCGCGCAACACCGCGGATCTGGTCCGCAAGGCCTTGCTGCATTCCGCCTGAGCGGAGACTGGTTGTCAGAAATCGTCTTCCGCGGTGAAGCACAGCCGCGGCGCGAGCCGCGCGGCGGGAGCGGCCGTCTTGGGTTGCTCCGGAACGATCGTGACCACCCACGCCGCCGTCGCGCCGGACTTGCTCTCGACGATCGCGCGCACCCGTCCGGTGACCGTCGCGCCGGCGGACCTGACCGTGGCTGGCCGACCGTTGAACTGGGCCATGCGGAAGCGCCGGGCTTCCTTCCGATCGGTCGTCTCGTACGTGAACATCGGCTCCCCCGTGCGTCCAGGCAACTTTGCGGAAGCAGCGTTATCCGACGGTGAAAATCCCACGCCGTAGAAGTACGGCTTGCGCGACGGCCGGTGCGCTGTTGCGCGGAGCGGGAATCGCTTGAATCGAAATCCTAGCCGCTGGTTTCCTCGCAACTCAGCAGTCTCGCATATTGCGCCTTGACGGCGGCGTAGCATTCGCAGGCGGTCCTGATCAGTCCGTCCGCATTGGTGATCTCGATGTGGCCGCGGCTGTAGTGAATGAAGTTGGCCTGCTGCAAGGTATGCGCGACCAGCGACACGCTGTTGCGGCGCGCGCCGATCATCTGTGCCATCGCCTCCTGCGTCAGGACGATCTTGTTGCTGCCGGAGAGATCGCGCGTATGCAGCAGGCATCGCGCCAGCCGCGACTCCACGGTATGGACGGCGTTGCAGCCCGCGGTCTGCTGGATCTGGGCATAGACGGCGAGCCCGTGCCGGATCAGCATGGTGCGAAGCGTCGGGCTCTGGCCGGCAGCCACGCGCAACGGCTCGAGCTCCACCGTCGAGGCAATGCCGGGCACCAGCACCGTGGCGTTGTTCAGGACCCGCCCCTCGACCAGCGGAGCGAATGCGCCGAAAATGCTGTCGCGGCCGACCATTGCGACCTGGACGCGCTCGCCCCTCGCCAGCTTGACCACCAGCGAGATCACGCCCTTGTGCGGCATGTATGTCCGCTTGAGCATCTCGTCGGTCTCGATCAGGACCGAATCGGCGGCGAGGTCGACCGTCCGCAAATGCGGTCGGATCAGCTCGAAATCGCTCGCAGAGAGCGACGACAAAAACCCGTTGGGTGATCGCGGAACCGTATCCAAAGCAACCTCCTGCCTTCCCGGCAAAGCTTGTCTCTGGTCACCAGGGCTAACGCGTGCAGCTAGACGTCCCTGCAACTTATTCTGGCACGTCTGGGTTCCAATGGAAACACATCCCGGTTCCATTAGGAATATGCTGATCGCCGCAGCCTCACATTATCTGCGGCTGAGTGGGGTTGCAGCGATCAATCGTCCGGTCCGATCAATTGTTCGGCGTGTGCCTTGACGGTCGCATAACATTCACACGCCGCCTTCCGCAGGCCGTCGATATCGGTGATTTCGATCTGGCCGCGGCTGTAGCGCAGGATGCCGGCCTGCTGAAACCCGTGCGCGACGATCGAAACCGCGTTGCGCCGGACTCCGATCATCTGCGCCAGCATCTCCTGGGTCAGCGGCAGCGCTTCGCTGCCGCACAGGTCGCGTGCGCGCAGCAGCCAGCGCGACAGCCGCGCCTCCACGGGATGCGAGACGTTGCAGGCGACGGATTGCTGCGTCTGCGCCATCAGCGCCTGCTCATAGAGCGCAACCAGGGTGCGGAATTCTGCGCTGCGATTGGCGGCCTCGCGGAAATCTTCCGCCCGCACCACCGACGCCGTGCCCGGCACGACGACAATCGCGTCGGCGAGCAGCGGCCGCTCATGCAGAGCGGCGGACGCGCCGACGGCACCGTCGCGACCGATGGTTGCAATCTCGACGGATTGCCCGTCGGAGAGATTGACCATCATCGAGACCACGCCGGCGTGCGGGAAATAAACCCGCTGCACCGGTGCGCCGGCATCGGCCAGCGCCGTTTCCTTGGTCAGGTCGACGGTTTCCAGAAGAGGATGAAGTTGCGCGTATTCCGCTGGGGGAAGTGCTTGCAACAGACGATTGGGCGGACGCGATACCGCGGACATTGGAGCTCCTGCCGAGGGCGGGAGCACTACAGTCTCGCATCACCTACTCTTGGCGTGTGGACTGCGAACATAGCTTGCCTGTCCAATAGCACAAGGGTTGTAGTGCGAACCTTATACCCTCTAGGGGGCAGACGATCGGCATCGCCCCGCTCCGTGCCACGATCGAAGCGATTCGTACGACACGCAATCCGGCCGGTACGGTTGCGACATTGTCTCGCATTTATTGATTTCCATTAACTCTGATGCAGACCAGGCGCGCGTCGTCGATGATTGCCGTTCCGGGTTTCGAAGCCGCCAGCCGGCAGCGTGAGCATGTGGCAAGTCCCGCAAATGCGGGGACAAATTCGCCGCCGCGTCGTCGATCCGGCGGCGGACAAAGTCGGTTTGGTCACGCGTCTGCGCGGCAGCCGTAGAATTACCGGCAAGAGCCGTTCTGGGTATTTGTACGGAGCAGCCCTTTAACGAACGGGTAGCGCGGACGGACCAGTGTGGCACCGGTCGCCGTGCGAAATTTACGGCGTCGCGTCAATCGTGTTCATCCAGAAGGGTATCAGTATGTCCGGCATCGTCCTCTCGGCATCGGTCCGTCAAAATCTGCTTTCGCTGCAGTCGACGGCCGACCTGCTCGCCACCACGCAGAACCGCTTGTCCACCGGCAAGAAGGTCAACACTGCTCTCGACAACCCGACCAACTTCTTCACGGCGCAGTCGCTCGACAACCGCGCCAGCGACATCAACAACCTGCTGGACGGCATCGGCAACGGCGTGCAGGTGCTGCAGGCCGCCAACACCGGCATTACCTCGCTGCAGAAGCTCGTCGACAGCGCCAAGTCGGTCGCCAACCAGGCCCTGCAGGCTGCGGTCGGCTATTCGCAGAAGTCGCAGGTGACCACCGCCGTGATCACCGGCGCCACCACCGACGATATCCGCGGCACCGCGACCTACAGCAACGCCACGCTCGCCGGCACGGCCGTCAACAACAACCTCACGGTGCCCGCGGCGATCACGGCCGCCACCAAGCTCGTCAGCGCGACCAACTCCGATACCCTGGCGACGACCCCGACCGGTGTGATCAACGTCAACGGCAAGACGATCTCGTTCTCGACCTCGCAGACCACGTCGACGACCGACTCGGCCGGTAACGTCACCCTCGGCACCGGCGCGGGCAGCACGCTGACGGTCGGCGACCTGCTCACCGCGATCGACGGCATCACCGGCGCGACCACCGCCTCCACCGTGTCGGCCGGCGCGCTCCAGATCAGCACCGGCATCAACCAGGACCTCAACATCTCGGGCTCCGGGCTGGCCGCTTTCGGTCTCACGGCCGGAACCACGGCGCGCACCGTGGCGACGCCGTCGCCGCTCGATGGCCTGACGCTGACGATCGGCGCGACCGGCAACGGCACCGCCACCAACATCACGTTCGGCAGCGGCACGGGCAAGGTGAAGTCGCTCAACGACCTGAACGCCGCACTGTCGGCCAACAACCTGCAGGCGTCGCTCAGCGCGGGCGGTGCGCTCACCATCAGCACCACCAACGATGCTGCGTCCGCGACCATCGGCACGATCGGCGGCACGGCAGCCGCTTCGGGCAAGCTGTTCAACGGCCTCGCGGGCAGCGCCCCGGTGCAGGATCCGAACGGGCTGGCCAACCGCGCCAACCTGGTCAGCCAGTACAACAACATCCTGGACCAGATCACCACGACCGCCCAGGACGCGTCGTACAACGGCATCAACCTGCTCAATGGCGATCAGCTCAAGCTGACCTTCAACGAGACGGGCTCCTCGACGCTGAAGATCCAGGGCGTCACCTTCGATGCTTCCGGCCTCAACCTCACCAAGCTGGTGGCCGGCACCGACTTCATCGACAACGCTTCGGCCAACGCCACGCTGAAGACGCTCAACAACGCGAGCGGCCTGCTGCGCACCCAGGCTTCGACCCTCGGTTCGAACCTGTCGATCGTGCAGATCCGCCAGGACTTCTCGAAGAACCTGATCAACGTGTTGCAGACCGGCTCGTCCAACCTGACGCTGGCCGACACCAACGAGGAAGCGGCCAACAGCCAGGCGCTGTCGACCCGCCAGTCGATCGCGGTGTCCGCGCTGGCGCTGGCCAACCAGTCGCAGCAGAGCGTTCTGCAGCTGCTCCGCTAAGCGTAGCCGCAACAGACATCGACTATCGAGGCGGCGGGGGAAACCCCGCCGCCTTTGTTTTATGCGTGATCGACCTTCCGGCCGGCTTCAACCAAAGGGCGATCCGGGCTTGATACAGCCCGGCGCCATGGCGCGAATGTTTCGCTCGGCTTAACGGCCCCACGATTCCATTTGATTCAAATTGCGATGACCGATGGAACGGGCTCTTTCCCGTCCGGGTGGTAGACGCCTGAGACTGGCCGCGACGTCGTGCTGCATCGTCTGATCGCGTGACTCCTCGTCCGTATTTGCACGGACGGCAAAATTAACGTCGCCGTGAAGGCGGAGGAGTTATCGATGCGAGGCGAGCGTTCCGTAGCACCTTGAGGGGACCTATCCATGGACGATCTGTTGCGCGAGTTCCTGACGGAGAGCAGCGAGAGCCTGGATACGGTCGACAACCAGCTGGTGCAGTTCGAGCAGGATCCGAACAACGCGAAGATCCTGGACAACATTTTCCGCCTTGTGCACACGATCAAGGGGACCTGCGGCTTCCTCGGGCTGCCGCGGCTGGAAGCGCTGGCGCATGCCGGCGAGACCTTGATGGGCAAATTCCGCGACGCATGCCGGTGAAGGCCGAAGCGGTGACGCTGATCCTGTCCTCGATCGACCGCATCAAGGAGATCCTGGGCGGCC
>NZ_LGTB01000040.1 GCF_001238275.1 Bradyrhizobium viridifuturi
GGCGGCCTGGCGCTGCTCGCCGGCGGCGGCGCGATCGCCGGCGCCGTGCATCTCTACACGCCGGATATCGCTCGGCGGACGACAAGTGCGAGGCGGCGCAGGTCGCCGCGCAGAATGCTCAATTACAGGCGCGCCTCGAGGAGAAGGATCGCCAGCTCGTTTTCGCCAACGCCCTGCAGCAGCGCGACGCCAAGCGCGCTGCGGCGGCCGAGGAGCAGCTCAAATCCAACCAGGGGGCAATCGATGCAACGCCGGCTAATCCTACCAAGTGTTTTACTCGCGACATGTCTCGCCGGGTGCGTGGGGTCCGGTAGCCTTGACAAGCTGCAGTCTCCGCCTCCGGATGCGCCGAACATCCCGGCGCTGCCTGCGGACGTCCCGGCCTGTGAGCGCGCGCCGGTCGATACGCCGGACCGCGAGCTCGACGCCGGCGAGATCGAGCGGCTCTGGAAAACCGACCGCGCCGCGCTGGCAAAGGTCAATGCCTGCCTGCGTCGCGCCGTCTGCCAATACCAGGACGTCCGCGAGGGCATTGGTCGCGTCGACGGCGTCGCCTGCGAGAACATCGCGCCGGCGGAAAAGCCGGCGCCGCGCCTCGGCCTGTTCAAGCGAAAGAAGGCGAAATGAGCGGCGACGAAATGGCGAGCGTGAATGCCGCCTTGCTGCAGATGGCCGCCAAGATCGGCGGCCTCGAGTCCACGGTCGCGACGCTGCTGCATACCTGGACGCAAATGGAGGCGAAGGCCTCCGAGGGCCGCAAGGATCTGCACCAGAAGGTCGAGGCGCTGCGGGCGGAGGTGACGACCATGCGGGGCGAAGTCGCGGCAGCGACCAAGGACATCGCCGAGATGAAGCCGACCGTCCAGGCCGTCCAGAATGTCCAGGTGCAGGCGACCGGCGTGCGCAACGCTAGCCGCTGGCTGTATTGGGCCGCCGTGGGGTTGAGCGGCGGCGTCGGCTGGATCGTGACCAACTTCGTCGACATCCATCTCAAGCGCTGATGTTTCGCATCGTCGTCGCGCTCGCGCTGATCTGCCCGAGCGCGACGACCGAGGCGCGGCCACGCTTGGCGCGCGCCTGGCCGGCGCCGCGCGTGGCGGCAGTCCGCCGGCATCACGTTTTCGTCCTTTTCGAGCAGCTCGTGGCCGAGATCTGGCTCGCTCATGATTCCAATTCCGGCGGCGGCCTGACGCGCCTGCATGCGCGATCGCTTGCCGGTTTCATCATCGTCGATCCATCGGAGGCAAGATGAACGAGATCCGGCTCGCCTATGACGCAGCTGCGCTGCAGGGCGTTTTCAACAATGCGGGAATTGCGCTGGCGATCGTCGCGCTCGTCCTGCTGGCGCTATGGGCCGCGGAATACAAGCTGCTCGAGCTCGTCGTCTGGTCGAGCCTGGTCGTCGCAGCGATCGGCGTCGCCGCCTGGCTCGGCATCGGCATTTGGTGGGGGCTGATTTAACGAGCTCGCCCTGGCGGCTCCAAGCGTCACGACATTGCGCACCGGCGGGCGAGGCGGCTTGCAGCGGCGGTGACCAGGCAGTAGCCGCATCAAAGGTGCGGCGAATGAGCAATCACGGCAGTTGATCGTAGTCTAAAAGAATGTTCGGACGCTCAATCACAGTTGGGTTTTGCCCTTTTGATTGGCCCTCAAGGACGGGTCTACTCAACATCGTTGTTAGTACCAGATCGCCAGATGGCGTGCCTACGGGACCTACAGGAAAGCGGGACAAGCATATTATTCGGACTGGCCTTACATTGCCTTCGGTTGGCCCTGCATCCCACGACGGCACGAGCCAAAGCTTGCCTTCATACCTTATTGCCGTTCCGTAGCGCGGCGCGTCATCCTCAACGCAACGGTATTGAATTTTCTGAGGCGCGTAATCGGCCATGATCTTCGCTCCGAGTTCGGTTGGCACCTACTAGATATCGAGAACCGGATCCGCAGTTTGATTAAAGAATACGGCTAGGCAAGGAGACGGAGCTGGGCTCGTCTCTTTCCCGGCTCGTCAGCTTGATGTAAGCTCTTCCCGCCACAGATGCAAACCAAGCACCTCTACTCGAGGCGAGGCGAATGAACATCGATCGACGGAATGCCGGATATTGCCCAATTGACGCACACGATCTCCTACCGCAGCCGCACCGGGCGGACCAACAACCGGGTGAGCTAAGCGCACAGACTGGCTCACCGTCATACTCTTCCGCGGATCAACGAGATTTTGAGCAGCAGTTAAGTGATATGCATTCAGGCCAGCAAACATCGTTTTCGGCTCCCGCTAAGCCAGATTCCGGAGCTGGCACATCCTCGGGTGCGCTGAACGAGACCACCTCCAAAAACGAACGCTGCCCGGCCGCATCATTTGCGAGAGCACGCGCCCGGCTTGCGGCAACGCTGACCGGTGCCACTCTTGAGGCGCTCAAAAATGAGATCGGACTGGCGGAGCAGCAATCGGGGCGCTGGTCGTGCGCGACTGGGGCGTCCGACGACGGCTTCGATCGTGATCGCATTTTCAACGAGGTGGTGGCCTCGTCTTACGTAAAGCTTCGTCGCTTTCAGAACCAGGATGGCGATTGCAAGCCACGCACGGAAGAGAATACGAGCGCAATATCGCATGTCCGCAATACGGCGCGGGAGCATTCTTCCGTTGGAGATCATCTGGAGCGATATCCTTTGGATCGGGCGCGCCAAGCTGGATGGCATATGCGGGGCAAGACAATAGCATCTGCCTTCGTGTCGTTGGTTGAAGATCCCTCAAGGCTGGTCGTTTCGCGCGACCACTGGGCGAGAGCGATCGCCAATAATGCAAGCATGCTGCACACCTACACGGTACCGACGTCCGCGGTCTGGACGCCAGACCATATCCTGAGCACTATTGGCCTCGGAATGAATGCCGAGGATCAAGACAATATCGATGCGGACGTGGATCTGATGTGCTCGCTGGGCAGAACGCCAACCCAAGAGACTGAGCGCCTGTTTCTAGGCGGCAATCTGGATCACTACCGGACTGCCAGCGAAGCAAATCCATACAAGCGGGAGCGTAGGAAATAGATGCACCAGGATTTGACGGTATCGAGGCGCACGCCTTGGAATTCGGCCGGCCTCGGTCTGCGAGAGACCGCCGCGCTGCTGCATTAGATCGTAAACGCACATGGCGCAAATCCTGTCAGGGGCAGCGCAGTGAGGCCTCCGTATCCGGAGGCCTCGTTTTGTTGGTTAGTTTTGATCGTAGTCGCCGAAGGTCTGGCCGCGATCTGCGAGGAGGTTTGCTTTGCGCTGTCCGTCCATCGCTTCGAAAGCAGCGCATCACGGGCGGCTTTCTGTTGCGCGTTTAAAGCGAACGCCGTCGATCAGACGAGCAAGCTGCCCTAAAAAACCGAAGGATAAGCCCGACCTTTCGTGGCTCCACAGCTGTCGGGGCTGGCCGAAGGAGAACTAAGCTAAAGCTGCTTCATCAGCGGAGTGCCTTGCCCCTCCGTGAAACTGAAACCTGTAATCATCGTTCGTGTCCAAGTCAGCAACTCAAGTGCATTGAGGTCATCGCTTTCGTTGCGAATTCTCGCGTATAGCTTGTCAATGTTCGATACGAAAATCTCGGCTTGCTTCGAGTCTGTCCCGACAAGGGTGTCGACAAGCGCGGCAATCATCATTGCGGTCGCCTTCTTCACATTATCGAGTTCCTCCGTGCGAACGGTCTTGTCGTTCATAAGATTTCGCTCCTGATGTGTTCCTAAAGCCGATGTGATGTCTGATTAGGACAACGGAAGTATTTTAACCCGAAAATCGTTGCCTGCATCTTCAAGTAGAAAGCCCTGCGTTGCCAAGTAGCTTATGGCGCACCGGCCCAAACCATCATAGATTGAGCTGTCTTTCCACGCTTCAAAGTCCAGCATCTGGCGCAAGGCAACATCAAGCTGATGCCATGTGTCTGCAAAGCCGACTTCCACAATTTCCTGCCAGACCGCAGGATGTGTGTCGGATAGCTTCCGTTGCGTTCCGGCTAGATTCCCCAAAACGTAGCCGGCGAACTTGAACATCAAGCCGAACCGATTCTTAACAAAATCCATCAGCTCGGTAATGTCACGTATCTTGCCGCCGACTAGCTCCGCGCGAACTTGCTTGGGGCATTCCCTCAGAGCGCTCGTAAAGAGAGTTACATAGTCATCGAGCGATGCGTCGGATCCTGCCGTTGCAAAGCAAGCGAAAAACTCGGACCACGTGGCATTGGTCAAGAAGAAGAGCCATCGAGATAAGTGGTTGGGAAACGAAGTATCCAGTAGATCCCTACAAAGTCGTCCATAATCGAAGACGTGAGCAAGCTCGTGAAGCAGAATATTGGTTGCAATCGCTCTCGCTGGATCGGCTTCATTCAAGAGGAAGTCTGCCGCTATACCAGCGTCTAGAAATAGATGTGACTTGAAGACGTCACCTCTCTTGCAATTTACCGACATTGCGCTTCCGCGCCCAAATTGTTCTGAAGTGGGGGTCGGCTGGTTCGGCAACCCGGTATCAAAACGAGAAAGGTCTTCGTGATAATTTGGGGTGACGGTAACGCCCTCCAGCGCTGTTATGTCCATGCCGGCATCACTTACCGCTCTAATCACACCTGCGATGATGTCGTATATTCTCGTCCCTTCCGGTTCAGGGAATCCAGAGATCGAATATCTCATATCGGTCGATTGAGCGACTGGCGGGAACCGTTCGGCTTCAGTCACATCGACCTCGTTCTAGGCTGTCGCGGCTACTAGCTGCAGCGGTGCCGGAACGTGCATTCCAGGCGCCAATGCTATCAGTTGGATGTATTTCGACTTCAAATCTAGCCCATGACCGTCACCATATTTGGGCTTTCGGGTGTCGTGGCCCATCAACTCGTCCTTGAGTTCGTCTGGCGTCTCGACGCTGCGCAAGCGATCCTTGAAACCATGCCGGAGCGAATAGAGCGTGTGGCTTTCGGTCTCGCGCAGCCCGTGATCGGAGAAATATGCATTCACCGCGGCCGAGAGCGTGTCGCCCTTGTCGCGGTAGTGCGGAAAGCCGTCCGGGAATTGCCGCATCGCGTCGAGTGATATCCCGACAAGTGGAATGTCGCGATCGGAGAAGGCGGTTTTCAGGACTCGATCGTCCGGCCGCACGCGGATGAACGGGATGGACGCATCGAGCACGATATGCTTGCGGCGCAAATTGATGATCTCGCTTGGCCGAGCGCCCGTGTTGATCATCACAATCACGACCGCGCGCTCTTCGTCATTCATCGTCTCCAGCGCGCCGGCCGCCAGAATGCGGTTGACGATCCACCACGGCGAGAAGGGCGGTCGCGGCTTCGATTTATCGCCCTCAAGCCGAGCGCCGGCGAACACGCGATCGAGGTTCAGCCGGTGCCGTTTTGAGACGGCCGACAGCATGCCGGTGATATGCGTCAGGTTTCGATTGGCTGTCGCCGCCATTACCTCGCCGTCGACGACGCGCTCGGTCCAGTGGTCTGTATATTTCAGGGCATCGTCGCGCGTCAGCCGCGTGATGGCCTTGTCGCCGATGACAGTGATCAGCAGCTCGATCGCGCGTAGCTTTCCGTTCTTCCATTTCTTGAATTGGCCAGCCGACATCTTCGCGATCGTGGTTTTCTTGGTGACCTCGAATTCGTCGACCAGCCTGGATAGCATGATCTCCGGCAGGTCAACGCCGCCGAAGGTCGCCGCGGCCGTGGCGGGATCGTGCCGCCGATCGCCCACCGCGAGCGCGTCGATCCGGCGAAGGATCTCCGCGAGGGCCTCCTTCGCGACGTCGTCAACCGGTCTGTATGTGAGTTGCAGGGCCTGCGCGCGCTGCCGAGCTTCCTCGAGCGCGACGACGGCATTGCGAGTTCCCTGGCCCGTGGCGGCTCTCCAGGACGCCTCTAGGTCGATATTGAGTCGGTCAGCAACCCTCCCGGCGCGGATGCCCGACCGATCGTCGGCGACGCGGATTTTGGTCGACTGTTTGACGATCCCGCGGGTGTCGACCGCAGCGAATTCGGGCGGTACCCGACGCACGAAATGCCAATGTCCGTTTCTTTTGGTAAGACGCTCCGGCATCGGCCCCTGTTGGACGTTCTGTTGCACATCAACATCCGGGCAGTTTTAGTAAAAAGTCAATAAATTCGCGATTATCCCGAGTTTTCAACAGGTTCGCCGAACACCTCGCTCGCTCCGCTAGGGAGCGCCATCAGCGCAAAATCGAAAATCCGGCCAACTTGATGATCGTCCTCGGGCGGACGGCTTTCGCCGGGCGTTCCGGCGGGTGTGAACAACCCGCGCAATCGCTGCAATACGAGGCGGTTTGGCAACCCTTTGGTAAGCCAGCGGCGATAGGCGTGATCGCGGGGATGATGAGATGGCTCTTGGGTCCAAGAAGCGCGAAACGCGCAAATCGCTGCGTCAGTCCGGCTGGATCACGCTCGACGGCGGATTCGCCGCGCGGCCCTGCGTCTCGAGGACATGTCCACGACGGGCGCAAAAATCACGGTCCAGGACAACAACACGCTGCCGGCCAAGCTGCGGCTGGCGTTTTCGCGCGACGCCCGCACCGGGCGCGCCTGCGAGGTGGTCTGGCGCGAGGGCAGGACGTTCGGCGTCAAATTCGTGCGCTAGCCTCATTCGGGCGCGCGCGATAAAAGGGATGGATGCGCAAGACCTGTTTCACCGTCATCGCCCTCCTGCTTCCCGCCGTAGCGTTCGCGCAAGCCGGCGATCGCCGCAATTTCCAGATGCCACCGGACGCCGGCAGGACCTTGCCGTCAAAATCCGCGACGCGCGGCAATCCCTGTGCGTCGTATGGAGCGGGCTTCGTCAAGGTCGAAGGCACCGACACCTGCGTGAAGCTCGGCGGTGCCGTCAGTGTCGGCGCGGGGATGTCGAGCGGACGTGAAGCATGATCCGGAGAAGTGCGAAGCGGTTTTCCGAAAAGATTATGCTTTAACCGCCTGGCCGCTCAGGACATCGGCGGCGCGACGACGCGCACAAAGGCCGGCCGCTGCGCGATCTCGCCGTACCAGCGTTCGAGATGGGGCAGCTTCGGCTTGGTGACGCCCTCGACACCGAACCAGCGCCGCGCAAAGGCGCCGAGCGCGATGTCGGCGAGGGTGAATTGATCGCCCTCGACGTACCGGCGGTTCGCAAGCTGCGCCTCGACGACGCGCCACACCACGGCCTCGGCATCGGCGTCCTTTTGGATCTTGACCATGTCGCGCTGCTCCGGCGGCGTGCGCACCAAGGCCCAGAACACCGGGCGGTCGACCGGCTGCAATGTCGACAGTGTCCAGTCGAGCCAGCGGTCGACCGCGGCGCGCGCCTTCGGCGCCTGCGGATAGATCGACGAGCTCTGGCCGTAGGCCATGCAGAGATAGCGCATCACCGAATTGGATTCCCACAGCACATAGTCGCCGTCGACCAGCGTCGGGACGCGGCCGTTCGGATTCATCCTGAGATAGTCGGGCTGATCGTTCTTGCCGAATTGCATGCCGGCATCGATGCGCTGATAGGGCAGGTCGAGCTCGGCGAGACACCAGAGCACCTTCTGCACGTTGACCGAATTGGCCCGGCCCCAGATCGTCAGTTGCGGCTTGCTGTCCATCACGCGATTCTTCCCGCTGCTTTGCGCGCGTTCTTAGCCGAAGCGCCGGGAAAAAGCGCGGGATGAATTGTATCGAGATCAAAAAAGAAGGCTCCGCCGCGTTGCGGCAGAGCCTCGTCGATATGCACGCGTTAAAGCGCCGTCAGTGACCGAACAACAACCACAGCACGATGATCACCGGAATCGGCACGCCCAACAGCCAAAGCAAAATTCCCTTTCCCATCTCCGTTGCCTCCTCGCATTCCTCGTGTGGGGAGGCAACGTCAACGGCCGCGTCACGTTCCTAACGATCGCGCCGCGCACCATTACGGGATGGGGCATAGGAACGTGTGCGTGGGCGC
This sequence comes from Bradyrhizobium viridifuturi, assembly GCF_001238275.1. Classification (GTDB taxonomy): domain Bacteria; phylum Pseudomonadota; class Alphaproteobacteria; order Rhizobiales; family Xanthobacteraceae; genus Bradyrhizobium; species Bradyrhizobium viridifuturi. Next base: position 7,947 of record NZ_LGTB01000040.1, read on the forward strand.
GGCGTTTACCAGTGTCCGGTATTGGGCATCGAGGCCCACGGTTCGGCCGGCGCTTTCGGATCGCCCTTCTGCAGGATCTCGATCGAGTGCAGGTCGGGCGAGCGGACGAACGCCATGTTGCCGTCGCGCGGCGGACGATTGATGGTGACGCCCATCTTCATCAGCTTCTCGCAGGTCGCGTAGATGTCGTCGACCTCGTAGGCGAGATGGCCGAAATGGCGATCCTCGCCGTATTTCTCCTCGTCCCAATTGTAGGTCAGCTCGACCAGCGGCGCGCCGCGGGTTTGCGGCAGGGACTTGAGCAGATGGAGGTCTTCCTCCGCGCAGAGAAACACCAGCGTGAAGCGGCCCTTGTCGTTGTCGATGCGGCGCACTTCCTTGAGCCCGAGCGCGTCCTGATAGAATTTCATCGCGACATCGAGACTGCGGACGCGCAGCATGGTGTGCAGATAGCGCATGTTTTCCTCCTGGCAGATTCAGAGAGTCTTGCAGAGATGCTTGTTTGGGCGGGATGGTCCGGAAGGGAAAATAGCAGCAAATCGCATCGAGGGGCAGCGCTAAACCTGCGGATCTGCCACGCTGACATTCGCGCTTTTCCGCCATTCGTGATCGCGATTGCGTGAAGGTTGATCCCTGAGCAACGGGTCAGCCCGATGGGCCTTGCCAGGCCTCAGCGCGCTGGGCGATGTTCCGGATCGCGCAGGCGATGAACCAGATGACGAGAGCGAACACCAGGCCGGCGTACAGGCCGAAGAAAGGACGGTAGGTGTTGCTGCTCAGGCATCGCTCGATCTCGGCGAACTGAAAGAACCCGATGCTGCCGAACCAGATCAGCCGCACCAACCATTTCCACATGATCGGCGCGAGATCGGCTGACGACTGGTCTTCTGACATGTGCTGCCCCTGATGCCGCGCCTTGCTAGCACTCGAGGGGTTGCCGCCCGATTGGCGCGGTAGCTAAAGCTTTATGCGCGGCCGCATCGCCGCAAGCGTGTGCCGCAAGCGATACGAGAAAGCCCCGCCCGGGAAAATTCCGGAACGGGGCTTTCGTGGTCGAGCCTTGGAGGCACTCGCCTCTATCCCATCGAAAGCCCGCGACCGCCAATCAAGGACGCGCGAGGTTGGACATTCTCTAAAAAGCAAAAACCCCGCGAGAGGGCTCGCGAGGTCTGATGCCGACCGGCCTTGGGGAGATCGTGTCGGCAACGGGACAGCTAACGCTGCTCGCGGCGGAAGGTTCCACCAGCGCAGAAATAGAAAGCCCCGCAGGCTGGATGCGGGGCTTTCCCAGCTGACGGACTGGGGATCTCTCAGGGCGTGAGCCGTCAACTGTTGGGATCAAACTTAAGGTTGAATTTGTAAAATGCAACAGCGCCGCGTAGACGGAATATGCTCGCCCCACAGCGCTGCGCCAGACGCTGGGCCCTGAAATCCCCAGCGCTTTTAGGTCTTCGCGCGATGCAAAAGGTTCAACGGAAAAACCCGGCGTGCGGATTTTGTGCGGGCATCGGAGGCCTGCAGATGGCGCGTCCCGGATCACGTGCGATTGTGCAAGGCACGCGCCGCGACGTCTGCAAGCGCCTTTGCCCGATTGCGACCTCACACCTTGATGTCGAGCATGGTTTCGACGGCATCACGGTCGGCCTTGTTCTTGGCGGCGAAGACGTCAAGAACATCTGCGCTGATGATGCGTGGCTGCTCCTTCGCCGTCTGATCGACGACGAGCTGCACCCGGGCTTGCGTCACTTCGGCAGGTACGGGGTAAATGAGCATGGCTCTCTCCCTCCGGCGGTCGAACCTTGTCAGGGCTTTCTTAACGACTTGTTAGCGTCCGGTTCTGCGCCTTCGGCCCGAATCGGTGGCCGGACGGTATCGGCGTGCTCGCGCGCCGCCCGGCTTGGCGTCATACTGCGGCCCTTCAGGACCGGACGGCGTGATCGATGCGGAACGGGCTCTATTCGATCCATATCCATATGACCGACGGCGTGCGCGGCCGCGATAGCGGTGTCCTGATCCTGCGGGACGGTCTCTTGATCGGCGGCGGGCCGTATTTCTGGTCGATCGGCGCCTACACGGCCGGCGAGGGCACCTGGAAGGGGCACCTCAGGACCAACCAGCATTCCCCGTTCTCCGACCCGTTCACGCGGCCGCTATTCGCTGGGCAGGAGGTGACGAGCGGCTTCACCGGCACATTCAGCGGCGACCAGGCCGAGGTGTTCGGGACTGTGCTGGTCGGAACCCGCAGCCTGGGCTTCCAGGCAACGCTGAAGCGCCTGGCGGACGCCTGATCGGGCGAGGCTGTGGACGGGTGCGCAGCAAGAGCTGATGCCTGCTGAGGAAATGGGGCTGCCACCCCTGTGGATTTGCTGCGGACAAGCGCGGGACATGCTGTGGATTCCACGGCAGGCCGGCGTTGAAGGCATCCCGCCTGCGCCGTACCGGACCACCGCTAACCCTACCGAGTTAGGTTAAGAGTGGTATGGCGTTGCCACCACCTGCGATTGCAGTTGAGATGGCTGCAGGTGACAGCCATGACGCCATCGTTCCATAGCGCAGATCGACCGACCCACCGGCGTGTGATGGTGGTGGGCTTGCTGTTCTGTTCCGCCTTTGTGGTGATCAGCTTCTGGCTGCGGGCGCCGCCGGAGAGCGGCAAGGTGCTCGTGAAGGCGGACCGGCTGGTCCGGACGGCAGGAGAGGCGCGCAAGGCAAATTGAGCAGGCTGCGGGCGACGCCGGTGCTCAGTCCGGCAGCTTCCCGTTCGGATGCTTGTGATACATCGCGATGCCGATAAAGCCGGCAAAGCCCATCACGTTCAACAGCAGTTCCATCCACGCCGGCATCGATGCCAACCTCGCTCACATCACACCTAATCACTGAGGTTGTGTTTTTGTTCCATCGCTAACCGATGGTAGCTTTGCGCTATCGCATGGCTGGGGAACCGGCACAGGCTTTTGCAGCAACCATCCCCATCCGCCCGCGTTGGTGCACATCACCACGTGAGGAGGTTGGCATGAAAAGGACATTGGCAGTTTTGGCGACCGTCGCGACGGTTGGTGCAACGATGGTCACGGCGCCGGCGCAGGCGCAGGCGCGCGGTATCGGTCCCGGCCTGGCTTTCGGTCTGGCGGCCGGTGCACTCGCCGCGGGCGCGGCCGGTGCGTACTACGGCCCACGCTATTACGGGCCCGGCTACGATCCGGGTTACTACTATGGTCCGCGCTATGGCTACTACGGCGGCCCCGGCTACGCCTATTATCGCGGCCCGTACTATCGGCACCACTACTATCGTCATTATTGGTAACGGCGACGAGCCCGGAGCACATCGCTCCGGGCTTTTGCAATCGAGCGTTACGATCTGATCGCGCGCCAATCCGTTCGCTTGGTGTCCGTTGGCTTTGCCCTCGGCTCGCTGTGCGATTGCCGGGCGAGGGTGTGGGGCATCACGCGCTCTTGCGCTGAAATCCACTCCAGACATTGCCGAGCGTGTTGTCGTAGAATTCCTGGCGATCGCGCTCGAACTTCTGCTGCGTGGCCCTGAAGCTGGCAACGCGTGCGACGATCTCTTCGCGCTCACGCGCGGCACTGTCTTCCCGATCGGTCACTGCCCATCCTCGTCGTAATGGTCCTATCCCCGCGCGCATTGGCATCGGCGAATTGGGCGTCAATGCGGAGCAGGCCGTGCAGGAATGTGATGATGCTGGGGCGGCGGCGACCGGGTCGATGCCGTCGCCCCCGAGCTCGCAATCGGTCAAGCCGTGCTATAGTCGCGGCCGCCAACCGGAAAATTTCCAGTGATCGCCAAAGACTCGATTGCAAAAGACTTGCGCAGCGGCGTCGAGCGGCTCGGCAACATGATTGCCGAGGCATCGTCGATCGTACCCTTTACGGGGGCCGGCATCTCCACCGAATGCGGCATTCCCGACTTCCGCTCGCCCGGCGGGCTGTGGACCCGCAACCGGCCGATCCCGTTCGACGAGTTCGTTGCCAGTCAGGAGGCGCGCGACGAGTCATGGCGCCGCCGCTTCGCAATGGAACCGACATTTGCGGCAGCGAAGCCCGGGCGCGGGCATCGTGCGCTCGCGTCGCTGTACCGTGCAGGTAAGGTTCCCGGCATCATCACCCAGAACATCGACAATCTGCATCAGGCGTCGGGCTTCAAGGCCGATGACGTGATCGAGCTGCACGGCAACACCACCTACGCCCGCTGCATTGGTTGCGGAAAGGCCTACGAGCTCTCGTGGGTGAAGCAGCACTTCGACAAGACCGGCGGCGCCCCCGACTGCGCCGAGTGCGGTGATCCGGTGAAGACCGCGACGATCTCGTTCGGGCAGTCGATGCCCGAGGATGCGATGCGTCGCGCGGCGGAACTCGCCAGGGACTGCGACCTGTTGCTGGCGATCGGGTCATCGCTCGTGGTGTGGCCCGCGGCAGGCTTTCCGATGATGGCCAAGGAGAGCGGCGCGCGGCTCGTGATCATCAACAACGAGCCGACCGATCAGGACGAGATCGCCGACCTGGTGATCCGCCACGACATCGGCGACACGCTTGGTCCTTTCGTAGGCAACTGATGCCTGATTGATTCGCGGCTGTGCAAGACTGTTCATAGTTCCCGATAGAATCGTTTTTTAGCTATGCCCCGCAAGCGGGAGTGTTATCTTTTGGTTGAGAGATTCGCGCAGCGTCCAAACGAGTTGGTGATGGAGAGCAGCGTGTACAGGGTGCGCCGCAATGTCGGCGATCTGCATTTGATGTGTGGGGTCCGGGGTCATGGGGTCGGACGGATTTGAGTCCAAGAAGCTCGGCGGACCGCGATCGGCGGAGTTGGGCAAAGCAGGATTGCACAGGGCGAGTATGGCAGCGCGCCGCGCGATCCGGCGATGGATGCTTTCTCCGGTCTCGGCGATGCCGCGGCCAACCTCGTCGAAGTCTCCGGCGTCATCAAATGGTTCGATGCCTCGAAAGGCTACGGCTTCATCGTCCCCGACAATGGCTGGCCCGACATCCTGCTGCATGTGACCGTGCTGCGGCGCGATGGCTATCAGACTGCATATGAAGGCGCACGTCTCGTCGTCGAATGCGTGCAGCGCGCCAAGGGCTACCAAGCCTTCCGCATCGTCTCGATGGATGAGTCGACCGCGATCCATCCCGCGCAGATGCTGCCGCCGCGCACCCATGTCACGGTGACTGCGACCAGCGGACTTGAGCGCGCGCAGGTCAAGTGGTTCAACCGGCTGCGCGGTTTCGGCTTCGTGACCTGCGGCGAGGGGACGCCCGATATCTTCGTGCACATGGAAACACTGCGCCGCTTCGGTATGACCGAGCTGCGCCCCGGCCAGTATGTGCTGGTGCGGTTCGGGCCCGGCTCCAAGGGCATGATGGCCGCCGAGATCCACCCGGAGACCGGCCCCTCGGCGCTGTCGTCGCACTAAGCATGATCCGGAAAACTGCGAAGCGGTTCTCCGAATAGATCATGCTCAAACAAGACCCTCCGGTTACCTGCCCTGACGGAAACGTGAGCCGCCGGCGAGCCTCCAGGGCTCTGGCATTTGCCGCAATCATCGGGTTAGGGTCCGCCGGAAAATCTTCCCCGGTGTGAGTATTTGTCGATGAATTTCGATCGCATGATTGGGCGGCTTCGCCCCTGGCTGGCGGCCTCCCTCGTCATGATGTTCGGCGCGCTGCTGGCGCCGGCCGCGCAGGCTGCCAGCGTCCAGCCACTCGAGATCGTCACCAAGTCAGGCGTGCACGTCTTCTCCGTCGAAATGGCGACCACTGAGCAGGAGAAGGAGACCGGCCTGATGTACCGGAAGGAGCTCGCGGACGGCAAAGGCATGCTGTTCGACTTCACGCCGGAACAGGAAGTGTCGATGTGGATGAAGAACACCTACATCTCGCTCGACATGATCTTCATCCGCGCCGACGGGCGCATCCTGCGGATCGCCGAGAATACCGAGCCGTTGTCGACCAAGATCATTCCGTCGCGGGGGCTCGCCAAGGGCGTCCTCGAGGTGATTGCCGGGACGGCGCAGAAATACGGCATCCAGCCCGGTGACCGGGTCGGCCACCCGCTGTTCGGCGGCCACTAGGTTTCTGACGCGATTTCGGCACTGAAACCGCTGCCGATCTCGCCGCTGGAAGCCCCGCACCGGTGCCTTGCTGGCGCTGGCTGAAGCGTGTATCCACGGGGCCTCTCGGAAATGTCGGGGTATAGCGCAGCCTGGTAGCGCGGCAGTTTTGGGTACTGCAGGTCGTTGGTTCGAATCCAGCTGCCCCGACCATCCCATCGCAAACCTTGATCGAACGAGCTGACCGGGCAGGCCGTGGCCTGGTCGCGGGGGCCTTCGTGCGAATAAACTTCGATCGGGATTATCTTGCCTGGCGCAACAACGCCGCCCGAACGGAATATCTTCGTCCGGACGGCGCCGTCGAATACTGGGCCCTGAAATCCCCAGTGCCCATGGGTCGCCCCGGCGGGAAATAGGTTCAACCTTGCGCCGCCTTGTCGCAGTCCACTCCTGACGTCAGCAGCCCCGAGCGGATGCGGCTTGCCGATCACGCGCGCGGGCTGGCAGGGTAGTCCAGCCTGACAAGACCAATCCGCGAGGAGGCACCATGGCGCGCAGACTGATCGATATCTCCGTTCCCCTGCAGAACGATGTTCCGGCCGATCCGCCCGGCAACCACCCGACCATCCAGTACATCGACCATCAGCAGGGGCTGCCGCGCATGCTGCAATTCTTCGATGGCTTGAAGGCCGCGGATCTGCCCGATGGGCAGGGCTGGGCCGTCGAGCAGGTGTCGCTCTCGACACATAACGGCACGCATCTCGATGCGCCCTGGCATTTCCATCCGACCATGAACCGCGGTGAGCGATCATGGACCATCGATGAGGTGCCGCTGGAGTGGTGCTTGCAGCCGGGTGTGAAGCTCGACTTCCGGCATCTGCCCGATGGCTATGTCGCGACCGCCGGCGATGTCGAAGCCGAGCTGAAGCGTATCGGGCATACGCTGTCGCCGCTCGAGATCGTCGTCGTCAACACCAGTGCCGGCGCGAAATACGGCCAGCCCGACTACGTCAATTCGGGCTGCGGCATGGGCTATGAGGCGACGATGTATCTGCTCGAGCGCGGCGTGCGGCTGACCGGCATCGACGGCTGGAGCTGGGATGCGCCGTTCGTATTCACCGCGAAGAAATATGCCGAGACGAAAGACGCCAGCCTGATCTGGGAAGGCCACAAGGCCGGTCGCCACATCGGCTACTGCCACATCGAGAAGCTGCACAATCTCGAGCTGCTGCCCTCGACCGGGTTCATGGTGTCGTGCTTCCCGGTGAAGATCGAGCGCGCGTCGGCGGGATGGACGAGGGCGGTCGCCATCCTCGACGGTTAGAGCAGGGCTCAGGCGGTTTTCGGCGGGCGAGGGAACCGGTGGACAGGCTGTTCATTCCCCCAGATTGTTGCGGCACTGCTACAGCCTGAGGGGGCCGAATCTGCTTTGATGCACGTAGTAGATGCATTAGGTGATCGGGCCGACGGCTCCTCCTCGCGTCCCGATTTCCGAAGCGTTCTCTCCCGTGACTAGAGCCCCGGCGTCTCCCGGGGCTCTTTCTTGCGCGCCACAGGTTGCCGCGCGCCGGCGAGCCTGATCCCAAAAAATAATGCCCAAAAGAAAATCAGGTGCGCCGAAACCGACGCACCTGATTCATGTCTTCAATATCGCTTGTGTCGGCCGGGTGGTTGTTACCACCGGCAAACGCGAACACCACGCGGGGTCCACCAGCAACGAGGACCGACATAACCGCCATAGTAGCCATAGCCACGACCATAGCCCCAACCGCGGCCGCGGCCCCAGCCGCCGCGATAGCCCCAGCCACCGCCACGTCCGCGCCAGGCTTGCGCAGGCGCTGTGGTGACGCCGACCAGGATGGCAGAGGTGCTTGCGACATAGACGAACAACAAAGCGACTGCTGCGAGGCAACGAGTCAGGATATTGTAGCGTTTAGTCATTCTGAAGATCTCCAGTCACTTCCAAACATCTGAACTGATGCTGGCTGTCTCGCTTAGACGCGCGAGACCGGCGTCCGGTTCGAGCATGCTAAGACAATATTTTCACTAAGGTTCTTGCGAGCTTTAACGACTCTATTGAGACCAACAGGTAAGGTCAAGTTACAGTCCCCGCCTGCATAGGACGATGCGGTTGCTGCGCTCATCTTGTCGTTCATCCGCCGTTCATTCTGTTCATCTTGCATTGCATCGACTTGGCGTCGATCTGATTTGTGCATCGCAGAAGCAGAGATTTGCGATGCACGGAAAGTGCCGTCGAGAACTTGAAGTCGACACGATCATGTTCTCTGAGCGTTGAGAATCCTCCCTGAAGAGTGCCCATGCCGAAACAACACACCTACGTCCTTGGTCTCAACGTCTACGACCATGACGTGAGCGCCTGCCTGCTGCGTGACGGTGCGATCGCCTACGCGATCTCCAAGGAGCGCATCACCCGTGAGAAGCACGCCTCCGGCTTCTACAAGGAAGTCATCGACTACTGCCTGTCCGCCGAGGGCATCACGCTCGACGACGTCGATCTCGTGGTGCGCAACAGCTACATCCTGCCGGTGCCGGAGATGGAGGAGCGGATGCTCCACCAGGACATGCCGGGCTTCCTGCCGATCGCCGAGCGCAACGAGGCAATCAAGCATCCGCTGTTTCGTTCCAAATCCGACAAGGTGGTGTCGATCTCGCACCACCTCGCGCATGCCTACAGCGCGTTCGCGGTGTCGCCGTTCAAGGATGGCGTCGTGATGATCGTCGACGGCGTCGGCAATTACGAGGCCGATGCGATGGAGTCCTATCCGAAGGATGGGGCCTCGCCGCTCGCCCGCGAGTCCGAGAGCTATTACAGGTTCGACGACACCAGGCTCGAATGCCTGAAGAAGGTCTTCATGGAGCCGGCGCGTGGGCTGCTGTCGGACGAGTTCTACAACATGCCCGGTCTCGGTGCGCTCTACAGCCGGGTCTCGACCTATGTTTTCGGCGACTGGAATAAGTGCGGCGAGCTGATGGGGCTTGCGCCCTATGGCCGCCACGAGCAGGTCGGCCATCTGCTCGAGATGAAGGACGGCAGGCTGCACGTGCCGTTCTGGGGCGCCGAGAACCAGCAGCCCTTCGTGCTCGACAGCGGCAACTGGGACAAGAGCCCGACGATGCGGCATTGGGAGGACATCGCCTGGCGGGTGCAGGACGACACCGAGAACGTGCTACTTGAGCGGGCGCGCTGGCTGCGCGAGAGCACCGGCGCCAAGAACCTCTGCATCGCCGGCGGCGTCGCGCTGAACTGCGTGGCCAACGGGCGGATCGCGCGCGAGGCCGGCTTCGAGAACATCTGGATCCAGCCCGCCGCCGGCGATGACGGCATCGCCATCGGCTGCGCCTATTATGGCTGGCTGGAGATTCTGAAACAACGTCGCTTGTTCGTGATGGAGCACGCCTATGTCGGCCGGCGCTACAGCGACGCGGAGGTGGCGGCCGCGCTACAAAGCTTCCTGGTGCGCATCCAGATCGATGCGAAGCGCAGCGACAATATCTGCCGCGACACCGCGAGGCTGCTTGCCGACCAGCGCGTGATCGGCTGGTTTCAGGGACCGTCCGAATTCGGTCCGCGCGCGCTCGGCAATCGCAGCCTGATCGCCGATCCGCGCAAGGCCGAGATGAAGGACATCCTCAACAGCCGCGTCAAGCATCGCCAGGCGTTCCGGCCGTTCGCGCCGATCGTGCTGGCCGAGCGCATGAAGGAGATCTTCGAGGGCGAGGAGGACTCGCCCTATATGCTGATCGCAAAGCCGGTGCGACCGGAATGGCGGGACAGGATTCCGGCGATCGTGCATGTCGACGGTTCGGCGCGGGTGCAAAGCGTGCGGGAAGAAACCAACCCGATGCTCTATCGCCTGCTCAAGGAATTCGAGGCGCTGACCGGCGTCCCGGTGCTGATCAACACCTCGTTCAACGTCAAGGGCGAGCCGATCATCGAGACGCCGCAGGATGCGGTGAGCTGCTTCCTCACCACCGGCATCGACAACCTCGTGCTGCACGACACGCTGGTGTCGAAGACCGCGATGCACAAGGTGGTTACGCCTGTCATGACGACGTTCGGCGACGTCGCCACCATCGTCTCCTCGACCACCCAGGACGGTAGCCGGGGCGGCGGTTAGAGCATGGCCCGGTAGGCCATGCTCTCATCGTTCGGGTCAGGCAGCCTTCACTGGTGCCGCGGGTTTCGGCGCCGGCGGCTTGACCGGCTTGTCCTGCCGCTTCGACCACGAGATGTAATAGGCCACGATCGTCATGATCGCGATGCCGGAGATGCTGACGAAGATCTGCGCGAACAGCGAGCCCGAGCTCATCGAGAGCTCGAAATGTCCGACAAAGGACAGGAACACGCCGACGCAGAACACCGCGAGCGACTGCTGGCCGCAGACGATCAGCGGGTCGAACACCCGCCACTCCAGCGCCGACCAGTCCTTAGGAACGAAGCGGATCACCAGCACCGTGATCACCACGAAGTGCAGGAAGCGGTAGGGCGCGAGGTTGGTCTTGTCGTTCGGGTTGAAGGCCGAATACAGCCAGTGCGGGAACATCGCGCCGAAATCCGGGAAGCGGCCGGCCATCGTCATGATCAGCGCGAAGATCAGATAGGCGACGCAGAACCATAGCGTGTAGCGCGAATTGATGATGTGCATGTTGGCGCGCGCGCCGCCCATCGCGCACCATGAGCCGAACACGAACAGCACCTGCCAGGCGAACGGATTGAAGTACCAGGTCCCGGCCGGGTAGGCGGGCAGGTTCCAGCCGAAATGGCGCGAGACCAGCCACAGCGCGAGCGAGGCCAGCATGGTCCAGTTCGGCTGCCGCAGCATGATCCACAGCACCGGCGGAAACAGGCCCATCAGCACGATGTAGAGCGGCAGCACGTCGAGATTGACCGGCTTGAATTTCAGGAACAGCCCCTGGCGCAGCGTCTCGGTGGCGTTGTCGACGAGACCGGCGACGTTGAACTCGTTGATGATCTCGGAATCGCCGAAGCGCAGCGCGAGATAGCTGATCGAGGCGATGTAGATCACGAACAGGATGATGTGGGCGACGTAGAGCTGCCAGACCCGCTTGGTCAGCCGGGTCGCGCCGACGACGAAGCCCCGCTCCAGCATCATGCGGGCGTAGACGAAGGACGCGGTGTAGCCGGAGATGAAGACGAACAGGTCCGCGGCGTCGCTGAAGCCGTAATTGCGCGTCGTGATCCAGTTCACGATGTTGTCGGGGATGTGATCGAGGTAGATCGCCCAGTTCGCGATCCCGCGGAACAGGTCGAGCCGGAGGTCACGTCCTTTTTCGGGCAAATGAGCGTGGATTTCCATGGGGGCGCCGCTTCCTCGAGGTGATGCTGTCGAGAAGACCGCGCTGTGACAATCTGGCCCGGGGGTTCTCCGGAGGCTCTCCCTTGGGCCCCCGGGCCAGATTGTCACAGCACGGCAGAATGACTATACCGGTCCGGCGAAGATGACCTCCGAGATCGAGGAATCACCGATCAGATCGTTGAACGGTGTCTCTATACTATCCCGACGGTTTCCTTCAAATCGCTTCCATGTTGCACATCCCACGGGGCCGACCATCCATGACCGCACGCATTTTTAAGCCCGCCAAAAACGCGATGCAATCGGGACGTGCCAAGACCAAGGCGTGGCAGCTCGACTACGAGCCGGAGCAGCCGCGCACCGTGGAGCCCCTGATGGGCTGGACCTCGTCGTCCGACATGAAGCAGCAGCTCACGCTGCACTTCGAGACCAAGGAGGAGGCGGTGGCCTATTGCGAGCGCAAGGGCATCGCTTACCAGGTGATCGAGCCGAAGGATTCAGCGCACCGACAGATCGCCTACGCCGACAATTTTGCGTTCCGCCGTTGGGAGCCGTGGACCCACTAGTCGGTCCCGACTGACTGAACCCACTGGTTGGACCAAGCCGGCCGGCAATCAGATCAGCGCGCCTGGCTTGGCGCCCGCAGCGCCGGGAATCGGCAGCGGCGCATCCTTGGAGACACCGAGCACCGGAAAGCTTCTGATTTTACGGACGTTCGGCAGGCCGGCGAATTGCAAAAGCTGCTGGCGCATGTCGTTGACATCAGGCGCAACGCATCTCAGCATGAAATCGGCGTCGCCCGAGATCCGCCAGCATTGCAGGAAGCGCGGCACCGCCGCCACGGCGGCCTCGAACGCCTCGATCGCGACCAGGTTCTGGCTGTCGAGCTGAATCAGCACGAAGGTCGTCACCTCATAGCCAAGCAGCCGTTCGTCGAGCGTGGCGCGGATCGCCTGCACCACGCCGCGGCTGCGTAGCGCGCGGACCCTCCGCAAGCAGGGTGGGGCCGTGATGCCGACCCGCTCGGCGAGCTCGTTGATCCTGATCCGGCCGTCGCGTTGCAGCTCGGACAGGATCCGCAGATCGATGTCATCGAGCTGTGGGCGTTCTGTCACAGTCACGAGCCGGCCACTGCGGTCCGCGGGCTATTGCCGCCGCTGCGGAGCTCGCCGATCGCGGTCCGCGGCGCGACCCCCGACAGCACCAGCTTCTCATGCGCCGCGATGATGGCGTCGCGGGTCAGCCGACCGCCGGGGCGATACCAGGTGCACAGCCCGGTCAAGAGCGCGATGATCGCAAAGGTCGCGACCTGGATGTCGACGACCTCGAACACGCCCTCGGCCACGCCATCGGCAAGGATCTCGGCCAGCCGCTGCTCATAGGCGCCGCGCAGCGCCACCACGGCGTCGTAGTTCTTCGCATCGAGGCTGCGCAGCTCGGAATTGGCGATGAAGACCTCGCGCTTGCGGGTCATGTGATAGGTGACGTGGAAGGCCACGAAGGCGCGCAGCCGTTCGACTGGATCGGCCTTGCCCTCCAGCGCCAGATCAAGCTCGCGCAGCAAATCGTTGATATGGTCCTGCACCAGATCGAACAGCAGGTCCTGCTTGGTTGAGATATGGTTGTAGAGTGAGCCTGCCTGGATGCCGACTTCCGCGGCGAGCTGGCGCAGGCTCATCGCTTCATAGCCGTGCTCGAAGATCAGGCGCACGCCGGCCTTACGGATCGCCTCCAGCGTCGTGGGGCCGTGTGAGCCGATCGTGCGTGCCATCGGGGCCTCGGAGGGGTGTTGGCTTGCCAGGGAGTGCAGGAAACAAGCGAACGACCGTATGTATATCGCATGAAATCGCTGCAGATTCAATGAGCTGCCGATTTCATGCGCAAACCATAGCACAGTCGCTTGCGAAGCCAAGAAAAAAACGTATGATCGTTTAATTGCAAGATGAATCTCATGGGAGGGATCATGGCCTCGAACCGGGCGGCAATCTTCAATTTCGACCTTGGCGAGACCGCGGATGCGATCCGCGAGACGGTGCATGATTTCTCGACCAACGAGATCGCGCCGCGCGCCGCCGAGATCGATCGCTCCAACACTTTCCCGCGCGACCTCTGGCCCAAGATCGGTGCGCTCGGCCTGCACGGCATCACGGTCGAAGAGGAGTATGGCGGCTCGGGCCTCGGCTATCTCGAGCACTGCATCGCAGTCGAGGAGATTTCGCGGGCGTCAGCCTCGGTCGGGCTGGCCTATGGCGCCCATTCCAATCTCTGCGTCAACCAGATCCGCCGCAACGGCAACGAGGCCCAGAAGCGCAAATATCTGCCGAAGCTGATCTCGGGCGAGCATGTCGGCTCGCTGGCGATGTCGGAACCCGGCGCCGGCTCGGATGTGGTCTCGATGAAGACCCGCGCCGACAAGAAGGGCGATCGCTACATCCTCAATGGCAACAAGATGTGGATCACCAACGGTCCGCACGCCGAGACACTGGTGGTCTACGCCAAGACCGACGCCAATGCCGGCCCGCGCGGCATGACCGCCTTTATCATCGAAAAGGGCATGAAGGGATTCTCCACCGCGCAGAAGCTCGACAAGCTCGGCATGCGCGGCTCCGACACCTGCGAACTAGTGTTCGAGGATTGCGAGGTGCCGGAGGAGAACGTGCTCAACGAAGTCGGTCGCGGCGTCAACGTCCTGATGAGCGGTCTCGACTATGAGCGCGCGGTGCTCGCGGCCGGGCCGATCGGCATCATGCAGGCCTGCATGGATGTCGTGCTGCCTTACGTGCATGAGCGCAAGCAGTTCGGCGAGCCGATCGGCTCGTTCCAGCTGGTGCAGGGTAAGATCGCCGACATGTACACCACGATGAACGCCTCGCGGGCCTATGTCTACGCGGTGGCGAAGGCCTGCGACCGCGGCGAGACCACGCGCGAGGACGCCGCCGGTGCCATCCTCTATGCTGCGGAGAAGGCCACCCAATGCGCGCTGGATGCGATCCAGCTGCTTGGCGGCAACGGCTACATCAACGAGTATCCGACCGGCCGCCTGCTGCGCGACGCAAAACTCTACGAGATTGGCGCCGGCACCAGCGAGATCCGCCGCATGCTGATCGGCCGCGAGCTGTTCGCCAAGACAGCCTGAGTTTCGCGCGCGATCGCGCCACGGCGCGATCGCCCGACGTCCCCGATCCTGTCAGCTCCTCCAACGAAACGTGCAACACCGATGCCGCTTCATTCGACGATCGATCCGACATCCTCCGAATTCGCCCGCAACGCCGACGTGATGCGGGGCCTGGTCGCGGAGCTCCGCGAAAAACTCAAGCAGGTGGCAGGCGGCGGTGGTGAGACCTCGCGCAAGCGCCACACCTCGCGCGGCAAGATGCTGGCGCGCGACCGCGTCGATCTCCTGGTCGACCCGGGCACCGCGTTCCTCGAATTGTCGCCGCTCGCCGCCAACGGCCTCTATGGCGGTGATGTGCATTCGGCCAGCGTCATCACCGGCGTCGGACGCATCGCGGGCCGCGAATGCATCATTGTCGCCAATGATGCGACCATCAAGGGCGGCACCTACTATCCGTTGACGGTGAAGAAGCATCTGCGCGCCCAGGACATTGCGCGGCAGAACAATCTGCCCTGCGTCTACATGGTCGATTCCGGCGGCGCCTTCCTGCCGCTGCAGGATGAGATCTTTCCCGACGAGCGGCATTTCGGCCGGATCTTCTACAACCAGGCCCAGATGTCGTCGCAGGGCATTCCCCAGATCGCGATCGTGATGGGCTCGTGCACCGCAGGTGGCGCCTATGTGCCGGCGATGTCGGACGAGAGCATCATCGTGCGCAATCAAGGCACCATCTTCCTCGGCGGCCCGCCGCTGGTGAAGGCGGCGACCGGCGAGGTCGTCACCGCCGAAGAGCTCGGCGGCGCCGACGTCCACTCCCGCCAGTCGGGCGTGACCGATCACTACGCGCAGAACGACGCCCATGCGATCGGGATCGCGCGCCGCATCGTCGGCACGCTGAAGCAGCCGGCGAAGGCACCGCTCAACATGCGTGCCGTCCAGGAGCCGCTGTTTCCGGCCGAGGAGATCTACGGCGTGGTCTCCGCCGACGGCCGCAAGCCGTTCGACGTCCACGACATCATCGCGCGGATCGTCGACGGCTCCGAATTCGACGAGTTCAAGAAGCTCTACGGCACCACCTTGATCTGCGGCTTCGCCCATATCTGGGGCTATCCGGTCGGCATCATCGCCAACAACGGCATCCTGTTCAGCGAGAGTTCGCTGAAGGGCGCGCATTTTATCGAGCTGTGCTGCCAGCGCGGCATCCCGCTGGTGTTCCTGCAGAACATCACCGGCTTCATGGTCGGCAAGAAATACGAGGCCGGCGGCATCGCGCGCGACGGCGCCAAGCTGGTGACGGCGGTTGCGACCGCAGGCGTGCCGAAATTCACCGTCGTGATCGGCGGCTCCTACGGCGCCGGCAATTACGGCATGTGCGGCCGCGCCTACAGCCCGCGCTTCCTCTGGCTCTGGCCGAACGCCCGCATCTCGGTGATGGGCGGCGAGCAGGCCTCGATGGTGCTGAGCCAGGTGCGGCGCGACGGCATCGAGGCCAAGGGTGAAAGCTGGTCGGCGGAAGAGGAGGACAAGTTCCGCGAGCCGATCCGCGCCCAATATGAGAAGCAGGGCAATCCCTATTACGCCACTGCGCGGCTCTGGGACGATGGCGTGATCGATCCGGCCGACACCCGCCTCGTGCTCGGGCTCGGGCTGTCGGCCGCCGCCAATGCGCCGATCGAGCCGACCAAATTCGGCTTGTTCAGGATGTGAGCCAGGGATCTGATCATGGACCGCTCAAAACTCTACCGGCGTTTCCGCACGCTGCTGATCGCCAACCGCGGCGAGATCGCCTGCCGCGTCATCCGCTCGGCGCGCGCCATGGGGCTGCGCACCGTCGCGGTCTATTCCGAGGCCGACCGCGACGCCATGCATGTTGCGCTCGCCGACGAGGCCGTGCTGCTCGGCCCGGCGCGGGCGCGTGACAGCTATCTCAACATCGAGCGCGTGATCGCCGCGGCGAAGGAGACCGGCGCGGAGGCGGTGCATCCCGGCTACGGCTTCCTGTCTGAGAACGCGGAATTCGCGCAGGCCTGCCTTGACGCCGGTTTGGTGTTCGTCGGGCCGACCGCCGAGATGATGACGGCGATGGGCTCGAAGTCCGGCTCCAAGGCGTTGATGGAGAAGGCCGGCGTGCCCTTGGTGCCCGGCTATCACGGTGAGGCCCAGGACGAGGCGATTTTGGCGGAGGCCGCCAACCGGATCGGCTTCCCGGTGCTGGTGAAAGCGTCGGCCGGCGGCGGCGGCCGCGGCATGCGCGTGGTCAATTCAGCGGCTGAGCTCGCGGCCGCGATCACCAGCGCCAAGCGCGAGGCCAAGGCGGCATTCGGCGACGACCGCATGCTGATCGAGAAATACGTGCAGAACCCGCGCCACATCGAGGTGCAGATCATCGGCGACAGCCATGGCAATCTGCTCTCGCTGTGGGAGCGCGAATGCACGCTGCAACGCCGCCACCAGAAGGTGATCGAGGAGGCGCCGTCGCCGACCCTGGACGCCGCGCAGCGAGACACCGTCTGCGAGGCCGCCCGCAAGGCTGCCGGCGCAGTCAACTATGTCGGCGCCGGCACCATCGAGTTCGTCTCCGACGGCAGGGACGTGTTCTTCATCGAGATGAACACCCGCTTGCAGGTCGAGCATCCCGTCACCGAGCTGATCACCGGTGTCGATCTCGTGGAATGGCAGCTGCGCGTCGCGTTCGGCGAAGCGTTGCCGCTGAAGCAGAACGAGATCAAGCTGAACGGCCACGCCATCGAAGCGCGTGTCTACGCCGAGAATCCGCAGAAGAACTTCATGCCTTCGGTCGGCCGCATCAGGACCTGGCGGACGCCGCCAGAGGGCGACGGCCTGCGGATCGATGCCGGCTATCGCAGCGGCGATAACGTCTCGCCATACTATGACGCGATGCTCGCCAAGGTGATCGCCTGGGCGCCGACCCGCGAGGGCGCGATCGAGAAGCTCAATCGCGGCATGGAGCAGACCGACGTCCGCGGCATCATCACCAATATCCCGTTCCTGTCGGCACTGGTGACGCATCCGGCGACGAGGGCCAATGCGATCGACACCGGCTTCATCGAGCGCGAGCTGAAGAACCTGACGGCCGGCACCGGTGCCGCAGGCGAGTTCGAGCTGTGTGCGGCGGTGGCTGCGATCGTCAATGATGAGCAGAAGGCGGCGCGGGGCGAGGCGAACTCTCCGTGGCAGGCGTTCGGCTGGATGCCGGTCGGCCGACGCCAACGGGTGTTCTCGTTCCGTCAGGGCCACGAGCCGCCGCAAACCATCACGCTGCACTATGGCAACGGCCCGTCGACGCTGTCGATCGGCGGGCGCGAGCTTGCCTTCGCGATCTCGTCTGCCGGCGAGGATGGCTTCGACCTGACGCTCAACGGCCTCAAGTCGCGCGTCGCGTCGGTCATCGAGGGCCACGAGCTTTACCTGCGCACCCGCAACGGCCGCTTCGACCTGCACTGGGTCGATCCGTTCGGCGGCGAAAGCGAGGAGCAGGTTGGCGAGGACAAGATCGTCGCTCCCTTGCCCGGCACCGTGGTCGCGCTGCTGGCCGAGGAGGGCGCGACGCTGGAGAAGGGCGCACCGATCCTCACGCTCGAAGTGATGAAGATGGAGCAGACCCTGCGCGCGCCCTACGCCGGCGTGCTGAAGAAGCTCAAATGCAAGGTCGGCGACATCGTCGGCGAGGGCGTCGAGCTTGCCGAGGTGGAGCCGCAGGCTGCGTCATGAGCAATCAGGTCCATATCGTCGAAATGGGGCCGCGCGACGGCCTGCAGAACGAGAAGACGCCGGTCAGCGTCGAGGCGCGCATCGCCTTCGTCGAGGCACTGGTTGCGGCAGGGCTCAACACCGTCGAAGTCGGCGCCTTCGTCTCGCCGAAGGCGATCCCGCAGATGGCGAGCTCCGACGCGGTGCTGCGCGGCGCCGGCCATATCAAGGACGCCGAATTCCACGTGCTGGTGCCGAACGAGAAGGGCTATGACGCCGCGCGTGCGGCCGGCGCCCAGGTCGTCTCGGTGTTCGCGGCCGCCTCCGAAGGTTTTTCGCGCGCCAACATCAATTGCTCGATCGCGGAGTCGATCGAGCGTTTCAAGCCGGTGCTGGCGCGCGCCAAGACCGATGGCGTCAAGGTGCGCGGCTATATCTCCTGCGTGCTCGGCTGCCCGTTCGACGGCGAGATCAAGCCCAAGGCAGTTGCCGATCTCGCGGTGACCTTGTGGGATCTCGGCTGCTATGAAATCTCGCTCGGCGACACCATTGGCGTCGGCACGCCGCTCAAGGCCAGAGAGATGCTGCGTGCGGTCGGCGCCGAGCTTCCGGTGGCCAACCTTGCGATGCATTTCCACGACACCTATGGCCAGGCGCTCGCCAATCTCTATGCAGGCATGGAGGAGGGCGTCCGTGTCATCGATTCCGCCGCCGGCGGCCTCGGCGGCTGTCCCTACGCCCCCGGCGCCACCGGCAACGTCGCGACCGAGGACGTCGTCTACATGCTCGAAGGCATGGGCGTGAATACCGGTGTCGATATGGAGAAGCTGCTGGCCGCGACAAACGAGGTTGCCGGTCTGCTCGGCCGTCCGCCGGTGAGCCGCGTCGCATCGGCGCTGAACGCGAAGCGGAAGCGGCTCAGCGGTTTGTAGTTGTGGGTGAGTGAGCGCTGCGAATGGGCCGCGGCAAAGTGGCGGTCGCGCTTCGAGCTATGCGCTGCAAGGCGTAGATTCAAGGCGCTCAAGTCGCGCCCCTGGCTTGCGCAATCAGGGCTGCCGAAGCCGAATTCTCAACCCATATCCGTCTTGTGCGGCAGCGCTTCGCGCTGTCGCCGCCCTCTTGAGGGCGTTTCCTCCCTAGACTTGGGCCGCTTGTTGTTTCGAGCGGCCCTTTTTCTTACGATGTCGACGCGTCGATGGTCGCGATCATGGTCCTCATATCGGTCGCCAGTTCGCGATAGTGCCCGCCCAGCCGCTCGTACAGTTCGCGATTGGTCCCATCCAGCGTCCTGCTCGCGATCAGCGCGCATTCGTTGGCGAGGATCTCAAATCGTTCCAGCTTTGCTTGAAGAGCAGACATGGCGGGCGTTTCCCTGACTGTTACTTTAGGGCGTTGGGACGCTACTCCTTCGACTGCATCTAGCGCCAGCATAATTACCGGCTAGAACCAAATTCTTCCTGACAGCGACCTTGACCGATTGATCGTGATTGCGCTGACCGGGGAGGCGGCTGATCCGATCGGTCGTGATCCCGCGCTCCGCTGCGGCGGCGAGATCGTGGAGCGAGGTTTCCCCTGTGTGGCTGTGCTGGTCACGGGATGGACCTGTTTGTGCAGCGCACACAGCGATCGTCCCCGGTTCCCGATTCAAAATCCGGCAAAACCGTTCATGGCTTGGTGACTCAAAGGTGTTGAGGTGAGGGGGCTCGCAATTGCTCCAGGTGGCTCGCCATGTCCGGACAGGTGTCAGCTTCGCGCGGCCGAACGTTCCTGGCCGGAAAGATCGTCTTCAACTTCGGCCGCTCTGCCTTCGATTGCACGGTCCGGCAGCTCACCGATGCCGGCGCGACGGTCGAACTCGAAACCACGATCGGCATTCCCGACCAAGTCCAGCTGCTGCTTGTCGGCACCAACCAGGTGAGGCCATGCAAACGGCTGTGGCAATCGGACCGGCAGCTCGGCCTTGCCTTTGAGGAGCAGCGGGCAAGCGCCGCGCCTGCGGCGCCCGCCGCTCCTTCCGCTCCCCCACCTGCCGCCATTCCCGAGCGGCGCAGCGGCGATATCCTGCGCGGGCACATGCTGGCGCTGCGCGCGGCGCTCGATCAGATCCCGGTCGGAATTCTGCTGCTGGACGCGGAGCTGAAAGCCCTGTTCATCAACCGTGCGTTCCGGAAGATGTGGGTGCTTCCGGATGCGGTTGCCGAGCGCAACCCCAGCTTCACCGATCTGATGCATCACGGCTGCAAGACGATGGCCTATGAACTGCCGGCTGAGCAGCTTCAAGCCTATGTTGCCGAGCGCGTCCGCCTCGTCAGCGTCGGGGATGCAAACCCGATCGATCTCAGGCGCAGCAACGGCGATGTAGTTCGCTGTCAGTGCACGCCGTTGCCCGACGGCGGACGGATGGTGAGCTATACGCCGGTGACCGACATCGTGCGCGCGTCGGACAAGCTGAAGGTGCTGACCGGCGCGCTCGAGAATGTCGAGGACGGCGTCGTGCTGCTCGATCGCGATCTCAATGCGGTCTTCCTCAATCGCAGAATGCGGGAATTCTGGGAGGTGAGCGAGGAGGAGGTCACACGGCATCCGCCCTACGCCACGCTGATCACACGCAACCGCCGCGCGGTCCCGGCCGGCGCGACGGCGGAGCAGATCAAGGCCTTTCCGGCGAAGCGGATCGCGGAGATCAAGGCCGGAGATCACAAGCGCGACGTGCAGACGCCGGACGGCCGCAACATCAGGATCCATTGCTCGACGATGGCAAACGGGGGCCGGATGCTGACCTTTGTCGACGTCACCGACCTTGTCCGTAACGCGCAACAGCTTGAGGTGCTGGCGACCACCGATCCGCTCACTGGCCTGTTCAACCGCCGGCACTTCCTGACGACGTTGGATGCAGAGTGGAGTAGGTTCCAGCGCTACTATCGATCCGTGTCCGTGCTGATGGTCGATATCGATCACTTCAAGAGCATCAATGACCGGTTCGGTCACGCGGTCGGTGACGAGGCCATCAGGGCCGTCGCCGAAATCTGCACGCGCGGCAAACGCAAGTCCGACGTCGTCGGCCGCGTCGGAGGCGAGGAGTTCGCCGTCCTGTTGCCGGAAACCACATTGTCGCGCGCCCGAACGGTTGCCGAGCGGATCCGCAAGCGAGTGGAAGCGTTGCGCTTGGGAGCGGATGACCGCGCGGTGTCGCTCACGGTGAGCATCGGCGTTGCCGAGGCCCTCACAAGCATGCCCGGGATCGACGCGTTGATGAAGGCCGCCGACACAGCGCTCTACCAGGCCAAGGAGAGTGGCCGAAATCGTACGCTGTGCTGGATGCCTCTGGCGCCACCGAAGCTGGCAGCGGAGTAAGTGGAGGATTGAAGCGCCGCCCCTGATGGGTAGCGCAGCGCCCAGCTCATCTCACAGACTCGTCATTCCGGGGCTCGCGAAGCGAGAGCCCGGAATCCATCGATCCATCGGTCATGCGGTCCAATGGCTTCCGGGCTCGCGCCAAGAGGTGCGCCCCGGAATGACGTGGGTGAGAAGGCTGCGAAGCCTCATCCTCCGCCGGTCCTTCAGACTCACAACTCAGGCGAGCTTCATCTCCGGACAGCAATCTCTTGTCTATTCCGTCAGGCACCTGTCAGGTTCCCATAAGGACTGATAATACATGGTTGCGCGAAGGCCACGATTGTTGCGTTATTGCAACGATACCTGAACATTTAACCCTAAAAGCAGCCCATCCGTAGTCGCGCCGCTTTTTGGCCACACCCTGACATGAAAGGATATTCACCTAGCTGAATGGCTAGCGCTCCGACGACGGGACATTTTTGCGGGTTCCGGCGTTAATGGAGGAAAGAGCGTCGGAACAGGGTCGCGATGGACGCCAAGACGAACATCAAGAGCAGGCTGCCCAGCCGTCATGTGACGGAGGGGCCCCAGCGCGCGCCGCATCGGTCCTACCTCTATGCGATGGGGCTGACGACAGCCCAGATTCATCAACCCTTTGTCGGCGTTGCTTCATGTTGGAATGAAGCTGCCCCCTGCAACATTTCGCTGATGCGCCAGGCGCAGGCGGTGAAGAAGGGCGTAGCCTCGGCCGGCGGCACGCCGCGCGAATTCTGCACCATCACCGTCACCGACGGCATCGCGATGGGCCATGACGGCATGCGCTCGTCGCTGCCGTCGCGGGAATGCATCGCCGATTCGGTCGAGCTGACGGTCCGCGGCCACGCCTATGACGCGCTGGTCGGGCTCGCCGGCTGCGACAAGTCGCTTCCGGGCATGATGATGGCGATGGTGCGTCTCAACGTGCCCTCGATCTTCATCTATGGCGGCTCGATCCTGCCCGGCAACTTCCGCGGGCAGCCGGTTACCGTGCAGGACATGTTCGAGGCGGTCGGCAAGCATTCGGTCGGCGCCATGTCGGACGAGGACCTCGACGAGATCGAGCGCGTGGCATGCCCGTCGGCCGGCGCCTGCGGCGCCCAGTTCACCGCCAACACCATGGCGACCGTCTCCGAGGCGATCGGTCTGGCACTACCGTATTCGGCCGGGCCCCGGCACCCTATGAGATCCGCGACTCCTTCTGCGCCGCGGCCGGCGAGAAGGTGATGGAGCTGATCGAGAAAAACATCCGGCCGCGCGACATCGTCACCCGCGAAGCCCTTGAGAATGCTGCGGCTGTGGTCGCAGCCTCGGGCGGCTCGACCAATGCTGCGCTGCACCTGCCGGCGATCGCCCACGAGTGCGGCATTAAATTCAATTTGTTCGACGTTGCCGAAATCTTCAAAAAGACTCCTTACGTCGCGGATTTGAAGCCGGGCGGCCGTTATGTTGCCAAAGACATGTTTGAAGTAGGTGGCATTCCGCTGCTGATGAAGACGCTGCTCGACAATGGCCACCTGCACGGGAATTGCCTGACCGTCACTGGCCGAACGATCGCCGAAAACCTCAAAAGCGTGAAATGGAATCCGCACCAGGACGTGGTGCGGCCCGCCGACAATCCGATCACCGTGACAGGTGGCGTTGTCGGGCTGAAGGGTAATCTCGCTCCGGAGGGTGCGATCGTGAAGGTCGCGGGAATGTCTAACCTGAAGTTCACCGGTCCGGCCCGGTGCTTCGACCGCGAAGAAGACGCCTTCGAGGCGGTGCAGAAGCGCACCTACAAGGAAGGCGAGGTCATCGTGATCCGCTACGAGGGACCGAAGGGCGGTCCCGGGATGCGGGAGATGCTGGCGACCACGGCGGCGCTGACCGGGCAGGGGATGGGGGGCAAAGTTGCCCTGATCACCGATGGCCGGTTCTCCGGCGCTACCCGTGGCTTCTGCATCGGACATATTGGACCTGAAGCGGCCGTCGGCGGGCCGATCGGGTTATTGCAGGACGGCGACATCATCGAGATCGATGCTGACGTCGGCACTCTTAACGTAAAATTGAGCGACGCCGAGCTCGCAAATCGTAAGACCAAATGGGCCCCTCGGGCGACTAACCACACAACTGGTGCGCTGTGGAAGTACGCCGAGCAAGTGGGGCCGGCGGTGGATGGCGCAGTCACCCATCCGGGTGGCGCGCACGAGAAACAGTGTTATGCGGACGTTTAGGCGTACGATTTTTGCGTTTGCGTTAGGGGCCATTCCGGTGGCGGGCCCCGGATTCGGATTCGACGGCGCGCCGGTCAACCCCCAGGATACCGTTCTTCCGGTGGTCGCGCCGCAGCCGGGTTCAGCCGCTGCGTTGAAGCGGGCCGCCACGCCGGTTGCCCCGACAGCGACCGCGCCGACCTCCTCCTTCAGCACCTTGCAGTACCAGGCCGAGGGCGGCCACCCCGTGGCGCAGTGGAAGCTCGGCAAGATGTACGCCGAGGGCGATGGCGTCATCCAGGACGACATGCGCGCCTTCGAGTATTTCAGCCGGATCGCCAATGCGCATGCCGAGGATTCCCCGTCGGCGCCGCAGGCCTCGATCGTGGCCAACGCCTTCGTGGCGCTCGGCCGCTATTATCTGAGCGGCATTCCCAATTCCAAGGTGAAGGCGGACACCGAGCGGGCGCGGGAGATGTTCTCCTATGCGGCGTCCTATTTCGGCAACGCCGATGCCCAGTACGACCTTGCCCGGCTGTATTTGAAGACGCCGGACGCCTCGCGGGATGATTTCCGCTATGGCGCGCGTTGGCTGGGCCTTGCCGCCCAGAAGGGCCAGCATCAGGCGCAGGCGCTGCTTGGCCAGATGCTGTTCAACGGCGACCGGCTGCCGCCGCAGCGGGCACGCGGCCTGATGTGGCTAACGCTGGCGCGTGACAGCGCCACGCCCGACGAGGCCTGGATCAAGGAAAGCTACAACCGGGCGATCGCCAAGGCTTCCGAAGACGACCGCGCGATGGCGCTACAGATGCTCGAGCACTGGGTGCAAGGCCGCCGGGACTGATATCCCAGGCGGCCCTTGGGGCGCACTCAAGCCTCAGGCGGTCTCAAAATCGAGATCGGCCCAGACCGGGACATGGTCGGACGGTTTCTCCCAGGCGCGGACATAGCTATCGATACCGACATCGATCAGCCGGTCGCTCGCTTGCGGCGACATCAGGAGATGGTCGATCCGCAGACCCCAGTTCTTCTGCCAGGCGCCAGCCTGGTAATCCCAGAAGGTGTACTGGCCGGGCTCGTCATTGACCGCCCGCAGTGCATCGGTAAGGCCTAGGCCGAGCAGGGACTGGAAGGCTCCCGGGTCGCCGGGCGGAACAGGGCGTCGTCGGCCCAGGCGGCCGGATTGTAGACGTCGCGGGCTGCCGGGATGACATTGTAGTCGCCGGCGAGGATCAGCGGCTCCTCGGCCTTAAGCCGTTCCTTCGCGTATTCAAGAAGCCGCGACATCCATTTGAGCTTGTAGGGATATTTGTCGGTATTTGCGGGGTTGCCGTTGGGCAGATAGAGGCACGCGACCCGTACCACGCCCTGTTTCAGCGTGACGACGCCTTCGAGGAAGCGGGCGTGGGCGTCCTCGTCGTCGCCGGCGAGGCCCGATTTGGTCTCGTCGAACGGCAGCTTGGAGAGCAGCGCGACGCCGTTGAAGGTCTTCTGCCCGTGGGTGACGACATTATACCCGAGCGCCTCGACCTCGAGCCGCGGGAATGCGTCGTCGACGCATTTGATCTCCTGCAGGCAGACGATGTCGGGGGAGCACTCCTTCAGCCAGGCGACCAGAAGCTCGATCCGTTGCCGGACCGAGTTGACGTTCCAGGTGGCGATGCGAACTGTCATCGGAAGTCCTCTATTTGACGCGGCGCGTTGGCAAGCGCCCGGCTCAGCCCAAGCGTTTCCGCATCTCGATGTGTGGGATGCCGGCTTCCTCGAACTCGTCGCCGCACCGTTCGAACCCGGCCCGCGCATAGAACGGCTCCGCGTGCGTCTGCGCGTTGAGGATCAGTTCGGGATAGCCGAGTTCGGCCGCCTTGGCCATCAGCGCGTCCAGCACTCGGGCACCGACGCCTGTGCTGCGTGCCATTTTGAGCACGGCCATGCGGCCGATATGGCCGTCGGGGAGCAAACGGCCCGTCGCCACGGCGGTGCCGTCCTCGACAAATGCCAGCGCGTGCCAGCTCGGCGCGTCCATGTCGTCCCATTCCTGTTCGACCGGCACGCCCTGTTCTTCGACAAAGACATTGTAGCGGATGGCGCCGGCGCGTTCGCGGGCGTCTTCCCAGCTGCAGATAAGGACGGAGGTGGACATAGGCGGCGATTCGCAGCGCCCGACGAGGCGCAGTTTTTCACTGTGGTGGCATACCATGTGCAGCCCCGCTGTGGTAACCCTCTCTAGAAACAAGGCGTAACAATTGCCGACGGGGGAGTTGCGAAGCGTCCGACCTTCAAGGGAAGCGGGCGGCGCACGTGCAAAGCGTATGAAAAAACGTAATTTGGTTCTGACTGTCGCTGTTCTCGGCATTGCGGCCGGGGCGGCTTACATGACCCGCGCTTCATGGATGGGTGGCGGTGCCGCCACCGCGCAGACCCCGCGGCCTCGCGTGATCTCGGTGGACCTCGCCAAGGCGGAACGCAAATCGGTTCCGGTCGATGTCGATGCGATCGGACAGGTCACGCCGATCTCGAGCGTCGCGCTGAAGTCGCGGCTGGAGACCACCATCGTCTCGGTCCATTTCGAGGACGGCGCCAAGGTCAACGAGGGCGACTTGCTGTTCATGCTCGACGCGCGGCAGATCGATGCCCAGATCGAGCAGGCTGAGGGCGTGCTGGCGCGAGACCAGGCCCAGCTCGAGGGTGCGCAGCGCGACCTCCGCCGCTACACCGAGCTGGTCGGCAAGGGCGCGACCACCCAGGTCAACCTCGACAACGCCAAGACCCAGTCCGATGTCCTGATCGGCACCATCAAGGCCGACCAGTTCGCGCTGGAAAATCTCCGCGTCCAGAAGAGCTACACCGTGATCCGCGCACCATTCGCCGGGCGGATTAGCGCAGCCAATGTCAAGGTCGGGAACTTCGTCCGCCCCGCCGACACCCAGCCGCTCGCCGTCATCAACCAGATGGCGCCGGTCTACGTCACTTTCGCAATTCCGCAGCGGGCGCTGGTCGATCTGCGCGACGCTATGGGGAAGGCCGATCCGAAGGTGATCGCGACCATTCCCGGCCACCAGCGCTCCGAGAGCGGCAAGGTCGCGATGGTCGAGAATGCCGTCGATGCGACCACCGGCATGGTGACCGTGCGCGGCATCATGAACAATGCGAGCGAGACGCTGTGGCCCGGCACCATCGTGCAGACCAAGCTGATCATCCGCAGCGAGGACGCCGTGGTGGTGCCGACGGTCGCGGTCCAGCGCAGCCAGAACGGCAATTTCGTTTTCGTCGTCAAGGACGGCGTCGCCAAGGTCCAGCCGGTCAAGGTCGATCGCACCTTCCAGGGCTCATCGGTGATCTCGGACGGTCTGGCGGGCGATGAAAGCGTCGTCGTTGACGGCCAGCTGTTGCTGTCGGAGGGATCGCGGGTCGAGCTGCGGGCACGCAAGGCCGGAGCCTGACCGATGACGCTGTCCGAGCTCTGCATCCGCCGCCCGGTCATGACGACGCTGATCACGGCGTCGATCATCGCCTTCGGCGTGTTCGGCTTCCGCCTGCTGCCGGTCTCGGCGCTGCCCAAGGTCGACTTCCCGACCATCGCGGTCACCGCGACCCTGCCGGGCGCCAGCGCCGACACGATGGCGGCCTCGGTCGCCGGGATCATCGAGCGCCAGCTCTCGACCATAGCCGGCATCTCGTCGATGAACTCGAACTCCTCGCAGGGAACGAGCGTCATCACCATCCAGTTCGACCTCAACCGCAACATCGATGCCGCCGCGCTCGACGTGCAGACGGCGCTAACGATCGCGCAGCGCCGGCTGCCAATCGAGATGACGATCCCGCCGAGCTTCCGGAAGGTGAACCCGGCGGATTTCCCGGTGCTGTTCGTCTCGCTGGGGTCGGCGACGCTGCCGCTGTCGGCGGTCAACGAATACGGCGACATCACGATCGGGCAGGCGCTGTCGCAGCTGCCGGGCGTCGCGCAGGTCCTGATCTACGGCGCGCAGAAATTCGCGATCCGCGTCCAGGCCGATCCGGAAGCGGCGGCCGCCCGCAGCGTCTCGATGGAGGACATCCGCGCCGCAGTGTCGCGCGCCAATTCCTCGACCCCGGTCGGCACGCTGAACGGCCCCAAGCAGGACGTCGCGCTGCAGGCCTCCGGCCAGATGGACAAGGCGGCCGACTACCGCCAGATCTACGTCGCCTGGCGCAACGGCTCGCCGGTCCGGCTCGACGAGATCGCCAAGGTCTATGACAGCGTCGAGAACGACAAGATCGCGACCTCGATGAACGACGAGCGGGCGATCGTGCTGGCGATCCAGAAGCAGCCCGACGCCAATACCGTCGCCGTCGTCGACGCCGTTCTCGCAAAACTGCCGTCGCTGCGCGCCGCGATCCCGCCGTCGGTCACCATGCAGGTCATGATGGATCGCTCGGTCTCGATCCGGCAGGCGGTCAGCGACGTCGAGGAGACCCTGCTGATCGCGATCGCGCTCGTGATCCTCGTGATCTTCCTTTTCCTGCGCTCGGCGTCGGCGACCTTCATCCCGGCGCTCGCGGTGCCGATCTCGCTGTTCGGCACCTGTGCTGCGATGTACGCGCTGGACTACTCGATCAACAACATGACGCTGCTGGCGCTGACGCTTTCGGTCGGCTTCGTGGTCGACGACGCCATCGTCATGCTGGAGAACATCGTTCGCCACATCGAGCACGGCATGAAGCCGTTCGAGGCGGCGCTGAAAGGCGCCCGCGAGATCGGCTTCACCATCATCTCGATCACCTTCTCGCTGATTGCCGTGTTCATCCCGGTGCTGCTGATGGGCGGCATCGTCGGCCGCGTGTTCCGCGAATTCGCGGTCACGATCTCGGTCGCGATCATCGTCTCCGGCTTCGTGTCGCTGAGCTTGACGCCGATGCTGTGCGCCCGCGTGCTGCGCGCGCATGATACGACCAGGCGGCCGAACATTGTGCTGCGGGCGTTCGAGGCGATGTTCGAAGCCTGGCTGCGCGCCTATGAATGGGCGCTCGACTGGGTGCTCGCCAAGAAGGCGCTGATGCTGGTGATCACGCTCGCGACGCTCGGCGGCACGGTTTACCTCTACATGATCGTCCCGAAGGGCTTCTTCCCGCAGGAGGACACCGGCTTCCTGATCGGCGTGACGGAGGCGGCGACCGACACCTCGTTCGAGGCGATGAAGGTGCGCCAGCGGGCGCTGGTCGAGGTGATGCGGACTGATCCGGCGGTCGATTACATCAATTCGACGGTCGGCTCGGGCGGTCCCAATCCGACCACCAATTACGGCCGGCTGTTCATCGCGCTGAAGCCGCAGAAGACCCGCGACAACGCTGCCGTGGTGATCGGCCGGCTGCGCCAGAAGGCGCGCGAGATCCCGGGCATGCAGGCGTTCTTCCAGAGCGTCCAGAATCTCAACATCGGCGGCCGCATCTCCAAGAGCCAGTATCAATACGTGATGCAGAGCGGCGACACCGAGGCGCTGTATCGGCTGGCGCCTGAAATGCGCGACAAGATCGAGAAGATCCCGGGCCTGCTCGATGTCACCACCGACCTCTACATCAAGAACCCGCAGATGACGGTCGACATCGACCGTGAGAAGGCGGCGGTCTACGGCGTCACCGTCGACCAGGTCCGCAACCAGCTCTACAACGCCTACGGTTCGCGGCAGGTCGGCACCATCTACATGCCGTCGAACGACTACCAGATCATCCTCGAGGTGCAGCCGCAGTTCCGCGTCGATCCGTCCGATCTCTCGAAGCTCTACATGAAGACCGCGAACGGGCAGACCATCCCGCTGGATGCGGTGGCCAAGCTGGTGCCGACGGTCGGGCCGCTCCAGATCAACCACCAGGGCCAACAGCCGGCGGTGACGATCTCGTTCAACCTCGCGCCGGGCAATTCGCTGGGCTACGCGGTCGACAAGATCACCGAACTCGAGCAGACCGCCAACCTGCCGCCGACGATCGCGACCGGCTTCTCCGGTACCGCACAGGTGTTCCAGGATTCGCTGCGCGGGCAGGGCGTCCTGATCCTCGCCGCGGTGTTCGCGGCCTTCGTGATCCTCGGCATTCTCTACGAAAGCTTCATTCACCCGATCACGATCATCTCCGGCCTGCCGTCGGCCGGCATCGGCGCGATCCTGACGCTGATGCTGTTCGGGATGGAGCTGTCGGTCATCGCGATGATCGGCATCGTAATGCTGGTCGGCATCGTCAAGAAGAACGCGATCATGATGGTCGACTTCGCGCTGGAGCGCCGCCGCGTCGGGCTGAGCGCCGAGCACGCGATCCGCGAAGCCGCGCTGCTGCGCTTCCGCCCGATCATGATGACGACGTTCGCGGCGATCTTCGGCACGCTGCCGATCGCGCTCGGCGCGGGCGCCGGCGCCGAGCTGCGTCAGCCGCTCGGTGTCGCCGTGGTCGGCGGCCTCTGCGTGTCGCAATTGCTGACGCTGTTCATCACGCCGGTCATTTACATCTATCTCGACCGCATCGACCGCAGGCTGCGCCGCAAGCTCGATCCGCAGGCGGACGGCGACGTCGAACGGCCGCAGGTGGTGGCGGCGGAATAGCCAATTGTCCCGCGCGAGCCGACGACTGGCTCACCGGAAAACCGATCAGGACACGGAAGAGTTAGATCGAGAAGCTGGTGCCGCAGCCGCAAGAGGCGGTGGCGTTCGGATTGACGACGCGGAACGAGGCGCCGATCAAATCGTCGACGAAGTCGACTTCCGAGCCCGCCAGGAACGGCACCGAGGCGGGATCGATCAGCACCACCGCGCTGTCGCGCTCGATCACGAGGTCGTCATCGGCCTGGGTGCGCTCGACATCGAACTTGTACTGGAAACCGGAGCAGCCGCCGCCTTCGACGGAAATGCGCAGCTTGGCGCCGTCGCCTTCCTTGCTGAGGATCTGCCCGATCCGGCGGGCGGCCCGTTCGCTGACGGTGATGGCAGCAGTCATGGTCGGTCTCCGAAACCCTATCTGGACATGATCTGATCCGGATCATGCCCGGCGTCATACCCAATTCATTTGGTCGGCCGCCTCAGTCATAGTTAAGTGCGTCGGACCATGGAATCAAATGGATAAGGACTAAAATACTGTGTCGGTCGGAATGGCTGCCCCCCGCGCGCCTTATGCCTGCGACCCCGACCGCAGCCGTGGCCGGCTGGTCGCGGAGCCGCCGAGCCGGACCCGCAGCCCGTTCCGGCGCGACTGCGACCGGGTGATCCATTCCACGGCGTTCCGGCGCCTCAAGCACAAAACCCAGGTCTTCGTCTTCCACGAGGGCGATCATTACCGCACCCGTCTGACCCATTCGCTGGAGGTGGCGCAGATCGCCCGCGCGCTGGCGCGCCAGCTCGGGGTCGACGAGGACCTGACCGAGACGCTGGCGCTCGCGCATGATCTCGGCCACCCGCCGTTCGGCCATGCTGGGGAGCGGGCGCTCGACGACTGCCTCAAGGAAGATGGCGGCTTCGACCACAATGCGCAGGCGCTGCGGGTCGTCACCTCGCTGGAGCATCGCTACCCCGAGTTCGGCGGCCTGAACCTGACCTGGGAATCGCTCGAGGGGATCGTCAAGCACAACGGGCCGCTGACCGAACGCAACGGCGCGCCGGCCGGCCGCTACCTGGACAGCGGCATTCCGGTCGGGATCGCCGACTACAGCAGGACCTACGACCTCGAGCTCTGGAGCTATGCCTCCCTCGAAGCGCAGATCGCTGCCTTCGCCGACGACATCGCCTATGACGCGCACGACATCGACGACGGCCTGCGCGCCGGCCTGTTCGCGGTCGACGATCTCAAGGAGATGCCGCTGACATCCGAGATCATCTCCGAGATCGACCGCCATTATCCCGGGCTCGACGAGGTCCGGCGCGGCGCCGAGCTGGTGCGTGAGCTGATCTCGCATTTCATCAGCGCGGTCTTCAACGAGGCGAGCCGGCGCCTCGCGGTCGCCCAGCCGCAATCGGCCCAGGACGTGCGCCGCCACAATGCGCCGCTGATCGCATTTCCGCCTGAGGTGGCCGAGCAGGAGGCGGCGATCAAGGCCTTCCTGTTCCGGCGGATGTACCGCCACCGGCGGGTGATGATTGTGATGCGGGAGGCCGAGCAGGTGGTCCGCAACCTGTTCGAGCGCTACCGGCAATCGCCCGGCGACCTGCCGGCGGAATGGATCGAGGGCAGCGTGCAGGAGACCACGAGCGCGCGGAACAGGCGGATCGGCAATTTCATTGCCGGGATGACCGACCGTTTCGCCCTGATCGAGCACCAAAGGCTTTTTGACTCGACCCCGGATTTGCGTTAGCGCCCTGCCATGGCCGACACCACTGCTTCACCACACCTTTTTGCCGACATGCTGACGCGCGTGCACGCGATCTGTGCCGCGGTCGGAGCCGAGGACAACTGGCCCGTGGGCATCGACCTGTCCCGCGTCGTGGTGGAGCCGCCGCGCGATGCCAGCCACGGCGACATGGCGACCAATGCCGCGATGGTGCTCGCCAAGGACGCCAAGGCCAAGCCGCGCGAGCTCGCCGACAAGATCGCAGAGCGGCTGCGCGCCGATGCGCTGGTGGCCTCCGTCGACGTCGCCGGGCCCGGCTTCATCAACCTGACCTTGAAGCCGCAGGTCTGGGCGGACGCGCTGCGCGCCGTGCTGGCCGCTGGCTCAGCCTATGGACGCAGCGACATCGGCAAGGCCGAGAAGGTCAATGTCGAATACGTCTCGGCCAACCCGACCGGGCCGATGCATGTCGGCCATTGCCGCGGCGCCGTGTTCGGCGACGCGCTGTGCAGCCTGCTGCAATTCGCGGGCTTCGACGTCTGCCGCGAGTACTACATCAATGACGCAGGCGCCCAGGTCGACGTGCTCGCGCGCTCGGCATTCCTGCGTTACCGCGAGGCGCTGGGGCAGGACATCGGCGCGATCCCGGAAGGGCTCTATCCCGGCGATTACCTCGTGCCCGTCGGCGACGCGCTCGCCAAGGAATACGGCGAGAAGCTGCTCGACATGACGGAAGCCGCGTGGCTGCCGATCGTGCGCGACAAGGCGATCGCCATGATGATGGAGATGATCAAGGGCGATCTCGCCGCACTCAACATCCATCACGACGTGTTCTTCTCCGAGCGCTCGCTGATCACCTCGGGCAACAACAAGGTCGCCGAGACCATCGATTTCCTGCGTGCCAAGGGTGATATCTACGAAGGCCGCCTGCCGCCGCCGAAGGGCAAGCCGGTCGAGGATTACGAAGACCGCGAGCAGTCGCTGTTCCGCGCCACCGCCTATGGCGACGACGTCGATCGGCCGCTGATCAAGTCGGACGGCTCATACACCTACTTTGCATCCGACATCGCCAACCACCGCAACAAGTTCGAGCGCGGTTTCACCAATCTGATCGACGTGTTCGGCGCCGATCACGGCGGTTACATCAAGCGCATGCAGGCGGCCGTGAAAGCGGTGACCGCGGGCAAAGCGACACTCGACGTCAAGATCGTGCAACTGGTGAAGCTGCTGCGCGACGGCGAGCCCGTGAAGATGTCGAAGCGCTCGGGCGAGTTCGTCACGTTGCGCGAAGTCGTCGACGAGGTCGGCTCCGACGCCGTGCGTTTCATGATGCTGTTCCGCAAGAACGATGCGGTGCTCGATTTCGACCTCGCCAAGGTGATCGAGCAGTCGAAGGACAACGCGGTCTTCTACGTCCAGTACGGCCACGCCCGCGGCCATTCGATCTTCCGCAACGCGCGGGAGGAGGCGGTTCCGGACCTGCCGGAGACCGACGAGGCCCGGCTGGCCTATCTGCGGAGCGCCGTGGTCGAACGGTTGACCGATCCGGCCGAACTCGACCTGCTCAAGCGGCTTGCGCTTTATCCCCGGATGATCGAGGCTGCGGCGGTGGCACATGAGCCGCACCGAATCGCTTTTTATCTATATGATTTGGCCAGTGAATTTCATGCGCTCTGGACCAAGGGGCGGGATTTGCCCTATTTACGCTTCATTATCAATAATGATGCAGAGATCACGAGGGCGCGACTGGCAATGGTTCAGGGCGTCGTCTCGGTTCTGGCATCGGGCTTAGCTGTTCTAGGCGTCCACGCTCCAACCGAGATGCGGTAGGCAGGGGCATTAGGCCCTCACGAGTGGGGATTTGTGAGGGCATCTGGCAGGGGCCAACTCGTTCGGACCGGCTGTGCCGGCGATCTTGGCGCTGTCCCGAAGGGGATGCATCATCACAATGGCTGATCGATATCAGGACCGAAATTTTTCCGCCGACACGGCCTCCAGGGCCGAGAGCGATCCGCTCGCCGAACTGGCCCGGCTGATCGGGCAGACGGACCCATTCGGCGCCGCCAACAAGCCGCCGCCGCGGCCGCTGCAGTCGCGCGCCAATGCGCGGCCGCAACAGTATGAGCCGCAGTCGGAAGAGGACGAGACCCCGCCCGCGGGCCCGCCGCCTTGGATGCAGCGCGCACGGCAGGAAGCTGCCGCGCCGGCGCCCGTGCAGCACACCGAATACGAAGAGCCGGAGCAGGACTATCAGCCGAAGCCGGTGCATCCGTTGCACCGCTATGCGGCCCAGCAGGCGCAGCCGCCTGCGCCCGCGCCGGTCGCCACCTATCGGCCGGTCGAGCCCCCCCGGCAGCCTGAGGCCTTCGACGAGGAGCCGCACTATCAGGACGGCGATCAGGGGCAGGATTCGTCGCGCTATGACGACGCGCTCTACGGCCAGTTGGAAGCCGGCGAGCAGGACCTGCAACGCGATCCGTCCTATCCGGACGATCCCTACGCCTACGAGGCCTACGAGGAAGAACCCGAACCGCGCAAGCGGAGCAGCGGCCTGATGACGGTCGTCGCGGTGGTGGCGCTCGCGGTGGTCGGCACCGGCGGCGCGCTCGCCTACCGCAACTATGTCGGCTCGCCGCGAACCGGTGAGCCGCCGATCATCAAGGCTGACAACACGCCGACCAAGGTGATTCCGGCCCAGGCCGATGCGCCGGCCAAGACGCCGGATCGCATGGCGACGGGTGACGGCACCGAAAAAATCGTGTCGCGTGAAGAGACCCCGGTCGACGTCAATTCGAAGACCGCCGGACCGCGCGTCGTGTTTCCGCCGCTGAACGCCAATACGAATCCGCCGCCGGCCGCCAGCGTGCAGACGGCGCAGCCCGCGCCGGCGCCGATCACCGCCAACGGGACCCTGCCGAACAACGAGCCGCGCAAGATCCGCACCCTCGCGGTCAAGGGCGACACGCCCGATGGCACGCAGGCCACGGCGACTGTGCCGGCCAAGCCGCCTGCCGCCGCAAAGCAGCAAGTGTCGCGCGGCAATCCCTCGGCGGCCAATGCCAGCGTGAACGCGCCGATGTCGCTGGTTCCCGGGCAGGCTGACGCGGCGGCGGCTCCGGCTGCACCGCCGACCCGGGTGGCGTCGACCTCGACAGCTTCGGTCGGAGGCGGTGGATACCTGGTCCAGGTGTCGTCGCAGAAGAACGAGGCGGACGCGCAGGCGTCGTATCGGACGCTGCAGGGCAAGTATCGCAATGTGCTCGGTTCGCAGCCGTTGGTGGTGAAGCGCGTCGATCTCGGTGAGAAGGGCGTCTACTACCGCGCCTTTGCCGGTCCGTTCGCATCATCGGAAGAGGCCAACCAACTGTGCCGGAGCCTGATGTCGGCCGGTGGGCCGCAGTGCCTCATCCAAAGAAATTAAAGGCCGTTTCCTTGACCCGTGAGCTGCATACGGCCTAATCGGCCGAATGACGATCCGCGCATTCATCACGGGCATATCCGGGCTGACCCTCAGCGACGCCGAACGCGAATTCATTCGCGCCGAGCGGCCGTGGGGCTTCATCCTGTTCAAGCGCAACATCGAGAGTCCGGCCCAAGTGGCAGCTCTTGTTGGGGAACTCAGGTTGGCGGCCGATGCGAACGACGCCCCGGTCCTGATCGACCAGGAGGGCGGCCGGGTGCAGCGGCTCGGCCCGCCGCATTGGCCGGTCTATCCGCCCGGCGCGAGTTTTGGCGCGCTTTACGACATCGACCCGGAGCTCGGCCTGACAGCGGCCCGGCTCAGCTCCCGGCTGATTGCGGCCGACCTGATCGACCTCGGAATAACAGTCGATTGCCTGCCTTTGGCCGACGTTCCGGTGGCCGGAGCGGACGCTGTCATCGGCAACCGGGCCTATGGAACCGAACCGGACAAGGTCGCCGCGATTGCGCGTGCGGTCACGGAGGGGCTGGAACAGGGCGGCGTGCTGCCGGTTCTCAAGCATATACCCGGCCATGGCCGGGCCACGGCGGACAGCCATTTCCGCCTGCCGACGGTCGATACCGCCAGGGCCGAGCTGGAACGGACCGATTTCGCCGCGTTTCAGCCGCTGGCGGACCTGCCGATGGCGATGACTGCACATGTTGTGTTTAGCGCGCTCGACCCCGTCCATCCGGCGACGACTTCTGCGACAATCATCGAGCAGGTGATTCGCGGCCTGATCGGGTTTCAGGGTTTGTTGATGAGTGATGACGTGTCGATGAATGCGCTGGCCGGATCAATTGCCGAACGGACCCGCGCCATCGCCGCCGCCGGTTGCGACATGATTCTGCACTGCAACGGCAATATCGACGAGATGCGCGAGGTCGCGCGGGAGACGCCGGAACTCACCGGCAAGGCGCTTGAGCGCGCCAAGGCTGCGCTTGCCGCGCGGAAGCGGCCCCAGCTGCTCGACCGGCAGGCGGCACGGGCTGAACTGGATGCGTTGTTGGATCGGGTAGGGACGGCATGACCGCTGAAATTCTATCGTTTGATACCGGGCGGCCGGCCGACCTCGCTGATGGCGAACCGGCGCTGGTGGTCGACGTCGAGGGCTATGAGGGCCCGCTCGATCTTTTGCTCACGCTGGCGCGGCAGCAGAAGGTCGACCTGTCGAAGATCTCGATCCTCGCGCTCGCCGACCAGTATCTCTCGTTCATCGAGGCGGCGCGCAAGATTCGCCTCGAGCTTGCCGCCGACTATCTGGTGATGGCGGCCTGGCTTGCGTTCCTGAAGTCGCGGCTCCTGCTGCCCGAGCCGCCGACCGCGGAGGGGCCGAGCGCCGAGGAAATGGCGACCGCGCTGGCCAACCAGCTGCGCCGTCTGGAGGCGATCCGCGAGGCGGCGAACCGGCTGATGAACCGGCCCCAGTTTCAGCGCGATATCTTTCCGCGCGGCAATCCGGAATCGATTGCCGAGATCAAGCATCCGAAGTTCACCGCGACCTTGTACGACCTGCTGTCGGCCTATGCCACGCAGCGCCAGTCGCGCGTGCTGACCACGGTTCATCTGCAGAAGCGTACCGTCTGGTCGCTGGCCGAGGCACGCGCCTCGCTGGAGCGGCTGGTCGGCATTGCCGAGGACTGGAGCTGCCTCGACCAGTACCTGATGAACTACGTCGCCGATCCGACCCAGAAGGCGACGGTGTTCGCATCGAGCTTCGCCGCGGCCCTCGAACTGGTCCGCGAGGGCGAGATGGAGATCAACCAGAAGCAGGCGTTCGCGCCGATCTATTTCCGAAAGCGTCCAGCGCAGGCCGCCATGGCGGCGCCGGACCTGTCGGTTGAGTAAGTGGAAGAAGGAGAGCAAGCCCATGGCAAGCTTGGCGGAAGTGCGCAGAGACGAGCCCGAGGAGGAGGTTTCTCCTATGGATCATCCGGTAGCGCGTCCTGAGGAATTGCGGCTCCTGGAAGCCCTGTTGTTCGCATCGGCCGACCCGATCGATCAGGCAACGCTGGCCAAGCGGATGCCCGACGGCGTCGACATCAAGCAGGCGCTCGCGCAGTTGCAGGCGGAATATGCGCCGCGCGGCGTCAACCTGGTGAAGGTCGCGAACAAGTGGACGTTCCGTACCGCGGGCGATCTGTCCTGGCTGATGACGCGCGAGAGCACCGAGACCCGCAAGCTGTCGCGTGCGGCAATCGAGGTGCTGGCGATCATCGCCTACCACCAGCCGGTGACCCGCGCCGAGATCGAAGAGATTCGCGGCGTGGTGACGTCGAAAGGCACGATCGACGTGCTGCTGGAGACCGGCTGGATCCGCCCGCGCGGCCGCCGCAAGACGCCGGGCCGTCCGTTGACCTTCGGAACCACCGACGGCTTCCTGTCGCAGTTCAGCCTGGAAGCGCTCGGCGATCTGCCGGGGCTCGAGGAGCTGAAGGGCACCGGTCTGCTCGACTCGCGTCTGCCGACCGGCTTCTCCGTTCCGTCGCCATCTGACGATGCGACGCTGCGCGAGGACGAGGAGCCGCTCGAGCCCGGCGATACGCTGGAACTGCTGCTCGCGC
Organism: Bradyrhizobium viridifuturi; assembly: GCF_001238275.1. GTDB lineage: Bacteria > Pseudomonadota > Alphaproteobacteria > Rhizobiales > Xanthobacteraceae > Bradyrhizobium > Bradyrhizobium viridifuturi. The sequence continues at coordinate 46,052 of NZ_LGTB01000040.1, forward strand.
CTGCCGTCGAGCCGGAGGCCGAGGAACCGACGTCTGAGGTTGAGACCGAAACCGAGGTCGCTGCCGAGGTTGAAGCCATCGCCGTGGAAGCCGAGGTGATCATTGAGGTGGAGGCAGGCGAACCTGACGCGGCCGAGCCCGACGCCGACGAGCCGGACGAACGCGCCGACGACGCGGGCGATCACGACGACGCCGAGAAGGGCGAATAGGGCGGAATATTCCCGGTTAAGCCTAGCAATATTACGTAGCCGCGACAGCGATTTGCCGCGGCAGAGGTCCTTGTTTTTGACACCCCGCGGGCCTAACTTCCGGCCATGTTCAGGCCGGTCCGCCGGCCATTTCTGGAGGGTTGCAGGATGGGTTCGCTTAGCATTTGGCACTGGATCGTCGTGATCGCAGTGGTCCTGCTGCTGTTCGGTCGCGGCAAGATTTCGGACCTGATGGGTGACGTCGCCCAGGGCATCAAGGCCTTCAAGAAGGGCATGCAGGACGACGACAAGGTCGCGGACAAGGCCGAGCCTACCAAGTCGATCGATCACAATTCGACGCCGTCGGCGACGCGCCAGGACGTCGGCAGCAAGGCCGTCTAACGCGCTTGTACTGACGTGTATTTTCGACGTTTTTCTTCGCGCGAAACGGTGACGCCGTCGCACAGACGCGCTATGGACGCCGATTGAGAAAAGGCGCCGGCAGCCCCACATCCTGTTGGGAGCGATGGGGCCGATGGCGGCGCGCTTAGGCGGAACAATTCATGTTCGATATCGGGTGGAGTGAACTGGTCGTCATCGCGGTCGTCGCGCTGATCGCCATCGGCCCGAAAGAACTTCCGGGCGTGCTGCGCATGGTCGGGCAATGGATGGGCAAGGCCCGCAAGATGGCCGCCGAATTCCAGGGCCAGTTCCAGGAGGCCATGCGCGAGGCCGAGATGGCCGACCTCAAGAAGAGCTTCGACGAGGTCAGGGAAGCCGCGACCGGCATCACCAGCGGCAACATCATGACCTCGCTGCAGAAGGACGTCACTGACGCCCTGCAGATCGACAAGCCGGTCGATGCGCAGGTTGCCTCGGCGATCGATGCGCCCGTGACGCCCACGACGCCTGCCGAGCCGACGCCGGAAACCTTCGTCGAAGCCGAGACGCACGCAGCCGCCGGCGAGCCGCTCGCGATCACCAATGAGGTGAAGCCCGAGCCGGCACCTCAAGACGTCACGCCGGCAGAGCCCGACGTGCTCAAGGACGCGAGGGCGTCATGAGCGCCGAAGACATCGAGGCCTCCAAGGCCCCCTTGATGGATCACCTGATCGAGCTGCGCTCGCGGCTGATCAAGGCGCTGCTCGGCTTCGCCGTGGCTTTCATCATCTGCTTCTTCTTCGCCAAGCAGATTTTCAATGTCCTGGTCTGGCCGTTCATCTGGGTGGCGGGACCGGAGAATTCGAAATTCATCTACACGGCGCTGCTGGAGTATTTTCTCACCCAGCTCAAGCTCGCAATGTTCGGGGCCGCCTTCATTTCGTTCCCGATCGTCGCCGGACAGGTCTACATGTTCGTGGCGCCTGGGCTCTACAAGCACGAGCGCAATGCCTTCTTGCCATATCTGATCGCCACGCCGATCTTCTTCGTGATGGGCGCGATGCTGGTCTACTTCGTGGTTTTCCCGATGTTGACCCGCTTTTCGCTCGGCATGCAGCAGGCCGCCGGCGCGGAGACCGCGCAGATCCAGCTGCTGCCCAAGGTCGGCGAGTATCTCTCGCTGATGATGTCGCTGATCTTCGCCTTCGGCATCGCCTTCCAGCTGCCGGTGATCCTGACCTTGCTCGGCCGCATCGGCATCGTCACCTCGAAGATGCTGAAGGAGAAGCGGCGCTATTTCATCGTGATCGCCTTCATCATCGCCGCGGTGCTGACGCCGCCGGACGTGCTGAGCCAGGCCTCGCTCGCGATCCCGCTGCTCGCGCTCTATGAGGGTGCCATCATCGCGGTGCGCATGGTGGAGAAGAAGGCCGCGACCGCGAACGCCTCGTCGGGCTCGGCGACCAATCCGGCCGAGTAGGGCCGTCTACGTCACACATCCGGTGTCACCCCGCGAAGGCGGGGTCTCCAGCACGCTGCGGCCTTTGGGTCACACACCGACGCCTCTGGAATGCTGGATCACCCGCTTTCGCTGACGATGACGGTCGTGGTAGTGGAAAGATCCAACGCAAGCGTTGACGTAAGACGTTATCTGCAAGCCCGCCATCAGGACTGCCATGCACGACATCAAAGCGATCCGCGACAACCCGACAGCTTTCGACGCCGGCCTGAAGCGCCGCGGATTGGGGGCGCTGTCGCCGTCGCTGCTGGCGATCGACGAGAAGCGGCGCGCGGCGATCCTGGCGTCCGAGCAGGCCCAGGCTCGCCGCAACGCGGCCTCGAAGGAGATCGGCGAGGCCAAGAAGGCAAAGGACGAGGCGCGCGCGGCCAAGCTGATGTCCGAAGTCGCCGAGCTGAAGACCACGATGCCCGAGCTCGAGGCAGCGGCGAAAACAGCCGATGACGAGCTGACGAAAGAGCTGTCGTCGATTCCCAACCTGCCGCTCGACGAGGTGCCCGACGGCACCGACGAGCACGGCAACGTGCAGCACCATGTGTTCGGCAAGGCACGCGACTACGGCTTCGCGCCGAAGCTGCACGACGATCTCGGCACCACGCTCGGCTATATGGATTTCGAGGCCGCGGCGAAGCTGTCCGGCGCGCGCTTCGTCGTACTGAAGAAGGGACTGGCGCGGCTCGAGCGCGCGATCGGGCAGTTCATGCTCGACCTGCACACCGGCGAGCACGGCTACATCGAGATCAACCCGCCGCTGCTGGTGCGCGACGCCGTGATGTTCGGCACCGGCCAGTTGCCGAAATTCGAGGATGACCAGTTCTGGGCGATCAAGGGTGAATTGCTCTCCACCCCGAATGCCGACCTGCGCGGCGAGCGTCTCGGCCTAATTCCGACCGCCGAAGTTTCGCTGACCAACCTCGCGCGCGAATCCATCCTCGACGAGAAAGAGCTGCCGATGCGGCTCACCGCGTTGACGCCGTGTTTTCGCGCGGAGGCGGGAGCTGCGGGACGCGACACGCGCGGCATGATCCGGCAGCACCAGTTTACGAAAGTGGAGCTGGTGTCGATCACGACGCCCGAAGCCAGCAAGGATGAGCTCGAGCGCATGCTGTCCTGTGCCGAGCAGGTTCTGCAGAAGCTCGATCTGCATTATCGGGTGATGACGCTGTGCGCCGGCGACATGGGCTTCTCCGCGCAGAAGACCTACGACATCGAGGTGTGGATGCCGGGGCAGGGCGATGGCGGCGCCTATCGCGAGATCTCGAGCTGCTCGGTGTGCGGCGACTTCCAGGCCCGCCGCATGGATGCGCGCTACCGCGGCCCCGACGGCAAGCCGCGCTTCGTGCATACGCTGAACGGCTCCGGCACGGCGGTCGGCCGCGCCTTGATCGCGGTAATGGAGACCTATCAGCAGCAGGATGGATCGATCGCGGTGCCCGATGTGCTGCAGCCCTATATGGGCGGGCTCAAGGTCATCGAGCACGGCATGTGAGGCGAGGGCCAGTGTGATGCCGCTGCACCGTGACATCCACTGGCTTGGCAAGCAATGGGCCGTTACCGGCCATGGTCTGCAGCTGATCAACCAGAAGCAGATGGGCTATTACGACATCGAGGCCGCGCGGCTCTGGGAAGCCCGCGTGGTCGAGGTGCAAACGAAGGCGTGGATCGACCGGCCCGACTTCGACAAGGCGCTGGAGATCGCGCGCGGCAAGTTCGCGCAACTTGCGCCGGCCGATCTGCCGCCGCCCGCGGCTGTCGCGCCGCCGCCTCCAGTCCGGGCTGCGCCGCTTGAGCCGACATCGGTGCCCTCGATCGAGGAGCTGTTGGCCCGGCTGAAATCGAAATCGGCCGCACCGGCGCCGGTCGCAAAACCGGCCGAGGCGCCCGCACCGGCGCCGCTCAAGCCCGAGCCGACAAGGCCTGAGCCGCGCAAGGTCGAAACCATTGCGGCCGAGCTTCCCGAGTCCGAGATTCGCAAGTCGGAGCTCCCCAGGTCGGAGAATGCAGAGCTTCCAGAGGCACCGAAGCCTGCACCACTCCAAGCGGATTCGATCGCGCCCGAGCCTCGCACGCGGGCACCTAGCATAGCCGATCCCATCAGGCCCGAGCTGGCCAGATCGGAGCCGACCAGGCCGGAGCTTCGCCAACCAGCACCGATCGGTCCCGAGCCGACCAGGTCTGATGTTCGGATGGTCGAACCGCCCAAGGTCGAAACTCCCAAGGCGGAGCCTGCCAGAGCTGAACTTGCCACGCCTGAGGCTCTCGAGTCCGAAGCTCAGAAAACAGACAGCCTCAGGCCTGAACCTCCCAAGTCCGAACGGCGCGAGGCCGCTCCGGCCGAGAAGCCCGGGATGCCGGTGCCGCCGCCTTCACCCTCCGTTGTCGCGGTCGTTCGCAATCCGCCGCCGCCGGGGCGAGCGAGACCGGCCTGGCCGGTATTCGTCCGCAAGATCGCCGGCAGCGGCAGATTCCTGCAGCCGTGGCGCGTGACGTCGGCGCGTTGGCGCGGGCCTTCGTCGGGTTTGCCACCACGGCCCTAGCCGGTTAAGACGGCAATCGACTCAAGAAGCTGCAACTCAAGAAACCCGCGTCGAATCGGAACAAAAGGCACTTTGACGGATGCGAATTCTCTGCACCAATGATGACGGCATCAACGCTCCGGGCTTGAAAGTCATTGAGCAGATCGCGCGTGCTCTCTCCGACGACGTCTGGATCGTTGCCCCCGAGCTTGACCAGTCGGGCGTCTCGCATTCGCTGTCGCTCAACGATCCGCTGCGGCTGCGCGAAGTCAGTCCGCGCCACTTCGCGGTGCGCGGCACGCCGACCGATTGCGTCATCATGGGCGCGCGCCACATCCTCGGTGACAAGTTGCCCGATCTCGTGCTGAGCGGCGTCAACAAGGGCCGCAACGTTGCCGAGGACGTGGTCTATTCCGGCACCATCGCCGGTGCGCTGGAAGGCACCATCCTGGGCTTTCCGTCATTTGCGTTGTCGCAGGAATTCTCGATCGAGACGCGTAACGCGCCGCTGTGGGACACCGCGCTGAAGTTCGGACCCGACATCATCCGCAAGGTGATCGGGGCCGGCGTGCCGAGGAACACCGTGATCAACGTCAACTTCCCGTCGTGCATGCCCGATGACGTCAAGGGCATCCGGATCACGCGGCAGGGCAAGCGCAATCAGGGTTTTCTGAAGATCGATCGCCGTCACGACGGACGCGGCAATCCGTATTTCTGGATCGGCTTCGAGCGCGCCGCGATGATGGATACGCCGGCCGAAGGCACCGATCTTGCCGCGCTTGCCGCGCGCTACGTCTCGGTGACGCCGCTGCGGCTCGATCGCACCGATGAGGCGTTTTCGGAGACGCTGACTGATACGTTGAAGTGATCTCTTGTAGCCCGGATGGAGTGAAGCGAAATCCGGGCCGCTCGCAATGCGTGGACGGCTTCCCTGCAGATCAGGTGATATCTAAACCGGCGCGCTCCGCATCGCGCTGGAGATCACCTGCGCCAGCGTTTCCAGCTGGAAGGGCTTTTGCAGCGCCGGACGGTCGCGATATTCCGGAGGCAGGCCGGACGAGCCGTAACCGGTCGCGAAGATGAAGGGACGGTTGCGGGCGTTGATCAGCTCGGCGACCGGGGTGATCACCTTGCCGTTGACGTTGACGTCGAGGATCGCGAGGTCGAATTCGGTCGATTGAGCGAGCTTGACGCTTCGCCGATTTCGCCGGCCTCGGCCGCGACACTATGGCCGAGCTCCTCCAGCATGTCGGCGACCATCATCCGGATCATGACCTCGTCCTCCACGAGGAAAACTGAACAGCCCGCCGGCCGTATCGCTGTCATGATGGAATCCTTGCCCGTCCCTCAATTAGGCTCGCAAATAACACTACGAGGCGCAATGCAAACGTTTGGGAATTAGTAGGTTTCCGGCGCGCGCCGCTGCATCGCCGGATCGTCTTGACTGACTCGTTGCGCGAGATTCGTCCAGCCTCTGACCGGGGACAACGGCTCTACCCGTCGTTCGCGCACCCCGGCGCTAACCGCGCATCGCAATCGATTATATGGGAAGCTTGCGGACCGGCGCCAACAGGAAATCGGAGCGCCGGTTCCTGGCCGGGAACAAAAGGTGACGGGAAATTTTTCCTTAACGCGGTATTTCGGATTTCAATGGCATCTAGCAGGAGCAAGATTCTGCGCTGCTGCCCAGAGACGCTGATGAACATGGCCCTGAAGCCCGATCCGACCGAGAAGATGATGTTTCAGCTCACCCTGCGGCGGCGGGGGGTCAGCGATCAGGCGGTGTTGCGTACCATGGAGGAGGTGCCGCGCGAGGTCTTCGTCGACCCGCGCGATCGCAACGAGGCCTATCGCGACAGCGCGCTTGCGATTGATTGCGGGCAGACCATCAGCCAGCCCTTCGTCGTGGCCTACATGACCGAGCAGTTGCAGCTGCAGAGGGATCACCGCGTGCTCGAGATCGGCACCGGATCGGGCTATCAGGCGGCGGTCCTGTCCCGGCTGTGCAAGCAGGTCCTGACCATCGAGCGCTACCGGACACTGGCCGACGGTGCGCGCAAGCGCCTTGAAAAGCTCGGCTATTACAACATCGAGGTGCTGCTCGGCGACGGCTTCGACGTCCCGGCGGGGGCGGGCGATTTCGACCGCATCATCGTCACCGCGGCGATGGAGCAGATCCCGGAGAAGCTGCTCGACCGGCTCGATCCCGGCGGCATCCTGATCGCCCCGGTCGGGCCGCACCAGGGCACCCAGACCCTGGTCCGCGTGGTGCGGACCGAGAACGGCTTCGACCGCAAGGAACTGGTCGACGTCCGCTTTGTGCCGGCCCTGCCGGGAATCGCGCGCGAATTGTAAGTGGCGATTTGCTGCTTGGCGCCAACGCCTTATTCGCAGGGTTAAGCGGTTATTTACTCGCGACGTGTTTACTCAAAACAGTCTTTTGTTGCGTACGAGTGAGTAACCATGTCTGGGGTTGTTGAGTTGCTTCGCTCGCGTCGCGTACCGCAGGTTGCGGTGCTGACGCTGATGTCCATGGCTTTTGCCGGTTGCAGCGCCGACATGTCGTCGCGCTTCTCGCAAAACTCCTACTCGCAAAATCCGTTTGCGTTCGATCCGCAGCCGACCGGCACCGTGCAGCAGGCGCCGCCGCGCGAGTTGCCGCAATACGCGCGGCCGCGGACCCAGCCGCAATATTCGCAGTATCAGTCGCAGCCCTTGCCGCCGCCGGTCGCGGCGCCGCAGTCCTACCCGGTCGCCAATGCCGGCGTCTCCGGAGGCGGGCGCGGGATGTCGTCCTACACGCCGCCGCCGGCGCGCCCGCAGATCGAGGCCACCGGCAGCGTGCCGCATTCGGTCGCCGCCGCGCATGCTTCGCATAACGGCACCACCATCATCGTCGGCACCAGCGATACGCTCGAAGTGCTGGCGCGCCGCTACAACGTCTCGACCGCCGAGATCCTGCGCGCCAATGGCTACAAGGGGCCGCGCGCACTCTCGCCCGGCCAGCAGCTGATCATCCCGCGTCCAGGGGCAGTTGCCGCGGCACCTGCGATGGCCGCACCGGCCACGCGGCCCGTTGCCGTGGCGGCCGCGCCTGCCGGCGTCCACTATGTCAATCGCGGCGACACGCTGCACAGCATCGCGCGCCAGCACCACATCCCGGTTGCCGAGCTCGCCCGCGCCAACAATCTCGATCAGTCGGCCCGGCTCAGCCTCGGCATGAAGCTCGTGGTGCCCGGCGCCAAAACCGCGATGGCGGCTCCTGCGCCGGTTGCGCAACCTGTTGCTGCTGCACCGGTCGCAACCTTGGCTCCGGCACCGGCCGTGGCGGCCCCGAGGGTGGTCGCCAGCGCGCTGCCGCAGCAGAGCGCCCGGCTGGTTCAGCCGACCGCCACTGTCGAGCAGCCCGCAGCCGTCGCGGAGACGCCGGCGGCCAAGCCGGCCGAGACCACCAGCGCGCTGCCGACCTTCCGCTGGCCGGTGCGCGGCAAGGTCATCACCGCCTACGGCTCTAAGACCAACGGCAAGGTCAATGACGGCATCAACGTTGCGGTGCCCGAAGGCACGCCGGTGAAGGCTGCCGAAGACGGTGTCGTCGCCTATTCGGGCAACGAGCTGAAGGGTTACGGCAATCTCGTGCTCGTCCGCCATTCCAATGGCTACGTCACGGCCTATGCCCATGCGAGCGAGATCCTGGTGAAGCGCGGCGATACCATCAAGCGCGGCCAGGTGATCGCCAAGTCGGGCCAGACCGGCGAAGCAGGCTCGCCGCAGCTTCACTTCGAAATTCGCAAGGGATCGTCTCCGGTCGATCCGCTCCAGTTCCTCAACGGCGCATAAGTTACGCGCCGGGACTTCCAAGTCTCACAACAAAGACAACGGGGGAGGCGCAAGCCTCCCCCGTTTTGTTTGATCTAAGAGGCGATGCGATCAGGTTGGATCGTCATCGCGCTGTTCCGGCGTGCTCTAGAAGTCGAACGTCATGCCGGTCGTGACCGCGCTCGCCTTGTTGCCGGCGACCACGTTGTTGTTGGCGTCGCGTCCGCACACGCCGTAGCCGTGACCGCTGACGCCGAGGCAGTAATGCGCGCCGGGGCCGTTGCGCAGATAGCTGCCGACGAGATACCAGGTCGCGAACGGGCTGAAGTGATACTTGACGCCCGCCGCGTACTGATCGGCGCTGCTGTCCACGCTGTTGAGCGCGAAGTCAGCCGAGCCAGCCGCCGGAGTGACGGTGTAGTTGTTGAACACGCCGGTCCCGGGCGAGCCCGGCGAGGCGTTGGCGTGAGCCCATGATGCGCTGACGTCCCAGGCGCCGACCGATTGCGTGGCGCTGATGAAGTAGCCGTCACGCGACCGCTCGTTGAAGTCGGCAACGGTGTTCTCGCGACGCATGATCTCGTAGATGCCGTAGAGTTGCAGTTTGCCGATGCCGTCGTTGAAGCCATAGCCGGCGCCGAGCTTCGCGGCCCATTCGTTGGCGATGCCGACGGCGCCCGGCGGCACGATCAATACGCCGCCATTGCTGAGCGGCGTCACCGCCTCGTCGCCGGTGCGGTTGGTGCCCTCGTGCATCTCGTAGGCCGCGACCGCGGTGAACGGTCCCTGATTGTAGGTCAGCGATGCGCTGTAGAGGTTGCCGTATGAGCCGTCGGTGCAGCCCTCCGGCGCCGCGGTCAACGGGAAGCCGCTGCCGCTGCCGCGGGCCGAGGTGCCCGGACAGTTGAAGTCGCCGAGCGCGAAGTCGCTGTTGTCGCGCGCCGTATTCTGTCCCGGCGAAGCCATCAAGGTCGCCTGGAAGCCGTTCCAGATCGGCGACTCGTACCAGACCGCGTGCGCGGCGCGCCAATCGAACTCGGCGCGGAGGTCGCCGCCGGTGTTGCCCATGATCGAATTGTAGTCGCCAAGCGTGGCCGAGAACGGATCGAACTGGGCGGTGGATTTCTTGTACGGCGTATCGGCCTTGCCGGCCTTGATCGCACCCCACGGTGTTTCCATTCCGATGAAGCTGTCGCGCGTGCCGAGCGCAGCGCGTTCGGTTGGCGTTGCCGCGACCTCGACCAGCGATTCGAACTGCGCCACCGCGGCCCATCCGGCGAAGCCATACGGCTCGAGATTGTGCCGGGCGCGAACGCCGAAATAGGTGAGGTTGCTCGAAACGCCGAACTTGTTGCCCTGATCGAACACGCCGGCGTTGAAGAAGTCGCCCGAGAGGTCCACGTGGCCATAAAGGGTCACGGTGGTGTTGTCGACGAAGGCATTGGTGCCTGTCGCCTTGGTGTAGAGCGGTGCGCCACCGATGCTGACGACGGCATGTTCGGGAGGTGGGGTCGGGGAGGGCGCCACGGCCGCGTGCTGGACCGGATTGCCCTTCGGCGTCGACGCGGCCGCCGCCGGCGGGGCCGGATGGCTCGCGATGTGGTTCACGCGATCCCTGAGCTGGGCGTTCTCCTTGGCGAGTTTCGCGTTGTTGCGTTCGAGTGCATCCAGACGCGCCATGACGTCGTCGAGTGTTGCCGCGTGGATCGGGCCTTGCGTGAGCGCCAGACAGATCGCTGCGGAAGCAGTTCCTGCGAGAAGTCTCTTCTTCATTCATTTCCCCATTTGCCAATCGCCTAGGCGGGGTGCTGAGGCTGCAAACGGGCGGAAATGCTAAGGTATACCAAATACCAGATACACGGGTGTGGGATACACCGAGGACGATAAACACGCCATGTGACAAAATACAAGTTATGACCGCAACGCAACATCACACAGCGATCTTGGGATAATGCATGCCAATCTCGAGCAGGTATGCATGCGATTGATGGTTTGACATTACCGCGTCGGGTCTAGGCCGGCTGATATCTGCTCGACCATCTCGCGCAAGAATTGCGGTGGCCCGTAGGCGTGCCATTCGCCGTCGGATTGCAGCAGGAGGGGCCGTCGCATGTCGCGGCTGAAGGCTTCGAGCCAGCCGCGCGCCTTTGCCTTCGGCCGCGGACCGGCGGCAACCGCGACGTCGACCGGGATCGCCCGCCAGACGAAGCTTGCGGGAAGAAAGATGAGATCGGATCTGTCCGGACGCATCCATTCGGGCAGCGGACTCGTCGGCGCCAGCCAGCCGCAGACGAAATTCCGGCAGGGGTCGACCGGGCGCTCGGCGTAGATCGTGCATTTGCCCGCGCTGCTGAACGGACACGGCTGTCCCGGATGCACGTCGTGGTCGCGAATCCGGATTTTCAGCCAGCCGTCACAGCAAGCGGTGCACTCGCCACATCGTCTCGCAGTCGTGCTTGGGTCGGCCGGCATGGGCCGAGTGTAGCCATGCCGCACCGAATCCAGAAGGCCTGCACGGCCCGAGGCGCCGCTCGCGCTATGCGCCGCCGAGCCGCACGCCGAGTCGGCCGGCGAGCTCCTGCGTGTACTGCCAGGCCACGCGGCCCGAGCGGGAGCCGCGGGTGGTCGACCATTCGAGCGCCTCGCGCTCGAGCTCGTCCTCGGCGATCTTGATGCCGAAATGGTCGCAATAGCCCTTCACCATCGCGAGGTACTCGTCTTGGCTGCAGCGGTGGAAGCCGAGCCAGAGGCCGAAGCGATCCGACAGCGACACCTTCTCCTCGACCGCTTCGCCCGGATTGATTGCGGTCGAGCGTTCGTTCTCGATCATCTCGCGCGCCAGCAGATGGCGCCGATTCGAGGTCGCGTAGAGGATGACGTTGTCGGGGCGTCCCTCGATGCCGCCTTCCAGCACCGCCTTCAGCGACTTGTACGAGGCGTCGTTGCCGTCGAAGGAAAGGTCGTCGCAGAACACGATGAAACGGAACGAGGAGCCGCGCAGCAACTCCATCAGGCCGGGCAGGCTCTCGATGTCCTCGCGATGGATCTCGATCAGCTTCAGCCGGTCGGCCGGCTTGCGATCGACATTGATGCTGGCATGGGTGGCCTTGACCAGCGACGACTTGCCCATGCCGCGGGCGCCCCAGAGCAGCGCATTGTTGGCGGGCAATCCGTTGGCGAAGCGCTCGGTATTCTCCATCAGGATATCGCGCATCCGGTCGACGCCCTTGAGCAGGCCGATCTCGACGCGGCTGACGCGCGGCACCGGGGCAAGGCGCCCGTCCGGATGCCAGACAAAGGCGTCCGCGGCGCCGAACGCGCGGGCCGGATCGGAGGCCGGGGAGGCGGCCGCAAGGCGGCTCGCGATGGCCTCCAGGGCGTTCGCGATCCGCTCGGCGGCCGCGCCGTCGAGCGGCATGACCGGGCGTTTTGTCGCGGCGTTTGCGGCACGCTTGGCGGCAGCTTTGGGGGCGGTTTTGCTGGTTGTTTTACTGGTGGTTTTTTTGGCTTTTTTCGGCATTTGTCCAGTTCCTGTCGGCGCAGCCTTATCGGGCTGGCGGCGGTCCCGCAAGCGCCCTAAATGAAGGTCCGTTAACGTTGCAATTGGGACCGCGGCCGCTATAGTCCGCGCGAATTTGTCCGGACCGCCATACCGCCCCGAAGGTCGAGGGTGCTGCCGGTTCTTTCCCGTCTTATCCGAGGATCGTCCGAATGCTGATTACTCCTGCGTTTGCTCAGGCTGGAGCAAGTGGTGACACCAGCAGCATGTTGATGTCGCTGCTGCCATTCGCACTGATCTTCGTCATCATGTACTTCCTGATTCTGCGCCCGCAGCAGAAGAAGGTGCGCGATCATGCGGACCTCGTGAAGAACATCCGCCGTGGCGACACCGTGGTGACCTCGGGCGGCCTCGTCGGCAAGGTGACCAAGGTGGTCGACGACGACCAGATCGAGTTCGAGATTTCGGACGGCGTCCGCGTGCGGCAGATGCGGCAGATGATTTCGGGCGTGCGGACCAAGGGTGAGCCGGCGAAGGGCGACGCCAAGGACGAGGCATCCGCGAGCTGATCGCCGCGGAAGCCTTTTGCCGAATCTGACAGGTCAATTCGATGTTGTATTTCACGCGGTGGCGAGCGCTGGGGATCATCCTGATAGCGCTGGTGGTCTGCCTGTGCGCCGTGCCCAATTTCTTCCCCGAAGCGCAGGTGAAGACCTGGCCGGCCTGGGCGCAGCGGCGCCTCGTGCTCGGTCTCGATTTGCAGGGCGGCTCGTACCTGCTGCTCGAGGTCGACGGCAACTACGTGAAGAAGGAGAAGCTCGAGCAGGTTCGCGACGACGCCCGAAAGGCGCTGCGTGATGCCAGGATCGGCTTCACTGGCGGCATCACGATCCGCAACGACGCCGTCGAGGCCCGGATCGCGAAGGAGGCCGACGTTCCGGCGGCGCTGACCAAGCTGCGCGAGATTGCGCAGCCGATTGGCGGGTTGCTTGGGTCCAGCGGCCAGCGCGATCTCGATGTGACCGATGCCGGGGGCGGCCTGATCCGCATGACCGTGTCGCAGCCCGCGATGATCGAGCGGATGCGCAAGACCATCGAACAGTCGATTCAGATCGTCGAGCGCCGCGTCAACGAGCTCGGTACTGTCGAGCCGGTGATCCAGCGTCAGGGCACCGACCGCATCCTGGTGCAGGTGCCGGGTCTGCAGGACCCCACGCGGCTGAAGAAGCTGCTCGGTGAGACTGCGAAGATGGATTTCCGGATGGTCGACACCTCGGTGTCGCCGGACCAGGCCCAGCAGGGCCGGGTACCGCCTGACTCCGAACTCCTGACGAGCGCGTCGCCGCCGCCGGTTCCGTATGTCGTCAAGAAGCAGGTCCTGGTGTCCGGAGGCGAACTCTCCGACGCCCAGCCCGGCTTCGACCAGCGCACCGGCGAGGCGATCGTCAGCTTCAAGTTCAACACGTCGGGGGCACGCAAATTCGCGCAGGCGACCGCCGACAATGTCGGCCAGCCGTTTGCGATCGTGCTCGACAACAAGGTGATCTCGGCGCCCGTGATTCGCGAGCCGATCACCGGTGGACAAGGCCAGATCTCCGGCAGTTTCACCGTGCAGTCGGCCAACGATCTGGCGATCCTGATGCGCGCCGGCGCGCTGCCGGCGCCGCTGACCGTGGTCGAGGAGCGCACCGTCGGTCCGGGCCTCGGTCAGGACTCGATCGAGAAGGGCGAGCTTGCCGCCTATGTCGGCTCGATCCTGGTCATCGTGTTCATGCTGCTGACCTACCGGCTGTTCGGCGTGTTTGCCAACATCGCCGTGACCATCAACGTCGCCATGATCTTCGGGCTGCTGTCGCTGCTCAACGCCACGCTGACCTTGCCCGGCATCGCCGGCATCGTGCTGACGGTCGGCATCGCGGTCGACTCCAACGTGCTGATCTACGAGCGCATCCGCGAGGAACTGCGCGGCGGCCGCAATGCGATCTCGGCGATCGATGCCGGCTTCAAGCGGGCGCTCGCGACCATCCTCGACTCCAACATCACCACCTTCATCGCCGCCGCCGTGCTGTTCTATATCGGCACCGGGCCGGTGCGCGGCTTTGCCGTGACGCTCGGCATCGGCATCATCACCACGGTGTTCACCGCCTTCACAATGACGCGCCTGATCGTCGCGGCATGGGTGCGGTGGAAGCGGCCGCAAACCGTGCCGATCTGAGAGGCCTCTCGTGACCCATACCGTTCTCATTGGCCTTGGCATCCTGATTGCCGTGCTGACCGTGGTCGCGGCGCTCGGCCTGCTGCCGTCGCTGCGCATCGTCCCCGACGATACGCATTTCGACTTCACGCGCTTTCGCCGCATCAGTTTCCCGATCTCGGCGCTGCTCTCGATCCTCGCCATCACGCTGTTCTTCACCCACGGCCTGAATTTCGGCATCGACTTCAAGGGCGGCACGCTGCTTGAGGTGCGGTCGAAGTCCGGCACGGCCGACATTGCCGCAATGCGCACGACCTTGAACGGCCTTGGCCTCGGCGAGGTGCAGTTGCAGCAGTTCGGCGGTCCGGCTGAAGTCCTGATCCGCGTCGCCGAACAGCCGGGCGGCGACAAGGCACAGCAGGACGCGGTGACGAAAGTGCGCGGCGCGCTCGGCGAGACCGTGGACTACCGGCGCGTCGAGGTGGTGGGGCCGCGCGTCTCCGGCGAGCTGCTTGCCTACGGCATGCTCGGCCTGATGCTCGCGATCGTCGGCATCCTGATCTACCTCTGGTTCCGGTTCGAATGGCAGTTCGCGCTCGGCGCCATGATCGCCAACGTCCACGACATCGTGCTCACGATCGGCTTCATGTCGATCACCCAGGTCGACTTCGACCTCACCAGCATCGCGGCGCTGCTGACGATTCTCGGCTACTCGCTCAACGACACCGTCGTCATCTACGACCGTATCCGCGAGATGCTGCGGCGCTACAAGAAAATGCCGATGCCGCAGCTGCTCAACGAATCGATCAACTCGACGCTGTCGCGTTCGATCATCACCCACGTCACCGTGACGCTGGCGCTGCTCGCGCTGCTGCTGTTCGGCGGCCAGGCGATCCACAGCTTCACGGCCGTGATGATGTTCGGCGTCGTGCTGGTCGGCACCTACACCTCGATCTTCATCGCCGCGCCGATCCTGATCTATCTCGGCGTCCACACCACGCGGGGCGAGGCGCAGGATGCGCCGGCCAAGAAGCCGGACGCGGCGGCAGCCAAGAAGTAGCCGGCATGAGCAACCCCTCGGACGCTCCCCATCTTCCGAGGTCGGCGCCGATCGAGGCTTACGGCAAGGGCGGCTTCGCGTTCGCCGATATGTCGCATCGCGGCTCGCTGTTGTGCCTGCCGGACTCGATCTGGGCCTGGCCGGTCACGAGGCCGCAGGACATCGACGAATATTCGCTGCAAAAGGTGTTCGCGGCCGCCAACGCGATCGACACGCTGATCGTCGGCACCGGCACCGAGGTCTGGGTGCCGCCCAAGGGCCTGCGTGAGGCCTTGCGTGCGGTCCGCGTGGTGCTCGACCCGATGCAGACGGGTCCTGCGATCCGCACCTACAACATCATGCTGGGCGAGCAGCGCCGGGTCGCGGCGGCGCTGATCGCGGTACCATGAGCGCGGTGGAGGCGCCGAAGGACGGCGCGGCCTTCTGCGCCGATCTGGTGCGGACCCATGACTTCGTGCGCTACGCGTCGACCTTGTTCCTGCCGGGTCCGGAGCGCCGGGCGCTGCTCGCGATCTACGCCTTCAACATCGAGGTTTCGCGCGTGCACGAGCAGGTCAGCCAGCCGCTGCCCGGCGAGATGCGGCTGCAATGGTGGACCGACATGCTGGCAGGCGCCGGGCACGGCGGCGTCGAAGGCAATCCGGTCGCGGCAGAGTTGTTGTATGCGATCCGCAACCACCGCTTGCCGGTTTCGCCGTTCTCACAGCTGGTCGAGGAGCACCAGTTCGATCTCTACAACGACCCGATGCCGTCGCTGGCCGCGCTCGAAGACTACCTCGACGCGACGGCCTCAGTGCTGTTCTCGCAGGCGACGCGCGTGACGGCGCGGCCATCGGAGGCGATCGATCACTTGGCCCGCCATGCCGGCCTTGCCCAGGGCATGGCGCAGGTCATCGCGGCGCTCGGCCGCGACGCATCGCGGCAGCAGCTGTTCCTGCCGCTGCAGCTGCTGCAGCAGCACGGCAGCAGCAAGGAAGAGGTGTTTGCCGGCAAGCCGACGCCGAACATCCGAGCTGCGATCGACGAGCTTGCTGACGAGGCACAAGGCCATCTCAAGACCGCATTCGGGCTGCTCGCGGATGTGCCGTCGGGCGTTCGGCCGATCTTCCTGCCCCTCGCTCACGTCAGGCGCGAGCTCAACCGGGTGAGGAAGGGCGATTTCGATCCGTTCCTGCCGAAGCCGGTCTCGCGCCTGCGCACGCTCTGGACGTTGTGGCGAGCCGCGCGCACCGAGGAGTTCGGTCGCTAGCTCCTCTCTCTCGAGATGTGCTTGGTGAAGATCCGGACCGTTACGCCCCTGACCATGGGGCCGCTGTCATAGATGTCGGATGCGATTTGCTCGATCGCGTCGCGCAACGCAACGAATTGCGCCTGCCGCGCCATGCTCGCTGTTCCACGCGTGCCGGCGAGCTCGTCCATTGCAGCGTCGCTGATTTGGCATTCAACTTCCTGGTCGCCGTTCATCATGGTGAAGCCGAACGCCAGGCGTTCAGAATCATATCCCCCGATACGGCCACGGGTGAGTGGCATTAAGCTTGTCCCTTGAGCGCGCCAGCCCACGCAAAGAGTGGGGCTTCGCACCGCGTTTGTCGAGGGCCACGCACATAACGAGATGCGCGCAAATCAGCCGGCGGGCCGATCCATCTCTGCCACTTCAAAATTGAAGCGGTCGCGTAGATTCTTGCGTTGCTCGAGGATGTCCTTGAGGAACTCGCGATCGGCGTCGCTGCGCATCATCGGCTCGATCAGGTCGATCTGATTCATGGCGACGAGCTGCAGGATTTCGGTGCGCGGCTTGCCGGCCGCATCGCGCGGCAGCGCGTGCACGATCTGGATGTGTTCGGGCGGCTTGACGCCCCTGGCCGCGGCGAGCTCGTTGCGCAGCGTCTTTTCCAGCGCGGACTGGTCCGCCTCGACGAAGGCGTACAGCCCGACGCCGACGCGCCGGTCAGCGAACGCAACGATCGCGGTGTCGCGCACGTCGGGATTCCGGCGAATCAAATCGACCAGCACCGGGGCGTCGTTGACCAGCCGCCGGCCACCGCCCTCGCGGTCGGTGAAATTGAAGATGCCGCGCGTGATCGCCTGATAGACCTTCTTGCCGGTCTTGAGCCAGACGCTGGCGACCGCCGACTTCTTCGCCAGCACCTTGCGCTCCATAGGCGTCAACGCTTCCGGCGCGTAGCTGCGCTTGTGCTTCAACAGATGCCGCAGATCCTCATAGGCCGCGATGCGGAACAGCCGGCTTCGGGTCTTGAAGCAGGCGGCGAGCTGGAAGTCGGTGAGATAGGCGCGGCCATCGCGGCCGACCAGCCAGTTCTGCTCCTTGGCGAGGTCGTTGTGGCAGATGCCGGCGCGATGCAGCTTGCGCAATGCGGCCTTGGCGGAACGGAAATAGGCGACGTCGCCATGCGGCTTCGCCAGATGCAGCGCCGCGCCGTCGATGAAGCCGCGCACCAGCGCGCGCCGGCCGGCCCACAACAGCTTGGGCCCGACGTCGAGGTCGCGCGCCAGCGTCAGCGCGCGGCGTTCACGCGAGAACAGATGCAGCGCCACCGCGAACGACCAGAACGGCACCTGATCGAGCCGGCGCAGCACGCCCTCGACCTCGCCGTCATCGGTGCGGAAACGGCCGCGCTCGACGGTGGAGAACACATCGCGCTTGAGCAGCACGCCCTGGCTCCATCGCGCCGACAGGGTGGCGTCGTCGTCTTTCGGCAAGCTCATGATGGTCAGGCCGCTGCCGCAACGCGCAGGTGCTCCGCGATCCAGTGATCGAGGTCGGTAAGTGCCCGCGCGCTGATCGCCTGCTTCTTGGCGACGGTCTTCTCGTTGCCGCGCAGCCGCGAGCCGTCCGGCTTCTTGGTCGGAGCGCTGGCGAGCGGCGGGAACAGACCGAAATTGATGTTCATCGGCTGGAACGAGCGCGTTCCGGCGTCGATGGTTTCGATGTGGCCGCCGGTGATGTGGCCGAGCAACGCGCCGAGCGCGGTGGTGGCCGGCGGTGTCGTCAGCGCGGCGCCGCGCATGTCGGCGGCGGCGCAGAGGCCTGCAATCAGGCCGACGCTGGCCGACTCGACGTAGCCCTCGCAGCCGGTCATCTGGCCGGCGAAGCGCAGCCGCGGCTGCGCGCGCAGGCGCAGCTGCCCGTCGAGCAGTTTCGGCGAATTCAGGAAGGTGTTGCGATGCAGGCCGCCGAGGCGCGCGAACTCTGCGTTCTCGAGGCCCGGGATGGTGCGGAACACGCGCTGCTGCGCGCCATGCTTCAGCTTGGTCTGGAAGCCGACGATGTTGTAGAGCGTCCCGAGCTTGTTGTCCTGCCGCAACTGGACGATCGCATAGGGCTTCACGGTCGGATTATGCGGATTGGTCAGTCCGACCGGCTTCATCGGCCCGTGGCGCAGCGTCTCATGGCCGCGCTCGGCCATCACCTCGACCGGCAGGCAGCCGTCAAAATACGGCGTGTTGGTCTCCCAGTCCTTGAAGTCGACCTTCTCGCCGTCGAGCAGCGCCGCGACGAAGGCATCATACTGCTCTTTCGTCATCGGGCAGTTGATGTAGTCGGCGCCGGTGCCGCCGGGACCGACCTTGTCGTAGCGCGACTGAAACCAGGCCACCGACATGTCGATGGAATCCTTGTGCACGATCGGCGCGATCGCATCAAAGAACGCCAGCGCGTTCTCGTCGGTCAGCTGCCTGATGGCGTCGGCGAGCGGTGCCGAGGTGAGGGGGCCGGTCGCGACGATGACGTTGCTCCAGTCGGCCGGCGGCAGCCCTGCGACTTCCTCGCGGCTGATCTCGATCAGCGGATGGTCGTTCAGCGCCTTGGTGACGGCGGCGGAAAAGCCGTCGCGATCGACCGCCAGCGCGCCGCCGGCGGGCACCTGATTGGCATCGGCCGAGCGCATGATGAGCGAGCCCAGCCGCCGCATCTCGGCGTGCAGCAGCCCCACGGCATTGTTGGCGGCATCGTCGGAGCGGAACGAGTTCGAGCAGACCAGTTCGGCGCAGCCTTCGGTCCGGTGCGCCTCGGTCATTCGCTGCGGGCGCATTTCGTGCAGGACGGAGCGGATGCCTGAATTGGCGACCTGCCAGGCGGCTTCCGAGCCGGCGAGCCCCGCGCCCACGATGTGCACGGGTTGGGAAGAGGAGTGATGCGGTGTCATCGCGCAGCGTTAGCGCGTTTCGAGATCATATGCATCTGAAACCACACCACAAACGATAACGCCCGCTGCAGGAGCGGGCGTTATCCGTTCACTAGATGGCTTACGGCCGGTTAGCCGTTGTAGGTACCGGCGGCAACGCGCGGAATGTCCGAGCGGTCGAGGCCGATATCGGCCAGTTCGCGATCGCTGAGCTGGGACAGTTCGCTGACATTGCGCTGATAATCCCGGAAAGCCTGGATCATGCGGATGAGCGAGAGCAACATGGTAGTCTCCTAGTAGTTCAGATTCAGCTTTTCCAAAGCCTCATCGTTGAAGTGAATATAGATGATATAGTGCAGTGCGGTAGTTCCAATGTTGCGATGCAGCTAAGCTCAAAACGCATGGCGGAGGTAAGTTCCGGTTAACCGTTTGGAGCATCGAGAGCAGGGCCGGAGACGGAAGTTCCGTCGCCCTCGTCGTCCTTGATAAAATCATCTACAGATCAGTGAGTTGAAGGGAATTGCCCTGACCTCTGCGGTGCCACTTATGTGGTAATTTCAGACCGTGGGATCAAGCCGAAATGCCGTTGTGAGTGAATCATCACATCGATGTGTTCCATGCGTGATTCGCATGCAACGTCTTGCCATTAGAAATGAATGTTAGTTCGCTATATGGCGGCACGAGCGCTTGGCAGACGGCGTGTCAATAAGCCGCATTGACAGGTGGGTAATCCGGCACGGGCGCGCGGCGCGGATTTCGGCCGGGTGCCGGCGTCGGGCGGCATTGAGTGCTGATTATCAGAAATCTTTCGATTGAAGTGAACGCGTCGAGCAACGCTAATGCGGCGTTGCTTCCTTACCGGCTTGTAATCAAAACACTATGCAACGCATGCGCGATGCGCGCGCAGCGCTCATCACATTCGTATCGCGTGAAGTTCATTCTGAACGCTGCCGGGAACAGCGAATAATCGTTCCGCAGATTCCGCAATCACGCAGGTTTCTGTTCAAGAACAAAAGATGGAACATCCCATGATCAAGACATTGATCGCAGCGACCACCATGGCTGCAGTCGTCTACGCTGTCGCTCCCGCTCAGGCCGCTCATCGCCACATGGGCGTCGGCTGCAGCGGTGCCAATTTCGGCAAGACTGAAGCGGCCGTCGAAGCCATGGCTGACAATGAGGTCAAATTCGCGGCGGAGAAGGAAGTCTCGCTCGCTCAGGACGCGATGCTGAACAACAAGTGGGGCGCATGCGGCGCACACCTCAGCAAGGCTGCCGAAGCCAGCATGGCGAAGTAAGCTTTGATCATGACGATAAGGGCCGATTGCCTGGGGCAATCGGCCCTTTTTATTTGGGCTCAAGCGTGATCGGCGGGATTGAATCAGGACCCAGCGTTCGCGATCAAGCTTTGAAGCGCCGGTCGAATGCCCTTCACGTGTTCTGGATGGAGTGGCCGATGATCAGCCCTCTTCGCGCCGATTCACGCACGTCCGAGGGAGGCGCCCCATATTGCCGGCGAAAGGTACGGTTGAAATAGGATACGTCGCCGAAACCAACTTCAAAGGCGACCGCGCTTACAGGCCGATCGGCGTAGCGCGGATTGACGAGCAATCGATGCGCTCGCGCGAGACGCCGCTCAAGCACGAATTGTGAAAATGAGGTCCCGTCGCCTTCAAACATCCGCTGCACTTGGCGGGGGGTGACGCCGTGCCGGCGCGCGACAGCCGCTACCGTGAGATTACCATGATTGAGATGGTCGATGATATCGGCCTTGATGGCACGCAGCCGCGCTGCGCGGACGCCCCGCCCATCGGCAAGAGCCGCGGCATCTCTCGTTGCGCCGAGCGCCACAGCGATCAGATCGTGCACATGCGAGGCCACGTGGTGCCGTAGCTGGGGCGTGGCAAGCGCATAATCCTCCTGCAGCGCTCCAACATAGCCCACCAGCAATTTCAGCGCTTCGGTGGAGCGCGCAATGGGCTGCATCACGGAGGAATCGATGCTGCTCACCAGCGGCGCCAGCGCCGGCCGCGGAACGTGAAGGCACAGAATATTTGCCGGGGAGGGGCAGACCATCGCGACCGGATCCGCCGAGCTGAGCAGCAGCCCGTCGCCGGCGGTCCACGTGACCTCGTGTCCGCGCTGCACCATCATGGCATCGTGCGAACCGATCACCAGGACAAGCCCGTCGTTGCCATCCGCCAACTGTTCGGCGCCCCGCTCGTAGCGAAACGCCGACATGCTGGCTGACGTGATGGACAGCCCGGGCAGCATCCGCACGGTCACGTCCGCATGCAAGGAATGATCCGGCAGTGGCGCGAGATCGGCCTTCAGCACCAGCCGGCCGTACAGGTCGCGCCATGCGGCCATGCGGTCCTGCTCGGCAAAATCCGCCAGGGAGAACCGGGAAAGTGCAACGTCGTCAGCCGTCGAGGTCATCGGGAAACTCAGGGTGTCGCAACATGTGTCGGCGAATTGCCGCATCTCGTTCACCGGGATGACCCGGTTCGGCGGCAACAAACGCACGCGACGCAGGGCTTCTAGCCAATGACTCGGCTCTGTCAAAGCGCCCTACATATGTTCCATTCGCGGCCCGCCCCTGCGGCAGGTGCAGTTCGAGGTGGAAAGCGCACCTCCCATTGGCCGAAACGCATACAAATTGAATTGCCGACCCGTCAGGTCGTTTTCAGCCGATGCGCTGTCGTGCCTGTCCTAGCCGGCGGGCTGACAAATCACTAGAACCCATCGCGCAGGATTGACCTGCTCGCAGTAGGATAAGAGGTGACTTTGGCACTACTATTGCGTGTTGTCGTGCCCGGCGACGTCAGGGTTGCCATGGGCATCGTCGGCGTGCAGGCCGCGTTCCTCGAAATGCTGCCGCTTGCCCGGATCCTGTACCGGAACGCAATACCCAAGTCGTCGCCGGCCGGCATGGCAAAGCTCACAGTTCGAAACTCATGCGCGCACTGATCCACGCCGCGCGTGGCTTGTCCTCGTCGCGGGAAGCAACCCATCCGCTGCCGAAGACGCAGCAACTTCCTGCCAGCTGATCAATGGCAAGTCGATGATGCAGGCCGAACTGATGTTTGGACGTCAGATCGCCGGACGTGGCCGCGTGTCGGAGGCCCAATGGTCGGACTTCCTCAAGAGGGAGGTGACACCGCGGTTTCCAGATGGATTGACCTTGCTCAGGGCTTCCGGCCAGTGGCGGGATCCGGACACGGGCCGGATTGCACGCGAGCAGTCCTTTGTTGTGCGCATCATCGCTGCCGAAACCCCGGAGACCTTGGCACGCTTGAAAGAGATCGGCTCCGCGTACAAGCAGCGCTTTCACCAACAGTCGGTTGGCCTCACGCTCTCGACCACTTGCGCATCGTTCTGACCACTCGCTGCAACAGCAAATATGGCGAAATACCTTATGGCGCCTTGGCGAGTTGGGTCGCGAAGTAACCGATCGTCTTGGCGTACACCTCGCTCTTATTCCACTGCTGGATGACCGCGAAATTCTCGCTGCCGGGCTCCCAGCCCTTGCCCTTCTTCCAGCCGTAGCTCTTCAGGAAGTTCGCCGTGGAGGCCAGCACGTCCGGCACGTTGTGCAGCAGGTCGCGCTTGCCGTTGCCGTCAAAGTCGACCGCGAACTTGATGTAGGACGACGGCATGAACTGGGTCTGGCCGATCTCGCCGGCCCAGGCGCCGCGCATCTCCTGCGGGGCGAGATCGCCGCGCTCGACGATGCGCAGCGCGTCCATCAACTCGGCCTTGAACATGTCCGAGCGACGGCAATCATAGGCCAGCGTCGCCAGCGAGCGCAGGGTCGGAAACTTGCCGGTGTTGACGCCGAAATCGGTTTCCAGGCCCCAGATCGCGACCAGGATTTCGCCGGGCACGCCGTAGGCTTCCTCGATACGCGACAGCACCGAACCGTAGCGCTTCATCATGTCGGAGCCGCGATTGAGCCGCGGCGGCACCATGCGGCCCGAGAACTGCTCGAAGGTCTGGCTGAACACCTGCTGCGAGTGGTCACGCGCCAGGATCGCCTTGTCCTGCGTGACGCCATTCAACCCGGCCTGGATCGCGTTCTGTGAAATGCCCTTTGTCGCGGCCTCTTTCTTGAAATCGTCGAGCCAGGACTCGAACGTGCCTGTGCCGCATTGGGCGGCGAGCGCGGACGCGGTCGAGGTCAGGAGCCACGCCCCAACGGCGAGCGTTTGAAAGGACAAGCGAGAGGTCATAGGCAATTTCACTCCGGAATCTGCGATACCAGCGATTGGTCGCGAAAGGCGGCGGGTATGTTCGCGGCAACAGCGGCCAAAACAAGGCTCGTGATCGGGCCGTTTTTCTCAGGTCGCGCTGCAAATGCCACGCCAATTTCACATCCATTTGACGGTCCGTGACGACAAACCGCCGACCGAAACATATCGGCCGGCGGTTGCCGTGACGTTTACGAGTAAGGGGTGACCGGCGCCTATCCGCGATCGCTGCGCCGCCAGGGGAACAGGTTGGCGGGGAAGTCGGCGGCGGGCTTGCGCTCGCGCGGCTCGGGGAATACCGGCCGAGCGTTCGGATCCTTGACGATGACCTCGCGATAGAGATGCCAGGTGGCGTGGCCGAGCAGGGGGATCACGACGGCAAGTCCGAGGAAGAACGGGATCGTGCCGAGCACCAGCAGCACCGCGACGATCAGGCCCCAGGCCGCCATCGGCACCGGGTTCTGCGCGACGGCGCGCATCGACGTAACCATGCTTCGCCGGCGGTTGCCTGGCGGTCGAGCATCATGGGGAAGGCGACCACGCTGATGCAAAGCGCAACGAGCGCGAACAGGAAGCCGACGCTGCAGCCGACCACGATCAGCCACCAGCCTTGCGGGGTGGTGAGCACGCGGCCGGCGAAATCGGGAATGTCAGCCGCAACCGCATAACCGAACACCGCCGTGTAGATCGCCTGCGCGGTCGCAATCCAGGTCACGAACAGTGCGAACAGGATCGTTCCGACGCCAAGCATTGCGCCGAATGACGGCGAGCGGAATACCTGAATGGCGTCCCACGCGGAGGCTTCACCGCCGTCTTCGCGGCGGCGGCTCATCTCGTAGAGGCCGATCGCGGCAAACGGGCCGAGCAGGGCAAAGCCCGCGGCCAGCGGAAACAGCAAGGGCAGCACGGAATAGCCGTGCACGGTGCGCGCGAGAACGATGCCGAGCACCGGATAGATCAGGCACAGGATGATGGCGTGGCTCGGCACCGCCTTGAAGTCTTCCCAGCCGAGACGCAGTGCTTGGTGCAAATCGGACAGGCCGATGGTGCGGATGACGGGCGCAGATGCGGCATCTTCTCCGCCCTGCGTCATCGACGTGACATTGCCTTGGTATGGTGTGGCCATGGTCGTTGTCTCCCTCTGGGCGGGCGCATTCTGCGCCCGGCGCGCGGGCACAAACGTACCGCCTCTCGAAGCGATCACGAGCAAGCCAGACGCGAAAGACAGAGCAGGGAACTGGCCGTGTCGCGAACTGTTGTGTGAGGGTACTCCCAAACCGCGCCAAAAGCACTCACGCTTAAGTGAATGTCGCATTGGCAAGGTATTGAGGGGGCGATACACTTGAACTGCGACCGCGGTCAGCCGGCGCATTGCCGTGTGGCCTTCACATCTCAACTCTCTTGGGAGCGAACGATGAGCATTTTCGGAAAAATCATGGGCGCGATCTTCGGCAGCAGCGCCAGCGCCGCGCCCGCGGGCGGAACGGCCACAAGCGCAGCTCCCGCCGGTGGCTCCGGCAGCGCGTCGCCGTCTCCCGCCGCAGTGCCCGCCGGTGCCGCGCCCGCGCAGTCCGTTGACGTCGCCCCCATCCTCGACAAGGCGGTTGCCGCGAAGGGCGAGAAGCTCGAGTGGCGGACCTCGATCGTCGACCTGATGAAGGCGCTCGACATCGACTCGAGCCTGTCGGCCCGCAAGGAGCTCGCCAAGGAGCTTGGCTACAGCGGCGACACCAACGATTCCGCCAGCATGAACATCTGGCTGCACAAGCAGGTGATGACCAAGCTCGCGGCCAATGGCGGCAAGCTGCCCCCTGATATCAAGCACTGACGGGATCATCATCCCGTACACGGAAAGGGCCCGCGCCACCGCGGGCCCTTTTTTATGGAGCGGCAAGCCTCTATAGATCAGTCAACAAGAAGGAGAACATCCATGACTGATCTCGATCGCCGGACGATGCTTGCGACCGGCGCCCTCGCGCTGGCCGGCGCCGCCGCGCAATCCGCCCCGGCCCAGGCCGAGGCCGCGCCGAAGGCGATGTTTCCGGTACCGGCGGTGACGATCCCGATCGTCGGTGCGACCGAGGTGTTCCAGGTCCGCCGCATCTACTGCATCGGGCGCAACTACGCAGCCCATGCGATCGAGCGCGGCTCCGACCCGACCCGCGAGCCGCCGTTCTTCTTCCAGAAGCCGACCGATGCGATCCAGAATGTCGCGATCGGCACGGTCGCCGACCATCCCTATCCGTCGCTGACCAAGAACTATCACCACGAAGTCGAACTGGTCGCCGCGCTGAAGTCCGGCGGCAGCAACATTCCCGCCGACAAGGCGCTCGAGCACGTCTACGGCTACGCGCTCGGCCTCGACATGACGCGGCGCGATTTGCAGAACGGCATGGCCGCGGAGAAGAAGCCGTGGGAGATCGGCAAGAGCTTCGACCATGCGGCGGTGCTCGGGCCGATCCATCCGGCTGACAAGACCGGCCACTTCACGCAGGGCGCGATCTCGCTCGCGGTCAACGGCACGGTGCGGCAGAGCTCGGATCTGAAGAACATGATCTGGAGCGTCGCCGAGCAGATCGCCAAGCTCTCAGAAGCGTTCGAGCTGAAGGCCGGCGACATCATCTATTCCGGAACGCCGGAGAATGTCGGCCCGGTCGTCAAGGGTGACGTGCTGCTCTGCAAGCTCGAGGGCCTGCCCGACATGTCGATCAAGATCGTCTGACCAAAGCGGCGCTAGCCGGCGAGATCCGCATATTCCGGGTGCTTGTTGAGGTAGTCCACCACGAAGCCGCAGCCGGCGATCACCTTGCGGCCGTCGGCGCGGATCAGCTCGAGTGCGCCCTTGACCAGCTCCGATGCAATGCCGCGGCCGCGCAGGGCGCGCGGTGTCTCGGTATGGGTGATGATCACGGTCGCCGGCGTCCGCCGGTAGTTCGCAAAGGCGAGACCGCCCTCGGTGTCGAGCTCGAAGCGGTTTTGATCCCTGTTGTCGCGCACGGCGGCCATCGCAAAATCCTGACTTGATTCACCCGCCTTGATCTAAGCGCGTGAACCGGCCGGTGCAAAGTCGCGACCAACCCGCATATTGGCATTTGTGGATTGACGATATGCGCATCCTGGCCTGCCTGACCGCCGTATTGCTCGGCGCCGCCCTGACGCTGCCAAATCCCCCGCAAGCCGCGGCAGCCGATGATCCGAGCTGGCAGACCTGCATCGGCCCCACGACCGCGCCGGGCGACCGCGTGACCGCCTGCACGGCTGTCATCGACGGCAAGACCCAGACCGGCAGGCATCTGGCCGGTGCCTATTGCAACCGCGGCCATGGACTGACCGAGAAGCGCGAGTTCGACGCCGCGCTCGCCGACCTCAACGAGGCGATCAAGCTCGATCCGGCATTTGCCTGCGCCTACACCAACCGTGGCCGCGTCTACGCCTTCAAGAATGATCTCGATCATGCCATCGCCGACTACGGCGAGGCGATCCGGATCGATCCGGGTTTTGCCATGGCCTACAACAATCGCGGCGATGCCTGGCTCAACAAGGGTGATCTCGACCGCGCACTGGCCGATCTCGATCTCGCGATCAAATACAACCCGCAGCTCTCCACGGCCTATGGCAATCGCGGCTTCGTCTACTACCGCAAGCACGACGCGGCGCATGCGATCGCCGACTACAGCGCCGAGATCAAGCTCGATCCCAACGTGCTTGCTTACATCAATCGCGGCAATGTCTACCGCGATGCCGAGCAGCTCGATCGTGCCGCCGCCGACTACGGCGAGGCCACGAAGCTTGCACCGACCGATGCGCGCGGCTGGCGCAACCGTGGCCTGATGCGGCTGTTTCAGGGCGATAACAAGGGCGGGATCGCCGATTACGACAAGGCGCTGCAATACGATCCCGCCGACGTCTATTCATGGAACAACCGCGGCCAGGCCAAGCTGCGGCTAGGCGACAAGAAGGGCGCGGCGGCCGATCTCCGCAAGGCGCTGGAGTTGCAGCCCGATCTGAAGACCGCCAGGGAAGCGCTGGCGCGGCTCGACGGGGCACGGTGATGCACGGCTCCGGCGGCCAACAATCCTGCCGCATCGCACACACGCCGATCGGGCCTTGCGGGCCGATGCAATTCGATTAGGCTTGAGCGAGACATACGCCCGTGATGCGGCCCGATGGTCGTCTGGTACGGAGTGGTAAGGCCGGCCGCTGACGTATGCCCCTTGTCGCAAGGAGGTTCGTCATGTCGGACAATCGTTTCTTCGGCACACACCGCCCCTGGGAGGACTGGCTCGGCATGCTGCTTGGCGTGCTGATCATGGTCTCGCCCTGGTTTCCGCTGCAGGTCAGCGACGTCGTCGATGTCGAGCGCAGCCACCTCGTCCTCAACAGCTTCGTAGTCGGCATGCTGGTGCTGGGCCTTGCCCAGCTCGAATATGTCGCGCTGCATCGCTGGGAGGAGGTGGCGAGCATCCTGCTCGGCCTCTGGCTGATGGCATCACCGAGTATCTTCGGCTATTCGGAAGACCAGACGCTGCAGCTCTGGCACATCCTGCTCGGCGCGCTGGTCGCGCTGATCGGCGCGTTGCAGCTCTGGCAGGACTGGAACCTGACCGAGCAGGACCTGGCCAAGTATCCGCAGTAGCGGTCGGAGCTGGACAGATCGGGCTGGCCGCTGCCGCCGGCGCGGTATCATCGCGCCGGGCCCGGCGGGCCTTGCCGAGGCGCGCCGCTTGGCGATAAACCGGGTGGTACCAACCCCTTGCGGCGCTTGAAGACGCCCGGTTCTGACCAAGGAAACACACGATGACCGTCCTGACCATGCCCTGTCTGTTGTGCGTATCGGCGGGGCGGCAATGAGCGGGACGGCTGCTGCCGCGCCGCGCGGCGGGATCGCGCGGGTGTCGCGCCGGGTGATGAATCTCGCCTACATCCTGACCCAGAACGCCCGCCGCCACGGCGATCGTCCCGGTTTCATCTGGAACGAGAAGGCCTGGTCCTGGCGCCATATCGACCAGAACGTCTCGGCGCTGGCGGCGGCGCTGGCCGCGCGTGGCATCGGCAAGGGCGACCGCATCCTGGTGCATTCCAAGAACTGCGACGAGATGTTCTGGTCGATGTTCGCAGCCTTCCGGCTCGGCGCGGTCTGGGTACCGACCAATTTCCGCCTGATGCCGGACGAGGTCGCCTATCTGGCGACCGCCTCCGGCGCCAAGGCGTTTCTGTGCCATGCCGATTTCCCCGAGCACGCCAAGGCAGCCGCCAATCCGGCGCTCGAATTCGTCTGGCGGATCGGCGAGCAAAACAGCTTGGGCGAGCAAGGCACGTTCGGCGAGGCGACCGTCGGTGACGTCATCGCCAGGCATGCGGGCGCCTCAATCGAGAACGTTGCCGTCGAGTACGACGATCCCTGCTGGTTCTTCTTCACCTCCGGCACCACGGGCCGCTCCAAGGCCGCGGTGCTGACCCATGGCCAGATGGCGTTCGTGATCACCAACCATCTCGCCGACCTGATGCCTGGCACCACCGAGGACGACGCCTCGCTCGTGGTGGCGCCGCTGTCGCATGGCGCCGGCGTGCATCAACTGGTGCAGAGCGCGCGCGGCGTGCCGACCATCCTGCTGCCGTCGGAGAAATTCGACATCGCGGAGGCGTTCCGCCTGATCGCCAAGCATCGCGTCAGCAACATGTTCACGGTGCCGACCATCCTGAAGATGATGGTCGAGCATCCCGCGGCCGACCAGCACGACCATTCCTCGCTGCGCTACATCATCTATGCCGGTGCGCCGATGTATCGCGAGGACCAGAAGGCCGCCTTGGCAAAACTCGGCGGCGTGCTGGTGCAGTATTTCGGCCTCGGCGAGGTCACCGGCAACATCACCGTGCTGCCGCCCGGCCTGCACGATCCCGAGGACGGCCCGGATGCGCGGATCGGCACCTGCGGCTTCGAACGAACAGGCATGCAGGTCTCGATCCAGGGCGACGACGGCCGTGAGTTGAAGCCGCACGAGACCGGCGAGATCTGCGTGATCGGGCCCGGCGTGTTCGCGGGCTATTACGAAAACCCGGATGCCAATGCGAAGGCGTTCCGCGACGGCTGGTTCCGCACCGGCGACCTCGGCCACATGGACGAGGAGGGCTTCGTCTACATCACCGGCCGCGCCTCCGACATGTACATCTCCGGCGGCTCCAACATCTATCCGCGCGAGATCGAGGAGAAGCTGTTGACCCATCCCGCGGTCGGCGAGGTCGCGGTGCTCGGCGTGCCCGATCCGTTCTGGGGCGAGGTCGGCATCGCGGTCTGCGTCGCCCGCGAGGGCACCGAGGCGGTCGCCGAGGCGGAGCTTGCGGCGTATCTCGCGCCGAAGGTGCCGCGCTACAAGATGCCGAAGCGCTTCTTCTTCTGGGAGGCGCTGCCGAAGTCCGGTTATGGCAAGGTGCCGAAGCGGCTGATCCGCGACGAGCTCGAGGCGCGCGGGCTGCTCGAGGTGATCGCCAAATCGCCGGGCGCGTAGAGCGATGCGCAGCATCGCCCAGCCCGGCGCTCCGCTTCCCGAGCGCATCCAATGGGTCGCCGCGCGCGGCCGCGCCTTTTCCTTCATGCTCGAGGCCGGCATTCCCTTGCTCGAAGCGGTGCGCCGCGGCTTTGCGGCGGAAGGCTTTTCCGGCGGCGTGCTGAGCGCGACGGGCGGGGCGCTCGGGCCGTTCGCCTATGTGATGCCGGCGCTGTCCAAGGACGGCGTCAACGCGGCGTTCTACAGCGACACGTTTCGCCCTGACGGCTTGACGCGGCTCAAGTTCGCGGCGCTGACCTTCGGTGAACGCGACGGCGCGCCGTTCTTTCATTGCCACGGATTGTGGACCGAGGGCGACGGCCGCTTCAACGGCGGACACATGCTCCCCGACGAGACCATCATCGCCGAACCGTTCGAGGTCAGCGCGTTCGGGATCGACGGTGCGACCTTCCTGGCCGAGCCCGACAGCGAGACCAATTTCAAGCTGTTCGGTCCGGTCGCCCGCGCGCCCGCTGGTGCGAAGACCACCAGCCATGCCTTCGCGTTGCGGCTGCGCCCGAACCAGGATTTCGCCTGCGCCCTGGAAGGCTTCTGCCGCCACCACGGTATCCTGCGCGCGCGGCTGCATGGCGGGGTCGGTTCGACCATCGGCGCGGTCTTCAGCGACGGCCACAACGTGGTGCCGTTCGCGACCGAACTCGCGGTGACTGCCGGGCAGATCGCGGCCGACGAAGACGGCCTGCTGCACGCCGAGCTCGACATCGCGCTGGTCGACTATCTCGGCGGCATCGCCGAGGGCCGGCTGGTGCGCGGCGACAATCCGGTGCTGATGACGATGGAGCTGGTGCTCGAAGTGCTGGAGGAGGCGGAGCGGCCGTAGGGTGTCGCCTCGATTGCTGCATTTGCTGGAGCCGATATCGCGCCGCGTCCTCCGCTGTCGTCCCGGCGAAGGCCGGGACCCAATACCCCAAATGGTGGTGGTTGAGCGACGCTGGGGCACCAGCTGTTTTCGACATCTCGCCCCTGTGGTTATGGGTCCCGGCCTTCGCCGGGACGACACTGAGGGTGTGGCGTCGCTTGTGAGACACAGGTCCGCATTCTCGCGACGTGGCGGCAGGGGATATCACCGCCGTTTGCGAACATGGATGTTGATGTCGAGGTCGATCGTGCTCACGCAGGTCTGTTCGGAGCGATGCGAGCCACCCTCGTGCCAGCGGCCGCTGCGCAGACTGATGTCGCTGACATGAGCAAGCCGCAGGCAGCGCCATTGCGGCAGTTTGCCGGAGCTCGCGCCGGCGAACTGCCAGGCCAGCACGACCTCTTCACCGCTCTTGTTGTGGCCGATGATGTGCGGGCACAGCTCGCGCGGCCGGCCGTCATAGGTGCAGGCGACCTGTTGCTCGGTGAGGATTGCCTCGCGGAGGAGGACATAGGCCTTGCTGGGCACTGGGACATCGAACCATCTAGGATTGCCGAGGGCTCCTATCATAAACTGGGCGCCCCGCCGTTGTTTCCCCGGATCCGTGCACATGGCCAGACGAAACCGCCCGATCAACATGCCCGCGCCGTATCTGAAGCGCGTCTGGCTCGATCCCGAGCGCATTCCCGATCGCGATGCCTATCCGTTCGTGCTGCCGCTGCTGCGTGACGAATTCGAGCTCGGCTTCGACAAGGCGATCACCATCATCGTCGGCGAGAACGGCACCGGCAAGTCGACGCTGCTGGAGGGCATCGCCGTGATGGCCGGCTATGACGATGCCGGCGGCGGCAAGGGGTATCGCGCGGTCGACCATGGCCGTGCGCTGGAGAAAATGGGCGGCTCGCTTGCGTCGGCGCTGCGCGCGAGCTGGCTGCCAAAGATCACCAACGGCTGGTTCTTCCGCGCCGAGAGCTTCTTCTCGGTCGCGAGGTATCTGGACGAGGCAGCGCGGGACGCCGGCGGGCTGCCGCCGGACTTCCTGTCGCATTCGCACGGGGAGGGCTTCCTGCGCTTCTTCGAGGAGCGCTGCCAGCGGCAGGGCATCTTCATCTTCGACGAGCCGGAATCCGCGCTGTCGCCCTCGCGGCAGATCGAATTCCTCAAGCTGTTGCACCGGATGAACGGCACCGGCCACTGCCAGGTGATCATGGCCACGCATTCGCCGGTCCTGATGGCCTATCCGGACGCGACACTGCTGCGGCTGGCGAAGTATGGCCTCGAACCGGTGAGCCTGAAGGACACGGATCACTTCAAGGTCATGCGGGAGTTCTGCGACGACCCGAAGGGGTTCGTCGAGGCGGCGATCGAGCAGTAAGGCGGAGAGGCTTGTCCCACGGCGAAGTTCAGACTTCGCTCTGGTGCAAGAAGCCGCTTTCCATATGGTCCAGAATACCGAAACAAGCTTCGGCACGCGCCTGGCGTGGTGACCGGAAAATGGGGAGACAAGGATGAGGCGGACGATCGCGAGGGCTGGCGTCGTGGTGGCGGCGCTGGCCGTGTTGGGGGCCGCGTGGGCGCATGGGCCCACCCGCCAGAAGGTGCGGGAATCCATCGAGATCGACGCGCCGCAGGCCAAGGTGTGGGCGGTGATCGGCAATTTCCAGGACATGAGCTGGCTCGCCGGCGTCAGCAAGACCGAGGGCGAGAAGGGCAACGAGATCGGCGCGACGCGGCGGCTGACGCTGGCGCCCGGCGTCACCATCGACGAGGAGCTCTACAAATACGAGCCCGAGATGATGAGCTATTCGTACCGGATCACGGCCGTCGACGTGAAGGTGCTGCCGGTCACCAATTATTCCTCGACGCTGTCGGTGTCACCGGCGCCTGGCGGCAAGGCGAAGCTGGAATGGGCCGGCGCGTTCTACCGCGGCTTTCCGAACAACGATCCGCCGCCGGAGCTGAACGACGAGGCCGCGATCAAGGCGGTGAGCGGGCTCTACAAGGGCGGCCTGGAAGCGCTGAAGAAGAAGATCGAGAGCGGAAGCTGAGCATGCGCGCGGTCGCGCTGCTGGCGCTGCTCGCCGGGCTCGGCGGTGCGCGCGCCGAAGAGGCCTTCGTCACCAACCAGCTCAGCGACGATCTCACGGTGGTCGATCTCGCGACCGCAAAGCCGCTCGCGACGATCGCGATCGGCGGCAAGCCCGCGGGCGTGGCCGTCAGCCATGACGGCCGCTTCGCCTATGTGACGAGCCCGGACGCCAAGGCGGTCACGGTGGTCGACGCGTCGGCGCGAAAGGTGGTCGGCCGGGTCGATGTCGGCGGCGGGCCGCTCGGCATCGCTGTCGCACCCGACGGCGCGACCGTCTATGTCGCCGACTGGTACGCCGCGGCGGTGCGGGTGATCGACGCGAAGGAGCAGCGGGTCGTCGCCAGCCTCGCAGTCGGCGCATCGCCGTCAGGGCTTGCGTTGACGCCGGACGGGCGGCTGCTGCTCTCGGCCGACCGCGATGACGACAGCGTCTCCATAACAGACACATCAACGCATGAGCGGCGGTGGATCGTGAAGGTCGGCACCCGTCCGTTCGGCATCACCGTCGATGCCGAGGGCAAGCGCGCCTACACCGCCAATGTCGGGTCCAACGACGTCTCGGTGATCGACATCGCGACCGCGCACGAAATCGGCCGTGTCCATGTCGGCCTGCGCCCCTATGCGGTGGCGCTGGCGCAGGGCCGCGGCTTCGTCACCGACCAGTATGACGGCAAGGTCAG
Source organism: Bradyrhizobium viridifuturi (assembly GCF_001238275.1). Taxonomy (GTDB): domain Bacteria; phylum Pseudomonadota; class Alphaproteobacteria; order Rhizobiales; family Xanthobacteraceae; genus Bradyrhizobium; species Bradyrhizobium viridifuturi. The sequence goes on from NZ_LGTB01000040.1 coordinate 79,817, forward strand.
CGTGTTCGATCTCGCGACCTTGCAGCCGGTGAAGCGGATCACTGTCGGCGACTACCCCGAGGGCATCGAGGCGACCGCCGACGGCAAGCACATCGTGGTCGCGAACTGGGAGAGCAACACGCTCAGCGTGATCGATGCCGCCGAGATGAAGGTCACGGGCGAAATCAAGGTCGGCGATGGCCCAAGGGCTTTCGGGGCGTTCCTGAGGAGGACGGAGTAGGGCAAAGCTACGCATCCCGAAAATATCGAAAACAACCCCATGCAAAGGAGCAGGTTGCCGTCGGCAGTCGGACAACAAGCGGCTTGACACGTCGGGCAAATCAGCGATACGTTTCTATTATTCCGAAATAACGCGAGCGCGCCCCGCTGGAAGGGCTTCGCGACAAGCGGGAGCGGTCAATCCGTCCGATCGACCAGCCCGGATATCGCTTCGCGCATCCGGGCGAGTTGCCAGCCGCCTCCCGATACCGAGACTCACTGCTTGGTTTGCAGATAGGCGATGACGTCGGCGCGGTCGCGGGCGTCGCCGAGCCCCTTGAAGAACATCTTCACGCCGTGGACGTCGCCGCGGGGGTCGGCGAGATAGGAATCCAGCGCCGTCACGTCCCAAGGCGTCTTGTTGCCGCGCATCGCGTCCGAATAGTCAAACCCCTGGACCGACGCCGGCTGGCGGCCGACGACGTGCCACAGGCTCGGGCCGACCTTGTTCACGCCGACATCGATCGAATGGCAGTTCTGGCAAATGCGCTGGAAGATGGCCTGGCCCGCGATCGGGTCACCATCGAGGGCCCAGGCCGGCGCAGCCGATGTCGCGAGCAGGGCGGTGGCGAGCGTCATGCTGCCGACGGCGCAGGCCGCGGCGAATTTCGTCCCCATCATGAATTTCTCCGGAAACAGTTTGGATTGCAATTGGCGGGATGTCGGGTGGCGGGATGTCGGGTCGATCCAACTTCCTGGTTTGAGCATTGATCTTCGCGCGAACGCGTTCCGCGTTTGTCGCGCGGGAGAACCGGTTTCGACTTTTCCGGTTCTCTAATGCCGCTCGGCTTCAGCCTCCTTCTCGAGCTCCATGATATGGGCGCGCAGCACATCGAACCGCGCCTCGGTCGCATCGCTGAACAACGGGTCCTTGTGCGGCGAGAGGGTGGACGCGATGTCGGCCCAATCCTGCGGCGTCAGTGCCTTGACCGCGGCTGGGAAGAAATCGCGGTCTTCCATCATGATGTGCCGCCGCTCGTACGCCAGGAAATCGCGGATGACCGCGTCGACGTTCTCGCGCGGAATCTCGCCGCCTGCGCGGACATTGGCAACCGCATGGGCGACGCGGTGCAGGCCATCGGAGCCCTTCTGATGCTCGCGCGCGAGATCGCCCATTTTCGCCGCGGCCGCAGGATCGCGCTGCCTGAGCCTGGCGAAGATCAGATCTTCCTGGCGATGATGGTAGAGCTCCGTGTAGACCTCGAAATAGGCGATGATGCTGCCGATCACTTCGTAGTCCGGCGCGGCGTGATCGAAAATATCCAGCTCATGCTCGAGAACGTTGAGCAGTCGCTCGATGTTGCGGTGTTCCCGGGACAGAATGTCGATGATCATGGCGCTGATCCAGGCAGGAGACTAGATTAATCAATAGACGAAAAGACCGTCGCGAACTTTGCGCTGGATCAAGGCGCAGCCCGAATCTGCTCGATGGTTCACGCAAAGCACTGCCTGAATGCGCCCGAGCCGGTCACCGCGGCGGGGTTTGCCGGTTGGCTCAACAGGCCGAGGGGCGTATGATCCGCGGCAAATACGAGGAAAACAGGGAGGATGCCATGCATCATACCTTGGTGCCCAGTGACCGGGTCGAGCATGTCTGCGTCTTCGGGCGCGACGGTTCAAAACTCGGTTCGATCGAGCGGCTGATGCTCGACAAGGTGAGCGGAACGGTGGCCTACGCCATCATCAAGACCGGCGGCGTGCTGAGCAGCCATCACCACTATCCCGTCAGATGGACCGCACTGCACTTCGATCCGGCGCGGCAGGCGTTCGAGGCCGAGGTGACGCTGGAGGATCTGCGCGCCGGGCCGTCCGAGTTCGACGGCGACGAATTCGACTGGGGCGACCGCTCGCAGTCGTATACGCACCCGAACTATTGGGCGGTGTAGCGCGGAGGCGAGGGCGGTGTTGTAGCCCGCATGAGCGAAGCGACATGCGGGAGCAGTGAAGCTGTCCGGCCGATAGACCCGCATATCGCTTCGCTCATGCGGGCTACCTACTGAGTCAAAGTCAGGCACATGACCCAATACAAACCCGTCGGCTGGCCTTCCGTCATCCCGAGAATTGTCACGCGTGACCTCATCGGGCTCGCTGGATTCCTGCGAGATGTTTTCGGTGCCGAAGGCGAAGTCCGGTCCGGCGCGCCAACAGAAGTCCGCATCGGAGACTCGATCATCCTGATCAGCGACGGCGGAAGCGTGCGTGACGCCATGCCGGCCTTCCTCTACGTCTATGTTGAGAACACGGACGAGACCTATCGGCGTGCGATCGCTGCAGGCGCTGAATCGATCGAAACTCCTGCGGATACGCCCTATGGCGACAGACGCGCGATGGTCCGGGATGCCTGGGCAAACATCTGGCAAATCGCCACCTACCGGGGCACGTGAAGGAGCGATCGTTGTCGCCCGTAAAAGCCAACGGGTTGCGCGAACGCGCGCCCGATGGCGTGCTTCGCGACATGCGGGACCAGTCGGCGTGTCCGGCTGATAAACCCCGCATATCGCTTCGCTCATGCGGGCTAGTTGCTATTTGTCGCAATTGATCCCTGGAACGGCCCCAAGCCCTCCGGGGAAGAAGGACCCTCCGCACTTTACACCTGCCCCCGGCCGAGCGCGGTCCAACGCATTTTTACCGCTCGTTGGCACGACCAGGAGATCTAATACGCCGTCACGTCCGTTGACCTTAAGTGTGAGTCGACTCAAGGACCACACTCCGCTTTTTTGGAGTGCCTCGAGAAAAACACGCCCATTGGCCTTTGGTCCCGTCGCTGAGAAGCTGAGAATAGCGCGCCCCTCTGCACTAGGGATCGAGATTGAACCGACAGGGAAGCCGGTGGATATCGGTTGGCCGAGGATATCGACTGCTCTAGCGCTTAACCGTAGTTCGAATGCGCCCAGCTCGTAAGGTTTAGAATGCCCGAGGGAATAGAGGCTCCAGCCCAAGGCACTGCCGACTAGCACTATTGAGCCAATCCAGAGAACTGCGCCCCACCTTGCCCACGAACGTTGCACGCGCTTGAAATGCTCGACGCTATCCCATCGTTTGTTGCGCCACGCCCATTGGCTCCCTTTGAACCCGAGCATGAAGCTCATGACCACGCCCACAAAAGGAACGAACGTTAGGAATGCAATAAAGGTGTTATTTCCAACACCCCATATCCAAGAGAGCAAGAATGCGCCCCAATTCCAGCGGTCGATTTCTGGCGGGACCACTCTCGGATCGAGAGGTGGAACACGTGGTCCACTCATCTTCGCATCTCGTCTCAAAGCGACGCCCTAGGTGGCGCCAAACTATAGGAAGAGTAACCTTAGATTGAGCGTAATCAAGGATTGCCGCTCGTTGGCGGTCCATCGCATTTTGCTCCCCAGATGTCGCTTCGCTCATCCGGGCTACTTGCTTCGTTGGCTCTTCGGAATGACCGGCGTATACTATTTGCCAAACACAAGGAGCGGTGGCGTACGCCCATCATCAAGACCGGCGGCGTGCTGAGCACCCACCATGCGGGAGCGGCCAACGTGTCCCGCCGACAGTCCTGGATGTCGCTTCGCTTATCCGGGCTTCAAATTGATCTATCGCGCTTTCGGAAAGTTCGGTCCTTTCTGATAGCCTGTTTTCGCTTGAGGACGGTCGGGTATCCCCTTATTGAATTTGAGCCTCGATATCTGCCCCTCAGTAGTCTGTGGCAGATTTTGTGCGCCTCTCCGAAGATACATGACGCCGTCACTCGCGGCGCGAATGTCGGGCGTTTTCAGAACTTCACAGTGGAGTACGAGTCCGGGTAGGCCTTCGCATTTCAGAAATTGGTACTTGAAGTAAGTCCCAAGTGGGAAGAACTGTTCGAAGGCTTGGATGTGCCCGTTGGCGGCCTCCGCATCTGAAAATCCCGACCAGCGTTTTGCCGCGAATGCCCCGCTATTCAGCACCCCAATGAAGAGTTCGCCACCGTCCGCATTCGCAAAAGCTGAGAGAGATTTCGTCAGTTTTGCCGGAGAGACCTCTTTCGCCTTAAAGTCAAGGAAATGCCCTTCACCACGATCCAACAGATCAGCGAACTGTGCAGTTGAGATCGAAGTTATTTCAATTGCCACGACTACTCCGCCGCCTCGCTCGCTGAGCTCTTCCGCGGCTTGCTGTTCGCCTTCTTCAGCACCGGTGCCAAAAACTTGCCGGTATAGCTCCTCGGCGCCTTGACGATGTCCTCCGGCGGTCCCCAGGCGACGATCTCGCCGCCGCCGTCGCCGCCTTCGGGGCCGAGGTCGATCACCCAGTCGGCGGTCTTGATGACTTCGAGATTGTGCTCGATCACCACCACCGTGTTGCCCTGGGCGACCAGCTCGTGCAGCACCTCGAGCAGTTTTGCGACGTCGTGGAAGTGCAGGCCGGTGGTCGGCTCGTCCAGGATGTAGAGCGTGCGGCCGGTGGCGCGCTTTGACAATTCCTTTGCCAGCTTGACGCGCTGGGCTTCGCCGCCGGACAGCGTGGTGGCCTGCTGGCCGACATGGATGTAGTCGAGGCCGACGCGGTGCAGGGTCTGGAAGGTCTCGCGCACGCGCGGTACCGCCTTGAAGAACTCGGCGGCTTCCTCGACCGTCATGTCGAGCACGTCGGCGATGCTCTTGCCCTTGAACAGCACCTCCAGCGTCTCGCGGTTGTAGCGCTTGCCCTTGCAGGTGTCACAGGTGACGTAGACGTCGGGCAGGAAGTGCATCTCGATCTTGATGACGCCGTCGCCCTGGCAGGCCTCGCAGCGGCCGCCCTTGACGTTGAAGGAGAAGCGCCCGGGCTCGTAGCCGCGCGCCTTCGCCTCCGGCAGGCCGGCGAACCATTCGCGGATCGGGGTGAAGGCGCCGGTATAGGTCGCGGGGTTGGAGCGCGGGGTGCGGCCGATCGGCGACTGGTCGATGTCGATGATCTTGTCGATGTGCTCGAGGCCCTCGATGCGGTCGTGCGGCGCGGCGCCTTCGCTGGCGTTGTTCAGCTTGCGCGCGATCGACTTGTAGAGTGTGTCGATCAGCAAGGTCGACTTGCCGCCGCCGGAGACGCCGGTGACGCAGGTGAACAAGCCGAGCGGGATCTCGGCCGAGACGTTCTTCAGATTGTTGCCGCGGGCGTTGACGACCTTGATGGTGCGCCGGTGGTTCGGCGGCCGCCGGTCGGGAATCGGGACCGAAAGCTCGCCGGTCAGATACTTGCCGGTCAGCGATTTCGGGTTGCGCATGATCTGGTCGGGCGTGCCCTCGGCGACGATGTGGCCGCCATGCATGCCGGCGCCGGGGCCGATGTCGAGCACATAGTCGGCCAGCCGGATCGCGTCCTCGTCATGCTCGACCACGACCACGGTGTTGCCGAGGTCGCGCAGCCGCTTCAGTGTGTCGAGCAGCCGGGCATTGTCGCGCTGGTGCAGGCCGATCGAGGGCTCGTCCAGCACATAAAGCACGCCGGTCAGTCCGGAGCCGATCTGCGAGGCCAGGCGGATGCGCTGGCTCTCGCCGCCGGACAGCGTGCCCGAGGAGCGCGACAGCGTCAGATAGTTCAGGCCGACGTCGAGCAGGAAGGTCAGGCGCTCGCGGATCTCCTTGAGGATGCGCGCCGCGATCTCGTTCTGCTGCGCATTCAGCGCCTCCGGCACCGTCTCGAACCACTCGCCGGCGCGCTTCACCGAGAGCTCCGAGATCTCGCCGATATGCTTGCCGCCGATCTTGACGCACAGCGCCTCCGGCTTCAGCCGGTGGCCGTGGCAGCCTTCGCAGGGTACGTCGGAGAAATACTTGCCGAGCTCCTCGCGCGCCCACTCGCTCTCGGTCTCGCGGTAGCGGCGGTTGATGTTGGTGATGACGCCCTCGAACGGCTTCTTGGTGTCGTAGGAGCGGACGCCGTCCTCATAGGAGAACTTGATCTCGTCGTCGCCGGAGCCGTGCAGCAGCGCGTTCTGGACCTTCTTGGTCAGGTCCTTCCACTTGGTGTCGAGCGTGAACTTGTAATGCTTGCCGAGCGCGGTCAGGGTCTGGATGTAATAGGGCGAGGACGACTTCGCCCAGGGAGCGATCGCGCCCTTGCGCAGGGTCAGCTCCTTGTCGGGGATGACCAGGTCCTCGTCGATATGCTGCTCGACGCCGAGGCCGCCGCAGGCCGGGCACGCGCCATAGGGATTGTTGAACGAGAACAGGCGCGGCTCGATCTCCGGGATCGTGAAGCCGGACACGGGGCAGGCGAACTTCTCCGAGAACAGGATGCGCTCGGGGCCGCTCTTGTCGTGGATCTTTGCCGTCTTCTTCTTGTCCTCTTTCTTCTCGTCTTGCGCGGCCGCGGCGGGCGCGTCCGCATACTCGATCACCGCGAGGCCCTCGGCGAGCTTCAGCGCGGTCTCGAAGCTTTCGGCGAGGCGCTGGGCGAGGTCGGGGCGCACCACGATGCGGTCGACCACGACGTCGATGTCGTGCGGGAATTTCTTGTCGAGGCTGGGGGCCTCCGACAGCTCATGGAAGGTGCCGTCGATCTTGACGCGCTGAAAGCCCTTCTTGAGATATTCGGCGAGCTCCTTCTTGTACTCGCCCTTGCGGCCGCGCACGACCGGCGCCAGCAGATAGAGGCGGGTGCCTTCGGGCAGCGCCAGCACGCGGTCGACCATCTGCGAGACGATCTGGCTCTCGATCGGAAGTCCCGTTGCCGGCGAATAGGGCACGCCGACCCGCGCCCACAACAGGCGCATGTAGTCGTAGATCTCGGTGACGGTGCCGACGGTGGAGCGCGGATTCTTCGACGTCGTCTTCTGCTCGATCGAGATCGCCGGCGACAGGCCGTCGATCTGGTCGACGTCGGGCTTCTGCATCATCTCCAGAAATTGCCGCGCATAGGCCGACAGCGACTCGACGTAGCGGCGCTGGCCTTCGGCATAGATGGTGTCGAATGCGAGCGAGGACTTGCCGGATCCGGACAGGCCGGTGAACACCACGAGCTTGTCGCGCGGAATCTCGACGTCGATGTTCTTCAGATTGTGTTCGCGCGCGCCGCGGATGGTGATGGCGCGCGATGAGGAGCCGGCGTTGTTTTGGCGCTTCGCCTTGAGCACTTCATCCATTGCGACGGTTCCGGGCGCATGCTTGGGCGCCTTTTGGGCGCGCATCGCCGGTGATGCCGGGAGCTTGCGCCGATGGGGTGTGAAGACTGGAACGTAGGAAGAACGGCCGACAATTTCCAGTGCTGAATGGCGTCCATCAACGGATAGTTTGGCTGTTGGCAGCAGCCGTCAGCAGGTTCGGTTCCAGATTTCTGTTTTGACGCGTTTTCCTGACGCGAACCGGGATCCATCCCGGATCAAGTCCGGGACAGGCTTCGCTCGAAAACGCTTTGACGCAAAAAGGCCGGCGCGAGGCCGGCCTTTCCGAGACCTTGTGGTCTGTCTTTCTCTTAGTACTTCGCGACGATCGGGCCGCCGAAGTGATAGTTCACGCCGAACTGGACGCTGTGCAGGTTGATGTCGGCCGACGGAACGCCGAAGTAGGTCTCGCCGCCGAGGCTGCGATACAGGTACTCGCCCTTGATCGACCACTGCGGCGCGATGAACGCCTCGATGCCGGCGCCGACGGTCCAGCCGGAGTGGAAGTTGCTCTGCGAGGCGCTCACGCCGCCCGCGCTGAGGGTGAGCTTGTTGTCGACCCAGGCATAGCCGCCGGTGCCGTAGAACAGCACCTTGTCGACCGCGAAGCCGATGCGGCCGCGGGCGGTGCCGAGCGCGTCGATCTTGCTCGTCGCAGTGATGCCGAACGCGGAGGCGGAGGCGTTGACGTCAGCCCAGCCGCCGTCGGCCTCGATGCCGTACACGATGTTGCCGGCCTGCCAGTTGTAGCCGATGGTGCCGCCGGCGAAGCCGCCTTCCATCTTCGGATTGCCGGAATCCTCGCTGGCATAGCCGCCGAAGCCGCCGATGTAGAAGCCGGTCCAGTTGTAGATCGCGACCGGCGGCGGAGCCTTCACGTAGGGGCCGCGTGCGGCGAGATCAGCGGCCATTGCCGGTGCAATTGCGCTGAGGGCAAACATGCCGGCCGAGGCCAGCAAAACATTCCTGATTTTCAAAGTCCCAGTCCCATTTTCTTGTTGTCCCTTCAAACATTGAAGGGAACGTCACAGCAGTGTCGTGCGACGCTCACGTGTTTCTACATAGAAATCTTGGAAGTTGTGTATCCGTGAAACCACAATGCACGGAAAACGGCCCATGCGAGCCGTGCGCTTGTCCGCAACGAAAGCGCCGACACACGGCCGGCTCTTGTGTTCGCTGCACAGGTGCGGCGCGCGGCCGCAGGTAACTCAGTATTTCGCTGGCACCACCGGGCTTGGCGAACTGAAGTGGTAGTTGATCCGCCGGCCGCACGCAGGCCGGCCCGGCAATTCAAACCCGCGAGGCAAACAAGACGAGGCAAACAAAAAGGCCGGCGCGAGGCCGGCCTTTGGTCTGGATCAAACCGGATCGCGCGATCAGTACCGCGCAACCACCGGGCCACCCCACTTGTAGTTCACGCGGACGGTGACGAGGTCGACGTCCTGGCGGTCGCGGATGCTGCTGAACAGCGCGCCGGCGGGGGTGGTGAGGTTGTAGGTCTTGTCCTGCATGAACAGGTGGTCGTACTCGACACCGGCGGTCCAGTTCGGCGCGAAGCCGACTTCGATGCCGGCGCCGATGGTGCCGCCCCAACGGGTGTCGCTGGCGCTGCCGGCGAGCACGCCGGTCGGCGTGAAGTAGGTGTTGAAGCGGTTGTCGGTCAGCGCCGCACCGCCCTTGGCGTAGAGCAGCACGTTGTTGATGGCGTAGCCGATCTGGCCGGTGAACAGGCCGAACGCGTCGATCTTGGATTGGTTGGTGAAGAGGCCCGGGAAGATCGCGCTGCCGTTGCTGCCCTTCAGGTCAGCCCAGTCGCCCTGCGCCTCGAGGCCGAACACCCAGGCGCCGGCCTGCCAGCGATAGCCGATCTGGCCACCGGCGACGCCGCCGGTCGCGTCATGGCAACCATCCGATCCAATGAAGAGGCCGCCCGGGACCTGGTCCCAGCAATTGTGGCTCGAGCCCCAGCCGCCGTTGGCGCCGATGTAGAAGCCGCTCCAGTCATAGACGGCGGCAATCATCGGCGGCGCCTTGGTGTAGGGGCGCGCCGCGAGGTCGGCGGCCGCAGCAGGCGCGGCGAACGCAATCAGGGCAACCGTACCGAGCAAAAACTTCTTCATCATCAATCTCCCAGCTCCCCGATCGGCTTCCAACTTGTCCCGAAGCCGATCTCAGACGCGAGCGCCCGCGTCATGGGTGGTAGCTATACGCTGATTCAACCGGAAGCGCCGTCTCCCAAAAGCCACACTCGCGGAAGAAGTGGGGTTGAGGCAAGCGATTGATTTGTCTTGTATTTTTAACGAGTGATCGAACCCGCGAGCGGCCGGGATCGAAATCGGCCGCCGTTCCATCGCCATTCGCCGCTGCTACGGCAGGTTGTGGCGAACAAAACTGGAACATGATCGGCTGCGATGCTATATCTCGAATATCGTGGATAACCGCGCGAGGGCAAAGGCGGCGAGCCGGCACCGGCGTATAGGGTCATCCACGACGCCTGCGATGTAAGTGGCGAAGGTTGAGAGCGGCGGCCGATGTCCGGACGCCCGGTTTTTGAGTGGAGATGATGCGATGGCAGGAAGCGTGAACAAGGTGATCCTGGTGGGAAACCTCGGCAAGGATCCGGAAATCCGGCGGACGCAGGACGGCCGTCCGATCGCAAACCTGTCCATCGCCACCTCGGAGACCTGGCGCGACAAGGGCACCGGCGAGCGCAAGGAAAAGACCGAGTGGCACCGCGTCGTGATCTTCAACGAGGGCCTCTGCAAGGTCGCCGAGCAGTATCTGAAGAAGGGCGCCAAGGTGTACATCGAGGGTCAGCTGCAGACCCGCAAATGGACCGACCAGTCCGGCGTCGAGAAGTACTCGACCGAAGTCGTGCTGCAGGGCTTCAACTCCAACCTGACCATGCTCGACGGGCGGGGCGGCGGAGGCGGCAGCTTCTCCGATGACGGCGGCAGCGACTTCGGCTCGTCCGGTCCGGTCAGCTCGGCGCCGCGGCGCGCGGTGGCCGCCGGCGGCGGCAGCCGCAACAGCGACATGGACGACGACATCCCGTTCTGATCGAACGTCGCATTCCCGCACTCATGCCGCCGCTCCGTGAAGATTCATTTCCCGGAGTGGGGCTGTGATGCACGGTGGCATGATCCTGATGTGGATTATGAGGATAACTGCAGAGTTGATTGTCCAGTATTCAATTTCTGGGGGCGGCTGACGCAAGTTCCCCTGACTTTGACACAGGCTGATGTAAATGATATTTACATTGGCCTGCGGCGGGTGATGACTGGCCGCGCGCTTCACCCGAGGGCCGCCACCATGAGCCTCGCGCCACTGCTCGACGCCGCGCCTGCGATCCCGCTCCATGCCTTCGCCGCGATGGCCGCCTTCGTGCTCGGCTCCATCCAGCTCGCCGCACCCAAGGGCACGCTGCCGCACCGGACGCTGGGCTGGATCTGGGTGATCCTGATGCTGGTGGTCGCCGGGAGCTCGTTCTGGATCCATCAGATCCGCCTGGTCGGGCCGTGGAGCCCGATCCACCTGCTGTCGGTCTTCTCGCTGGCCATGCTGGTGCTCGGCGTGACGGCTGCGCGGAGCCACAATGCCCGCAGCCACAAGTTCACGATGATCGGCATTTTCTTCGGCGCGCTGGTCATTGCCGGGCTGTTCACCTTGATGCCCGGGCGGATCATGCACGCCGTGATTTTCGGCCACTGATTGGGCGATTGAGGGCGTCGCGAGGCCGGTTCCATCCGGTCCCGGCCAGCCGGCGATCGCGGCGCGAAGCTGGCCCGCGGCAAGTCTGCGATGCGGCTGGTAAGTGCATGAAAAAACGAAGGGAAAAACGGCTTGCCGGGACCGCGCTGGGGTGGTTATCAGGCCCCCGATGGGCTATATGATTCCCGAGTAAAACTGACCGGATTTCCCCTTTGTCCGATAACGAAGATGACAAGCCCGGCGAGCCGCCGGTGCCCTCTGACATTCGTCCCGTTTCCATTCTCGACGAGATGAAGAAGTCCTACCTCGATTACGCGATGAGCGTGATCGTGTCGCGTGCGCTGCCCGATGCGCGCGACGGGCTCAAGCCGGTGCACCGGCGCATCCTGTATTCGATGCATGAGCAGGGGCACACGCCGGACAAGAAATACGTCAAATCCGCCCGCGTCGTCGGTGACGTGATCGGTAAATACCATCCTCATGGCGACCAGTCGATTTACGACGCGATGGTCCGCATGGCGCAGGACTTCTCGCTGCGCGTGCCGCTGATCGACGGCCAGGGCAATTTCGGCTCGATCGACGGCGATCCGCCGGCGGCCTACCGATATACCGAAGCGCGGCTGACCAAGGCGGCGCTCGCCGTTCTGGCCGACATCGACATGGAAACCGTCGATTTCCAGCCGAACTACGACAATTCCGAGCAGGAGCCGTCGGTCCTGCCGGCCCGGTTCCCGAACCTCTTGGTCAACGGCGCCGGCGGCATCGCCGTCGGCATGGCGACCAATATCCCGCCGCACAATCTCGGCGAGGTCGTCGACGCCTGCGTGGCGCTGATCGACAACCCGGCGCTCTCGATCGACGAACTGATCGACATCATCCCGGGCCCCGATTTCCCGACCGGCGGCATCATCCTGGGCCGCCAGGGCATCCGCTCGGCCTATCATCTCGGCCGCGGCTCGATCGTGATGCGCGGCAAGGTGACGATCGACACCATCCGCAAGGACCGCGAAGCGATCATCATCACCGAGATTCCCTATCAGGTGAACAAGGCCACGATGGTCGAGCGCATCGCCGACCTCGTGAAGGAGAAGAAGATCGAGGGCATCGGCGATCTCCGCGACGAGTCCGACCGCGACGGCTATCGCGTCGTGATCGAGCTGAAGCGCGAGGCGGTGCCCGATGTGGTGCTGAACCAGCTCTACCGGTTCACGCCGCTGCAGACCAACTTCCCCGCCAACATGCTGGCGCTGGATTCCGGTCGTCCGCAGACGATGACGCTGAAGGATCTGCTCACCATCTTCGTCGCGTTCCGCGAACAGGTGGTGACCCGCCGGACCAAGTTCCTGCTCGGCAAGGCGCGCGACCGCGCCCACATCCTGGTCGGCCTCGCCATCGCGGTTGCCAATATCGACGAGATGATCCGCGTGATCCGGACCTCGCCCGATCCGAACACCGCGCGCGACACCCTGATGTCGCGCGACTGGCCGGCGCGGGACGTCGAGGCGATGATCACGCTGATCGACGATCCCCGGCATCGCATCAACGAGGACGGCACGCTGCGGCTGTCGATGGAGCAGGCGAGGGCCATCCTCGATCTGCGGCTGCAGCGCCTGACCGCGCTCGGGCGCGACGAGATTTCCGAAGAGCTCGACAAGCTCGCGGCCGAGATCGCCGACTATCTCGACATCCTGCGCTCGCGTGCGCGGGTGCAGGGCATCGTCAAGACCGAGCTCGCCGAGGTGAAGCAGCAGTTCGCGACACCGCGCAAGACCCAGATCATCGAGCAGGAAGGCGAGGTCGAGGACGAGGACCTGATCCAGCGCGAGGACATGGTCGTCACCGTGTCGCATGCCGGCTACGTCAAGCGCGTGCCGCTGTCGACCTACCGGGCGCAGCGCCGCGGCGGCAAGGGCCGCGCCGGCATGCAGACCCGCGACGAGGATTTCGTCTCCCGCCTGTTCGTCGCCTCCACGCACACGCCGGTGCTGTTCTTCTCCTCGCGCGGCCAGGTCTACAAGGAGAAGGTCTGGCGGCTGCCGATGGCGGCGCCCAACGCGCGCGGCAAGGCGCTGATCAACATCCTGCCGCTGGAGCAGGGCGAGCGCATCACCACGATCATGCCGCTGCCGGAGGACGAATCCTCCTGGGGCAATCTCGACGTGATGTTCGCGACGACCAGCGGCACCGTTCGCCGCAACAAGCTGTCCGACTTCGTCGATGTCCGCCGCTCCGGCATCATCGCGATGAAGCTCGGGGAGGGCGAGGCGATCGTCGACGTGCAGATCTGCACCGAGCGCGACGACGTGCTGCTGACCGCCGCCGGCGGTCAGTGCATCCGCTTCCCGGTCCCCGACGTCCGCGTCTTCACCGGCCGCACATCGATGGGCGTGCGCGGCATCGCGCTGGCCGAGGCCGACAGGCTGATCTCGCTGGCGATCCTGCGCCATGTCGAGACCACATCGGACGAACGTTCGGCGTATCTGAAGATGCGCCGCGCGGTGGCCGGCGAGGCCACGACCGAAGAGCCGGTCGAGACCGAGGGTGAGGAGACGGCGAATGATGCGATCCAGCTGTCGCAGGAGCGCTATGCCGAGCTGTCGGCGGCCGAGCAGGTGGTGCTGACGGTTTCCGTCAACGGCTACGGCAAGCGGACCTCGTCCTACGAGTACCGCACCACCGGCCGTGGCGGCAAAGGCATCGTCGCGATGAGCGTCAACAACCGCAACGGCAATCTGGTGGCGTCGTTCCCGGTCGAGGACGCCGACCAGATCATGCTGGTCACCGACAAGGGCCAGCTGATCCGCTGCCCGGTGGCCGACATCCGCGTCGCCGGCCGCTCGACCCAGGGCGTCATCGTGTTCGACACCGCCGAGGACGAGCACGTGGTCTCGGTCGAGCATATTCCGGAAGAGGAAAACGGCGAGAACGGCAACGGCGGCTAGCGGACGCGCGGATTTGGTCGCGAAGAGCTTCGGGGAGGGCTGCAAGGCTACACCCCGGAGCAATCGGGTCGGGTTACATTGCGTCTCGGCCTGTCCGCAGTCGCATACTGTGCACGACCGTCGGCCGGGACGCGCCGTGCTCTACGCTTGCGTTCCGCTGTCGGTTGAGACTGTGAGCTCCGCGTCCGCCATGATGTAGCGGACGTACCGGTAGTCGCGGATGAACGTAATTTCGTCGCCGCGCCACTCGAGCCACATGAAGTAGCTCGGCTTGGTCTCCATGCCGTCCTCGAACACCGCAATAACTTCGCGGCCCTCCAGCCAGGCGGGTGCCAGCCGCACCCGGTCATGTTTCGCGTAGATGCTGAAGAACATCCCGACATCCGTCCGTCCTGTCCGGACGGCGTGAGCCGATTGATTGAGTTTCACGTCATCCGCCAGCATCGCGCGCAACCCGTCCCAATCCTTCTGGTTGAACAGGGTGACATACCGCATGACCGCTGCGGAGGGCGATCTCGCGTCCGGCGGCCGGGGTGCGGCTGCTTTGATCTCACGAAGGCGCGAACGCCCCCGCGCAAGATGCGCCTTCACGGCATCGACGCTGAGATCGAGCAGCGAGGCGATGTCGGCGAGGGGCTCATCGAGGACATCCTTCAGGATGATCACGCTGCGTTGCAGAATTGGCAGCTCCGCAAAGCGCGATACCGCTGTCCGCACCGCTTCCTGATGCATCAACTGCTCCACAGGATCAGGGCTTGCTCCGTCGACAACATCGTACGCCGCCTCGATCGGTTCGGCTGCGCGAATGGCCTTGCTGCGCAAGACATCGAGGGCACGGTTATGAGCGATGCGGAACAGCCACGCGCGAAGTTGGGGCAATTCGGTCATTGCTTCCAGGGCGACGAAGGCCTTGGCGAAGGTGTCCTGGACGACGTCCTCGCCCTCGATCACCGAGCCCACCAGACGCGAACAATAGCGGTGCAGCTCGGGCCGCAATTCCTCAGCGAGTGCAAGAAGCGCGGCCCACCGATTGGTGCTCGAATGGTCTTCACCGCCGGTCAAGCTGCCGCTCCCTCCATCACGGTCACGCCGGCATCGCCGTTGAGTCCGAACACGATGCCGTCGGCGTATTGCTGGTCCTTCAAAATTGAAATCACCAGATCACCGAATTTCCGGGGCGGCATGGGGGCGCCGAAGCGCGCGACGAACTGTTCCGGCGTAATCCCCATCGAGCCCGCATAGGCACCGGCAGCGGCATCTCCGATCCCGGTCCCGAGGATCATCTGCCGTGGCACGATGGCCTGAAAACGGATGCCGAGATTGAGCTCCTGCGAAATACCGTTGGCATACTTGGCCATGAACCATAGCATTCGCTTGGAACCGCCGTAACCGCCCGACATCTGCGATCCCGTGACAGCGGCGCCGCTCGATCCCACGAGAACCGTGCTGCCCGGCTTCATCGGGAGATTGAGGGCGGCCTGAAGCCAGAACAGGCCCGCCTTGACGTCCGTTTCCCAAACGGCGGAAAAATCCTCCCAGCTCAATTGATCCAGTCGGCCCATCGGCGGCGTGATGCCGGCGTTGAGCGCCAGAATATCCGGCTTGATGTCGGAGAGGATGCGATTGGCGGCGGCGCGATCGGTCACGTCCGCCGAGATCGTTGCTACGCCAAGCCGGTCGCGGACGGCCTTGAGCGAGTCCGTTCCGCGTGCAACGACCGTGACTTTCGCGCCTTCGGCAACAAGCGCTTCGACCAGGCCTAGGCCGAGACCGCGGCTCCCACCGGTGACGACTGCGACTTTTTTCTCGAGGCTCATCTGCTGGCTCCCATGTCCGTATGAAGCCAAGACGATCGAGACCACCGAAAAGAGTCAGAACTAATAGCACCAGAGCTCCAGCGTTTGAGCTGAAGTGGCGGATCGTGGGACGCGCGAAAGCCAGTTGTGGCCCAGGATGAGCGCGCCTCTTCTGGGTGACATGGCGCTTAGAATGTCAGCAGTAGGAAAGCGACGTGAAGGCCGGCCACAACAGCATCGCGGCGAGACCGAGTGTCACGTTCCGCCCTGGCCAGGCGTTGGTCCGGAGGCGGCAGCGCATGCGCCGCCGGCTCCAATGAACTGCTCACATGCGTCCGGTGCTAAATCTCGATCTCCGTGCCGAACTCCACGACCTGGCCGGTCGGCACGCCGAAGAAGGCTGCGGAGCGCTCGGCGTTGCGCTGCAGGAACGCGAACAGCGATTCCCGCCACACCCACATGCCCGGGACGTCCTCGCGCGGGATGATGGTCTCGCGGCCGATGTAATAGGTCACATCGGAGAGGTCGATGCCAGGGAGCTTGCCCTGCCGGCAGGTGAGCTGCAGCCCCTCATAGATCGTCGGGTACTGCATGAAGCCATAGTGCAGGATGATGCGGGTGATGCCTGGGCTGATCTCCATGACCTCGGCGCGGTCCTCGTCGGAGATGCGTGGCAGCTCCTCGATCTGCACGGTGACCAGCAGCACGCGCTCATGCAGCACGTGATTGTGCTTGACGAATTGAGTCAGCGCGAGCGGCACTCCCCTGGGGGCCGATGCCAGGAACACGGCGGTGCCGGGCAGGCGGGCGCTGCATTTGTTGACCGCGGTCTCGATCAGATCCTCTTCGGGCTGTCGCAGCTTGGCGCGTGCCTTCTCGACCAGCTTCACGCCGCCGCGCCAGGTCATCATCAGGAACGCCACCGCAGCGGCGAGTAGCAGCGGGAACCAGCCGCCTTCGAACAGTTTCTCGGTGTTTGCCGCAAAGAAGATCGCGTCGATGATGAAGAAGAAGCCGTTCACCGCGATCACGAGGATCGGCGAATAGCCCCATTGGATCGCGACCAGCGCGGCGAGCAGCGTGGTGATCGCCATCAGCAGCGACACCGCGATGCCGTAGGCGCCGGCGAGTGCGTCCGAGGTGCCGAAGGCGAGCACCGCGCCGAGCGTTCCCGCCGCGAGCAGCCAGTTCACCAGCGGCACGTAGATCTGTCCGATCGCATCGCTCGTGGTGTGCTGGATGTGCATCCGCGGCAGAAAGCCGAGCTGGATCGATTGCTGGGTCAGCGAGAACACGCCGGAGATGATGGCCTGCGAGGCGATCACGGTGGCGAGGGTCGCGAGCAGCACGAGCGGGTAATGCGCCCAGTCCGGGGCAAGCTGGAAGAACGGGTTGTCGATCGAGTTCGGGTCGTTGATCAGTTCGCCGGCCTGGCCGAAATAATTCAGCACCAGCGCGGGCAGGCAGATCGCGAACCAGGCCAGCCGGATCGGGAAGCGGCCGAAATGCCCCATGTCGGCATACATCGCCTCGCCGCCGGTGACGGCGAGGAATGCGGCGCCGAGGATGGCGAAGCTGACGTGGAAATCCTGATGGATCAGGAAATCGAACGCATAGAACGGGCTCAGCGCGACCAGCACGCCGGGCGCCTTGACGATGCCATGAATGCCGAGCGCCGCGAGCACGGCGAACCAGAACAGCATCACCGGCCCGAATATCTTGCCGATGAAGCCCGTGCCCTGCTTCTGCATGAAGAACAGGCCGATCAGGATCACGACGGTGAGCGGCACCACCGCCGGCGTCAGTGAGGGCGCGTCGACCTTCAGACCTTCGATCGCCGACAGCACCGAAATTGCCGGCGTGATCGCGCCGTCGCCATAGAGCAGGGCGGCGCCGATCAGGCCGACCACCAGAAGATGGGAGCGCCAGGTGCCGGGCGCCGCATTGCGCGCCGAGAGCAGCGCCAGCAGCGCGACGATGCCGCCTTCGCCGCGGTTATCCGCGCGCAGGATCAGCATGGCGTATTTGACTGATATGATGAGGATCAGCGCCCACAGGATCAACGAGACCACGCCGAGCACTGCGCTCTGGGTGAGTGGACCGCCATGCGCAGCGGCCTTGGCAGCTTCCTTCAGCGCGTAGAGGGGGCTGGTGCCTATGTCGCCATAGACGACGCCCAGGGCACCCAATGTGACGGCAACAGGGATCGGACTGCTTGGAGGATGGCCGGAAGAAACGATGGCGGGTGTACTGGTCACGGCAATCCCCCGATGGCTAGCGCCCGCCGGATCATCCGGTCGGGCGCGTTAGACGATAGTCTGCGACGGGACGTCGCAAATTACCATGGGATTTGCGTGACAGCCTGACCTTACGCGAGGCTGAACGATTTGTTGCTGCGCGCGGTCTCCGCGCGAACCGTTATCCGTCTCGCCTGGAAATTTGTTCTACGGGGTGCGGTCGGCAGTGACGAGACGGGCCTCGCGGACCACCGTCTTGTTGCCGGCGCTGCGCAGGCAGGAGGCCTCGAAGTTCGGCCAGGCCTGCTGCGAGCAGTCCTTGCCGACCGGGTGGATGTCGAGACGGTCCGCCTTGGCCAGCGGCTGCGGGGTGGAGGCTTCGACCTGCGGCGCAAAGCCCGGCAGAACGGTCAGCGCGGCGGCAATGAACGCGGCAACGGCGATAGCGGAAAGTGCCTTGATCATGACGGTCCCCATATGAACGAGCCCCCCGGGCCCGTCGTTTCGTTGTCCAATGTCTACCGGCCGTGCGTTTCCTGGTGTCTTCGCCAGGGTCGAAAATGGTTTCGTCGCGGGCCGGCTTTGTTTCGTCCGCCAGCGGCCGACGAAACATTCACCCTCGTAGACGCTGGCATCCCAGGGCTCGTTCACTGGGCGAGCCGGAATTTATTTCGCGCGGTCGAGGGAACCCGGGCGGCTTGCCGGGGCGAGCCGGGCGGGTTAGGAGGGACCATGTCCCGTATCGCGATCTATCCTGGCTCCTTCGATCCCGTCACCAACGGCCATCTGGACGTGGTGAGACAGGCCGTCTTCCTCTGCGACCGCCTGATCGTCGCCATCGGCGTTCATCCCGGCAAGAAGCCGCTGTTCTCCACCGAGGAACGGCTGGCCATGGTCCATGAGGTGTTCGGCCCCATCGCCCAGAAGGCGGGCTGCGCCTTCGAAAGCGCGACCTATGACAACCTCACGGTCGCGGCGGCGCGCGCGGCCAAGGCGACACTGATGATTCGCGGCCTGCGCGACGGCACCGATCTCGACTACGAGATGCAGCTGGCCGGCATGAACGAGGCCATGGCGCCCGAGGTGCATACCGTGTTCGTTCCGGCGTCGGTCGCGGTCCGCCCGATCACCGCCACACTGGTGCGCCAAATCGCCCAGATGGGCGGCGACTTCTCTGCATTCGTGCCGTCATCAGTCGCCGCTAGCCTGAAGGCCAAGTTCGCCGGCTGATCCCGGCGGCCTGCCACATCCCGAACGTTACAGAGATCCGGAGTTTCCATGATCCGCATTCTTGCATTCGTTGCCGCGCTGCTCTGCGTCGTGCCCGCGGTCGCGCAGCCGCTGCCCGCCAATCTCGACAAGGCCAATGCGATCGTGATCGACAGCACCAAGGGCCGCATCGTCATCAAGCTGCGCACCGACATCGCGCCGAAGCATGCCGAGCGCATCAAGCAGCTGGCGCGCGAGGGCTTCTACAACAACGTGCCGTTCCATCGCGTGATGGACGGCTTCATGGCGCAGACCGGCGACGGCCAGAACTTCAACGGCACCGGCGGCTCGAAATATCCGAACCTGAAGCAGGAATTCTCGCAGGTCCCGTTCAAGCGCGGCATCGTCGGCATGGCCCGGCGCGGCGACAGCGTCGACAGCGCCAATTCGCAGTTCTTCATCATGTTCGCCGACGGGCCGAGCCTGAACGGGCAATACACCGTAGTCGGCGAGGTGGTGTCGGGCATGGATGTGGTCGACAAGCTGAAGAAGGCGTCCGCGGGCTCCCCCGGCGGCGCCGTCACCGATCCCGACAAGATGGTGAAGGTGCAGGTCGCATCCGACATCAAGTGATCCGCGATGGCGGCGCGCAGCAAGCCACTCGCCTGGTTCGCCGCGCCGCTCGTGGCATGGCTCGCGCTGTCCGGAGCGGCGGCGGCCGAGCCGGAGCAACTCAATTCGATCAGGGACGTTGTACTTGCGATCCACCGCTGCTGGCGACCGCCGCCGCCGGACAAGGCAGGCCCGATCGACATTACCGTCATTGTCAGCTTCAACCGCGAGGGCGCGATCCTCGGACATCCCAGGATCAGCTATGAATCGCAGGAAGCGACCGACAACGACCGGATTGCGTACCGGGTCGCGGTGATGGAGGCGTTGCAACGCTGCACGCCGATGCCATTTTCCGAGAGCCTGGGCGGTGCAGTGGCTGGCCGCCCATTCGCGATCCCGTTCAGGAATAAGAAATATCCACCCCGAAGCCAGGAGAAGCGAGCATGGCTGCTACCGAAAATACTCTGATCCTCGAAACCACCCAGGGCCCGGTCACGATCGAGATGCGTCCGGATCTCGCACCCGGTCACGTCGCGCGGATCAAGGAGCTGGTGCGCGAGGGCTTCTACGACGGCATCGTGTTTCACCGCGTGATCGACGGCTTCATGGCGCAGACCGGCTGCCCGCAGGGCACCGGCATGGGCGGCTCCGGCAAGAAGCTGAAGGCCGAGTTCAACAAGGAGCCGCATGTCCGCGGCACCGCCTCGATGGCCCGCGCCGCCAACCCGGATTCCGGCGACAGCCAGTTCTTCATCTGCTTCGACGACGCCTCCTTCCTCAACGGCCAGTACACGGTCTGGGGCAAGGTCACCGAGGGCATGGAGAACGTCGACAAGATCAAGCGCGGCGAGCCGGTCAAGGATCCGGACAAGATCGTCAAGGCGCGCATGGCCGCCGACGCGGCGTAAGTCACTCGCGTCATTCCGGGGCACGCGGAGCGTGAACCCTCAGGTGCGCAATTGCGCACCGAGAATCTCGCGCCGCAATCTCGAGGTTCCGGGTTCGATGCTGCGCATCGCCCCGGAACCTCGTGGCGGGTATGCCATGCGCACCGATCTCTTCGATTTCGACCTGCCGCCCGAGAGCATCGCGCTCCGGCCCGCGAGCCCGCGCGATGCCGCGCGGATGCTGGTGGTGCATCCGGACGGCGTGCTGCGCGACGCCACCATTGCCGACCTGCCGCACTGGCTGGAGCCGGGCGATCAGATCGTCGTCAACGACACCAAGGTGATCGCGGCACAGCTCAAGGGCCGCCGCATCGGCCGCGAGACCGAGCCCAAGATCGAGGCGACCTTGATCAAGCGGCTCGACGGCTCGCGCTGGCAGGCGCTGGTGAAGCCGGCGAAGAAGCTCGCGCCGGGCGACACCATCCGCTTCGGCAATGAGGGCAAGGTCTGCCTGCTCGGCAATCTCGATGCGGAGGTCGAGGCCAAGGGGCAGGAGGGCGAGGTGACGCTGTCATTCTCGTTCCATGGCCCGGTGCTCGACCAGGCCATCGCGGATGTCGGCGCCACGCCGCTGCCGCCCTACATCGCCTCCAAGCGCACGCCCGACGACCAGGACGTCAGCGACTACCAGACCATGTTCGCCGCCAATGAGGGCGCGGTGGCGGCGCCGACGGCGGGGCTGCATTTCACGCCGGCGCTGGAAGCCGCGCTGCGCGATCGCGGCGTCACGCTGCATCGGCTGACGCTGCATGTCGGGGCAGGGACGTTCCTGCCGGTGAAGGTGGACGAAACCTCCGAGCACAAGATGCATGCCGAGTGGGGCCGCATCACCGCCGAGACTGCAGCGGCCCTGAATGCCGCGCGCGCAAAGGGGGGCCGGATCGTCGCGATCGGCACCACGTCGCTGCGGCTGCTGGAGAGTGCGACGACACCGGACGGCAAGGTCCAGCCGTTCGCCGCGGAAACCTCGATCTTCATCACGCCGGGCTATCGCTTCCGCGCGGTCGATATCCTGCTGACCAATTTCCACCTGCCGCGCTCGACGCTGTTCATGCTGGTCTCGGCCTTCTCAGGCCTCGAGACCATGCAGAACGCCTACGCGCATGCGATCAGGGACGGCTACCGGTTCTATTCCTACGGCGATGCGTGCCTGTTGTTTCGGGCGCGTGAGCCGCACGGAGACTCAGATTTGTAGCGGCGCAGGGTGGGTTACGGCTTCG
>NZ_LGTB01000041.1 GCF_001238275.1 Bradyrhizobium viridifuturi
GGTGGGGTGCTCTCTCCGCGAGTCACGCCGTGGAGAGCGCCCCACCCGCCGCGCTCTGACGAGCGCGTCGGCCTCCCCCGCAAGCGGGAGAGGCGGAGTTCGCGGTTAGTTAGGCGCGACCCCTCACACGTTCGACCCATGGATCGCGTCGATCACCGCATCCGTCACTTCCTTGGTCGTCGCCTTGCCGCCGACGTCGGGCGTCAGCACGCCGGCCGCGCAGACCTTCTCGACTGCGGTCATCAGGCGCGCCGCGGCGTCCTTCTCGCCGAGATGCTCCAGCATCTGCGCGCCGGTCCAGAAGGTCGCGACCGGATTGGCGATGCCCTTGCCGGTGATGTCGAAGGCCGAGCCGTGGATCGGCTCGAACATCGAGGGGAAGCGGCGCTGCGGGTCGATGTTGCCGGTCGGTGCCACGCCGAGGCTGCCGGCGAGGGCGCCGGCGAGATCCGACAGGATATCGGCGTGCAGATTGGTCGCGACGATGGTGTCGAGGCTCTTCGGATGGAGTGTCATCCGCACCGTCATGGCATCGACCAGCATCTTGTCCCAGGTGACGTCGGGGAAGTCCTGCGCCACTTCGGCCGCGATTTCGTCCCACATCACCATGCCGTGGCGCTGCGCGTTCGACTTGGTCACCACGGTGAGGAATTTGCGCGGCCGCGACTGCGCGAGCTGGAATGCATAGCGCATGATCCGCGTCACGCCGACCCGGGTGAAGACCGCGACTTCGGTGCCGACCTCTTCCGGCAGGCCCTTGTGGGCGCGGCCGCCCATCCCGGCATATTCGCCCTCCGAGTTCTCGCGCACGATCACCCAGTCGAGATCGCCGACGCCGACATTGCGCAGCGGCGAGGCGACGCCAGGCAGGATCTTGGTCGGCCGCACATTGGCGTACTGGTCAAAGCCCTGGCAGATCGGCAGGCGAAGGCCCCACAGCGTGATGTGGTCGGGCACGTCGGGCGCGCCGACCGCGCCGAAATAGATTGCGTCAAATTTCCTGAGCTCGGCGAGGCCATCGGCCGGCATCATCACGCCGTGCTTCTTGTAATAGTCCGAACCCCAGTCGAAGGTCTTGACGTTGAAGCTGATGTCGCCGGAGCGCTTGGCCAGCGCCTCCAGCACGCGGACGCCCGCCGAGATCACTTCGGGGCCGATGCCGTCGGCTGGAATGGCGGCGATGGAATGGGTACGCATGGGTTGTCTCCGGATGGGTTAGCGGGTTCGCAGGGGATCGGGTTGCGGTTCGGCCGCGGCCGGCGCGCCTTGCGCGCGCGACAGCAGCAAGGTGAGCACGGCAGAGAGCACCAGCAGGCCGGCGACGAAATAGAGGCCGCCGTCAAAGCTGCCGGTGCGTTCCTTGATCCAGCCGATCATCGCCGGGCCAACGAAGCCGCCGAGATTGCCGATCGAATTGATGGTGGCGATGCCGGCCGCGGCGGCCGAGCCCGACAGGAACATGGTCGGCATGCTCCACAGCGGCGGCTTCGAGGAGGAAATGCCGATATTGACCAGCGTAAGCGCGGCTATCACGGCAACGAGCCCGGTCCACAATCCGGCAAGCGCCAATCCCGCCGCGGCCATCAGGCAGGCCAGCACCACGTGCCAGGTGCGCTCGCCGGTGCGGTCGGAATGCCGCGCCCACAGCACCATCGCGACCACGGCGATGGTTGCCGGCACCGCGTTGAGGAAGCCGACCTGGATCGACGACAGGCCGAACGCCTTGATGATCTGCGGCGCCCACACACCGAGCGTGTAGAGCCCGGCCGAAGTGCCGAAATAGACCAGCGCCAGCGCCAGCACGCGCGGATCGGCAAGCCCGCGCCAGATGCTGTGGCTCGCGGTCGCGGCCTTGCCGTCAGTCTCGGCCTTCATGGTCTTGACCAGCCAGGCGCGCTCGTCGTCGGCCAGCCATTTCGCCTGCTCCGGCCGGTCGGTGAGGAAGCCCAGCACCACGAAGCCGAGCAGCACGGCGGGCACGGCCTCAAGCACGAACAGCCATTGCCAGCCCTTGAAGCCGAGCATTCCGTCCATCTCCAGTAGCGCGCCGGAGACAGGCGAGCCGAGCACGGTCGAGAGCGGCGCCGCAGCCATGAACAGCGCGGTGACGGCCGCGCGCTGCCGCGCCGGGAACCAGTAGGAGAGGTAGAGGATGATCCCGGGGAAGAAGCCGGCTTCGGCGGCGCCGAGCAGGAAGCGCAGCACGTAGAAGCTGGTCGCGCCCTGCACCAGCGCCATCGCCGCCGACACGATACCCCAGGTGATCATCACCCGCGCGATCCAGATCCGCGCGCCGACCTTGTGCAGGATAATGTTGGAGGGCACCTCGAACAGGAAGTAGCCCCAGAAGAAGATACCGGCGCCGAAGCCATAGACCGTCGGCGACAGCCCGATGTCCTTGTTCATGGTCAGCGAAGCGAAGCCGATATTGACGCGGTCGATGAAGGCCACGAAGTACAGCAGCATGATGAACGGCACGATGCGCAGTGAGATCTTGCGCAACACGCGCGTGCCAAGCTGGCTTTCCATGGGCTTCCCCGGAGTTCGTCTTGTTGTTGGGACGGCGCGTGTCGCCGCACCACCGGGAAGCCTAGAAGGCCGCGCCCTTCCGGTTCAATCCGTGTGGGTTTATACAAAAAAATGATATAATCGCCGCAGCCGTCAAGCGGCGGATGAGAACGCACAGGAACACCTCTTGGAACTGCACCAGCTTCGCTGCTTCGTGGCGGCTGCCGAGGAACTGCATTTCGGCCGCGCCGCGCAACGTCTGCAGATGATGCCGTCGGCGCTGGGCCGTCACATCAAGCTGCTGGAAGAGGATCTCGGGGTGCGGTTGTTCGCACGGACCACGCGTGCGGTGTCGCTGACCGAGGACGGTGCAACGTTGCTGCGCGAGGCACGCGCACTGCTCGGCCGCGCCGAGGCGATCGAGGATGGCTTTCGCCGCCGGCTGCGCAAGCCGCAGGCGCGGCGCTTCCGGATCGGCGCGATCGACAGCGCCGCGGCCGGCCTGCTGCCGCCGCTGCTGCGCGACGTCCGTGCCATCCATCCCGACGTTGCCGTGCAACTGCTCGAGGAGAAGACGATCCGGCTGCTGCCGAAGCTATTGTCCGGTGCGCTCGATCTCGCGTTCGTGCGCCCGCCGGAGCGGCCCGACCGCCGCATCGAGTTTTTTCCTCTGCTGCAGGAGACCGCCGTGGTGGCGCTATCGCACACGCATGCGCTGGCGCGGCGCAAGCAAATCGTGTTGCCCGATATCGCCGATCAGCCCCTGATCGTGCCGGAGCGCCGCTCGCGGCCGCACAGCCACGATCTCACGACAAAGCTGTTCGACGAGGCCGGGCTGACGCCGCGCATCCAGGAGATCGCCGACGAGAAGCAGACCATCGTCAACATGGTCGCGGCAAGGCTCGGGGTCGCCATCGTGCCGCGCTGGACCGCGCGGATGGCGATCCCGGGCGTGCGTTTCGTTCCCCTGAGACTCAAGCGCGGAAGCGCCGCCGGCCGCCTGCCGCTCGCCGCCGCCTGGCTGAAAGGCTCCCGCGATCCGGTCCGCGACCAGGTGATCGCGGTGCTGGATGCAAGGTTGAAGAGTTACGCGCGAGACGCCTGAAGTGGAACCGAACCTGGTGACGTCTCGCCTGCACAAAGACTCGCAGGGCCTGCTCGGATACCTGCGAACGGACGAGACCGCCATGGATGCCTGGACGAAATCCCTGCTTGGCGCGACGGTGGTCGCGATCGTCGGCTATTTCGCCATCGTCTATGGCGGCTGTGCGCTGGATCCAGGATGCCATCTGCGCACCTGCTACGGGCATCGCGCTTGCGGTGTGATCTATGACAAGACCAATGCCGCGTCGGCGCATTGACGCGGCGGTTGGTCCCCTAACGCTCCCGGCGTTCTGACGCCCCGGTTTCCGGTGCAGGATAGAGGGCAGCCGCTGCGATCGCGCCGGCGACCGCGCCAATGGCCGCGAGGACGAATGGAGCCGCAAACGCCGATGCCACCTCCGTTGTCACGAGCATCGCCCCCAGCGCGGCGATGCTGATGGCAAAACCGGCCTGGCGGACGATCATTGTCATCGCGGAGGTCATGCCGGCCTGCGCCGGCGGCGCGAGCGCCAGCGCGACGCTCCCCAGTTGCGGGTTCGCCAGCGCCGCCCCAACGCCGATCGTCAGCATGCCGGCGACCGTTGCGATGCCGCGCATCGCTGTTTCGGCGGACAACGCCGCGATCACCAGCAACACATCTCCGGAAGCGATGATGCCGAAGGCGGCCATGAAGAAACGCCGCCAGCCCCATTGGGTGACGAAGCGGCCACCCAGCAGCGGGACCAGCAGCATCGGCAATGTCGCCGCGAGCAAGGCCATGCCGGCCACTTCCATGCTGACATGCAGGCCCGTGCTCAGGAACAGCGGCAGATAGACCAACACCGCCCAGTAGCCGAACTGAATCGAAGTCAAGGACGCGCCGACCCCGATCATCGGCGCGGCCGCGAACACGCGCGGGTCGAGCACCGGATTGCGGCTGCGCCACTGCTGCCGGACGAATGCGAATGCTGCCGCTGCGCTCGCGATCAGGCCGGCCGCCCTGACGGTCGGCGGCGCGTCGTGCCTCAACAGCGCGTCGATCGCGAGACCCAGCGACAGTGTCAGCAGCGCGATACCCCAGGGATCGAGCGGGCGTCCGCCGGGCTCGCGCGTCTCCGTGACGACCCGAGGCACAGCGAAGGCCAGCGTCAGGCAAAAAGGGATGTTGGCATAGAAGATCCAGCGCCAGCCGAACCAGGCGGCAAGCAATCCACCCAGCGTAGGGCCCAGAGCCATGGCAACGCCCGAGATCGTCCCAATGGTGGCGAAGGCTTGCGCCCGCCGATGCTGGTGCGGGAATGCGCCGGCGACCAGCGCGAGCGCGCCTGTACCCAGGAAGGCGGCACCCACGCCTTGCAGCGCACGTGCCGTGAGCAGCAACGGACCGCTCGTCGCCGCGCCGCAGCCGATCGAGGCCAGCAGAAACACGATGTTGCCGCCAAGCATCGCGCGGCGGCGGCCGAAGCGATCCGCAAGCGCGCCTGATGCCAGCAGCGCGCCGGTGAAGGCAAGGCTGTAGGCGTCGATGACCCAGGCGGAGCCGGCGACGGCAAATCCGAGATCGCCGGCAATGCCCGGCATGGCGACCACGACCGCGGTCACATCGAACAGGATCAGGAATGCGCCAAGGCCGAGAACGAAGGTGGTCAGGTTCGATCGCTCGCGGGCGACCTCGGTCGAGCGATCGTGCATGTCACGCTGCCTCCCAATCCCTGCCCGGGGTTGCACCCGCACGAGGTCTGCGTACGCCCGTCCTGCTGCCAGCATGGTGTCAGCAGGGCCGGCTGCCTGAACCTGTTTGCGATCGGGGCGCACCAACTTGCAAAGCGAGTGTCATATTGGCCTGCTAGTTGCGCCTTGCCCTTGCGCATCCTGCGCCGGAAGTCGCCCGACGCTTCGCAGGCATTTTTTGACCGGAGGGATCATGCTCCGCATCGTCACGTGTCTGACGCTTTTGATTTCCCTTCATGCGGCCGCGGCCCAAGACAGGGCGCCGGGCGCCCCACCGCAACCCTATCTTGGCGGCTCCACAACGCCGCCGACTGATTTGCCGTCCGGGATCGGCAGTTATTGCATCTACGATAACCTCATCTACTCGATTGGCTCGCCCATCTGCGTCGGCAAGACGAGCTACGTCTGTGCTCCTGCGACAAACGAAGCGGAGCTCAATCAGCGGGCGTATTGGTCAGCAAGACCAGCTGACCCAAAACTGACCGCGCCGGTGTGCCAGTAGCACGCGAAGCTGCATCCTCATCCTCACGTGTCATCGCCCGGCTCGGCCGGCGATCCAGTACGCGGCGGCCGAAAGCCAGGACCCATTACCCGCATTGTTGCTCGGCGGCTGGGGCCGCTGTCCCGCTCATCACCGACGGCGGTGGTTATGGGTCCTGGCTTTCGCCAGGACGACGTTGGAGAGCTGTATATGGCCCACCGGCGGTTCCTCCGGGTGGATCCGGTGCCGGCGCAGCTCAAATCTCCCCGGTTTTGCGGATCGGCCATGAGTTCCCTGTCGGTAGACTCGCGTTATGTTATAATATAACAGTCTGTCCATGGCGCATACGCACACCCACGACCACCACCATCACGGCCACGCCCATCCCCATGGGCACAGCCATGGCCCGGCCGCGCATCCGGCCCAGACCGCGCACTGGTCGATCCTGCGGATGCCCGTGCCGGCCCGGCTGCTCGCCGCCCTCGCGGTCTCTGCCGGCCTGTGGGCCGTGGTCTGGCTGGCGATGAGGTGAAACCCGTGGCTGCTCTTGTCACCTTCCGCGACGTCACCCTCGGCTATGACCGCCACCCGGCGGTGCACCATCTCAACGGCACCGTCGAGGCGGGCGCGCTGCTGGCCGTGATCGGACCGAACGGCGCCGGCAAGTCGACGCTGCTGCGCGGCATTGCCGGCGTGCTCAAGCCGCTGTCGGGGGTGATCGATCTCGACGGGCTCGAGCACCGCGACATTGCCTATCTGCCGCAATCCGCCGACATCGACCGGACGTTTCCGATCTCGGTGTTCGATTTTGTCGGCACCGGGCTGTGGCGCTCGACCGGCTTCTTGGGCGGTATCGGCAAGGCCGCGCGCGGCAAGATTTTGGCGGCGCTCGCCGCGGTCGGCCTCAACGGCTTCGAGAACCGGCCGATCGGCACGCTGTCCGGCGGCCAGATGCAGCGCATGCTGTTCGCGCGCGTGCTGCTGCAGGACGCCCGCCTGATCGTGCTCGACGAACCGTTCAACGCCATCGATGCCAAGACCACCGCCGATCTGCTTGATCTGGTGAAGCGCTGGAACGGCGAGGGCCGCACCGTGCTGGCGGCGCTGCACGACCTCGACATGGTGCGCAACAACTTCCCGGAAACGCTGCTCCTGGCGCGCGGCCCGGTGGAATGGGGCCCGACCGCGCAGACGTTGACGGCTGACAATCTGACGGTCGCGATGCGGATGTGCGAGGCCTTCGACGACAGTGCCGCGGCCTGCGCCGCCGACCCGCGCTCGAGGGCTGCCTGACGCCGATGCTGACAGACGCGCTGATCACGCCCTTTACCGAATTCGAGTTCATGCGCCGCGCGCTGGCGGCCGTGATCGCGCTGTCGCTCGGCGGCGCACCGATCGGCGTATTCCTGATGCTGCGGCGGATGAGCCTGGTCGGCGACGCCATGGCGCATGCGATCCTGCCGGGCGCCGCGATCGGCTTCCTGATCTCAGGGCTCAATCTGTTCGCGATGACGACCGGCGGCCTGATCGCGGGCTTCACCGTCGCGCTGCTCGCGGGCCTCGTCGCCCGCACCACCGAGCTGAAGGAAGACGCCTCGCTCGCGACCTTCTATCTGGTCTCGCTCGCGCTCGGCGTCACCATCGTCTCGATCAAGGGCACCAATATCGACCTGCTGCACGTGCTGTTCGGTAATATTCTGGCGATGGACGACCAGACGCTGCTGGTGATCGCGTTCAATGCCACGCTCACGCTGCTGGTGCTCGCGGTGATCTATCGGCCGCTGGTGATCGAATGCGTCGATCCGGTGTTCCTGCGCACCGTGAGCCGGGCCGGCGCGCCGGCGCATCTCGCCTTCCTCGCGCTGGTCGTGGTCAACCTCGTCAACGGTTTCCACGCGCTCGGCACGCTGCTCGGCGTCGGGCTGATGATCCTGCCCGCGGGCATCGCGCGGTTCTGGTCGCGCGACATCACCACCATGATCTGCATCGCCGTCGCGAGCGCGATGCTGTCGGGCTATGCCGGCCTGGTGCTGTCCTATCAGACCCGGATTCCCTCCGGTCCCGCGATCATCCTGATTGCCGCGGGGCTCTATATCGTGTCGCTGCTGTTCGGCAATGTCAGCGGCCTGGTGCGGCAGCTGTTTCCTGGTCGCCATCTCGAGGCATGATGATGCGCCGTCTGTTTGGGCTGATTTGTCTGGCGCTGGTGCTGGCGAGCGGCACGGCGCGCGCCGCCGACCGCATCAATGTGGTGGCGAGCTTCTCGATCCTCGCCGACATGGTGCGCAATGTCGGCGGCAATGACGTCGACGTGGCAGCGTTGGTCGGGCCCGATGGCGACGCACATGTCTATGCGCCGACGCCGGCAGACGCCAAGAAAGTCGCCGACGCCAAGCTTCTCGTGATCAACGGCCTTGGCTTCGAGGGCTGGCTGCCGCGGCTGCTGCAGGCGTCCGGCAGCAAGGCGCCGGTCGCGGTGGCGACCAAGGGGATCATGCCACGGAAAATGGGCGGCCATGACGATCCGCATGCCTGGCAATCCGTCGCCAATGCCAAGATCTACGTGGTCAATATTCGGGACGGGCTGATCGCCGTGGCCCCGGACCGGGCGGCCACCTTCAAGGCCAACGCCGACGCCTATCTGGCCAGGCTGGAGGCGCTCGACCGCGACGTGCACGAGGCGGTGGCGAAAATACCGGAGGCGCGGCGCAAGGTGATCTCGACCCACGGCGCATTCGGCTATTTCGCCGACGCCTACGGGATCACGTTCTTCTCGCCGCTCTCGGTCTCCACGGATTCCGAGCCCAGCGCGCGCGACATCGCCGCCATCATCGCCCAGATCAAGGTTGCGAAAATTCCGGCAGTTTTTCTTGAAAATATCAGCGATCCGCGCCTGATCGAGCGGATCGCGGCCGAGACCGGCGCCCGGGTCGGCGGCACCCTGTATTCGGACAGTTTGACGGGCGAAAAGGGCCAGGCACCCACTTACATTGATATGGTCAGGCACAATATAAAGGCCCTGACCAGCGCGCTCGCCGAGTAGGGGCAGGGGCCTCCCTGCCGGGGTTGAGCGCGAACCCAAGTTCCCGGAGTTGTTATGGCTGAAGCTTCGCAAAAAATTCCTGTGACCGTGCTGACGGGCTATCTCGGCGCCGGCAAGACCACGCTGTTGAACCGCATCCTGTCGGAAAACCACGGCAAGAAATACGCCGTCATCGTCAACGAGTTCGGCGAGATCGGCATCGACAATGACCTCATCATCGGCGCGATGAGGAAGTGTTCGAGATGAACAATGGCTGCGTCTGCTGCACGGTGCGCGGCGACCTCGTCCGCATCATGGACGGCCTGATGAAGCGCAAGGGCAAGTTCGACGCCATCATCGTCGAGACCACCGGCCTTGCCGATCCGGCGCCGGTCGCACAGACCTTCTTCGTCGACGAGGACGTGCAGAAGACGCCCGGCTCGATGCAGTGGTGACCGTCGCCGACGCCAAGTGGCTGAGCGACCGCCTCAAGGATGCGCCGGAAGCCAAGAACCAGATCGCGTTCGCCGACGTGATCGTGCTGAACAAGACTGATCTGGTCTCGAAGCCCGAGCTCGCCGAGGTCGAGGCCCGCATCCGCGGCATCAATCCGTACGCAAAACTGCACCGCACCGAGCGTTGCCAGGTCGGGCTGACCGACGTGCTGGAGCGCGGCGCGTTCGACCTCGACCGCATCCTGGAGATCGAGCCCGATTTCCTCGAGGCCGGCGACGATCACGACCATGATCACGATCATCATCACCACGACCACGATCATCACCATCATCACCATGATCACGACCATGGCCATGGCGGGCTGAAGCACTATCACGACGAGGACATGCAATCGCTGTCGCTGCGCTCGGAGAAGCCGCTCGATCCGACCAAGTTCATGCCCTGGCTGCAGAACCTCGTCGCCACCGAGGGCCAGAAGATCCTGCGCTCGAAGGGCATCCTCGCCTTCACCGGCGATGACGACCGCTATGTGTTCCAGGGCGTCCACATGATGCTGGAGGGCGACCACCAGCGCAAATGGAAGGACGGCGAGAAGCGCGAGAGCCGCGTCGTGTTCATCGGTCGCGAACTGCCGGAGCAGGCGATCCGCGACGGCTTCGAGCAGTGCATCACCACGTGATGAAAGAGTTCGATCCGGGCGAGGCCCCTTCTTCCATCGTTTCGATCACCGACCGCGTCAAGCCGCTTCCGCTCGGCGCGGCGGTTGGCTCCGTGCATTTCCTCGGCGACCGCGCGTTCTTCGTCGGCGCCGAGGAGAGTGTCGCGATCGCGACCGCCGACGGCGAGATCACGCGGACCGAGACGCATTTCGGCGCCATCCTGTGCGCGGCCTCCGACGGCAAGCGGCTCGTCACCGGTGGTGACGACGGCAAGCTGATCGCGATCGATGCCAAGGGCGAGACCTCGACGGTCGCAACCGACGCCAAGCGGCGCTGGATCGACAATGTCGCGCTGCATGGCGACGGCACCGTGGCGTGGTCGGCGGGCAAGACCGCCTTCGTGCGCAATCCCAAGGGCGAGGAGAAGACCTTCGAGGTGCCGTCGACCGTCGGCGGGCTGGCGTTCGCGCCGAAGGGGCTGCGGCTCGCGATCGCGCATTACAACGGCGTGACCTTGTGGTTTCCCAACATGGCCGCCAATCCGGAATTCCTGGAATGGGCCGGCTCGCATCTCGCGGTCACCTTCAGCCCGGACAACAAGTTTCTCGTCACGGCGATGCACGAGGCCGCGATGCACGGCTGGCGGCTCGCCGACAACCGGCACATGCGGATGAGCGGCTATCCCGGCCGGGTGCGCTCGATGTCGTGGAGCGTCGGCGGCAAGGGTCTTGCGACCTCGGGCGCCGATACCGTGATCGTCTGGCCGTTCACCAGCAAGGACGGGCCGATGGGCAAGGAGCCGGCGATGCTGGCGCCGATGCCGGCGCGGGTCGCCGTGGTCGCCTGCCATCCGAAGAACGACATCATGGCGGTCGGCTATGCCGACGGCACCGTGCTGATGGTCCGGCTCGAGGACGGCGCCGAGATCCTGGTGCGGCGGAATACCGGCGCGGCGGTGTCGGCGCTGGGCTGGAATGCCAAGGGCACGCTGCTCGCCTTCGGCACGGAAGATGGTGACGCGGGCATCCTGGAAATGTAAGAGATCGCTGCATCCGAGGCGTATTCGAGCGAACTGGGTACCGGCAGCGTCATGCGATTTCTCACGACATTCCAGCTCGCCGACTTCCTCGACACGCTGGTCAGCCTGACGTCAGCCTTCGTGCTCGGCACCCTGATCGGCGCCGAGCGGCAGTACCGGCAGCGCACCGCGGGGCTGCGCACCAACGTGCTGGTCGCGGTCGGCGCGGCCGCCTTCGTCGACCTCGCGATGCATCTGGCGGGCGCCGACGGTGCGGTGCGGGTGATCGCCTATGTGGTGTCGGGGATCGGCTTCCTCGGCGCCGGCGTCATCATGAAGCAGGGCATGGACGTACGCGGCCTCAACACCGCGGCGACGCTGTGGGCCTCGGCCGCGGTCGGCTCCTGCGCCGGCGCGGACCTCGTGGCGCAGGCCGCGGCGTTGACCGTGTTCGTGATCGCCGGCAACACGCTGCTGCGTCCGCTGGTCAACGCCATCAACCGTATTCCGCTCAACGAGAAGGCGCTGGAGGCGACCTACTACTTCAAGGTCGTGGTCACCGCGGAGGTGCTGCCTGATGTGCGCGACGCCGTCGTGGAGAAGCTCGAGGCCGCGAACTATCCGGTCGCCGATGTCAACGTGGTCGAGGCCGGCGACGACTTCCTCGAGATCGTGGCGGAGCTGGTCTCGACCGCGGTCGAACCCAACGAGCTGAACGCGGTGGTGGTCGAAATGCAGCATCAGCCCGGCGTGCGCCACGCGACCTGGGAAATCAGCACCACGGATTGAGGCGGTTCCCCGCAGGCGGCGCCCAGGAACCATGCGGTGGCCGGATCGTTGACCTCGCTGACACGACGCGGGGTGAACGAGAGTGGCTGCGGATCGAAGCAAGTTGCGGGCGGACGTGGTGATCGCCTCCACGCTGGTGGCGGCAGGCGTCGCGATCGCGGCGCTGTCGCTGCACGCAATCAACGCATCGTCGCCGCAAGAGCTGGCGCAGGCGACCCAGCCGCTGCAGGCGCCGCCGACGCCGGAGCCGCAGAAGACCGCGCCGCCGGCCGAGTCAAAACCCGGCGGCGAACGGCCCACCACGCCGGCGCCGGAGCCGGCGCGTCCCGATGCCGAGGCGCAGAAGGCCGGCGCCAAGCCGGTGCTGCCGCCGGCGCCCGCCGAGAAGACCGCACCACCGATCGAGAAGAAATAGGCTCTCCGGTCAGCGCATGTGACGCGCATTTGACTGACGCTGCCGATTATACGGTCTCGCCTCCGTCATCCCCGCCCGCCATAATCCGTCGTCTTGCCAACGACAGATGGGGCTATCCATGAAGATCGAAGACGTCCGGCGCACCGCCTATTCGATGCCGCTCACCAACCCGTCGTTTCCGCCGGGGCCGTACCGGTTCTTCGACCGCGAATATTTCATCATCACTTACAAGACCGACCCGGAAGCGCTCGCGGCCGTGGTGCCGGAGCCGCTCGAGGTTGCCGAGCCCGTGGTGAAGTATGAATTCATCCGCATGCCGGACTCGACCGGCTTCGGCGACTACACCGAGACCGGGCAGGTGATCCCGGTCCGCTGCAAGGGCGAATTGGGCGCCTACACCCACGCGATGTATCTCGACGACGAGGGCCCGATCGCCGGCGGCCGCGAGCTGTGGGGATTTCCGAAGAAACTGGCAAAGCCGAAGATTGAGGTCGAGAGCGACGTCCTGGTCGGCTCGCTGCATTACGGCTCGGTGCTGTGCGCCTCCGCCACCATGGGCTACAAGCATCGCAAGGTCGACCACGACACCGTGCTGAAATCGATGACGGCGCCGAACTTTATTCTCAAGATCATCCCGCATGTCGACGGCAGCCCGCGGATCTGCGAGCTGGTGCGGTTTCATCTCGAGGACATCACCTTGAAGGAGGCATGGACCGGCCCCGCCGCGCTCGGCCTGTTTCCTCACGCGCTGTGCGACGTCGCCCGTCTGCCGGTGCGCGAGGTGGTCTCGGCGCTGCACTACAAGGCCGATCTGACGCTCGGCCTCGGTTCGGTGGCGTTCGACTACATGGCGAGATGACGAGGTGACGGGGTGCGCCATGGCGCACCCCAATGTGTTGCGGTTAGTGCGCGTTGTCCTTTGGCAACAGCGCCGCGAAACTCTGATCGAGCGCGGCGTCGGCTTTCGCAAGCTTGTCGCGCTGCGCGGCAAGCCAGGCCTTGTCGGCATCGAGGCGCTGCTGCGCTTGCTTGAACATGCGCGCGGTCTCGGCCGGCTGCGGTCCGCCCACGCCCTTGGTGTGCGTCACGATCCATTCCGGCGACATCACCTCCCTGAATTCAGCCTCGCTCATCGGGAACGGCTGCGCGGGCATGTTGAACTTGGCGAGCGTCTTGGCGAACAGGTCGGTCACTTCGCTGAACGGAATGGTCTTGGGCGTGAGGTCCAGTGGCCGTGCGTAGCTGACCATCTGCGAGGCGAAGCCGTGTCCGACGCGGAACGGAATCTTGTGCGCTTCGAGCAGTAGCTCGGCGAGGTTCATCGTCGAGGTCCAGTCGCTCTCCAGCTCCTCCTTGGCGCGCGCCTTGTTGACCACGATCGCATCGAACACCCGGTCGGTGGCGGTGACCATCTTGATGGCACGCGGGAACAGGCCGATATCCTCGGACTCGGCCTTGGAGTCGACCATGCCCGACATGACGTTGTGCGCGCGGATCGACACCGCACCCGACAATCCCACCACGTCCGAAGCGGCGATCCTCGCCTGCATGATCAGGCCTGGATTGCGCTTCTGCGGCATCGAGCTGCTGGTGTAGGTCGAGCCCTCCTGCAGCAATAACCACGGTCGCACCTCGGCGTATTGCGTATGCAGGTCCTGCATCATCACGCCGATACGAATAGCGGCTGAATTGGCGATCGCGGTGGCCTCGAGCTGGTTGTCGAAAGGGATCACCTGGTTGGCATCCATCGAATTCTCGACGATGCCGTCGAAGCCCAGCAACTGGGCGAGCCGCGCGCGATTCAGCGGCCAGATCGAATCGGACATCACGCCGACGCCCATCGGGCTGAGGTTGAGCCGGCGATAGGCCTCGCTGACGCGCTGCTGGTCGCGCTCGAACGATTCCTCATAGGCCAACAGGTAGTGACCGTAGGTGATCGGCACCGCCTGCACGCCGTTGGTATAGCCAGGCATCAGCGCATCGAGATTGTCGGCCGCCCTGGCGAGCAGCTTGCCACGCAAGCCGAGCAAAGCATCGGCAAAATCGAGCGTCTGGTTGCGCAGCTTGGCGGCGCGGAAGGTCGCATACATATCCTGGCGGCTGCGTCCGGCATGGATGACGGAGCTTGCTCGCCGACCTTGTCGGTCATGATCTTCTCAATCTGGAGCACGTCGCTCGGGCGTTTGCCGTCCGGCTGCTGGGCCTGCTTGATCGTATAGTCCACGCCCTTGGCGATCAGCTGGCCGACGTCCTTCGGGAAGATGTTCTCTTCCACCAGCATGACGGTGGAAGCCTTGTTGATCTTGTTGAGCCAGTAGAACTGGTCCTCGGCGGCGTCCGCCTTGCTGGTCGAGGGCAGCGCGCCGCTCGGCGCATTGGCGCCGATCTTGGCGGCGTTTTCGTTGCATTCCTGCGTGGTCTTGCAGGGCAACTGCCCGGTGTCCGCGGCCAGAGCGCTGGACGCGATCAGGAGGCCAGCGGCTCCCGCGATGCAGGCAAGTTTTTTCATGCGATCCTCCCAGATTGCTTGCGGCCGGCCGGTTCGCTAGCACCGCGGCCGGCCGAAGGCCATACGCCGAAAGGCAATCGTGGGAGGCGAAAGGTGCGCTTGTCAGCGCACCAGGATGTTCTTGAACTGCCAGGGATCGCTGGTGTCGATGTCTTCCGGGAACAGGCCCGGACGATCCGTCAGCGGGGTCCAGTCGGTGTAGAAACCCTTCACCGGGCCGAGATACGGCAGCTGGATTTCCAATAGACGATCGAAATCCATCTCGTCGGCCTCGACGATGCCTTCGTTCGGATTTTCCAGCGCCCACACCATGCCGCCGAGCACGGCGGAGGTGACCTGCAGGCCGGTCGCGTTCTGATAGGGCGCGAGCTCGCGGGTCTCCTCGATGGAGAGCTGCGAGCCGTACCAGTAGGCGTTGTTGTCATGGCCGAACAGCAGCACGCCGAGCTCGTCGATGCCGTCGACGATCTCGTTTTCATCGAGGATGTGGTGCTTCTCCTGCATCTTCGCGGCGCGGCCGAACATCTCATGCAGCGACAGCACGGCATCATCGCATGGATGATAGGCATAGTGGCAGGTCGGCCGGTAGACCGCCTTGCCCGATGCGTCCCGCACCGTGAAGTAGTCGGATATCGAGATCGACTCGTTGTGGGTGACGAGGAAACCGTACTGCGCGCCGCGGGTCGGGCACCAGGTGCGCACCCGCGTGTTGGCGCCGGGCTGCATCAGGTAGATCGCGGCGCCGCAGCCGGCTTCGTGGGTATGGGCATTCTCGGGCATCCATTTTTCATGGGTACCCCAGCCGAGCTCGGACGGCTGCACGCCTTCCGACAGGAAGCCTTCCACCGACCAGGTGTTGACGAAGACATCGGGCTCTTTCGGCGACTTGGCGCGCTGGGTGTCGCGCTCGGCGATGTGGATGCCCTTGATGCCGGCCTGCCGCATCAGGTCCGCCCACTCGGCCTTGGTCTTCGGCCTCGGCGCGTTGAGCTTCAGATCGGCGGCGACATTGAGCAGCGCCTGCTTGACGAAGAACGAGACCATGCCGGGATTGGCGCCGCAGCAGGAGACGGCCGTGGTCGAGCCCGCCGGGCGCGCCTTCTTGGCGGCCAGCGTCACTTCGCGAAGCGCGTAGTTGGAGCGCGCTTCCGGCCCCTTCGACGCATCGAAATAGAAGCCGAGCCAAGGCTCGTTGACGGTGTCGATATAGAGCGCGCCGAGCTCGTTGCAGAGCTCCATGATGTCGGTCGAGCCGGTATCGACCGAGAGATTGACGCAAAAGCCCTGGCCGCCGCCTTCGGTGAGCAGCGGGGTCAGCAGCTCGCGATAATTGTCCTTGGTGACGGCCTTCTGGATGAACTTGACGTTGTGCTTCTCGCAATGGGCCTTGCGGCCCTCGTCCTTCGGATCGATCACGGTGATGCGCGACTTGTCGTAGTCGAGATGCCGCTCGATCATCGGCAGCGTGCCTTTGCCGATGGAGCCGAAGCCGACCATGACGATCGGGCCGGTGATCTTCGCGTAGATCTGCGAGGAGGAACTCATCATTTTCTCCAGGAGAGCGCCTAGCGGCGGGTAGAGTGGATCAGGGGTTACGTCGCTTTGCGGTGACTTCGATTTCGACCTTCATCTCGGGCCGGTAGAGCCCTGCGACGATCAGCAGCGTTGCGGCCGGGCGGATGTCGCCGAGAACCTCGCCGCAGACCGCGAAATGGGCATCCACATCACGGGCGTCGGTGAGGTAGTAGGTCGCGCGGACGATGTCGGCCATCGTGAAGCCACCCTCCTTGAGGGCGGCCTCGATGGTCTTGAAGCAGTTCCGTGACTGGCTCGTGACATCTGCCGGCATGGTCATCGTGGTGTAGTCGTAGCCGGTGGTTCCGGCGACGAAGGCGAAATCGCCGTCGATCACGGCACGGCTGTAGCCGGCGGTCTTCTCGAAGGGCGAGCCGGTGGAAATCAGGCGGCGGGGCATGCTGGACCTCGACGGAAAAAGGCGTTTCGCGGGGTTTACGGGGATTTTCGCCGCCCGCGCAACCCCTCGAATTCCGACCTTGGATTCTGGCCTGACGGCCGGCGGCTAACGGGACTGTTGCGTGGCGTCCGGCGGTGACGGCGGCGAGCCGGCCCAGCGTCGGATCAGGATGTCCCTGACGATCATGACCGAGATCAGGACCAGCATGACCGTGGTGACGAGGCCGCGCCAACGCGGGCGCGCGCCGTCGATTGCGGGAAGGTTCTCTGCCATGGCGCCCGCCTTACGCCGCGTGCGGCACGGCGAGCGGTGCCTTCCGGGTCCGGGACCTGGTCCGGGTTGCCTTGCTTTCGGGCAGCGCGGCGCCGGTCGGCGCGATCATGCCCCAGGCGCCGTCCAGCGCCCCCTCGACCAACTCGAGGCCGAGGAGCCGCTCGCGCGCGAAGGCGCCCGGCAGCGACAGTTCGCCGGTCTTGGCGGCCGTGAAGCCGAAACGGGCATAATAGGGCGCGTCGCCAAGCAGAATCACCGCGCCATGGCCGCGGGTCTTGGCGACAGCCAGCGCGCGCCGCACGAGCGCGGCGCCGACGCTGAGGCCGCGGCAGTCGTCGTCGACTGCCAGCGGCCCCAGCATCAGCGCGCTGCGGCCCCCCGCCCTGACGTGCCACAGCCGCACGGTTCCAACCAACCGGCCGTCCTGGCGCACGGCCGCAAGGCTCAGGCCTTGGGCGGGCGCGCGTCCGTCACGCAGGCGCTGGCAGGTGCGCGTATGGCGGTCCTCGCCAAAGCAGGCATCCAGCAACGCTTCGCGCGCGACGACGTCCGAGGCACGCTCCGCACGGATCGCGAACGGGGCGGCTTTTCGGATGAAGGCAACGGGGTCGTTCCGTTTTGCAGTCATGGCACGTCAGTCCCCGCTTGCAACGGCATGGCGTACGCCGCGGCAAGCGTCGTTCAGAAAAATCAAATATGATCGGGAAGGAGCCGGCTGGGCCGGCTCCCGGTTCATCGCCTCGATCGGGAGGCGGCTTAGATGTGGTAGGTCTTCAGCGGCGGAATGCCGTTGAACGCCACCGACGAGTAGGTCGACGTATAGGCGCCGGTGCCTTCGATCAGCAGCTTGTCGCCGATCTCGAGCGTCACCGGGAGCGGATACGGCAGCTTCTCGTACAGCACGTCGGCGCTATCGCAGGTCGGGCCCGCGAGCACGCACGGCGTCATGTCCGCCCCGTCATGCGGGGTGCGGATGGCGTAGCGGATCGACTCGTCCATCGTCTCGGCG
Organism: Bradyrhizobium viridifuturi; assembly: GCF_001238275.1. GTDB lineage: Bacteria > Pseudomonadota > Alphaproteobacteria > Rhizobiales > Xanthobacteraceae > Bradyrhizobium > Bradyrhizobium viridifuturi. Next base: position 17,929 of record NZ_LGTB01000041.1, read on the forward strand.
AGACCGCCGAACTTGCCGATGTCGAGATAGACCCAGCGCACCTCGTCCTCGTCGCTCTTCTTCGAGATCAGCACGACCTCGGTCTCGATCACGCCCGCATTGCCGACCATGCCGCGGCCCGGCTCGATGATCGTCTCCGGGATCTGGTTGCCGAAATGCTTGCGCAGCGCGCGGAAGATCGACCGGCCATATTGCAGGACCGGCGGAACGTCCTTGAGATATTTGGTCGGGAAGCCGCCGCCCATGTTGACCATGGTGAGGTTGATCCCGCGCTCGGCGCAGTCACGGAACACGGTCGACGCCATCGCCAGCGCGCGGTCCCACGCCTTCACCTTGCGCTGCTGCGAGCCGACATGGAACGAGATGCCGCACGGCTCGAGCCCGAGGCGCTTGGCGAGGTCGAGCACCTCGACCGCCATCTCCGGGTCGCAGCCGAACTTGCGCGACAGCGGCCACTCGGCGCCGGCGCAGTCATAGAGGATGCGGCAGAACACCTTCGCGCCGGGAGCGGCGCGGGCGACCTTCTCGACCTCGGCGGCGCAATCGACCGCGAACAGGCGAATGCCGAGCGCGAAGGCGCGCGCGATGTCGCGCTCCTTCTTGATCGTGTTGCCATAGGAAATGCGGTCCGGCGTCGCACCGGCGGCCAGCGCCATCTCGATCTCCGCGACGGTCGCGGTGTCGAAGCAGGAGCCGAGCGAGGCGAGCAGGGACAGCACTTCGGGCGCCGGATTGGCCTTGACCGCGTAGAACACGCGGCTGTCCGGCAGCGCCTTCGCAAACGTCTGGTAGTTGTCGCGCACGACTTCGAGGTCGACGACGAGGCACGGCTCGGTGTCGAGTCCATCCTGACGGCGGTTGCGCAGGAATTCCTGGATACGTTCAGTCATGGCACTCTCCAACGGTCCCAGCGACGGGATCCGCATCAACGTGACGTCGGATGAGAGCGCTCCGGCCACATCGCGCGATGGAGGCGCAACGAAGCCACGAGACTCAAACCAGACTGTGCTGCCGTGGATTGGTTGGGAGAGTTTCCCGCCCGCTCACCTGGCAATGAAGGACAAGCCTTTTCAGTAGCCCGCGCCGGCGTTGGACCGCCGGTAGAGACCAAAAAAGCCCGATCCGTCGTTGCTTTAAGTCGCGTCCCCCGTGGAGAGCGGGGTGCGCCGGTTCGCCTCCGGCTGCCAGTCACGGTTGCAAAGAGTGGCGAGACCTTCAACAAGGCATCTCTGGAGAGAGATGCTGGCCGCCTCGTGTCCTCTCGGACGTAAGCGACCCTCGGTTCTTCCACCCCTTGGCGGCTGTCCGGCCTCTTGTCCGGATACCTACCGACTGACACACGACCACAGGCACGTGCGAAATTGGGCAAGGCAGGAAATAAGTCTTTTGACTTCGCGGCGCAAGAATTTTTTTGCGATAGCGACAAATTTCCCTAACGCGTGCTTGCGATCTCGCGCGCAGCACGCGTTGGACGCGCTGAAGATGAATGGCTGTTAAGAATGTCTAACGAAGCGTGTGCGTTTTAGCCCTGTGCCGCAGCGCTTTCTTGAATCGCGTCAAGTTCACGCGCGACGCGTGAACGGCTCGACGCGCTGCGCGGCGCGGATGAAGGCGATCATGATCAGGACGCCGAGGCCGAACAGCACGGCCTGCAGGATGTGCGCGCCGGTGTCGTTGAGCCCGAACAGGATCGCCAGCGCCCAGCCGCCGGCGAACGCCGCGCCGAACACTTCGGCGCCGATCAGGATCGCCGCCGAGATGACGGTGATGACGCTCGGCCAGGCAATGCTGCGGTTGCCGGAGGTGGAGGGCTGCATGGTCATGGAATAGGTCCTGTTCAGGGGGCGCAATCTCTCCGAAAAGGGCCCATCTATCAAGCGCAAAAGGCCCAAAAATGCCGTATCGCGTGATATAGATTGGGCCGTATTTTCAAGGCGAAAAACGGGACATTCGATGTCAGAAACCAGCGCAGAGGCTATTGCCAACCCCCTCCTGAAGGCGTGGCAGACGCCGCTCGAGACACCGCCCTTCGCCGAGATCAAGCCGGAGCATTTCCTGCCCGCCTTCGAGCAGGCCTTCGCCGACCATTCGGCGGAAGTGGCTGCGATCACCCATGATCCGGCGCTGCCCGACTTCGACAACACCATCACGGCGCTGGAGCGCTCCGGCAAGCTGCTGTCGAAGATCTCGGCCGTGTTCTACGACCTGGTCTCGGCCCACTCCAATCCGGCGATCCTGGAGATCGACAAGGAGGTGTCGCCGAGGATGGCGCGGCACTGGAATCCGATCATGATGAACGCTGTGCTGTTTGGCCGCATCGCCATGCTGCACGAGAAGCGCGCCTCGCTCGGCCTGACCGGCGAGCAGATGCGGCTCTTGGAGCGCACCTATACCCGCTTCCACCGCTCCGGCGCCGGGCTCGACGAGGCCGCCAAGGCGCGCATGGCCGAGATCAACGAGCGGCTCGCCCATCTCGGCACCTCGTTCAGCCACCACCTCCTCGGTGACGAGCAGGAGTGGTTCATGGAGCTCGGCGAGGGCGACCGCGCCGGCCTCTCCGACACATTTGTGGCGGCCGCCAAGGCTGCGGCGGAAGAGCGCGGCATGGCCGGCAAGGCGATCGTGACGCTGTCGCGCTCCTCGGTCGAGCCGTTCCTGCAGAGCTCGCAGCGGCGCGACCTCCGCGAGAAGGTCTACAAGGCCTTCACCGCCCGCGGCGACAATGGCAACGCCAACGACAACAACGCGACCATCGTGGAGATCCTCAGGCTCCGCGAGGAGACCGCGAAGATCCTGGGTTTCCCGACCTACGCCGCCTACCGCCTCGAGGATTCCATGGCCAAGACGCCGGAGGCGGTGCGCGGCCTGCTGGAGCGGGTCTGGAAGCCGGCACGGGCGCGCGCTCTCGCCGACCGCGACGCGCTGCAGGCGCTGATCACTGAAGAAGGCGGCAATTTCACTCTGGCGGCCTGGGACTGGCGCTACTACGCCGAGAAGCTCCGGCAGGCCAAAGCCAATTTCGACGATTCCGCGATCAAGCCGTATCTGGTGCTCGACCATATGATCGAGGCCGCCTTCGACTGCGCCACCCGCCTGTTCGGCGTCACCTTCGCGGAGCGCAAGGACATCCCGGCCTGGCACCCGGACGTCCGGGTCTGGGAGGTCAAGGGCCGCGACGGCCAGCACAAGGCGCTGTTCTACGGCGACTACTTTGCGCGGCCTTCGAAGCGCTCCGGCGCCTGGATGACCTCGCTGCGCGACCAGCAGAAGCTCGACGGCGATGTCGCGCCGCTGGTCATCAATGTCTGTAACTTCGCCAAGGGCGCCGACGGCGCGCCGTCGCTGCTGTCGCCCGACGACGCGCGGACCCTGTTCCACGAGTTCGGCCACGGCCTGCACGGCATGCTGTCGAATGTGACGTATCCGTCACTGTCGGGCACATCCGTGTTCACCGACTTCGTCGAGCTGCCCTCGCAGCTCTACGAGCACTGGCAGGAGCGGCCCGAGGTGCTGCAGCGCTTCGCCCGCCACTACCAGACCGGGGAGGCGCTGCCGGACGATTTGCTCAAGCGCTTCCTCGCCGCGCGCAAGTTCAACCAGGGCTTTGCCACCGTCGAGTTCGTCTCCTCGGCGCTGGTCGACCTCGAATTCCATACCCAGCCGGCGGCGGCGAGCTGGGACGTCCGCGCCTTCGAACAGAAGGAGCTGGAGAAGATCGGCATGCCCGCCGAGATCTCGCTGCGGCACCGGCCGACCCAGTTCGGCCATATCTTCTCCGGCGATCACTATGCCTCCGGCTATTACAGCTACATGTGGTCGGAGGTGATGGACGCCGACGCGTTCGGCGCCTTCGAGGAGGCCGGCGACATCTTCGATCCCGCCACCGCCAAGCGGCTGCATGACGACATCTACTCGTCGGGCGGCTCGCGCGATCCGGAGGAGGCCTATGTGGCCTTCCGCGGCCGCGAACCCGAGCCGGACGCCCTGCTGCGCCGGCGCGGCCTGCTCGAGACGCCAGAGGCGGCCTGAAGGTGAGGCTGTCCCTCAGCCGGCCGATCGCCTGGCTCGTGCTCGTGGTGTCCGCCGTGCTCGGCACGGCGGAGGCCTCGGCCCATCCGCATGTCTGGATCGTCGCCAGGAGCGAAGTGATCTACGCGCCTGACGGCACCATCACCGGCGTCCGCCACGCCTGGACCTTCGACGACATGTTCTCGACCTACGCGCTGCAGGGCATCGAGACCAAGGTGAAGGGCGCCTACAGCCGGGAGGAGCTGGCGCCGCTGGCGCAGACCAATGTCGAGTCGCTGAAGGAATACGCCTACTTCACCTTCGCCAAGGGCGACGGCAAGAAGCAGAAGTTCACCGAACCGGTCGACTACTTCCTCGAATACAAGGATTCGGCGCTGACGCTGCACTTCACCCTGCCGGTCAAGACGCCGTTCAAGGCCAGCAAGCTCTCGCTCGAAGTGTTCGACCCGACCTATTTCATCGACTTCCAGTTCGCCGACAAGGAGCCGGTCAAGCTGGTCGGCGCCGCGGCCGACTGCAAGATGCAGTTCGAGCGGCCGAACAGTGACGGCACTGCGGCCGCGCAGAAGCTCGGCGAGCAGAACTTCCTCGACGGCGGCAACGCCAATTTCGGCATGATGTTCGCCAACAAGATCACGGTGGATTGCCCATGACGCCGATCGCCTCCCGCCTGATGCGGGGCTTCGCCGTATCGGCCGCGGTGCTGGCGGCAGTCGTGGTGCTCGACGGCGCGGTCCATGCGCTGCTGGCGCAAAATCCGTTCGGCGCGCCGCGCGCGGCGGAGCCGCAGGGCGGCATCGTCGGCTGGCTGTTGGCAAAGCAGTCGGAATTCTACCGCGAGATGTCGCAGACCATCCGCGCCGCGAAGTCCGACGGCTCGGCGGTCTGGACGCTGCTTGCGATCTCGTTTGCCTACGGGATTTTCCACGCCGCAGGTCCCGGCCACGGCAAGGCGGTGATCTCGTCCTACATGGTCGCCAACCGCGAGACCGCGCGGCGCGGCATCGTGCTGTCGTTCGCCTCGGCGCTGATGCAGTCGCTGGTCGCCGTTCTGATCGTCGGCGTCTGCGCCTGGCTGCTCAATGCGACGGCGAAGACGATGTGCGGGGCGGAGAAGGCGATCGAGATCGCCAGCTACGCGTTGATCGCAGCGTTCGGCGCCCGGCTGGTCTGGGTCAAGGGCGGTGGCTTTCTCCGCGCGCTCCGGCTGCCGCGTCCGGCGCTGGCGATGGCCGGCGCGCAGCCGCACGGTCACGACCATGATCACGCCCACCACGACCATGGCCATGATCACCATCGCCACGCGCACGACGATCACGACCATCATCACGATCACCATCATGACCACGATCACGATCATGACGCTGGGCACGTCCATGACGAGCATTGCGGCCATTCACATGGACCGACGCCGGCTGAGCTTGCCGGTCCCGGCGGTTGGCGGCGCGGCCTCAGTGCCATCCTCACGGTCGGGATCCGGCCGTGCTCGGGTGCCATTCTGGTGCTGGTGTTCGCGCTGGCCCAGGGCCTGTTCTGGGCCGGTGTTGCCGCGACCTTCGTGATGGGGCTCGGCACCGCGATCACGGTGGCGGCGATCGCGCTGGTTGCGGTGTCGGCGCGCGGCATGGCCGAGCGCCAGAGCGGCGCGCGCGACGGCGGCGGCATGGTGATCATGCGCGGCCTGGAATTCGCCGCTGCGGCTCTCGTGCTGCTGTTCGGGCTCGGGCTGCTGTTCGGCTATGTCGCGGCCGAACGCGCGACGTGTCTGTGAGGTCACCTCGCCTGCTTGTGGGGAGAGGGAGCTTGACCAGCGTATTCACCTCACGTGAGAACGGAGGGGTGAGAGGCAACTCACCGCGTCAGATATCCCCTGATTGCCGGCAACAGGAAGATCGCGATATTGATCGCAAAGCCGATGCTCCAGAGGATCGAGCGCAGGGTCGGGCGGTTGCCGATATAGGTGAAGACGTAGGCGATCCGCACGATCAGGAACAGCACCGCGAGCTCGTCGATCAGCCGCAACGGGCCGACGCGGAATTCGGCGAGCAAGACGGCGAAGGCGAAGAACGGGAAGGCTTCGATGCCGTTCTGGTGGGCGCCGAGCGCCCGCGAGCGGATCGGGTCGTCGTAGAAACCGGGATCGCGAGGTTTCGAATTGTCGAAGCCGCGGATGCCGGTCCATTTCACCGATACGATCGTCAGCAGTGAGAGCAGCAGCGTCCCGAAGACGCACCATTCGGCGATCGTCATGGTTCCTCCCGTATTCCGGCCGGGAACGTAGCCAACCCGCACTCGGCTTGACAAGGTTGGAGCAACGCGCGAAGCCCAAAGCCCCCAAGCGAAGGACTTTTGAGCGCAAGGCCATCATGAGCACGGTGATCCCGTTCGAGAGCGCGAAGCCCGCCGCGGCGCCGAAGCCGGAGCGCGTCGGCGTGCTGCTGGTCAATCTCGGCACGCCGGATACGGCCGATGCCGCGGGCGTGCGGGTCTATCTCAGAGAATTCCTGTCCGATCCGCGGGTGATCGAGGACCAGGGCCTGGTCTGGAAGCTGATCCTCAACGGCATCATCCTGCGGGTCCGCCCGGCCCGCAAGGCGCGCGACTATCTGAAGATCTGGAACACCGAGAAGAACGAGTCGCCGCTGAAGACCATCACGCGCTCGCAGGCCGACAAGCTGGCGGAGGCGATCGCCGATCACGACCACGTCGTGGTCGACTGGGCGATGCGCTACGGCAATCCGTCGATCAAGGAGCGCATCGAGGCGCTGGCGACGCAAGGCTGCGGCCGGCTGCTGGTGGTGCCGCTCTATCCGCAATACTCCGCGGCGACGTCGGCAACCGTCTGCGACGAGGCATTTCGCGTGCTGGCCGGCATGCGCGCGCAGCCGATCCTGCGGGTGACGCCGCCCTACTACGACGACCCCGATTACATCGAGGCGCTCGCGGTCTCGATTAACCAACATCTCGCGACGCTGCCGTTCCAGCCGGAGGTCATCCTCGCCTCGTTCCACGGCATGCCGAAAGAGTATGTCGACAAGGGCGATCCCTATCAGGCGCAGTGCATCGCCACCACCAACGCGCTGCGCAAGCGGCTCGGGCTCGATGCCTCACGATTGCTTCTCACCTTCCAGTCGCGCTTCGGCAATGCCGAGTGGCTGCAGCCCTATACCGACAAGACGGTCGAGAAACTCGCCAAGGACGGCGTGAAGCGAATGGCCGTGGTCACGCCGGGCTTTTCTGCAGATTGCCTCGAGACGCTGGAGGAGATCGCGCAGGAGAACGCCGAGATCTTCCGGCACAATGGCGGCGAGCAGTTCGCGGCCATTCCCTGCCTCAACGACAGCGACGGCGGCATGGACGTGATCCGCCAACTCGTGCTGCGCGAGCTTCAGGGCTGGATCTAACGCGCTGAAGCCCTTTGTTAACGATCCGTGACAACGGACACAGCGGTTCGCTGGGTCTTCGTGCATCTGGCAGTCCGACAACCGCTTCCTATGTGCTAGGGAGAACAACAGCCGGCTGAACCGGCGAAGCGGTCCTGCCGACCAATGCACGACCGTGCCTGGAGGACTTCATGACTGGCTTCGATATTTTCGCGATCGCGTTTGTTCTTCTCGTCATCGTCACGCTGTTCGCCGGGATCAAGACCGTTCCGCAGGGCTATGACTGGACCATCGAGCGGTTCGGCAAATACACCCGCACGCTGTCGCCCGGCCTCAATCTGATTGTGCCCTATTTCGATCGCATCGGGCGCAAGATCAACATGATGGAGCAGGTGATCAACATCCCCGAGCAGGAGGTGATCACCAAGGACAACGCCACCGTGACGGTCGATGGCGTCGCGTTCTACCAGGTGTTCGACGCGGCGAAGGCGAGCTACGAGGTCGCCAACCTCAACCAGGCGATCACGGTCCTGACCATGACCAACATCCGCTCGGTGATGGGCTCGATGGATCTCGACCAGGTGCTGTCGCATCGCGACGAGATCAACGAGCGGCTGCTGCGCGTGGTGGATGCTGCGGTGTCGCCGTGGGGCGTCAAGGTCAACCGCATCGAGATCAAGGACATCGTGCCGCCGGCCGACCTCGTCGAGGCGATGGGCCGGCAGATGAAGGCCGAGCGCGTCAAGCGCGCCGACATATTGCAGGCGGAAGGCCAGCGGCAGTCGGAGATCCTGCGCGCCGAGGGCGCCAAGCAGGGCCAGATCCTGCAGGCCGAGGGCCGCCGCGAGGCCGCCTTCCGCGACGCCGAGGCGCGCGAGCGGCTTGCCGAAGCCGAGGCCAAGGCGACCCAGATGGTGTCGGAGTCGATCGCCAAGGGCGACGTCGCGGCGCTGAACTATTTCATCGCCGACAAATACATCAAGGCGTTCGGCCAGCTTGCGGAGTCGCCGAACCAGAAGGTCCTGATGCTGCCGATCGAGACGTCGAGTGTGCTGGGCTCGCTGGCCGGCATCGGCGAGATCGCCCGCGCCACCTTCGGCGAGAGCGCTGCATCCGCCACCGCCGCAGCGCGCGCGGCGGCTCGGTGCCGTCGGCTGGTCCGACGCCACCACCGCCGGTGCCGCCGCAGCGGTAGAGATCCAAAGATGATTGGCTCCGCATACGCTTTACACCTCTCCCCTTGTGGGAGAGGTCGGATCGCGTCAGCGATCCGAGTGAGGGGTCTCTCTCCGCGGAGAAACCGTCACCCCTCATCCCAACCTCCCTCCCACAAGGGGAGCGGGGCTTTTGATTGTTGAGAGGTCACGTCATGGCCGAGATGTTTTCGACACTGGGTACCTGGAACTGGCTGATCTTCGGCTTCATCCTGATGGCGCTGGAACTCGCGGCGCCCGGGGTGTTCCTGTTCTGGCTCGGGCTCGCGGCGCTGCTGGTGGGCCTGTTGTCGTTCGTGTTCACGCCGTCCTGGCAGATGCAGCTCCTGATGTTCGCGGTGTTCGCCGCGCTGGCGGTGCCGGCATGGCGGCATTTTGCCAGGGGCGCGACCGAGGCCAGCAAGAGCAACCCGTTCCTCAACCGCCGCAATGAAGCCCTGGTCGGCCGCGAATTCACGCTGGAGAAGCCGATCATCGACGGATCGGGCACGGTGCGGATCGACGACACGGTCTGGCGCGTCGCCGGCCCCGATGCGCCGGCCGGCAGCCGCGTGAAGGTGGTGCGCGCCGACGGCGCCAGCCTGACGGTGGCCGCAGTCTAGCTGCCAGCCTGCCTGCTCCAGCGCTCGGCGAAACGGTTGAGCGGTGTGAAGGTCGCAAACAACTCGCGGCCGAGCGCAGTGAGGCCGTAACCATCATCCGTCAGCTCGACGAAGCCGGCCTCGCGCAGCTCGGTCAACCGCGTCTGCAGGATCGTCGGCGAGACTTCGTCGCAGGCGGCGCGCAGCGCACGCGAGGTCAGTGCGCCCTCGCGCAGCTCCCAGACGATGCGCAAGGTCCAGCGCCGCCCCAACAGATCGAGCAGCGCCATGATCGGGCGGCCGCTCCGCGAGCCGCGGACGCCGGGTCTTGCAGTCGCAGCCTGCTTCGGCATGTCGCGAATCCCTCTCGAATCTCTCTTGCGCATCGCTACAAATATTGTAGCGTGTCGCTACATTAAATGTAGCAACTGGACCAACCCATGTCACGCATCGCGCCGCTCGATCCGCCCTATGCGGCGGACGTTCAACAGCATTTCGACCGCATCATGCGCGGCAAGCCGCCGTTGGTGCTGTTCCGCATGATGGCCGGCCACCCGCGCGCCTGGGAGAAGTTTCGCGGCGGCAGCCTGCTCGACCGCGGGCCGCTCTCCTTGCGGGACCGCGAGATCGTCATCGACCGCACCTGCGCGCTCAACGCTTGCGAATATGAATGGGGCGTCCATGTCACGGCGTTCGGCGCCGCCGCCGGGCTGTCGGAAGAGCAAGTCCACGCCACCGTGCATGGGGCGACCGATGCCGGCTGCTGGTCGCCGGTCGAGCAGGCGATGATCGCGGCGGTCGACGCGCTGCACGCGCGGGCGACGCTCAATGACGCGGAATTCGCGGCACTTTCGGCGCATTATGATGAGGACCAGGTGCTGGAGATCATCCTGCTGTGCGGCTTCTACCGCACCGTCTCCTACCTCGCCAACGCGCTGGCCCTGCCGCTGGAAGCGACGGCAGCGCGGTTTCCGAAGTGAGCGTCATTCCGGGGCGACGCGAAGCGGCGAGCCCGGAATCCATGACCACCATCGTGAGTATGGATTCCGGGCTCGCGCCAAGAGACGCGCCCCGGAACGACGAATTGAAAGAGTTCTGATTACGCCACGCCGGCGCGCAGCAGATCGTGCAGATGGATGATGCCGACCGGTTTCTTGGCATCGGTCACGATCAGCGTCGTGATCTTCGAGGCATTGAGCAGCTCCAGCGCTTCGCCGGCGAGCGTATCGCGGCCGATCGTCTTCGGGGTCCTGGTCATGACCTCGTCGACCGACAGCGTCAGCAGGTCGGGGCGCGTCAGCTGCCGGCGCAGATCGCCGTCGGTGACGATGCCGGCGAGATGGCCGTGGCTGTCGACGATGCCGACGCAGCCGAAGCCCTTCGACGTCATCTCGACCAGCGCGTCCGACATCTTGGTGCCGAGCGGCTTCAGCGGCAGCGCGTCGCCGCTGTGCATGAGGTCGCGGGCATATTTCAACAGTGCGCCGAGCTTGCCGCCCGGATGCAGCACGCTGAAATCGGTCGAAGTGAAGCCGCGGCCTTCGAGCAGCGCGATCGCCAAGGCGTCGCCGAGCGCCAGCATCATCAGCGAGGACGTGGTCGGCGCCAGATTGTGCGGGCAGGCCTCGCGGGCCTTCGGCAGCGTCAGCTGCACGTCGGCGGCCTTGCTCAGCGTCGAATCCTTGTCGGCGGTCATCGCAATCAGCGGGATGCCGAAGCGCGCCGCATAGGCAATCAGGTTGCGCATCTCCGGCTGCTCGCCGGACCATGACAGCGCGAGGATCACGTCCTCGACAGTGATCATGCCGAGGTCGCCATGGCTGGCTTCGGCCGCATGCACGAAGAACGCCGGCGTGCCGGTCGAAGCGAAGGTCGCCGCGATCTTGCGGCCGATATGGCCCGACTTGCCGAGCCCGGTCACGATCAGCCGTCCCTTGGCCTTGCAGATCAGCTCGGCTGCTGCCGTGAACGGCGCGCCGAGGTCGGACTTGAGTGCCGCGGAGATTGCCGCGACGCCGCTCGCCTCGGCATCGAGGGTGCGGAGCGCCGACTGAACGGCGCCGTCATCGGGGCCGGATGATTTGGTCATCAGCGGTTTCGGTTTGGCCATTACGGATTCCAGGGGAGGGGTTTTGCACCCGGGCGTCTCCCTTAGCACGTTCGATTCCGCGATGCGACGCGCGGCGGCGGATCCTCAACGGCTCATTAACCATAATTGTTTTAACTCCATTAACGACGTTTTTCGCCGCCCGGCGAGATGCGTACGTCAAGTACATGAATTCGTTGGAGTATTTCCATCGTGTGGCGGCGGCCAGTAAGCGGCCCAAATCGGCGCGGACGCCCCGTTCGCGTGGTTTTGCCGTGTCTTTTGCTGACCGTTCTTGCGGTAACTGCGACGACCGGGCTCGCCAACGCCCAGACCGTGACGCCGGATCTGTTCAGCCCGAACCGGCAGAGCCAGGTTATCACCCCGGATTCTCCGCTGCGCCGGACCACCGCAGACGCCATGGATCCGCTCAACGGCCTGAAGCTGCCGGACGCCGATCCCAGCCGGCGCGCATCGTCGTCGGCGACAACGCGGGAGCGCGTCGGACAGATCCCGACCTACGGTCTTCCGGCTGCCAACGGCGCTTCGACATCAGGCTATGACTCGCTCAATCGAAAACGGCTGAAGCCGAAATATTATCCGGGCCAGGCCAAGCCGAAGCCGCCGCCGGGACCCGGCTCGCCGGTGCCGACGCCACCGCCGCTGACTGCGGCCGGGCAGTTGCGGCTGTCGATCCCGCCGTCGGAGACCGCCAGCAAGCCGCCGGTGCCGCCAGCGATGGCCGGCACCGTCGTCGGCCAGCCGGCGCGCAGGCGGCTCAAGCTCGACGACGATCCGTTCGGCGCGGTCGGCGACTACGCCGGCTCGTTCATGGTCAAGACCGCGGTCGAGGTGATGGCCGGCTACGATACCAATCCGGGCCGCTTGTATCAGCCGCAGGGCAAGGCGTTCTACATGGTCGCACCGGAATTCGTCGCGATGTCGGACTGGGAGCGCCACGCCGTCGTCGCCGATCTGCGCGGCTCGTTCACCGGCTACGGCTCGCAGCTCACGCCGATTGACGGCACGCCGCTGTCGGCGCCGCTCGACGTCGATCGTCCGAGCTTCACCGGCCATGTCGACGGCCGTCTCGATGTCTCGAGGGACACGCATCTTACGGCGCAGGCCCGCCTGCTGGTCTCGACCGACAATCCCGGCAGCCCGAACGTGCAGGCCGGCCTTGCCAAGTATCCGCTCTACTCTACGGTCGGCGGCACCTTCGGCATCGACCAGCATTTCAACCGCATGCAGGTCTCGCTCGGCGCCACCGTCGACCGCACCGACTACCAATGGTCGAAGCTGACCGACGGCACTTCGTCGTCGAACGACGACCGCAACTTCACCCAATATGGCGGCATCGGCCGCGTCAGCTACGAGCTCAATCCCGCGGTGAAGCCCTTCGTCGAGGTGCAGGGCGACAGCCGCGTCCACGATCTCTTCCTCGACCGCGCCGGCTATGCGCGCGATTCATCGGGCGGCTATGCCAAGGCCGGCACCTCGTTCGAGTTCACGCGACTGCTGTTCGGCGAGGTCTCGATCGGCTACGCGATGCGCGACTACGCCGACACAAGGCTCAACCGGCTCGAGGGCCTGCTCACGACGGCCTCGCTGACCTGGACCGCGACGCCGCTGACCACGGCCAAATTCTATTCCGACACCCAGCTCGGCGAGACCACGCTGCCGGGCACCTCGGGCGTGCTGTCCCGCACCTACACCGTCGAAGTCGACCACGACTTCCGCCGCTGGCTGACGGGCATCGGCAAGTTCACCTACGGCACGCTCGAGTACAAGGGCGACAACCGCAACGACACCACCTACTCGGTGTCGGCCGATTTGATCTACAAGATGACCCGCAGCCTCTGGATCAAGGGCACCCTGCGCCGCGACTGGCTGGATTCGAACCTCGCCGGACAGAGCTCGGCGTCGACGGTCGTCATGCTGGGCGTGCGGGTGCAGAACTAGCGGTGAGGATGCGCAAGTCGCGCCACGCGTGAAGCGTCATGCACCGCGCAGGCGGGGTATCCAGTACGCCGCGGCCTATCGGCTCAATAACGTCTTTGGAATACTGGATCGCCCGCTTTCGCGGGCGATGACGACTGAGTTTGTGAGATGCAGTTCGGCGTGACTGCCGGGGTACCTACCCCGGCAGATCCGTTTTCCCCATCAGGAAGCTGTCGATCGAACGCGCGCACTGGCGGCCTTCGCGGATCGCCCAGACCACGAGCGACTGGCCGCGGCGCATGTCGCCGGCTGAGAAGATCTTGGCGCGCGAGGTCTGGTAGTCCTGCAGGGAGGCGCGGACGTTGCCGCGCTGGTCGAGCTCGACACCGAGCGTCTTGAGCAGGCCCTCGTGCACCGGATGGACGAAGCCCATCGCCAGCAGCACCAGCTCGGCGTCGAGCGTGAACTCAGTGCCGGGCAGCGGCTTGAACTTGTCGTCGACCTTGACGCAATGGAGCTTTGTAACCTTGCCGTCCTTGCCTTCGAACTTGGTCGTCAGCACGGCGAATTCGCGCACCGCGCCTTCGGCCTGGCTCGACGAGGTCCGCATCTTCAGCGGCCAGTTCGGCCAGGTCACGCCCTTGTTCTCGTGCTCGGGCGGCGCCGGCATGATCTCGAGCTGGGTCACCGACTTGGCGCCCTGACGGAACGAGGTGCCGATGCAGTCCGATCCGGTGTCGCCGCCGCCGATCACGACGACATGCTTGCCGCCGGCGAGGATGTCGGCTGTGCCGTTCAGCGGTTCGCCGGAGACGCGGCGGTTCTGCTGCGGCAGGAAGTCCATCGCGAAGTGGATGCCGGAAAGGTCGCGGCCCGGGATCGGCAGATCGCGCGGGGCTTCCGCACCGCCGGTCAGCGCCACGGCGTCATACTGCTTGGCGAGCTCCTGCGGGTCGATTGCACCCGGGGTGCTTCCACCGACGGCCTTGCCGTAGTGGAAGGTGACGCCCTCAGCCTCCATCTGCGCCACGCGGCGGTCGATGATGCCCTTCTCCATCTTGAAGTCGGGAATGCCATAGCGCAGCAGGCCGCCGGCCTTGGCGAACTTCTCGTAGAGATGCACCTCGTGGCCGGCGCGCGCGAGCTGTTGAGCTGCGGCGAGGCCCGCGGGGCCCGAGCCGATCACGGCGACCTTCTTGCCGGTCTTCTCTGCGGCGATCTCTGGCTTCAGCCAGCCATTGTCCCAGGCGCGGTCGACGATCGCGCATTCGATGGTCTTGATGGTGACCGGGTTGTCGTCGATGTTCAGCGTGCAGGACGCCTCACACGGCGCCGGGCAGATCCGGCCGGTGAATTCGGGGAAGTTATTGGTCGAGTGCAGGTTGCGCGAGGCCTCTTCCCAGTTGCCCTGATAGACGAGGTCGTTGAAATCGGGGATCTGGTTGTTGACCGGGCAGCCCGGCGTGCCCGGCGCCGTCGAGCCGGTGCCGTGGCAATAGGGGATGCCGCAATTCATGCAGCGTGCGGCTTGGTCGCGCGTGTCCTTCTCGCTCAGCGGAATGACGAACTCGCTGAAGTTCTTGAGTCGATCGGCGACCGGCTCGTACTTGCGGTCATGCCGCTCGATCTCGAGAAAACCTGTGATCTTACCCATTGAAACCCGATGCCCCTGCATCTCAGTTGTCCGTCGTTCCGGGCTGCGCTGAGGGGCGCAGACCCGAAGTCCCGAAGTGGCTTTGCGAGATTCCGGGTCGCGCCTGGCGCACCCCGGAATGACGCGCGGTAATACTACGCGCCGATCGCGATTTTCGGCTCGGCGTCGGCGTTGGCCTTCATTTCCTTCAGCGCGCGGCGGTACTCCACCGGCATCACCTTGCGGAATTTCGGCAGCCAGGCCTTCCAGTTGGCGAGGATTTCCGCCGCCTTCTTCGAGCCGGTCAGCTTGCCGTGACGCGTGATCAGGACATGCAGCCGCTCCACGTCGGAGTCGAGCAGGTTCTGGAACACGTCGACCCGGCCATGCGCCTCGAGATCGCCGGAGTGATGGTAGGTGTCGGCGTTGATCATCTCCTCCGACAGCACCGGCTCGAGCTCGACCATCGAGAGGTTGCAGAGCTTGTCGAAGTCACCGCTCTCGTCCAGCACATAGGCGATGCCGCCCGACATGCCGGCCGCGAAGTTGCGCCCGGTCTTGCCGAGCACCACCACGATGCCGCCGGTCATGTATTCGCAGCAATGGTCGCCGGCGCCTTCGACGACCGCGACCGCGCCGGAGTTGCGCACCGCGAAGCGCTCGCCGGCGATGCCGCGGAAGTAGCACTCGCCCGCGATCGCGCCGTACATCACGGTGTTGCCGACGATGATCGATTCTTCCGGCACGATGCCGGAGATCTTCGGCGGCTTGACGATGATGCAGCCGCCCGAGAGGCCCTTGCCGACATAGTCGTTGCCTTCACCCTCGAGCTCGAAGGTGACGCCCTTGGCGAGCCAGGCGCCGAACGCCTGTCCGGCGGTGCCCTTCAGGCCGACATGGATGGTGTCGAGCGGCAGGCCGGCATGGCCGTAGATCTTGGCCACCGCGCCCGACAGCATCGCGCCGGCGGAACGGTCGGTGTTGTTGATCTCTTCCTCGATCTTGACCGGCGCACCGCGGTCGAGCGCGGCCTGCGCCTGCTCGATCAGCCGGCGATCGAGCACGGCTTCCAAATGATGGTTCTGGCTCTCCGAGTGATAGATCGTCTGGCCCTTCTCCTCCTTCTGCCGCACGAACAGCTTGGAGAAGTCGAGACCCTTGGCCTTCCAGTGCGAGACCAGCGCGGTCTGGTCCAGCATCTGGACCTGGCCGACCATCTCGTCGAACGTCTTGTAGCCGAGTTGCGCCATGATCTCGCGGACTTCCTCGGCGACGAAGAAGAAGTAGTTGATGACGTGCTCGGGCTGGCCGGTGAAGCGCTTGCGCAGCACCGGGTCCTGGGTCGCCACGCCGACCGGGCAGGTGTTGAGGTGGCACTTGCGCATCATGATGCAGCCTGCCGCGATCAGGGGCGCGGTGGCGAAGCCGAATTCGTCGGCGCCGAGCAGCGCGCCGATCACGACGTCACGGCCGGTGCGGAAGCCGCCGTCGACCTGCACCGCGATGCGGCTGCGCAGCTGCTGGCGCACCAGCGTCTGGTGGGTTTCGGCAAGGCCGATCTCCCAGGGCGAGCCGGCATGCTTGATCGAGGTCAGCGGCGAGGCACCAGTGCCGCCCTCGAAGCCCGCGATGGTGACATGGTCGGCGCGCGCTTGGCGACGCCGGCGGCAACCGTGCCGACGCCGACCTCGGACACCAGCTTGACCGAGACCTGGCCGTCCGGATTGACGTTCTTGAGGTCGTAGATCAGCTGGGCGAGGTCTTCGATCGAGTAGATGTCGTGATGCGGCGGCGGCGAGATCAGGCCGACGCCCGGCGTCGAATGCCGGACGCGCGCGATCGTCGCGTCGACCTTGTGGCCGGGCAGCTGGCCGCCTTCGCCGGGCTTGGCACCCTGCGCCATCTTGATCTGCATCATGTCGGAGTTGACGAGGTATTCCGTCGTCACGCCGAACCGGCCCGAGGCGACCTGCTTGATCGCTGAGCGCATGCTGTCGCCGTTCGGCATCGGCTTGAAGCGGTCGGACTCCTCGCCGCCTTCGCCGGTGTTCGACTTGCCGCCGATCCGGTTCATCGCGATCGCGAGCGTGGTGTGCGCCTCGCGCGAGATCGAGCCGAACGACATCGCGCCGGTCGAGAACCGCTTGACGATGTCCTTGGCCGGCTCGACGTCCTCGAGCTTGACCGGCTTGCGCTTGTCGTCCTCGGCACTCTTGATCCGGAACAGGCCGCGCAGCGTCAGAAGACGCTCGGACTGCTCGTTGAGGATCTTGGCGAACGCCCGGTAACGTTCCAGCGAGTTGCCACGCACGGCATGCTGCAATGTCGAGACCGATTCCGCGGTCCAGGCATGGTCCTCGCCGCGGGTGCGGTAGGCATATTCGCCGCCGACATCGAGCGCTGTCTTGTAGATCTGGCCCTCACCGAACGCGTCGGTGTGGCGCCGCACGGTCTCTTCGGCGATTTCTCCGAGGCCGACGCCCTCGATCCTGGTGTGGGTGCCGGCGAAATACTTGGCGACGAAGTCCGCCTTCAGGCCGACCGCGTCGAAGATCTGCGCGCCGCAATAGGACTGGTAGGTCGAGATGCCCATCTTGGACATCACCTTGAGCAGGCCCTTGCCGATCGACTTGATGTAGCGCTTGACGATCTCGTAGTCGTCGAGCGCGCCGGGCAGCCGGTCCTTCATCGCGAGGATGGTTTCGAACGCGAGATAGGGGTTGATCGCCTCGGCGCCGTAGCCGGCGAGGCAGGCGAAATGATGCACCTCGCGCGGCTCACCGGATTCCACGACCAGGCCGACCGAGGTACGCAGGCCGGTGCGGATCAGATGATGATGCACGGCGGCGCAGGCCAACAGCGACGGGATCGGGATCCGGTCGGTGCCGGTCATGCGGTCCGACAGGATGATGATGTTGATGCCCTCGCGCACCGCGCCCTCGGCGCGCGCGCAGAGCTCGTCGAGCACCTGCTCCATGCCCGCCGCGCCGAAGCCGGCGTGGAAGGTGGTGTCGAGCGTGCGCGACTTGAAGTGGGTCTCGGCGACGTCGGAGATCGAGCGGATCTTTTCCAGGTCGGTGTCGGTCAGGATCGGTTGCCGCACTTCGAGGCGCTGGGTCGAGGCGACGCCCTGCAGATCGAACAGGTTCGGCCGCGGCCCGATGATCGAGACGAGGCTCATGACGATTTCCTCGCGGATCGGATCGATCGGCGGGTTGGTCACCTGCGCGAAGTTCTGCTTGAAGTAGGTGAACAGCTGCTTCGGCTTGTCCGACAGCGCCGAGATCGGCGTGTCGTTGCCCATCGAGCCGGCAGCTTCCTCGCCGGTCGACGCCATCGGCGTCATCAGGATGTTGATGTCTTCCTGGCTGTAGCCGAACGCCTGCTGGCGATCGAGCAGCGGCAGGTTGGAGCGCACGCCCTTGGCCGGCGCATCCGGCAGCTCCTCGAGCTGGATCTGGGTGCGATGCAGCCAGTCGGCGTAGGGGTGGCTCTTGGCGAGGTCGGCCTTGATCTCGTCATCGGGAATCAGGCGGCCCTGCTCGAGGTCGACGAGCAGCATCTTGCCGGGCTGCAGCCGCCACTTGGTGACGATCTGGTCCTCCGGAATCTTCAAGACGCCCATTTCGGACGCCATCACGATGCGGTCGTCCTTGGTGACGAGGTAGCGCGCCGGGCGCAGGCCGTTGCGGTCGAGCGTGGCGCCGATCTTGCGGCCGTCGGTGAAGGCGATCGCCGCCGGGCCGTCCCACGGCTCCATCAGCGCGGCATGATATTCGTAGAAGGCGCGGCGCTGCTCATCCATCAGCGGATTGCCGGCCCACGCTTCCGGAATCATCATCATCACGGCGTGGGGCAGCGAGTAACCGCCCTGCACCAGGAATTCGAGCGCGTTGTCGAAGCAGGCGGTGTCGCTCTGGCCCTCATAGGAGATCGGCCACAGCCGGCTGATGTCCTTGCCGTAGAGCTCCGAATGCACCGAGGCCTGCCGCGCCGCCATCCAGTTGACGTTGCCGCGCAGCGTGTTGATCTCGCCGTTATGGGCGATCATCCGGTAGGGATGCGCCAGCGACCAGGTCGGGAAGGTGTTGGTCGAGAAGCGCTGATGCACCAGCGCCAGCGCGCTGTCGAAATCGGCTTCGTGCAGGTCGGGATAGTACTTGCCGAGCTGGTCGGCGAGGAACATGCCCTTGTAGATCACGGTGCGGCACGAGAACGAGCACGGATAGTAGCCCGCCATGCCGCGGTCGCGGCGCTGGTAGATCGCCTGCGAGATCGACTTGCGCAGGATGTAGAGCCGGCGCTCGAAATCGTCCTCGTTCTTGGCCGCACCATTGCGGCCGATGAAGACCTGCATGTGGTAGGGCTCGGTCGGCTTCACGGTGACGCCGAGCGAGGAATTGTCTGACGGCACGTCGCGCCAGCCGAGCAGCTTGAAGCCCTCGTTCTTGATCTCGTCGGCGATGATGCTCTTGATCACGTTCCGCCACGCGGCGTCGCGCGGCATGAACAGCGCGCCGATGGCGTATTCGCCGGGCTGCGGCAGCTTGAAGCCGAGCTCGGAGGTCTTGCGCGCGAAGAAGGTGTGGGGAATCTGCACCAGGATGCCGGCGCCGTCACCGGCGCGCGGGTCGGCGCCGACGGCGCCGCGATGCTCGAGGTTGCACAGGATGCTCAGCGCGTCGGAGACGATCTGATGCGACTTCTGGCCCTTGATGTTGGCGATGAAGCCGACGCCGCAGGAGTCCTTCTCCAGGCTCGGATCAAACAGGCCTTCGGCTTCAGGACGCCATGTGTGCAGCTCACGCGCGGGTTCGGCGGCTTTCGAGTCCGCGGTCGCCGACAGCGTACCTGCCACGATGATTTCGCGCTCGAATTCCGACCCGCTCATGTGTCCTCTCCCTTTCGTAAGGGGCCTCACCGTATTTGGCGCACCTTGGACGTTGCGGCACCCACCGGGCCACCGCTCGTCCGCCGCGAGCCGCATTTTCCTAAATTCAGACGACGGGCGTTTCAACGTCCCCTGCGGGACGGCCCTGCCTGCAGCATTCTCGGAGCCCGGGGCGCCGAGGCCCTCCTTACAGAGGTTCTCGTTGCAATCCCCATGCCGGGATGGCCTCGAAATTGAGACAGTCTTGCTGTCCTAACCTCGACCTTGCCAAATTTTTGTCTATCACACAAGCGCGAGGAAGTCCTTGCCCGCATGCTCGGAACGAACGGCTCGGCGGGCCCGCCGCGCCCCCGATTCGAAGCAAACACGCCGTGATCTGGCCCAAGGAGCGACCAAGGACCGCCGGATTTCAAACTGAAATTTTGCCCCGGGCAAGCCAGCAAGAGAGCGGGAACGCTCCCAGGGCGGGGCAGACAGGAGTTACGGCGATGAAGTTGTTCACAGGTTCGGTTGCAGCCGCCGCCCTCGCGCTCAGCGCAGCCTCGGCCGAGGCGCAGCTGGTGACATCAGTCCGGATCGGCAGCCCGGCTTTCGTCAGGGTCTCCGACATGGACGGGCCCTACGCCGCGATGCCCGAGGTTCCGCCGCCGCCGCGGTTTGGCCGGGTCCCGAGCCTGTTGCCGCCGGTCGAGGTCTACACCGTGCTGCGCGAGAACGGCTATTTGCCGCTCGGGGCCCCGCAGCAGCGCGGCTTCGTCTACACGATCTCGGTGATCGACCAGGGCGGCGATGACGGCCGCCTGGTGATCGACGCCCGCGACGGGCACATCATCCGCTTCACCCCGGCCTACCGGCTCGGCGACAATTACGAGGAGGAGATGAGCGCGACCTACGGCCCGGTCGGCCCGGTGCCGCGGGCGATCCAGGCGAGGGTGCCACGGCCGCCGCTCCCGATCCCGCATGTCGCAAGCCGCGTGCCGAAGCGCAGCCCGCTCAACGCCAAAGCCCAGGCTCCCGCTGCTGCTCCGGCGACCCAGCCTCCCGCGGCCCAGGCCGCAGTGCCGCCGGCCGCCACGCCGCAGCCTGCGCCTGTCCAGGCCGCCGCACCCGCGCCGGCCGAGCAGGCCGCGGCTGCGCCGAAACCGGCCGAGATCCAGGCCGCCGCGGCGCCGAAGCCGGTCCAGCAAGCAGAGGTCCCGACCGTCGGTCAGACCGCGCCGGCGCCGCCCGCGCCCGCGATCCTGCCGACCCAGGAGATGCCGAAGGTACAGGGGTTGGAATAGCGGCAGCCGGCAACAAAAAAACGCCCCGGTTTCCCGGGGCGTCTTCGCGTTCAGCCAATATCTGCTGACGCGGGGGGCATTCCTTAGGCTGCGACCTTCGCCGAGCCGTCGACGACCTGCGGGGCCTTCTCGCCGCCGCCGATCGGAATGTTGCGGGGCTTCTTGGCTTCGGGAATCTCGCGAACGAGATCGACGTGGAGCAGCCCGTTCTCGAGCGAGGCGTTCTTCACCTGCACGAAGTCGGCAAGCTGGAAGACGCGCTCGAAGGCACGCGAGGCGATGCCGCGATAGAGCACTTCCGAGCCGTTGCCGGCGTTCTCGTTGGCGGATTTCTCGCCCTTGATCGTCAGCGTGTTCTCCTTCGCGACGATCGAAAGCTCGGCCTGCGAGAAGCCGGAGACCGCGACGCTGATCCGGTAAGCATTCTCGCCGGTGCGCTCGATGTTGTAGGGGGGATAGCCGGGGCTGCCGTCGGAGGTCACCTGATCGAGCAGGTTGAAGAGGCGGTCGAAGCCGACGGTGGAACGATAGAACGGAGTGAGGTCGTAGCTACGCATAGAATAGTCCTCCAGTGAGCGACTGTTTCAGTTACCCGCCCGCCATCGGGCCGGGCTTAGATGTGTGCAGCCTGATGTTTCGGGTCCGAAACACTGGTAGCGGCCTGCACTAGGGTGATATGGGAGGGGTCACGTCGCGTTCAAGAGGCGGAAACCGCGTCGCTTTTCTGGCGCTGGCGTCCTTGATTTCCACCCTGTCTCACCACGTCGGTTTCCCGCATGACGCTCGTCTCGATTCCCGCCAACCCGGTTCCGGACGACGTGGTCAGCGGCACTATCAAAACATCAGACGGAGCCGAGCTGCGCTTTGCGCGCTGGGCGCCGCCGCCCGGCCGCAAGGGCACGGTCTGCGTGTTTGGCGGGCGCGGCGAGATGATCGAGAAATATTTCGAGACCGTGCGCGACCTGCGCGACCGCGGCTTTGCGGTGGCGATGATCGACTGGCGCGGGCAGGGCCATTCGTCGCGGCGGTTGCGCGATCCACGCAAGGGCTATGTGCGCAACTTCGCCGACTACGAGACCGACGTCGAAGCCTTCGTCCAGCAGGTGGTGCTGCCGGATTGCCCGCCGCCCTATTTCGCGCTGGCGCATTCGATGGGCGGCGCGGTGATGCTGCGCATCGCGCATGCCGGCAAGCGCTGGTTCGACCGCATGGTGCTGTCGGCGCCGATGATCGACCTGCCGGGCCGTCGCGTTTCCTTCTTCCCGAGCGCGCTGCTTCGCATCATGCGCCTCACCGGACAGGGCAGCAATTACATCCCGGGCGGCAGCAGCGAACTGGTCGGCCTCGCGCCCTTCATCGGCAATCCCGTAACCAGCGATCCGGTGCGCCACGCCCGCAACGCGGCGATCCTGGAAGAAGACCCGACGCTCGGCATCGCCGCACCGACGATCGCATGGGCCGACACTGCGTTCACCGCGATGCGCACCTTCCGCGGCATGTCGTATCCCTCCGAAATCCGCCAGCCGATCCTGATGCTGGCGGCGAGCAATGATGAGGTGGTGTCGACGGCAGCGATCGAGGAGTTCGCCTATCATCTGCGCGCCGGCTCGCACCTCGTGATCGCGGGCTCCAAGCACGAGATCCTGCAGGAGCAGGATCGTTACCGCGCGCAGTTCTGGGCGGCGTTCGACGCCTTCGTGCCTGGAACGCCGCTGTTCAAGTGAGCGGTCAATCGGTGTGGAGCTCGCGGCTCAGCCGTTGAGCAGCGCGACGATGCGGTCCGGAAAGCGTTTCTCGACGAACAGGGTCCTGACCTCGGCGACGCTGAGATAGCGGTCCTTGCCTTCGCCCTTGCCCATGATGTCGAGCAGCACCGGCCATTCGCCGAGCATCAGCAGCGGATAGTAGCAGTGCAGGATGGCGTAGGATGGCGGATGCTCGTCCTTGGCGCGCTGGAAGTTCGCGGCCATGAAGGTCTTGATCTCGGCGGCCGACAGCCCGCGTTCGACGCTGCCGTCAGGGGCCTTGTAGTCCGATCCGAAGGTGGCGAGCCGCGCGATCTCGTCCTCATGCACGACGGCATGCTGATCGAGGATGCGGGAGCCGGCGCCGTGCTTGTCGAGCGGGCCGTTGCGCAATTGGTCGAGGATCGCGCCCTGCAACAGGCTGCGCACCTGGCTGAACGGTCCGACGCCGTTGGCCATCTGCGCGACCATGAATATCTTGGCGCCGGCGCTGAGCGCCGGAAGGCCGGTCTTGCCGGTGGCGCGGTCGATGGTCTCGGTCAGCTCTCGCAGTGGCACGATGTGGCCGCCGACATAATTGCCGGCGACCAGCGCGCGCAGGAACGGGCAGGGATTGTCAGGAGAGATCTGCGGGGCAGGCGCCGCGCTTGCAGCCGTATCGGACATCAAACCACATCCTGAAAAGCATCAGCCTAAAAAGCATCCATTACCGGTGGATGAATTCGCTCAGGAATCGACGGCGAACTTCGATGCGGATGCAACCAGAGCGATTTTGCCGAACGGGAGGCCGGCTTTCAAGAGGCCGTCGCGATAATGCGCGATGTCGGCCGGATTCTTCCAGTGGAAATTGCGCAAGTGACGTTCGACCGTCAGCTTGGGATGGTTGGCGAGCAGCGCCTCGGCCGCCTGCGCGGCCTCCTCAGTGCGGCCGAGCTGGGCGAGCGCCGCGGCGCGCACCGCAAGGCCCTGCAGATGGTTCGGGTTGAGGTAGAGCGTTTCGCGCGACCACGACAGCGATGCGTCATACTGTCCGAGCAGGTAATGGCTGAACGCGTTCAAGGCGCCCCATTGATAGCGCGGGTCGCTGTTGCCGCGCTGGACCGCCGTCGAGAACAGTTCGACCGCCTGGCGATGGTCGCCGATCACCATGTGGCAGATACCGAGCACGCCGCGCGCGCCCATGTCGTAGGGGTTGAGCTCGATCGCCCGCTTGATCGCGTCCATCGCCGCTTCGTAGTGACCCTGCATCGCATGCAGATAGGCCAGCAGCGAAAATGCGAATGAGGAGCGCGGGTCGAGCCGGACGCTGCTCTCGGCCAGGCTGACCGACGACGCCCACATTTCGCGCGTGCTCGGAATCCAGCCGAACTGGATGCTCTGGATCTGGATCAGCGCGAGATAAGCGCGCGCGATCGACAGCGCGGGATCGAGCTCGATCGCCTCCTTGAACAGCGCGATCGCGGTCTCGCAGTCGGACTGGGTCTGCTGATAGTAGTGCGACAGGCCCTTCAGGAAGCGATCCCACGCGGTCAGCTCGGAATTCGGCGAGCGTGCCGGCGCCGATGCCTCGGCGCGGTAGATCTCCTGCGCGACCGCGGCGGAGAGATTGGCGGTGATCTCGTCCTGCATCGCGAACAGGTCGCCCATGTCGCGGTCGTAGCGGCCGGTCCACAGTTGCTCGCCCTTCTCGGGTGCGATCAGCTCGGCGGTGACGCGGATCTTGTTGCCGGCGCGCCGCACCGAACCCTGGATCAGATAGGTGGCGTCAATCTCGCGCGCGATCAGGCGGGTCGAGACGTTCTTGCCCTTGTAGGCGAAGGTCGAGTTGCGGCTCAGCACGCGATAGAAGGATTGCAGCGACAGCGCGTGGATCAGGTCCTCGGTCAGGCCGTCCGAAAAATATTCGTCGGCACTGCCGCTCAGATTGTCGAACGGCAGCACGCCGACGATCGCGGTGCGGTATTGCCCCGGCAGATGCGGCCCATCCTCCGGAGCCTGCTCCTGCGCGTCGGTCCCGGCCGGCGCCCAGGTCCAGACATTGACCGGTTCGGCGATGTTCTTGAAGCGATGCGGGCCGGCATCGACCAGGCTGACGGCAAGCCGCCGTCCCGCCTCGGTGCGGCCTTGTCCGACACTGCGATGCCGCCGGGCGTAGCGACCGTCTCGAGACGGACCGCGATGTTGACGTCGTCGCCGAACACCTCGTCCTCGTCGGCCATGACGTCGCCCATATGGACGCCCATCCGGAAATGCATGGCACGGTCGGCCGGCAGATGTTCGTTGCGCTCGGCCATCAGGGTCTGCATCGCGACGGCGGCCTCGATCGCGCCGATGATGCTCGGGAATTCCAGCAGGAAGCCATCGCCGGTGTTTTTGACGATTCGGCCGCCATGGTTGAGGATAATCGGGTAGATCGCACTGCGGTGTGCCTTGAACGAGGCATGCGTCCCCGCCTCGTCGACACCCATCATGCGGGAATAGCCGGCGATGTCAGCGCAAAGAATGGCAGCGAGCCGTCTTTCCATGTCTCCTGTGCCCTGGAATGGCCACTTAGCGAGGTGACCGAATCCGATACTTACAAGACAGGCCGGGTCCGGCGGAAGCTCGGTTTGTGGGCACCTATAATGCATAGTAGCAGGAATTGGCATGCGACCAACGGATCGTACAGTCCGTTTCTCTACTGAATTCGTGTGTCGCTGGGATGGCGCAGCTTGGCTGACCGTCCTTTCCGGTTCGTTACTTACATGGGTTAATCTCGCCGCATGCTGGGAATTCACGAACTTTGGCTGTTTGTCCTGTCCGGGCTGCTGCTCAACGTCACGCCGGGGCCGGATACCGCTTATATCATTGGGCGCACAATTCAGCTCGGGTGGCGCGGCGGCGCCGCTGCGGCAATCGGTATCAGCAGCGGCTGCCTGGTCCATGTGCTGGGCGCGGCGATCGGGCTGTCGGCGCTGCTGATGGCGTCGTCGACGGCGTTCCTGGCCGTCAAGCTGATCGGCGCCGCCTATCTGGTGCTCACCGGCCTGCAGATGCTGTTGTCGCGCGCCAAGCCGATCGCCGAGATCGCGGGGCAGGCCGGCGAGACCTCGATCTCGCGCGTGTTCTGGCAAGCGCCCTGACCAACATCCTCAACCCGAAGGTGGCGCTGTTCTTCCTCGCCTTCCTGCCGCAATTCGTAGCGGCGGACTCGGCCCACAAGACGCTCGCCTTCCTGGTGCTCGGGCTGATCTTCATCACCGGCGGCACGCTGTGGTGCTTTGGCCTTGCGGCCTTTGCGGCGAAGGCCGCCGGCCGCATCCGGCAATCGGCGGGCGTGATCGCCTGGATCAACCGCTCGCTCGGCGCGCTCTTCATCTATCTCGCGTCCGCGTCGCCATGCTGGAGTCGCGCTAGCGTCGCCAGAGCGTTTTCGAGCGAAGTGGCTTACCGGTTCGCGTGAAGAAAACGTGTCGAACAAGAATCTAGCCGTGGATCTTGAGCAGCGCGCTGCCGGCGAGATAGATGCCGAGCAGGATCATCGAGATCAGGAACCAGCGGCGGAACACATCCGGCTGCATCCGTGTGCGGACCGCCTGGCCGACGAACATGCCGATGAACGACGCCACCATCGCCACCGCACCGGGCAGCGCGGTCGCCACGGTCAGCAGGCCCGAGGCCGTCAGGTTGAAGGCGAGCGCCAGGGTCGCGGTGGTGAAGAAGACACCGAGCGCCTGCACCAGCTCGTCCTTGTCCATGCCGATCGCCTGCATGAACGGCATCGAAGGGATGACCTGGACGCCGGTTGCGGCCGAGATCAGCCCGGTGATGACGCCGACGATGCCGCCGACCCATTTCTCATGGCGCCGCGCGACCTTGAAGTTGAAACGGCTCAAGCCGACGATCGCGTAGATCACCAGCAGGACACCAAGCACGACGGTGCCGTACGCTGCGTACGGCCCGGTCAACAGTCCGGCATTGATCCAGATTCCGGCCACAGTGCCGAGCATCAGCGGCCATAACCGCTTGAGGATATCGCGCAGATAGGGGCCGACGAAGGTCTGCCAGATATTGGTGACGATCGCCGGCACGATCACGATCGCGATCGCCTGGCCCGGCGCCATCGTGGTTGCCAACAGCCCCATCGCGACCGTCGGCAGGCCGAGGCCGAGCGTGCCCTTGACGAAGCCGGCGAGCAGGAAGGCGAAAGCGATGAAGATCAGGAGATGGTCGACCATGGCGGGACATTGACCGATAGACGCGATCGGCACAATCTGGAGGTTACGGAGTTAGCCTTCGGGCAGTCCGAAGGGCGAGGGCGGGAAAATCATGCGGTTCGACCTGATCGACTTGCAATTGTTCATTGCGGTTGCCGACGCGCGAAGCATCACGCAGGGCGCGGTGCGCGCAAACCTCGCGCTAGCGTCCGCCAGCGAGCGGATCAAAGGCCTCGAGGAGGCGCTCGGCGTCGCACTGCTCAAGCGCGGCCGCCGTGGCGTCGAGCTGACGGCGGCGGGTGAAAGCCTGCTCGGCCATGCCCGCATCGTGATTCACAATGTCGAGGCGCTGCAAAGCGATCTCGCCGCCTATGCCAGCGGGGTGCGCGCCAACGTGCTGCTGCTCGCCAACACCTCGGGCCTGTCGGAGCATCTGCCGCGCGCGCTCGCGGCCTTCCTGCACGAACATCCCGATATCAGCGTCGATGTCGAGGAGCGCGAGAGCACCGATATCGCGACCGCGATCGCTAGCGGCGCCGCCGATCTCGGTTTCGCCGCCGAGCACGCGCTGCCCGACAGCGTCGAGCGCTTCCTGTTCAGCGAGGACCGCCTGATGCTGGTGGCGTCGCGGCGCAGCGATCTCGGCAACCGCCGCCAGATCGATTTTCAGGAGGTGGTCGGGCGCGATTTCGTCGGCCTCACGGCGACGTCGGCGTTGCAGGTCCATATTTCCCGCCACGCGGCAAAGCTCGGTGCGCGGCTGCGCTTCCGCGCCCGCCTGCGCGGCTTCGACGCCATCTGCCAGATGGTTGCAGCCGATGTCGGCATTGCCGTTGTCCCGGAAACCGCGGCCCGGCGCTGCGCCGCGGCGATGCCGATCACGACGATAAGGATCCGCGACGGCTGGGCCAACCGCCGGCTCACGATCTGCGCCCGCAGCTTCAAGGCGCTGCCGCGCGCCGCCAAGCAGCTCGTGGAATATTTGCGGGCCGAAGCGCAACGCTGACGGAAGCAAGGAAAGCACCATGCTCAAGGTCTGGGGACGGCGCAGCTCGTTCAACGTGCAGAAGGTGATGTGGCTGATCGGCGAGCTCGATCTGGCGCATGAGCACATCGATGCCGGCGGTGCCTTCGGCGGGCTCGATGCGCCGGCCTTCCTGGCGATGAACCCGCATGGCCGCGTGCCTGTCATCAGGGATGACGAGGCAACCGTCTGGGAATCCCACGCCATCCTGCGCTACCTCGCCGCGCGCCATGGCAACGGCCGCTTCTGGTCCGACGATCCCGTCGTCCGGGCGCGGGTCGACGGTTGGATGGACTGGTCGCAGACCGCCCTGCAGCCGGATTTTCTCGACGGCGTGTTCTGGGGTTTCTTCCGCACGCCTGAAGCGCAGCGTAATTGGCCGGCGATTAAGACGGCGCTCGCCCGCTGCGAGCAGCATTTCGCCAAGCTGGAGCGCCTCCTTGAAGGCAATCCGTTCCTGCTCGGCGAGAACCTGTCGCTCGCCGACATCACCGTCGGAACCTCGCTCTATCGCTATTTCGAGCTCGAGATCACGCGCCCGCCGCTGCCGGCGGTCGAGCGCTGGTATCGGACGCTGCAACAGCGCCCGCCGTTTCGTAAGCACGTCATGATTCCGTTCGAGGAGATGCGCGGCCGGCTCGACTATTAGCCCTACTTCGTCGTCACCACGCCTGCATCCGCGATCACCTTCGCCCATCGCTTGATGTCGTTGGCGATGAAGTCGCGGAAATGCTCCGGCGTGTCGCCGGCCAATGTCAGGCCTTGCTCGGCGAGCTTTGCCTTGACCGCCGGATCAGCCATCGCATCTGTGGCGAGCTTGTTCAGACTTGCGACGATCGCCGGCGGCGTTCCGGCGGGTGCGACCATGCCGTACCAGTTCTCGATGATCAGGTCGGGCATGCCGGCTTCCGTCGTGGTCGGCACGTCAGGCGCGGTCGGGGCGCGCTCGCGGCCGCCGAGCGCGATCGGCCGCAGCGTGCCCGCCTTGATCTGCGGCAGGATCACGGGGAGGTCGAGGAAGGTCATCTGCACCTGCTGGCCCAGCAGATCGTTCACCGCCGGGGCGGCGCCGCGATACGGCACGTGCACGATGTCGATCTTCGCGGTCAGCTTGAACAATTCGCAGGCCAGATGCGGCAGGCTGCCGGGGCCGGAGGAGGCGAAGTTGAGCTTGCCCGGCTGCGCCCTGGCGAGCGCGACCAGTTCGCTCATGTTGTTCGCCGGCACGTTGGTGGCGACCACCAGCATCTCCGGCACGGTCGCGACCAGCGTCACCGGCGCGAGATCCTTCAGCGTGTCGTAGGCGACCTTCTCCATGCTCGGGCTGATCGTCAGCGCGCCGGCGCTCGCGATCGCAACCGTGTAGCCGTCGGGCGCGGCCTTCGCGACCGCGTCGGTGCCGAGCACGCCGCCCTGGCCGGCGCGGTTGTCGACGATGATCGGCTGCTTCACCTGTTCCGACATCTTCTGCCCGATCACGCGCGCGATGATGTCGTTCGGCCCGCCCGGCGGGAACGGCACGATCAGCCGGATCGGCTTGGTCGGGAACTCCTGGGCCGAAGCCGCAACGGGCGCGAGAAGCAGGAACAATGCCGCCAGCAGCCTGCCGCAAATCGTCATGTGCGCCGATCCCTGACTTTTCTCGTTGCGGTCAGGATGGGCGTAGATCAATCGCCGGGCAACTCAAGAAATCAGGCGAAGAGAGGCTCAGGCGTTGAGCAGCTTCATCGCGGCTTCATGCACGCGCGGATCGCCGGCTGCGATGATGCGGCCGCCGCCTTGCGCCGGTTTGCCGTCCCAGGTGGTGACGACGCCGCCGGCGCCGGTGACGATCGGGATCAGACCGGCAATGTCGTAGGACTTCAGCTCGGTCTCGATCACGAGGTCGAGGTGGCCGGCCGCGAGCATGCAATAGGAGTAGCAGTCGCCGCCGTAGCGCGACAGGCGCGCCGCTTGCTCGACCCGGCCGAACCGGGCGCGGTCATCCGGATTCATCAGGAGCGGGCTGGTGGTGAAGGTGGTCGCCTCTTTCAGCGAGGCGCAGCGCCGCACCGAGAGCCGCCGCTCGCCCGACGGCCCGGAATAAGTCGCCGAGCCGTTGTCGCCGGAGAAGCGCTCGCCGATATAGGGCTGGTGCATCATGCCGAATACCGGCGTACCTTTGTGCAGCAGCGCGATCAGCGTGCCCCAGATCGGAAAGCCGGCGATGAAAGACTTGGTGCCGTCGATCGGGTCGAGCACCCAGACATAGTCGGCGTCCTCGCGCTCATTGCCGAACTCCTCGCCGACGATGCCATGCTGGGGGAAGTTCGCCTTGATCAGCCGCCGCATCACCGCCTCGGCGGCCCGGTCGGCTTCGGTGACCGGATCGAAATCGTTCGAGCTCTTGTTGTCGACCGAGAGCGAGGTGCGGAAGAAGGGCAGGATGGTTTCGCCGGATGCGGTCGCGAGGCGGCCGATGAAGGCGGTAAAGTCGATGACCGTCACGGCTTGTCCCCGAAATGCGCAACCGACGTGGAAGAGGTCGGATGCGCTCTTGCCTAGCTCAATCCAATGCGGCGCGCACGATTAACGGAGTGTTATCCCAGCCTGATGGCTGATTCCGGACTTTCGATTTGGCTTCGGATTCGAAAGCCTCCCTGGCTCCGGACCGGATCACGAACTCGCGAGTTCTGGTATACAAGCTATGCGCAAACCGCCATCCGATCGGGATTTGTCCTGTAAGCCGCTGATATTGAATAATAAAAATTGCGACTTCGGACCTGTGACAATTTCGACAGCCTACTAACAAATACGCAGGAAATGTTTCGAAAGTTCTTGCGTTTTGTGCAGCGCGGTCGCATATTGTTGCGGTGCGGTAGCGCCTCGCGCTATCGCTGCCCTCCTTGGGCGTTTCCTCCCTAGACTTGGGCCGCTTGTTCATTCAAGCGGCCCTTTTTTCTTGGCTCGACGCTTCCTGGCATGAATGCGGAATCCAATTTCGAATCCCGTCACGCCGCCAACTGAATTCCAGGTTCACGACTTCGTCGCTCACCGCAGCTCAATTCGAGGACGCCGCTATTCTGCTGCCGCTTGGAACGGGCCGAGATCTCCGAACGGGATCCTTGCGAGCGCATCGGCGAGTGTCGCGAAGTCGGCGGCCACCTGGGCGAAGCGCGGTCCGCGTTCGCGGTGTCGCTCATCCATATAGACCGCGCGGTTGAGCTCGATCTGCACGGTGTGCAGGCCGCTCGCCGGGTTGCCGTAATGCTCGGTGATGAAGCCGCCGGCATAGGGCTTGTTGCGGCCGATCGAATAGCCGAGCGAGCTCATGATCTCCTCGACCAGATCGGGCAGCAGCGGCGCGCAGCTCGTGCCGTAGCGGTCGCCGATCACGACATCGGGCCGGCGCGGCTCGTCGCGCGACACGCCGATCGACGGCATCGAATGGCAGTCGACCACGATCACGGTGCCGAACGCCTGGTGCGCCTTGTTGATCAGCCGGCGCAGCGCGCGGTGATAGGGCTTGTAGAGCACCTCGATCCGCCGCAGCGCGTCGTCGACGTCGAGCCGCTCGCGGTAGATCTCCTGCCCGTCGCCGACCACGCGCGGGATGGTGCCGAGGCCGCCGGCCACCCGCATCGAGCGCGTGTTGGCAAAGCTGGGCAGCCGCCCGGTGAACATCCGCGGGTCGAGCTCATAGGGCTCGCGGTTCACATCGACATAGGAACGCGGGAAATTGACCCGGACGATCGGAAAGCCGCGATCGTTCACGCCGGCGATCAACTCGTCCATGAAGCTGTCTTCGGAGCGGCGCAGCGCCGCCACATCTATACGCGACGCCTCGAGGAATTCGGCCGGGTAGACCGAACCCGAATGCGGGGAATTGAAGATGATCGGCGCGCGCCAGGCCTGCGGCTCAACGATCTCGAACGGGGGCGACAACTCGCCAGCAAATTCGGTCATTCCCTTGGCGCCGTCCCTTGCGTCCGCCTCGCCCCGCAAGAACTGATTCTGCCGGAAAAGCGGAGATTTATGGGCAGTCATTGTCGGTAATCGCGATCATTCTGCCAAGTGAAAAGAGTGTGGTGCGCCTTGGAACGCGTCTTAAAAGCGGGAAATGCCGCAGATGGTTGATTCGACGCGTGGTTCGGTCCACAAATCGGTGGTGCGCATTTGCCACTGGCTTGACGCAAATTTCACCCGAAATTTACCGTCTGTCGGGCTTACTGTTCGGACTGCTCCTCAAGCCGGATTCGACGATTCCTGCCATGCCGAAAATACTTCTCGCCGAAGACGACACCGATATGCGCCGCTTTCTGGTCAAGGCGCTCGAAAATGCGGGTTTCAAGGTCTCGCCGCACGATAACGGCATGTCGGCCTACCAGCGGCTGCGCGAGGAGCCGTTCGAAATGCTGCTGACCGACATCGTGATGCCCGAGATGGACGGCATCGAGCTGGCGCGCCGTGCCTCGGAACTCGATCCCGATATCAAGATCATGTTCATCACCGGCTTCGCCGCAGTGGCCCTCAATTCCGATTCGGAGGCGCCGAAAAACGCCAAGGTGCTGGCCAAGCCCGTGCACCTCAGGGAATTGGTCAGCGAAGTGAACAAGTTGCTGGCGGCCTGATTCGCCAAAAAACCTTCACTTTGCATCCTTGCCTGCCCCGCCGCGGTCCGTTATAGGGACCCGATCCAAACATGGCTTTGGGTGCGTAGCTCAGCGGGAGAGCACTACCTTGACATGGTAGGGGTCACAGGTTCGATCCCTGTCGCACCCACCATCCTTCGCTCGCGAAGCGAGAGAAGGATGCAACGCCGAAGCCCAACGGGCGTAGGCGGGCCTTTGGCCGCGAGCTACAGCTCGGCAAGCCACGCTTTGCAATAGCGAGGCGACCGGTTTCCGGTTCAACCTGCCAAACACCTTGTTCGCTGTCATCACCCGCGAAAGCGGGTGGTCCAGTATTCCAGAGACGCTGATGCTTGAGCCGAGAAGCCGCGGCGTACTGGATCGCCCCGTCGAGCCGGGCGATGACAGCTGTGGTGGGGCACGATTCCTTCCACACGTCGTCCCTGCGAAAGCAGGGACCGATACTCCGCGGCCGGTGTTGTGAACGGGACTTGTCGTCCAGCATCGCGCAACAATAGGCATCGGTGGTTATGGGTCCCGGCCTGCGCCGGGACGACACCGCGCTTGTTGAGCGACCGGTGAATCACAGGTTTGCATTCTCGCGGCGTCTGGCTGCGGGGCTTGTGCCGTCGGGCGCAGTGATCGCGAATGCATCGGCTTGCTTGATGAAACCTTCAGCCCGTTCGCCGTCCGGTGACGTCCCGTAGAATTACGCCCCGGGCTACTACGCGTCGAATTTCGGCTTTTGTGCTGATACGTCGTGGCATCGCGATCGATCCATCGACGCCTGCCGTTCCATCGGAAATCACCGTGCGCACCGCGCTGAGCCTGCTTTCGATCTGGGTGCTGATCAACATGCTGTTCTTCGTGGTGATGACGCCTGCAGACGATTCTCGTCGGCCCGAACCGGGCGCGCGTGACTGATCTCGCGTCCACCAAGCGACGATCATCGCCAACCGAAGGCGGCCGCTCAGTGCGGCACGCCGCCGCCGCTCCACGGTGAGGCCGCGCCGGCGCTGCCGCGGCGCCGACCAGCGGACGCCGATTCCAGTCCATCACGGAGTCGCTGTGCAGCTGCTCGACGACCCACAGGAAATACACCGAGGCGGGAATGCCGATCAGGTCGAAGACGAGCATCGAGCCGCTGCCGTGGGTCGTGGCATCGATGAGGTGGATCAGGGCGCAGCTGAAGAACACGCCGGTCAGCGCCGCTCCGGACAGCGACCACACGCCGGTCGCAAGATAGCGGCGCACCTGATGATCACCCAGATACCAGCCGACCAGGCCGTAGGTCACGGTCACGAACACGTTGGCAAAGAACGTGGCTGACGCAACGTCGATCCAGCTGCCTGGCGTCGACACGCGCGCGGCAAGCTCGGCCGACGTGCAAAGGAACGGGACGTATGCACCGGGCTGGGCCATCGCCCAGGCCGAGAGCCAGCCCGCGGTGATCGCGAACCCGCCGACCAGCAGCATCGCGCGATGCGGCGAGAGGGCGATCAATCGCTCGCCCTGGCCGCCCAATATCGTTTCGAATCGCAGGAACACGAATGTCAGTCCCGCCGGCAGCCCGAGCAGGGTGACGGCAAGCATCGACCAGGACACGCTCTCGCCCTGCAGCACCTGGAAGCCATGCACCAGGTGATGCGGGCCGCAGCTCGCAGCCATCATCGAAAATCCGATGCCGAAGCGGGACCAGCCGCGGTAACGATGCAGGCTGACGGTTTCCCAGGCCGACAACAGTCCGAGGCCTGCGTAGGCCAGTCCGATCGCCAGATTGCTGAGACCAATGACGAGGTACATCATCGCGAGACCGTCGCCTTGGTGCCCATCGGCGCCCCGATGTGATCCAGAAACTCGTCGATGAAATAGTGATGGCCGCGCCGCACCGGTCCTTCGACGGGCTGCGCAGCGTGCAGCGCGCGTCCCGAACTTGGATGCCAGAGCGCCTTGGTCAGCATCGGCGCAATCAGTTCGGCTGCAACCGGCCGCGAGAAGAAATAACCCTGAGCGACGTCGCAGCCCATGCGCAGCAGCATCGCGGCCTGCTCGCTCCTCTCCACGCCCTCGGCGATGGTGTGCTTGCCCATCGCGTAGGCCAGGCTCAGGATCGATGACACGATCGCGGTATCGCCGGGCTCGCTGCTGAGACCGTCGATGAAGCTGCGGTCGATCTTCAAGACTTCGGCCGGCATGTCGCGCAGGCGCGACAGCGACGAATGATCGGTCCCGAAATCGTCGATCGCGACAAACACGCCGAGCTGCCGGATCTGATCGAGCACCTGCACGACCTCCTCCGGCGCGCTCATCATGACGCTTTCGGTGATCTCGAGGCACAGGGCGGTCGGATCGACGTTGGTCGTGGCGAGAATCTGGCGCAGCTCCTCGATGAAGGTCGGCTCCGCGATCTCGCGCGGCGACACATTGACGGTCATGGCCAGCCGGCAGCCCGGTATCTGCCTCGTCCACTCGGCGAGCTGGCGACAGGATTCCTGCAGCACCTGCCGTCCGATCTTGACGATGAGCCCGCATTCCTCGGCGACGGGAATGAAGTCGGCGGGCGAGATGATGCCGCGCTCGGGATGTCGCCAGCGCACCAGCGCCTCGACGCCCACGACGCATCCATCCTTGAGGCGGACCTGCGGTTGATACTCGACAAACAGCTGTGATTCCCGGAGCGCCGCCCGCAGATCGGATTCGATCTGGACGCGCTTCTCGGCGCGCGCATGCAGTTCGTCGTTGAACTCCGCCAATCGCGCCCGGCCGCGGACCTTTGCCGCATAGAGGGCGGTATCCGCCTCGCGCAGCAATTGCTCGGCGCACTTCGTGCCGGGCTTGCAGTGCGCGAGCCCCACACTTGCCGAGACGACGACCTCCTTGCCGGAGAGCAGGATCGGCTCGGCCAGCGCGGCGAGGATCCGCCTGCCCAGTGTCGCTCCAGAAGAATCCGAGGCACGCGGATGCAGGACGACCATCTCGTCGCCGCCGAACCGGCTCGCGGTGTCGTCCGGTCCGAGGCATGCAACGATGCGCCGGGCCATCTCGATCAGCACCTTGTCGCCGCTGCTGTGGCCGAGTGAATCGTTGACGAGCTTGAAGTTGTCGAGATCGACGAACAGCACCGCGACCCGCGCGCCGTCATCGGCCTCGCGCGCCAGTTCACGATCCAGCCGTTCCAGCAGCAGGCTGCGTGTCGGAAGCCCGGTCAGCTGGTCATGCGCCGCCGTGTGCATCAGGCGTGCAATGACGCCACGCAGGCGCTCGACCTCCGAACTTGTCCCGGCCGACGCAACGGCGGGATCATTCTCGACGCCAGAATGCAGTTCCCTGATCGTGGCCCCGAGCCGCATTGAAACATTGGGCCGCGGTCCAACCATCTACTCGTCCCCACTACTATCATCAAAATATTCGGCGACGGTAGGCAGTTTGGAGTTTGCAAAAGGTTGCGTGAAGGCCGTCCGCGACTTTTGCGCGATAACGATTTGCAAGATGGTTACAAATCTACGATGGCGGCGCAGTCCATTTATCGAGACTTTCGTCGACGGTAGAACTACCGAGTTCCGGCGCATGGCCCGGCTCCCCGCCAGCAACCAACGTCTGGGAGCGGACATCTTCCTCAGATGTCCGGAGCGCATTTCCGATCGGCGGCATCGCTCGCCTCCTGCCGATGAGCCTGATGCCCGTGGCCTGGCTCGCGCCGCCGCTCATGTTCTCCCGTGAATCTGGTGGGCCGTGACTTTCGTCATCTCGACCGCCATCCGAGAGTTCCGCAACATGCGCGCGCGTGTGCGGTCCGCGCCGTGCGTGCTCCGTCTGCACGGATTGCGTTCGTGTCGCTCGCGGTGAATTGCCGCATGATTAGGCACGCGTCCTGCGTCGCCAACGAAATGCTGCGTCGGAGATTCTGCGATATGTCATCTACCGTGCTTAGATCGCGCAGCACTTGCGGCAGTCGTTTCGTCCCGGCGTGGAGATCGAGAGAATTTTCTGAAGACTCTGCGAGCATGCGTTGCCGGATCGCATCGTACGAATGCAATTCTCGCTTTCTTCACGGTGCCGCGTTGCCGCCGCTCTGGTTCTCGCGCAGATTGTTGTCTAGATCAGTTAAACCAGCTCGGTGACGGAGCTTCCGAGTCGGATTCGGCTGTGACGCGACTACGCAATGATGCGACAATGATGAATGCCATGTGTGAGCACGACTGCCGCAGGAACCATCGGCGCTATCAGGAGCGGCCGGCATAAGCGGGTGATGTCCGCATCCAGACAATGCTGCTTCCTCGTCCGCCAGAAATTCATCCGCCAGAAATTCGCCAGCCCGACGGTGGCCGGCGACGCAACCTTGGGAATGCCCCCTCGTTGAGACGACGTTCGTCGTTTGCGACAGCGGGGGACGAAAGTACATGCAACCAGACGACAACGCACCGGTGAGCGCAGCGAAGCTCCTGGAACAAGTTCCCTTGCCGCGCGAACCCCGAGACATCAGGGACATAGCCCCGGCGCCGCCGCGGCTTTTCACGACACGACCCTATCCGCCGTCGGAGCAGTTCGAAGTCTGGAAGACGCGCATGGCCTCGCTGATCGACGTTGCGCCACCGGAAAGCCACCGCCCCGAGCACGGGTTCGAGGTGGAGTACCTGACCTGCAACATGGCCGATGTCGTCTTCACATCCGGGCGCTTTGCCGCGCAGACATTCGCGCGCGCGGCCGCGCCGTTGCAGGGCGCGCCGATCGATATCTGGTGGCTGTTCCGCGTGCGCGCCGGCGAAGCCCGCTTCGAAACCGTCGATCGGAGGATTCACGCGGGCCCAGGCGCGATGTTTCTGATCTCGCTCGACGACGATTTCCGCGGCAGCATCACCAACTATGATGGCCTGGTGCTGGCGTTGCCGCGCAGGTCATTCACGGGCGTGGCGGATCAGCTCAACGACGCCTGCAACATTCTGCTCTCTGGCAATCTGGTCGAGCTGTTGACCGATTATCTCGACAGGCTGGAGACGCGCCTGATCCTGATGTCCCCGGAGGAGTTGCGGCAGGCGGGACGGGCGACTGCGCAGATGATTGCCGCGTGCATTCAGCTGTCCTCGGACCGGTTGGAGCAGGCGCGCGGCGCGATCGAGTCGGTGCTGTTCGAGCGTGCGCGTCTTTATATAGAG
The DNA here is from genome assembly GCF_001238275.1 of Bradyrhizobium viridifuturi. GTDB lineage: Bacteria > Pseudomonadota > Alphaproteobacteria > Rhizobiales > Xanthobacteraceae > Bradyrhizobium > Bradyrhizobium viridifuturi. The sequence continues at coordinate 55,698 of NZ_LGTB01000041.1, forward strand.
ACGCATCTCGGCGACTTCGATCTGACGCCGGATCGCATTGCGCAGCAATTGCGGATATCGCGCTCTGCCCTCTACCGTGCATTCGAGAGCGTTGGCGGCGTCGCCGGTTACATCCTGCGCAAGCGGCTGCGCGCGGCGCATGCCGAACTCGTCGCGTCCACCGACCGGCAAGTGCAGGAGATCGCCTATCGCCACGGCTTCAAGCTGGCATCGGATTTCACGCGCGCGTTTCGCCGTGAGTTCGGTGTCAGCCCGCGCGAGATGCGCGAACGCGCGCGTCGACGATCAACTGCCGGTTGAAAACCTGAGAAATCACCACACGGTGCATCGGATAAATCATTCAACTTGTGAGACGATCTGCCCGCTATTTGGACGGCCTGCTGAGTGACGTTGTCAAATATGTGTCTATCATTTTCCGTTATGACGACTCGGGGCAAATTGGTGGGGCAGTCGAGCGAGCGCTGGGTGGCAAGATGCGCTCGCTGAGTTCGACACATCGTTCGCCAGGACCGGAAGACGAGCGCGGATCGCGCGCTCATGATGTCTCCATATGCGTGTCCGATGGGACCGCATTCGGTCTGCTGTGGCACAGCACCCCCGACGTCTGGACCAGATGTCATAAAGGGGAAGCACCATGGCTGTCGCACAGACTCCAACCGCGTTGCTGAAGCGTCAAGGCCGCACCGGCTTCGTGCGGAGCTGGGTTGCGTCTGGTGACGCGGACAGCCGCTCGCTGCGGCGCCGGTTGCTCACCGTACTGCGTCAGGCGCATCGGATGCTTGGCGTGAAGCGCGACCGGCTCGGGCTCGGGTCGCTGGGTATCGGCGGGTTCAGTTCGACGATGGCCGCAACGCTCGGTGGATTCGCGATCATGATCGCCGCGACGTCGGCAGCGAGCGCTGGCACCGTGAACCTTGGCGGTGCGACCACCGGCGGCAGCGGTTCGCAAGTCGGAATCGGAACTGGCGCCCAGGCGGTCGCGGGGGCCAGCGGCGGCTCCCCGATCGCCATCGGCGTCAACTCTAACGCAAGTGGGAACGGGCCGGCCGGCAACACCTTCGAAGCGATCGCGATCGGCAATGCCGCGGTGGCAACGGGGCCGTGGGCAACCTCTGTCGGCACCACGGCTTCTGCAACGGCAACCGGAGCCAGTGCCTTTGGCACATCGGCCACAGCGACGGCCAATCAGTCTACCGCTATCGGCAACGGAGCTGCCGCCTCGGGTATCGGGGCCGTATCCATGGGGTATCTCGCAAACGCAAGTGCCGTCAATGCAATCGCCTTGGGTCAGGGAGCGGTCGCGAACCAACAAAATACTCTGGCTTTGGGCGAGTCAGCGAGTGCTAGAGGTGTGAACAGCACAGCGATCGGCGGTGGGGCGCTCTCCACCGGTGTTCAAGCAATCTCTTTGGGCATCAATGCGAACGGCGGCGGTGACAACGCAACCGCGATCGGAACCGTGGCCCAGGCCACCGGCACCAGCTCGCTGGCCGCTGGCAACCTCGCAAAAGCGAGCGCGGATTTCAGCGTTGCATTGGGCAATCAGGCGCAGGCGCTGAGCACCGGGGGCTCGGTCGCGATTGGATCAGGCGCCATCGTCAACAGTGCGGCGACAGGCGGCATCGCGATCGGCAACAATGCGGCATCCGCCGGTATCAATTCGCTCGCGACCGGCGTTGGGGCAAGCGCCGCCGGCACAAGTTCGCTGGCGATCGGCACCGCCTCAAATGCGAGTGCCGCCGCCAGCACTGCGGTCGGCAACACGGCCGTTGCCAGCGGCCAAAATGCCTCCTCATTCGGATCTGGAGCGAAGGCGACGGGAGACAATTCTCTCGCGGCCGGCGTCAGCGCCAGCGCCAGCGGAATCGGCAGCACCGCGCTCGGCATCGGCGCCAATGCGTCGGCCACGAGCGCCATCGCTGTCGGTAACAATGCGGCGGCCAGCTCCTCCAATGCGGTCGCCCTGGGCACCAATTCGACGGCCTCCGGCGGGCAGGCCGTCTCGATCGGCGCGAACAACACCGCTTACGGCAACGGCGCGGTTTCGATCGGCGATCCCAGCTATGCCAGCGGCACCGGCGCATTCACCGGCGGCGCCAATAACATCGCCAACAGCGACGGCACGGCCAGCGCCACCGCCGCCAACCAAGCCAACGGTGCGGTCGCGATCGGCAACAACAACAAGGCGATCGGGCAGGGCTCGGTGGCGCTCGGCAACGGCTCCACCGCGGGTGCCGCCGGTCTTGCCGGCAATATCGCATTGGGCGATGGCGCCACGGCGGCGGCAAAATCCGGCGATGTCGCGCTCGGCTCCGGCAGCGTCACCGCTGCCGCGGTCGGCACGCCAAATGCCGTCGTCAACGGCATCACGTTTGGCAACTTCGCCGGCACCACGCCCGGGTCCACGATCAGCGTCGGCGCGGTCGGCGCCGAGCGCACCATCACCAACGTCGCGGCAGGCCGGGTCACGCAGACCTCGACCGATGCCATCAACGGCTCGCAGCTCTATAGCGTCGCCAATACGCTCTCGAGCCAGATCACAGCCGGCGCGATCCACGACTACAGCGTCAACAGCACGACGCCGGGAACGGACACCAACTACAACAACGCCGGAGCCACCGGCGCCAACGCGCTCGCGGCTGGCGTCAGTGCGAGTGCCGCCGGCGTGAGCAGTGTCGCGGTTGGCACTGGCGCCGCGGCACGGGCATCATCCGACACGGCAATCGGTTCGGGCGCGCTTGCCTCGTCGCTCAGCAATCAGCCGCTGACCGGCGCGATTGCCGTCGGTGCGGGGCAGGCAACGAATGATGGCGCTATCGCGATCGGCGACGCCTTTGGTGGCGGTCCGAAGGCATCCGGTCGCGATTCAATTGCTCTCGGCACTCAGACCACCGCGTCGGGCTCGGCATCCACCGCGGTCGGCGCCAGCGCGACGGCATCGGGCGCCAGCTCGTTTGCCGGCGGTACGTCCGCGACGGCCAGCCAGGCCAATTCGCTTGCGCTCGGCGCCAACGCCACGGCGAGCAACGCCGGCGCTGTCGCGCTCGGCTCCGGCAGCCAGACCGCCGCGGCGGTTCAAACCGCCAGCATCGTCATTGGCGGCAATACCTACGGCTTCGCCGGCACGACACCGCTCTCGACGGTCAGCGTCGGCTCGGTCGGCAACGAGCGCACCATCACCAATGTCGCCGCGGGACGCATCAGCAACGGCTCGACCGACGCCATCAACGGCTCGCAGCTGTTTGCCGCGACGTCCGCGATCGACAGCCTCTCGACCATCGTCAACAACGGCCTGACACATTATTACAGCTACAACGACGGCGGCACCCAGCAGGCCAACTACAACAACAACGGCGCGACCGGCACCAACTCGATGGCAGCCGGCGTCGCAGCATCGGCGACCGCGGCGAACTCCACCGCGCTCGGCTTCAACACCCAGGCCACGGTTGCCGACGGCGTCGCGATCGGCTCGGGGTCGATCTCAAATCGCGCCGTCGCGCCGGCTTCCGGCATCATCGGCGGCACCATCATCCCCTACAACACCACCGATCTCACGCTGCTCGGGGCGGTGTCGGTCGGCAATGCGACGAGCTATCGGCAGATCACCAACGTCGCCGACGGCACCCAGTCGAGCGACGCCGTCACCGTGCGGCAGCTGACCGGCGCGCTGTCGTCGTTCGCGACCACGACCACGAAATACTTCCACGCCAACTCGACGCTCGCCGACTCGCTCGCGGTCGGCAACAACTCGGTCGCGGTCGGACCGCAGACCGTGGTCAATGGCGACAACGGTATCGGCATGGGATTTGGCGCAACCGTGGCGCAGACCGCGCCCGGCGGCATCGCCATCGGCCAGAACTCGGTGTCCAACTTCGCCGATTCGATTGCGTTCGGCACCAACGCCCAGGCGAGCGGCATCCAGTCGGTGTCGATCGGCGCCGGATCCCAGACCACCAACCCGACCAGTGTCGCGCTCGGCCCGAATGCCAAGGCGACCGCGCAGGCCGGCGACGTCGCGCTCGGCGCCAACTCGACCACACAGGCGGTGGTCAAGACCGCCAACACCACGATCGCCGGCACCACCTACGACTTCGCCGGCACCAATCCAACCTCGACGGTCAGCGTCGGCAGCGCCGGGGCCGAGCGCACCATCACCAACGTCGCCGCGGGCCAGATCAACGCGACCTCGACGGATGCGATAAACGGTTCGCAGCTCTGGGCCACCAACACCTCGCTCGCCGCGCTCTACACCACGGTCAACAACATCTCGACCGGCGGTGGCGGCGTGAAATATTTCCACGCCAATTCGACCGCGGCGGATTCCATCGCGACCGGCGCGGAGAGTGTCGCGATCGGGCCGAAGTCGGTCGCAAGCGGGGCGAACGCGATCTCGATGGGCAACGGCTCGGCCGCTTCGGGCGACAATTCGGTCGCGATCGGCGCCGGCGCCAAGGCGACTTCTGCCAACTCGCTCGCGCTCGGCGCGAACGCGACCACCACGGCCAATCTGAGCGATGCGGCCTACACGCCGGTGGTCGGCAAGAGCGTCGCGGGGGTCGCGACCGGCGAAGTGTCGGTCGGCTCGTCCGGCGCCGAGCGCCGCGTCACCAATGTCGCTGCCGGCTCGGCCGCGACCGATGCGGTCAATGTCAGCCAGCTCCAGGCGGTTGCCTCGAGCTCGATCCGTTACGACACCGATGCTTCCGGCAACACCACGAACAAGGTGACGCTGAACAGCGGCAACGGCGGGCCGGTAACCATCAGCAACGTCGCGGCGGGCGTCGCCGGAACCGATGCGGTCAATGTCAACCAGCTCAACAGTGCGTTCCAGCAGCTTAACGGCCAGATCGGCGAGGTGCGGCAGGACGCCTGGCGCGCGGCGGCGATCGGCATGGCGGCGGCATCGCTGCGCTATGACGACCGGCCCGGCAAGATCAGCGCGTCGGCCGGCGGTGGCGTCTGGCGCAGCCAGGGCGCGCTCGCCTTCGGCATCGGCTACACCAGCGAGAACGGCCGGCTGCGCACCAACGCCGCGGCGACGACCGCCGGTGGCGACTGGGGTGTCAGCGCCGGCTTGAGCCTGACGCTCAATTGACCCTGACCTCGACGAGGCGGCTGGCGTGTCTGGCGTTGGCGATCTGGCTCGCGGCGGCGGCAGGCGCGGCCGCGCAGTCGGCGTCGCCTCCCGCCTACACCGTGAAGCCGTCGGACGTCATGGTGCCGGAAGGCGAGACGCTCGGCGAGTTCAGGCGGATGATCCAGCCGTTCAAGAACTGGACCTTGATCTGCGACGAGAGCCTGAAATCGAAGCGCCGGGTCTGCAACGTCACGCAGTCGATCGTCAACGCGCAAGGCGCGGTCGCCTTCAACTGGTCGCTGATCGCGACCGCCGACGGCAAGCCGCTGATGGCGATGCGGATTCCGGCAGTCGCCGGGGTCGGCGCGCAGATCGAGCTTGCGATGGGCGACAGCCCCGACCGCATCGTCGCGCAGACCGATCGCTGCGACACCAATTTCTGCTTCGCCACGATCGCGATCGGCAACGTGCTGCGGCGGCACATCCGCGCGGCGACGCCGTGCCTCGTGTCCTATCCGCTTCCGCAGGGCGGGCCGATCACGCTGGAGGCGCCGCTGGACGGATTGTCCGGCGTGCTGGCGAAACTCAAATGAAGCGAGATCGGACATGCGGATGTGGAATTCCCGGATCCGGCTCGAGACTGAAGCGCAAAGTGAAAAGGACGGATGGCCGATGCGGCGCACCCTTGGATTGATCTTTGTTGCGGTCGTCGTGGCCGCGCTCGGTGCCGCCGGCGTCGTGGTCTATGCGCAGCAGGCGCAGCCGGTACCATTGCAGCCGGCTGCACCGGCTCCGGCCAAGAAGCCCGCCGCAGCCAAGCCGCAGCCGCATAAGTCGCGTGCGCCGGAAGCGCAGACACCGCCCGCTGCCGCCGCAGCAGTTCCGCCGCAGCAGGCGGGGCAGCAACCGACGGTGTTCGATGATCAGGCGCGGCAGGCCAACATCGTGACCTGCGCCAATCTGTTCGGGACGCTCGGCCGTGGAATTGCGATGAACTCCACCTACACCGCGCAGTCACAATGGGACGCCAAGGCCGGCAATGCCCATTCGGTGCAGTCGTTGGTCGCGCTCGCACCGAACCAAGCCCCGCAGGGCAATCAGGCCCCGCAGGGCAGTGCCAGCCAACAGGCCGCCGGGGTTGTGTTTGCCGCGCCGGTCGGGTCGTCCTGCGAGGGCAATCTGGTGCGGGTGACACCGCGGACCGAGAGCTGCCCGACGGTTGCCGCCGAACTCGCCAAGCTCAACGGGCAGAACGGCGCGCTCGGGGAACTCGCGACGTCGGCGTTGCCGAACGGCGCGCAGGTGGTGCTGATTCCGTTCGGCAATGCCTGCGTCGCCGTGACCGCGCTGCGGATCGCGGGGTAGTTCGGCGCGAGCTGCGCCTCCTCGCATACAGCCCTCCTTGGCCAGGCTCCTCTGCAGCTGCCCGCTAACATCTTGGCGATCAGCCGAGAAAGGGCTGGATTTCCTGCTCCGGATCGTCAATTCTGATTTGGAACTTACCATCCGTGCCGAACGCGGAGGAGATGTCCATGGAGGAAGCGCGTCGGGGCCAGTTTGTGCGCCAGGTCGGCGGTGAGCTTGTGTCGTCCGTCATCGCGCGGTCGAAGCCGATCAGGGTCGAGCTGCTCAGCCGAACCTCGCGCCCCCGCATGAACTGGCACTTCCGCCAGCCCGAGCTGACCCTGTTCTGGTTCCGCAACGGCTGCTCGCGGTTGCGGGCCACGATCGACGGCCGGCCCGTCGAGTACGATTTTTCCGAGGCGGCAAATCTCGCGCTGTTTCCCGCCGGCACCGAGATCGAGGGCGAATGGTCGGTCGGGCCCGCATTCGACTATGTCGTCGTGTTCCTCGATCCAACGTTCGTGCAGAGCCGCCTGAACGGCGTCATCGAACGGCCGGCGATTGCGTTCGGGCACGCCCAGCTCTGCCGCGGCCTTGCCGAACTCAGCGAGGAAGCCGCGACGCCCGACAACCTGTTCGACCTGTTCGCCGAGGGCTGGGCCAGCCAGGCGCTGGCCCACATGGCGCGGCTGTCGTGCGGCGCGGCACCGCCGAAGCCGCTGAGCCGCGGCGGATTGCCGGCGCTGAAGCTGCGGAAGATCGAGGAGTTCGTCCGCGACAATCTCGGCGAGACGATCTCGCTGTCGGCGCTGTCGGATGTCGCAGGCTTGAGCAAGCGGCATTTCCTGCGCGCCTTCCAGGAGAGCACCGGCACCAGCCCGCACCGCTATGTGCTCGGTCTGCGCATTGAATCGGCCAAGCGCCGCCTCGGCGAGACCGACGAGAGCCTCACCAGCATCGCGCTGGCGTCGGGCTTCAGCCACGCCCAGCATTTCTCGTCGGCGTTCCGGCAGGCGACGGGCGTAAGCCCATCCACATTCCGGCAGCAGCGCCGCGCCTGAGTTTCGGCGCTTTTCTGCAAGTCGCGGCGATTTCCCGCAAGCGGGCGCGGATGCGCTGGCGTAAGCCGAAGTTGCGCGCGGGGCTGGTCGCCTCAGCACATCTGAGAAGGAAACCAAGCATGCCAGGGCCATTGGCGGGAGTTCGCGTACTTGATCTGACCGGTGTCGTTTCTGGCCCGTTCGCGACGATGTTCCTGGCCGATCAGGGCGCGGATGTCCTGAAGGTCGAACCGATTGGCGGCGACATCACCCGCCGCAGCCGGGCCAATGTCGACAAGACCGGCGAGTTCTCGGCATTATTCATCTCGTCGAACCGCGGCAAGCGGTCGCTCTCGATCGACATGAAGACCGATGCCGGCCGGGACGTGCTGGGCAAGCTGGTGCTGCAGGCCGACGTGCTGGTGCAGAATTTCCGGCCAGGCACGATGGAACGTCTCGGGCTCGGTCCGGACGAGGTGCGCAGCAAGAATCCGCGGTTGATCTATGTCTCGATCAGCGGCGTCGGCGAGGACGGGCCTTATGCCAAGAAGCGCGTCTATGACCCGATCGTTCAGGCGCTGTCGGGCTTCTGCGATATCCAGGCGCAGCCGGTGACCAACCGTCCGCAGATGATCCGGACCATCGTGGCCGACAAGACGACGGCGGTCTATGCCGCGCAGGCAATCACGGCGGCGCTGTACGCCCGGGAAAAATCCGGCAGCGGCCAGCATATCCAGGTGGCGATGCTCGACGCGATGGTCGCCTATCTCTGGCCGGAGGGCATGATGCAATACACCGTGGTCGGCCGGGAGCAGACCACCTCGGATCCGAACGATCGTCCCGATCTCGTGTTTCAGACCTCGGACGGCTATCTCACCTGCGGGACGATCTCCGATTCGGAATGGCAGGGCTTCTGCAAGGCGACCGGCGATCCCGCGCTTGCCGCCGACGAGCGTTTCGCCACGCCGGCGTCGCGCTCGGTCAATGCGACCGCGCGCATCAACAAGATGCAGGACTATATCGGCAAGCACACCACCGCCGAATGGCTGACACGGCTCGATGCGGCCGACGTGCCCTGCGCGCCGATCCTGCGGCGCGGCGAGATCATCGCCAACGAGCAGGTGGTTGCGCGCGGGCTGATCGCCGAGCTGGAGCAGCCCGGGGTCGGCACCGTGCGGCAGCCGAAGCCTGCGGCGCGGTTCGAGGTCGATGCCGCCGCGATCGGCGGCCCGGCCCCGCGCATCGGCCAGCATACAAGGCAGGTGCTGTCCGACCTCGGATATGGCGAAGCCGCCATCGCGGAGATGATCGCGCAGAAAGCCGTGCGCGCGGTCTGAGCGACCGCACCGCGCAACGTATCCATTCCCGAACTGAACAACCGCCGTCGGTGGGAGATGTCCTATGGCCGAGATGAACAAGACTGCTTTGCTGGTTGGCGCGGGCGATGCGATCGGCGCCGCGGTGGCGCGGCGGTTCGCCGCCGGCGGCTACTCCGTCTGCATCGCACGGCGTGACCCGGCGAAATCGAGCGCGCTGGTCGCGGAGCTGACCGGCGCCGGAAGCAAGGTGCACGCGTTCGCCGTCGACGCGCGGCGCGAGACCGAGGTGCAGGAGCTTTGCGAGCGGGTCGAGCGCGAGATCGGGCCGATCGAGGTCTGCCTGTTCAATGCGGGCTCGAACGTGAAGAAAGACCTGCACGAGACCAGCGAGAAGCTGTTCTTCAAGGCCTGGGAGCTCGCCTGCATGGCCGGATTCCTGGTCGGACGCGAGGCGACGCGGCATATGCTGCGGCATGGTCGCGGCACCATGCTGTTCACCGGCGCAACCGCGAGCGTGCGCGGCAGCAGCGGCTTTGCGGCATTCGCATCCGCCAAGTTCGGCCTGCGCGCGGTCGCCCAGGCGATGGCGCGCGAGCTCGGACCGCAGAACATCCATGTCGCGCATCTGCTGATCGATGCCGGCGTCGACAGTCCGGCCATTCACCAGCGGATGGCCGATCGGGGTATCGGGGCATCAGAGATCCCGCCGGATTCCCTGACGAAGACGTCCTCCATCGCCGAGGCCTACTGGTTCGTGCACCAGCAAAGCCGCGACGGCTGGAGCCACGAGCTCGACCTGCGGCCGTCGGTCGAGAAATGGTGATGCCATGCCGGAAACGCTGACGCTGTGGGGCGTGGGGACATCGCGGACGATCCGGGCCCATTGGGCATTGCATGAACTGGGCCTGGACTATCGCTGCCGGCCGATCCTGCCGCGCTCGGGCGAGACCAAGACTCCCGAATACACGGAGCTGAACCCGCGCCAGAAGATACCGCTGCTGCAGGATGGTGACTTCACGATCGGGGAGAGCGCCGCGATCGTCGCCTATCTGGCACGCACCTATTCCAATCCCGATGTTGCGTTGGTGCCGGTCGCGGCGCGCGATTTCGCGCGCTGGCTGGAATGGTGCTTCTTCATCGTGGCCGAGCTGGACTCGACCAGCCTCTACGTGATGCGCCGCCACGGCCTCCAGGGTCTTGCGCATATCTACGGCCACGCGCCCGACGTGGTCGGCAAGGCCGCGGAATATTTCCGCCAGCAGCTCAGGCACGTGGAAGTGGCGCTGTCCGATGGCCGCCAATATCTGATGGGCGATCAATTCACCAGCGCGGACATCCTGCTGACGACCTGCCTGGTGTGGGCCATCGATTACGGCGTCGGGGTCTGCGATGTCGCGACGCCCTATCTCGACCGGGTCACTGCGCGGCCGGCCTACAAGGAGAGCGTCGCGGTCAACACCGTGAAGAACTGACCGGTCCTACGGCCTGTCTGCTCCGCCGATATCGCATGTCGGTGTTAGGCCGTAACGGCCGTGCAGCCCGCGCCAGAGGCCGGCGCACAGGACACCCAAGAGCTTGCGCATCGAACATCCCCCTCGACGGTCGCAGTGATGTCATCGTGCTGATGTCGCCGGCAAAATGACAGAGCCATTTCTGGGCACGCCTGCGTAGTTTTTGAGCAGAGCGTCATTGCGGTCGTGCCAAGCGCACCGGAAAATCTCATGAGATTCAAATACCGGTGCCGTGGCACGCCTCCTGCATCAAAGGCCCTGAGTTGGCCGCTAGGGTTCCGATCTTGCCAGGCAAGATGCTGGTCCGAGAGCAGCCGCTTGCGGGGGAGACATCCCCGCAGGTGCACGGCGGGATAAAAGCCCGGGAGACCTCGTTAGCCAAGGGATTGGCGGAGCGATGGTCTTTTCGCCAGTCCCTTTTTGTGAAGTTTCGCAAGAGGGATCGGCAATGAACAAGTTCTCTTTCTTCCTTCGCTCTGTTGTCGTCGGCTGCGCAATTGCGCTCGCGGCCGCGCCCGCCGCCGACGCTGCCCCGAAGAAGAATTTCAAGGTCGCCTGGTCGATCTATGTCGGGTGGATGCCGTGGGGCTATGCGGCCGACACCGGCATCGTCAAGAAGTGGGCTGACAAATACGGCATCACGATCGAGGTCAAGCAGTTCAACGATTACGTCGAATCGATCAACCAATACACCGCCGGCGGCTATGATGCCGTTACCATCACCAACATGGATGCGCTGTCGATTCCGGCGGCTGGCGGCGTCGACACGACCGCGGTCGTGATGGGTGACTTCTCCAACGGCAATGACGCCGTGATCCTGAAGAACAAGTCCGACCTCGCCGCGATCAAGGGACAGACCGTCAATCTGGTCGAGTTCTCGGTGTCGCATTATCTGCTGGCACGCGCGCTCGAGACCAGCAAGCTGAGCGAGAAGGACGTCAAGGTCGTCAACACCTCGGATGCCGACATCGCCGCCGCCTACAAGACGCCTGATGTCAATGCGGTCGTGACCTGGAATCCGATCGTGACCGAAATCCTCGGATCGCCCGACGCCAAGAAGGTGTTCGATTCCTCGCAGATCCCCGGCGAGATCATGGACCTGATGGTGGTGAACACCGCGGTTGCCAAGGACAATCCGGATTTCGCCAAGGCGTTGGTCGGCATCTGGTACGAGACGCTGTCCAGGATGACCGCGAACGATCCCGCCGCGAAGGCCGCCAAGGAGGCGATGGCCAAGCTCCGGCACCGACCTCGCCGGCTTCGACAGCCAGCTCTCGACCACCAAACTGTTCGACAAGGCAACCGACGCCGAAGCCTTCACGCGCAGCAAGACCGTCGGAGCGACCATGGATCGGGTCCGCAAGTTCCTGTTCGAGAAGGACCTGCTCGGCAAGGGCGCTAAATCGGCCGACGCGTCGGCATCGAGCTCGCCGACAAGTCGGTGCTGGGCGACAAGGCGAACGTCAAGCTGCGCTTCGACCCGACCTATATGGCCGAAGCCGCCAAAGGCAAGCTCTGACGCGCTCAACGCCGTCCTCAGACAGGAGCCGACGATGCGACTTGTGAACATACGGCCGGGACGGCAGACGCGATTCTATCTGCTCGCGCTGCCGTTCCTGTTGGTCGCAATCGCCTACTTCGCCGGCTCCAGCGCGCGGCTCGCGCAGAACCCGAACGACAAGCTGCTGCCGGCGCTGCCGAGCATGGTGCAGGCGGTCAAGCAGATGGCGTTCGAGGTCGACCCGCGCACCGGCAGCTATCTGATGGCGTCCGACACCGTCGCCAGCCTCGGGCGGCTGGGGTCGGCGCTGGCGATCTCGACGGTGGCCGCGCTGGTGCTCGGCATCGTGATCGGGCTGCTGCCGGGCGCCAATGCATTGCTAGGGCCGTTCGTGTCGGTGACCTCGATGGTGCCGCCGCTGGCATTGTTGCCGATCCTGTTCATCGTGATGGGGCTAGGGGAGAATTCCAAGATCGCGCTGATCGTGATCGGCACGCTGCCCTGCATGGTCCGCGACCTTGCCATGAAGGTGCAGGAGCTGCCGCGCGAGCAGATCGTCAAGGCGCAGACGCTCGGCGCCTCGACCTGGCAGATCGCGCTGCGCGTCGCGATGCCGCAAACCCTGCCGCGGCTGATCGACGTGCTGCGGCTGCAGCTCGGCCCGGCGTGGCTGTTCCTGATCGCGGCCGAGGCGATCGCCTCGGATTCCGGGCTCGGCTACCGGATCTTCCTGGTGCGCCGCTATCTCGCGATGGACGTCATCATCCCCTACGTCGCCTGGATCACGCTGCTGGCGTTCCTGATCGATGTCGGCCTGCGCGTCCTGCAACGCAAGGCGTTTCCCTGGTTTGCCTCGGTGAGGGCGGAATGAGCGCGATCCGGTTTGACGACGTCTGGAAGGAATACGGCGACCACATCGTGCTCGAGCGCATCACGATGGAGGTCGAGCCGCGCGCCTTCATCGCGCTGGTCGGCCCGTCCGGTTGCGGCAAGACTACGCTGCTGCGGATGCTGCTCGGAGAGGAGCAGCCGACGCGCGGCCAAATCCTGGTTGACGGCAAACCGTTGCCGGGCGAGCCAGACGCCGACCGCGGCGTGGTGTTCCAGCGCTACTCGGTGTTTCCGCATCTCACCGTGCTGCAGAACGTCATGCTCGGCCGCGAGTTGCGCGACGCCAGGTTCACCGGCCGGTTGTTCGGCGCTGCGCGGCGCGCCGCCGCCGACGATGCCATGAGTCTGCTCGCCGAAGTCGGCCTCGCCGGTCAGGAGAGCAAATACCCGTCGGCGCTGTCGGGCGGCATGCAGCAGCGCCTCGCGCTGGCGCAGGCGATCATGCGCGGTCCGAAGATTCTCTTGCTCGACGAGCCATTCGGCGCACTCGATCCGGGTATCCGCGCCGATATCCATGTCCTGATGAAGCGGCTGTGGAACGAGACCCACCTGACGGTCGTGATGGTGACGCATGATCTCAGCGAAGCATTCGGGCTCGCGACGCGTGTGATCGCGCTGGAGCGTTCGCGCAACCGGCCCGAGGAGCGCGAGCGCTACGGCGCCACGGTGTCGCGCGATCTCGAGATTTTCCCGCGCCGCAGCGCCGAGCCGCGCGCGATCGTTCAATCAGCTCCGGCCGGGACGACCCGGTCAGGCAAGGAGCATCAGCCGGGACGGCCCGGCGCTCTCGTCTTGAAGGAGCAACCATGATCCTCACAGAGGAACAGAAGGCCGAGGTCGCGGCGCACACGCGGCGCTACAACGAGCTGAAGGCAGCGGGGCAGGAGCATGCGCCGCGCGCGCTGCCGGTGCCGACGTCGCGGGACGCCGCGCCGATCGCTGCCGACGCGATCATTCACCGGGAGGTTATTCCGGCCGGCTGGTACTGGACCGCGCGGCTCAACCGTGGCGATGCGCTGCGCATCGTCAACACGGCGGGGACATCCACGGTCAGCCTGCTGGCCTGGAATGCGTCCGATCCCAGTGAACGGCTGAACCACGCCGACACCATCAAGGTGCAGTGGGCGGCGCGGCTGCAGAAGGGACGCGTCCTGCTGTCCGACATGGGGCGGGCGCTGCTCGGCATCACCGAGGACACCAGCGCCGCACATGATGCTGTGGTCGGCGGCTCGACCACTGCCACCAACCAGGCGAAATACGGCGACGGAAATTTTCGCAACACGCGCGACAACTTCATTCTCGCAGCAAGCAAGCTCGGGCTCGACCGCCGCGACGTGCATCCCTGCGTCAGCTTCTTTGCGCCGGTCGCGATCGACGCGGATGGAAGATTTGTCTGGTCGGCGCCGCGCCGCGCCAAGGGCGACTTCGTCGATCTGCGCGCCGAGATGGATCTGTTGATCGCGCTGTCGAACTGTCCGCATCCGCTCGATCCCGCTTCGAGGTACCCGCAGGCGAGCGTGGAGATCGTGCGCTATCGCGCCAAGGGGCCTGCGGCCGATGATCTGTGTCGCACCGCGACTGCGGAGGCAATCCGCGCCTTCGAGAACAATGCACTGTACTTCGGCGAGACCAGCGAAGGAGCGATGCAATGACCGTGCAATCCGCTCAGGCCAACGGCCGTATTGTTCTCGACGTTGAGATTGCCGCGCGAAAGCCGTGGTCGGCGATCATCCGCAAGGGGCAGACCCTGCGCATCACCGATACCCATGGCCAGCAGGCGGTCGATACGCTGTTCTATTGCGCCAGCGATTTCGGCGAGCGCTACAGCGGGCAGGATACGCTGCGCGCGCAGGGCTCGGCCTATGTCGGGCTCGGCACACGGATCATGTCCAATGAAGGCCGCGTGATGCTGCGCGTCACGGCGGACAGTTGCGGCCTGCATGATACGTCGGCAGGTGCCTGTTCCTGCGAGAGCAACACCGTGCGGTTCGGGCACCAGACCCGCTACCAGCACGCCTGCCGCGAGAACTTCGTGATCGAGGCCGCGAAATACGGGTTGTCGAAGCGCGACATCGTGCCGAACCTGAACTTCTTCATGAACGTGCCGATCGACCCCGCCGGCAATTTCACCGTGGTCGACGGTGTCTCGAAGCCCGGCGACGCCATCGAGCTGGTCGCCGAGATGGACGTGCTGTGCCTGATCTCGAACTGCCCGCAGATCAACAATCCCTGCAACGGCTTCTTCCCGACGCCGGTGCAAGTCACGATCTTCGAGCCGGAGGCGTGAGGCATGTTCAGCAAGGTCCTGATTGCCAACCGCGGCGAGATCGCCGGGCGGATCGGCAGAACATTGCGCCATATGGGCATCGCTTCGGTCGCGGTCTATTCCGATGCCGACCGCTTCACCCGGCCGGTGCTCGAGGCTGACGAGGCCGTGCGCATCGGCCCGGCGCCCGCCGCCGAGAGCTATCTCGACGTCGATGCGATCATGGCGGCGTGCCTCGCGACCGGTGCGCAGGCGGTGCATCCCGGCTACGGCTTCCTGTCGGAGAACCGCCGCTTTGCGGAGCGGCTCGCCGAGCACGGCATCAGCTTCATCGGGCCGCGGCCGGAGCATCTCGACGCTTTCGGTCTCAAGCACAAGGCACGTGAGATCGCCGAGCGGAGCGGCGTGCCGCTGCTGCCGGGCTCTGGCCTGCTGGAGACCATCGACGAGGCGGTGCGCGAGGCTGAGCGGATCGGCTTTCCGGTGATGCTGAAGAGCACGGCGGGCGGCGGCGGCATCGGCATGCAGCTCTGCCACGATATGGCGACACTGCGCGAAAGATTCGAATCGGTACAGCGCACGGCGCGAGCGAGTTTTGGCGATGCGAGGGTCTATCTCGAGCGCTTCGTCGCCCAGGCGCGCCACATCGAGGTGCAGATCTTCGGCAACGGCAAGGGCGACGTGATCGCGCTCGGCGAGCGCGACTGCTCCTTGCAGCGGCGCAACCAGAAGGTCTTTGAGGAGACGCCCGCGCCGGGGCTCACCGCGGAGACCCGCCGACGGCTGCATGCGGCCGCGGTGGCGCTCGGCAAAGCCGTTGCTTACGAATCCGCCGGCACCGTGGAATTCATCTACGACGTCGCGCGCGAGGATTTCTACTTCCTCGAGGTCAATACCCGCCTCCAGGTCGAGCATCCCATCACCGAGCAGGTCACGGGCGTCGACCTGGTCGAATGGATGATCCGGCAGGCGGCAGGCGAGGACGTGCTGGGGCATGCGGGCACGCTGACGCCGAAGGGCGCGGCGATCGAGGTGCGGCTCTATGCCGAGAATCCGGGCGCCGGCTTTCGCCCGAGCGCGGGCCGGTTGACGCAGGTGACGTTCTCGCCGGACGCGCGGATCGACGGCTGGATCGAGACCGGCAGCGAAGTGACGCCGTTCTACGATCCGATGCTGGCCAAGATCATCGTTGCCGCCGAGACGCGCGAGGCCGCGATCGCAAAGCTGACGCAGGCGCTCGGGGATACGGTCGTCGCCGGCATCGAGACCAATCTCGACTATCTGCGTGCGATCGCCACGTCCGACGCGTTCCGCAGCGGGCAGGTCGCGACCAGCGTGCTGGGCGCATTCGCCTATCGTCCGCGCACCATCGATGTCGTCGCGCCCGGCGCGCAGAGCGGGGTGCAGGAATTGCCAGGCCGGCTGCACCTCTGGCATGTCGGCGTGCCGCCGAGCGGTCCGATGGACGAGCGGTCGTTTCGCCTTGCCAACCGCGTGGTCGGAAACCCGGAAACAACGACCGCGCTGGAGCTGACCGTCAACGGACCAACCTTGCGCTTCAACTCCGATGCGATCGTCGCGCTCGCTGGTGCCCGCATGAAGGCATCGCTCGATGGTGCCGAGATTGCCTACGACGAGCCGGTCGCGGTACGTGCCGGCCAGACACTGGTCATCGGCAGCATCAAGGGGCCGGGGCAGCGCAGCTATCTCGCCGTGCGCGGCGGCATCGACGTGCCCGAGATCCTTGGCTCGCGTGCGGTGTTCGCGCTCGGTGCCTTCGGCGGCCATGCGACGGGCGCGCTGAAGGCCGGCGACGTCCTGCATTTCGGTGCCGAGACGCGGGGCCTTGCTGCGCCTCGCCGCGCAACGGAGGACGAGCGACCGCAGCTCACGTCGGCGTGGCAGATCGGCGTGGTCTATGGCCCGCATGGCGCACCGGATTTTTTCCTCGAGGAGGACATCGAGACGCTGTTCGCGTCTGATTACGAGGTGCACTTCAACAGCGCGCGCACCGGCGTGCGGCTGATCGGGCCGAAGCCGCGCTGGGCGCGTGCCGATGGCGGCGAGGCCGGGCTGCATCCGTCCAATATCCATGACAACGCCTATGCGGTCGGCTCGATCGATTTCACCGGCGACATGCCGATCATTCTCGGGCCCGACGGGCCGAGCCTCGGCGGCTTCGTCTGCCCGGCGGTGGTCGCGCGCGACGAGCTCTGGAAGGTCGGACAGCTTCGACCCGGCGACACCGTTCGCTTCGTTCCGGTGAAACGCGACGATCCGGTGGCCGGGCCCACGGTGCTGCGCGCGCCCGAGCTCGGTTCGGCGATCGTCGGCCGCAACGAAGACGGCCCGATCCCGGTGGTGTACCGCCGCGCCGGCGACGACAATCTCTTGGTTGAGTATGGCCCGATGGAGCTCGACATCGCGCTGCGGCTGCGCGTGCATGTGCTGGCGCAGGCGCTGGAAGAAGCCAAGCTCGGTGGCCTGATCGATCTGACGCCCGGCATCCGCTCGCTCCAGATTCACTACGACGGCACGGCGCTGTCGCGCGGAAAACTGCTCGACGTGCTGCGCAGGATCGAGCGCGAATTGCCAGCTGTCGACGCGATGCGGGTGCCGAGCCGCACCGTGCATCTGCCGCTGTCATGGCGCGATCCGCAGGCCGAGCTCGCGATGCGCAAATATCAGGAGCTGGTGCGCGCGGATGCGCCGTGGTGTCCGTCGAACGTCGAGTTCATCCGCCGCATCAACGGGCTCGGTAGCGAGGACGATGTCCGCCGCATCGTGTTCGATGCCGACTATTTCGTGCTCGGTCTCGGCGACGTCTATCTCGGTGCGCCGGTGGCGACGCCGCTCGACCCGAGGCATCGGCTGGTGACCACGAAATACAATCCGGCGCGGACCTGGACGCCGGAGAACGCGGTCGGGATCGGCGGCGCCTATATGTGCATCTACGGCATGGAAGGGCCGGGCGGCTATCAGCTGTTCGGCCGCACCATCCAGGTCTGGAACAGCTGGCGCACGACGAAAGTGTTCGAGCCGGGTCATCCCTGGCTGCTGCGGTTCTTCGACAAGATCCGCTTCTTCCCGGTCGATGCCGACGAACTGCTCGACGCCCGCGCCGCGTTCCCGCACGGCCAGTACGACATCAGGATCGAGCAGGACGAATTCTCCTACGCCGACTATGCGAAGCAGTTGGCCGCGACGCAGCCGTCGATCGCTGCGTTCAAGGCGACGCAGCAGGCCGCGTTCGATGCCGAACGCCAGCGCTGGCGCGAGATGAAGCTCGACGAAGCGCCGGCGGAATCGATCGAGACTGCCGCAGTTGCGACCGGAATTCCCGACGGCCAGGTCGGCGCGTTCTCGGAAGTGCCGGGCAACATCTGGAAGATCCTGGTCGAGGAGGGCGCCGAGGTCGCGGCCGGCGACGTGCTGGCCATCATCGAGTCCATGAAGATGGAGATCTCGGTGCTCTCGCCCGCCGCGGGCCGCATCGCGTCGGTCCCGGTGAAGCCGGGGCAGACGTTGCGGTCGGGCGATGTCGTGGCGTTGATACGGCCAGGGTAAGACACGATCGGGAATAGCGCGGAACGGTTCTCCGAGAGGATCACGCGCAAACACGCGAGGTCCGCGAACTCTGCCATCGCTCGCGCCGGCCGCGGCTGGCGGTGAACGCGATCGGCATGCTGCGCGTTCGCAACTCGGCAGCCGGCGAGGAGACGGGCTTTCAAAATCCGCCCGGTGCGATGTGATCGCAAGGCTGGAACATAGTGCGCAAGTGCGCTTTGTTCCGGATGACGTCTGCAAAGGCAGGTTCCCATGCCCAATCGCGACATCATCGTGATCGGCGGCTCGGCAGGGGCGGTACCGGCGTTGAAGGACATCCTCCGACGGTTGCCGGCTGATCTTCCGGCCGCAATCTGCATCGTATTGCACATCCCGGCCCAGGGCGTCGGCATCCTCTCCACAGTCGCAACCGCCGCCGGCCAGCTACCGGTCCGGCGGGCAGAAAGCGGCATGGCGATCGAGAACGGCCACGTCTATCTGGCCGTACCGGATCACCATCTCTTGATTGACGATGGGCACCTCGTGCTTGGCCGCGGACCGCGCGAGAACCTGACCCGGCCGGCAATCGACCCGTTGTTTCGCTCGGCCGCACTGCACTACGGCCCCCGCGTGATCGGTGTCGTGCTCAGCGGCATGTTGTCCGACGGCGCGGCAGGCCTCGGCGCGATCAAGCGGTGCGGCGGGATCGCGCTGGTTCAGGACCCGCAGGACGCCATGTCCGGCGAAATGCCGCTCCGGGCGCTGGAGGCGACCACGGTCGATCTCTGCATGCCCGGCGCCCGGATGGGCGATGTGTTGCCAAATCTGGTTCGGGAGCGGCCGGGCGCGGTCCTGCCGATCCCGCCCCAAATCGCGCTTGAAGTGAAGATCGCGGCGGGCGAACGGATCAGCAGCGATGCGCTGGCCGATGTTGCCGATCCCGCGCCGTTGACTTGCCCGGCATGCGGGAGCGTGCTTTCCGGGTCCGACATGGGACACGTTGTTCGATTCCGCCATCAGCTCGGCGCCCATACCGCCGACATAGCCTCCAAGCAACCGGAGGACAGCACGGACGAGGCGCTTCGGTTCGCGCTTCGCATCATCGAGCAGCACGCCGAACGCGTAAATCGAAGCGGGTGGCCGACGATTGCGCGAATGTACGACGCGCGCCGGCGAATATCGCGAATATGCCGACACGATTCGCCGCGTCATGCTAGGATCGGCTGCTCCGGAGCACCGGACGCTGAAGGAGCCGCGATGGACGACGCCGATTGTGCGAACTGGGCGCATCAGTTGCGGTCCGAGCGACGGCTCTTGACCAAGGCGGAATTCGATATCGAGCAGGGCAGGCGGCGTCTTCGCAAACAGCAAGACCTGCTGGAAAGGCTGCAACGAGCCGGCCACGACACCAGGCAGGCCGAGCATCTGGCCGGTTCGCTCGAACGGACTCTGGTCGAATGGGAGCGTCACCGCGGCCTGATTGAACAGCGGATTGACTATCTCGAGCGGCACGTGGCGCCCCACGAATCGCGGGCAGGATAGTCAGCGCGCTGGCATGCCGCGAAGCAACGGCCGTCGGCCGGGCTGATACGCCATTGGCGTCCCCGATCTCGATGGCGACCACCGCCTAACCCGGATTCCCAAGGGGGCGGGATCAATTTCTTGCGTTGGGTCGGGAACAAACTCTGGTATCACTATTGCTGGCGAGACGCCGCAGGAGAATGAGAGTCAGAGCACTTATGGATGAAAAAACGGAAGGCGGAGGAGACAACCGCCAATCCAAGGCACCGCTGATTATAGGGATTGGTGCCTCCGGCGGCGCGCTGGATAGTATCGAGCGCTTTTTCTCCAGGTTAAGTCTGCATCCGGACCAGGCCATCGTGCTTGCGTTGCAACATCGGGACGGTGACGACACGGCCCTGCGCGACGTGGTGCAACGATCGCTGGGAGCCACGCTGTCCGAAATCAATGACGGCCAGCTCGCCGAGGGAGGCACGATCTACCTTTGTCCGCCGGACATGATCACAACGGTCCACGGCGACCGGCTGCTGGTCCGGCGCACCGAGCAGACGCGCGGCGAGCGGGCGACCATCGACAGCTTCCTGATCTCGCTGGCTGAGGAGCGGGCCGAGCTGTCCATCGGCATCGTGCTTGCGGGCACCGGCGCTGACGGCACGCTGGGGGTCGCCACCCTGAAGCATCACGGCGGCCTGGCAATCGCCGAACGCATCGGCGATGGCGCCGATGGCCAATCCGGACCGCATGAGGAAGACAGCTCGGCCGCGGCGATCGCCGATTTTGTGCTGCCGCCCGAGGAGATCGCCGAGCACGTCGCCGTCTACGCCCGCCATCTGCGCCGCCTCGAGGAGAAGCTGGGCTTCGACGAGGTGCTGGCCGGGGCGGCAACTTCGCTGGCGCGCATTGCCGACATCCTTCGCAGCAAGACCGGCAACGACTTCCACGGCTACAAGCAGAAGACCTTCCTGCGCCGCGTCCAACGCCGCATGCAGGTGGTGCAGATCGGCGACATCTCTGACTATGTCGATTTCCTGAGAAACGACAAGGACGAGGCGCAGCACCTGTTCAACGACCTCCTGATCGGCGTGACGGAATTCTTTCGCGACAAGAAAGAGTTCGATGTCCTCGAAAAACAGATCATCCCGAAGATCTTTGAGGGGAGGAGCGCGGGCCAGCAGGTCCGCGTCTGGGTGCTCGGGTGCTCTACGGGCGAGGAGGCCTATTCCATCGGTATTCTGCTGCGCGAACATATGGCGCATCTCGACTCGACACCTCAGGTGCAGATATTCGCGACCGACATCGATGGACGTGCGCTGGCCACTGCGCGGGTCGGGCGCTATCGCACCAGTATCGAGGGCGACATATCGCCGGAAAGGTTGGCGCGCTGGTTCGTGCGTGAAGGCGAAACCTATTGCGTCGTCAAAGAGCTGCGCGAGATGTGCATCTTCTCCCAGCACAATCTGATCAAGGACGCGCCGTTCTCGAAGATCGATCTGGTCTCCTGCCGCAATCTCCTGATCTATCTCAACACCGAACTGCAGAACCGCGTGATCCCGCTGTTCCACTTCGCGCTGCTGCCGGAACGGTTCCTGTTCCTCGGCAACTCCGAGAACGTCACGCGGCATCTCAATCTGTTTGCACCGGTCGACCGCCGCGCGCGCATTTTCAGGAGGCTGGAGACCGGGACACGGCTGCCGCCGGAATTCCCCATCACGACGGCGGCCGGGCGGACTGCGGTCGACGTGCCGCCGTTGCGCTCCCCTGGCCCGGATATCGGGCTCGAGCGCCGCGCCCAGCGCATCACCGAACGCCACGCGCCGGCCTATGTGATCACCGACGAAAATTTCCACATCCTGCATTTCTCAGGCCGCACCGGCCGCTATATCGAGCCGACGGCAGGCACGGCGTCGCTCGACTTGCTGCAACTGGTCCATCGCGATCTCAGGCTCGAGCTGCGCGCCGCGCTCGGCCGTGCAGCCGAAACCAATGAAGCGGAGCATGCCGAACAGGTCGAACTCGGCGCCAACGGACATCGCATACCGGTCGATATCACGGTCGAGCCGATGCAGGACGGCCCCAACGGCCGCCGCAATTTCGTCGTCCTGTTCAAAGACGGGCCGATCCGACCCGTCGACCGCACCGATGGCAAGCCCAACGTTCGGGTCAGGAGCGAACATGTCGAGCGGCTGGAAAGCGAACTACGCGCCACTCGTGAGCGGCTGCAAGCCACGATCGAGGAGCTCGAAAGCACCAACGAGGAGCTGAAGTCCTCCAACGAAGAGTATCAGTCCCTCAATGAGGAATTGCAATCCGCCAACGAAGAACTGGAGACTTCGCGGGAGGAGTTGCAATCCGTCAACGAAGAGCTGACCACCGTCAACGGCGAGCTGGCGCTCCGCGTGCAGGATCTCACCCGGGCTTCCAGCGACCTGAGAAATTTCCTCGAGAGCACGCAGATTGCAACCGTGTTCCTCGACAATGATCTGAAGGTGATGAACTTCACGCCGGCGATCACCCAGTTGCTGCATCTGGTCGAGACCGACGTCGCCGGCCGATCGCCCACATCAAGGCGCGCATCCCGATCGAGGATCTCTATGATGACGCACGGCGTGTGCTACGGACGCTGGCGAGTGCCGAGCGCGAGCTGATCGCGCCCGACGGCGGCACCCGCTACGCCGTGCGCATTCTGCCCTACCGAAGCATCGACAATTTCATCGCCGGTGTCGTGATCACGTTCGTCGACGTCACGGCGATCGCGCGGTTGGAGGATCGTTAGCCGACCCGATCTCAAAGCGAGTTGTCGTTCAGGCGGTGGCGCATCTGCAAACATGCGCTTTCGACCAGGCTCGCGATCGCCTCGAAATGGTCTAGCAGCCGTTCGGCCTGGATTCGTTCGCTGGTACCGGGGACGAATGCATCGGTTAGGCGTCGTTGCCGGTCCGCATTCTCGCGGCAGGTTGTCGCTCTGCTTTCGGCAAACTCGAGGTGCTCTTGTTCGCGACCCAACTTGTTCTCTTCGTCGAGCAGCAGCTTGGTGATCGTCGATCGGGTGCCGGCCGGAACGTCCGGTCCCTTCAACAGGTCCAGATAGTGATCGATGTTCGCACGTGCGATGAACCCATCCATGTAGGTGCCTCCAGCAAGTCGCAGTCCCGACCGGCGAGGCCCGGCCGGAACGGAATGAACAACCCCACGACCATCCGTCGAATGCGAAGAGGAATGGCCACCCAGGACGCGCTCGACCTCCGCTAGGAGATGGCGCAGATCATCGGTCGAAAACGCCCGGAGAGCCTGCTGGACTCGTTTCCGAAGGCTTCCGATATCCCCGTTGTCTTCTCCCATTAGGCCCGCCGGCGGAAATGAGCGCGGAGCGCAGGGTTCCAATCCTAACACAGCGTGGTAGGGCGCTGGACCCTACTATCGCAGCAAATTCCCGTAATAATACGGGGGCGGATCGAGGGGCCGGGCCCCGCGGCCCGCGCCAAGCCAAAGCTCCGCACGCTCACTGGCCCTCATCCGGTCCGAGACGAGAGACCGCGCGCTTGACGATGGGTGGAAGGGGATAGTTCAAGATCGCCCGGGACAGCCGTAAACGCTCTTCGGTTCGAGCAAGCATCGTGCGCGTAAATTGGTTGCCGCGTTGCAGGTGGACTTGGCGCTCGGTGAGCCACTCCCGGGCGGCTTCTATCGGCGTCTGGTTGATGCGCGCAGCAAAAGCCGATTGGGGATTTTCCGATAGCACCGGTCCGGCCGCGTCCTGAAGAGCGGGTCGATGGCGTCCGTTCGTCCGTCCGATCGCGCGCAGGCGTTCGCGCCGGGTCGTCGCGCACAGCTTGCCGGCGGTGACCGCAAATCCATGATCGGCGATCCAGCAATCGATCGCGGGCCTTGAGACACTGATGTCGTGCTGGGGCGGTTCGGCCGGCGGCGGATGCCTGGAGATGACAGCAAGCCGGGCCTTGATCGCGGTTTCGGTTCGCCCGAGCGCGTCGGCCAGCAATCGTGGATGGATTCCGAAGGCCCGCAGCTTCAAGAGCTCTCGGTCCTCATCGCCGGACCATCGGGTGAATTTCCTGCTCTTTGAAATCGGCTTTCCCCGCACAGAGATCGGCCGTCAACAAAGTGACACCGCCCATATTTAAACCTGAGCCGACCCGTCGCGGTCAAGTCCGAGTTGTTCTTCCATGACGTGTTCGGAAGACCACGGCTGCGAAGGATACCGTCTATTCGGGCGGTGCGGCGATTTCGGCGCGTTTGATCAACTTTCGAAACAATATCCGCCCGTCGACAAAACTCGCCACGCAGTCGTGGCTCTTCGCAAAATTGCGAAGTCGTCTCACAGCCACATCGTTCTCACCGAATAGCCGTTCGTAGTCATGCCGCATTATCGCGTGGACGGCCCCTTCCAGAAGGCCACCCAGGCGTTCTTCAAGCTCGGGAAGTGTGAAATTCCGGCGCATCCGACAACCCTTTCGGCATCCGGATACGGATATCCGGTGGTCGGGAATGCGTGTTGATGTGGGTCAATCGGCCCGGCGCCCGCGAAGCAAAGCTCCTGATCGGGTCGCGTCGCCCGCCTCACACCTCGAGCCATTCCTCGCGAATGGCGGCGTTGTTCTTCAGCTGCTCCGGGGTGCCTTCGAACACCACGCGGCCATGGCCCATGATGTAGACCCGGTTCGAGATCTTCATCGCGATCGACAGCTTCTGCTCAACCAGCAGGATGGCGACGCCGGCCTTCGCGATCCGCGCGATCAGCTCGCCGACCTGCTGCACGATCAGCGGCGCCAGGCCTTCGGTCGGCTCGTCGATCATCATCAGCTCGGGATCGCCGAGCAGGGTGCGGCAGGTGGTCAGCATCTGCTTCTCGCCGCCCGACAGCACGCCGGCCGGCGTGTCGGCGCGGCGGGCGAGGTTCGGGAACATGTCGAGCATCTCCTGCAGCCGCCACTTGCCGGGGCGGCGCGGATCCTTGATGCCGAGGATCAGGTTCTGGCGAACCGTCAGGCTCGGGAAGATGTCGCGATGCTCGGGCACATAGCCGAGCCCGAGGCGGGCGATCTTGTGGCTCGGCAGGCCCGCGATGTCCTGGCCCTTGAAGCGGATGGTGCCCTGCGGCGGCACTTCGCCCATGATCGCCTTGACGGTGGTCGAGCGGCCGACGCCGTTGCGGCCGAGCAGGCTGACCACCTCGCCGGCGGCGATGTCGAGATCGACGCCCTGCAGGATGTGGCTCTTGCCGTAATAGGCGTGAAGATTCCTGACCTCGAGCATCAGTCGACCTCCTCGCCGAGATAGGCTTCCTTGACCTTCGGATTGCCGCGGATCTCCTCGGGCGTGCCGGAGGCGATGATGTGGCCGTAGACCAAAACCGAAATGCGGTCGGCGAGGCCGAACACCACGCTCATATCGTGCTCGACGATGACGAGCGTGCGGCCTTCGGTGAGGCGGCGGATCAGCGCGACCGCGCGCTCGGTCTCCGCATGGCTCATGCCCGCGGTCGGCTCGTCCAGCATGATGACGCTGGCGCCGCCGGCGATCGTGATGCCGATCTCGAGCTCGCGCTGCTCGGCATAGGTGAGCAGGCCCGCCGGCACGTCGCGGCGATGGCTGAGATGGATGTCGTCGAGGATCTGCGCGGTGCGCTGCTTCACCTCGGGCAGACTGTCGACGTTCTTCCAGAACGCGTAGCGATGTCCGGTCGCCCACAGCACGGCGCAGCGCACGTTCTCCCATACCGTCATGCGGGCGAACACGTTGGTGACCTGGAACGAGCGCGACAGCCCGCGCCGGTTGATCTCGAATGGCCGCAGGCCCGAGGTCACTTCGCCGTTGAGGCGGATCTCGCCCGAGGTCGGCTTGATGTGGCCAGAGATCAGGTTGAACGTCGTCGACTTGCCGGCGCCGTTCGGCCCGATGATGGCGTGACGCTCGCCCTTGGCGACGCTCAGATTGAGGTCGCGGATGATCTGGACATTGCCGAAGCTCTTCTCGACGGCGTTGACTTGAATGGCAGCGGTCATGCCAGATACCCCCGATCACGGGCCACCGTCGCGGCGCGATCCCAGGCTTCCGCGACGCGCCGCCAGGTGATGCGCGCAACCAGGAAGCCGCCGACCACCAGAACCGCGGCAGCCGCCCAGGTCGTTGGCGCCGTGGCAACAAACGGGATGCCGAGCAGATTGATCACGTCGCCGCCCGAGAAGCGCGCGACCGTCTCGATGGTCAGGATGATGCCGAGCGCAAACGCCAGCGTCGGGATCGCCGCGACCAGGTAGGACGGGATCACCGTGCCGAGCGTTCCGGCGCGGATCAGCGGACGGTGCTTCATCAGAATGCCCGCGATGCCGCCCGGCGCGAACATCACGATGCCGATGAAGATGACGCCGAAATAGAGCTGCCAGACCGAGGTGACGCTGGTCAGCCCGAGTTGCAGATAGGTCACCAGGATGGCGCCGAGGATCGGGCCGAAGAAATAGGCGGTGCCGCCGATGAAGGCGGAGAACAGCACGAGGCCCGATTGCGTCGCGCCGAGATAGGCGGAGTTGGCGATCTCGAAATTGATCGCGGTCAGGCCGCCGGCGATGCCGGCGAAGAAGCCGGCGAACATGTAGGCGAGATAGCGCACCACATGCGGATCGTAACCGATGAACTCAACGCGCTCCGGATTGTCGCGCACCGCGTTGCAGATGCGGCCCAAGGGCGTGCGGGTCAGCGCGTACATCGCGATCGCCGAAATCAGCACCCAGAACGCGATCAGGTAGTAGACCTGGATCTGCGGCCCGAAGGTCCAGCCGAACATCGGCATCAACGAAGTGCGGTCGGTGGTGATGCCGGATTCGCCGCCGAACACGCTGCGCAGGATCAGCGACGACGAGGCCACCAGCTCGCCGATGCCGAGCGAGATCATCGCAAACACGGTGCCGGCGCGCTTGGTCATGACCCAGCCGACCAGGAGCGCGAATGCCATGCCGCCGATGCCGCCGATCAGCGGGATCACCGGCAGCGGGATCGGCCAGTTGTGGTTCGCCACCGCGTTCATGACGTGCACGGCGAGGAAGCCGCCGAGGCCGTATTGCACGGCGTGACCGAACGACAGCAGGCCGGTCTGGCCGAGCAGGATATTGTAGGACAGCGCGAAGATGATCGCGATGCCGATCAGGCAGAACGAGGTCAGCGAGCCGCCGGAGGAGAAGATCAGCGGCAGCACGACGAGCGCTACGGCTGCGAGCACCCAGACGCCATAGAAGCCGAGGGCGCCGCCGGACTCCTGCTTGGCCGCGGCGAGGGTGGGCGTGGGAGCGTTCGTCATGATTCGCGCGTCCCGAGCAGGCCCATCGGGCGGAAAATCAGCACCAGCACCAGCAGCAAGTAAGGCAGGATCGGCGCGATCTGCGCGATCGTGACGTTCCAGATGTCGGTGAGCGGCGAGGGGCCGAGGCTCGGATCGAGCGGGCCGAACACGCTGGCGAGCGAGCCGTTCAGCGCCACCGCAAAGGTCTGGATCAGCCCGATCAGCAGCGAGGCGATGAAGGCGCCGGGCAGCGAGCCGAGGCCGCCGAACACGATGACGACGAACAGAATCGGCCCGAGCAGCGCCGCCATGTCGGACTGCGTCACCAGCGAGGGACCGGCGATGACGCCGGCAAGACCGGCGAGCCCGCTGCCGACACCGAACACCAGCATGAAGACGCGGCCGACATTGTGGCCGAGATGGCCGACCATGCTCGGATGGGTCAGCGCGGCCTGCACGATGAGGCCGACCCGGGTCCGCTTCAGCGTCACCAGCAGCGCGATGAAGATCACGACCGAGACCACCAGCATGAAGATCTTGTAGGCGGGGTAGTTGGTCGAGAACACGGTGAAGGCCGGAAAGTCGAGCGCCGCCGGGACCCGATAGTCCACCGGGCTCTTGCCCCAGATCATCGAGACGATCTCTTCGATCGCGAAAGCCAAACCGAAGGTCAAAAGCAGCTCGGCGACATGGCCGTGCTTGTGGGTGTTGCGCAGGCCGTAGCGCTCGACGCCCATGCCGACCACGCCGACCAATAGCGGCGCGATCACCAGCGCCGGCCAGAAGCCGATCCAGCGCGTGAGCTGAAAGCCGAAGAACGCGCCCAGCATGTAGAAGCTCGCATGCGCGAAGTTGAGCACGCCCATCATACTGAAGATGACGGTGAGTCCGCTGGACAGCAGAAACAACAGCATGCCGAACAGGACGCCGTTAAGCGTCGAGATGACGATGAGCTCAGCCACGGCGCACTCGCATGAGACTGGAACGGTTCACGTGATCAAAGACCTGTCGGTGAAATGAACTCCGGCGCCACCATGCGGCCGGATGACGAACGCCTCCGCAACCCGGCGGTCGCGGAGGCGCATTCCAAGGCGGTCGATCAGGGCCGCTTCATGTTGCAGGTGGTCGGAAGCATCGTCTGGGCGGTATCGATCTTGGAGACGATGTGCCAGCCCCAACCGGTGTTTTCCTCGTCGAACGGCTCCTTGGTCTTGTCGGCCAGCGAGCCGAACGAGGAGATGTAGATCGGCTGGAAGAACTGGTGGTCGTCCTTGCGCATGAAGCCCTCGCCGCCGTCGAACACGTCGAACTTCATGCCTTCGAGCGCGGCCGCGACCTTCACCGGGTCGATCGAGTTGGCCTTTTCCGCTGCTGCCTTGAACATCCGCATCTCATTGACCGCGCGCGGATACCACACGGAAATGCCGGTCTTGGCGCGGAAGTCCTTCTCGAAATCCATCGCCGCCTTGTTGCCGGAGTTCGGCACGCCTTCGCTGATCTGGAACACCTGGCCCTCGAGGCCAGTCTGCTTGATCGCGGTCGGTCCGCCGGCGCCGCCGGCATAATAGGTGTACCAGTTGACCTTGAGGCCGGCATCGGCAGCTGCCTTCAGCAGCAGCGCGAAGTCCTGACCCCAGTTGCCGGTCACGACGGTGTCGGCACCCGACGCCTTGATCTTGGCGATATAGGGCGAGAAGTCGGTGACCTTCAGCATCGGGTGCAGCTCGTCGCCGACGACCTGGATATCCGGCCGCTTTTCGCCCAGCATCTTGCGCGCGGCAGTGCGCACCGACTGGCCGAACGAGTAATCCATGTTGATCAGGTAGACCTTCTTGATGGTCGGCTGGCCCTTCATGTAGTTGGTCAGCGCTTCCATCTTGATGTCCGAGTTCGCATCCCAGCGGAAATGCCAGTAGCTGCACTTCTCGTTGGTCATGCTCGGATCGACCGCGGCGTAGTTGAAGTAGAGCACTTCCTTGCCGGGGTTGCGCGAATTGTGCTTGGTGACGAAATCTTCCAGCGCAGCGCCGACCGACGAGCCGTTGCCCTGGGTGATGTAGTGGACGCCGGCGTCGACCGCCTTCTGCGCCTGCACTAGGCTTTCCTGCGGGTTGGTCTTGTTGTCGAGCGGAACGATCTCGACCTTGTGGCCGAGGATGCCGCCCTTGGCGTTCAACTCGTCGGCGAGGTACTGGAACGTCTTCAGACCGCCTTCGCCAACGCTGGCGCCGCCGCCGGAGAGCGGATCGATATAGCCGATCTTGATGGATTCCTGCGCGGACGCCGCGCCTCCCAACACCGTCAGTGCTGCCGTGGCAGCAACGATCAGCCTACGCATCCTGCTTTCTCCCTTTGCTCATGTTTCTTGATCTTCAGCGATCGAAGCCGTCTCATAACCTCAATTGCCGAGCCTTCGCAACTTTCGCTTTGAATACTGCGTCAAGTTTTAGCAGGCGGTATTATGATGTTATAGGCTATAAACCCTTCGAGAGGCCGCGGGATCCGGCAAGGATTTGAACCGCAAGTAAACTTTTGAATGAGGCGTTCCCGGTTCGCGATCGGGAGCCGACGTCGTTCGGGGCCCCTAAGGCGAGCCCGCGTCCGCAAGCATTATAGCGGCAGGATACGAATTGGCGATTCAAGCCGGATGCCGGCGCTGCTTGAGGCCCGACAGGAATAGTCGCGCGAAATGATCTGCGACCTGCGCCGGAGGCCAGTCACGCCTGGTCTTGAACCAGATCGGATACCAATGGACCATTCCGGTTAGAATACGCTCGGCGAAATATGTATCGATGCGGCGGATGCGACCCTCGTCGATCCAGCTCTGGTAGCTGCTCTGGCTTTGCCGGATCGAGGCCAGGACCTGTCCGACATAGGCTTTCCGGTCAGCGTCGTTGAGATAGTTGATGTTGTGGTAGGTCGCCTTCGGGCCGCAGGGCGTGTCGTGCAGCATCAGCAGCAGGCGGATCCTCTGCACGGTGTGCTCGAACGCTCCAAGGCTGTGCTCTTGCAGGTGCTCGCGAATGGCGATCTCGCCGGCGAGCCCGCGCCGCAGGCAGGCCAGCAGCAGGTTTTCCTTTTCACTGAAGTGATAGTAGATCCCGGCGCGGGTGATGCCCGCATCCGCGGCGATGCTCTCGAGCGACGTGCCCGACGCGCCCCTGCGGTTGAAGCTGTCGGAGGCGATCGACAGCATCCTGTCGAACTTGGCGGCCCGCTTGTTCAAGCTCGCGCGAGCCTCCAGGAACGGCGCAAGGCTGAGCGGTTCGGGCATCTCGGGAACCGCGATCTCGCGCCGGTACACGCCGTGCGTGATGATGTCGTCGATGGCATCGATCGCCTGCTGGCGCGTGTAGTAGTCGCGTTCGGACAGCCAGAACGGCACCCAGTCCAGCATGGAGATCAGCGCCACCGCCGTGAGCAGCGGCTCGTCGCAGGCGATTGAGCCGTCCGCCACGCCCCGCTGCAGGATATCCGCCAGCCGCGCGGCGTTCTGCCAGCGCTTGGCATGGACTTCGCTGCCGTAGGGCGCGGCGAGCGCGTCGATATCGGTGAACAGGATCATGCGCTGGCCTTCGGGCCGCAGCCTGCCGCGCACGAAGCGCCTGACGATCTCGAGCCCGTCGATGCCGGGCTCCGCCGCTGCCTCCATCTCGCGCCTGTAGATGGCGAGGCCGCGCAGATAGCAATGAAAGATCAGGTCTTCCTTGTCGCGAAAGTGATGATAGAGCGCGCCCGGCACGGCCTGTACTGTCGCCGCAACCTGTTCCATCGTGACATTGGCATAGGAGTGGCGGGCAAACAGCCGGGATGCAGCGACCAGAATCGCTTCAGCTCGATCTGTCAGCGCAGCAACTTGCAAGCTCCGATGCCCCTTCCGATTGCGGGATGCCGATCCGGACGGGAGATAATCCTCTCGGCACGGAACTTTCAATCGCCGATTTGGTCCGACGAAAGTCCCGTTGCGTGAGCGCGATGGCGGCATCGTCTGCCGCGTCGCAGTCTACTCCTGCGCAAATGCCTTGTCGAAGAAGGCGGGCAATTCGTTGCGCAACTGCGCGAGCAGCGCCTCGCGATCGAAGCCGGGCGGATCGGCCGCGGCGTCGCCATCCAGGGTTTCGATCGGCGTGCCGGGGCGATCCATGAATGCGAAGTGCCATGCGTTGGGGATCATGTGAAACTCGGCGTGCGGCACATTCTGTGCGATCCACTCGGCATGGAAGCGCGGCACCAGCCAGCGGTCGCGTTCGGCTGCGTAGACCGCGGTCGGTAGCTTGATGGCGGCGAGCGATGCGGCGGTGAAGAACACGCCGGCCGGTGCCATCGCGATTACTGCGCGCACCCGCGGATCGGTTGCGTCCGGCAGCAATGTCGTGGCCGGCGGTGACTTGGAGCTGCCCCCCATGCTGCAGAACAGTGGATCGTCCTTGCGATCGGTCTCGCAATGCGCGCCGATGCGGGACAGGTCGACCTGGCCGCCGGCCAGTGCGATCACGGTGTAGCCGCCGGCGGAGTGTCCGACTGCCCCGATCCGCGGACCTTGCGCATCGGTCGCGATCTTGTCCTTCCACTCGGGGTCGGCCAGCAGCGCATCGATCACCCGTGATACCTGGCGCGGCCGTTCGGTGAAGAACGTCCCCGGCGGCTGCTGCCAGATCGAATGATCCTGCCAATTGTCGCCGGGATGCCGCAGGGCCGCGACCAGGTAGCCGTGCCGGGCCAGTGCCTCCGCCAGGCTGGAGTGCCCGATTTCGGAGCCGCCCGTTCCGTGGCTGACGATGATCAGGCCCTTGAATTTTGGATCCGGCGGCGCCCCGATCGCCGCCCGGACTGTGAACGAGCCCATCGGGATGGCGCGGGCCGGTGTTTGGGTGGGGTAATAAAGTGCGACAGGAATTGCCGCCGGATTGGAGGGGGAGACCGGGATCGTAATCTGGCGCCAGCCCGCCTCGGTGGCCTCGGCCGCGGAGGGCGGCACCAGCACCGGGAGGGCCAGCAGGCCAAGACAGGACAGGCCAAGACAGGACCAGAGCCGCCGCAGGCGAGCCGCCGGAACCAACGAAAATTTCATGAGTGCGTCCTCGAATGATCGACCGTTGGGCTGCTATAGGAGGAGGCGGTCTCGGGTCCACGTCCACTTCGTGAACGGCATTTCTTATACGCCAATGACCATCACCGAATTTTTCCGCCAGGATTCAATGGCCCTGCCGCGGCGCCACGCCGCGCTGCTGCTGCCGGTGGTGACCGGCATCGCGCTCGCGATCGTGGGCGCGTTCGGCACCTATGTCGGTATGAGCTTGCTGACGCGGCTGCTGCACTTCGTTACGGGGGCGCTGCTGATCACCGCGCTGGTCATCGCTGTCACGGCGTTGGTGCGACGCTATCTGTTCTCCGGTGCCGAGCCGCTCTGGGCCGCCATCGGCGTCGCGGTGGCGGTTGCGCCGATCGGCGGTTGGATCGTCCACCAGTTGTTATGGCTGCTGGCGCCCCGAGTGCTTCCCTTTGTGACCTATCGCGACCTCGCCCTGCAGGTGTTGTCCATCAACCTGTTCCTCGGCCCGCTGATCTGGGCCATCCGGCGGATGCCTGCCGAAGCCACTGATCTTGCCATCGACCCGGCACAGCCGGCGTCTCCGCCGGACACATGCTGCTCGTTTCGGTCGAAATTGCCGTTTGCGGTCCGCAACGCGGCCGTCCTGTCCCTGAGTGCGGAGGACCATTATGTCCGCGTGCGCACTGATCGCGGCGAGGCCCTGATCCTGATCAATCTGGCCGATGCCGTCGCAGCCCTGGGGCCGGAGACCGGGGTGCGGATCCATCGGTCGCACTGGGTCGCCCACGCCGCGATCCGGGGGCTGGCGCGTCAGTCCGGCCGGCTTGGCGTCCGGCTCGACCACGATCTCGTCCTGCCGGTGAGCCGCGCCGGGCAGAAATTGCTGCGTAATCAGGCGGATAGAGTACCTAGCGACGCCTGATCCGGGAAAGCCGCGTCATCGTGGCCAAGGCGCTTGGCCGGATCGCCGGAACATCGTAAGACAAGTATCTGGTATACCACGGGCCGCCGGCAAGAAGTCCGGGAGTGGTCTTTGAAAGAGGAAACATGGCACGCAACATTCTGATCCTTGGCGCTTCCTACGGCTCCCTGCTGGGGACCAAGCTTCTGATGGCGGGGCACAACGTGTCCCTGGTGTGCCGCAAGAACACCGCCGACCTGATCAACCGCGAAGGCACCGAGGTGCGGATCAAGCTGCGCGACGAGAAGGAGCACCGCTCGATCTTCTCGCGCGACCTGCCGGGCAAGCTCGACGCCGTGACGCCGGCCGACGTCGATGTCTCGCGTTACGACATGGTCGGCCTTGCGATGCAGGAGCCGCAATACACCAACCACACGGTGCGCGTGCTGATGATCAAGATCGCGGCCGCGAAGCTGCCGTGCCTGTCGATCATGAACATGCCGCCGCTGCCCTATCTGAAACGGATCCCCGCGCTCGCCGGCATGGACCTCGAGGAGGCCTACACCAACGCGCAGGTCTGGGAGCGCTTCGAGCCGGGCCTCGTCACGCTGTGCTCGCCGGATCCGCAGGCGTTCCGTCCGCCGGAGGAGAAGGCCAACGTGCTGCATGTCGGCCTGCCGACCAACTTCAAGGCCTCCGTGTTCGCCGACGACAAGCACAACAAGGTGCTGCGCGAGCTCGAGGCCGACATCGACGCGGTGACGCTCGATGGCCAGGACGTGCCGGTGAAGCTGAAAGTGTTCGACTCGCTGTTCGTGCCGCTCGCCAAATGGTCGATGCTGCTGACCGGCAATTATCGCTGCATCACGCCGACTGAGCCGCAATCGATCCGCGACGCCGTGCACGGCGACCTCAGCCGCTCGCAGGCGATCTATGACCATGTCGACGGCATCGCGCGCAAGCTCGGCGCCGACCCGGCGGACCAGGTGCCGTTCGCGAAATACGCCAAGGCGGCGGAAAGCCTGCTCAAGCCGTCATCGGCGGCCCGCGCGGTCGCCGCCGGCGCGCCGTTTATCGAGCGCGTCGACCTCCTGGTGAAGCTGATCTCGCATCAGCTCGGCACGCCCAGCGCCGAGATCGACCGCACGGTCGAGACCGTCGATCAGAAACTGAACGAGAAGATCGTGCAGGGCGGCTCCGGCGCGGAGTGACGCACGTCGATGGCGGGGGCGGCAAGCGCCCTCGCCATGCATCGGCGATCGGCAAAGCATCTAATCCCGGCTCGCGAACGCATGGCTGGGCCCATCCAATTGGGCTAGGCTCGCGTAGTTGCGGTTGGGAGCCACGACATGCCGAACAAATCGCTTCCTCTCCTTGCAATCTACGGCGACCTCGACCGCGCGCGCGACATCCTGCGTGCGTGGCAGCCGCTCGACCATCTCTCGCCCGCCGACGCCGAGCTTGTCGTGAAAGCGATTGCCGAAGGCATCGCGCGCGGACGCCGGCACGGGCTCGAAATGGGGCAGTGCCACCTCGCGGCGTGAGTTGCGGTCACCGAGCACTTCCTTGGCGCTCGCATGCAGCGACCTGCACTCGTGGTGAGCACACTCGTCATCCTTGTGAGGTGAGCACATCAGTCAGGCTCCCTCTCCCGCAAGGGGGAGGGAGCCCGTCCGCCGGTGGCTGCCTCGCGCGGAAGGTGGAAGGTTTGCGCCGTCAGCCTGATGCGTCACGGCCAAGATCGTCACTGACCGCGTCTGGTGGCTAGGGGTCTGGAAATCGATCGTTTGGCCGACCGACAACCCGATCAATGCGGCGCCGACCGGCGTCAGCACCGAGATGCGGCGGAGCGCGATGTCGGCTTCGTGCGGATACACCAGCACGACTTCCCTGACGTCGCCGGTCTCGTCGTCGCGATATCGCACGCGCGAGCCCATGCGGACCACGTCGTGCAGGTCGGCATCGTCGGCGACGAGCCGGGCGCGGTCGGTCTCGCGCGCGAGGAACTGGGCCACGCGCGGGAACACTGCCATGCTGGAATCGGCCAGCGCGCTGAGGCGGTGCGCCTCGCTCGCGGCGATGACGATCGGCGGCAATGCCGCGGCGGTAAAGCTGTTTGGAATGCTCTGGGGCATGTCGGTTTGACCTTGCGGTTGATCGAAGGCGCAACAGCGCCGGCGCGCGAATGCGGCGCGCGGCACGACGGACTGAAATGATGTTGAAGACGTCTAGGGAATCCGGACGGCGCGCGATCGCCGGCCGGCTAATTGCCTGCGTGCAGACGTCCGGCGCGCAATCCAAGGCGCGCAATGCGGGTGTCGATGCTCAGCGTGTCGATCATGGCAGCATCAACATAGCCGCTCGTGCCGTCGCATCCATTGCGGCGAAAGCGCGCACGCGCGCGCTGCCGCTGAACGGGCGTCAGGGCTGGCCGATGCCGGTGAGGCCGAGCACGGCGCCTGCGGCGAGCGCAAGCAGCGGATGGATGCGCGTCGTCGTGGTGGCGATCGCGACGCCGGCCGCGATCAGGATCGTGCCCCAGCTCGAGGTCGAGGCGTGAGTGATGACGACGGCACTGGCGGTGACGAGGCCGGCGGTGACCGGCACCAGCCCGGCCTGCACCGTGCGCCGCCAGGGCCGGTCCTTGAAGCGCTCCCAGAGCCGCAGCGCGAAGCCGGTGACCAGCGACGATGGTCCGAACTTGGCGAGCGAGGTCACCAGCACGCCGGAGAAGCCAGCAACATGCCAGCCGACCAGCGGCACCACCATCATGTTCGGCCCTGGCGCGGCCTGCGCCAGCGCGAACAGCGCGCTGAATTCCTGCGCGGTCATCCAGTGATGGATGTCGACCACCTGGCGCTGCATCTCGGGCAGGATGGTGTTGCCGCCGCCGAAGGCCAGCAGCGAGAGCTCGGCGAATATCAGCGCGAGCGTGACGAGGGTTGCGGTCATGACGCCTGCCTCGCGCGCAGGACAATGCTGAGCGGTGCGAGCGTCAATAACGTCGGCAGCAGCGGCAGCCGGAATATCGCGATCGCCAGCACGCCGAGCGCGACGATGAACAGGCCGGTGACATCGCGCCGCAACGGCCAGGCGATCTTGATCGCGGTGGAGATCAGTAGCCCGGCCGCAGCGGCGGCGAGGCCGCCGAACAGATGACGCACCACCGGATCGTCGGCGAAGCGGCCATAGATCACACCGAGGCAGATCACGACCGCGGTCGGCACCGCGATCAGGCCGAGGATCGAAGCCAGCGCGCCGGGAATGCCGCGAAACTTCAGCCCGACCGCGACCGACATGTTGATGATGTTGCCGCCGGGCAGGAACTGGCACAGCCCGAGCAGGTCGGTGAACTCCGCGCCGGTGAGCCAGCCGCGCTTTTCCACCATCATGTGGCGCGCCAAGGGCAGCACGCCGCCGAAGCCGGTCAGTCCGAGGATGAAGAAGCCCGTGAACAACTCGCCGATGTCGGGCGCCTCGTGCTTGGTGGTGAGGGTGGCGGGGGCTGCATCCATCGGCGCGTCGGCTCCGTTTCTTGTCGTGTTCGACCCGAACCTAGTTTGCGATGCTCCAAATATCAAATATATGGATCATTGAATTATCATATCCATTGCATATGGATCGCTCCGATGATCGAGCTGCGCCATCTCCGCTATGCCGTCGCGGTCGCCGAGGAAGGCCATATCACCCGCGCTGCCGCCCGCCTCGGCATCCAGCAACCGCCGCTGAGCCAGCAGATCCGCGCGCTGGAGGCCGCGATCGGCGCGCCGCTGTTTCGCCGGCAGCGCGCGGGGTTGAACTGACGGCCGCCGGCCGCGCCTTCGTGGAGAAGGCGCGCGTGATCCTCCGCGACACCGAACTCGCCGTGGAAGCCGCGCGCCGCGCCAGCCGCGGCCAGGAAGGCCAGCTTGCGATCGGCTTCACCTCGTCGGCCGCCTTCCATCCCTTCGTCACCGGTGTGATGCGCGAAATGCGCGAGCGCGCGCCGGCGATCAAATTGTCGCTGGAAGAGGCCTCGACCGGCGAATTGATCGAAGCCGTCGAGGCGGACCGGCTCGATGCGGCGTTCGTGCGTTCGCCGAGCGAGCGGCTGGAGAATCTCACGATCACGCATCTACTCGACGAGGAGATGCTGGTCGCGTTGCCCGATCATCATCCGCGTGCCCGCAAGGACACGCGGCGGCGGATTTCGCTGGCTTCGCTCGCCGACGAGCCGCTGATCCTCTACCGCCGCCCGACCGGGCCGGGCCTCTATGACAGCATCATCGCCGCCTGCCGCGCGGCGGGCTTCAGCCCGAAGGTCGCGCAGGAGGCGACGCGGATGGTGTCGACGCTCAGCCTCGTCGCCGCCGGGCTCGGCATTTCGATCGTGCCGGAATCGATGGCGCGGCTGGAGACCGCAGGCGTCTCCTATCTCCGCCTCGACCGCGCCACAGGCCTGGTCGCACCGTTGGCGTTGGCGCGCAAGAAGGGCCCCGCCGGCGGCACGCTCGGCCGCCTGCTCGCCATCGTGACGCGGCGGGTCAAGGACCGCGCGGGAGCGTAAAGTCTGGTGCGGTTTGTCGGCGCTGGCGGCGAGGGCTCACGGCCTCACGAAGTAGCATGCCAACGGCGCCAGCATCGCAAGAGGCACGGGGGCGATCAATGCCGCCGCGATGCCGCCGGTGCGATGGAGCGCGAGGACATGGTCTCGCGGCGCGGCCGCATCCGCCGGATCTCGCGTCATCAGCACGACGAAAATCGCGGTGATGGCGCCCCAGATCGCGCCGGCGCCGAAGCGGCCGGCCAGCACCTGAAGGCGACGGGACCACGGCTGGCCATTGAGGGCCCACTGCTCCAGGGACGGCGGGTCGTTGGTCATGTGATAGATTTGCGCGACGGTCGCGGAGACGGCGGTGGCGACAACCGATGCGCCGAGAAACGTCAACGTCGTCCTGCGCCGTCCGGATGCGACGCCGAGCAAGCAGGCCGGAATCAGTGAAGTCAGCACGCTGATCACGATCGTCGAGACCAGGAACGATCCCCATGGCAGGTCGAGAATGCGCGACACGGTCAGAGTGTGGTGTATGCGCTCGATCACCGCAGCTCTCTGCAGCCGGAACTCGGCCTCGAAGCCGATCGCAAGCGGCCCTCGAATAGAGGCGTGCAAGGCCGTTCCGAGCCACAACGCGTATGACAGCAGCGTGCCCAGAAACCAGACCGTGATACTCAGCCTCGGCAGCACGCGCTTGAGCACGATTCCCTGCACCAGCGGTGGGGCCAACGTGGCAAACACGGCGGCGGCCAGAAGGCCATTCAGGATCAGCGTCCGGTGCTCGGCGCTCCGCAAGACCTCCTTGCCCATGGTCGTTGCCGACAACACGGTGAAGACGGGGATCGACGCGGAGACGAACACCCAGGCGAACCAGGTTGGCCAGGTTACGGGCTGCACGCGCGAAGGGGCGGATTCTGTTGTCGGGTTCATGTCGCCATTCGGAATCGAAGAGATTGAGCGAGCAGAACGTCGGCGACAGGGCGACCTGTCGCAACGGTCAATCCCCGCAAGCTTAGGCACTCGGCCGATGGCGCTGTGCCGATTTGTGCGCATTTGTGCGCACCCGTGCGGATGGCGCGGAATGTGGGGAGTTTGGCGAACGCTGGCGTCGGCGTGCGTCTAGATAGCCTGCATCGAACCGGGTTGCTCGCATGTCGAGCGCAACAGCTCAGCGCCCGAAACCATCAGGGTTCAATCAACACAGAGGCCGTTCCCATGACACGTTTTCCTGTCCATACGTTCGATACCGCCCCCGAAGCCTCGAAGCCGACCTTGTGCGAGGTCGAGGCGCGGTTCGGCATGATCCCCAACCTTGCGGCCGCGATGGCGACGTCGCCGGTGCTGATCCAGAGCTTTCTCCACATCTTCGACAAGGTTCACGGCGGCAGCTTCTCCGAGCCGCAGATCCAGACCGTGCTGCTCACCGACGCGGTGACCAATGGCTGCAGCTGGGCGGTCGCGCTGCATTCCGCGCTCGGTCTGCAGGCCGGCCTTGATCAGGCCGACGTCGAGGCGATGCGGGCCGGGCGTTCGCCCGCCAACAAGCAGCTCGGCGCGCTCTCGACCTTGGCGCGGACGCTGATCGAGAAGCGCGGGCGGCTCGATGAGCAGGACAAGGAGAAATTCCTGGCGGCCGGGTTCAGCAAGCAATTGCTGCTCGAGGTGATCACCATCGTGGCAGCGTCGACCATCACCAACTACACCGGCAGCGTGACCAATCCGCCGCTGGAGGCAGGCCTGCAGGCGCATGCCTGGAATGGCTAAGGTCTATTCCTGCGCGCCGGCCGCAAGGCCGGCGCCCTCTAGCCCGCAAACCTCGCGCGGTAGTCCTGCGGAGTGGTCGTCAGCAATCGCAGGAAGCTGCGGCGCATGGTCTCCTCGGAGCCGAAGCCGCAGCGCTGGGCGATGCGCTTGATCGGTAGCCGCGTCTCTGACAGCAGATGCCTTGCGCCCTCGACCCGCAGCCGCTCGATCGCGCGGGCCGGCGTCAGCCCGGTCGCCTCGGCGTAGTGCCGGCTGAAGCTGCGCTCGCTCATGCCGGCCTGTTTCGCCAGCGTGGGCAGCGATAGGTCGTCGGCCAGATGGTTGCCGATCCAGTCATGCAGCGCGCTGAACCTGTCGTCGGCGGTTTGCAGGGACAGGACCTCGCTGAATTGTGCCTGCCCGCCCGGACGCTTGAGAAAGACCACGAGATAGCGGGCGACGGCAAGCGCTGTCGCGCGGCCGAGATCGTCCTCCACCAGTGCCAATGCGAGATCGATGCCCGACGTGACGCCCGCCGATGTCCAGAACGTGCCGTCGCGCACGAAGATCGGATCGGACTCGACGCGGACCTCGGGAAAGCGCGCGGCGAGCTCTTCCCAGAATCCCCAATGCGTCACGGCGCGACGGCCGTCGAGCGCGCCTGACGCGGCGAGCAGGAACGCGCCGGTGCACACCGATGCGGTGCGGCGGGCGTCTCCGCTGCGCTTGCGCACCCAATCCACCAGGATGCGATCGGATGCAGCGGCGTTGACGCCGTCGCCGCCTGGAATCACCAGCGTGTCGACCGCGGTACCGATGGCGGGCAGCGGATGCACCGCCAAGCCAACGCCGGCAGATGCCTCGACCGTCGGGCCGTCCTTGGCAACGACGCGGACGTCATAGGGCTCGGCGTTGCCTGCCTTGGCCGTCAGCGCGTTGGCGGACGCGAACACCTGCAACGGTCCGGTGACGTCAAGCAGCTGCACTGCCGGATAGGCCAGCACTTCGATCACGCGCCGGTTGTTTGGCGGAGAATGTGGGGGCTTTGGCGTCATCGCCGAAACCTGCCGCGCTAGTTTTGCTTTGTCCATAGTGCAAGGAGAGCCCAATGATTGCTCATGAAGTCCACTTGCGGATCGGATCGCTGCTGTTCGAAGGCGTCGATCAAATCGACTTGACCGGTCCTTTCGAAGTGCTGTCGCGGATTCCGAATTCGACCTACCGCATCTACGCCAGGACCATGGAGCCGGTGCGCGACCTCAAGGGGTTGCGGCTGACGCCGGATGCCACGCTGGCCGAGGCGCCACCGCTCGATGTGCTGCATGTGCCGGGCGGCTTCGGCCAGGAAGCCCTGATGGAGGACGCGGAGGTGCTCGGCTGGATCCGCCAGCAGGCGGCGGGGGCCTGCCGCATCTTCTCGGTCTGCACCGGCGCGTTGCTGTGCGGCGCGGCCGGCCTGTTGAAGGGACGCACCGCGACCACCCATTGGGCGTCGCTGCATCTGCTGCCGTATTTCGGCGCCACGCCTGTGAACGAGCGCGTGGTGGTCGACGGCAGCTTTGTGTTTGCCGCCGGGGTCACGGCCGGCATCGACGGTGCGTTGCGATTGGCGGCCGAATTGCGCGGCGACGACGCTGCGCGGGCGATCCAGCTCTACATGGCCTACGCGCCGGAGCCGCCATTCAACAGCGGCACGCCGGAGACCGCGCCGCCCGAGATCCTGCAACGGACGCGAGAGGCGACGCGCGCGATCACGGCGCAGCGCGAAGCAACCGCGCGCCGCATGGCCGCTAGGCTAGGCGTCGTCGTGCAGGAGCCCGAGCGTGCAGGCTAGTTGCCCGGCTCGAAGCTGCAGTCGGCGCCGCCGCCGGCCTTGTCCTTGATCACCTTGGGATCGAGCGTGCAGGACAGTTTCGACAGCGCCTCGTAGATCGTGCCGGCGGCGCCGTCGCCGGGTACGCCGGCGAGCGCAATGGTGGCGTAGATCGCGTTGGCTGTGCTGCCTTTCACGGTGTGGGTCCGGCCGCCGAAGGTCAGCGCGCAGGAGCGCGAGGTGATGTCGACATTGCTGGCGCGGCAGACAACCTTGTCCGCGGTGACGGTGATCTTCCTGGTGACGTGGACATTGCTGTCGCCGTTGAAGAACGCGGCGACCGCCTTCTTCTTCCTGGCCGGCAGCGGCGAATAGGGCGCCACCACGCCGGCGAGTGCTAGCGCGACCGAGCCGGACGTGGTCGCGGGCGCAGCCCACGCGGCGTGCGAAGCCAGCGACAGCGAGCATGCAAGGATCGTCAGTCGGCCCAGTCTCATTCCCATCTCCTGTCGCTGCGCTTTCCGCGGCGCGGAATCGCTAGCATATCCCGCCGCCCGGATGGGTGACGCCGTTCACATGCGCCTCCGCAACTTCGCGTGAGGGGCGGTGCGCGCATGGGGCAGGGCGGACCCGCGTGGACCGGCTTGCACGATCGCGCCATCGGCGTCACAGTCCGATCTGCGGCAGCGATGCCGCCAACAACGAAGACCAAGACAGTTTCGAGGAACGCCATGGCGGCCACGCGCATCGACTGCGACATCCATCCCGCGGTGGGAGGAACGCGCACCACGCTGCTGTCCTATCTGAGCGATCACTGGAAGGAACAGGTGGTCAGCCGCGCCATCGACGGGCTCGACCTCAATTCCTATCCCCCGTCGATGCCGCTGTCCGGACGTGCCGACTGGCGGCCGGCCGACGGCAGCAAGCCCGGCAGCGACCTTGCCATGGTGCAGCGCGGCGCGTTCGACCAGCTCGGCGCCAGCCACGCCATCTGCAACGTCGTCTATGGCGCGCAGGCGGTGTTCGATTCCTACATGGCCGCCGACTTCTGCCGCGCGATCAACGACTGGATCGCCGCCGAGTGGCTCGCCAAGGACAAGCGGCTGCGCGCCTCGATCGTGGTGCCGATCCAGGCGCCGGATCTCGCCGTCGAGGAGATCGAGCGCCGCGCAGGCGATAACCGCTTCGTCTCGGTGCTGGTGCCCTCGCAGAACGAGACGCTGCTCGGCCGGAGGCATTACTGGCCGATCTATCAGGCCGCCGAGAAATACAAGCTGCCGATCGCGATCCACGCCGGCAGTGCCTATCGCGGTGCGCCGAGCTCGATCGGCTGGCCGTCCTACCGCTACGAATATTATCTCGCCGAGGCGCAGGCGTTCCAGGCGCAGACCTTGAGCCTGATCTATGAGGGCGTGTTCGGGAAGTATCCAGGACTGACCGTGGTGCTGATGGAGTCGGGCGTCAGCTGGCTGCCGGCGTTCATGTGGCGCGCCAACAAGACCTGGCGCGGTGTGCGCGTCGAGGTGCCCTGGGTGGAGCGCGAGCCGGCGGCGATCATCCGCGAGCATTTCCGCGTCACCATGCAGCCGTTCGACGCGCCGATGGATGCAACAAGCGTTGCCGACATCATCGACCAGATCGGCTCCGACAAGATGTTCCTGTTCGCGTCCGACTATCCGCACTGGCAGTTCGACGGCGACGATCCGGTCCCGCCGCATCTGCCCGCAGGCCTTGTCAAACAGATGTGCGAAGACAACCCGCTGGAAACCTTTCCGCGTCTCAAGCTGAATTCGTAGCGCATGATCCGGAAAAGTGGGAACCGGTTTTCCGAAGAGATCATGCGCCAAATAACAAGGAGGATCGCATGAGTGATGTCATCGACCGCCCGATGCTCGACCAGGAGAAGACCGCCGCGACGCGGCTGAAGATCATCGATTGCGACATCCATCCCAGCATCCACGCGCATAGCGACCTCAACGAATTCCTGCCGAAGCGCTGGCAGCAGCATCTGAAGGAATACGGCAGCCATCTGCGCACGCCCTATATCGGCACCACGCCGTATCCGCGCTCCTCGCCCTTGATCGCGCGGCGCGATGCCTGGCCGCCGACCGGCGGCGTGCCGGGCTCCGACCTCGATTTCATGCGCAAGCAGCATCTCGATCCCTTCGATGTCGAGTTCGGCATCCTGCAGGTGCTCGACCTGTTCATCTTCTCGCAGCAGAATCTGGAGTTCGGCGCCGCGATCCAGCGCGCGATCAACGACTGGCAGCTCGCGTTCTGGGCGCATCGCGATCCCAGGCTGAAGGCCTCGATCCTGGTCGGGCAGGACGGCTCAGACCTCGGCCTTGCCGAGATCGAGCGCTGCGCCAAATCAGGCGAATACATCCAGATCAACGTCTCACCGCGCGCTAACGAGCCGCTCGGCCGTCGCCGCTACTGGCCGATCTATGAGCGCGCGCAAGAGCTCGATCTGCCGCTCGGGATCCATGTCGGTGGCTATGGCGGGCACGCGCCGACCGGCGGCGGCTGGCCGTCCTATTATTGCGAGGAGCATCAGTCGAACGCGCACACCGTGGCCTCGAACCTCACGAGCCTCGTGCTGGAAGGCGTGCCCGAGCGCTTCCCGAAATTGAAGATCGTGTTCATCGAGGGCGGCTTCGGCTGGATCCCGGCGACGATGTGGCGGATGGACCAGCACTTCGAGCGCTTCCGCAGCGAGGTACCGCATCTGAAGCGCAGGCCGAGCGAGTATGTGAAGCAGAATTTCTGGTTCACCACCCAGCCGATCGACGAGCCCGATGAGGCGAAGCACCTGCGTCAGCTGATCGAATGGGTCGGCATCGACCGTCTGCTGTTCTCGTCGGACTATCCGCATTGGGACTATGACGACGCGCGCTACGCCTTCAAGACGCCGCTGACCGACGCCGAGCGGCGCAAGATCTTCAACAGCAACGCCCGCGCGGTTTACAAGTTCTAGGAAGATGACGTTGCTTGCGATCCAGCCGTGGACTCCACTTCACCTCGCCCCGCGTGCGGGGAGAGGTCGGATTGCATCGTCAGATGTATTCCGGGTGAGGGGGAGCCTCCGCGCGCGCAACTCTTT
>NZ_LGTB01000042.1 GCF_001238275.1 Bradyrhizobium viridifuturi
GGCGATCCGCTCGATCGGCGCGGTCGCCAGTGAGAAGATGGCACGGCCAAAGCCCGTCACGAGCTCGATCGCGTCATCGACGAAGGTGGTGGTCAATTGAAGTGCTAGGGTCCGCATGTGAGTGGCCTCCTGCCAACTTGAGCAACGCTCAAATTAGTAGCCTGAAAATGAACATTGTTCAAGAAAAATCGCGACGGGACCGGAAAAAGCTTCAGCGGCGAGCTCTGCTGATCGAGATCGCGCGCCGCTACATCGCAGCTAAAGGCTTGAGATCATTGAAGGTTCGTGATGTCGCCGAGGCCGCCGGCTGCTCCATCGGCAGCGTCTATAACGAGTTCGGCGACTTCGACGGCCTGATCCTGACCGTGAACCGGGAGACCGTTCAGGCCCTGACCGCCCGGCTCAAGGCCGTCCCGGTCGAGGATCCCCTGCGCCAGCTGCACGGGCTCGCGGACGCCTATCTCGGCTTCGCCACCGAGCAC
This sequence comes from Bradyrhizobium viridifuturi, assembly GCF_001238275.1. Taxonomy (GTDB): domain Bacteria; phylum Pseudomonadota; class Alphaproteobacteria; order Rhizobiales; family Xanthobacteraceae; genus Bradyrhizobium; species Bradyrhizobium viridifuturi. Next base: position 483 of record NZ_LGTB01000042.1, read on the forward strand.
GCCAATCTGCTGCGCTCGCTGTTCGAGCACCGGATGGAGGACGACCGGCCGTTTCCGGAAGATATCCTCGCGATGGTGATGGACGCGTTCGCGCTGATGCATGCGCCGCTGGTGCGGCTGTTGCCCGATCGCGATCCCGACGACGTCGCGCTGCTGTCGCGGATGATGTTCTCCGCGGTCCACGGCATCATCTCACTGGGCCTCGAGGAACGCATGGTCGCGGTGCCGCCGGAGCAACTGCGCGAACGGCTCGCGCAGTTCGTCGACACGCATCTCGCCGGATTGGGCATCACGCGCGGGGCGTAGCAGCGGCCAACGATCTGCGTGGCGACCAGCATCGCGAACAGGGATCAAGTCTGATTGTGTGCGACGCGGCCTGGTCGGGCGAGAGTCCAGAGCGGTTCGAGGAACACGACACTGGTCCCTCCCTCACGAAAGACGAGCTTGAACTCGATCCGTCCGTCCCCGGTGATGGAAGCGGAATGCGCTCCCGCATTGCCGTCATATCGCAGGATGCCATCCGAGACTTGCCCGGTAAAACCGCCGGAGAAGCCCGGTCCGGGTGTGCGGCTGTGCGGCATCGCCGGTCCGTTCACGAGATAGCCGGTCGCAACACCGTCCCGGTCGACACTGGTGACAATCATCATGAACTGGCGGTGCGAGTTGATCCATCCCTCGTCACTCGCCCACACGCCGAGAAAGCGCCGGACATTGTCCGGTACGTCGCCTGCCGGCGCGCGAATGCGAAAGGCGGGAAGCGGCAGTTGCTTCTCGACGGCCAATGCGGCGATCCGCTCGACATCCTGATCTGGCACGATGCCGTGATCGCTGGGCGCAAGCCAGTTCACCAACTCCGCCAGAGGATGCCGCATGCGATCGGCAATCAGCGGAGCGGTTGCCAAAGCCGCGAAGGCGATCACGGACAGGCCCGAGACCAGCAACCATCGGGGAAGCGCCGCCAGACGTGCTGCAACGCCCCGGGAAGTTGACGCCGGACGCGGGACGCTGCGCAGTTCATGGTCGTCCGACGGCGGAACGGGCTCGGCATCGAGCCGGTATCCCCGGCGTGATACCGTCTTGATGATGCGGTGTTCGTCGTCCCGCAACTTCAGGCGCAGTTCGCGGATGCATTGGACGAGCGAATCGTCGGAGACCGCGACGTTACCCCAGACCGCCTCGTGCAGATCCTGCTTGGACACCAGCCGCCCCGCGTTGCTGACGAGATGGCGGAGGACCGCAAATGATTTCGGCCTGAGATCTAGCTCGACGCCATCCACGCGAACGACGCCGCGGGCGAGATCGAACACAAATGAATCAAATATCAAAACGGAATCAGTCGCCGGGTCCATAGAGGTCACTCCATGCCCACAGACGGCACCAATCCGGGAAATTTAGCAGGAAATTCGTCGTTCTGTCACTTCTTGATCAGGACTTCCGCGCGGCGGAGCCGATAGTCGAAAGCCGGCTCGGCGTCATCTCCGGGCACGCGGGAGGTTGGCCATGTCGAGGACGCGCTTTGCCGTGTTGGCCGGGGTCGTTCTGGCGCTTGCAGCGGTGCAGCCGGGACCGACCCGGGCACAGGACGTCGTGAAAATCGGGCTGGTGATGCCGTTAACAGGCGTGCTGGGGCCGGTCGGCAAACAGGCGGTTGCCGGGGCGCGGCTCTACATGGCGCAGCACGGCGACATGGTCGCCGGTCGCAAGATCGAATTGATCGCCCGGGACGATGCCAGCGTGCCCGACAATGCCAAGCGCATCGCGCAGGAGCTGATCGTCAACGACAAAGCCGAGATCCTCGGCGGCGGGCTGACGCCGAGCGTGCTGGCGCTCGCCCCGCTGGTCACCGAGAGCAAGACGGCAACCGTCGTCATGGTATCGGGCACATCGATCGTGACCGAAAAGTCGCCCTACTTCGTGCGCACCAGCTGGACGCATGCGCAGCAGGCCAGCGTGCTGGCGGATTGGGCGGCCAGAAACGGATCGAAGCGCGCCACCATCATCGCGTCCGACTGGGCACCCGGGCGTGAAGCCGCCGGGGTATTTTCGGCGAGCTTCGCCGCGGCGGGCGGAGCGATCGTCGAAGCGATGAAAGTGCCGCTGGCCAACCCCGACTTCGCGCCGTTCCTGCAGCGAGCGCGGGACGGCAATCCCGACACCCTGTTCATTTTCGTCCCGACCAGCCAGGCCGGCATCCTGGCCAAGCAGTTTGTCGAGCGCGGGCTCGACAAGAGCGGGATCAAGCTGATCGGCCCCGGCGACATCGCCGACGACGAGGACCTGCCGGGGATGAGCGACGCCATGATCGGCACGATCACGGCGGGGTTCTACTCCGCGGCGCATCCCTCCGATCTGAACCGCGACTATGTCGCGTCGTTTCGCAAGGCCAACGCCAATGTCCGCCCAAACTTCATCAGCGTCAGCGCCTATGACGGCATGCATCTGATCTACCAGGCGCTGAAGGCGACCGGCGGCAAGACCAATGGCGACGCGCTGATCGAAGCCATGAAGGGCATGGCCTGGGAAAGCCCGCGCGGCCCGATGTCGATCGACCCTGTGACGCGGGACGTGGTCCACGACATCTACATTCGCCGGGTCGAGAAGGTCGGCGGCGAGCTCTACAGCGTCGAGCACGAGACCTTCAAGGCGGTCAAGGACCCCGCCAAGATCGCGAATAAATGAGCCAGGCACAGTAGGTCCGGCACTGCTCCGCCGTCTTAGACCCGGGTGCGGGCGATCGTGCCGGCGACGATCTGCATGGCTACGCCGAGCACCCAGCCGGCCATGATCGCCGCGGTCCAGGCGATATCCGGCTCGCTGCGCAGCACCACGACACCGACCGAAAAGAACGCCACCATGGTCGCGAGGAAGGTGCCGATCGCGCTGAGCAGCTCCGCGGCGTCGATCTTGCGCGTCGAAGCGGTGTCCTTCGGGTGGAAGAGCTTTGGCGGCGTGTCGATGCGAGATAGAAGCCGATCGCGCCGCCCAGCATCATGATCAGCAGGAACGCCTGCGACGTCAGTGCCGACACGCTCGAGCCGACATGGACGGCAACGAACAGACCACTCGCGGCTCCCGCCAGGGCCAGGCCGAAGCGCTCCAGGACATGGGCAAATTTTCTGACGCGGCTGCGCATCGCTATGCCTCATCAATGAATTGCGCCGTCGGTCAAGCTAGGCCTTTTCGGCACGTTGCGAAAGTCGTCACGTCTCAAATGGCCGCGACCTCGTGACACTTTTGTGCGCCAGTTCACACCTATCACGGCACGGAATGATTATTGATCGATCCAAGGTAGCAATCAATCCGGCTGCTGCTACGCTGCGCCATCGGCTTCATTCATTTCAGCGGGCCTCCTTCGATGCCGAGTCCGAAGATCATTATCCTGTCCGACGGCACCGGTAACGCCGCCTCCAGCGTCTGGCGTACCAATGTCTGGCGGATATTCCAGTCGCTCGATTTGCAGGGCAACATGCAGGCCGCCAAGTATGATGACGGCGTCGGCACCTCGTCCTTTGTCCCGCTTGCGCTGCTCGGCGGCGCCTTCGGCTACGGGCTCAAGCGCAATATCCTCGACACCTACAAGTTCATCTGCCGCAACTACGACCACCAGAACGGCTCGCAGATCTACCTGTTCGGATTCAGCCGCGGTGCCTTCACCGTGCGCACGCTCGCCGCACTCATCCTGGATCAGGGACTGATCGTCGCGGACACCGAGGCCGAACTGCACGATGGCGCCGTGAAGGCCTATCGCGCCTATCGGGCCGCCGGCTACCACTCGATCTGGCGCATCGAGGTGCTGTTCCGCGCGCTGCGCGACTACATCCTCGTGCCGGTGCTGGACCGTCTTCAGGGCAACAAGCCCTATGCAGGGATAGCCCGGAAGCAGGTGCCATCGATCGAGTTCGTCGGCATCTGGGACACCGTCGCAGCCTACGGCTTGCCGATCGACGAGATGACGCGCGGCATCTCGAACTGGGTGTGGCCGCTCGAACTGCCGAACCGGATTCTCAGCCCGCGGGTCAAGTGGGCACGACACGCGCTGGCGCTCGACGACGAGCGCACGACCTTTCATCCGGTGCTCTGGACCGAGCAGGAGCCGGGACAGCCCGCACCGGCGGTGCCGGCGACCATCGATGGCGAGCGCCTCGTCCAGGTGTGGTTCGTCGGCATGCATGCCAATGTCGGCGGCGGCTATCCGGACGATGCCATCGCGTACGTGCCGCTGGCCTGGCTGGTCGACGAGGCCGTCAAGCGCGGGCTCGTGTTCAAGAGCGCGCCGATCGCCGATCCCGATGCGATCAAGGCGATCAGGTCCTCGGAGGACAAGGATGGCCGGCTCTACGATTCGCGCGCCGGCCTCGGCGCCTATTACCGGTATGGGCCCCGCAAGGTCGCTGACCTCTGCAACGATCCCTATGCCGGCGTCAGCGTGCCGATGCCGAAGATCCACGAGAGCGTGTTCGAGCGGATCGACAGCGGCGCCAATGCCTATGCCCCGATCGGCCTGCCGCCGAACTACGTGGTCGTCTCCCGCAACGGCCAGATCACGCCGTTGGCCTCCAGTACGTTTGAAACGTCCGCCGGCGCGCCGGCGCGCTATGCCGCGCAGGAGAAGCTTTGGAATTTCGTCTGGATGCGGCGGATCGCCTACTTCGCGACACTGGCGGCGTCGCTGCATCTGGCGGCGTTCTGGCTGTTCCACAATCAGCACAAGGAGCACGAATTCAGCTCCTGGTTCAGGATGATCTCGGAGCTGGTGCGCTTCGTGGAATCCTTCCTGCCGGCTTCGTTTCACTGGTGGACCGATTGGTACGCCGGCAATCCGGAATGGTTTGCCGGCGGCATCATCGCCGTTTTCGTGCTGATGGGCGTCGGCAATTCGCTCAGCGCAACCATCAGCGACAGGATGCGGATCATCTGGCGTGACCGCGCCAGCCCGGCGCCACTCTCCGGGTTCATGCACCATGCGATCTATCGAGTCCGTACCAGCGCGATCTATCAATGGATTCTCAATGCCGGGAAGCGGCACGTCGTGCCCTTCCTGCTCACGGCCCTGCTGGTGTGGTTCGGCGCGACGCTCCTCAGCCATTTCCTGTTCAATGCCGCGGACTCGATGGGCGCCTTCTGCAACGGGACCGAGGCCGACAAGCTCGTCGCCGTCGACAAGGGCATCCCGCAGGATGCGGCCGATTTCGACACCAGCGCGATCTGTGCGCCGACCGGCCTCAAGGTCCGCACCGGTTTCAGATACGAGATCGCGATCACGATGTCGGAGCCATGGGAGGACGCCGGACGCGCGGTGACGCCGATCGGATACCGAACCTCGACCATCGAGGGCGCAAAGCGCTGGCGCGGATACGCCACGATCTTCCTGCGGCGGATCCTGTTCCGGCCCTGGTTCAGGTTGATCGCGCGGGTCGGAGAAACCGGCGTCGACGAGTATTTCCTCGATCCCCTGCCGGCGCCGAACACCGACCCGCAGGTCTACAAGGCAAGGTTCACCGCGGACCGCAGCGGCGAGATCTTCCTCTACGTCAACCAGGCCGTCATAGGCCTGCCCTGGATCACCAAATGGTTCTATGGCGATCACAAGGGCAAGGCGAAGGTCACGGTGAAGTTGCTGTAGGCAGCACAGCCCGTCGGATCCGTTGCGATCAGGCGATCCCGTGAAAGCGGGGCGGCGTTGCCGCCGCCCCGCGTCATCCTCATCCCAGACCTAAGCCGCGCGCCCGACCGAGGCGTCGAGATGCTTCAGCCGCGGCAGCACCTCGTGCTTCAGGAGCCGCAGCGAATTGTGCCAGGCCTCGGGCTTGTGCTTGTAGTCAAAGCCGAACACCAGGAGCACGCCGAAGCCGCCGACTTCCTGATAGATCTTCTCGATCTTCTCGGTGACCGTGGCGGGCGAGCCGACGATCCAGTTGTTGCGGGCGCAATACTCCACCGTGACGTCACTGTCGGGAACGTCGGGCGACGCCTTCAGATAGTCCTTGAAACCGAAATGGCCGAGCAGCGGCAGGAAATACTCGCCCATCATCCGGCCCATCATGTCGCCGGTCGACAGCTTCCAGGCCTCCGCGTCGGTATCGGCGACGAAGACCTCGCGCACCATCCGCCAATCCTTGCGGCTCGGCTTGCGGCCGGTCTTGGCGGCGCCGGCTTCGACCGAGTCCCAGTGGCTGCCGACATAGGCCGGATTGAGATTGAGGCTCATCGGAATGAAGCCGCGCTCGCCGGCGAGCTTCAGGGTGTCCGAGTTCTTCGACAGGCCGGCGACGCCGATCGGCGGATGCGGCGCTTGCTGAGGCTTGATGTGGGGCTTCAGGAAATCGAACATCGTGTCCGGCTTGGTCACCGTCCAGAACTTGCCTTTGTGAGTCCACGGACCCGGCTCGGTCCACATCTTCAGAATGATCTCGAGCGCCTCGCGGGTCATGTCGCGGTTCTGGCCGGACATGCCGTCGACATTGAACATCGCCCAGTCGCTCGGCAGGCCCGAGGCGGCGACGCCGAAGTTCAACCGTCCGTTTGAGAGATGATCGAGCATCGCGACGCGGTTGGCGAGCTCGGCCGGATGATGATACGGCAGCAGGAAGCCACCGGGCCCTATGCGGATGTTCTTGGTCTGCAGCAGCGCCTGCGCCACCAGGAGATCGGGCGACGGATGCGGCTCCCAGGGCGCGGTGTGATGCTCGCCGATCCAGGCCTCCTGATAGCCGAGTTCGTCGAGCCAGCGCAGCACCTGCAGGTCCCAGTCGTGGCCCTCTTTCAGTCCGCACTCCGGCGGATGCGACGGCATCGCGAAGTATCCGAGTTCCATGGGTTTCCTCTCTTTGTTCGTTGCGTGTCTTCCGCACGCGCGCAGAGAGTAGCTGCCCAGGCTGCGACAGAACAATGGTTTTATCGCCTGCTGCCCTGCCGGGATTACACGTAAGGCGTCCCCTTCAGCATGGTTGCGATGCGGCTTCGCTCCATTGCACGCAGAAAGACCTGGCTTGACGACGAAAGGTGACGAGCTAGGACACCACCGGCGAGACGCGGCCGATCGCGGCGGCATCGAAGGGCGTGGTTTGGTAAATTTCGTTGATCCAGTTGCCGAACAGAAGGTGGGCGTGACTGCGCCAGACGTTCTCCGAGCATCGCGAAGGATCGTCGCCGGGGAAATAGTTGGCGGGCAGCTGAGCGTTGCCATCGCGAGCATAATCGTCCGCGAGAGTGTCGGCTTCGTATTCGAAATGATTGAAGATATGAAGCGAACGGCGATGCGGATCGTTGACGAGGCAAAGGCCGGTCTCGTCGCTAGCGGCCAGGACGTGCAAGCCGCGGCCTTCCGGAATGTCTGAAATCCTGACCTCCGTCCAGCGCGAGACAGGGACGTCGAACCTGTCTGAAAAACCTCTCAGATACGGCGATGCCGGGACCAGGTTGCGGTGCTGGAAAACTCCGAAGGCCTTGCGGGCAAGCTCGTGCTTCGGCACGGCGTGGAAGTGATGGAGAGCCGCCTGAGCGGCCCAGCAGATGGTCAAGCAGCTGTGGACGTGGGTTTGCGTCCACTCGAAGATCATCCGCAACTCCGGCCAGTAGCGGACCTCCTCGAACGGCAGGCGCTCGACCGGCGCGCCCGTGATGATGAAGCCGTCGAAGCGCTCGGCACTGACTTCGCTCCATGGCCGATAGAAGGCCGCCAGATGGTCGGCGGATGTGTGACGCGCCACATGATCAGTGATCCGTACCAGCGTCAGCTCTATCTGAAGTGGGGTGGCTCCCAGCAAGCGAGCGATTTGCGTCTCCGTGCTGATCTTATTCGGCATAAGATTGAGCAGCCCAATCCGCAAGGGACGGATGTCCTGCCGTATCGCGTCAGCCTCGCGCATGACCACGACGCCTTCTGCTTCCAGCGTTCCACGTGCAGGGAGGTCGTCGGGGATCTTGATCGGCATGACGTGTCGTTCCTTTCTTTTGGAACGACGCTGGTGGCTTGGGTCCGCTTGGTTGCCGGCTCGGCCACATCCTCCCTGACGGAGTGCCACCTTGCCCGGATTGGCAGGTTGGCGTTGGGCGTCGCCCCAACTCTTGATGCAAGCGGACCTCTAGCACGAGGCCTTAGCGCAAGGCAATTTTTCCGGTTCCACGCGTTGCAACAGAGCACTGCCGGCATCGATCGCTTCGGCTGCCTCGATCCATGCCTCACGTCGAAGACCGCTCCACATCGAAGAGCTGCCGCAAGATCGATCGCAACACCAATATCGAACACGATGGCGCCGTCGCGATGTTCGTCACACATCGCGGTCCTTGCGGTCGATGTATCCCTACCGCGCCCCGAACGTGGTCTTGCCGAACAGCGCCTTCTGGGTCGAGGGTTGCGAGCGCCAATATTGCGGCGGCGCGCTCACCTCGCCGCCCAGCTCGGCGGCGGCGTGCCAGCCCCAGCGCGGGTCGTAGAGCATGCCACGGGCAAGCGCGACCATGTCGGCCTTCCCGGACGCGACGATCTCCTCCGCCTGCTTCGCTTCGGTGATCAGGCCGACCGCCATCGTGGTGACACCGGTGGCCTCCCGCACCGCCTGCGCCGCGGGTACCTGATAGCCCGGCCCGAGCGGGATTTTCTGCAGCGCTGAGACGCCGCCGGAGGAGACATCCATCCAGTCGACGCCGCGCTTCTTCAGCTCCTTGGTGAACTCGATGGTCTGCGCGACGTCCCAGCCGCCCTCGACCCAATCGGTCGCCGACACCCGGACGCCGACCGGCTTGCGGTCCGGAAAGACAGCGCGCACCGCGTCGAACACTTCGAGCGGAAAACGCATCCGGTTCTCGAGCGAGCCGCCGTAGCGGTCGGTGCGCTTGTTGGCGAGCGGCGACAGGAACTGGTGCAGCAGATAGCCGTGCGCGGCGTGCAGCTCGAGCGCGTCGATGCCGAGCCGGTCGGCGCGCTTCGCCGCGGCGACGAAGGCCTCGCGGATGCGCGCCAGGCCGGCATCATCGAGCGCCACCGGCGCGGCCTCGCCGTCCTTGTGCGGGACCGCTGAAGGTCCAACCGTCTGCCAACCGCCTTCGGCAACCGGGATCAACTGCCCACCCTCCCAGGGACGCTGGCTCGATGCCTTGCGGCCGGCATGGGCGAGCTGCATTGCGACCGCCGTCTTGGAATGCTTGCGCACCGAAGCCAGGATTGGCTTCAGCGCTGCTTCATTGGCATCGCTGTAGAGGCCGAGGCAGCCCGGCGTGATCCGCCCGATATCCTCGACATGGGTGGCCTCGATGCAGAACATCGCGGCGCCCGACAGCGCCAGCATGTTGATGTGGGTGAAATGCCAATCATTGGCGGAGCCGTCATTGGCCGAATACTGGCACATCGGCGCAACCATGATGCGATTGGCGAGTGTCAGACTACGCAGTTCGATCGGGGAAAACAGGGTGCTCATGCGGCGATATCCGGATCGGGGAAAGGGCCCGGATAAGATAGAGGCCGAGGCCGCAATCACCAACTGTTCGGGACGCCGTGCAGGCCCGGCGCAGATCAGCAATGCGGATACGATGTCCGTTCACCCTCCCCTGGAGGGGGTGAAGGGAAGCCTCACTCCACCAGCGTGAACTGCAGCAGCAGGTTGCGCTGGATCAGGGAGAAATTGTCGTCGGAAATCATGGTCAGCACGGTCTCGCCCTCGGCAGTGAAATGGGCATCGATGCCTTCCATGTTGTCGATCTCATTGCCGAGATCGGCGTTGAAGATCGCCGGTCCGTCGACGATGGCGCCGGGCGCGATGTCGGACAGCGCGAGGCGGCGGATACGGATGCCGACACCGCCGAGCCAGGAGAATTTCCGCTCCAGGATCAACAGATCGCCCGACGGCATCAGGACCGCATCGCTGATGTCGAAATTCTCGGTGCGTCGGACGCTGAACTGGCCCGGCGTCTTGCCGCCGACCAGGAAGGCGATCAGGTTGCCGCTCGCGTCGAGCCCGCGCTCCGACATCGCGATCAGCGTGCCGGCCAGCGCCTGCCCCTTGGCCAGATCCTTGGGCATGACCTTGGGCACGAAGACCAGCGCCTCGAGCCCCTTGTTGATGGGAAGCTTGCGCGCCGCCGGCGGCAGCGGCACCACCTCGCCGCGCGAACGGGTAAAGCCCTTGGCGAAGTCGAAGCGCAGTACCTGGTTGACCCGTTCGAGCCCGACATAGGCAGTCGAGCCGTCGAGCGCGAGCGATTCCGAATCGTACCAGCCGCGGGTCGCGGTGATCGGCCTGCCGTCGGCACCGAGCAGCGGGGCGGCCTCGACATCGTCGAGCCCGGCCATCTCGCGGCCGCGATAGGCGATGCGGCCGGTGAACCAGGTGCCCTGGTCGCTGACCGCGATGAAGCGCTCCCCCCTGGTATCGAGCCTGAGCGCGGAGAGGCCGCCGAAGCCGGCGAACGACGAGGTCAGAATGAGGCCGCTGCGATATTCCAGCGCGCCGAACCGCACCTTTGCACGATCGCGGATATCGAACGACGGCAGCGGCCGTGCGTTGACCTCGATCGAAGCCGGTTCATCGACGCGATGGCGGCCCGGTCTCCCCGGCGGCCCTGGCGTCAGCGCCGACGGGTTCGCGCCCTGTGCCAGCGCGAGACGCGGCAATGCTGCGGCCGACAACCCCGCCGCCACACCTTTCAGGATATGGCGGCGGCTAAAGGTTGAGCGCATGTCTCACGAGTGGAGGCGGCGCCGCGTGCCCGCGCCGGGCGCCGAGCCGTGGGTCTCGCTGAACAGCTCGGCGAGCTTTTCGGTGATGGCACCGCCAAGCTCCTCGGCATCCACGATGGTAACGGCGCGGCGATAATAGCGCGTCACGTCGTGACCGATGCCGATCGCGATCAGCTCGACCGGCGAGCGGGTCTCGATCTCCTCGATGATGTGGCGCAGATGCCGCTCGAGATAGTTGCCCGGATTGACCGACAGCGTGGAGTCGTCGACCGGCGCGCGTCGGAGATCATCATCAGGATGCGGCGCTGCTCGGGGCGCGCGAGCAGGCGCTTGTGTGCCCAGTCGAGCGCCTCGCCGTCGATGTTCTCCTTCAGGAGACCTTCGCGCATCATCAGGCCGAGGTTCTTGCGCGCACGACGCCACGGTGCATCGGCCGACTTGTAGATGATGTGCCTGAGATCGTTGAGGCGGCCGGGATTGGCCGGCTTGCCGGCGGCAAGCCAGGCTTCGCGCGACTGCCCGCCCTTCCAGGCGCGGGTGGTGAAGCCGAGGATCTCGACCTTGACGCCGCAACGCTCCAGCGTGCGCGCCAGGATGTCGGCGCAGGTGGCGGCAACCGTGATCGGACGGCCGCGCATCGAGCCGGAGTTATCCAGCAGCAGCGTCACCACGGTGTCGCGGAACGTCGCCTCCTTCTCGTGCATGAAGGACAGCGGATGATAGGGATCGGTGACGACGCGCGACAGCCGCGCCGGATCGAGGATGCCTTCCTCGAGATCGAAATCCCAGGCGCGGTTCTGCTGCGCCATCAGGCGGCGCTGCAGGCGGTTGGCGAGCCGCGCCACGATACCCTGCAGATGCGCGAGCTGCTTGTCGAGATAGGAACGCAGCCGCTCCAGCTCGTCGTGATCGCAGAGGTCTTCGGCCGCGATCACCTCGTCGAACTTCGGCGCAAACGCATGATATTCCGGGCCGCGCGGTTCGTTCTGGCCGCGTGAATTCGGCCGCGTCGCCTCGCCCGGCGTCTCGTCGTCGCCGAGCTCGCCGTCATCGAACGTGTCAGACGTGGAGGCCTGCGCGCTCTCCATCGCGCTTTCGCTCATCTCTTCCGCCGACGTTTGGGCCTGGTCGGCGCTCATCTCCTGCGCGGCGTCGGAATCGGGCGAGCCCTCGGCGCCGGACTGATCGCTCTCGCCGTCCTGGTTCTCGTCCTGATCCTCGTCGTCGTCGGAATCCATGTTGCGGTCGTCGCCGAGATCGAGCGCCGACAGCAGGTCATGGACGAGGTCGCCGAACCTCGCCTGGTCCTCGGTGAAGCGGCTGAGCTGGTCGAGCCGCGAGCCGATCTTGTCCTCCAGCGTCGGACGCCAGAGATCGACCATCTTCTTGGCGGCCGCGGGCGGCGCCATGCCGGTGAGACGCTCGCGCACCAGCATCGCCAGCGCATCCGACAGCGGCGCGTCGGCGCGGTCGGTGATCTCGTCATACTTGCCGCGGTGGAAATGATCGTCGAGCATCGCGGTGAGGTTCTTCGCGACGCCGGCCATCCGGCGCGAGCCGATCGCCTCGACGCGCGCCTGCTCGACCGCCTCGAACACGCCGCGCGCCTGCGGATTGCCGGGCATCAGCTTGCGATGCACCTTGGGATCGTGACAGGCGATCTTCAGCGCGATCGAATCGGCGTGGCCGCGCACGATCGCCGCATCGCGCTTGGTCATCTTGCGCGCCGGCTCCGGCAGCCGCGCCTTGCCGGGCGCAAGCCCCGGCCGCTCGGCGGCGAAGGAGATCTCGAGCTCCGGCTTCTTGGCGATCGCCTTCAGGCACGCCGACACCGAGCGCTTGAACGGCTCGGTCGGCGCTTCCTTCGATCCGGGACGGAATTTGATATTGGAGGTTGTCATAGCGATTTCGTAAACCAGTGGCGCGTGACGCCGCCGGGATATCCCTCAATCGAACCGAACTCTTTATATCCGTTGGCGCGGTAGAAGCCCGGCGCCTGGAAGCTCATCGTATCCAGATAGGATTGCGTGGCTCCGAAGCGCCGCGCCTCGTCTTCGATCGCCTTGATCAGTTTCGCGCCAAAGCCCCTGTTGCGAAACTTCTGCTCCATCCAGAACAGCTGGATGAACAACACCGCGGTCCAGACCTCGCCGACGATACCGCCGACGATCTCGTCGCCTTGCCGCAGCGAGATGGCGAAGCGCTTGTACTTCTGCTTCCCCATCTTCTCGTTGTTGTAGCGGAGCAGTCCGCCGAGCACCGCTTTCTTCGTCTGTGTGACTGTGCGCTCGACGGAGATTTTCGGCATGGACTAGCTGAGCGCCACGTTGACCGAGGATTCCGGCAACTCGACGTTGAAGCAGCGCTGGTAGAACTCGGCGACCAGCGGTCGTTCCAGCTCGTCACACTTGTTGAGGAAGGTGACGCGGAACGCGAAGCCGATGTCGTTGAAGATATCGGCGTTCTCCGCCCAGGTGATCACCGTGCGCGGGCTCATCACCGTCGACAGGTCGCCATTGGCGAACGCGTTACGGGTGAGATCTGCGAGGCGCACCATCTTGTTGACGATGTCGCGGCCTTCCTGCGTGCGATAGTGCTTCGCCTTGGCCAGCACGATCTCCACTTCCTCGTCATGGGCGAGGTAGTTCAGCGTGGTGACGATCGACCAGCGGTCCATCTGGCCCTGGTTGATCTGCTGGGTGCCGTGATAGAGGCCCGAGGTGTCGCCGAGGCCGACCGTGTTGGCGGTCGCGAACAGGCGGAACGCCGGATGCGGCTTGATCACCTTGTTCTGGTCGAGCAGTGTCAGGCGGCCGGAGACTTCCAGCACGCGCTGAATCACGAACATCACGTCCGGGCGGCCGGCGTCGTATTCGTCGAACACCAGCGCGATGTTGTGCTGCAGCGCCCAGGGCAGGATGCCGTCACGGAATTCGGTGACCTGCTTGCCGTCCTTGACCACGATGGCGTCCTTGCCGACGAGATCGATACGGCTGATATGGCTGTCGAGGTTGACGCGCACGCAGGGCCAGTTGAGGCGGGCCGCGACCTGCTCGATGTGGGTCGATTTGCCGGTGCCGTGATAGCCGGTGACCATCACGCGGCGGTTCTTGGCAAAGCCGGCGAGGATCGCAAGCGTGGTGGCGCGGTCGAAGCGATAGTCGCTGTCGACTTCCGGCACATGCGGATCGACTTCGGAATAGGCGGGAACTTCCAGATCGCTATCGATCCCGAAGACCTGCCGAACCGAAACCTTCATGTCGGGCAAGCCGACGGGTTGTTGCTCTTTGGTCTGGACGGCGGTCGTCATTCATCCTCCGAGGTCCCGGGCATTCCCGAAACCAGATTGTAGGGCATTTGGCTGCGGATGGGGTGCTATGCACAAGCCTAGCAGAGAGCATCGGCCGGCAGAAGCCCACGGGCAAATCAAAGTTCCGTTGATGTATCATCAAGATAGGCGCGAAACCCGGTTTTTGGAAGGCTGCTCTGCAAATCCCGCCGTACTTTTGCCGCAGCGCCCCGGCGGCCTGTCCGGCCGGGCACTTTTCAGCCCGGCGCGGAGTTGTTAGCTCTCGTACCGTTTCACCGTCACCCATGGGATTCTGTGACTTCATTCCTTGACCCATTGATCGCGTTCGTTTCAGCCCACGCCTGGCTCGCCTATCTGACGCTGTTTCTGGCCGCCCTGCTGGAAGCCGTTCCGGTGGTCGGCTCGCTGGTTCCGGGCTCGACGATCATCTTGGCGTTGAGCGCGCTGGTCCCGGGCGGCGAATTGAAGCTGTGGCCGGTGCTCGCCGCGGCGGCCTGCGGCGCGATGCTCGGCGACGGCACCGCCTACCTGATCGGCTATCGCAGCCAGCGCGAGATCCTCTCCGCCTGGCCGCTCTCCAACTACCCGCGCGTGGTCGCGCAGAGCGAGGCCTTTTTCAACCGCTGGGGCGTGCTCGCGGTGTTCTTCGCCCGCTTCGTGCCGCCGATTCGCGCCTTCGTACCGATCACCGCCGGCGCGCTCGACATGCCGCCGGCGCGCTTCTACGCGGTCAACATCCCCGCGATCCTGCTCTGGGCGCCGGCGCATGTGCTGCCCGGGGTGCTCGCGGTCACCGCGCTGCACGACTATGCCGGCCTGCCGCATCATCAACACGTCGGCAAGCACCTGTGGATGTTCGCGGTCGCGGCGCCGCCATCATCCTGACGCTGGCGGTCTGGACCATCCGCCGCCGCCATGGCGGCGGCCTGATCGAACCGTCCAAGCCGGCAGAATAAGAGCTAGATGCTATTGGTCGAGCCGGCCCGCCCAGGTGCAGGGCCGACATAACGCGCCCGCGGCCTGATCAGCTTGCCGAGCTGAAGCTGCTCGCTGGCATGCGCGATCCAGCCGACGCTGCGCGCCATCGCGAACAGCGCGAGCTCGCTTCCTGCGGGCATCCGCAACGCATGCACCAGCACCGCCAGCGCGTAATCGATATTGACGAACTCGCCGGTCGCCTCCGCGATCCGCTCCGGCACTTCCCGGGTGAATTTGCGCGGCGCGCCGGCCCGCGTCAGCGCCTCCAGCAGCGAGATCGCGCGCGGATCGCCCTTCTTGTAGACGCCGTGCCCGAAGCCGGCGAAGCGCTCGCCGAGCGCGACCCGCTCACGGACAACAGGCGCAACGTCATTGTCGATCATCGTCCTGACCAGGCGCGAGGCGAGCACGCCGGCGCCGCCATGCATCGGGCCCTTCAGCGCGACGAGCCCCGCGATCACGGCGTCGTATAGATTAAGCCCGGTCGATGCCGCGCAGCGCGCGGTGAAGGTGGACGCATTCAATTCGTGATCGGCGAGCAGCACCAGCGCGCGGCGAATGAGATCCGGCGCGTGCTTGTTGTCGGGCGCCCAGGCCCGCGCCACCTGCTCGTGCAGCGGCTCGGCCGACGGCACGGCGTTCAGCATGGTCGCGACCAGCAGCCGCAAGATGCGCCCGCCGACCATCGCGCGGCCATCGGGCGCGCGGGTGAAGCGCCGGGATCGGCGCTTGCCGCCAGCGCCAGCACCGCGACCGTCCGGTCGATCGGCTGGGCACGGCGCGCGGCCTCGGCGATCGCACGCATTTCATCGGAGACATGCGGGCAATTGTCCGGCGCGAACGGATCGACGCCGGTGACATCCCACAGCAGCGTCGCGGTGTGCTCCAGGGTGTCGCGCTGGGAGAGATCGACGCAATTGACGCCGCGGTAGATCGGGCCCTGCTCGGTGATGGTTGCGATCGCCGAATCCATCACCGGCAAGTCCGCATCGAAATTGCGGAAGCCGCGCGGCTCCGGCGACGGCACGCGGCGCTCCTTCAACCCCCTGATGTCCTCGGCGCGGTAGCGGTGGCTGCGCGAATCCGGCGACGGCTCGGAGCGGATCAGGCCACGGCTGACATAGGCGTAGAGGGTCGCCGGCGAGATCGCGAGCTCGGCGGCGGCCTCGCGGGCGGAGAGGTAAAGCTCGGCGGATTTTTTCATATTGATTTATATAATCAAGATTGATCAACTCGTCGAGTGGCCCGACTTTGAAGGGGTGAAGCAAGGAGATCGGGCCATGAATATGATTCTCACCAAGAGCCAGATCGGTCTGGATGGCGTTCCCGCCGCCGAGACCGTGTTGAGCCATGTCGACGGCGAGCGCGGCGAACTCATCATCGCCGGCGAGCACGTCGCGAGCCTCGCTGGCAAGTCGAGCTTCGAGGGCGTCACCGCGCGGCTGTGGAACGGCGCCACCGGCAAGACGTTGAGCGAAGCCAATGTCCGCGCCAGCCTCGGCGCCGCCCGCGAGCGCGCCTTCGCGCGGCTACCGGACCTGCTGCCGGCGACGCGCGGCATGTCGATCGTCGACGGCTTCCGGGCCGCGATCGCGGGGCTGCGCGGCGAGAACGGGCTGGAGCACGAGGCGACCATTGTCGGCGCCTTCCCGGTGATCGCCGGCGCCCTGGTCCAGCAAGCCAAGGGGCATGATCCGATCGCGCCGGATCCGAATGTCAGCCACGCCGCCGACACGCTGCATATGCTGCTGGGCCGCAAGGCTGTGCCGCGCGAGGTCGCGGCACTCGACGCCTATCTCGTCACAGTCTGCGATCACGGCATGAATGCGTCGACCTTCACCACGCGGGTGATCGCATCGACCCAGGCGGATCTGTTCGCGGCCATCACCGGCGGCTATTGCGCGCTGACCGGCCCGCTGCATGGCGGCGCGCCGGAGCCGGTGCTCGAGATGCTGGATGCGATCGGCACGCGCGAGCGCATCAAGCCCTGGGTCGACGGCGCGCTGGCGCACGGCGAGCGACTGATGGGCTTCGGTCATCGCGTCTATCGCGTGCGCGACCCGCGCGCCGACGTGCTGAAGGTCGCGATCGAGCGCCTCGAGGCCAGCGGTGCCGACCTGCCGTTTGCCGGCGAGGTCGAAGCCTATATCCGCGAAGCGCTGCGAAAGAAGAATCCGGAGCGTCCGCTCGAGACCAATGTCGAGTTCTTCACCGCGATCCTGCTCGATGGGCTGGAGATTCCGCGGCAGGCCTTCACGCCGATCTTCGCGGTGGCCCGCGCCGCCGGCTGGACCGCGCACGCGCTCGAGCAGCGCCGCACCGGGCGGCTGATCCGGCCGAGCTCGTCCTATGTCGGGGCGGTGCCGAAGAGCTAGGAGCTGACCGACGTGATCGACGGCGGAGCTAGATTCTCCGCTGTCGTCCCTGCGAACGCAGCGACCCATACGCCGCGGCCCATCAATTGGGCAATCGGGCAGACATCCTGTGTGAACAATAACCGCTGGTGGTTATGGGCCCCTGCTCCCGTGCGCAATTGTGCACCAGGCAGGGGCGACGAAAGCGATGGCTTACGCCTCGCGCACCACGGTCTTCAGATAGTTGTACGCCTTGATGATCTCGATCAGGCGATCTTCGGTGGAGCGGTCGCCGCCATTGGCGTCGGGGTGGTGCTGCTTGACCAGCGCCTTGTACTTCGACTTGACGTCTTCCAGCGTCGCCCCGGCACCGAGCCCCATCACCAGCAGCGCCTTGCGCTCGGCGTTCATGACCTTGCGGGTCTCGGGCTTGGGCTCCGCGCCGCCCGGCCCGGGGCGCCAGCGCCCGCGGCCGTTGAGCTCGGAGAACATGTGGAACGGATCGGAGGCGGCATCGAGACCGCTCTCCTTCTTGCCGTTGTTGGCACCCATCTTCCAGGTCGGACGGTGACCGGTCAGCGCGTCCTTCTGGTAGCGCGCGACGTCGTCAGGATTCATGCCCTGGAAGAAATTGTAGGACTGGTTGTACTCGCGGACGTGATCGAGACAGAAGTGCCAATACTCGCGCGAATTCTCGCGGCCCTTCGGGGCGCGGTGCGCGCCCTTGTTCTGGCAACCCGCCCACTCGCAGGTCACGGCCTGCTCGCCGGCCTGCGCCTGGCGCTTCGCACTCACCTTGGTCGGCTTGATGCGAATGGAGTCGAAGAATTTTGATGAATCGATCGGCATGATCTCTTTGACTACGCAATGCACAAATCTTCAAGTCTTGACATTGCGCAGACCTCGTTTCCCGTTAGCACCATTGACGAAAAGCCGTCGCGAACCTAACTCCGCCGCCATGAGCACCAAAGACGCTATCATAAACAAGTTGCGTGAAGCTTTCTTGCCCGAAAGCCTCGACGTCGTCGACGAGTCACATCTGCATGAGGGCCACGCCGGCCACAGCCCAGGCGGGGAGACGCATTTCAGGCTATATATTGTGTCTCCGGCCTTCGAAGGGAAGAGCCGGATCGAACGCCATCGCATGATAAATGCGACGCTGGCGCAGGAACTCGCCGGCTCGGTGCATGCGCTGGCGATCCATGCACACGGCCCCGGGGAAAAGCCGCGCTAGCTTGCGCTTGGCTCAAGACGCCACGGCGGTTTTCCGTTATGAGAAAAGGATCTCCGGCGATGGACTTGCTCCATATGTGAGCAGGTGAACGATGGATCGCATCGCCGCACATGATATGGGGCCATTGATGATCCCTTGCTGGCCACGTTTCCGGTCGATCGTCACCGCCGCCGGCCTGCTCCTGATTTGCGCGATGCGCCCGGCCGCGGCGCTGGACATGCCGAGCCCCTTCGTCCAGGAGGTGCTGATCAAGAGCATCCTGGTGTCGCTCAACGATGCGGTGGCCGCGAATAATTTCACCGTGTTCCACGCCAAGATCTCGAAGCCGTTCCGCGACCAGTTTCCGCCCGACAAGCTGCAGACCATCTTCAAGGACCTGGTCGACAAGCACGCAGTGTTCGACGCCGTGGTCGCCAAGCCGATCGTGCTCGATGAGGACGCCAAGATCGACGACAAGGGCGTGCTGCGGCTAAAGGGCCATTTCGACACCACGCCCAAGCAGGTGAAGTATCAGCTCGGCTTCATCCCCTCCGACGGCGCATGGAAGCTGTCGGGCATCTCGATCGACATCGAGTAGCGAGACGCCCCTCCCGAGCCGTCATCCTGAGGATGCCCGTAGCGCTAGAACGCCGTGCCGGCCCGCTTCGGCTTCTTCTCGTCCAGTTCGGCCTCGCGCGGCACCGCGACGATGCGCAGCGCGGTGATGCGGTTGCGCTCGCGGCGGAGCACGCGGAAACGGAAGCCGTGGAAGGTGAAGCTCTGGCCGCGCTCCGGGATCGAGCGCGCCTCGTGGATCACGAGGCCGGCGACCGTGGTAGCCTCCTCATCCGGCAAGCGCCAGTCCATCGCACGGTTGAGGTCACGGATCGGCACCGAGCCGTCGACCACCACGGAGCCGTCCGGCTGCGCCCGCACGCCGGCGACGACGACGTCGTGCTCGTCGGAGATGTCGCCGACGATCTCCTCCAGGATGTCCTCCAGCGTTACCATGCCTTCCACCTCGCCATACTCGTCGACCACGAGGGCGAAGTGGGTCTTGCGGCGGCGGAACGCCTTCAGCTGCTCGGAGACCGGGCGCATCTCCGGCACGAACCAGGGCGGCAGCGCGATCGCGGAGGCATCGATCGCGGACATGTCGCCTTCATTGGCGCGGATCGCCCGCAGCAGATCCTTGGCGTGCAGCACGCCGACGATATTCTCGGGCTTCTCCCGCCACAGCGGGATGCGGGTGTATTCGCTCGCCAGCACCTCGCGCACCAGTTCTTCCGGTGGCAGGTCGGCGTTGACCATGGTCATCTCGGTGCGATGGACCATCACGTCGGAGACCTGCAGCTCGCTGAGGTCCAATAGCCCGCCGAGCATATCGCGGTCCTGCTTCTCGACCTTGCCCTCGTGGTGCAGCAGATCGACCGCGCCGCGCAGGCGCTCGGTCGGCGACAGGATGGCCTGATGCGCACCGATCTTGATGCCGAGCAGCTTCATCAGGGCGCGGACGATGCCTTCGATGATGGTGAGCAGCGGACCGAGCACGAACACCGTCAACCGCATCGGCCGGGCCACCAAAAGCGACACCCGGTCCGGCGCATTGATCGCGACGGTCTTCGGCAGCACTTCCGCGAAGATCACCACCAGCACCGTCATCACGCCGGTCGCGTAGAGCACGCCGACATCGCCGAACCAGGCGGTGAAGATGCCGGTGGCAAGCGCGGAGGCGCCGATATTGGCGATATTGTTACCGAGCAGCAGCGCGCCGATCATCCGCTCGCGCATCGCCATCAGGCTCGAGACCACGGTGGCCTCGCTGTTGCCCTGCTTCGACAGCCGCAACATGCTGGCGCGCGAGGCGCCGGTCAGCGCGGTCTCACTCGCCGAGAAGAAGGCGGAGATGAGCAGGCAGAGCAGCACGATCGAGAAGGTGAACCATCCCACTGATTTGATCCGTGGCTTTAGGCCTTCAGCTTGGCTTGCAGGAAGTCGCGCACCGGCTGCGGCTCGACATTGTTGGCAATCACGGCACGGCCGACCGCCTCCAGCAGGATGAAGGTGAGCTTGCCGCGCTTGACCTTCTTGTCCTGCGCCATCAGCGCCAGCAGCGCGTCGGCATCGGCGAGTCCTTCCTGCGTGAAGCCTGCGATGTCCTGCAGGCGCGTCGGCAGTCCTACCGCGGAAAGATGACGGGCGATGCGGGCCGCATCTTCTGGTGAAATCATGCCAAGCTGCGCCGAGAATTCCGCAGCCAGCACCATGCCGACCGAAACGCCCTCGCCGTGGAACAGGCGGTCGGAGAAGCCGGTCGCGGCTTCCAGCGCATGGCCGAAGGTGTGGCCGAGATTGAGCAGCGCGCGCTCGCCGGTCTCGCGCTCGTCGCGGGAGACGACGCCGGCCTTGGCGCGGCAGGAGGTTGCGATGGCGTGCTCGCGCCCGGCGCCGCCTGTGAAGATGTCGGCGTGATTCTTTTCGAGCCAGGCGAAGAACGCCTCGTCGCCGAGGATGCCGTATTTCGCGACCTCGGCGTAGCCGGCGCGGAACTGGCGCGGCGATAGCGTGTCGAGCACGGAGGTATCGGCGATCACCAGCACCGGCTGGTGGAAGGCGCCGATCAGGTTCTTGCCCTGCGGCGAGTTGATGCCGGTCTTGCCGCCGACCGAGGAATCGACCTGGGCGAGCAGCGAGGTCGGCACCTGCACGAAATCGACGCCGCGGCGCAGGATCGCGGCCGCAAAGCCCGCGAGGTCGCCGACCACGCCGCCGCCGAGCGCAATCACGAGATCATTGCGCTCGATCTTGGCTGCGATCAGCGCTTCGCTGACCTGTGTCAGCGTGGCGTAGCTCTTCGAGCCCTCGCCCTCCTCGACGACGATCCGCGACGTCGGCACGCCCGCGGCCGCGAGCGACGCTTCGGTCGGCTCCAGCCAGTGCTTGGCGACGGTGCGGTCGGTGACGATGGCGGTGCGCACGCCGGGCCGCAGCGCCGCGACGCGTTCGCCGAGGGACTGCAGCACATCGCGGCCGATGACGATGTCATAGGCGCGGTCGCCGAGCGCGACATCGACGGTAACGGAGGCGGAGTGTTTCAAGGGCGCAGTCATGAGGTCGCGTTCAATCCATCAGGTGGTGGCTCGCCATCCGGCCTCACGCCGCACAGATGCGCATGCAGGGCCGCGAGGCATTCGTCGACGATGCGGTCATGCGGCACGTCGCGCGAGGCGATCGTCAGGTCGGCGCTCTTGTAGACCGGCTCGCGCTCGCTGAGCAGGCGGTTGACGGTCGCCTCGGGGTCGGCGGTCTGCAGCAGCGGACGATCGGCACGGCGGCGGACCCGGCGCATGATGATATCACTGTCGGCCTTGAGCCAGATCGAGATCGCACGGTCGCGGATCCGGTTGCGGGTCTCCTCGCGCATGAAGGCGCCGCCGCCGGTCGCCAGCACGATCGGGCCGCTGTCGAGGATGCGGGCGATCACCCGCGCCTCGCCGTCGCGGAAATAGGCCTCGCCATGGGTCTCGAAGATCTCCGGGATCGTCATGTCGGCCGCCGTCTCGATCTCGGTGTCGGCATCGGTGAACGGCAGCTTGAGCCGCGCCGCCATGCGCCGGCCGATGGTCGACTTGCCGGCCCCCATCATGCCGACCAGCACGATCGACCGCGGCCCCAGCGCGGCCGTGATATCGGCCTCCAGGGTCGGGTGGGTGGTGGGCGCCGGGACGGCTGCGTCGGACATCAAAAAGCTCGGATATTGGGACGAATTGTTCAGAATTCGAGCCACCTATACTACCCCCGGCGACACCGTTACCAGCGACTCTTGCAACCGCGCGGGGAACATGTTGGATGATTTCATTGGTTAATCGCCGCCCGAGTCGCCTCCATGCCCAGCCTGTTCCGCTTCCTGACGGTCGTCGCCGTGATTTTCGGGATCGGCTACGGCATCGTCTTCGCGCTGGCGAATTTCGTGCATCCGAAGCCGCGGGAAATGACGGTGACCATCCCGCCGGATAAGTTCCTCAAGAAATAGGCGCTATGAGTCTTGGCATGACCGCTTCCGCCAAGATCACCAAGACAGCCGCCAGGGCCGACACCAAGACCGGCACCAAGACCCCGGCCAAGACCCTGCCTAAGTCCTCCGACGCCAAGCTGACGGCGCTGTTCCTCGACATGCTGGCCGCGGAACAGGGCGCAGGCAGCAATACGCTCGACGCCTACCGGCGCGACCTCACCGATTTCTCCGACTATCTCGGCCATGCCGGCGCCGATTTCACCAGCGCCGACACCGAGGCGCTGCGCGGCTACCTCGCCGATCTGGACACGCGCGGCTTCAAGTCGACCAGCGTGGCGCGGCGACTGTCGGCGATGCGGCATCTCTACCGCTTCCTGCTCAATGAACGGATCCGCTCCGACGATCCGGCCGCGATCCTGTCCGGCCCGAAGCGCGGCCGCGGCCTGCCCAAGGTGCTGTCGATCTCCGACGTCGACCGCATGCTGACCCGTGCCAGGGAGCTGACCCAGACCGACGTCTCGCCGGCGCAGCGGCTGCGCGCATTGCGGCTCTATTGCCTGCTCGAGGTGCTCTACGCCACCGGCCTGCGCGTCTCCGAGCTGGTGTCGCTGCCGGTCTCCGCGGCGCGGCGCGATGCGCGGATGATCGTGGTGCGTGGCAAGGGCAACAAGGAGCGGCTGGTGCCGCTGAACGATGCCTCGCGCCAGGCGATGGCGGATTACCTTGCGGCGCTCGAGGTGATAACGCCGAAGGCGAAGAAGGCCGCACCATCGAAATGGCTGTTTCCCTCCTCCGGCGAGAGCGGCCATCTGACCCGGCAGCATTTCGCCCGCGACCTGAAGGAGCTCGCGAGCGCCTCGGGCCTCGCACCGCGGCTGGTCTCCCCGCACGTGCTGCGCCACGCCTTCGCCAGCCATCTGCTGCACAACGGAGCGGACCTGCGCATCGTGCAGACCCTGCTCGGTCACACCGACATCTCGACCACCCAGATCTACACCCATGTGGTCGAGGAGCGGCTGAAGAGCCTGGTCCGCGACCTGCATCCGCTGGCGGAGAAGTAAGTCCAGCGCCCGCCGGACATCGATACCGTCACCTGATCCGCCTTGACTTCCGCACCATCTCCGCAGAAAGAGCGTCACCTGCCTGCGATCCCGAAGCGTGCATTCCGCCGGAATGCGCGTTAACCAATTGAAGTTACAAAACTTCTCTTCTCTACGCCAAAACCGCTTCGCCCCTCGCACCGTTCCTCCCTATATTGAGTTGATGCCCGACCCGATGCGCAGCTATCTCGACTTCGAAAAACCCGTCGCCGAGCTTGAATCCAAGATCGACGAGTTGCGCACGCTTGCCGCAAGCGGCAGCGACATCGGCGACGAGGTCGCGCGGATCGAGGACAAGGCGGCACAGGCGCTCACCGACCTCTATGCCAATCTGACGCCATGGCAGAAGACGCTGGTGGCGCGGCATCCGCAGCGGCCGCACTTCACCGATTTCATCGGCGGCCTGATCACCGAATTCACGCCGATGGCCGGCGACCGCAAGTTCGCCGACGACGAGGCGCTGATCGGCGGCTTCGGCCGCTTCCGCGGCGAGAGCATCTGCGTGGTCGGCCAGGAGAAGGGCGCCACCACCGACAGCCGCATCAAGCACAATTTCGGCATGGCGCGCCCCGAAGGCTACCGCAAGGCGGTGCGCCTGATGGAGATGGCCGATCGCTTCGGCATCCCGGTGCTGTCGATCGTGGATTCCGCCGGCGCCTATCCCGGCATCGGCGCCGAGGAGCGCGGCCAGGCCGAGGCGATCGCGCGCTCGACCGATGCCTGCCTGTCGCTCGGCGTGCCCAATATCGCGATCGTCACCGGCGAAGGCATGTCGGGCGGCGCCATCGCCATCACCACCGCCAACCGCGTGCTGATGATGGAGCACGCGATCTACAGCGTGATCTCGCCGGAAGCGGCGTCCTCGATCCTGTGGCGCGACGGCACCAAGGCGCAGGAAGCCGCCAACAGCATGAAGATCACCGCGCAGGACATGCTGCGCTTCGGCGTGATCGATCAGATCCTGAAAGAGCCCTCCGGCGGCGCGCATCGCGACCCCGCCGCGATGATCGCGACCACCGGCGATGCGATCGCCCAGGCGCTCAACGACCTACGAAATCTTGATCCGGACGCGATTCGCAAACAGCGGCGCCAGAAGTTCCTCGACATCGGCCGCAAGCTGGCCTGACCCACCCAAATCTCCGGATTTTTCGTCCAAATTAGCCGGTTTTGCCGTAATTGGGCCCCGAGCCGGGTCTTTAACGTTCCTTGAACCATGCCTGCTACCGTGAAGGCTGTCAGCCCCGGTTCAGGTTGCGAGCAGGGGTGGTCGAAGGCTAATATTTTACACAATGGCTTCAGGGCATATTCGCCGTGTTGGGGTCGCGAAAATCGCCCGGTGGGTGTGGAGCTCGGACTTGACTCATCGCACGCTCGTACGCGCGCTTCTGACTTCGGCGGTGCTCGCCGCAGGCGTCATGCTCGCCGGTTGTGACAGCGACCAGATCTCGCTCGCCCAGAACGCCAAGGCCAACCAGCCGGTCCCGCCAAAGCTCGTCGCCGCCATGGCCGAGAAGGACATGGACCTGCAGTCGCCGATCCTGGTGCGGTTGTTCAAGCAGGAGGCCGAGCTCGAGGTCTGGAAGCAGACCCGCTCCGGCCAGTTCGCGCTGCTCAAGACCTACCCGATCTGCCGCTGGTCGGGCGATCTCGGCCCGAAGGTCCGCGAAGGCGACCGCCAGGCGCCCGAGGGATTCTACTCGATCAATCCGAGCCAGATGAATCCGCAGTCGGCCTATTATCTGTCGTTCAACACCGGCTATCCCAACGCCTTCGACAAGTCGCTCGGCCGTACCGGTTCGGAGCTGATGGTGCATGGCGACTGCTCCTCGCGCGGCTGTTACGCGATGACCGACGAGCAGATCGCGGAGATCTATTCGCTCGGCCGCGAGTCCTTCTTCGGCGGCCAGAAGGCGTTCCAGTTTCAGGCCTATCCGTTCCGGATGACCGCGGTGAACATGGCCAAGCACCGCAACAATCCGAACATGCCGTTCTGGAAGATGATCAAGGTCGGCAACGATCATTTCGAGGTGACGAAGCAGGAACCGAAGGTCGATTTCTGCGAGAAGAAGTACGTCTTCGACGCGGCGAAGCCGGCCGACGCGACACGCGATCCGGTGTTCAATGCATCGGCAAAGTGCCCGGCCTATGTGATCCCCGAGGAGATCGCGAGCGCGGTACGCGAGAAGGAGCAGCGCGACGACGCCGAGATGGCCAAGCTGGCCGCCAAGGGCACGCCAGTGGCGCGCCTCAACACCGGCATCGACGGCGGCATGAACGCGATCTTCGCTTCGAAGATTCCAGAAGGAAACACCGGCCTGTCCGAAGGCGGCGACAGCCAGGCGCTGGCATCGATGTCGCTGGCGCGCGCCCCCGGCACGATCCCCGGCACGGTCAATCCGCCGCGGCCCAACCTCGCGGTCCAGCAGGAAGAGCCTGTCGTGGCGACGACCTCGTCGACCTCGGTCGCGACAGCGACAACGCCCGCGGCCAACACCCGCGTCGCTTCGGCAAATGCGTCGGACAAGTCCGAAGGCTTCTTCTCGAGCTTTGCCCGCAAGGTCGGCATCGGCGGCGCCACTGCCGACGCCAGCAAGACCGCCGCGCCGGCCGCGGCCGCACCGGCCAAGCCGAAGGTCGCCGAAGCCAAGCCGCAATCGGTTGTGCGCGTCGCCCCGAAGGCCGAGCCGAAGGTCACCGCCAAGCCCGCACCGAAGCCGCAAGTCGCCACCGCAGCCGCACCGGCGGCGACATCGTCGACCCAGCTCGCCGGCTCCGCACCTGTGGTGCAGACCAACTCGTTCGACACCCGCTTCTCCGCGGTGAAGTAAGCGCGGCTGGCGCACCGCCGCGAGTCGCTGGCGATAAGCATTCCAAACAGCACACGATGTCGTTCCCTGCGAAAGCAGGGACCCATAGCCACAGGGCTGCGCCGTTGGAGCGCGCTGTGGCTACAGCTTGGCAAGGCCGTTTGCATTCGTGGTTATGGGTCCCGGCTCAAGGCCGGGACGACACCGAATGTGTTGCGCGGCCTCCGGGTCATGATTTCGCGTTCTCGCGGCGCAGCACGTTCGGACTTGCATCTTGTTTCGTCGCTTCGTGAACAGAGGGCGCAGGGAAAGCTGGCATAGAGCCGCGCCTCTCTCCCTCGTCATTCCGGGGCTCGCGAAGCGAGAGCCCGGAACACATAAAGCCACAGGTTTCGGAGATGAATGGATTCCGGGCTCGACGCTACGCGCCGCCCCGGAATGACGAAGAGGCAGCGAGAGTGACTTCGCATCACCCTAATGTCGCCACCACATTCCTCTTGCCATGGGGGCGCGGACGATCGTCAGATGACGCACGCGGGAACAGCCGGAGAGATTGCCATGGACGATCAAGCCGTACGCGCGGCGCTGCAGCGCCATTGGGAAGCTTCTGATGCCAGCGATTTCGAACGCGAGCATGACATCTACCGTGACGATGCCGTGCTCGACTATCCGCAATCCGGCGAGCGTATCCGTGGCCGGCGCAACATTCAGCAAAGCCGCACGGTGCAGCCGAACAAGAAGCGCTTCTCGATCCAGCGCATGATCGGCGGCGGCGATCTCTGGATCACCGAATACATCCTCACCTATGACGACAGCCCGTCCTACGTGGTGAGCATCATGGAATTCCGCGACGGGCTGGTCGCCCACGAAACTCAGTATTTCGCCGAGCCGTTCGACCCTTCGCCTTCGCGGGCACATCTCGTCGAGCGCGTCGGCTGAACGTAGCTCCGCACCGGATCGAGGCGCCGTCGCCTGCACACGTCGCCATTTTCATTCGCCGCGGTGTCGCGCGTCTTCTCGGCGCGAGCCCGGACATCTATTCGCGCGTTCGCCAAGCCTTACCGCGAATTTAGCAACCTATCCCACGAATTAATCCATCGGACAGGACGCCGTAATGCGGCGACGATATTTTTTTGTCAGCGATACGAGGCAATCACACTCAGGAGAAAACATCATGCGAGAGGACAATAATCAGGACCGCCGGCCATCCTCGCAGCGCATCGCGCTGCTCGGTTCAGTTGCAATGATCGGTGCGGCCATCGCGGTCGCGGGACCGCTGGCGCATCAGCCATTTGTCGAACAAGCCTTTGCCGCGGCTCCGACGTCACAGACGCAAGGCCCCGCAGGCTTCGCCGACCTGGTCGCGAAGGTGAAGCCGGCCGTCATTTCGGTTCGAGTGAAGCTCGACGAAGAGAGCAACGCAAACGGAGCCGACGCAGAAGGCCTGCCGCCGTCCTTGCAAGGCACGCCCTTCGAGAAGTTCTTCCGACAGTTCGGTTCCGACGGCAATCCGGGCGGCAAACTTCAGCACCATGAGATCACCGGCGTCGGCTCCGGCTTCTTTATCTCTGCGGACGGTTATGCCGTAACCAACAATCATGTCGTCGACCATGCCAAATCGGTGCAGGTCACGACGGATGACGGCACGATCTATACCGCGAAGGTGATTGGCACCGATCCGAAGACGGACCTTGCGCTCATCAAGGTCGACGGCAAGTCGGATTTCACCTTCGTCAATCTCGAGAGCCAGATTCCACGCGTCGGCGACTGGGTCGTGGCGGTCGGCAACCCCTACGGCCTTGGCGGCACCGTGACGGCCGGCATCATCTCGGCCGAAGGGCGCGATATCGGCGCCGGGCCCTACGACAACTACATCCAGATCGACGCGCCGATCAACAAAGGCAACTCCGGCGGACCGACCTTTGATACCAATGGCAACGTCGTCGGCGTCAACACCGCGATCTATTCACCGTCGGGCGGTTCGGTCGGCATCGGCTTCGATGTGCCGGCACCGACCGTCAAGATGATCGTCGCCCAGCTCAAGGAGCACGGCACAGTGACGCGCGGCTGGCTCGGCGTGCAGGTGCAGCCGGTCACGACAGGCATCGCCGAGAGCCTCGGCCTGAAGCAGGCCCGGGGTGCGCTCGTCGACGAGGCCCAACCGGACACGCCGGCGGCGCAAGCCGGTATCAGGCCAGGCGACGTGATCACGGCGGTTAACGGCAACGCGGTCGAGGACTCGCGGACGCTTGCGCGAGAGATTTCAGGGATGGCCCCCGGCAGCTCAGCGAAGCTCGACATCGTTCGCAAGGGCGAAGGGCAGACGCTGACGGTGACGCTCGCCAAGATGCCAAACGAGACCAGGAAAGTTGCCCGGGCCGATGAGTCCGAGCAGGGCTCATCGAAGGGCGTCCCCCATCTCGGTATGTCGGTCGCTCCGGCAGGCGACGTCGGCGGCGCCGGCAACAGCGGGGTCGTGGTCACGGCGATCGAGCCGGACGGACCGGCGGCCGAGCACGGCCTGCAATCCGGCGATGTCATCCTTGCGGTCGGAGGCAAGAACGTCAGCTCGGCAGCCGACCTCCGCAACGCGCTCTCGGAAGCGAAGTCCGAAGGCAAGCATGACGTTCTGATGCACGTGAAGACGTCCGACAATACCCACTTCGTCGCCATGCCGATCGGCTAGGCATGACTTCGACCTGCCGTCGCGTGTTCTCCAGGCGCGACGGCAGGGGCTCAACATCAGGAAGGCCGCCGCGCTTCGTGCGGCGCGTTCACGTGCTCAACTCTCCAACCGCGCGGGCAAGCCATGAAAATGAAGACATCCCATCTGCGCACGATCGGAATCGTTTGCGCGGCATCGGCCGCCCTGGCCGGCCTGGCGCTGGCGTCGGAGGTCGCTGCCGGCCCTTCCAGGGCCGATCTCGCGCTTCTTGCGGGCGTGATGCAGCTCGTGCAGCAGGACTACGTGCATCCGGTCGATTCGCGCCAGCTCACCGACGCGGCGCTGAAGGGGATGCTGTCGCGTCTCGATCCACACTCCTCCTACATGACCGAGGCGGAATTTCGTGAGTCCAGAGAGGACATTAGCGGAAAGTTCGGCGGCGTCGGCCTCAAGGTCACCGATCACAACGGGTCGCCGACTGTTCTATCGCCGATCGACGATACGCCCGGTGCCCGTGCAGGCTTACAACCGGGCGACGAGATCGTTTCGGTCGACGGCCAGACCACGCGCGGCGTGGACCTGATGGAGGTGATCAGAAAGATTCGCGGGCAGCCGGGAACGACCGTGACATTGACGATCCAGCGCGGCCGCCAGTCACCGTTCGAGGTTCCCCTCACGCGGCAGATCATCAAGGTCCACAGCGTCAAGTCCAGGCTGGAACCGAATGACGTGGGATATCTGCGGATCAGCGAGTTCGGCGAGGAGACGCCGAACGAACTTCACCAGGCCATCTCGACGCTGCAGCACGACGCGGGCGGCAAGCTGGCCGGCCTCGTCCTCGACCTCAGAAATGATCCCGGCGGCCTGCTCGCTTCGGCTGTCGATGTGTCGAGCGATTTCCTCAACGGCGGCACCGTCGTTTCGATCCGTGGGCGCAACGCCAACGACGATCAATTGTTCACGGCCCCGGCAACGAGTGCCCTGCTCCCGGACACTCCAATGGTGGTTCTCGTCAACGGCGCCTCCGCGTCGGCATCCGAAATCGTTGCAGGGGCGCTGCAAGACCGGCATCGCGCGACCGTGATGGGAACGCAGAGTTTCGGCAAGGGATCCGTGCAGACCATCATTCCAATCAAGGATCATGGTGCCTTGCGGCTGACAAGCGCGCTCTACTACACGCCGTCAGGCGCTCCATTCAGGGTGACGGGATTACACCTGACGTTCTCGTCGAGGCGGCCAAGGACGAGCAAGTCGCGAACTCGCTGGTCTGGCGCGAAGCCCAGCTCCACGGTGCATTCGCCAATCCGGGGGTGCTGCCAAAATCCGACGCCTCGCCGGCCGCGAAGGGCGCATCTGCTGAAGCAGCCTCGCCACCGATCAAGGAGCAGCTGATCGGGAGCGATCGGGACACCCAACTCAAGGCGGCGCTGAAATATCTCGAGCGCTTGCCGGCCGGAAATCCGGCCATCATCCACACCAGCGTGCCGGGATAATCCAGCAAGGCTCGGGAACACGAGCATCGTCGATCGCAGCCGGCACGGAAGCCACGAGGCGCCGTTCGGGAAGTTAACCGCAAGCGACGGCTACATGCCGTGGCTCTCGAACACCTTCTTGCAGCTTCGGCTCAGGCTGTCGCGGTTGGTCTGAAGACAGTTCTGCACGGCGCCGTCATTGCCGAGGTCCTTGCGGCAGAAGCGCTGTGCATCGCGCGAACACGCCTTCTGTTCCGCCGAGGTGCCGGCATGCTGCGCGAGCGCGGCGCTGCTGTTCATCGCGGCAACGGCAAGAAAGGCTGCAATCGAAAAATAACGCATCGGTGAAGTCCTCCCGCGGCCCAACGGCGGCGGAGACATTTCGTTCCTTGGGGGAACCGGATCCGCGCTGCTTCGCGGACGAGCCCGCGCCCGAGCGGGTAGCGGCCGGCAGCAAGAAAACACGTCGAGAAAAATAGGCTCTGCCTCAATCAGAACCGGAATGCCCTGGAGTAACGGGTCGTCGTCGAACCCTACCTTTCATCTGTGGCTACCGGCATTGCCTCGTTGTCCGGCACACGGTCATTCGCCATCGCTTCGATTATCTCGATGATACGTCGTCGTGCAGCACGATCGCGGATCGAGCGAAAGGCCCGAAGCAGCCGGAACGCGTCCGCTGCGTCTCTTGCCTGCCGTTCCTTCGTCAAGAGTGTCCCCGCATGATCCGGTCGATCCAACAAGCGCAGGAACCGATCGCGGTCCCGAGCTACCGGACGCCCAACAGGAATTCAGCATTCCCTTGCCGGGCCTGCGTTGACCTTCGTCAAAAACGGAAACCGTGTTGCCGGCGCTGATCCTCGGCCGGACCGAAACAACCGGAGCCGACCCGGACGTGTCGGGGACCACTGCGCCAAAGGCCTTTGCGAGCGGGAGCCGGGCCGGCCGCGATCTCGACGACCTTCGGTACCGTGACCCGTTCGCTGCGCCGCTACGGCGCCAGATACCGCAGCAATTCCGGATCGCTCCGCACCTTGCCCGCCTCGCCCTGCAGCGCGACGCGGCCGCGATCGAGCACATAGGCGTAGTCGGCGACGCGCAGCGCGAGGTCGAGATGCTGCTCGACGATCACGACCGAAATGCTTTTCGCGAGCTCGATCAGCCGCTCGGTGATCTCCTCGATCACGCCGATCCAGACGCCTTCGGTCGGCTCGTCCAGCAGCAGCAGTTTCGGATTGCCGAGCATGGCACGGCCGATCGCCAGCATCTTGCGCTCGCCGCCGGACAGCGTGCCGGCTGGCTGCTCGAGCCGCTGGCCGAGCTTCGGGAAGATCGCCAGCACGCGATCGACGGCACTGGCGTCCGAATTGGACAGCGAGCCGACGGCGAGGTTGTCGCGCACCGACAGGCGGGCGAACACCGAATGCTCCTGCGGCACATAGCCGATGCCGGACCGCACCCGCTCCTCGGTGCGGCGGCGGGTGATGTCGCGACCGTCGAAGTGCAGTTCGCCTTGCGAGCTCGCAAGCTCGCCGACGATGGTCTTCATCAGCGTGGTCTTGCCGGCACCGTTGCGGCCGAGCACGGCGACGCCGCCGCGCCAGGGAATGCCGATGTTGACATCGAACAGGACCTGGCTGCGGCCATAACCGGCATCGAGATGCCTGATATCGAGGAAGGATTGGTCAGGCACGGCGAAGATAAATCTCCTGGACGTTCTTGTTGGCCTGGATTTCCGCAACGGTCCCCGACGCCAGCACCTTGCCCTGGTCGAGCACGGTGAGGCGGTCGCAGATGTCGCGGATGAAATCGAGATCGTGCTCGACGATGACGAGCGAGCAATGCTGCTTGATCGGCTGCAGCAATTCGCCGGTGACGCGGCGCTCCTCGAGGCTCATGCCGCCGGTCGGCTCGTCCAGCAGCAGAAGCCGTGGCTTGCCGGCAAGCGCCATCGCGATCTCGAGCCATTGCTGCTGGCCGTGCGACAGCGCCGCCGCGGCATCATGCGCGCGATCGGCGAGCCGGAACTGGGTCAGCATCGTCATCACCTGATCGTGCAGCTTCCTGCGGGTGCGCGACAGCACGAGATCGAACAGCGAGCACTGCGCCTGCAGCGCCAGCAGGATGTTGTCGTACAGCGTCAGCGTGGGGAGCACCGAGGTGATCTGGAATTTCAGGCTCATGCCGGCGCGGGCGCGCTCGGTCGGCGTGAACGCAGTGATGTCGGTGTTGACGAAGGAGACCTTGCCCGTGGTCGGCACCTCGGCGCCGGCGACGCATTTCATCAGCGTGCTCTTGCCCGAGCCGTTCGGCCCGATCAGGCCGTGAAACTCGTTCTCGCCGACGGTCAGCGCCGCACCGTCAAGCGCGGTGAGCTTGCCGAATACCTTACTGATCCCTTGCGCTTCAAGGAGCGGCATTGCCGGACTCCTTTGGCGCCTTGCCGAAGCTGCCGACCCGTTCGCGCTCGCCGAGCACGAAGGAGATCAGCCCGAGCGGGCGGAACATGATCACGAGCAGCAGCAGCACGCCGAGGATGATCGGCCAGACGTCGCGGTAATTGTCCGACAGCCAGAACGACACGCCCTCGATGATCACGGTGCCGATCACCGCGCCGATCAAGGTGCCGGAGCCGCCGAACAACACGTAGAGCACGACCTGGGTCGAGAACACGACACCCAGCATGTTGGGCCAGACGAAGCCCTCGTGGAAGGCATAAAGGCTGCCGGCGAGGCCGGCGATGGTGCCGCCGACCGCGAAGATGATCGCCTTCAGGTGCTGGGCCTTGTAGCCGAAGAAGGCGATGCGCTGCTCGTTCTCGCGCAGGCCGGCGAGCGCGAGGCCGAATTGCGAACGCACCAGGAAGCGGCAGAGCAGATAGACCACGACGAGGATGCCGAGCACCATGTAGTAGTAGACTGGCCCCTCCTCGAACTCGTAGCTGCCGAGGGTCAGCGGCGGGATCGACGGGATGCCGTTCTGGCCGCCGAGATAGTACCAGCCGCGCGCCAGCCGGTCCGCGGCATAGGAGCCGGTCAGCGTGCCGAGCGAGACGAAGATCACGCTCGAAGGATAGCGCCCGAGCAGCAGGAAACCGCCGAGCAAGAGCGCCGCGCTGAGGCCGATCAGCGTGCCGGCGGGCAGGATCAGCAGGATCGAGGTGACGTTGAGGTCACGCGCCATCAGTGCCACGCCGTAGCCGGCGGCACCGAAGAACAGCGCCTGGCCGAAGCTCATGATGCCGGCATAGCCCCACACCAGATCGAACGACAGCGCGAACAGCGCGAGGATCACCACACGGGTGGCGAACACCGTGAGATAATCCTGCAGCACCCATGGCAGGACCAGTGCAATCAGCAGCACCAGCCCTTCCACGATCGGCAGGACCTTCCATCCTGCCGATGCCTGTCCCGCCGGCGCGCGTGCGGCCGGTGCACCTTCACCCGTCACGACATCTGGTTCCTCACCGACGCGTGCGACGGCCTCGCTTGCTCCACCCATTGATCGCTCAGCACTCCTTGGGATCAACGAGACCGTCGCTGCGCGCCACGATCTCATAGTTCCCGCCTTTGGCAACAGCGGTGTACATCTTCATCTTGCAATGGCGCTTGCCCGGCACCATTTCGGCCGGTCCGCCCGGCCCTTCGGCGATCTTGGCATGGTCGAGCGCGGCCGCAACCGACTCGCGGTCGACCTTGCCGGCTTCCTTGACCGCGGCTTCCCACAGCTTGAGGCCGCGATAGGTTCCGGTGGCGGCGCTGCCGGCCGCGAACAGGAAATTGCCGGGGAAATCCTTCTCGTAAGCCGCCTGCAGCTTGGCGTCGAACGGATCTTCCTTGGTCAGCACCTTGAAATAGTCGAGGCAGCTCGCCAGCCCCTCGATCTCGTTGGCCTGATTGATGTTGAGCGTGTTCTCGTCATAGTAGACGCAGGCCAGCCGTCCGCCGTTCTTGAGGAAGCCCGCTTCATAGAGCTGCTTGAAGAACGGACCGACGCCCGGCGGGATCACGGTGTTGAAGACGACGTCGACCTTGTTGGAGATGACGCGGTTCACCGTGGCCGAGAAGTCGACCTGGTCGAGCGGGTAATACTCCTCGAACACGACCTCGCCGCCATTGTCCTCGATCACCTTGCGGGCGTAGACGTTGAGCGTGTGCGGCCAGACATAGTTGGCGCTCGGCAGCGCGAACTTCTTGCCGCCGTTCTTGATCAGCCAGGGAATGAAGGTGTCGCATTGCTGCGCCGGCGTCGGCCCGGTGCAGAACAGATACGGCGTGCACTCCTTGCCCTCGTAGAGCTGCGGATAGATGTAGAGCGTCTTGCCGCGCGCCACGATCGGATCCTTGATCGCGTTGCGCATCGAGGAGGTGATGCCGCCCAGCACCATGTCGACCTTGTCGCGCTGGATCAGCTTGCGGACATTTCCGACCGCGACCGATTCGTTCGAGGCGGTGTCCTCGATGTAGAGCTCGAGCGGCCGGCCGAGCAGGCCGCCGCCGGCGTTGATCTCCTTGATCACCATCTTGGCGACGTTGGCGTCGGCGTTGCCGGCATAGGCGATCGGGCCGGTCAGGTCGGTCGCGATGCCGACCTTGATCGGGCCCTCGGCGGCGTTGGCCCAATCGGGCCTGACGACCCAGCTGCCCACCCCGGTCGCGAGCGCGCCGGTCGCGAAGGCGAAATTGCCCATGAAGCGGCGGCGCGTCAGATTCATGCGTTCAATCGACATGGTGATTAGACCCCTTTCCCAGCAATGAGCCTTGCGGCCGGAATTTGATGAAGGCGATGGCGAGCACGAAGACGAGCACGTCGGCGACGACCGGCGACATGACCCATGGCAGCGCCGCGCTGAGCGTGCCGATCAGGCCGGCGCCGGCGACCGGGCCGATGAAGGAGCCGACCCCGCCGACCATCACGGCGACGAAGCCCTGGATCAGGAAACGGATGCCGAGATCGGCGAACAGGCTGAACACCGGCACGATCAAGGCGCCGGCAAGCCCGGCCAAGGCCGCGCCGAACGCAAAGGTCGCGCCGTAGATCAACGGCGTCGAGATGCCCGAGGCGCGCGCCAGCGCCGGGTTTTCCAGCGTGGCGCGGACCCGCAGCCCGAAAGAAGTGCGCGCCAGCAGCAGATAGCAGGCGCCCATCACCAAGAGCGTGATCACGATGATGGTGAAGCGCCAGGCCGAGATATGGACGGAGCCGAGGTCGATCGAACCGCCGATCGGCTCCGGCACGGTGAGATAGAAGCCGCCGATCAAACCGCGCACGCTTTCGCGGATGATCAGCCCCAGCGCATAGGTGCCGAGCATCGCCACGATCGGCGCGGCGTAGAAGCGCCGGATGATCAGCGCCTCCAGCACGAAGCCGAGCGCGCCGACCACGAAGGGCGCCGCGATCATGCCGGCCCAGACCGGCGCGCCATGGGCGTAGGCCAGATAGGTCACATAGGCGCCGAGCAGGACGAACTCGCCCTGCGCGAAGTTGAAGATGCCCATCATGCTGGCGATGATGCCGAGCCCGAGCACGACCAGCACGATGATCGCGCCGAAGCTCACGATCTCGAACACCGCGGCGAAGGTGCTAGCATGGTGTTCGATCCCTCCGGTCTGCGACAAGCGGCGCCTCACATCTTCTTCCAGTCGCCGGCCTGCTCGAAGGCGTGCGCGGCGCGGTAGATGGTGCTCTCCTCGAACATCCGGCCGACCAGCATCAGCCCGACCGGCAGGCCATCGACCATGCCGCAGGGCAGCGACATTGCCGGGTGATGGGTGATGTCGAACGGCGCGGTGTTGGAGATCATCTCGAGCGCGCGGGCGACATATTCCTCGCGGCTGGCATTGGCCTCGGGCAGTTTCGTCGCCTTCATCGGCGTGGTCGGCATCAGCAGCAGGTCGTAGTCCTTGAAGGCCTTGTCGTAGGCCGCGGCGAGCCTTCGGGAAATGTTGAGCGCCTTGCCGTAGAAGCGCGGGCCGAAGGTGTTGTTGATGTAGGTACCGAGCATCATGAACAGCTTGGTGGTCTCGGACAGCGAATCCGCCTGACGGCGCCAGCCGCGATGGAAATCCATCAGCGAGGTCGAATAGAGGTCGCCGCGGCTGAGGCCGTAGCCGTCGCCGAACATCATGGTCTGGGTCAGGCCTTCGGTGCCGATCGGCGTCCAGATCGCGCCGCCCGCCATGTGCATCGGGATCGAGACATTCTCGACCGACGCGCCGAGATCCTTGAAGCGCTTGGCCGCCTCGCGCACGCTTTCGTTCACCGCGGCTTCCGCGGTCGGCTGCTCAAAACCTTCCTTGAGGATGCCGATCTTCATGCCCTTGACGCCCTTGCCCAGCGCCTTGGTGTAGTCCTCGACCTTCGGCGCCTTGATGCGCGGATCGTAGCCGTCGTCGCCGGCCAGCACTTCGAGCAGCAGCGCATTGTCTTCCACCGACGCGGTCATCGGGCCGGTGTGGTCGACATAGATCTCGATCGGCATGATGCCGGTATAGGGCACGAGACCCCAGGTCGGCTTCATGCCGTAGGTGCCGCAGAACGAGGACGGCATGCGGATCGAGCCGCCCTGGTCGCCGCCGATCGCCATGTCGACCTCGCCGAGCGCGACCACGACCCCGGAGCCCGACGACGAGCCGCCGGCCGAATAGCCCATCTTGTGCGGATTGTGCACTGGACCGTAGGAGCCGGTATGGCTGCCGCCGGACAGGCAGAAGTGCTCGCAATGCACCTTGCCCTTGATCTCGGCGCCGGCATCCAGCATGCGGGTGACGATGGTGGCATCGAAGTCGGGCACAAAGCCTTCCAATGTCGACGAGCCGTTGGTCATCGGCACGCCGGCCAGCATGATGTTGTCCTTCAGCGCAACCGTCTTGCCCTTGAGCTTGCCGGAGGCCGCACCCTTCACCGTCGACTTGCGGTACCAGGCATTGTGCTTGTTCTCTTCCGGCGCCGGGCGATAGCCGGGCGTGCGCGGATATTTCACCTCGGGCAGTTCGTCCGGCAGCTGGGCGACAAGATTGTAGGCATCGACCGAGCCCTGCATCAGGCCGCGGAACGAGGCCACGTCCTCATCGGTGAGTGACAGGCCGCACTGCTCGGCGACGGCACGAAGTTGCGTTGGCGTGGGAAGGACGACGGTCACGGCGCTCTCCTGAAGCTTTTGATCCCTGGATGATCCCTCGGCACAGGGCCGGGCTGCGCGTTGACCCGCGCGAACCGCTCACCCCGTCGCTGTATTGAAAACGGAAATATTTTCCTTTTCAAGTATTTTTTCACAAACAGGTTCGCCAGACTGTCGCGTCCGGCCTCAGATCGCCTTGATCACCCTGAAGTCGAGGCCGTCGGCTTCGGCGAGATACATCGGCATCCTGGCGTGACCGCTGCGAACCGTGACCGGACCGCGCGGGCCGCGATAGACGAGGTTGTCGGCTGCCGCGAGCAGCGGCCGCATGTCCAGCGTGCCGGCGCGGTTGGCGGCGGCCTCGAGCAGGCAGAAGCTTCATAGGCGGACTCGCCGCACGACCCGATCGGCGGCGCGAACGGCCCGAACATCGCCCGATGGCGGTCCCTGAAATCGTCGCCGGCGTGCGAGCCGACACAGGGGAAATAGCCGGAGGCGCAGAACAGGTTCTCGGTCTTGTCGGCGCCGATGCCGAGCAGCGACGTTTCGTCGACGCAGCCGGCATAGCGCAGAATGGTGCGGGCGAGCCCGGCATCGGCGAAGGCGCGGTTGAAGGTCACGCTGTCGGTGCCGATCAGCGAGATCAGCACGACATCGGGCTTCGCCGCACGGATCCGCTCCAGCTGCGCCTCATGATCGTCCTCGCCGACCGGCACGAACTCCTCGCCGACCACCGTGCCGCCGGTCTCCTTGATGTAGCGCTTCACCGCGCGGTGCGATTGCCACGGCCAGACATAATCGCTGCCGATCAGGTACCAGCGCGCGGCGCGCTTGGTCTCGGCGAGCCAGTGGATCGATGGTCGGCTCTGCCAGCGCGGCGTCTCGCCGATCGCAATCACGCCCGGCGTCCGTTCGCCGCCCTCATAGACCGGCGTGTAGATGTAGGGGATCTTGCTGCGGGTGATGAGGTTACGCAGCGCGAGGCGCACCGCGCTGGTGTGCATGCCCATGATGAGATCGACCTCGTCGGACGCGATCGCCTGCTCGGCGCGGTCCAGAACTTCGTCGAGCGGTCCGCCGGCGTCGTAGACCTGGAACTCGATCTCGCGGCCGAGGATGCCGCCGCGCCGGTTGATCTCCGCGACGGCCAGTTGCGCGGTCGAGGTCGTGGCCGGCCCCCACATCCCGGGCGAACCGGAGCAACAGACGAAGCCCGCGACCCGCAGCCGGTTGCGCGCGCCGCGCGGACCGAACCCGCTGCGATCCATCGGCGCAAGCATGCGATCCGACGCCGCCGACGCCAGGTTCCTGAACAACAGGGACGGCGGGAACGGGAGATTTCTTGCCGTGACGTTGAGCGTCGAATGCACACCTGCTCCTGTCTGGCACCGCACCCTGGGGCAAGCGCGGCGTCGCCCACGCGGACGACGGTGCCAAGCTAGATCGTCTTGATCACATTGAAGTCGAGACCGTCGGCTTCGGCAAGATAGATCGGCATTTCGGCGCGGCCATCACGAATGGTGACCGTGCCGCGCGCACCGCTGTAGACGAGGTTGCGCGCCGCTGACGATAGCGGCCCCGTCGACAGCGAGCGGGCCCGGTTGGCCGCCGCTTCGAGGAAGCGCATCCCCTCATAGTTCGACTGCCCGACCGAACCGATCGGCGGCGCGTGCGCCCCGAACATCGCGCGGTAGCTGGTCTGGAACTCGTCATTGGCGCGCGAGTCGACGCAGCCGAAATAACCGGAGGCGCAGAACAGGTTCTCGGTCGCGTCCGGCCCGATGCCGAGCAGCACCGTCTCGTCCATCGCGCCCGCATAGCGCAGCGTGGTGGCGGCGAGGCCCGCCTCGGCGAAGGCGCGGTTGAAGGTGATGCTGTCGGTCCCGATCAGGGTGATCAGCACGACATCGGGCTTGGCGGCGCGAATTCGCGCCAGATGCGGCTCGTGATCGTCCTCGCCGAGCGGGACGAACTCCTCGCCGACCACCTGGCCGCCGGCCTCCTTGATGTAGCGCTTCACCGCGCGATGCGATTGCCAGGGCCAGACATAGTCGCTGCCGATCAGGTACCAGCGCTGCGCCTTCTTGACCTCGGTGAGCCAGTGGATCGCCGGCCGGCTCTCGGCCCGCGGCGTCTCGCCGATCGCCATCACGCCGGGGGTCCGCTCGCCGCCCTCATAGACCGGCGTGTAGACATAGGGGATGCGGCCGCTCGTGACCTTGCGCAGCGCAAGGCGCACCGCGGAGATATGCGAGCCCATGATCACGTCGATCTCGTCGTAGGCGATCGCCCGCTCGGCGCGGCGCACAACCTCTTCGATCGGCCCGCCGGCGTCGTACATCGACAGTTCGACCTCGCGGCCGCGAATGCCGCCACGCCGGTTGATCTCCGCAACCGCCAGCATGACGCTGTTGGCGGAGATCGGCCCCCAGATCCCGGGCGCGCCCGAGAAGGTGATGAAATTGCCGATCCGAAGCTTGCTGTCGGTGCCGCCACGGCGCGATGAGCCCGGCTTGACGGTCAAAGCGAGATCGGCCGCGCAGGACGACGGGCTTCGAAACAGGTGCGGCGGCGCGACGGGCAAACCGCCATACGCCTGGTAAGAGACCGTCGAGAGCACGCCAACTCCTGTCTGGGAAGCAATACGCAACGCAGCCAGCGGGCGGTCGCGGCATCCGCCCTTTGGTTGGGGGAATATCCTAGGGGAAAATATTGAATATTCAACAATTGAAGTGCATATAGAAACGGCATGCGTTGCCGGACATTCATTCACCGGGTCAGGAACCAGGTCTCACGCCGTGGCTAAACCGCCGAAAGAAAACTCCCCGATCACCGAACACCTCGCCTACCTGCTCGCGCAAGCCAACCGGGAGATCAACCGGCAGTTGGAGACGCGGCTGGCCAAGGAAGGCGTGCCGGTCGAGCAGTGGCGCATCCTTAAAGTGCTGTCCGACGGCAACGGCCATTCGATGGGCGAGCTCGCGGATGCTGTGCTGCTCAACCATCCGACGCTGACCAAGATGATCGACCGCATGGTGTCGGACGCGCTGGTCTACCGCGTGCAGGACCCCAAGGATCGCCGCAAGGTGCTGATGTTCGTCTCCGACCGCGGCAAGGCGCTGTGCCGCCGGCTCAACTCGCTGGCGGTGAGCCAGGAGGAGCACATCGTCGAGAGCTATGGCGACAAGTCGACCACAGAGCTCAAGCGCCTGCTGGAAAGCCTGATCGGCAGCGCCAACTAAGGCCGCGCCGGGCGGGCGCCGGCCCATCAAAAAAGACCAGCGGGGAATGTCGGGCCCGGGGCGTTCGGTGCGTCCTGTGGGCGCGCCTGCGGCGCAGCCTTCGCATGCCGTCGCGTAAGGTTCCCCGATCCACCATCAGCGAGGACATCCCCGTCATGACTTCGATCACGCCGTTCCTCTGGCTCGACAACAATGTCCGCGATGCCGTCGCGTTCTACAAATCGGTGTTCCCGAACGCCGAGATCGAGACCGTCAGCGACTTCATGGCGAGCTTCGAACTCGAGGGGCAGCGGTTCTACGCGCTCAATGGCGGGCCGCAGCACAAGTTCAACGA
This sequence comes from Bradyrhizobium viridifuturi, assembly GCF_001238275.1. Classification (GTDB taxonomy): domain Bacteria; phylum Pseudomonadota; class Alphaproteobacteria; order Rhizobiales; family Xanthobacteraceae; genus Bradyrhizobium; species Bradyrhizobium viridifuturi. Next base: position 41,765 of record NZ_LGTB01000042.1, read on the forward strand.
GGCGGTGTCGTTCTTCCTCAGCGTCGAGACCCAGGAGCAGGTCGACTACTTCTGGGGGAAGCTCACCGACGGCGGCCAGGAATCGCGCTGCGGCTGGCTCAAGGACCGCTTCGGCCTGTCCTGGCAGGTGATCCCGACCGCGCTGAGCCGCTACCTCGGCGATCCCGACCGCAAGGCCGCCGACCGCGTCATGCAGGCGATGTTGAAGATGCAGAAGATCGTGATCGCCGACCTCGACAGGGCCTACGCCGGGTGACGGCGAGGCGGCTGCGACGGGCGGGTCAGCCCGCCACGTCAGCCCTTGCGGCGGCTTAAGCGTATCTTCCGTGGCAGTGCTTGTACTTCTTGCCTGAGCCGCAGGGGCAATCCTCGTTGCGGCCGACCTTGCCCCAGCTGGCCGGATCGTTCGGATTGCGATCGACAGCGGACATGGCCGGCGCCAGCGAGGCCTGGGCGTAGGTCGCTTCCTGCAGGCTGGCGCGGGCGAACTCGTCCTCGCCGGTGTCGGGATCGAGCTTGTGCGCTTCCATCATCGGCAACGGCTGCGGCGGCTCGTCCGGCGGCACGATCTCGACCCGCATCAACTGCGCGGTGACCGCCTCGCGCAGATGCGCGCTCATCTCCTGGAAGAGATTGAAGGCTTCGGTCTTGTACTCCTGCAACGGATCGCGCTGGCCGTAGCCGCGCAGGCCGATCACCTGGCGCAGATGGTCGAGCATGATCAAATGCTCGCGCCAGAGATGGTCGAGCGTCTGCAGCAGGATGGTCTTCTCGACGTAGCGCATCACGTCGGGGCCCCATTGCGCGACCTTGGCCGCCATGCGCTCGTCGACGTGGTTCTCGATGCGGTTGAGCAGCTCCTCGTCGGCGATGCCTTCTTCCTTGGCCCATTCGTCGACCGGCAGGTCGACATCGAGCACGCGCTTCAGCTCTTCCTTGAGGCCCGCGGTGTCCCACTGCTCGGCATAGGCGTGCTCGGGGATGTGCTTGGCGACCACGTCCTCGACGAAGGCGTGGCGCATGTCGGTCACGGTCTCGACGACGCTGTCGTCCTTCATCAGGTCGACGCGCTGGTCGAAGATCACCTTGCGCTGGTCGTTCTGGACGTTGTCGAACTTGAGCAGGTTCTTGCGGATGTCGAAGTTGCGCGCCTCGACCTTCTGCTGGGCCTTCTCGAGCGCCTTGTTGATCCAGGGATGGATGATGGCCTCGCCTTCCTGGAGGCCGAGCCGCTGCAGCATGCTGTCGAGCCGGTCGGAGCCGAAGATGCGCATCAGGTCGTCTTCCAGCGACAGGAAGAACTTCGAGCGGCCGGGGTCGCCCTGACGGCCGGAACGGCCACGCAACTGGTTGTCGATGCGGCGGGACTCGTGGCGCTCGGAGCCGATGATGTAGAGGCCGCCCGGCTTCTTCACGGTCTTGGCCGGCTTGCTGCCCTTGGCGGGCTCGACCTCGAAATCCTCTTCCGCCTTCAGCACGATCTCGCGGAAGCGCTCGATGTCGGCCTTGATCTGCTCGATCTTCTTGGCTTTCTCGGCCTCGTCGGTGATGCCTGCGGTCTCCTGCTGGATCCGCATCTCGAGCGAGCCGCCGAGCTTGATGTCGGTGCCGCGGCCGGCCATGTTGGTCGCGATCGTGATCGCACCCGGCACGCCGGCTTCGGCGACGATATAGGCTTCCTGCTCATGGAAGCGGGCGTTCAGCACCGCGAACAGCTTTGCCGGCTTGCCCGCGCGCGCGGCGGCGTAGAGCTTCTCCATGCCGGATTCGGAGGTGAAGTCGATCTGCTTGTAGCCGTGCTTCTTGAGATAGTCGGCCAGCACTTCCGACTTCTCGATCGACGCCGTGCCGACCAGCACCGGCTGCAGCCGCTTGTTGGCGCGCTCGATCTCGGCGAGGATCGCGGCGTATTTCTCGTTCTGGGTGCGGTAGACCTCGTCGTCCTCGTCGAGACGCGCCACCGGCAGGTTGGTCGGGATCTCAACGACCTCGAGCTTGTAGATGTCGAACAGTTCGTCGGCTTCGGTCAGCGCCGTACCGGTCATGCCCGACAGCTTCTGGTACATCCGGAAATAGTTCTGGAAGGTGATCGAGGCCAGCGTCTGGTTCTCGGGCTGAACCGTGACGTGCTCCTTGGCTTCCAGCGCCTGGTGCAGGCCTTCCGAGTAGCGGCGGCCCTGCATCATGCGGCCGGTGAACTCGTCGATGATGACGACCTCGTCGTCGCGGACGATGTAGTCCTTGTCGCGGGTGAACAGCGTGTGTGCGCGCAGCGCCTGGTTGACGTGATGCACGACGGAGACGTTCTCGACGTCGTACAGCGAATCGCCCTTGAGCTGGCCGGCATCGCGCAGCAGGTTCTCGAGCTTCTCCATGCCGCCTTCGGTCAGCGTCACCGTGCGCTGCTTCTCGTCGACCTCGTAGTCGTCCTTCTTGACGAGCTTCGGCATGAAGGTGTCGATGGTGTTGTAGAAATCCGAACGGTCGTCGAGCGGGCCGGAGATGATCAGCGGCGTGCGCGCCTCGTCGATCAGGATCGAGTCGACTTCGTCGACGATCGCGTAGAAATGCTCGCGCTGGACCATGTCCTCCAGGCGGTACTTCATGTTGTCGCGCAGGTAGTCGAAGCCGTATTCGTTGTTGGTGCCGTAGGTGATGTCGCAGGCATAGGCCGCCTTGCGCTCGGCGTCGTCGAGGCCGTGCACGATCACGCCGGTGGTCAAGCCCAGGAAGGCATAGATCTGGCCCATCCAGCCGGAGTCGCGGCGGGCGAGGTAGTCGTTGACGGTGACGACGTGGACGCCCTTGCCGGCGAGCGCGTTGAGGTAGACCGCAAGGGTCGCGACCAGCGTCTTGCCTTCACCGGTCTTCATCTCGGCGATGTCGCCCTCGTGCAGCACCATGCCGCCGATCAGCTGGACGTCGAAATGGCGCTGGCCGAGCGTCCGCTTGGCCGCCTCGCGCACCGTGGCGAAGGCCGGGACCAGGATGTCGTCCAGCGTCTTGCCGCTGGCGAGCTGCTGCTTGAATTCGGCGGTGCGGGCCTTGAGCTCCTCGTCCGTCAGTTTGACGAGCTCGGGCTCCAGGGCGTTGATGGCGCTGACGCGGGACTGATACCCCTTGACCCGACGGTCGTTGGCGGAGCCGAAAAACTTGCGGGCGAGCGCGCCGATCATGCGAAATTCCTGTTCTTCGGTCTCGAGTTCGGTCTTGGTTCAGTCTTGAATTTCAGTCTTGGAATACAGCCTGAGATGGTCCGGCGGATCGCCTATCAACTCACCGTGACGCGCTACGGTTCGAGCCCCGACCCGGGGCTCCCTAGCCAATTGAGTGGGAAACGGGCCATCCTGGGTTCAACGGCGAAAAACGCAGCAAAATAAGCGCTCTCACCGCTGACACGGTCGGCCAGAGATATGGCCCGGTCGGGGGGTTGTCAACGCCGCCAAGATGTCAAGGAATTCATCATTTTGACAAGACTTTCGCGTTGCCAATGTAACACGATTGGGCGAGTGTCCGCCCCGCTCGAGCTTCCCCCCTTTAGACCAAGGATTTTGCATGACCACCTCGCCTCCGGAAACCAAAACCGGCCTGCGCCTCGGCCTCGCCACCCTGGCCGCCACGGGCTGTCTTGTCGCAGTGCTGGCTGCCGGCCTCCCGGTCCGCGCCGCGGAATCCGACCCGGTGCTGGCGAAGGTGAACGGTTCCGAGATCCATGCCAGCGACGTGGCGCTCGCCGAGGAGGAACTCGGCCCGAGCCTGCAGCAGATGGACCCCTCGACCCGCAAGGACAACGTGCTGTCCTTCCTGATCGACATGAAGATCGTGTCCAAGGCCGCCGAGGACAAGAAGATCGAGAACAATGATGACTTCAAGAAGCGGCTCGCCTTCACCCGCAACCGCCTGTTGATGGACAGCCTGCTTGCCAGCGAAGGCAAGGCCGCGACCACCGACGACGCCATGAAGAAGGTCTATGAAGAGGCCGCCAAGCAGATCACCGGCGAGCAGGAAGTGCGCGCCCGCCACATCCTGGTCGAGACCGAGGACGAGGCCAAGGCGATCAAGGCCGAGCTCGACAAGGGCGCCGACTTCGCCGAGCTCGCCAAGAAGAAGTCCAAGGACCCCGGCGCCTCCGACGGCGGCGACCTCGGCTTCTTCACCAAGGAGCAGATGGTGCCGGAATTCTCCGCGGTCGCCTTCACGCTCGAGCCGGGCAAGATCTCCGATCCGGTCAAGTCGCAGTTCGGCTGGCACATCATCAAGGTCGAGGAAAAGCGCAACCGCAAGGCGCCCGACTTCGAGCAGGTGAAGGCCCAGATCGAAACCTATGTGACCCGCAAAGCCCAGGCCGACTACGTCGCCAAGCTGCGCGAGGCCGCCAAGGTCGAGCGCATGGACAAGCCGGCCGCGGATGCGGCGGCACCGGCGGATGCCGCCAAGGACGCGCCGAAGCCGGCCGACAACAAGATGGCCCCGGCGAAGAAGTAAGCTTCGCGACACTGAACTGATCGAACTTGCGATGGCCGGGCATGTCCCGGCCATTTTGCTATTTGTCGGGCATCGCCACGGCCGCACCAGTACTGTCGTCCCTGCGAAAGCAGGGACCCATACGCCGCGGCCGGTGTTGTAGACCGGCCTCGTCGTTCCAGAACCCTGCAACAATCGACTTCGGTGGTTATGGGTCCCTGCTTTCGCAGGGACGACACCGAGGATGTCGGCCCGCTCATGACTCCTACAATCTATCCACCGGGCTTCGGGTTCTTTGAACGATTCATGACAGAGCGTTCGCGTCCGCGCCCTCTCCCGCTTCAGCCGGCGAGATGTTATGCAGCGCTTCCCTCCCCGTAGCCGGAAGCTTGCCGATGTCCACCGCCGTCTCCCCCCTCGCCCCGCCTGACATTCCCGAGATGCCCGTGATCGCGGGTGTGCGGCTTGCGACCGCTGCCGCCGGCATCCGCTACAAGGGCCGCACCGACGTGCTGCTCGCGCTGCTGGACAAGGGCACCACGGTCGCCGGCGTTTTCACCAAGTCGAAATGCCCGTCGGCGCCGGTCGAATGGTGCCGCGCCAAGCTGAAGGGCGGGGCTGCGCGCGCGCTGGTGGTCAATTCCGGCAACGCCAACGCCTTCACCGGCAAGACCGGCAAGACGTCCACCGCGCTGACCGCGCAGATCGCAGCGAAGGCGGTTGGCTGCTCGACCTCGGACGTGTTCCTCGCCTCCACCGGCGTGATCGGCGAGCCGCTCGATGCCACCAAGTTCGACGGCGTGCTGGCGCAGCTCGCCGAGACCGCGACCCCCGACCTCTGGATGGACGCCGCCAAGGCGATCATGACCACCGACACCTTCCCGAAGGTCGCCACCGCGACCGTCAAGCTCGGCAAGGCCAAGGTGACGATCAACGGCATGGCCAAGGGCGCCGCATGATCATGCCCGACATGGCGACCATGCTGTCCTTCATCTTCACCGACGCGCCGCTGTCGGCCGGAGTGCTGCAATCGCTGCTCAAGGCCGGCGTCGAGGACACCTTCAATGCGCTGACCATCGACGGCGACACCTCGACCTCGGATACGCTGCTCGCCTTTGCAACCGGCGCTGCGGCCGCCAACGGCGCGCCGAAGATCTCGCGCGCCAGCGATCCGCGCCTGAAGGCCTTCACCAAGGCTTTCCAGAAGATCCTCGCCGACCTCTCCGAGCAGGTGGCGCGCGACGGCGAAGGCGCGCGCAAGCTGGTCGAGGTCGTGGTCGAGGGCGCGACCACCAAGCCGTCGGCGCGCAAGATCGCAATGTCGATCGCCAATTCGCCGCTGGTGAAGACCGCGATCGCCGGCGAGGACGCCAATTGGGGCCGCGTTGTGATGGCGGTCGGCAAGGCCGGCGAACCCGCCAACCGCGACAAGCTCTCGATCTCTTTCAACGGCATCCGCGTCGCCAAGAGCGGCGCGCGCGATCCGTCCTACAACGAGAAGGAGGTGTCGGAGGCGATGAAGGCGCCGAAGATCCAGATCAAGGTCGCGCTCGGTCTCGGCAAGGCGAAAGACCGCGTGCTGACCTGCGATCTCACCAAGGAATACGTCGCGATCAACGGCGATTACCGGTCGTAACGGTTGCCGTCATTGCGACGAGCACAGCTCGCCATTCCGTCATCCTGAGGAGCACATAGCGCGTCTCGAAGGATGCACGGCGCCGATGCCGCCTCGTGGAGAGAGCTGGGCCGTCGCCCCTTCGAGACGGCCGCGCTGCGGCCTCCTCAGGGTGACGGGGAAAGAGCCGTGAGGCGTCGACCTAACTGCTGATCCGCGCGTCGGCGACCGCCTTCTTGAACAGCGCGTTCATCGCGTCCGCGATGCCCTGGGTCGGGCTGACCTCGAAATAGAAGCCCGGCGACGCACAGGCCTGCATGTTCTGCGCGATCTGGCTGTTCGGCGACGGGCCGAACGGACCCTGGTTCAACGGATCGATCCAGGTCATGTACCAGTTGTTGGTCGGCAGTTGCAGATAGGTGGTGTAGAGCACCGCGATCTTGATGCCGCGGTTCTTGATTGCGGTGCAGAGCGCCGGGTTGATCGGCGACTGGCAGCGATTGCTGCCGCTGATCGGCTTCAGGCAGCTTGAATTGGGCTCATCGGCCACGCCGTCGGAAACGAAGAACAGATATTTGAGCGGCGCCGACGACGTGCCGGCGCCCGGGTTTGCGATCGCATTGTTGATCTGCGGAAAGATCGCGGTGAACTGGCTGTCCTTGTCCGCGGTATAGGAATCGTTGTTGCCGTAAACGCCCATCAGATCGATGTTGCCCGCCGCCGACTTTGCACTCGACAGGCTGGACGACAGCGAAAACAGGCTCCGCAGGCCATAGGTCGCCGAGGACGCGCCGAAGTCATAGATCGCCATCCGGAACTGGCTCGAATAGGTCTGGGTCGCCGACGCGGTATCCATCAATTGCTGGGTCGCACTGCGAAGCACGTCGATCCGCGTCGTCACGCCAAGCGATTTCGCCAGATTGTAGTAGTTGTTGGGATCATTGTAGTCGTGGCAGGCGAAGGCGCATTGGTCGTTCGGCTTGAAGCTGTTGCCGGTGGTGGCCTTGACCAGGGCGTCGACGTCCGTCGGCGTGGCGCCAACCCCCATCGACGGCGAATTGTCCAGCAGCAGATAGAAATCGATATAGAGCGGCATGTTCGCGGTCGAGGTCGACGTGCCGGACACGCTCACCTTGCTCCGCCCCATCACGCCGAGGAACATGGTCGGGACGTCGGCGGAGAACTGCACCGTCGAGGTGATGGTGCCGCCGCTCTTGGTCATGGTCGGCGTCACGCCGGTCAGCGTGAAGCCGTTCTGGTTGGAGATGTTGCCGTTGAAGATCTTCCTCGCATCGGCTTCGCCTGCCGAAATCTCACCGTCCGAGGTCATGGCGCCGGCGGCGATGAAGCCGGGCGATGCCTTGGCGACCGATCCGACGCTCGCAGCATCGGCGGCGGATATCAGCTTGCTGCGGATCTGGTTGGCGCGGGAATAGTCGACCGCGCATCCGACTGCGATGAGGAGCGGCAGCAGGGCCAGACCAAAGATCATCGCGATATTGCCGGAGCTATCGCGGCGGAAACGGCTGATGGTCCGGATCAAGGTGCTCATGGCTTATGTCGACAAAGAAAATGATGGGTCGATCAACTCCTTCACCCTGCCGGTAGCGAATTAAGGCCGGCTTATCGCGGATGAAGAAAAGGCCAGCGAACACAAATCGTTTGGCTGACGCCGCGGAGCTGGTTAATGAAAGCTTGAAAATTGGAAGGGGCCGCATGGCTGACATCAAGCTGACCCTCGTCGTCGCCTGCGCTTTGGTCGACGCCGACAAACGCGTGCTGCTGGCGCAGCGCCCCGAGGGCAAGGCGCTGGCGGGCCTGTGGGAATTCCCCGGCGGCAAGATCGAGCCCGGCGAGCGGCCGGAGCAGACCCTGATCCGCGAGCTGCACGAGGAGATCGGCATCACCGTGAGCGAGCCGTGCCTCGCGCCGCTGACCTTCGCCAGCCACGCCTACGAGACCTTCCATCTCCTGATGCCGCTCTACATCTGCCGGCGCTGGGAGGGCATGGCGGTGGCGCGCGAGGGCCAGAACCTCGCCTGGGTGCGCGCCGGCAAGCTGCGCGACTACCCGATGCCGCCGGCGGACATCCCGCTGCTGCCGCATCTGATGGATCTGCTGCTGTGATCTTCTTTGCCTCTCTCGCTCGCGGGGGAGGCGCGTTGCCAAAATATCGAAAACAACCCCATGCAAAGCAGCCTCCGCTGCCGGTGTTCGGCATGGCGACTTGACACGTCGGGCAACTCACCGGCATAATTCCATTATTCCGAAATCGTGCAAGCAGCCGTCGCCCGCCTTGTGAGAGAGGTTGGATGGCATCGACGACGGCGATCGACCGTAAGGGACACACGGTGGATGGCTCCCTCCCCCTTGCGGGGGGGAGCCATGCATCGGTGCCGCCCTAACAGCTCAACGCTTCGCACCCTTCACTGCGGCCTCCAGACTCGCCTTCGCCGAGCCGGGCTTGAGCGGCTTTTGCTGGCTGTCATGCGGCGCCCAGCCGGACAGCCAGACGATATCGAAGGTGGCGCGGATGCGGCCGTCAGGATCGGCGAAGCGCTCGCCGTAGATCTGCGCCATGCGCAGCATGGTGGCGCGGCGGGTCGGGGTGTGACGGCGCTCGCGCAACACGTTGGTCGCGCCCATGCGCCTGAGATCGGCCATCAGCGCGAACGCGCTCGCATAGCGCACCACGACGCGGTCGACATCGGTCACCGGCAACGCAAAGCCGGCCCGCTGCAACAGCGCTCCGATGTCGCGCAGATCGGCGAACGGCGCGACCCGCGGCGACACCCCGCCCTCGCACTCCGCCTCCGCTGCGGCAAAGCTCTGCCTGAGCTCGGTGAGCGTATCGCCGCCGAGCATCGCGGCAAGCAGCAGGCCATCCGGCTTCAGCGCGCGGCGAAGCTGTGCCAGCACGCCGGGCAGATCGTTGACGAACTGGAAGGCCAGCGCGGAGACGACGAGATCGCGCGATTCCGGCGGCAGACCGAGCGCTTCCACCTCGCTGAAGCCGATCGGATCGACCGATCCGACATGCCCGCGCAGGGCGTCCGCGAGCCCGTCACCCGGCGTCCAGACATCAGCCGCCGCCGAAAAGCTCCGCGATACCGCCTGCAAACGGTCCGCCATGTCCTCCGCGGCGCGCTCGAGCAGGAACGTCGCGGCTCCCTCGCGCCGGGCACGCGTCAGCCGCGCGGCGAGCAATGCGCGATCGAACAGGATGGGGGCTGAGGCCGGGTTCGGTGCCATGCCGGCTGGTTACGCCGGACCGCCGCCGCAGGCAATGCGCCTTGAGCCCGCGTTGCCTAAACGCTAGCCTCGCCCGCCATGGACGCTGAGGTCTCACCGACACGCTCCCTTTCCGGTCACTTGCAGCGCGCGCTTGGCGCGGTAGGGAGCGCGTGGCTGCGCACTACGCGGCTGGCGCTCGACATCGCGCTGCCGACGCTGTGCGTGTCCTGCCGCGAGCCGGTCCATGGCGAGGGCGTCTGCGCGGCCTGCTGGGCCAAATTGTCGTTCATCGCGCCGCCGTTCTGCCCGCGGCTCGGCATTCCCTTTGTCTACGATCCCGGACCCGAATTGCTGTCGATGGAGGCGATCGCCAATCCGCCGGCCTACCAGCGCGCTCGCGCCGCGGTGCGCTATGACGATGTCGCCCGCACCCTGGTGCATGCATTAAAATACCAGGATCGCACCGATCTGGCGCCGACAATGGGTCGCTGGATGGCGCGGGCGGGGAAGGAATTGCTCTCCGAGGCCGACATGCTGGTTCCGGTTCCGCTGCACTGGCGGCGCGGCTGGAGTCGGCGCTACAACCAGTCCGGCGCGCTCGCCAAGGTGATCGCGCGCCACAGCGGCGTCAAAATGGTCTCCGAGGCGTTGCGCCGCACCCGCGCCACCGAGCAGCAGATCGGGCTGTCGCGCAAGGACCGCGCCAGCAATGTGCAGGGCGCATTCGGGGTCGCTGAGGAACGCAAGGCTGACATCCAGGGCCGCCGCGTGATCCTGGTCGACGACGTCCTGACCTCGGGCGCGACAGTGGATGCCTGCGCACGGGCGCTGCTGCGGGCCAAGGCGCGCAAGTCGACGTGCTGGTGTTCGCCCGGGTTGTCGATACCCACCGTGCTCCCATATAATCTGACATTCAGGTTCAACCGAGCACACCATGACCGCTGCCATCGAAATCTACACCCGCCCGGGCTGCGGTTATTGCACCGCGGCCAAATCGCTTTTGACGCGCAAGAACGCTGCGTTCACCGAATTGAACGTTGCCAGCAACCCGGCCTATCGCGACGAGATGTACGATCGCGCCGGCGCCGGCTCGACCTTCCCGCAGATCTTCATCGGCAAGACCCATGTCGGCGGCTGCGACGAGCTCTACGCGCTCGACCGCGAGGGCAAGCTCGACGGCCTGCTGAGCAACGGAGGCGGCGCCTGATGAGCACGGACAACATTTTCACCGCCGCCATGGTTCAGATGCGCACCGGATTGCTGCCCGAGCCGAGCCTCGAGCAGGGCACGCGGCTGATCCGCGAGGCGGCGGCGCAGGGCGCCAAATACGTGCTGACCCCCGAGGTCAGCAACATGATGCAGCTGAACCGCAAGGCGCTGTTCGAGCATTTGGCGAGCGAAGAGGACGACAAGTCGCTGAAGGCGTACCGCGCGCTGGCCGCGGAATTGAAAATCCATCTGCATGTCGGCTCGCTGGCGTTGCGCTACTCGTCAGAGAAGGCGGTCAACCGCTCGTTCCTGATCGGGCCCGAGGGCAATGTGCTCGCGAGCTACGACAAGATCCACATGTTCGACATCGATCTGCCGGGCGGCGAGAGCTATCGCGAGTCGGCCAACTATCAGCCCGGCGAGACCGCCGTGATCTCCGACCTGCCCTGGGGCCGGATCGGCCTCACGATCTGCTACGACGTGCGCTTCCCGGCGCTCTATCGCGCCCTTGCGGAAGCCGGCGCGTCGTTCCTCACCGTGCCCTCGGCCTTCACCCGCAAGACCGGCGAAGCGCATTGGCACACCCTGCTGCGCGCCCGCGCCATCGAGACCGGCTGCTTCGTGTTCGCCGCGGCGCAGGCCGGCCTGCATGAGAACAAGCGCGAGACCTTCGGGCATTCGCTGATCATCGACCCCTGGGGCGAGATCCTTGCCGAGGGCGGTGTCGAGCCGGGCGTGTTCCTCGCCGAGATCGATCCCGGCAAGGTCGAGACCGCGCGCAAGACCATTCCCTCGCTGCAGCATGGCAGGCGCTTCGGCATCGCCGACCCCAAGGCCGGCCCGGAGCATCTGCACCTCGTCCGGGGTTCGGCATGATCCGCTACACGCTGCGCTGCGAGCGGGGTCATCAGTTCGAGAGCTGGTTCCAGAGCTCCTCGGCCTATGAATCGCAGGAGCGCCGTCACCTGATCAATTGCCCGTCCTGCAGCTCCGACAAGATTGAGCGCGCGATCATGGCGCCGCGGGTTGTCAGCAAGAAAGGCCGCGAACCGGCCCAACCCGCGCCGGCCGCGCCCGTCGAGGCGGCCGCCAATGAACCGACGTCGCTGATGATGGCGCAGGAACGCGAGCTGCGCAGCAAGCTGAAGGAATTGCGCGACCACATCGTGAAGAACGCCGACAATGTCGGCGACCGCTTCCCCAACGAGGCGCGCAAGATGCATTACGGCGATATCGAGCACCGGCCGATCTATGGCGAGGCCTCGCCCGAGGAAGCGCGCGCGCTGATCGACGAAGGCGTCGAGGTCTCGCCGCTGCCGACGCTGCCGGAAGACCGGAATTGACCTCGACCTGGCAGGTCTGGGCGTTTCTTTCCGCCGTATTCGCCGCTCTGACCGCGATCTTCGCCAAGGTCGGCGTCGAGGGCATCAACTCCGATCTCGCCACCCTGATCCGCACCGTGGTCGTGCTGATCACGCTGTCGGCAATCCTGTTCGCGACCGGGCAGTTCACCCACGCCGGGCCGATCTCGGCCAGGAGCTGGCTGTTCCTGCTGCTGTCCGGGCTCGGCACCGGCGCGTCATGGATCTGCTATTTCCGCGCACTCAAGCTCGGCCCCGCCACGCTGGTCGCCCCGATCGACAAGCTCAGCGTGGTGCTGGTGGCGCTGTTTGGCGCCGTCTTCCTCGGTGAGCGCCCCTCGGCCTATGGCTGGATCGGGATCGCGCTGATCTCGGCGGGCGCGGTGCTGATTGCTGTAAAAGGCTAAGGCGTTTTCAAGCGAAGTGGGCACCGGTTCGCGTGAAGAGAACACGTCGAACAAGAGCCTACGCGGCGATCAACAGCGCGACGCCGATCACGATCAGGACGATGCCGAACACCTCGCGCAGCGAGAACGGCTGCTTGAGCGAGAAATACGCCACGCCCTGCGCGAACAGCACCTCGATCAGCGCCAGCGTGCGCACATTGGCGGCGGCAGTGAGCGCAAACGCCAGGAACCAGAACTGCGACGAGAACGCGCCCATGAAGCCCGCGAACATCGAGGGCCGCCACAGGCCGAGAATCTTCCGCAACACGTCGGGAGCGCGCAGCAACAGATAGACCGACAGGATCAGCGTCTGGACGAACAGGCTCCACATCAGCGTGTAGGAAGCCGCCGTCACGAACGTGACGCCCGGCACCGCGATGATGGCGCCGCGAAAGCTCACCGCCGAGATCGCGAACACAGCGGCGGCACCAAGGCCGAGCACGGTCGGGCGCAGATCGGCAAAGCTTTTTTGCCCGCCGGGCCTGAGCGCGGTGACGACGACGCCGACGGTCGCGATCATGATCGCGATGACCTTGGCCGACGTCAGATGGTCGCCGAGGAAGATGAAGCCGAAGATCGCGGTCTGGATCGCCTCGGTCTTCATATAGGCGGTGGTCACCACGAAGGAGCGGTCGTTCATCGCCAGCAGCATGAAGCCGGTGCCGACGATCTGGCTGAGCGCGCCCGACAACAGCCACGGCCAGAACGCGGCCATCGGCCACGGCACAGGGTCGCCGGTCACGATGATCGCGAGCAGAAAGAACACCACCGAGAACGGCAGGCCGAACAGGAAGCGGATATTGGTCGCGCCCCAGGTCCCGAGCGGCCCGGTGAGCTGCCGCTGCATCGCATTGCGCGCCACCTGCCCGAACGCAGCGACGATCGTGAAGGGAATCCAGAGCGAGGAGAGCGTGAACATGCGGGCTAAGGGGTGTGCCGGGCGGGAGTACGCGCGCAGCGTGCCCGGCAGGAGGTATACGGTCAACCTAGACAGTGCATGACTGACTTGCGATCGCGCCACCAACTCGATGTCGTCCCTGCGAAAGCAGGGACTCATAACCACAGGGAGAGGTTTGGGGCATCATGGTCCAACGGACCATGAGACGCCCATCAGGTCTGACGAGATCTGCAGCAGACACGCCCCGAACCCAGATCGCGCTCAACAACATCGGCCGGTGGCTATGGGTCCTGCTTTCGCAGGGACGACACCTATCGTATGGCCACAAGGTCGGGGGCAGACCTCACACCTCTTCCGCCACCACCATGTAGTTCACGTCCATGTCGGTCGAGACGGTCCATTTGTCGGCGAGCGGGTTGTAGACCACGCCGGCCTGTTCGGTGACGGTGAGGTTGACGTCGCGAGATAGCGTTCGAGCTCGGCGGGGGTGACGAACTTGCTCCAGTCGTGGGTGCCGCGCGGCAGCCAGCGCAGCACGTATTCGGCGCCGACGATCGCCAGCGCAAAGCTCTTCCAGTTGCGGTTCAACGTCGAGACCACCATCAGCCCGCCGGGCTTGAGCATGACGGCGCAGCGCTTGATGAAGGCGCCGACGTCGTTGACGTGCTCGACCACCTCCATCGCCAGCACGATGTCGAAGCGCTCGCGCGCGTCCATATCCTCCACCGTGGTGCAGCGGTAATCGATCGACAGATGCCCCTTGTCGGCGTGCAGCTTTGCCGCGGCAATGTTGGTGGTGGACGGATCGATCCCGATCACCTGGGCGCCGAGCCGCGTGAACGGCTCGCACAACAGGCCGGCGCCGCAGCCGATGTCGAGCAGGCGAAGGCCGGACAGGCAGCTCAGGCTCTTGGCGTTGCGCTCGAACTTGCGGCAGGCGGCGTCGCGGATGTAGGTCAGGCGCAGCGGATTGATCTTGTGCAGCGGCGCCATCTTGCCGCGCGGATCCCACCATTCATCCGACAGTTTCGAGAACTTCGCGACCTCGGCCGGATCGACCGAACCGGAGGAGGCATTGGCGGAGGAACTGGCGGAGGAACTGGAAAGAGTTGTTTGCGGTGCCATGATTGCGCGCGCCCCTATCGCGCGGTGATCGAATTGCGGAACGACAGCGGCGAGGCGATGGTCTTGATGGTCTCGATGCCCTCGCCGACACCGCGGATGGTGACGTCGCCGTAATTGAGCAGGCGTCCCGCGATGCTCTGGTTGACGTCGACGCTCTCGACCTTGTCGAGGCTCATCTCGAAGGTGCGCCGCTTGATGAAGCCGGTCTTGTGCACCACGCGGAAATTGGTGACGTCGGTTTCCGTGGTCCAGCGGTGGAACCAGGCCGCGCCGGTCCAGTACAGCGCCGCGACCGCGGCCACGGCGGCGGCCGTCAGGCAGGTCAGCACCAGGCCTTCGACCGTCGTCATCCGCGACAGGATCAGCAGCGCCAGCACCACGATCCAGCCCGCGATCGCCGGCAGATAGAACATCCAGTGCGCATTGGTGGAATACAGCACCTTCTCGCCGGGCTGCAGGATTTCGTCGATATAGCGTCCCATCCAATCCGCCTTCGAGTTACCCGCTAGTCACCCTTGCGCCACAGCCGGGCCGCAACCGCCAGAATCACCCCCGGAGGACCCCAGTAGACCCCTACCAACCGGCTTGCCCCCGGGCGCGGCGCTATGTATACGCGCCTTTCGGTCCCCGCGCTTGCGGTTTTCGGCGTGGGTTAACCTACTTATCCTCTTAAAGGAATAGACGCGTCGTCATGGGCCGCCTCGTGATGAAATTCGGCGGTACGTCCGTCGCCAATATCGATCGTATCCGCAACGTCGCCCAGCACGTGAAGCGCGAGGTCGACGCCGGCCACGAGGTCGCCGTCGTGGTCTCGGCGATGTCCGGCAAGACCAACGAGCTGGTGGCCTGGTGCACTGACGCCTCGCCGATGCACGACGCGCGCGAATACGACGCGGTGGTCGCCTCCGGCGAACAGGTCACCTCGGGCCTGCTCGCCATCGTGCTGCAGGGCATCGGCATCCAGGCGCGCTCCTGGCAGGGCTGGCAGATCCCGATCAAGACCTCGGACGCGCACGCCTCGGCGCGCATCCTCGAGATCGACGGCACCGAGATCATCACCCGCTTCAAGGAGCGCAAGGAAGTCGCCGTGATCGCCGGCTTCCAGGGCATCAATCCCGATACCGGCCGCATCACCACGCTCGGCCGCGGCGGTTCGGACACCTCGGCGGTGGCGATCGCAGCTGCGCTGAAGGCCGATCGCTGCGACATCTACACCGATGTCGACGGCGTCTACACCACCGACCCGCGCGTGGTGCCGAAGGCGCGCCGGCTCGACAAGATCGCGTTCGAGGACATGCTGGAGCTGGCCTCGCAGGGCGCCAAGGTGCTGCAGGTTCGCTCGGTGGAACTCGGCATGGTGCACAACATGCCGATCTTCGTGCGCTCCAGCTTCGACAAGCCTGAGGATATCGACCCGCACGCCAACCAGCCGCCGGGCACGCTGATCTGCAGCGAGGAGGAAATCATGGAAATGCACGTCGTCACCGGCATCGCCTTCTCGAAGGACGAAGCCCAGATTTCCGTGCGCCAGATCGAGGACAAGCCGGGCGTCGCCGCGGCGATCTTCGGGCCGCTCGCGGACGCCAATATCAATGTCGACATGATCGTGCAGAACGTGTCGGAGGACGGCAAGACCACCGACCTCACCTTCACCGTGCCGGCCACCGACTACAACCGCGCCAAGGACACCATTACCTCCGCCAAGGCCAAGATCGGTTACGCCCGGCTCGACACCGAGACCGACGTCGCCAAGGTGTCGGTGATCGGCAGCGGCATGCGCAGCCACGCCGGCGTCGCGGCGAAGGCGTTCAAGGCGCTGGCCGAGCGCAACATCAACATCCGCGCCATCACCACCTCCGAGATCAAGTTCTCGGTCCTGATCGACGCCGCCTACACCGAACTCGCGGTGCGCACGCTGCATACGCTGTACGGGCTGGATCAGGCGTAGGGTTAACGGCGGGCGGGCTCTCTCCCTGCCGTCATTCCCCGGTGCGCAATTGCGCACCTGCGGGCGCGCCACTTGGCACGAGCCCGCAATCCATTGAGCAGCAGGTTCAGTGGATGAATGGATTCCGGGCTCTCACTTCGCGAGCCCCGGAATGACGGGGTAGAGAGCACGGGATACCCTCCACGACCCCCGCCCCGGAGTTAGAATTTCTCTTAGCGGGCGCAGCATTGGGCTGACGCAGAAGTTATTTGCTACTGGCAGGCGTTTTGCTTGGCAAAGCGAGCCTCGATTGGCTATACGGCCAGTCAGGTAGGCTGTCGCAAACTGTGGCACAGTTTGATGATCCCGAATCGGCGGGAACTGGCGCGTGCGGCGACACCGAATGACTAAAATTGTTGTTTTTGACGAGTTTTGCGCCAGCGGCCGGCCGGCCCGGTGCGCCGGCCTCGTGGGGAGGGACTGAAGCATATGCGGAGCGCGTCGGGAGGCCCACGCATCCTGTTGAGACGGCTCCGCGAAACCATGGCGGAGCAAGTCTCCGCGCAGGAGCGCCTCGACAAGATCGTGGTGCTGATCGCGGCCAACATGGTGGCCGAGGTCTGCTCGACCTACGTGCTGCGCGTTGACAACACCCTCGAGCTCTACGCTACCGAAGGTCTGAACCGCGACGCCGTGCACCGCACCGTGCTGAGCGCGCATGAAGGCCTGGTCGGCCTCGTCGCCAGCGAGGCGACGCCGCTCAATCTGTCCGACGCGCAAAGCCATCCGGCCTTCGCCTACCGCCCGGAGACCGGCGAAGAGGCCTACCACTCGTTCCTCGGCGTGCCGATCCTGCGTGCCGGCAACACGCTCGGCGTGCTCGTGGTGCAGAACCGCGCCAAGCGCACCTATGTCGAGGAAGAGGTCGAGGCGCTGCAGACCACCGCCATGGTGCTGGCGGAGATGATCGCCTCCGGCGAGCTTGCCGCGCTGGCGCAGCCCGGCGCCGAGCCCGCCGCCCGGCACTCGCTGCACAAGACCGGCGCGGTGCTCTCCGACGGCATCGCGCTCGGCCATGTCGTGCTGCATGAGCCGCGCGTCGTCATCACCAACTACATCGCCGAGGACCTGCCGAAGGAGGTCAAGCGGCTCGACACCGCGCTCGCCAATCTGCGCGCCGACCTCGACCGCATGCTGGAGCGCGGCGACGTCGCCGACGGCGGCGAGCACCGCGAGGTGCTGGAAGCCTACCGCATGTTCGCCAACGACCAGGGCTGGTCGCACAAGCTGCACGAGGCGGTCGCCACCGGCCTCACCGCGGAGGCCGCGGTCGAACGCGTGCAGTCCGACACCCGCGCGCGCATGCTGCGCTCGACCGATCCTTACCTGCGCGACCGGCTGCACGACCTCGAGGATCTCGGTCATCGCCTGATGCGGCAACTGGTCGGCCAGGACCATGCGCCGTCGCGCGAGCAGCTGCCCGACAACGCCATCCTGATCGCCCGCGCGATGGGCCCCGCGGCGCTGCTCGACTATGACCGCAAGCGGCTGCGCGGCCTGGTGCTGGAGGAAGGCACCGCGAACTCCCACGTCTCGATCGTGGCGCGCGCGCTCGGCATTCCCGCGGTCGGCGAGGTGCCGAACGCGCCCGGCATCGCCGATCCCGGCGATGCCATCATCGTCGACGGCATCTCCGGCGAGATCTATGTTCGCCCCTCCACCGAGATCGAATCCGCCTATGCCGAGCGGGTCCGGTTCCGGGCGCGGCGGCAGGCGCAATATTCGGCGCTGCGCGACAAGGCCTGCGTCACCAAGGACGGCCAGCCGATCGAGCTTTTGATCAATGCCGGCCTGACCATCGACCTGCCGCATATCGACGACACCGGCAGCGCCGGCATTGGCCTGTTCCGCACCGAATTGCAGTTCATGGTGAGCCCGAACCTGCCGCGCTCGAGCGACCAGCTCGCGCTGTACCGCACCGTGCTCGATGCCGCTGGCTCAAAGCCCGTTACCTTCCGCACGCTCGACATCGGCGGCGACAAGGCGCTGCCGTATATGGAGACCGTGGTCGAGGAAAATCCCGCGCTCGGCTGGCGTGCGATCCGGCTCGGCCTCGACCGTCCCGGCCTGTTGCGCGGCCAGATCCGCGCGTTGCTGCGCGCCGGCGGCGGGCGCGCGCTGAAGATCATGTTCCCGATGATCTCCGACATCGCCGAGTTCGACCAGGCCAAGTCGATCGTCGAGCGCGAGCTGACCTATCTGCGCCAGCACGGCCATTCGCTGCCCGAGCGGATCGACATCGGCACCATGGTCGAGGTGCCGGCGCTGCTCTACCAGCTCGACGAGCTGCTGAAGAAGGTCGACTTCGTCTCGGTCGGCTCCAACGATCTGTTCCAGTTCCTGTTCGCGGTCGACCGCGGCAATGCCAAGGTCTCGGAGCGCTTCGACATCCTGTCGGCGCCGATCCTGCGCGCGCTGCGCGACATCGTGCGCAAGGCCAAGAGCGCGAAGAAGGCCGCCTCGCTGTGCGGCGAGATGGCCTCGAAGCCGATCGGCGCGCTGGCGCTGATCGCGCTCGGCTATCGCTCGCTGTCGCTGTCGGCGACCGCGCATGGCCCGGTGAAAGCGATGATCCTCGACCTCGACGCTGGGAAGGCCGAGGCGATGATCAATCCGCTGCTGGACGCGCCGGTCGGCAGCGTCTCGATCCGCGAGGCGCTGACGAAGTTTGCGGAAACCGAGGGGCTGGCCTTGTAGCGACGCTGCCGTCGCCGCTATCGCCCCTTTGCGCCCTTCGCGCCTTCAGCAAATTCGAGATACCGCCATGCTACCCGAAGCCAAACTCGACGTCCTGCTCGCCCATCACGCCTCGCTCGAGGCCGAGCTGCTCGGCGAGGTGAAGTCCGATCGCTATGTTGCGATCACCCGCGAGCTCGCCGAGCTCAATCCGCTGATCGACGCGGTGAAGCTCTATCGTTCTGCCCGCACTGAACTCGCCGACACCGAGGCGATGCTGGCCGATGCCGGCACCGACGCCGAGATGCGCAGCATGGCGGAAGCCGAGCTCGAGACCTTGCAGGCGCGGATCGGCGAGCTCGAGCAGCAGATCCGGATCGCGCTGCTGCCGAAGGATGCGATGGACGATCGCAACGTGATGCTGGAAATCCGCGCCGGCACCGGCGGCGACGAGGCCTCGCTGTTCGCCGGCGACCTGTTCCGGATGTACGAGCGCTTCGCCGCCCTGCAGGGCTGGAAGGTCGAGGTGATCTCGGCGAGCGAGGGCACCGTCGGCGGCTACAAGGAAATCATCGCCGAGGTGCAGGGCCGCGGCGCCTTCGCCAAGCTGAAATTCGAATCCGGCGTGCACCGGGTGCAGCGCGTGCCCGACACCGAGACGCAGGGCCGCATTCACACCTCGGCTGCGACGGTCGCGGTGCTGCCAGAAGTCGAGGACGTCGACGTCGACATCAAGGACACCGATCTGAGGATCGAGACCATGCGCGCCGGCGGCGCTGGTGGTCAGCACGTCAACAAGACCGAGTCGGCGATCCGCATCACCCATCTGCCGACCGGCATCGTGGTGATGATGCAGGACAGCCGCTCGCAGCACAAAAACCGCGCATCGGCAATGAACATCCTGCGCTCGCGCATCTATGACGCCGAGCGCCAGCGCGTCGAGGCCGCGCGCTCCGCCGACCGCAAGGAGAAGGTCGGCTCCGGCGACCGCTCCGAGCGCATCCGCACCTATAATTTCCCGCAAGGGAGAGTGACCGACCACCGCATCAATTTGACGCTCTACAAGCTACCGCAGGTGATCGCAGGCGAGGCGCTCGGCGAACTGATCGATGCGCTGACCACCGAGCACCAGGCCGCGCAGCTCGCGGCACAGGGCGCGGCGGCCTAGAGCCTTTCCCGTTCCGATGGAATCGGAACGGGGCTCTAGGTTTTTGTCTTGACGCGCTTTCTTCACGCGAACCGGTATCCACTTCGCTCGAAAACGCTCTGACGCGCGACACCGCTTAGGGTTCGTCAGGCTGCGGTGAGGATCTCAGCAGGCGGCGCAAGGCCGGGCTCGCGGCGCGGCGCAGCTCCTCGATGTTCTTCTTCGAGATGGCCTGCAGCTTCTGCTCGCCCTTTGCCGTCAACTTGAGCTGAACCCGCCTGCCGTCCACGGGATCGGTGACCCGGCTGATCAGCCCGAGCTTGGCCATGCGATTCATCAGTTCGACGGCGGAGTGGTGCCGGATCAACAGGAAGCGGGCGATATCGCCGACGCTCGGAGGGCCGGGCTCGACGAAGCCCTTGATCCCGAGCAGCGCCTGATGCTGCTGCGGCGTCAGCCCGGCCTTGCGGGCCCCCTCCTCGCTGAACGCGAGAAACGTCCGCAGCTCGAAGCGAAACTGCGCCAGCGCCCGGTAGTCTACCGTCGCGGCCGCCGCCTTGCGTTTGGGGGCTGCGGCTGGCGTTCGTCGCTGCTTGGCCTGAGGCATTCCGTCGTCCCGTCGCTTGTTCGCTCCGCCGGACGGCAGAAGCGTGTGCGACGCTAGCAAGCCCGCGCCGGCCGGACCATCCTACCGCCAGCCTTTGCACGCATGTTTTCAACGGTTTGACTGTCGCACCGCGCCGAGCGGCAGGATCACGGCTGTGGCCAGTGATCGTAGCTCGAGCTCAATATCTTCAAGAGCACGATCTGGAACGCGACCGGAATCCGCGGACTGCGGCGGCGGATCGACTTCTCCAGCGCCTCGGTGATCTCGCTCTTGGTGAGATGCCCGGCCGAGGCCCGTTCGACCAGGCCACCCCAGACTTCGGACAGTGACTTGCCGGTATGATGCGGCGCCGGGATCGAGATCCCGCGCGAGGCGGCCCAATCGATGATCTCGCGCATGGTCTGCCGTCCGCAATTCCGCGCCGTCGCAAGGTGGCGCGCGGTGAGCAGGCGCAGCAGATCGTCCGGCGGCGTCCAGCCGACCTTCGGCGGCACGTCTCGGTCAGCTCGACCGACAACTCCTTCAGGACGTTCATCGCGCGGATGCTGAGGCCGCCCGATGGCTCGGCGCCGCCTTCCGCGGTGACGGTGTGCTCCGCGTTATCGGCGCTGCGGCTTGAAGGCTCCTGGATCATCGCTCCCTCACTTACAGGACCCGCACCCGGGCGGTAAACCCTCGATACATCGCGGAACGACATTAATTCTATCGTAGACCGATATGATTCGACGAAAGGTGACATTGACTAAATATCCCGGTGGGGAATTGTAGCCGTGACGGGCTGCTCCAACGCAGCCGGCGCATCCAGCCGCCGATCGATCCGATCGGGCGACCAATGAACATGCGCGCCAACAATCAATATAATCGGAGGATATCGAGCGATGAGCACCAAGGATTTTCGGCCGGGCAGCGCATTCAACGTCTCGCGTCGCAGCCTGCTGCAGGCCGCGCCGGCCTGATCGGCGGCACCGTGTTGCCGGCCTCGATCGCATCGCGGGCATTCGCCGAGGACAAGCCGGCGATCGGGACCTTTCCCGCCGGCACGTCCGGCTCCTCCGCCTTCATCGGCATCTCGGTGCCGCGCACCGGCACCTACGCGGTGCAGGGCGAGGATGAACTGAAGGGCTACCAGCTCGCGATCGAGCACATCAACAGCGGCCACGAGCTGATCAAGAAGATCTCGCCGAAGACCAGCAAGGGCGTGCTCGGCAAGGAATTGAAGTTCGGCGTCGCCGATTCCGCGGCGAAGCCGAACGAGGCGGTGCAGGCGCAGCAGCGCTTCATCTCGGAGAACAAGGCGGTGATGATCACCGGCGGCACGTCGAGCGCGGTCGCGGTCGCGCTGAACAAGCTGGCGCAGCGCGAGAAGGTGATCTTCGTCTGCGGCATCTCCGGCTCCAACGACACCACCGGCAAGGATTGCGTGCGCTACGGCTTCCGCCAGAACTTCTTCGGTCAGACCGCGGCGGCGGCGATCGCGCCGGTGCTGATCAAGCAGTTCGGCAAGAACAAGAAGGCCGCCTACCTGACGCCCGACTACACCTATGGCCACACCGTGACCAAGTCGATGCAGGACTTCCTCGCCCAGGCGGGCTGGACCAGCGTCACCAACCAGGTGTCGCCGCTCGGCGCGCCGGATTACTCATCATACCTGCTCAATGTCGCGAATTCCGGCGCCGACGTGCTGATCAACGTCAACTGGGGTCACGACGCCGTGCTGTCGACGCAGCAGGCCAAGCAGTTCGGCGTGCTCGACAAGATGAAGCTCGTGGTGCCCTACCAGGTGCCGTTCATCGCCCGCGAGACCGGCGGCCTGATGCAGGGCGTCTACGCCGCGACCGACTATTGGTGGACCATCGAGGACAAGTATCCCCTGGCCAAGATGTTCAACGAGAGCTTCGAGAAGAAGTTCGGCTACAAGCCCGAATGGGGCGCCGAGAACGCCTATGTGAGCTTCGCGCACTGGGCCCGCATGGTCGAGGAAGCCGGCAGCTTCTATCCGCCCGACGTCATCAAGGCCTATGAGAAGGGCGAGACCATCCCCTCGCTGGTCGGCGACGTGCATTACCGTCCCGAGGATCATCAGTGCGTCCGTCCCGTCATCATCGTCCGCGGCAAGATGGAAAAGGAGATGAAGAACAAGGAGGACTATTACGAGGTGGTCGAGATCGTCCCCGGCGACGGCCTCATGCAGAAGCCGGACGCGTTCGGCTGCCATCTCGGCGACTACACCTGATCGACGTGGGACGACTCGGCGCCGTGGGCGGGGCGACCCGATCCGCGGCGCCGCTTTGTGTCGGAACCTATCCTCCATTGACGGGGCCAACTGAACGCACGCCATGATCAACTGGCCAAATTTCGTCTCGCAACTTTTCAACGGGCTGGCGCTCGGCGCGCTGCTCGCGCTGATCAGCTCCGGACTGACGATCATCTACGGCACGCTCGGGGTGCTCAACCTCGCCCACGGCGCCATGTTCATGATCGGCGGCTACGCCGGATACGTGACCTATTCCTACACCGGCTCGTTCATTCTCGCGGTCATCGCGGGCTCGCTGTTCGTGATGGCGCTCGGGGTGGCGATGGAGCGGATCATCATCCGCCATTTCTACCATCGCCCGCATGAGGATCAGCTGCTGGTCACCTTCGGCCTCGGCATCTGCTTCGTCGAGATCGTGCGGCTGATCTTCACCAGCCAGTCGCAGGTGGTGCCGCCGCCGGCGCTGCTGCAGGGCATCACCTCACTCGGCTTCCTGTTCTACCCGACCTACCGGCTCGCCGTCGTCGGCATCGTCGCGGTCGCGCTCGGCGGATTGTTCCTGATCCTCTATCGCACCCGGCTCGGCATGATCGTGCGCGCCGGCATCGAGGATTCGGTGATGGTCGATTCGCTCGGCATCAACGTCTACCGCGTCTTCATGATCGTGTTCGGCATCGGCGCGATGGCCGCTGGCTTCGCCGGCATCATCAACGCGCCGGTGGTGTCGCTGACGCCCGGCGTCGGCGACGACATCCTGGTCGAAACCTTCGTGGTGGTGGTGATCGGCGGCGTCGGCTCGTTTCCCGGCGCGATCCTCGGCGGGCTGATCGCCGGCGAGATCATCAGCATCACCTCGATGTTCAACCCCGGCTACGCCTACGTCATGCTGTTCGCGGCGATGACGCTCGTGCTCGTGCTCCGACCGCATGGCCTGCTCGGCACGCAGGGCCGCGAATGACGACGGATCCCAAATGCTGAAGCAGCGCCCATACCTGATCGAATTCCTGACCGCCGCGGGCCTGATCCTCGCACCCTTCGTGCTGCCGTGGCTGGGCTTCGCGCCCAATACGGTGAACCGGATCCTGGTCTGGGGCCTGTTCGGCCTCGGCTTCGACATCCTGTTCGGTTTCACCGGCCTGCTGTCGTTCGGCCAGTCGGCGTTCTACGGCACCGGCGGCTTCGTCGCCGCCTATCTCCTGACCCGCGCCGGCTTCCCTAACGTCGTGCTCGCGCTCGTGATCGGCATGATCGCGGCCGCCGCCGCCGGCTATCTGATCGGCCTGATCGCGCTGCGCCGCACCGGCATCTACTTCGCGATGATCACGGTCGCGATCGCGGAGGTGTTCTTCTTCGTCGAGTTCAATCCGCTGTCGGACTTCACCGGCGGCGAGAACGGACTGCCGGGCGTGCCGACCCCAAGCTTCAATCTCGGCTTCACCACGCTGCACTTCACCACCGGCTGGTCGCTCTACCAGTTCCTGGCGCTGTGCTACTTCATCGGCGTCGTGATCGCACTGCGCATCGTGCGCTCGCCGGTCGGAGCGGTGTTCAGCGCGATCCGCGACAACCCGCTGCGCGCGACCGCGGTCGGCCACAATATCCACGGCTACAAGCTGACCGCCTTCGTGATCGCCGCCGCCTATGCCGGCTTTGCCGGCGGCTTGCTCGGCGTGCTGCAGGCCTTCATGCCGCCCGACGCCTTCACCTTCGACACCTCGGGCCAGCTCGTGATGCAGACCGCGATCGGCGGCCGCGGCACGTTGTTCGGGCCGCTGGTCGGCGCTGCGGTGTGGCTGTCGTTGCAGGATTTCCTGCAGGCGGCGCTCGGGCTCGGCGCGGCCTGGAAGCTCGTGCTCGGCATCGTGTTCGTGCTGCTGGTGTGCTTCCTGCGCCGCGGCATCATCGGCGGGCTCGCCGACCTCTATGGTCTGCTGACCGGCCGGCGCAGCGCCCGGGAGCCGGACGAGAGCGCGCCGGAGGTGGTCGCCGTCGCAAGTACGCCGCACGCCGCGGCCGCTGCCGCTGCGCCGACGCCGGTGCGGCCGCGGCCCGAGGGCAGTCCTTCGGGTCCGATCCTTCAGGCCAAGGGCCTGACCAAGCGCTATGGCGGCCTGCTCGCCAACAGCGACATTGATTTCACGGTCAATCATGGCGAGCTGCGCGGCATCATCGGCCCCAACGGCGCCGGCAAGTCGACCTTCTTCAAGATGCTGACCTGCGAGGTGCACCCGACCTCGGGCACCATCGTGTTCGAGGGCCGCGACATCACCGGCATGAATGTCACCGACGTCTGCCAGCTCGGCTTGACCAAAAGCTACCAGGTCAACCAGCTGTTCACCGGCCTGACCGTGCGCGAGAACCTCGTGATCGCGGCGCTGTCCGGGCTGCGCGGCAAGTTCAAGCTCGACCTGTTCCGCAGCATCGACAGCATCCCCGGCCTGCCCGAGCGCGTGCAGCACACGCTCGAGTTGGTCAACCTCACCTCGCGGCCCGACACGCCGGTCTCCGAGCTCGCCTATGGCGAGAAGCGGCGGCTGGAGATCGGGCTGGCGCTCGCGACGTCGCCGAGCCTGTTGCTGCTCGACGAGCCGCTGGCCGGCATGAGCCCGCGCGAGCGCGTCGAGACCGTGAAGCTGCTGAAATCGATCAGCCAGGGCCGCACCATGATCATCATCGATCACGACATGGATGCGCTGTTCGAGCTCGCCGAGCGCGTCACCGTGCTGCAGGAGGGCCGCGTGCTGGTCGAGGGAACGCCGGAAGAGATCAAGAACAACTCGACCGTCCAGGAAGCCTATCTCGGCGGCGTGCATGGAGTGCTCGCCGCATGAGCCTGCTCGAAGTCAACGGACTGAACAGCTATTATGGGGATTCCCACATCCTGTTCGACGTCTCCTTGCGCGTCGAGCGCAACGAGGTGGTGGCGCTGCTCGGCCGCAATGGCGCCGGCAAGAGCACGACGCTGAAGAGCTTGATGGGCGTCGTCACCCCGCGCCGCGGCTCGGTGAGGTTCGACGGCGTCGACATCGCCGGCAGGAAGAGCCACAAGATCGCGCAGGCCGGCATGCAGCTGGTCCACGAGGAGCGCCGCATCTTCGGCAGCCTGAGCGTCGAGGAGAACCTCGTGATCGCCGGCCTGACCGCCTCGCAGCGGTGGCCGCTGGGGCGCATCTACGAGATGTTCCCGCGGCTCCGCGAGCGGCGGAGCAATCGCGGCACCGACCTCTCGGGCGGCGAGCAGCAGATGCTGGCGATCGCACGCGCGCTGGTGCGCGATCCCAAGATCATCCTGCTCGACGAGCCGTTCGAGGGACTGGCACCGGTGATCGTGCGCGACCTGATGAAGGCGTGCCGCGATCTGGCCGAGGCCGGACAGACCATCGTGCTGGTGGAGCAGAACCTCGCCGCGACGCTCGCGCTGGCGCAGCGCATCTACATCATCAACAACGGACACATCGTCCATGAAGGGCCCGCCCAGGAGATCAAGGCGCAGCCCGACGTCTTGCAGCGCTACCTCGGCGTCTAGTCCGCCAGCGCCGCGATCATGCGCCTGGCGTGATCGGCAAGCACATCCATCTCCGCCTTGATGGTCTGCGCCGGCAGCAGCGCGACACCGGCCTTCACCGGCATCACATGCATGTGCAGGTGAAACACCACCTGCCCGCTGGCAGGCTCGCTGAACTGCTGGATGATGATGCCATCGGCGGAGAACGCCTTCATCGCGGCGACGGCGACGCGCTTGGCCGACCGGGCCACCGCGGCAAGGTCGTCCTCCGCGATGTCGAGGATGCCGCGCGCAGGCGCCTTCGGAATCACCAGCGTATGCCCCGGCGATCGCGGCATGATGTCGAGAAAGGCATAGGTCCGGTCGGTTTCATGGACCTTGAAGCTCGGCACCTCGCCGCGGAGGATCTTGGCGAAGATGTTCTGGTCGTCATAGCCCGTCATGGTCGTGCATTCCGCATCGATATTCGAGGCTTCGACCGTGCGCGGCGGCGGCGACAGGCGCAAGCGATATCGACGCCGCATCGACCATCGGCTAACAACGCGCGATGAGCACACCAGCCGAACATGGCAGCCAGACCGTCGAGAGCGTCCGGCGCGCGCTCGCCGCGCGCTTGGCGACGTCAGCGGCGACGATGCCGAGCTCGACGCGCGGCTGCTGGTCGGCGCCGCGCTGGGGCTCGATCTGACCGGCATGGTGACCGGCGCCAGGCGCACGCTGACGACGGGCGAAGCCGACCGCATAGAAGCCCTCGCGCGGCGCCGCCTTGCCGGCGAACCGGTCGCGCGCATTCTCGGCATCAAGGAGTTTTGGGGGCTGCCGCTGCACCTCTCCGCCGCGACGCTGGTGCCGCGTCCCGACACCGAGACCGTGGTCGAGCGCGCGCTCGAACTGCTGCGGGCCGACAATGCGGCCGAGCGCGCACTGCGGATCGCCGATCTCGGCACCGGCTCCGGCGCGATCCTGCTGGCGCTGCTCTCGGAACTGCCCAACGCGCATGGCTTCGCCACCGACATTTCGGCGGAGGCGCTCGAGACCGCGCGCCGGAACGCCGCCGAGCTCGGGCTCGCGGGTCGCACCACGTGGGTCCAGTGCGACTATGCCAGCGGACTGACCGGCACGTTCGACCTGATCGTGTCCAATCCGCCCTACATCCCCTCGGCCGACATCGCCGGCCTCGACATCGAGGTGCGCGCACACGATCCGCGCACGGCGCTCGACGGCGGCGCCGACGGGCTCGACGCCTACCGCGCGCTGATTTCGCAATCTGCGGGTCTTTTGGCCTCAGGTGGATTTCTGGTTGTGGAAGTCGGGCAGGGCCAGAGCGGCGACGTTGAAGCGTTGATGACGGCGTCCGGGTTATCCCCAACGGGGCCGCCCAAGGCCGATCTGGGGGGCATTCCGAGGGCCGTTTCCGCCCGCCGGCCGCCCCGATAAAGTCCTATTGGAACGCAAAAAAACCTCTTGGAATATCCCCGGGGAACGACTACGTTCCGGGCACAACATCGGTGCTGGCCCCGTAAACCGTTACGGGTGATGACCAGGGTTCAGCAGAGCCCGCCGATCGAAAGGTTCCAGGAACGCAGGTCTCACAGAGCGCAATAGCCGAAGCTGTGCTGCTCTCGACCGCCAAGCGAACGAAAGCCTGTTATTGCGCTTGAAGACTTACGCACGAGAACTGGGCCTGTCTCGACGGGCGGAATGATTTGGTCGCTGGCGGGTTTTGCCGGCGGTTGGGGAACGCGTATTTGCTGAACGCGACTTTGCTGAACGAGATGGTCAGCGACATCGAAGCCACTTCGAACGGTATTGCGATTCCGTGCGCCTAGGCGCGCGCCGAATCGGACTTTGCAAATCGGACTTCTGAGAAATCGGACTGTGGACTGCAATAACTTCAGGGCTGGAATAAAAGGCGACAGATGAGAAACGGTCAGAACAACAAGCGGATGCGCAACCGGAATAACAACAATAATAACAACAACAATAACCGGCGCGGCCAGAATCCCCTGACACGGGTGTACGAATCGAACGGACCCGACATCAAGATCCGCGGCACGGCCTCCCACGTTGCCGAGAAATACGTCCAGCTCGCGCGCGATGCACGCTCCTCCGGCGATCCGGTGGCAGCCGAAAACTACTATCAGCACGCCGAGCACTATTACCGGATCATCGCGGCCGCACAGGAGCAGTTCCGGCAGAATCAGCAGCAGCCGCGCCCCGACGCCGAGCCGGTCTCGACCGAAGACGGCGACGACGACAGCGACGGCTATTCGAGCTTCGGCCAGGAGCCGGGCTTCGTGCCGCAGCAGCCGCAACCCTTCATGCGCGACAACAGCCAGCAGCCGTACCAGCGCGAACAGCAGCAGCCGCGCGAGCACCGCGAGCGTGACCAGCAGCCGCGTGAACACCGCGAACGCGAGCATCGTCCGCAGCCGCAATATCAGCCGCAACCGCAAAACCAGCCGCAGCCCGCGATGGCCGATGCCGGCGGCGTCGATCGCCTGCCCTCGTTCATCACCGGCGGCGCACAGCCGCAGGTCAACGGTGGTGCCTATGAAGGCAACAATGGCGGTGGTGCCGAACGCGGTGAGCGCAGCGAGCGTTTCCCGCGCCGCCGCCGTCGTCCGCACGGTCCGCGTCCCGACATAGCAGCGCAGCCCGCGCCGACCGGCGACGACTTCAATCCGGGCAACGAGTAACGCCTACGCGCAGCCACCCTCCCCTGGAGGGTGGGTGATCCGCGTCACGGCGCGTCGTTCTACGATTCCGAGTGAGTCGACTTCCGCGTCGCCGTCGAGGACGGCACCAGCACCGGCCGCAGCGACGGGATCAGCTGCGTCCGCTCGCGGCGCGCCGGGATCGCGCGATAGACCTGCTTGCTCGCTTCCACGATATGCACGCCGGCGAACGGCATCGACAGCGCCGCGCCGACGCGCTCCCACGCCATTGCCGAGCGCAGGAACCAGCTGCCCTGCACCGGCGGCATGAACAGCGCCTCGCCCCATGACGCCGGCGTGAACCAGGTCTGCCGCAACAGCTGGGTGATCTGCGCCCGCGAATAGGGCCGGCCATGGCCGAACGGAGTCGCGTCGGTGCGCGTCCACACGCCGCGGCGGTTCGGGATGATCGCGATCAGCCGCCCCGACGGCGACAGCACCCGCCACACCTCGCGCAATAGCCGCTCGGGATCATCGGACATCTCCAGCGCATGCACCAGCAGCACGCGGTCGACCGCGGCATCCGGCAACGGCATCGAGAACTCGTCGATCAGGGCCGCCAGCGCCGGCCGGCCGGTCGGCCATTTCAGCACGCCCTGGGCCGCCGGCATGAAGGCAATGCAGCGCTCGCAGGTATCACGGAACAGGCCGAGGTAAGGCGTCGGATAGCCGAGCCCGAGCACGCGCTGGCCCTCCGCGTTCGGCCACCGCGCGCGGATGCCGCGGTTGATCAGCTGCCGCGCCACGATGCCGAGGCGCTGCGAATAGAAATCGCGGAGGTCGATGACGTCCATGGTGCCAGCCTAACATGCCCCTTGCGGCCCGGGAGCGCGGAAATTTGCGTTGCCGCCGGAGCGTTAACGCCATATTTCACACCTATATTGGGCGCGTTAAGAGCCTGATCCGAAAAAGCGGGCACCGGTTTTTCGAAAAGATCATGCTCTGAAATGCCCGTCCCGTTTGTTCGTGGAGATATCATGACCGCCGAAATTCGCACCTTCAGCTGCCTCACCGACAATTTCGGGTACCTGATCCACGATCCCGTAACCAAGGCGACGGCGTCGATCGACGCGCCGGAGGCCGGCCCGATCATCAAGGCGCTGGAGCGCGAAGGCTGGACGCTGACCGACATCCTGATCACCCATCATCATGGCGACCATGTCGGCGGCGTCGCCGAGTTGAAGCAGAAATACGGCTGCCGCGTCGTCGCCCCGCACGACAAGTCGGCGAAGATCGCCAATGTCGACCTGCGCGCCGCCAATGCCGACGTCATCAAGGTCGCAGTCTGTTGGCCCGCGTGGTCGAGACCCCCGGCCATACGCTCGACCACATCTCCTACGTGTTCGACGGCGAGAAGGCGGTGTTCGCTGCCGACACGCTGTTCTCGATCGGCTGCGGCCGGGTGTTCGAAGGCACCTATCCGATGATGTGGGATTCGCTTTTGAAGCTGCGTTCGCTGCCGGACGATTTCCGGCTGTATTGCGGCCATGAATACACCGCCTCCAACGTGAAGTTCGCGCTCACCATCGAGGCCGACAATCCGCATCTGCAGGCCCGCGCCGCGGAAGTGACGAAGCTGCGCGCCGAGAACAAGCCGACGATTCCCGTGCTGCTCGGCGACGAGAAGAAGGCCAATGTGTTCCTGCGCGCCGACGAGCCCGCGGTCGCGGCCAAGCTGCACATGAAGGGCGCCGATCCGGCGCTGGTGTTCGGCGAGCTCCGCGAGCGCAAGAACAAGTCCTGATGTCACAGCTCTCCGCTGCCGACATCATCGCGCGGCTCGCGCTGAAGCCGCATCCGGAAGGCGGACATTATCGCGAGACGTTTCGCGACGAGCGCGTTGACGCCAGTGGACGCGCGCATTCGACGGCGATCTATTTCCTGCTCGCGCGCGGCGAACGCTCGCACTGGCACCGCATCGACGCCGTCGAGATGTGGCACTATTACGCCGGCGCGCCGCTGACGCTGCGGATCGCGCGGGACGGCGGCTCGCAGCACGCGATCACGCTCGGCCCGGACATCGCGCACGGCGAGCAACCGCAGGCGATCGTGCCGGCGGGCGCCTGGCAGGCCGCGGAAAGCAGCGGCGACTGGACGCTGGTCGGCTGTACCGTCGCGCCGGGATTCGAGTTCGCGAAGTTCGAGCTGGCGCTGAAAGGCTGGGAGCCGGCATCGTAAGATCGTTCTCCCGTCATCCCCGCGCAAAGGCTAAGCCTTTGTCGCTGGAGGTGCGAGCGAAGCGAGCCTCGAAGGATGAATCGGCCACACGCGGGCCGTCGACCCTTCGAGACGGCCGCGTTGCGGCCTCCTCAGGGTGACGGTCAAGCAGGCTGCGCTCTACCCATCCTACATTCTTTTCCGCAACACCATGTCCTTCGCCGCGATCAGCCCGCCGCCGGCGATCAGGATCGCGGCGATGGCGATGTTGGCGCTGGGCTTGGCAAAGCCTGCTGCAATCAGAAACGCGGTCGAGAGCAGCGGCGTGGCGTAGGACGCGGCGCCGAGCACGCGGATGTCGCCGCGCTTCATGCCGATGTCCCAGGCAAAGAATGCCGCGCCCACCGGACCGATGCCGAGCGCTATGACCGCAAGCCATTGCAGCGATGTCACGGGCCACACCGTGGTCTCCACCATCATGTGCACGGCGGCTGCGAGCACCGCCGTCGCCAGGCAGAAGCCCGCGACCGCATCGGTCGGCACCGCCTTGAGCCGGCGCGACATCACCGAATAGGCCGCCCACACGAACGCTGCGACGAAGGCCGCCGCGAAGCCTGGAATCTGCTCTTTCGTAAACGCGCCGGTGTTGCCGGCGAACAGCAGCACGGTGCCGGCGAGCCCGAGCAGCGCGCCGATGATGTGATGGACCGCAAGCCGCTCACCCGGCAGCAGCGAGGAGAACAGCACGATCAGCAACGGCCAGAGATAATTGAGCAGGCCTGCCTCGGCCGGCGGCGCGAACCGCAGCGCCAGGAAGTACAGCGCGTGATAGCCGAACAGCCCGCCGACGCCGACGACCCAGGCGACCAGCGGCTGCTTCAAGGCGCCGAACGCCGCCGGCCGCAGCAGGAAGCTTGCGAACGCAACCATCGCGCCGATCGCAAAGGTCATGGCGGCGAGTTGGAACGCCGGGATCGCCCCGGTCGCAACCGTCATGACCGACAGCAGCGACCACATCAGGATGGCGGTCAGTCCGACAAGGGTGGCAGTTTCATCTGAATTCAATCCGTCGTGGCCGAGCAGATCGTGTGCAGCCACGTCCTTGCTTCGCGCCCCGCGGTTGTAGCGACGAAAATGCCCGGCACAAGGCCGGGCATCACGACTTGATCGATGGCGCCTGCGACGCGACGACGCTTGTCGCGTCAGGCGTGATACTGGCCGCCGTTCACGGTCAGCGTCGAGCCGGTGATGAAGCCGGCATCGTCGGCGGCGAGGAACACCACGGCGCGCGCGATTTCCTCGGGCTCGCCGAGCCGGTTGACCGGAATCTGCGGGATGACGTTCTTCTCCAGCACGTCCTTCGGCACCGCCTGCACCATTTCGGTGTTGATGTAGCCGGGGCAGATCACGTTGACGGTGATACCGCCCTTGGCGTTCTCCAGCGCCAGCGCCTTGGTGAAGCCGATGTCGCCGGCCTTTGCCGCGGAGTAGTTGACCTGGCCGAACTGGCCCTTCTGGCCGTTGATCGAGGAGATCGAGATGACGCGGCCGAACTTGCGGGCCCGCATGCCCTCGATCACCTGGCGCGTCATGTTGAACAGCGAGCCGAGGTTGGTGTTGATCACGGCATTCCACTGCTCGACCGTCATCTTGTGGAAGGCGGTATCCTTGGTGATGCCGGCATTGTTGACGAGCACGTCAACCGGGCCGAGATCGGCCTCGACCTGCTTCACGCCGGCTGCGCAGGCGTCGAACGAGGCGACGTCCCACTTGTAGACGGGAATGCCGCTCTCCGCCTTGAACTTCTCCGCCGCGGCGTCATTGCCGGCGTAGCTCGCCGCCACCTTGTAGCCAGCCGCTTTCAGCGCCTTGCTGATCGCAGCTCCAATGCCCCGCGTTCCGCCCGTCACCAATGCAACACGTGCCATGTCCGTCTCCTCCTTGGCCGTCTTTTATAACCGGATAACTCCGGCCTACGCACTCACAACGAAGCGCGATGGGATCGTCGCGCTTCAGCTCCCTTTTGAGCATGATCTTTTCGGAGAACCGCTTCACACTTTCCGGATCATGCTCTCGAAACAAAAATGCCCGGCGCAAAGCCGGGCATCTTTTCTATCAGTTCGCGCCGTGGTTGACAGATGATCTTTTCATCACCTAGCCGGCCTCGCTGCCTTTTGTTCAGTCGCGTGCAACGCACATAGCGATGCCCATGCCGCCGCCGATGCACAGCGTCGCGAGGCCCTTCTTGGCGTCGCGCTTCTGCATCTCGTGCAGCAGCGTAACCAGCACGCGCGCACCCGACGCGCCGACCGGATGGCCGATCGCGATCGCGCCGCCATTGACGTTGACCTTGGCCGGATCCCAGCCGAGGTCCTTGTTGACGGCACAGGCCTGCGCCGCGAACGCCTCGTTGGCCTCGATCAGGTCGAGGTCGGCGATGTTCCAGCCGGCCTTCTTCAGCGCCGCGCGCGAAGCGGGGATCGGACCGGTACCCATGATCTTGGGGTCGACGCCGGCCTGGCCCCACGAGACGATGCGGGCGAGCACCTTCTTGCCCTGCTTGGCGGCTTCCTTGGCGGTCATCAGCACGACGGCGGCGGCGCCGTCATTGATGCCGGAGGCGTTGCCGGCGGTCACGGTGCCGTCCTTCTCGAAGGCGGCGCGGAGCTTGGCCATCGCATCGATCGTAGCGCCATGGCGCGGATACTCGTCGGCGTCGACCACGATGTCGCCCTTGCGGGACTTGATGGTGACCGGGACGATCTCGTCCTTGAACCTGCCGGCCTTCTGCGCCGCCTCGGCCTTGTTCTGCGAACCGACCGCGAACTCGTCCTGCTGCGAGCGGGTGATCTGGTACTGCTTGGCAACGTTCTCGGCGGTGTTGCCCATGTGGTAGCCGTTGAAGGCGTCCCACAGGCCGTCCTTGATCATGGTGTCGATCAGCTCGAGGCCGCCCATCTTGACGCCGCCACGCAGATATTGCGCGTGCGGGGCCATGCTCATGGATTCCTGGCCGCCCGCGACGACGATCGACGAATCGCCGTTGAGCAGGGCCTGGTAGCCGAGCGCCACGGTGCGCAGGCCGGAGCCGCAGAGCTGGTTGACGCCCCAGGCCGGGCTTTCCACCGGGATGCCGGCCGCGATCGAGGCCTGGCGGGCGGGGTTCTGGCCCTGTGCCGCGGTCAGGATCTGGCCCATGATGACTTCGGAGACCTGGCCGCCCTCGACGCCGGCACGCTCCAGCGCGGCCTTGATGGCGATCGCGCCGAGATCGTGAGCCGGGGTGGTCGCGAATGCGCCGTTGAAGCTGCCGACCGGGGTGCGGGCGGCGCTGACGATGACGACATCGTCTGACATGGACATCTCCTATGGGTTGTAGCTGGGTTTCTCGACGGCGGGCGGCCGGTTTGGCGGACCTGTCTCTTAATGACTATCCTGTAAATCTCATTGAGGCATGTCAATCGCGCTGACGCGCAAAACGCGCCGCGGCGCACTCAAAATGACGCCCTTGGCACATTCCTGAGCAAATCCTATGCTTTGGAATTAACCGCAAAGCACAAAACGGTAGCCGAACCGCTTTGAAAATGCTTACCTTTGCTGCGATGCGTTGCATTTTGCCCTGCGGCGATGCTGTAGGGTTCCAGGTTCTTCGGTGTTGAAGTGAGAGCCCATGGCAAAATCTGAACAACCGACCACGATCAAGAAATACGCGAACCGGCGGCTCTATAATACCGGTACGAGCACCTACGTGACGCTCGAGGATCTCGCGGCGATGGTGAAGGAAGGCGAGGATTTCCTCGTCTATGACGCCAAGACCGGCGACGACATTACCCGCTCCGTACTCGCGCAAATCATCTTCGAACAGGAGAACAAGGCCGGGCAGAACCTGCTGCCGACGACCTTCCTGCGGCAGCTGATCCGCTTCTATGGCGACAGCATGCAGATGGTGGTGCCGAAATATCTCGAACAGTCGATCGAGACGCTGACCAAGGAGCAGGAGAAGTTCCGCAAGCAGATCGCGGGTGCCCTGAGCGGTACGCCGTTTGCTCCGCTGGAGGAGCAGGTCCGCCGCAACATGGAACTGTTCCAGCAGACCTTCTCGATGTTCAAGCCGTTCGTGCCGCAGCGCGGCGGCGCTGAAGCCGAGAAGGTGCCGGAGCCCGCACCTGACGACGGCAACATCGACGATCTCCGCCGCCAGATGAAGGACATGCAGGAACGCCTCGAGCGCATGTCGCAACCGGCGAAGAAGGACGAGTAGGTCCTCCGCGATCGGCCGG
This sequence comes from Bradyrhizobium viridifuturi, assembly GCF_001238275.1. Taxonomy (GTDB): domain Bacteria; phylum Pseudomonadota; class Alphaproteobacteria; order Rhizobiales; family Xanthobacteraceae; genus Bradyrhizobium; species Bradyrhizobium viridifuturi. The sequence continues at coordinate 77,447 of NZ_LGTB01000042.1, forward strand.
GTCCGCCCGGCCGCCATCGGTTCGCAATTCCAACGCTGCCCTTCGAGCCGGCGTCAGGCGCTCGCGGCCTGATCGAACATGTCTTTGCGCACGATGGCGTGCACGCCCCAATTGCCGTCGGCAACTTGCGTGACGCCGAAATCGACGCCGAGCGAGATCAGCGCCAGCGCCTCATCCTCGCTGAGGCGATAGCACTCCATCAGGAATTTGCGCGTCGCCCGGAATGCGTTGCGCAGGGCGAGATCGACCGACGATCGCTGGTAGATTTCCGACTGCGCGTTGCGCCCGAGCTCGCGCAGATAATTGCCGTAGCTGAAGCCGTGCAGGATCCACGCCTCCGGTGTTTCCAGCAGCGGATGCACCAGTCCCTCGACATGCGGCTTGGTCGCCCTGCCGTTCTTGTGCACGATGAAGCGGAACTGGCCGGTGAGCGATAACTCCAGCGCGGTGCCGTTGACTTCGCCATCGCCCTGCGCGAAATGCGGATCGCCGATCGAGAACAGCGCGCCGGGCACGGCGACCGGCAGATAGAGCGTGGTGCCCTTGGTGGCGCGCCAATTGTCGACATTGCCGCCGAAATAGCCGGGCGGAATCGAATCGATGATGTCGGATTCGCGCGGCGCCACCGCCATGAAGCCGAAATGCAGCCGTGCCGGAATCCGCACCCCGGCGAGCACGCTGGGTCGCTTCTCGACCGTGGTGTGATCGACCGGGACGCCGGGATAGTCCATCGTCTCGTGACGCACGCCGAATGGATCGGTCTGCGGTGTCCAGCGATAGGAATAGACCGCCTGCGCCCATTCGGCCTCCGCATCGGTCTCGAAGATCGTGATGGTCTCGCGCTTGGCCGGCGGATCGATCAGGTCATTGTACTGAAAGCCCCACCAGGCGGCGGCGTTGCTGCCGAACGACTTGCCGGCGAAGGCCGGATTGGCCGAGGGCCGCGGCCAGATATCGAGGATCTGGACCTCGAGCACGTCGCCCGGCTCGGCACCGCAGACATGGATCGGACCGGTGCAGATGTGCACGCCGAAGCCTTCGCCGGCGCCGCGGCCGAAGATCGAGCCGTCCATCGGGCCCGCGCCGCGCCGTTCGACCGACTTGCCCTCGGCCGTCCAGTGAAACACGCTCTCGGCGCCGGGATCGCCCTTGATCATCCGCTCGTAGTCATCGAAGGCGTGCTGGGTCAGCGTCTCGATCGTCACCAGCGCACCCGATTGCACGCTCATGACCGGCGGGATGGCGCGGCTGAGATAGCCCCAATGCGCGGTCTCCCTCGACACCTTGAGATGGTGATTTGACGCGCCCCGCCCTTCCGGCGCCTCCGCGGGCAGCGCGATCGGCAGCGCCGGCTCCGCCTGCGCAAGTGTCTCGCGCGTTGCCGGACCTGGCGCGAGCCGCAGCACCGTCGCGGTGCCGCGCGCCAGCCGCGGCCGACCGCGCGTACGCTCGGCCTCGGCTTCACGCGGCACGGCCTTGCGGAAGTCGCGCGGCGAAGTGCCGTAGGTCGCGCTGAACATGCGGCTGAAATGCGCCTGATCGGTGAAGCCCCAGCGATAGCTGATTTCGGCGATGCGCTGGTCGGCGTAGTTAGGATCGATCAGGTCGTTGCAGCAGCGTTCCAGTCGCCGCTCGCGCACATAGGCCGAGAATGTGGTGCTCTGTCGCTCGAACAGCCGTTGCAAATAACGCTGCGACAATCCCTCCTGCCGCGCGATGTCGGCGATGGTCAGGTTGGCATTGCCAAGCTGGGCCTCGATCGCGGCATCGACCCGCCTCAAATGACCAGCCTGCACCTGCGTCATCGCCTCGGCATCGAGCCGCGTCTCGCCGAGCAGCGCGCCGGCGATGAGCTCGGTGACTGCAGCCTCGGCCGTGGCGAGATCGGCCTTGTCCAGGATCGCGAAATTGCCGCCCAGCGTCCGCATCACCGGGCGGACAGCCGCGGCGGCGATCGTCGCACCGAGCACCGCGGGCAGGCGCAGGCGATTGTGCCCGAGCCGGCCGAGCAGCCGCTCGCGTGGCAGTTCGAGCAGCAGGATCTCGAAATCCTCGCGCAGCGTCATGCGCCAGGGCAACTGCAGGTCGCACACCGAGACGTCGTTGTCGGCGAACTCGCAACTGCGTTGGCCGAACGCGATGCTGCCGCGACCATAGGCATGGAAGATGATGGCGACCCGTGCCGGCGTTCCCGGCGACGCCGCATGACCGTTGCAGACGATCTGCTGCTCGGTGGACCGCAGCAGCGCAAGCTGCGCGCCGCTGGTCGAGCGCTTTGTGGTCAACTCGCCGAACTGGAACTGGCCGGCCTCCGGCAATTCGCAATCGAGCTGCAATCCGGCCAGCGCCTCGCGCCAGACCTCCCGCCGGTTTTGCCGCGGGATCGCATCGACCGAAATCCGATAGGTCGTCGCGACCATCACCCCTCCAGGCCGGAGCTCCGCAACGTTCAAGTCTCACAGAGCCGTGAAGGCAGCGTGCACCGATTGCAGGAAGGCGGCAAGCGTGTTGCGGCGGCACGGATTGCCCAGCCTGCGTGCAATCGATGGAGACGCCGCTTTCGTGCAGCAGCGCAATCGGCCGCGAACGCAGCGCAACTTGATCGATTGCGCCCAAATTCTTGACCGTGGCGGCCATGTCGCGATGCGATGGCAGCGGCCGCAGATGCCTTGCACGCCTTTGCGCAGGCTTTCGCGCCGCGAAGACGACAAGCCCGCCTGCAAATTATTGGGCGCGCCCGGTCATGTCGGAGCGGCGCGGCACAATGCAGTCTCACGCGCACTTTCGACCCAAGGAGGAGCTCAGGATGTGCGCAGGTGACGACAAGAACTGCCCGGACTTCGAAATGCATCATCGCCAGTTCAAGGAGACGCTCGACCGGGAACGCCGCTCGTTCCTGCGCTCGAGCTTCGCGGCGGCAGGCGGCGCCGCGGCGATGACCGCCGGCGGCATCTCGCTGGTGACGCCGAAGATGGCGGCGGCCGCCGAGAAGCATCAGCCGGCGCAACGCGCCTATCACCATTTGCCGGCCAATGCCGACACCGTGCATTGGGGCTATTTCAGCAAGTCGCTGAAGCCGCGCGTCGAGATCAATTCCGGCGACTTCATCACGATCGAGGCGCTGACGCACCACGCCAATGACGATGCCGAGCGCATGGTGAAGGGCGATCCCGGGGTCGAGAGCGTTTATCTCTGGACCAAGGAGAAGAAGGGCGTGAACCGGCGCGGTGCCGGCCCGATGGATGCCTCGCTGTTCGGACGCGGTGCGGGCGAAGGCCTCGGCGTGCATATCTGCACCGGGCCGGTGTTCGTGCGCGGCGCGGAGGAAGGCGACGTGCTCGAGTTGCGCATCATCGACGTGGCGCCGCGGCCCTCCGCCAACCCGAAATATTCCGGCAAGGCCTTCGGCAGCAACGCTGCGGCATCGTGGGGCTTCCACTACAAGGACCTGCTCACCGAGCCGAAGCCGCGCGAGGTCGTCACCATCTACGAGGTCGACGCCACCGGCGAGCGCAACTGGGCGCGCGCAGTCTACAACTTCACCTGGACACCGCAGACCGATCCGTTCGGCGTGGTGCACAAGACCATCGATTACCCCGGCGTGCCGGTCGATCACTCGACGGTCAAGGAGAACCACGGCATCCTGAAGAACGTGCGCATCCCGGTGCGTCCACATTTCGGCGTGATCGGGCTCGCGCCCAAGGAGGCCGAGTTCGTCGATTCGATCCCGCCGAGCTACACCGGCGGCAACATCGACAATTGGCGTATCGGCAAGGGCGCCACGATGTATTACCCGGTGGCGGTCGAGGGCGGACTGCTCTCGGTCGGCGATTCCCACGCCTCGCAGGGCGATTCCGAACTGTGCGGCACGGCGATCGAATGCTCGCTCAACGGCACCTTCCAGATCATCCTGCACAAGAAGGCCGATCTTGCCGGCACCGCGCTGGAAGCGCTCGACTATCCGATGCTGGAGACCCAGGACGAATGGCTGGTGCACGGCTTCAGCTACGCCAACTATCTCAGCGAGCTCGGCTCCAGCGCGCAGACCGAGATCTACAAGAAGTCGTCGGTCGACCTCGCTCTGCGCGACGCATTCCGCAAGATGCGCAAATTCCTGATGACGACGAAGAAGCTGACCGAGGACGAGGCGATCTCGCTGATCTCGCTCGGCGTCGATTTCGGCGTCACCCAGGTGGTCGACGGCAATTGGGGCGTCCACGCGGTGATCCGCAAGGACATCTTCGCCGGCGGCGACAGCTGATGACGTGAAATCTGGAGCGCGGTGATCAGCCGATCATCGCGCTTCAGCCCGCGACGGGGACTGTCTTCTCCGCCGGCACGTTCCACGGCCGGTCCGGCGAGGCGAGGCCGATCAGGCGGCCCTGGATGAAGTCGCAGCCCCATTCGCGCAGCATCACGGCGGCTTCCTCGTCCTGCACCCATTCGGCGACCGTCTTGATCTCAAGCCGGCGCGCGAGATCGATCAGCGTCTGCACGAAGGCGCGGTCGTCGGCCGAACGCACGATGTTCTGCACGAAGGCGCCGTCGATCTTGACGATGTCGACGCCGAGCTTGCGCAGGTTGCGGAACGAGGTGTAGCCGGCGCCGAAATCGTCGATCGCGATCCGGCTGCCGAAATTCTTCAGGCGGGTAACGAAGCCGCGGACGTCGTCGATGTCCTGGATCGCGACGGTCTCGGTGATCTCGACGATCAGCCGCTCGCCGACGCCGGGATGCGCGCGCATCAAGGATTCGATGGTGGCCCACCAGTCCGGATCCATCGTGGTGTCCGGCGAGATGTTGAGGCTGAGCTGCACGCCGGGCGCGGAAGCGAGCTCGGCGATCGCGAGCTCCAGCACGCGATGATCGACCAGCCGGATCAGGCCGAGCCGCTCGGCGACCGGCACGATGTCGGGCGCGAGCAGCGCGCGGCCGTCGTCCTGCTCCATGCGGACCAGGCACTCGTAAAATGACGGCTGCCGCGAGCGCGCATCGACCACCGGCTCGAAGCCGATTACGATGCGGCGCTCGTTCAGCGCGGTGACGATCTCGTCGGTGACGCGGATGTTGACCCGGCGCTGCGCGTCGCGCTCGACATTCGGCTTCCACAGCGCGAACGAACCGGCGCGGCGGCTCTTGGCGGCATCCAGGGTCTCCTGGGCGCGATTGACCGCCTCTTCCGCCGACTTGGCATGGCGCGGGATGGTGACGGCGCCGATCGATGCCGTCACCGACACCGGGCCGGACTTGGTCGGCACCACCTCGTCGCGCACCGCGGCGAGGAAGCGCTCGGCCGCGACATTGGTGTCGTCGACGGTGCAGTTGCGCAGGATCAGGCCGAACTTGTTGCCGGAGAAGCGGCCGAGCATGTCGCCGCTGCGCAACCGGGCGCGAATCCGCTTCGCCACCTCGGCGATGACGGCGTCGGCGACGTCGAAGCCGAAGGCATCGTTGACGCGCGCAAGATGATCGATGCCGATCAGCATGAAGGCACAGGCGGTGCGGAAGCGCGCGCACTCCTCGATGCTCTCGGCGAGCGAGGCGATCAGATGGGTGCGGTTGAGCTCGCCCGTCAGCGGATCGTGCCGCGACAGTTTCAGCAGCTGCTCGTCGCGGGCGTGGCGTTCATTGTTGACGCGGACGATGCCCTCTACGCGCGCCGGCCTGCCGTCGGGGCCGGCAAACCAGCAGCCGGTCTCCTCGATCCAGATCACCGGCGCGAGGTGACGGCCCGTACGCCATATTCGATCCGGTAAGGCACCGGCTCCTCGCCCCGCGCCGGTCCGGCCTGGCCGAGCGCGTCCACGCGAATGCTGCGCGACGGCTCGATCAGCCTGGCGAGCTCGGCGCCGCTGGCAAGCGCCGCGACCGGGATGTCCGGGAACACCGTTGCCACATTGTCGCTCCAGGCCATCGCGTCGCTCGCCAGGTCCCAAGCGAAGGTCGCTTGGCCGAGCGAGGCGAGGATGCTGGCAGCTGGCGGGACAGGGGGCATCGAACGTGTCTCGATTTGGGACGCACCCGGTGATTCTGTACGCTCTCAAGATAGTGGTTCCGGCGAATCCAACGCTAGGAGAAGTTGATAAATAATCTGGAAACCACGTTTTCGACTGCCGCGGAACGAACTGGGGATGGCGGGCAAGACCCTTGCCATGAGGGTGTTGCTGAGGGACGCAACGTCCCAAACTATGACGCTCCAACGGGTCGCAGGCGATGTTCAATATCGATCAGTCAGAGGTCCTCGACGGCGAGTTCACCGACACTGCCGCCGTGACCAGTACGGCGCTGGTGCCGCTGGCCGTGGCCACCCATTGGGCGCCCAAGATCCCGCTGCCGCACGGGGACCCTTCATTTCTGGCTCACCTGATCGCAACCGCCGCGCACGAACCGCAGACGCGCGGGCTGCGGCGTGGGTCACTGGCCGATGCGCAGACCGCCTACGGCCCGCATATCGACGAACGCCGCAGCGTGACGCGGCGCACCCGGCAGATCATCTAGCAATTCATCGCGCGATCAGTGGGCCTTAACCGGCCGGCTGCCGTGGCTGTCCTGCGGCACGCCGCGGCGCAGCGACATGTGGGAATGGACGCCGAGCCAGCGCCCGTCGGCCTGACGCGCCAGAATAATCGTCGCCCGCCCCGGCCGGTCGAAGCGGCTGCCGTCCGCGTTGAAGCCGGTGCTGGTCCACGGCGTGATCACCGTGGCCATGCCGCCATCGCCGCTGATCAGCACCTCCGTGTGCGCGAGATCGAAGGCGAAATCCGCGGTGCGGGGCCAGACGTTATCCCACTGCATCTCGGTCCAGCGCGTGCGGCCGTGGATCAGTTCCTGATAGGTGCCGAACGAGATGATGTCGGAATGCCAGAACGGACGGGCGGCAGCATAGTCGACCGCCCTGACGCAGGCGGCGAACCGTTCGAGCCAATCGAAGATCGATTGCGTCGTCGTCTGATCGGCGATCGGAAGGGGCGCTTGTTCGCTCATGAGCTGCCCCGAAAACGCTCTAGCGCTGCGGCGCGTCCGACGGCGGCTGGCCACCCGGCTGCAAATCCGGCGAGGTGACGGTGGGCTTTGGCGCGGACTGATCGAGCAGCACGGATTCGGCAACCGACGTTGCCGAAGGAACGGGCGCGGCAGGCGGCGGCGCAGCGGGCGCCGGTGCTGCGACAGGCGCGGGCTCGACACGCGGCGCGGGCTGCGCGACAGGCGCAGGCTGCGGGGCCTCGGGTTGCGATTTGCTGACACTCGGTGCCGGCGCCGCAGCTGCGACCACCGCACGGCGGCGGGTACGCAGCGCAATGCCGGAAATGAAATCGACCAGCGCCAGCAGCGTCAGCAGGCAATAGGTCGAGTTGCCGAATTTCGGCCAGAGCACGAATTCAGCGGCCGCCGCGCCGAACACGATCAGCGACAGCAGATGGTCGGTGAGATATTTCGCGCCGGGGCGCGCGCCTTGATGACCTCGAGCAGCAACAGCAGCACGCCGGCGGCAAGCAGCATGTCACTGAGGGTGATCTGCCACTGCTCGCCCGACAGCAATGTCAGCCTGATCAGCGGGTCCGTGAAGGACACGCCGGGCATCAGGAAGGCGATGATGTTGTAGACCGCGAGCGGAACGAGCAGCAGCGGAAAACCGACCATCGGGGCTTGCGCCTTATTCAGGGAGAACCAGCAATGCGGCGATGCTCATCGGCTTCGCCGCGGACGCGCCCGTCTTGACCGCACTCGTTGGCCGAATTCGGGCGCAGCGCCGCTTTGGTAAGAACATGAACCGATCGGAAAACGCTAGACGCATTTCCGGATCATGCTCCGCGGCGCGGCAGCCGAAGTCCGATCAGGACTCTTTCTTGGCCTTCAGGACCTGGCGGCCCTTGTACATGCCGGTCTTCAGGTCGAGGTGGTGCGGACGGCGCAGTTCGCCGGAGTCCTTGTCCTCGACATAGGTCGGGGTCTTGATCGCATCGGCCGAACGGCGCATGCCACGGCGCGACGGCGAGGTTTTTCTTCTGGGAACGGCCATGACGGTGTCCTCTAGGGTGTTGCGGAGGCATCGTCCGAAATACGGACGTGGCTCAGCGCTTCGAAGCGCAAGCTGCGATGCCGGTAAGGCCGCGCTTATAGAGGAAGGCACTCGGTAAAGCTAGGGCTCGAGACAGCAAAATGCGCCCGAAATCGCGCTCAATCGCCGCGATTGTCGCGCCAGCACCGCGTCACGGTATTGGCCCGGGCCATGTAGGTTCCGGACAGCCTGCGCACCCCCGGACCCGGGTTCCGGGCGCTCCTTTTCACCGGATTCGGCAGAATCGCCGCCAAAAGCGCGGCTTCCCGGGGCGATAGCGCCGCGGCGGACCGGCCAAAGGCATATTGGGCGCCGGCTTCGGCGCCGAATTGCCCGGATGGGCCCATTTCCGCGATGTTGAGGTAGATTTCCAGGATTCGCTGCTTCGGCAGCACGAAGTCGATCCAGAGCGCCAGCGGCAGTTCCAGCCCCTTGCGGATCACGCTGCGGCCGGACCACAGGAACAGGTTCTTGGCCACCTGCTGGGTGATGGTCGAGCCGCCGCGGGTCGGCTCGCCGTCCTCGGCATCGTCGAGCGCCTCGCGCAGCGCCCCCCAATCGACGCCCCGGTGCTTGCAGAAATGGGCGTCCTCCGAGCCGACCACGGAGCGGGGCAGATAGGGCGACATCGCGGCGAAATCGATCCAATGCCGCGTGACCGGGGCCCCACGCAGGGTCCGCCACGCCATCAAGGCCGAAACTGGCTGACCGGTGCGGTAGAACGGCGTCACCAGATAGGGCAGCAACAGCACCGCCAGCAAAACCAGCAATAAAATTCGGACAATGCGCAAAACGAGGGTTCCCGGGGAGGACCTCTTCAGCAAGGATTTGGCACCCGTCCGCCAGGACACGGCCGGCACCGTCAGACGTCTGTCGGATAATTCACGGTTTTTCCAGCACTTTTAAGGCGCGAATCCGTCGCAGGGTGGAATTGACGAAGCCGATCTCATCAACGATTGTCCGGCCGAAAATCGATCTGGAGCAATTCTTAATGACGACCGGTACTGCAGAGTTTTCCAAGCGGCTGGACCAGACCGCGGAGGATACCGAAGCCCTGCTCGCCAAGCTGCTGTCCGACGCGACCGAGAGCGACGAAATCGTGCGCCCGAAGCGGCTGATCGAGGCGATGCGCTATTCGAGCCTCGGCGGCGGCAAGCGGCTGCGGCCGTTCCTCGCGGTCGAGAGCGCCGCGGTGTTCGGCATTCCGCGCGAATCCGCGCTGCTGGTCGGCGCCGCGCTGGAATGCATCCACTGCTACTCGCTGATCCATGACGATCTGCCGGCGATGGACAATTCCGATCTGCGCCGCGGCCGCCCCACCCTGCACAAGGCCTATGACGACGCCACCGCGATCCTCGCCGGCGACGCGCTGCTGACGATCGCCTTCGACATCATCACCCGCGATGCGATCCACAGGGATGCCCAGGTCCGCCTGCTCCTGACCCGCGCGCTGGCGCGCGCCTCCGGCGTCGGCGGCATGGCCGGCGGCCAGATTCTCGACCTTGCCGGCGAAGGCCGCTTCGGCGACCGCGAGCCGGTCGACGTCGCGCGGCTGCAGCAGATGAAGACCGGCGCGCTGCTCCGCTTCGGCTGCATCGCCGGCGCGATCCTCGGCCAGGCTTCGCAGAAGGAATACCAGGCGCTCGACGATTACGGCAAAGCGCTCGGCGAGGCCTTCCAGATCGCCGACGATCTGCTCGACGTCGAGGGCGACGCTGCCGCACTCGGCAAGCCGGCCGGCGCGGACGCCGCGCTCGGCAAGACCACCTTCGTCACCCAGCTCGGCATCGACGGCGCCAAGCAGCGCGTGCGCGACCTGCTGGCGCGGGCCGATGCCGCATTGTCGGTGTTCGGCGACCGCGGCGACGTGCTGCGCGCAGCCGCCCGCTTCGTCGCCGAGCGCAAGAACTAGCTGGAAATCGCCCGAAATGAACAAGGAGTTCGACGACCGCCTTGTTCGTTTCCGCAAGCTGCCGATGCCGGTCCGCGTCGTGGTGGGCCGGCCGCGCACCTTCACTTCGATCGTGGTCGGCATCATCGTCGCGCTGTTGATGCCCGGCTCGCTACGCCTCGTCACGCGCCTGCTTGCCGGCTGGGACGCTTTTGCCGCGCTCTATCTCGTGCTCGCCTACGTGATGATGCTGCGCTGTGGCGTCGCCCACATCAAGCGCAGCGCCATATTGCAGGACGACGGCCGTTTCCTGATCCTGCTGGTGACCGCATTCGGCGCGCTGGCGAGCCTACTGGCCATCGTGTTCGAGCTCGGCGCATCCGAGGGCAGCCCGACCGGACTGGCGGTGGCCATCGTCACCATCACGCTGTCATGGACGATGGTCCACACCGCATTCGCGCTGCACTACGCCCACGAGTTCTATCGCGGCAAGGCACCCGGCGGATTGCAGTTTCCGAGCGGCGATGAGCATACCGACGCCGACTACTGGGACTTCGTCTATTTCTCATTCGTGATCGGCATGACCGCGCAGGTCTCCGATGTCGGCATCACCGACAAGATCATCCGCCGCACCGCGACCGTGCACGGCATCATCTCGTTCGTGTTCAACACCGCGCTGCTGGCGCTCATGGTGAACATCGCGGCGAGCTTGATCTAGTCCAGGGGTAAACTCGCTGCGCCTCTCCCGCTTGCAGGGGAGGTCGGATCGCATCGAAGATGCGATCCGGGTGGGGGCTCTCTCCAGGATGCGATTCGTGGAGAGAGCCCCCACCCCAGCCCTCCCCCCGCAAGCGGGAGAGGGAGCAAACCTCCTTCGCGGCAAGTGTGATCTCGCTACCCGGCGCTAATTGCAGACCTCGACGTTGCCGACGTTGCCGCCAGGGCCGCCGCCGCCGCGGTACTCCAGATGGCAGCCGCGCCTGACCGGGCGGCACAGATAGGCATCGCACATGATCTGACCGCTGCCGCCGCCTTCCGCCCTTGCACGGCCCTGCGGGCGCGGAATCTCCGCGGACGGCACCTGCGGCTCGCGCTGCGGATGGAAGGCACGTTCGCGCTCGCGTCGCGACGGACGCTCATCGCTGTCGCGCTTGGCAACCGGCTTCCGCTCGCGCCGCTTCTCGCACTCATTGTCGTCGTTGAGGAAAGAGCCCTCGGCGCAGACGATCCTGGTGCAGCGATCGCCGTCGGCCTTGTAGCCGTGCTCGCAGGCCAGCGGACAGACGCGGGACTGCTTCAGCTTGACGGCATCGAGCGTGTCGACGCTGGCGGCCTTGATGTCGAGCTTGGTGCCGGCATAGCGGTTGAACAGCGTCAGCGAGCGCTGCGACGCCGCGTTCCAGTCGCCATCGACGGCGCCGGTCAGGCAGCCGACGCGGCGCAATTCGGTCTGCACCGATTTGACCACGTCGGCCTCGGGCGAACCGGTCGCCAGAGCCGCCACAGTCGTGCTCTTCTCGGGGGGAGCCGGCGGGGCTGGCGGAGTGGCCGCAGCCTGCGTTGCCGGCTGATCGGGAACCGCCTTGTTCGCCGCGGTGCGATCGGCGAGCGCGGCATCCGCCTGACGCTTCTGCTCGGCAGCGGTGGCCTGATCCTGCGCGACCTGCTTGGCCCGTTCGGCGGCAAGACGCGCCGCTTCGGCGGCCTTCGCGTCGGCCTCGGCCTTCGCCTGCTGCGCCTTCTGCGCGCCCTCAGCGGCGAGCCGTGCACGCTCCTGCTCGGCCAGACGCGCCTTCTCGGTGGCGGCGACGCGCGCGTCCTCGGCCGCGAACTTCTCGAGCTGCAACCTGGCAAGGTTGGCGTAGTAGCCATTCGGATATTGGGCGAGGAAAGCGTTCATCGCGCTTCTGTTGCCGATCTGCAGCGCCAGCTCGTAGTCGCGGCGGGCCTCCGACTGCGGCGTCGCTGCCGGCGCGGCGGGCGGGGCAGCGGCAGCAGCGGCGGGCGCCTGCTTGGCCGGTGCCGGCACCAGCGGCACGTCCTCGCCGCCGAGCGAGCCATAGACGAACGGCTCCTGGCGGTTGTTGGTGGTCTTCAGCACCTCGTCGCGGACATAGCCGAAGGCGCGGCGGACATCGAGGCCGGGGGTCGGCAGGAACTTCGACAGCGCGATCGTGAACGGGCTGTTCTTGCCGTCGCCGTCGGCCGCCGTAGACCCGGCCTTCGCCGAATAGGCGATCAGCACGTTCGGACTGGTCGGCTCGACCTTGGCGAGGCCCTGCCCGATCGCCCGGGTCGCCAGCGTCCGCTTCATGGTCTTGGCGAACGGGTTGTCGCGGCAGGCATCGAGGATCACCAGCCGCAGCTTCCGCGCCGGCTCGATCGCGACCAGGATGCGGTCGAGCGAAAACGCCTCGTCATAGACGTCGGTGTCGCGCTCCAGCCGGGCATCGACCGGGATCAGGTAGTTGGCACCGTCCACCTCGATGCCGTGGCCCGCGTAGTAGACCAGCGCGATATCGGCATCGCGGGCGAGGTCGGCGAATTCGCGCAGCGCGCGGCGGGTCTCGACCGCCGGCAGGTCCTTGCGGAAGTCGACCACGTCGAAGCCGGCATTCTTCAGCGTCGCGGCTATCACCGAGGCATCGTTGACCGGGTTGGCCAGCGGCACGGTGTTCCGATACGCCGAGTTGCCAAGCACCAGGGCCACGCGCTTCTCGGCGAAGGCCGGCTGGCAGATGATCAGCAGAAAAGCCGCGACGGCGAGCAGCAATCGATTCAAGTTCAAAGACCCGTTCATGGCGACACTCTGGCCGTTTTTCAGCATGCAGGTCCATCTACCAGAATCAAGCGCGGCACTTTGTGAGGCGCCTCACGATCCGCGCCGGCGTGGACCATGCCATCCTGACGGTTAGTCGACGAAACGGACCGCCGGTTCGGATTTGGCCGGGCACGGGATTTCGTGCACGATCCGGGCAACGAGAACAAGGATACGGAGGACCTGATGCAGGGCACAAGCGCGGCGGTTCCATCCGCCAGGGCCGGCATGGTCGGCGCCAGGTTCGGCGTCATGGCCCGAAACCTCCTCGCCGTCGCGCTGCTGGCCGGCTGCGCCGCGGGCTGCGGCCTGGTCGATGCCGTGTTCGATGGCTTCAAGCACGCCAAGGCCGTCGAGAACGATCTTGTTGCGATGGTCGGGGTCAAGCCGACGGTCGGGTTCAACTGGCACAATGGCCGGCTCACGTCGGTCACCGTCACCTTCCCCAGCCTGCTGCACGACAAGCCGTTGCAGGAACTTGCCGACGCTGCGCGCACCGCGGTCGGCAAGGAGTTCAAGCAGCGCGCCGACGACGTCGTGCTCGCCTTCTCGCTGGGGCCGTCCGAGACGTCCGCGGCACAAGCGGACCAGACACAGGGCAAGAACTTGCCTTGAGCGGATTTATTCCCTGCCTTTTATTCCCCGCCTTGCGTCACGTGCTCCTGATATTGCGGCAGGTCGTCCAGTATCGCGTACCACGGCGCCTTGGAGCCGACGAAGATATGCGCGGTCGGCCGGATCGAGGGCGCATCGCGCAGCGTACCCATCGTGACATGGACATAAGCGCCGTTACGGACCTGCGAATAGAGCAGCGACCCGCAGCGGCCGCAATGCGCGTCGTGGGTGATCTCATCGCCGTAGATCAGCAGACCGTCGGCGCCGCGCGTGACGGCAAACTTTTCGCGCACAATCCCCGCGAACGGCTTGAACGCCGAGCCCGTGGTGCGCCGGCAGTTCGAGCAGTGACAATTCAGCGCATAGGCAAACGCGTCGACCACCTCGTAGCGCACGTCGCGGCAGAAGCATTCGCCGGTCAGGATGGTTTCATTCGAATTTGCGTTCGAATTTGCAGATGTGGTCACAACTTGCTCCTCACGCAGAATTTTGCCGCCGGCCATGGCGCGATGCGGCGGTTCGCGGCTAAATTCTAGAGCCCTTTCCAATCCGATTGAATCGGAACGGGGCTCGCGATTCTCGTTCGACGCGCTTTCCTCACGCGAAGCGGTCCCCGCTTCGCCCGAAAACGCGCCCTAGTAGACCAAAACCCTGCCGGGAGGACCAACCCATGAGCCAAGATCGATCCACCGTCGAGAACGTCGTCCAAACCTATTTCGACGGCCTCTATGAGAGCAATGCCGACAAGCTCGCCGAAGCCTTTCATCCGAGCGCCGACCTGCGCTGGGTGGAGAAGGGCGAGCTGAAGGTCCTGACCGTGCCGGACTGGCTCGCCTTGGTGCGCAAGCGCACGTCGGCGAAGGCCGAAGGCAAGCCGCGCGAGGACTTCATCGTCACCATCGACCGCTCCGACGACAACACGGCCTTCATCAAGGTGCGCTGCCAGCTGCCGCCGCGCTATTTCACCGACTACCTTGTCGCCATGAAGCTCGCCGACGGCTGGCAGATCGTCTCGAAGTCGTACCGCTACGACCTCAAGGACTGACCGCCGGTCCACTGCGTCTCCACGACGGCTTTGCGACACGGCCAACATCATGATGCGTTTCCACGGAATCGCGTCATGATCCCATCTCCTTGTTTGAGGATGATCTCGGCGCAAACGCGTTCCGCGTTTGTCGCGGGAAACCGGTTTCCACTTTTCCGGATCATGCCCCTGCGGCCCGGCTCCGGCCGGACCGCATTGACTGGCGCCGGTTTCCGGGCGAATTGAGCCCGTGATGGAAGCCAAGTTTCAGATTTTTCTCACTTTGCTCGGGGTGCTGGCGGGAACCGCGCTGGTGGCGCGGCGGACCGATATCGCGCCGGCGATCCTGCTGCTGCTGGTCGGCATCGTGCTGGCCTTCGTGCCGGGAATGCCGTCGCTGGAACTGCCGCCCGAGCTCGTGCTTCTGGTGGTGCTGCCGCCGCTGATCTATTCGGCCAGCGTCGCGATGAGCTGGCGCGAGTTCAAGGCCAACCTGCGGCCGATCATCCTGCTGTCGGTCGGCTGCGTGATCTTCACCGCCTTCATGGTCGCGCCGCGACCCATTACCTGATCGGCCTGCCCTGGAGCACCGGCTTCCTGCTCGGCGCCATCGTCGCGCCGCCGGACGTGGTCGCGCCGCTGGCGATCGCGCGCAAGCTTGGAATGCCGCGCCGCATCCTGGTGATCCTCGAGGGCGAAGGGCTCGCCAATGACGCCACCGCGCTGATCCTCTATCGCTTTGCGCTGGCCGCCATCACCACCGGGCTGTTCTCGCTGCCGAAGGCGACCGGCACGTTCTTCGTCATCGTCGCCGCCGAGATCGCGTTCGGCACCGCGGTCGGCTGGCTCAGCCTGCGCGCCCGCCGCAGAGCCCGGGATCCGCAGGTCGAGATCACGCTGTCCTTGATCACGCCCTATCTCGCCTACTGGATTCCGGAGCATTTCGGCGGCAGCGGCGTGATCGCAACCGTCGCCTGCGGGCTCTATATGAGCTGGAACGGGCCGCTGCTGATTTCCGCCGCGACGCGCCTGCAGGGCATCTTCTTCTGGGATTTGATCATCTACCTGATCGAGGGGCTGCTGTTCCTCCTGACCGGCTTCCAGATGCGCTCGCTGTACGAGAAGTCGAAGTCGTTTCCGCTGCACGACATCCTGACCGCCACCGTGCTGGTCGCAATCATCGTGATCGTCGCGCGGTTCCTGTGGGTGTTTCCCGGCACCTATCTGCCGCGCTGGATCAGCCGGCGGGTGCGCGAACGCGATCCGCTGCCGTCGTGGCGAGCGGTGTTCGTGGTCGCCTTCACCGGCGTGCGCGGCGCGGTCTCGCTGGCCGCGGCGCTGGCGCTGCCGCTGACGCTGCCGAGCGGCGAGGCCTTCCCGTATCGCGACCTGATCCTGTTCGTCGCCTTCGGCGTGATCTTCGTGACGCTGGTCGGGCTCGGCCTCGGACTGCCGCCGGTGGTGCGCTGGCTCGGCCTCGCCAGGGACGGACGCAGCGAGCACATCGCCGAGCACGAGCAGGAAATCGCGGCGCGGCGCGAGGCGCTGAACGCCGCGCTGAAGTCGCTCGACGCCATCACCGACGACCGCGAACTGTCCGACGAGGTGATCAAGCTGTTGCGGTCGCGCCACGAGATCCGGATCAACCAGCTGCCCGACTCGCTCGACCCCGACAAGCACGACGTCTCCGCCACCGGCACCGCGCTGACGCGGGAGCTGATCTCCTCCGAGCGCAAGTTCATCCACATGCTGCTGCGCGACGGCAAGATCACCGACGAGACCAGGCGCCGCATCGAGCGCGACCTGGATCTGGAGGAAGCGAGCCTTTCGAACCGCGAGTATCGAAGGATGCCGCTGTAGCCTCGCTGTCGTCCCGGACAAGTGCAGCGCGACCCGGGACCGATAACCACCGTTGCCGATTTGGCGAAGGTCGGGGCCACAGCGGTCGCAACAACGTTGCAGCTGTGGTTATGGGTCCCGGCTTTCGCCGGGACGACCGTGGATATTACTCCGCAGCGGCGTTCTGCCCGGGACCGCCGACGAAGCCCGCGGGATCGCCGAACCGTTCGATCATCACAGCGGTGAGATCCTTGGTCTTGCTGGTGACGCAGGCGCCGGAGCGCACGGTATAGCGATCCTGGTGCGCGGCATGCGGCGGCGCCTCGCCCTTTTGCAGCGCGCGGGCCGCCTCCATCACCAGCTTGCGGAAATGCATGATGCCGAGATCGGTCGGGCCGAGATGCTCGCGGGTGCGGTCGGCGATCGGGCCCTGGCTGTCCTGCACCGCGGCGTCCTGCTCGGAGACGCCCTTGATGCCGGTGTAGCTCTTGGTCCGCTGCAGCTTGCGATCGATCAGATAGTCATTCGACTTGTTGCGCAGCGGCACGTAATTCTCGTCGACCACGGCCATCACGCCGTTGCCGTTGGCGTAACCGGCCCGCTCCGCCTCGGTCAGCGGCCGGTCGGGATTCCACGCATAGGTGTAGATCCAGCAATTGGTGTCGGTGACCGGCACGAAGGTCTGGCCGAACATGTTCTCGCCCGGCATCGAGCTCGGCGCATAGGAATGGAACGGCATCAGGAACTGGGCGATGCGCCAGTAGATATTGTCGCTGCCGGTGAGCCGGCCGCCGGCCACCGTGAGCCCCGCCTCATGCGGATTGATCTTGATCACCGGCCGCGGATCCTCGGCGATCCAGCGCATGTGGTCGGTCGCGACCCGCGTCAGCGGGTTCACGAAGTGCTTCTTGATGTCGAGGATCTCGTTCTCCTCCTTCTCGAAGGAGAGATGCGCGAAGGTGAAATGCGCGGTGTCGATCGAGCCTTCCACCGCCTGCACCCAATTGCAGTCCTGCCATTTCTTGGTGACGAAGCGGTGCGAGGCCGGCAGCAGCGCCATCTCCAGCGCCGGCAATTCCGGCATCTGATCGGCCGGGCCCATATAGGCCCAGATCATCTCGCCCCATTCGCGCACCGGATAGGACTTGATGCGGATCAGGTCCTTGGCATTGAGGTCCGGATAGGAGGTCGGCATGTCGACGCAGCGGCCGTCGGTATCGAACTTCCAGCCGTGGTAGACGCAGCGGATGCCGCATTCCTCGTTGCGGCCGAGCCAGAGATTGGCGCCGCGGTGCGGGCAGTATTGATCGATGACGCCGACCACGCCTCTCGAGTCGCGGAAGGCAAGCAGCTCCTCGCCCATCACCACGATCTTCTTCGGGTCGCTGTCCGGCTCCGGCAGTTCTTCCGACAGCAGCACCGGAATCCAGAACCGGCGCAGCAATTCGCCCATTCCCGTTCCTGATCCGGCTTCGGTGAGGAACCTGTTGTCTTCGGCGCGGAGCATGGCGTTTCCCCGGGTTGTTTTTGATTTTCCCCGGAGCTTGGCGTAGCGGATGCGGAACGTCAATGCGATTGGCCGCGCGGCCGGCAGCCCTGCCCCGCGCGCCCATGGATTTACGCCCGCGTTCTGCGCAGCAAGCCGCGTCCGCTGAAAGGGAGTTCAGGGCTGGCCGGCCCTCCCGCTCACGGCTTCACGTAGGCCCACCCCTTTTCCTGCAATTCCATCACGCGCACGACGCCGGACTTCACGACTTCCGCCTGCTTGATGATCGGGATCGACTTGTTCTCGGCCTTCTGCATCTTCTCCTGGGTGTTGCCGCAGGCCTTGAACGACACTTCAGGTGAACTGAGCGCCATTTCCTCGATGCGCGCCTTCACCGGCGAGGTATCCTCGCGCAGCATGTGCAGGCCCGGGCCGAAGGTGACGACTTCGATCTTCACCTTCTCGCCGATGCCCTTGTAATACTCGGCCACGTTCGTTGCGTTGTTGAGCGTGAGATTCATGGCGGCAGGATCATTGCTGTTCACCTGCAGGATCAGGTGATGCTCCTTCCCGTTCGGCACCGCCGGATCGTGCATACGAGCCAATGCGGAGCGCTTGCGAGCATCGGCAGTGGCCCGCGGCGTTTCAGGTTTCCGGGCGCCAGTCGCCGCGTGAGGCGCAGTCTGCGCGGTCGGGCCCCAGCTTTTTCCGTCTTGCTGGGCCACCGCAAATGGCGTGGAAGCCAGCACAGCGAGGCTGGCCACCGCAACGAATTTCGCAACAGATTTAAAATTGCACATCAAGCATCTCCATCTCGAAAAATTGGCAGGCACACACTTTCAATGGCTGGGTCTTGCGACGGCGAGCGGCCATTTGCAGACCCCGGCCATCCTCGCGCGCATCGCGTCCAACCCCGCGAGCGAGAAGGTCGCATCCTGGGCAGCCCCGGCGCCGCGTGAGAGGTGGACGGCAAGCACCGCGTTATCGGGAAGCGATTGCAACAGGCGAACGACATCGCCAGCGACGGCGACACCGGAACCAACCGCCGGCATGGTTGCGGCGACCTGCACCGGTGAACCGCCGTTGATGCGGTAGGAAATCGCATAGCCGTCGCCCCGGCCCGAGATGGCTGGTCCCGAGAAGGACAATTCGGTCCGCCCGCCGCGACACCGGATCGACAGCTTGACGGATGAATCGACCGAGTCGGACGTTGTCGCAGTTGCGATCGGTGAATAGTCCACCGGCGACGTCGTCTCGCTGATCGTCCAACGGTCCGCTTTCGACGCTTCGCGGCGAGCCGGTGCTGCTGCATGCGACAGCTTGTCGAGGCACTCCAGCCGCGCTTCACGTTCGAGCTGAGAACAGGCGCGCAGCTGTGCCATGGGATCTCTCATGGGATCCTCCACCCCCTGCGCGAGGGCAACGCCGTTGACGACGGCGACTGCCACAACAAGCGGGGCGGAAAACCTGGTCATTGCGATGCCCGTGCGGTCGACGACTGCCGATCGAGCCACGCCTGCGCGGCAGGGAAGCGCGCGAGACCGGGCACGGTCGCTCCGAGGTTGATCGATTTCCACTTCGGGTCGAAGCCGGGTCCCTGCAGCTTGTCGATCCGCGAAAACAGATGATCGACGAAGCGTGCAACGCGCTCGAAACGGTTGCTGTTGGCCGGCCAATTGAAGGCGACGAGGGCCGTCGGTACGGCGATCGTCGCCACGTGATCGCCCTGCTTGATCAGATTTGGGTAATCGGCCGCGTCGAGCGCTGCCGGCAGATAATAGTCCTCGAACTTGCTGTCATACGGGACCGGCAGGAACTTGAAGCCCGCTTCAAATCGGCCTTTCACAAATGCATCGACCGGCTTCGAGGTGATGAAGACGACGGCCGCCATGTCGCCCTTGCGCATCTGCTCGAGCGCGATCTGGTGCGGAATGAACGTCTTCTCGATATCGATACCGAGGCGACTGAAGATCAGCGGACCTGAATAGGCTGCGGCCGTACCCTGGCTGTTGAAATTCACCTTCTTGCCGGCGAGGTCGCTCAGACTCTTGATCTCCGGACGAACGAAGATATGCAGTTCGGACGGAAACAGGTTCAGGACGTAGGTGATCCGCCGCTGGATATCCGGCACCTGACTTTTGTATTCCTCGAGCGCGTCGGAATTGATGATCGCAGCGTCGATGCCGCGCAAGTACAGCAGCGAGTTGAGGTTCTCCACGGGTCCCCGCGTCACCACAGGCAGGACGTGCAGATTGTTGCCGTCGTCGACCACGCGGGCCATCTCCGCGGCGAGGCGGATCGGCGCTCCCTCGAGCAGGCCGCCGGCAAGACCCACGGTCCAGGCATTGATCGCCAAGGATTCAGGCCTGGGCTGCGGCGGTTCAGCCTGGATCAGCCGCGCCCTGTGAGGCCGGTCATGTTGCGGCCGCGCATCCGCCGGGGGCGGCTGCAGCGCCGGAAGCAGCGACATCAGGCCCGCAAGCAGCAACGGGCGAATTCCGATCAGATTCTTCATCGAGCAGCTCCTTTGCACGACATCGCATCAGCGCGTTCGTTCTTGCTGGATCGTTTGATCAACGCAGCGCCTCGAACCGCGCCTTTGCCTCCTTGATTCCACCAGCCGCGGCCTTGGCGTAGAGATCGCGCGCCTTGGCCGCATCGCCACGCGTTGCATAGGTTCCCCAGTTCGAGAGGGTCAGCGGATCGTAGGTTTCCGCGAGCGCGAAGCTTGCCTGGGCGCTGCCCGTCTCGGCGACGCGTTCCAGCACGATCCGCGCACCACCGATGTCACCCCGTTCCAGCAGCAAGCGGGCCCGCGCCATCAGCCTCGCCTCTTGCGCCCCGTCGTCGGAAGCGGCCTCGACATTGCCGGCTGGTCGCGGCGCGGCGGCGCGGCCCTCGATTGACCCCACCGCTGCGCCCGCCGGCTCGTCCTGCATGGACTTGCCGGCGTTGCCGGTGGTGGCCACCTGAGACGCGACGGGCGGCACTTTCTCGGCGAGCGCACCGACGTCGCGGCGCGCCGATGCAAGGTCCCGCTCCAATTGCTCGGCCCTGCCGTGTTCCTTCTCCAGCAGACTGCGCTGCTCAGCCACAGCCTGCTCCGCGGCCTGCTGCGCTCCGGCGGCTTGCGCGTTCGCTGCAGCTGCCCGCTCGGCCTGGGCATCGAGTTCGCTGCTCTTTGTTGCAAGATCACGAGCCAGTTGTTCGGCCCGCTGCTGCTCGCGCTGGAGCGATTGTCGCAACTCGGCGATATCGCTCGACTCCGGCTGCTGATGCGGCGCTGCCTCGTCGTTGGCTTTGGCCGCCTGAGCCTCGTAGGCGTAGACTTTGCTGCGCGCTGTCGCGAGATCCTGCGCCATAGCGTCCGCCCGCTCGTGCTCCTTCTGTATCGACTGGCGCTGTTCCGCGGCGTCAGCTTCCGTTGCCAGCCTCAGCTTGGCCAATTCGTCGCTCGCTTTGGCCGTCGCCGCCGATTGCACTTCCGTGTCACGGCGAGCCGCCGCGAGGTCCAGCTCCAACCGCGCCGCACGCTCGTGCTCCTCCGCCAGCGACTTCTGCAGGTCCGCCGCGCCGCTTTGCGAGGCCTTCAGCTGAGCCGCTTCATCGCCGGC
>NZ_LGTB01000043.1 GCF_001238275.1 Bradyrhizobium viridifuturi
GCGAAGCGGTTGAGCTGGTCGACCATCGTGTTGAGCGTTTCCTTCAACTGAAGGATCTCGCCCGACACGTTCACCGTGATCTTCTTCGACAGGTCGCCGCCCGCAATCGCGGTCGCGACGTCGGCGATGTTGCGGACCTGCGCCGTCAGGTTCGACGCCATGAAGTTGACGTTGTCGGTCAAATCCTTCCAGGTGCCGGCGACGCCGGGCACCTGGGCCTGGCCGCCGAGCTTGCCTTCGGTACCCACCTCGCGCGCCACGCGCGTCACTTCCGACGCAAACGAGCGCAGCTGATCGACCATCGTGTTGATGGCCTCCTTCAGCTGCAGGATCTCGCCGCGAACGTCGACCGTGATCTTCTTGGACAAGTCGCCGTTGGCGACCGCGATCGTCACCTCGGCGATGTTGCGGACCTGGCCGGTCAGATTGTTGGCCATTGAGTTGACGCTCTCGGTCAGGTCCTTCCAGACGCCGGTCACCTCCGGCACCTGGGCCTGGCCGCCGAGCTTGCCCTCGGTGCCGACTTCGCGGGCGACGCGCGTGACCTCCGAGGTGAACACCGAGAGCTGCTTGATCATCGTGTTGACGATGTTCGCCGACTGCAGGAATTCGCCGCGCAGCGGCCTGCCCTCGACGTCGAGCTGCACGGTCTGCAGCAGGTCGCCCTGCGCCACCGCGGCGACCGCGCGGGTGACCTCGCGGGTCGGCCACAGCAGATCGTCGATCAGCGTGTTGACCGAGCTCTCCATATCGGCCCAGGCGCCGCTGGCGAGGCCGAAATTGACGCGCTGACGGGTCTGCCCCTCGCGACCGACGACCTGCCCGACGCGCGCCAATTGCTGCGCCATGCGCTCGTTGGCGGCTGCGATTTCGTTGAAGGCGTCCGCGATCTTGCCGTCGATGCCGAGATAATCGCCACGCATCCGGACCGAGAAGTCGCCGCCGCGCATCGCCTGCAAGGACTGCAGCAGATCGTGCGAGGAATCGAGACTTCCATTCGATGATTGGGCGCGGCGTGTTTCAGCACGGGGACGAGGCGGCGAACCGAGATCGGTCATGGAATTTCCCCTACGCGCTGGCCGCGAATCCAGGGACTCGGAAAAGCCAGTGTGACCATAAGAATGACTGCCTTGGATCTATTCAAGCGGGAAAACGCCAAAACCACGATTTGTGACGCAAACCGAGTAGCTTAATCGCGGATGGAACCAAAAGTTCCACTGCGCGTTGGAACTTTTCCCGGACTGGCGTAAGCCATTCGTCTTGTTTGGTCCTCATGGACGCATGTGATTGCATTGGAACATTGGCCTCCCCGGAGCGTTTCGGGGATTGGCAGGATTGGTGATGGTTAAGAAATCAGACACGCTCAAGCGGGACATTCTCGAGAGTGAGCGAAGATTCCGGCTGTTGGCCGGAGGGGCGATTGACTATGCGATTTGCACGCTCGCGCCCGATGGACGGATAATCCACTGGAACAAGGGCGCCGAGCGCATCACCGGCTATCCGGCCAAGGCAATCCTCGGCAAGCACTTCTCGATCTTCTATCCTGAGGAGGATCGCGCATCGGGCCTTCCCGCGAAGGCGTTGCTGATGGCGCGGAAGGAAAAACACGCCGAGGCCGAGGGCTGGTGCATCCGCAAGGACGGATCGCAATTCTACGCTTCGGTGGTCATCGATCCGATCTACGAGAAGCGCAAGTTGGTCGGCTACGCCATGGTGACCCGCGACGTGACCGAGCGGCGGCAGGCGCGCGTGGATCTCGAGGCCAGCGAAAGCCAATTCCGACTGCTCGTGAGCAACGTCACCGATTACGCGCTGTACATGCTGACGCCGGCCGGCATCGTCGCCAACTGGAACGCCGGCGGCGAGCGCATCAAGGGCTATTCGCCCCGCGAAATCATCGGCCAGAGCTTTGCGCGATTTTATACTCCGGCCGATCAGGCCGCCGGCAAACCGGCACGTGCGCTCAAGATCGCGGAAGAGACCGGGCACTACGAGGAGGATGGCTGGCGGGTCCGCAAGGACGGCTCGTTCTTCTGGGCAAGCGTCGTGATCGATCCGATCCGCGACAGCGACGGCAGCCTGATCGGCTTTGCCAAGATCACGCGGGACATTTCCGAGCGGCGCGAGGCGCAGCAGAAGCTCGAACAGGTGCAGCGACAGCTGGCGGAATCGCAGAAGATGGATGCGCTCGGCCAATTGACCGGCGGCGTCGCGCACGACTTCAATAACCTGCTGATGATCATCTCGGGCAATCTGCACCGGATCAGGCGCGAGGTGATGAGCGAACGCGGCAGGCTTGCACTGAGCGCGATCGAAACCGCGTCCGAACGGGCGGCATCCCTCACCAGCCAGTTGCTCACCTTCGCGCGCCGCCAGAGTGTCAACCCGCAGACTATCGATGTCGCCGACAGGATCCGCGCGCTGCGTGCGGTCCTGACCAGCGCACTTGGCGGCCTGGTCAAGCTCGAGATGGACATCCAGCCGGATGTCTGGTCGGTCTTCGTCGACCCGAGCGAATTCGAGACCGCGCTGATCAATCTTGTCGTCAATGCGCGGGATGCGATGCGCGACGGAGGCACGCTGACCATCGCGGCGCGCAACATTCCTGCCCAAGCCCAGGTGGCCGTCAGCGTGACCGATACGGGCGAAGGCATTCCGGACGATGTGCTGAGCAAGGTCTTCGATCCGTTCTTCACCACCAAACCGGTCGGCAAAGGGACCGGCCTCGGGCTGTCCCAGGTCCACGGGTTCGCGCATCAGGCCGATGGCCGGGTCGAGATCGCAAGCACGCTCGGCAAGGGCACGACGGTTTCCATCTTCCTGCCGCGCGGGACCGTGGCCGCAACGCGCTCGCGTGCCGACCACGCCATGCACGCATCGGCGACGGTCCTGTTGATCGAGGACAATCCGGCCGTCGCCGATGCGAGCACCGGCCTGCTCGAACAACTCGGCTACACCGTGCGCTGGGCGTCCAACGCAGAGGCGGCCTTGTCGGAAATCGACGCCAACGGGATCGATGTGGTGTTCAGTGACATCGTGATGCCCGGCCGGATGGATGGGCTGAAGCTGGCGCGCACGATCCGGGACATGAAACCCGAGCTGCCGATCCTGCTGACGACGGGCTACAGCGAGGGCGCGCGTGACGTGAGGTCCGACTTTCCGGTGCTGCGCAAGCCGTACCACATTCACGATCTCAGCCGCGAACTCTCCAGGTTGACAGGGCAAGGCTCAGGCGACGCGACCAGCGGCGCATCGGCAGATGCGCCGAGCGGGTTCGATTCTGCCACACGTGATAGTGTGGAGAGGCCAAAGGCCAAAGCCCGCTGCTAGTTCGGGATCAAGGAGCTAGCGATCCGCCGGCCAGGTTCGCCGCACCAATTGCACCCGCTCGATGCGGCTGCATTGCTCGCAGCGGTACTGAAGGATGTCCCTGCCCTCGCTTCCCGGAGAGCTGCTCTCAAGCCGCATCGTTCTGACGCAGCTGATGCAGGAGATCAGCGTCAGCAGCGGGCTGCGATCGTCATTCATCGATGCCCGCGGAGGCGCGGTCGGATCGGCGATCATGGCGCTGGGCGATGCTATGGTGTTGGCTCTCACCACAAGAAAATGCCGATCCCGCGGTTCAGGTTCCCGCCCGGAAACCTGATTTGGGCTCAAGACGGTGTGTCAGCCCCTCGTACGATCGCGCGGCCGGATCACACCCTGGCGTTACTGTGGCCCGGCTTGGCCTTTGGCTTGTCCGCTCTGGCCTTGTCTGCCTTGGCCGCCGCTGTTGGACGGTCCGCATAGCTTCGGCTCAGCCGCTCCCGAACGGTCGGGAGCCGCTCGCCGCCACCAGCGGCCTTCCAACGAACTATCAACTCGGCAACTTCGGCGCGCATCGCCATCAGCCGGTACGACCCTTCGCTGCAATCCAGATCGCGATTGACCTGATCCCGGATCGATGCCTCGACCAAGGTCATCTCAGCCCGCAAAGTGCTGATCCTGCGACGAATTTCATTGATCTTGTTGTCCATGGCTTGTTAGAACAAAAATAGAACATATTGTCAAGTCACGATCCGGCAAGTGAGGTGGACGATGAGCATGGCAGCGGTAAAATTTGGTGGGGTTGCGGACCGGCTTGGCGGGCTGATGTCGCGTGCCCAGGCGCTGCGGTTGAGGAGCCTGGCCGAGGAGGCCTATCAGCCGAACCAGTACGCGCGCGACTTGACGTCAGAGGAAGCCGAACGGCGCATCGATGCCCTACGGGCGGAGATTGCGCTGGCGGACTCGTTCTAAGCCCCTGCCCGGTCGAGCCGGACACTCCCTTAAGGCTTTGATATAGCGGCGCAGCTAGGTCTGTTCTGTTATGGCAGCTTGCCGCTGCCTGACCTTTGGGAGAGCCTTTCGTGCTGGAGCTGGAGAAGCGGTCGCCGCTTGCGTTCCCGATCACGCTGAAAGACGGGCGAATACTCGCGACCGTCGGCGACGCGGCGGACTATCTGTCAGCACTGAACGCCGACCAGCGCGAGCGCGGCTATTGGAAGACGGCGATCCTGATGTTCAACAACGCGATGCGCGAACCCAGCTACCTGAGGATCGCAACGATCAACATGCGCTCTGCGCTTGTGTATGACCGTCTCGTCGACGACGCCGGCTCCTGATTGTGGCGCGGCAGCTACAGCCGAATCGGCGGCGGTTGCGTACGGCCGTGTTCGTTATGGCCGCAAACAAGGTAACGGCGGTACACGCGACGGCAGGGAGTGCAATGCACTTCGGCCGCACTCTAGGGCCGCCAGGGAGGGCCAAGGCGGCCCATTTCTTTTCAAACCAATCTTGTCTTTTCAAAGCAGTTTTGCACGGACGAACAGCGTCCGCAGTGCGTTGGTCGCCTGCACTGTCAGCATGGCGTTGCCGGCCGCCCGCTCCAGCGCAACCAGCGCCTCGTCATGGAGCGAGCGGAACTCCATCCATTCGACGGCGCTGAGATTGCTGATGAAGCGGTAGGCCTGGCCGACGGTCGCGAGCGTCACTGTCTCGCCGTTCAGCCGCACCTTGAATGTCGCCTTCAGCGGCGTGTCGGATTTGGAAGTGTCACCCATGGCGCGGTTGTGCGCCGCGGCGCGTTAATGTCAATCTAATTTCTCTGCTTCCGCGCAGCTGTGCCGGCCCCGCTGAATCGCAATGTCTGTTAGCGTTTCCCAGGGGGTGATTCGTGCCTGATCTTGCCAACACAGCCTATCTCGATGCGCTCAATTCCGAGCAGCGACGCGCCGTCGAGCATGGGGTCGGCAAGGATTGCATCGTCGGCGCCCCGCTGCTGGTGATCGCGGGCGCGGGCTCGGGCAAGACCAACACACTCGCCCATCGCGTTGCGCACCTGATCGTCGCCGGCGCCGATCCGCGCCGCATCCTGTTGATGACCTTCTCGCGGCGTGCTGCGGCGGAAATGGCCGGCCGCGTCGAGCGCATCGCACGCCGCGTGCTCGGCGACCGCGCCTCCGTCATGACCGATGCGCTGAACTGGGCCGGCACGTTCCATGGCATCGGCGCGCGGCTGCTCCGCGAATTCGCCGAGCGTATCGCGCTCGACCCGGCCTTCACGATCCACGATCGCGAAGACTCCGCCGATCTGATCAACCTGGTCCGTCACGATCTCGGTTTCTCCCGTACCGAAAGCCGGTTCCCCACCAAGGGCACCTGCCTTGCGATCTATTCGCGCTGCGTGAATGCGGAAATGCCGATCGAGGCCGTGCTCGGCCAGTTCTTCCCGTGGTGCTCCGGCTGGGCCGGTGAATTGAAGCAGCTGTTCGCAGCCTATGTCGAAGCCAAGCAGCGGCAGAACGTGCTCGATTACGACGACCTCCTGCTCTACTGGGCGCAGATGGTGACAGACACCGCGCTGGCCGAGGAGATCGGCGGCCGCTTCGACCACGTGATGGTCGACGAATATCAGGACACCAACCGCCTGCAGTCCTCCATCCTGCTCGCGCTCAAGCCGACCGGGCGCGGGCTCACAGTGGTCGGCGACGACGCGCAATCGATCTATTCGTTCCGCGCCGCCACCGTGCGCAACATTCTCGACTTCCCGAGCCAGTTCAGCCCCGCCGCCGAGATTGTCACGCTCGACCGAAACTATCGCTCGACCCAGCCGATCCTGTCGGCCGCCAACGGCGTGATCTCGCTGGCCAAGGAACGCTTCACCAAGAACCTGTGGACCGACCGGACCTCGACCCGCAATCCGCTGCTGGTCACGGTCCGCGACGAGGCCGACCAGGCGCGCTACATCGTCGAGCAGGTGCTGGCCAATCGCGAGGAAGGTGCGCTGCTGAAGCAGCAGGCGGTGCTGTTCCGCACCTCCTCGCACAGCGGACCGCTGGAGGTCGAGCTGACCCGCCGCAACATTCCGTTCGTGAAATTCGGCGGCCTCAAATTCCTCGACGCCGCGCACGTCAAGGACATGCTGGCCCTGCTGCGTTTCACCGCCAATCCGCGCGACCGGGTCGCCGGCTTTCGCATCCTGCATCTGTTGCCCGGCGTCGGGCCGGCCTCGGCACAGCGCGTGCTCGACCGCATGGCCGAAGCCGCCGATCCAATCGCCGCGCTCGCAGCGCTGCCGGCGCCGCCCCGCGCAGGCGCGGACTGGAGGTTGTTCGTCGAGACGATCGAAAACCTGCGCTTCTCGGAATGGCCGGTCGACATCGAGCGCGCACGGCTGTGGTACGAGCCGCATCTTGATCGCATCCACGAGGACAGCGAGGTCCGCCGCGCCGACCTCATCCAGCTCGAGCAGATCGCCGCCGGCTACCCGTCGCGCGAACGCTTCCTCACCGAGCTCACGCTCGATCCGCCCGACGCGACCAGCGACCAGGCCGGCGTGCCGTTGCTCGACGAGGATTACCTGATCCTGTCGACCATCCATTCCGCCAAGGGGCAGGAGTGGAAGTCGGTCTACGTGCTCAACGTCGTCGACGGCTGCATGCCCTCCGACCTCGGCGCCGGCACCTCGGCCGAACTCGAGGAGGAGCGCCGCCTGCTCTATGTCGCCATGACCCGCGCCAAGGACGATCTGCATCTCATGGTGCCGCAGCGCTTCTTCGTCCACGGCCAGGCCGCCAAGGGCGACCGCCATATGTACGCCTCGCGCACCCGCTTCATCCCGGAACGACTGCTGCCGATGTTCGAGCGGACCACATGGCCGCGCGCAGCCGCCGCGCAAGCCTCCTCCCCCAGCCGTGCGCCGCCGATCGATATCGCGCGCGGATGCGCGGCATGTGGCGCTGACGAAAATCCCCTCCGCTCCCGGAACGAAGCCACCGGCCTCGCGTTAGCGCGGTGTTCGTAATCGGCAAACGACCATCCCCGACGGCTTCGGCGCGGTGCTCCGCGCTGGAGCCGTCTTTTTGTTGCGCCGCGTCAATTCACGCCGAAAACAGTGTAACCGGCTGGTCGAAGCCCTTCAGCGTATAGTCGGAACCGGTCGCCGTGATCATG
This sequence comes from Bradyrhizobium viridifuturi, assembly GCF_001238275.1. Lineage (GTDB taxonomy): Bacteria > Pseudomonadota > Alphaproteobacteria > Rhizobiales > Xanthobacteraceae > Bradyrhizobium > Bradyrhizobium viridifuturi. Next base: position 7,474 of record NZ_LGTB01000043.1, read on the forward strand.
CTTGCGGTTCGATCCCGCACGGCTGATGTGACCAGGATCTCGCCGGACTTCGCGATCGCTTGGGCCCGGGCCGCGCGATTGACCACCGTGCCGACCGCCGTCAGGTCACGATGGGTTTGGCCGAACTCACCGAAATTGGTGTCGCCGCTGTCCATCCCGATGCCGATTCCGAGTTCGATGTCGCCGGCGCCGATCGCCTTTACTAGCGTATCGTGCCTGTCCTTGAAGCGGCGCTGGATCTCGCGCGCCGCCAGCAGGGCCTGCACGGCGTGATCGTCCCGCCGTACCGGGAAATTGAAGATCGCGAACACGGCATCGCCGATCGTCTTGTTGAGGATGCCGTCATAGCGCCAGATCGCGGCGGCGCAGTCGTCGTAGAACGCGTCGAGCAGCGACGTCAGCCCGTCCTGCGCGATGGTCTGCGTCAAAGTGGTGTAGCCGCGCAGATCGGCGAACAGGATGGTGGCGTCGATGGTCACGGCGCGCGCCTTCATGATCTTCGAGAAGGCCATCTCGCAGATCGTGCAGGTGTTCGGGTTCATGCGGCTCGGCCGGACGCCGAACAGGCGGAACGGCGCCGACAAGGGGCCGCGCAGCGGGATCGGCATATGCAGATTTTGCCAGCAGCCGAGGCAGATCGTTGCGGGTTCCGGAGTCATCGGCGTTCCACCGGCTGTTCCAGCGACGAAACCCATTCCAGCCTGGCACGGTCGGTCATGGTGTCCTGCGAGATTGCCGCGCTCAGGCGGTCGTCACGAAACTCACTCCAATCCGCGTCTTCTTGCTCCAGATCACCTGGCACTCATAGACCACCGAGGCGTCGCGGGCCATCATCAGGCGGAATCTATGCGGGACGAATGCCGGATTCTCGACCTCGATGGCTGCGCCTTCCGCCGAGATGTTGACGATCGTGCAGTGCATGACCGAACCGCCCGACGAGACATAGCCGGGTTCATTGACCTCGGTTCGTGGATGCCTGCGCTTCTCGTCCACCCGGCCTGTCTCCCCCGCTCTCTTGCCACAAACGTGGGCGATCGGGATCGCAGGAGTCAACGGCTGGCACGGCTCACATCAGGCTTTCGCACCATGATTTGTGCGCAGCGGCAAGCCGAATTGCATATCGCGTTCGTGCAGACGAGCCCCGCGCCGGTGCGGGCTTGCCGTTCGCGACAGCACGAGGATAGCCTCATCTTATGAGCGATGCGCCGGCGCAACGCACGCTCGCAACAACAACGAACAGGCGCCAAGGGGAGACGCGCCATGTTCGAGATCCTCGATCGCCGGACGACTCTGACCGGCAACCAGATCAAGATCCTTGCGGCAGCCATCATCGGCGATGCGCTGGAATTCTTCGATTACTTCCTGATCGGCTTCGTGCTCGCCTTCCTGATCGGGCCGTGGAAGCTCACCTTCGGCCAATCGGCCACCGTCCTGATGAGTTCCGGCATCGGCGCCATCATCGGCGCCTATCTCTGGGGCTGGCTCGCCGACCGGGTCGGGCGCCGCATCGTCTTCATCGGCACGGTGCTGAACTTCTCGATCGCGACCGGCCTGCTCTATTTCACGCCCGACAATGGCTGGGTTTACCTCGCAATCCTGCGCTTCTTCGTCGGCACCGGCGTCGGCGGCCTGTATTGCGTCGACCTGCCGCTGGTGCAGGAGTTCATGCCCTCGCACAAGCGCGGCTGGGTCGGCGGGCTCGTCACCTGCGTGATCCCGCTCGGCGTCGGCCTTGGCGCAGTGCTGGGCGCGATCATGGGCACCGATCAGTGGCGGCTTTTGTTTGCGATCGGCGTACTGCCGGCGGTCCTCGTGCTGCTGGTCCGGCTCTGGGTGCCGGAGTCGCCACGCTGGCTGTGCCGGCAAGGGCGCTATGACGAGGCCCGCAAGTCGCTCGCCTGGGCCCTGCAGGTGCCGCCATCGGAGCTGCCGCTGCCGAGCGCGGCCGACGCCGGGCCGATCGTCACGACCAGCTGGTTCGACCTGTTCAAATATCCGCGCAGCCTGATCGTCTCCTGGCTCGGCAACGCCGGCGCGCAGACCGGCGTCTACGGCATCACGCTGTGGGCGCCCGCACTGTTCGTGCTGCTGCTGAAGGTCACGCCGCAGGAAGCCGCCAAGATGATGATCCTGCTCAGCGTCACCGGATTCCTCGGCCGCATCTCGTTCTCCTGGTTCTCGGAGTTGCTGGGACGGCGCATCGCCGGCGGCCTGCTCGGCCTCGGCGCCGGCGCGCTGACCATCATTGCCGGCTATCACTACGACGCGACGCTGTTCGGCATGTCGGCGTTCTGGCTGCTGCTCGGCGCCGCCTTCTTCTTCGCCGACGGCGGCTTTGCGATCGTCGGGCCCTATGCGGCGGAGGTCTGGCCGTCGCATCTGCGCACCACTGGCATGGGCTCGGCCTACGGTTTCGGCGGCATCGGCAAGATCATCGGGCCGGTCGGCCTCGCACTGATCGTCGGTTCGAACAACTATCTCAAGCCGGACGTGCCGCTGACCCAGATCCCGACCGCCTTCGTCTATCTCGGCTGCTGGTTCCTGATGGCGGGCGCCGTCTATCTGTTCTTCGGGCTCGAGACCCGGGGCAAGTCGATCGAGCAGATTGACAGGGAGCTCAACGCGGCCGCTGACGTCGCGGCCTCCGCCACCATCCGGCGCGCCTGAGGGAGGCGAATATGAGCGTGACTTCAGCAGATCTTGCGGGCGATCGTGACGTGATCGCCCGCGCCGAGTCGATCAGGGACGCAGTTGCGGCCGCCGCCGACGAGATCGAAACAACTCGCCGCCTGCCGCCCGATTTGCTCGACCGGCTGCACGAGGCGCGGCTGTTCCGCCTGCTGTTGCCGCGTCGACCGACGGGATCGAGACCGATCCCGTCACCTTCTTCCATGCCATCGAGACCATCGCCAAGGCCGATGCCTCGACGGCGTGGTGCCTGAGCCAGGCCGGCGGCTGTGCGATGTCGGCGGCCTATCTCGACCTGCCGGTCGCGCAGGAGATGTTTGCCGACCCGCGCGCGGTGCTGGCTGGGGCCCCGGCCCCAAGGTCAAGGCGATCGAATGCGAGGGCGGCTACCGGGTCACCGGGGTCTGGTCGTTCGCGTCAGGCGGCCGGCACGCCACCTGGCTCGGCGCCCATTGCCCGATCTATGCCGCGGACGCCTCGCCGCGCCGCGACGCCAATGGCGAGCAGCTCGAACGCACCATGCTGGTGCGAACCGAGGACGTCGAATGGACCGACATCTGGAACACGGTCGGGCTGCGCGGCACCGCCAGCGACCAGTTCGCGCTCGACGACTTCTTCGTTCGCGCGGACCATTCGATCACCCGCGAATTCGAGCGCGAGTGCCGCGAGAATGGTCCGCTGTACCGGATGAGCAACCACACCTGCTACCAGGTCGGCTTCGCCGGGGTCGCCTGCGGCATCGCCCGCAGTGCGCTGGACAATTTCGTCGACGTTGCCCGCAACAAGGTGCCGCGCGGCATGAAGAAGACGCTGCGCGACAATGCCGTGGTGCAGTCCGGCCTCGCCCAGGCCGAGGTCAATCTGCGCGCCGCCCGCGCCTTCCTGCTGCAATCGATGGCGGACATCTGGAAGGACCTGGTCGCCGGCCACAGCATCACGGTCGCGCAGCGCATGACGATCCGGATGGCGGCGACCCACGCCATCCACAAGGCGCGGGAAGCTGTGGATTTCGCCTATAGCACGGCCGGCGCGACCGCGATCTTCGACGGCCATCCGCTGGAGCGGCGCTTTCGCGACATCCACACAGTGACCCAGCAACTGCAGGGCCGCTTCAGTCATTTCGAGACCGTCGGCGCCTGGATGCTCGGCGTCGACGCCGACCTCAGCTTCGTCTGATCTGAATTCTCAGGGAGAACGACCATGCCATTGGGCGGACTGCAGCATTTCACCATCGAACCGCAGGATTTGGAAAAGACCAAGGCGTTCTATTGCGATGTGCTCGGGCTCGAGAATGGCGATCGGCCGCCGCTCGATTTTCCGGGCTACTGGCTCTATTCCGGCGGTCAGGCCACCGTCCATTTAATGGGCACCCGCAAGCCGCGCGACGGCATCGTCGTGCGTGGGACGGAGAAGAAATATGAGGATACCGGCCGCCTCGACCATATCGCCTTTGCCGCGACCGACGTTGACGGCGTACGCAAGCGCCTCCAGGCGAACAATGTCAGCTTCCGCGAGCAGATCGTGCCGCGCACCGGCGACACCCAGATCTTCCTCTACGATCCCGATGGCGTCGGCGTGGAGCTGAACTTCCCCAAGAGCTGAAGCGGATTACCTTGCTCGACAAATGGCCGATGCAAGCGTCGGCCAATATTTCCCACCGCAAAACCGGTTCCCGACAAGGCCCTGACTCGGCCATCACTCGGGCGTGATCCCGTCCGTTTTTCTTCAACATTGAATGACGAATTAACCGAGCCGCGCCGCTGCGGCAGAATAGCCGGGTGCTGCGCCTTTAACCTACCCCAGGGCATGGTAGCCCGGCTATTCGTCCCCACTTCGCCGCCGGACGCTCGCTAGTCGAGCCCGCGCTCGTGGCTGAGGCGGACCATTTCATTGATGAAGATTTGTTTCTGCTTGTCGTCGAGGCTGGCGTAAAGCGGCTCGGCAGCGTCGGCGACGCCGCGCTGATCGACCGCGCGATCATTGAGGAACTGGGCCTCGTTGCGCATCTGCTCGATGATGTCGTCAGGCGGATCGCGCTGCGCGCGTGCAATGCGCAGGTTGAGCCGGTCGGCGCCGTTATGCCCGAGATAGTGCATCGCACTGTTGAAGCCGGCCCAGTTCTTCTCCTGCTCCGGCGTCAGGTTGAGCTCCTTCTTGATCCGCTCGATATTGGCGTCGCTATTGGCGACGATCTGTTCGGCCGTGAGCTGCGGTGCGCCGGCCTGGGTCAGCACCGTCGGCGCTTGCTTGGCGCCCTTGTCCTTGGCGGCGGCCTTGGCCGATTTGGCGGCCTTGGCGCCCTGCTTGTCACCGGACGCTGGAGCCTGCGCGTTCTTGCCGTTGCCGGCATTGGGATTGCCGTTGTTGCCGGTCAACACCCCGGTCACGCCGGTCACAACCCCGACCACGCCGCCGATGGCTCCGCCGAGAACCCCGCCAACCGGTCCGGCGGCCTTGTTGCCTTCGCGCGCGCCCTGCTCCACGCCCTGCACGATCTGCGCATCGACCATATGAGGCACTGCAAGCAGCGTGACGGTGGCGGCCCCAACCGCGGCGCACAATCTCCATTGTGCTCGCAGCTTCGCTACCGGGATGAGCATGATCGGGTCTCCGTGATCGATGGTGGATTGCAGAATGGAAGCGCGGGTAGGTCGACGAATCCGACCTTATCGTCTCCGCCTTCGGCAAGTCTATCGGCCGGGCTGGGCATCAACATGACGGAACACGGTTGGATCAGGCTCGGCTGAACAAGCTGCGGCTCAACCGCGCAGCGTCCCCGATCACGGCTTCGCCAATCTCCGCGTGCGTCGCAGCATGATGGCGGGAAGCGCGTCAAACCGCCGGCAATCGCTGTGATGCTGATGACGCTGCCTGCGATTTGACCACAACGTTAGTACTACGTGGCACAGGCATCTCGTTTCTCGACAGCCGCCGGCAATTCTGTTCTGATCGGCATGAACGAAATCCCGCGACGTCGCGCGAACGCGACGCACAAAACAACAACGGGATTCGAAAAAGTCTTTTGTCCGTTGGCGACCAGGGAGGGAATGCCATGTCACGGAAGAAGCTTTCGCGCCGAGAATTCGTTGCGGCGACAGCGCTGTCATCGGCGGCGCTCATCACAGCCCCCTACGTGCGTGGCGCCTACGCAGCCGGCAAGCTCTCGATGGGCTTCTGGGATCACTGGGTGCCGGGCGCGAACAGTGCCTCCACCGAGCTCGTCAACGAATGGGCCGCCAAGGAAAAGGTCGAGGTCCAGATCGACTACATCACCAGCCAGGGCAACAAGAACATCGTCACCATCGCTGCCGAGGCGCAGGCGAAATCCGGTCACGATATCTTCCAGATGCCGACCTGGTGGCCGCAGGCCAATGCCGAGCTGCTCGAGCCGGTCAACGACATCATGGATCCGCTCGTCAAGCTGAACGGCGAGGTCAACGGCACGGTGAAGTATCTCGGCCAGGCCGACGGCAAATGGCTCGGGGTTCCCGCCAGCGTCGGCAGTCAGATCAAGGGCCCCTGCTCGCGCATCGACCTGATGAAGAAATACGCTGGCATCGACGTCCAGGAGATGTATCCGGCCGGAAGCCCGCCGAAGGCGGACAACTGGACTCTCGACACGTTCCTGAAGGCGGCCGAAGCTTGCCACAAGGCCGGCTTCCCGTTCGGCATCGGCCTCGGCGAGACCAGCGACAATGTCGACACCGCCGGCGCGATCTTCCAGTCGTACGGCGCGCATCTGGTCGACGCCAAGGGCAACCTCACCGTCAAGACCGACGCGGTGCGCCAGGCGCTGGAATTCTACAAGAAGCTGCTCGCCTTCCTGCCGCCGGACGTTGCCGCATGGGACGATGCCTCCAACAACAAGTGGCTGGTCGCGGGCAAGGGCGCGATGATCATGAACCCGCCGAGCGCGTGGGCGGTCGCCAAGCGCGATGCGCCGCAGGTCGCCGAACAATGCTGGACGCACGGGTTCCCGGCCGGCCCGAAGGGACGGTTCGCGCCCTATCTGCCGTTCTTCTGGTCGATCTGGTCGTTCTCGAAGAACAAGGAAGCGGCCAAGAGCCTGCTGACGTTCCTGTCGCAGCCGGCATCGATCGAGAAGATGGTGATCGCGAGCGGCGGCTATGATCTACCGGCTTACGAGAAGCTCACGACATTGAAGGTCTGGGAAGAGCAAGGCCCGCCCAAGGGCACGCTCTATCATTACCCGAACCCCTACAAGCACCAGACGCTGTCGATCGCGGCCTCGCCCGCGCCGCCCAAGGTCGCGCAGCAGATCTACTTCCAGGCCACCCTGACCAAGATGTGCCTGCGGTACTACCAGGGTGAAGCGATGGAAAAGACGCTCGCCTGGGCCGAGGGCGAGTGTGAAGGCTTCATGCGAAGCTGACGAGATGCGAGCCCCGCACGGCCGGCCGATCGTGCCGGCCGCGCGGGCTCTCGCCTCAACATCCCAGCCGCAAAGCCGGCAAGACCTGCAACCAACCCGCGCGAGGGACCTGCGTTATGGTTGATGTCGCATTCCAACCCAACCGTGCGGCCGCAGCCCAGTCGGGTCGACGGCGCGTCGGCCTGCGCAACGCGCTCCGTCGCAAGTCGATGTCCGCGTTCCTGATGACGCTGCCGTTGATCCTTCTGATCGCCGTGCTGGTGATCTATCCGGCGTTCTATTCGCTGCACCTTGCGACGCTGAACAAGGCGATGACGAAGTTCGTCGGCTTCGGCAATTTCGAGTTCCTGTTCAAGCGCGACACCTTCTGGCTGGTGGTCAAGCAGTCCTGCATTTTCGCGATCTCCGCGGTGGTCTTCAAAGCGCTGATCGGCTTCATCGTCGCGCATTTCGTGCACAACGTGCCCGCCAACAAGCAGCGCAAATGGCGCGGCATGCTGCTCGTTCCGTGGGTGATCCCGCCGGCGATGAGCACACTGGCCTGGCTCTGGCTGTTCGACCCGTCCTACAGCGCCTTCAACTACACGCTGTCCTTCTTCGGCATCGGACCGATCCCGTGGACCGGCGATGCGATGTGGGCGCGCTTCTCGGTGATCCTCGTCAACGTCTGGTACGGCGCGCCGTTCTTCATGATCATGTATCTGGCGGCGCTGAAATCGGTGCCCGAGCAGCTCTATGAGGCGGCGGCAATCGACGGCGCCAATTGGTGGCAGCGCATCTGGTACGTGACCCTGCCGATGATGCGCAACATCATCGCGATCACGACGCTGTTCTCGCTGATCGTGACCTTCGCCAATTTCGACATCGTGCGCATCCTGACCGCCGGCGGGCCGCTCGACCACACCCACATCTTCGCGACCTGGGCGTTCCGCGTCGGCATCGAGGGCAGCGACATTCCGCTCGGCGCCAGCGTCTCGCTGTTCATGGTGCCGATCCTCGCGGTCGCGGCGATCTTCATCCTGCGCGACATCACCAAACGCGGGAACGAATCCTGATGAGCACAGTGACGATCGACAAGGCAGGACCGACGCGCAAGGTCAAATACGGCAGCATGAGCCGCGACCGGACCTGGGCGCTGCGCTGGTCCTACTTCTTCCTGACGCTGTTCGCGATCTTCTCGCTGACGCCGCCGTTCTACATGCTGATCACGTCGCTGAAGGGCAGTGCCGAGATTTCGGCGGCGACCAACCCGTGGTGGGTGCACCAGCCCACACTCGAGAACTACGTCCAGCTCTTGACCTCGAACCAGTTCCTGCGCTTCTTCTGGAATTCGGCCTGGGTCTCGATCATCGTGGTCACCATCACGATGCTGATCAGCGTGCCGGCCGCCTTTGCGCTGGCGCGGATGAAGTTCTGGGGCTCGGCGACGCTCGCGACCGGCGTGTTCCTCACCTACCTTATCCCGGACAGCCTGCTGTTCATCCCGCTGTTCAAGATGTTTGCCGTGTTCGGCGACTGGACCGGAATCCAGCTGGTCAATCGCTGGTACGTGCTGCTGTTCATCTATCCGACGCTGACGGTGCCGTTCTGCACCTGGATCATGATCGGCTATTTCGCCTCGATCCCTAAGGAGCTCGACGAGGCCGCGATCATCGACGGCGCGAGCTGGTTCCAGACGCTGACCCGGATCTTCATCCCGGTTGCCCTGCCCGGCCTGATCGCGGCGACCATCTTTGCCTTCACGGTCTCCTGGGCTCAGTTCCTCTATCCCCTGGTGTTCACGACCTCGACCGATCAGCTTGTGCTGCCGGTCGGCATCATCACCACCCTGATCAAGGGTGATGTCTTCAACTGGGGGCAGATCATGACCGGCGCCCTGCTCGGCGCCGCGCCGCCGCTGATCATCTACGCCTTCCTGATGGACTACTACATTGCCGGCCTGACGGCCGGTGCGACAAAGGGTTGAACGCGACAAGGGTAGGAATTCATGGCCGACGTTAGTTTGCGCAAGGTGGTGAAGCGTTACGACGAGGTCGAGGCGGTGCGCGGCATCGACCTCGATATCGCCGACCATGAGTTCGTGGTGCTGGTCGGGCCGAGCGGCTGCGGCAAGTCGACGACGCTGCGGATGATCGCCGGCCTCGAAGACATTTCCGACGGCGACATCATGATCGGCGGCGACGTCGTCAACGACGTGCCGCCGAAGGACCGCGACATCGCGATGGTGTTCCAGAACTATGCGCTGTATCCGCACATGACGGTCGCGGAGAACATGTCGTTCGGACTGCGGCTGAAGCACTATCCCAAGGCCGAGATCAAGAGCCGGGTCACGGAAGCGGCCCGGATGCTCGACATCACCGACCTGATCGACCGCAAGCCAAAGCAGCTCTCCGGGGGCCAGCGCCAGCGCGTCGCGATGGGACGCGCCATCGTGCGCAATCCGAAGGTGTTCCTGTTCGACGAGCCGCTGTCCAACCTCGACGCCAAGCTGCGTGTGCAGATGCGGATCGAGATCAAGAAGGTGCATCAGAAGGTCCGCACCACGACCGTCTACGTCACCCACGACCAGGTCGAGGCGATGACGCTGGCCGACCGCGTGGTGGTGATGAACCACGGCAGGATCGAGCAGATCGGCACGCCGAACGAACTCTACCACAAGCCTGCGACCCGCTTCGTCGCGAGCTTCATCGGCTCGCCCGCCATGAACTTCGTGCCGTGCCGGCTCGAGGACGTCGGCGGCAAGCTCAACGTGCGGCTGACCGATCGCCTGGCTTTCGCCCTGCCGCCGGCGCGCGCCGCCCGCTACCAGGCCCTCTCGCGCACCGACAAGCTGCTGCTCGGCATCCGGCCCGAGCATGTGATGGATGCGCGGCCGCATGCCGAGCCGGGCGTCGAGCCGTTCGACGCGGTGCTCGACGTCACCGAGCCGATGGGCATGGAGACCCTGGTCTATTTCACGCTCGAAGGCACCCAGGTCTGCGGCCGGGTCAGTCCCAATGCCGGCGCGCAGGATGGCAGCCCGCTCCGATTGGCTGTGGACCTCAACAATATGCATTTGCTAAACGAGGTGACCGGCGCCGTCCTTTGACGGCGCACAAGAAACCTCAAGGGCGGGAAATGGCCACCAACAAGAAGAAGATTTTCATCACCCAGACTCTGTCGCCGGGGGCACGGGTGCTCCTCAACGAGCGGGACGACGTCGAACTCATCGAATTTCCCAACCTGATCACGGCCAAGGACTTCCAGGCGATGCTGGAGCAGCACGCGCCGGTCCATGGCGTGGCACTCGGCGCGACCCGCTTCGGCGAGGCGGAGCTCGAAGCCTCCAAGGGCATGCTGGTGGTGACCCGGATTGGCGTCGGCTATGACGCTGTCGATGTGCCGGCACTGTCCCGCCGCAAGGTGCCGCTGATGGTCGCAGGCACCGCGAACTCGCCGTCGGTCGCGGAGCAGGCCCTGTTCATGATGCTGACGCTGGCCAAGCGCGCGCAGGAAATGCACACGATGGTCAAGGACGGCACCTGGGCGAGCCGGCTCGGCGTATTGCCCTTCGACCTCTACGGCAAGACCGTCCTGATCGTCGGCTTCGGCCGGATCGGCACTCGCACCGCCAAGCGTTGCCTTGCGATGGAAATGAACGTGCTGGTTTACGATCCCTACAAGCCCGCCAGCGAGATCACCGCGGCCGGCTGCGAGGCCGTGTCGAGCCTCGAAGCGGCGCTGCCGCGGGCCGATTTCGTCACCATCCATTGCCCGAAGAATCCGGAAACGGTCGGCCTGTTCAACGCGGCGCGGATCGGGCTGATGAAGCCGACCGCCTATCTCATCAACACCGCTCGCGGCGGCATCGTCGACGAGAAGGCGCTGCACGATGCGCTGGTGTCGGGCAAGCTCGCCGGCGCCGGTCTCGACGTGTTCGAGGTCGAACCGCCGCCGGTCGGCCAACCGCTGCACGCTTTGCCGAACGTGATCATGGCACCGCATGTGGCCGGCGTGACCGTCGAGGCCGTCGATCGCATGAGCGAGCAGACCGCGCGCAATATCCTGAGCGTGCTGGACGGCAATCCGCTGCGCCAGAATGTGATCAACCAGGACGTCCTCGGCTGAACCTTCAGCCTTCCCAAAGGCGCGATGACGTCATCGCGCTTTCGTTTGTTGTTTGAGCACGATCCTTTCGGAAAAATCGCTTCACACTTTTCCGGATCGTGCTCTAGTCGCGCTGTGGCCGACCTTGCGAGGTCGGCCCGGCGATGCGGAGCATGCACATGGCTTTCAAGGAATTCGGCAACTACGATGCGGTCGGTCTCGCCGAGCTCGTCCGCAAGAAAGAGGTGACGCCAAAGGAACTGCTCGACGAGGCGATCGCGCGCACCACCGCCGTCGACCCGAAGATCAACGCGGTCGTCGTCAAGCACTACGACTACGCCGAGCGCCAGATCGCCAAGGGCCTGCCTGACGGCCCGTTCACCGGCGTTCCGTTCCTGTTGAAAGACCTCGATCTGCTCGAGGGCACCCGCACCACGTCGGGCGCCAGCCTGCTGAAGGATTTCGTCGCCGACCACAACGGGACGCTGACCCAGCGCTTCCTGGATGCGGGTCTTGCGATCTTCGGCAAGAGCGCGAGCCCGGAATTCGGCCTGATGCCGACGACGGAATCCCGTCTGTTCGGCCCGACCCGCAATCCCTGGAATCTGGAGCATTCCTCCGGCGGCTCATCGGGCGGCGCCGGGGCTGCGGTCGCGGCGCGCATCCTGCCGGTCGCGCATGCCAGCGACGGCGGCGGCTCGATCCGGATTCCCGCCTCCGCCTCCGGCGTGTTCGGCATGAAGCCGACGCGCGCCCGCAATCCCTGCGGTCCCGATCGCGGCGAAGGCTGGGGCGGCTTCTCGGTCGGCCATGTGCTCAGCATCAGCGTCCGCGACAGCGCCGTCATGATGGATGCGATCCACGGTCCTGAGCCGTCGAGCCTCTACGTCGCGCCGCCGCCGGAGCGGCCGTTCTCGCAGGAAGTCGGCCGCGACCCCGGTCAGTTGCGCATCAGCTTCACCGACAAGTCGCCCTATGGCGATGCGATTGATCCGGAGATATCAGCGGCGGTCCGCGACACCGCCAAGCTGCTGGCCGGCCTCGGCCATCACGTCGAGGAGCGCGCGCCGTCGCTTGCGGCCGATCCGGCCGCGCTCATGACCACGATCGTCGGCGGCAACACGGCGCTGACCATCCGCCTGCTTGAGCAGCGGGTGGGGCGCACGCTGACGTCCGACGACGTCGAGCGGCTGACGCTCGCCAGCGGCCAGAACTCGGTCAAGATGACGCCGGCCGACTATGTCGCGGCGCAGCTTGCGGCATTCCAGATCTCGCGCGGGCTCGCGACCTTCTTCGAGGGCTGCGACATCTTCCTGAGCCCGACCCTGTGCGCGCCGCCACTTCGTCTCGGCGAGCTGAACACGATGTCCGAGGATCTGAGCCACATCGCGCCGGTGCTGCGCCGCTACATGCCGGGCACCTCGATGTTCAACATGTCCGGGCAGCCGGCGATGTCGGTGCCGCTGGCCTGGAACGAGGCCGGACTGCCGCTCGGCATGATGTTCGCGGCCAAGCTCGGCGAGGAAGGACTGCTGTTCCGCCTGGCCGGCCAGCTCGAACAGGTGCGTCCCTGGAAGGACCGCCGTCCGCCGGTTTGTGCTTAGGAGCGTTTTCAAGCAAAATGGGTGGCGGTTTGCGTCTGGAAAACGCATCCGATTGAACCCGCAGCTTCGGCCTCGCCGCAGCTACGGGCTGACAAAGGGCAGTCAGATCAGGTAGATAGGAAGGGCGTCGGCACGATTCCGCCGGCGTCGTGCCTGGGAGACCGAACAGTGAGCGACCCGACCGACAATGCGCTTGCCGCGATCGCGAGCATTCTCGATCAGACCAAGATACCTCCCGAGAAGGCCAAGTCGCCCGACGACAAGACCGACAAGGCAGCTGAGCCGACTCCGCCGGTCTCCATCGCGATGCCGCCGCCCCTGCCCACGTCGGTCGAAGTCGTTACCGTCGAGACCGTATCCATCCAGACCGTGACCATCGAGGCCGCGCCCGCCGAACCGGCGGCTGTCGAAGCGGCGGCTGTCGAGCCAGCGCCGATCGAGGAGCCGCCGCCGATCGAACCGCCTCAGCCGGTCGCACAGGCTGAGCCCAGTGAGCCGCCGACGAGTGAGCCCGAGCCGAGCGCGCCGGAGCCGGAGCCGATCCAGCCGCCCCAGCCGATCGAGGCCAACGGCTATTCGAAGTCCGGACCAGGCCCGATGGCCGCGCTGCGCTTCCACTGGACGGTGCGCCAGGACGGCGCTCAGTACTATGTCGACGAGACCGTCGGCGAAGGATCGGCCCCGCTGGTCAACGGGCCGATGGACCGGGATGCCGCGATCAAATTCGTCGACGACCGCGAGGCCGAAGCGCGACGGCGTTTCGAGCATTTCAAACACGAGATCGCCAGCCGCACTGCTGCCGCCCTGCGGATGAGCCGGGACAGCAACGAGGCCTAACCCTGCGGCAGCCTCGGCGGTCCCAGAAAATCCTTCTTCGCGAGATCGACGCCGGCATGGCGCAGGATGTCGTAGGCGGTCGCGACATGGAAGAAGAACTGCGGAACGCTGAAGGTCAGGATCAGCGATTTGCCGGTGAATGGCCTGGTCGCGCCGCTTCGGAACGTGAATACGACGTCGCGGTCGGCGGCGTCGTCGATCACCTCGCGCGGCAAACCCAGCGCAAAATCAATCGTCGCGGCAATCCGCGCCCTCAACTCGGCGATGTCGGGCTCCGCCGCTGCGAAGGCAAGCGGCGCGCACCCCGCCAGCAACGCGCAGCTCAAGACGACGTGCCGGTTCGCTTCTCCGATCTGCTGGCGAAGGCTGTACATGTTCGGCGCGAGCCGCATTCCGAGCAACACGTCGGTGCCGAACCCGCGATCGATCGCGTGAGCCTCGGCATGATCGAGCAGCGCGGAAAGATTGCGCAGATACGGCACATAGATGCCGACGGATGCTTCATGGAGCGAGATGGTCACTTTTGCGCCCGCGATGCTGGCTCGATCGTCCCATCTGGTCTAAATGCTCCGCAACGACATGTCATCGGAATTGACGGAGAAATTTGATGTTTCGCGCGCTGGCCGGTCTCGCTCTCGTGTTGCTCCTGTCTGCCGCGCATGCGCAGCCGGCGCCATCGCGGCTCGACGAGATCGTCAAGCGCGGCACGCTGCGCGTCGGCATGACCGGCGACTATCTTCCCTTCACGGCACTCGACAAGGAGACCAAGACGTTTCGCGGCTTCGACGTCGACATGGCGCAATCGCTCGGCAAGGCGCTCGGCGTCAAGGTCGAGTTCGTGCCGACATCGTGGCCTCAAATGATGAAAGATTTCGAGGCCGACGATTTCGACATCGCGATGGGCGGCGTCTCCATCACCTACGATCGGCAGAAGAAGGGCCTGTTCTCGACGCCGATCATGCGCGAGGGCAAGACGCCGATCGCACGCTGCGCCGACAAGGGCAAGTTCGAGACGCTCGCCGAGATCGACAAGCCTGGCACCCGCGTCATCGTCAACCCCGGCGGTACCAACGAGCGCTTTGCGCGCGCCAATGTGAAGACCGCTGACATCCGCGTCTTCAACGACAACACCAGGATCTTCGACGAGATCGCCAAGGGCGACGCCGACCTGATGATGACCGACGCGTCCGAGACACGCTATCAGCAGAAGCTGCACCCCGGCGTGCTCTGTGCCGTGCATCCCGACAAGCCATTCGACTTCGCGGAGAAGGCCTACTGGATGCAGCGCGACGTCGCCTTAAAGGCATTCGTCGACCAATGGCTGCACATCTCGCACGAAGACGGCAGCTACGCGAAGATCTACGCTGCGTGGTTCGAATAAACCTGTAGCGTCAGGCCGGCATTCCCAAGAATTGATTCGCACGGCCTGAAACCGAACCGCAATCCAATGCTTTGAACCTAAGCCGCGAGGACACGACTCATGTTCTGACCGTGATCTGGGACACGTTTAACGAGGCGGCGACCAGATAGCCTTGCGAACGGGATTCCCTGCACCGGAGGTCGAGATGAAGAAGCTTCTGGCGATCGCCACGCTCGTGCTGGCGAGCACGGCGACAGCGCAGGCCCAATACACATTCGATTACGGCGGCCGCACCATTCGCATCGATCCGGATCGTGGAACGGTTTCGATCCCCGGCGTCTATGACAACACCGGCCGCAGTTCCAAACGCGCCAAGCACAGGGACGCCGAGCAGAAGCGCGAGACGGCGCCGAAGGACGCCAGGACGGATTCTCCGTCCACGCCCGTCACGCCACCCGCGGCCACTGCATCACCCTCACCGGCCGCGGTTGATCAGGCAGCTGCCCCGGCAGCGCCGCCGACAGCCGCAACGACCGAGCCCGCGAACACGAGCGTCGCGCCACCTCCAGCTACGGCAGCGACCGCTCCGCCACCACCACCGGCGCCACCGGCTGTTCAGCAAAGCGCGGCGCCGGCGGCGAGTCCGATCCCGGCGCCCACGGTCGGCGCCGCCTCACCTGCACCGAAGCCTGCAGCGAACCCCGTGCAGGCAGCCAACTCGCCGCTCGGCGTCTGGTTGACTGAAGAAAAGGAAGGCAAGGTCCGCATCGAGCAATGTGGCGCCAATCTCTGCGGTTACTCGGTCGACAGGAAGTCGAACGCCAACGGCGAACAGGTTCTGATCAACATGAAGCCGGGCAAGGACAAGTGGAGCGGCCGCATCTTCGATCCGAACAGCGGCAGCACCTACGATTCCACCATCGCGCTGAAGAGCCCCGACACGCTGCGCGTGCAGGGCTGCGCGTTCGGCGGGATGTTCTGCGGCGGCCAGACATGGACGCGGGTGAATTGATTGCCTGCATCGGAAAAGTAAAAGCCCCGCTCACGAGCGGGGCTTTCTGACTTGGCCAGCAACGAGCGCTCAGCCAAGCTTGCCGTTGTATTCCTCGTCGGTGACATGCTCCATCCACGTCGAGAACACGCCGTCGAGCGCCTCCTGCATGGCGATATGGGTCATGCTGTTGCCGGGCGAAGCGCCGTGCCAGTGCTTCTCGTTCGGCGGAATCCAGACGACGTCACCGGGCCGGATTTCACGGATCGGCCCGCCCTTGGCCTGCACGCGGCCGATGCCCGAGATCACGTAAAGCGTCTGCCCGAGCGGATGGGTGTGCCAGGCGGTGCGGGCACCGGGCTCGAACGACACCCGCGAGGCGTTCAGCCGGGCCGGCGCCGGGGCCATGTTGATCGGGTCCTGCAGCACGCTGCCGGTGAAATTCTCCTTCGGCGCGCGGCGGGTCGGCCGCGAGCCGGAAACGTGGATATCCATGGGGTTACCTCCCTCTCTTGACGTTATTTCTTGGTTGCGGCGTAGCGCGCCTTGGTCTCGGCATTCATCGGATAAAGGCCGGGCAACTGGGCGCCGTTGTTCACCTCGTTGACGATCCAGGCTTCCATCCGTTCCTGCTCTGGCCCTTCGGCCAGCACGTGGTCGAGGAATGCCTGCGGGATCAGCACCGCGCCGTCCTGGTCCGCCACCACCACGTCGTTCGGAAACACGGCAACGCCGCCGCAGCCGATCGGTTCGCCCCAGCCGACGAAGGTCAGCCCTGCGACCGACGGCGGCGCAGCGTAGCCGTCGCACCAGACCGGCAGGCCGGTGCCGAGCACGCCCTCGAGGTCGCGCACCACGCCGTCGGTGATCAGCGCCGTCACCCCGCGCTTGACCATGCGCGCGCAGAGGATGTCGCCGAAAATGCCGGCATCGGTGATGCCCATGGCATCGACCACGGCAATGCAGCCCGCCGGCATCGCCTCGATCGCGGTACGGGTCGAGATCGGTGACGACCACGATTCCGGCGTCGCCAGGTCCTCGCGGGCCGGCACGAAGCGCAGTGTGAAGGCCGGTCCGACCAGCCGCTTCTGCCCGGGCTTCAAGGGCTTGGTGCCGCGCATCCAGATGTTGCGCAGGCCCTTCTTGAGCAGGACCGTGGTGATGGTGGCGGTGGACACGTGCGACAGCGTCGTGATCGCCTCAGTGGACAGTGACATCTCGAGAGCTTGCTCCGATGGGAGGAAAAGACCGGCGCATGTTGCCGGGCAAAGGCCGTGCGTCAAGGGCTGCGCGAAAATGCTGCGATCAGCCAAATTTATCGCCGGCATGCCGATTAATTTATTGAAGTTGCTGCATCATTTTGCACGAAGCGAATTCCGTTTTGAATCGAAACACGCTAGCTTGATGGCCGACGAAGTCGCTTGATCCAAATGGCCGAACCCTTAAGTCCTCCCCGCCTTTTGCCGAGTGGCGACAGCGCCATCACGGTGGAATTCAGCCGCACCATCGATGACGCCGCCAACCGGCGGGTGCTCGCGCTCGACCGCGTGATCGCAGCCGAGCCGATCGCCGGCATCACCGAGACCGTGCCGACCTACCGCTCGCTGCTGGTGCATTACGATCCCGTGCAGATCAGCTTCGACGCGCTCGGCGAGCAGCTGCTCGCGCGCGCCGCCAAGGCGCTGCCGACCGAGACCGGTGCGCGGCGCTGGCGGATTCCCGTCACCTATGGCGGCGAGCATGGCATCGATCTCGAGGACGTCGCCAAGAGCCTCAACACCACGCCCGACCAGATCGTGGCACGGCACGTCGCCGGTGACTATCGCGTCGCCATGATCGGCTTCACGCCCGGCTGGTCCTATCTCAGCGGGCTGGAGACATTCCTGCACATGCCCCGGCGCAAGGACCCCCGGCTGCTGACCCCGGCCGGGACCATCTCGATCGGCGGCATCCAGACCGGCGTGCAGTGCCTCGCCGGGCCGAGCGGCTGGCACCTGCTCGGCCGCACCCCGGTGCGAACCTATCAATTGCATCGCGATCCGACCTTCCTGCTGGAGCCGGGCGATGCGATCACCTTCACGGCGATCGACGCCAAGACCTTTGCCGAACAGGACCGCGCCGCCGAGGCGGGCGCGCTCGTCGCAGAACTGGTGACGCCATGAGCAAGCTCGTCGTCACCTCGATCGGCCCCGCGAGCTCGGTGCAGGACGGCGGCCGCCCGGGCTCGCAGCGCTACGGCCTGGTGCCGAGCGGCGCGATGGACCGTCTTTCGCTGGCTGCTGCGAACACGCTGGTCGGCAATGACCCGTTCGCGGCCGCGGTCGAAATCGGCCCGTTCGGCGCCGCCTTCACCGCACGCGGCGGCGCGGTGCGCGTCGGGCTCGCCGGGGCATCGCGCAATGCTGACATCGGCGGCCGGCCGGTCGCGTTCGACAGCTCGGCGACGCTCGCCGAGGGCGAGACGCTCAATCTCGGCTTCGCGCGCGGCGGCTCATTCAGCTATCTCGCGATCGAGCACGGCATCGAAGGCGAGCCGATGTTCGGCAGCCTCGCCGTCAACGCCCGCGCCGGGCTCGGCAGCCCCTACCCGCGCCCGCTGGAGAGCGGCGACGAATTGAAGACGCAGGTCGCCAGCGGCGCCGCCGAGCGCCGCATCGAATTGCCGGCCGCGACCGAAACGCCGATCCGCATCGTGTTCGGCCCGCAGGACGACGAGTTCGCCGAGGACAACAAGAAGCTGTTCATCGACAGCGAGTGGAAGATCTCGGCCACCAGCGACCGCATGGGCTACCGTCTCGAAGGCCCGGTCATCAAGCACCTCGACGGCCACAACATCGTCTCCGACGGCACCGTGACCGGCAGCATCCAGGTGCCCGGCAACGGCCAGCCGATCGTGCTGATGCCGGACCGCGGCACCAGTGGCGGCTATCCGAAGATCGCGACCGTGATCACGGCGGATTTCGGTCGCTTCGCGCAGATCTCGGCCGGCGGCGTTCCGCTTCAAGGCGGTGACGATGGCGGAAGCGCAGGCCGAGGCGATCAAGTTCCACGCGCTGCTGCGTTCGCTGCCCGACCGCCTCCGCGGCATCGAGGATCTTGGCCTCAACATCGAAGCGCTGCGGGATGCGAATGTCGCAGGCCAGGCGGTCAGCGCCGTCGATGTGTCGACCTGGCAAGTCGCGGTACCCTAGAGCATGATCCGGAAAGGTGCGGAGCGGTTTTCCGACAAGATCATGCTCAAACAAGAGAGCCACCAACAACAAACGGATCGATCGTCATGACCAAAACTGTCGACCTCAATTGCGATCTCGGTGAAAGCTTCGGCCCCTGGGAAATGGGCAATGATGCGGCGATGATCGAGCTTGCGACCTCGGTCAACGTCGCCTGCGGCTTTCATGCCGGCGATGCCGACATCATGCGCAAGACGGTCGAGCTCGCGAAGGCGCGCGGCGTCAGCGTCGGCGCCCATCCCGGCTATCGCGACCTGCATGGTTTCGGCCGCCGTCCGATGCCGGGGCTGACATCCTCGGAGATCGAGAACCTGATCGCCTACCAGATCGGCGCCTTGCAGGCGATCGCAACCGCGGCCGGCCACAAGGTGACCCATGTGAAGGCGCATGGCGCGATTTCCAATGTCGCCTGCGAGGACGACATGACCGCGCGGGCGATCGCCAATGCGATCAAGGCCGTCGATCCGAGCCTCGTGTTCGTGGTGCTCGCAAACTCGAAGCTGGTGCGCGCCGGCGAAGCCGCCAACTTACGGATGGCGCATGAGGTGTTTGCCGACCGGGCCTATGAGGATGATGGCAACCTGGTGTCGCGTAAGAAGCCGGGCGCGGTGCTGCACGATCCCAAGGCGATCGCCGAGCGCGTGGTGCGGATGGTGCAGGATGGCGCGGTCGTCTCGGTCACCGGCAAGGTGATCAAGATGCAGACCGATACCGTCTGCATCCATGGCGACACGCATGGCGCGGTCGAGATCGCGCGCGATCTGCGCGCAGCGTTGAAGCAGGCCGGCATCGCGGTTGCGCCATTCAACACCGCGCACTGAGCCGCGAAGCATCTATCAGCAAGGGCCGGCCACCGCGCCGACCCTTTTAGATTCCGTTAAGAGTCTTCTTAAACCCAAACTTGCCGTTTGATTGCTAGGTGCAGCTTCCGAGCCTTTGATTGTCCTCTCAGGAAATTGGGTACCAAAGCATGTTCCGCACCAGCCTCTTCCTCGCAATATCAGCGGTTGCCACGGCCGCTTTCACCAGTGCGGCCTCCGCCGGCTGCTACAGCTGCTATACGCCGCCGCCCCAGCCCTGCACGACCTGCTATCAGGTGCAGACGGTGCCGCCGCAGTACCGCACGGTGCAGGAAACCGTGATGGTGGCGCCGGGCCACGTCGTCGCGCATCGCACGCCGGCGCAGTATCGTACCGTGATGGTGCCGAAGACGGTGATGGTCGCGCCCGAAGGCGTCGCCTATGAGCGCATCCCGCCGCAATACGCCACCCAGGAACGCACCCAGATGGTCTCACCGGGCTATTCCTACTACGCACCGGTTCAGCAGACCTGCAACACCTGCGGCGGTCGCGGGTACGGGTACGGCTATGGATACGGTTACGGCCACTACTGAGCGATCCGCATCCAGCCAATACAAAGCCGCCGCCTGATCGCATCAGACGGCGGCTTTTGAATTTTGAGAAGCTTTCAGAACGGGTGGACGGACAGCGTGCCGAACACGATCGCCGCGATCACGGCAAAGGCGCTGTAGAGCGCGGCCGTGTGAACTCCAGCTCCGGACTTCCTTGAAACGTGTCGCGCGTAAAAGTGCAGGCGGGCCTCCGCCGATAGCTCGCGCATGGTCGATCTCCAACGCCCCATTCTCGGGCATATGGAATATCGTTCGCGCCGCAATTCAAGCGGGTGGCAAAAATAGCGACGCCGCACCCGCCAGGAACCCGGTTCCCGGAGGATTTTTCTTCCTCACGGGTTCGCCCGAGAATCTTATTCGTTGCAATTCGAGGCGTCGGGAACCCGCGCCAGTCCCGCGGCAACTGAAAATCTTGAAAACAACCCCATGCAAAGGAGCCGGACGCCCCGATGGCGTCGGCAGCCGCGCCGCATTCAGGGCTTCCAGCGGCCGATCCTGAACGCCGCCAGATGGCCCGGGATGTCGGCCGGATCGAACGGCGGACCGGCGAACGCGCCGATGGCGCTGGAGGCGCCCGCCGGGCGTCCGGATGCGGCGTCGTAGAGGTCGGGCCTGAACACGGCCATTGCGGCCTTCAGTGCCTCCGGGCGGTACGGCGTCTGGCCCCAGCGCACCATCTGCGCATAGAGCCAGGCCGCCTGCGCCGGATCAGGCCGCGCCGCCGCCTCGCGCCCCACCAGCAGATAGCGATTGCTTTCGCGCATGGTGCCGTCGGGCGAGATCTTCAATCGTCCATCGAGCGTGCGCTGGATGACGCTGGCGTCGACGCCGAGCCGCTCAGGTGAGCTGAGGATGCGGGCGACCTCGGGCCGGTTCTCCGGTTGCTCGATGAATTCAGCGGCGCGCAGATGCGCGCGCACCAGTGAGGCGACAACGCCGGGATTCTTCTCCGACCAGCCCTGCCGCACCGCGAGCACCTTCTCCACCGCGCTGAGCAGGATGTCGGAGACGAAATGCAGGATGTGGCCGATGCCGAGATCGACCGCGATCGAATTCCAGGGCGCGCCGACGCAGAACGCATCGACGTGGCCGCTGGCGAGACTGTCCACCATGTAGGGCGGCGGCAACACGACCAGCTGGACGTCCTCATCGGGATCGACGCCGCCGGCGGCCATCCAGAACCGCAATTGATAATTGTGGGTGGAGAACGGGAAGGTCATGCCGAAGGTCAGCGGCTCGGCCCCGCTCTTGCGACGCTTCGCAACCACACGGGCCAGCGCCTGCGCGGTCGCCATCGGGTCGAAGCGGTCGCCGTCGATCTCCTGCATCAGCGCGGCATGCAGCGCCGGCGACACCGTGATGGCGTTGCCGTTCAGCCCGAGATTGAACGGCGCTGCAATCGGCACCTTGACGTGGCCAAGCCCGAGGCTGGAGGCGATCGCGACCGGCGCCAGCAGATGGGCGGCATCGAACAGGCCGATATTGAGCTTGTCGCGGACGTTCGACCACGACACTTCGCGCACCAGGGCGACGTCGAGGCCTTCGGCTGCGGCAAATCCCTTGTCGACAGCGACGATCAGGGCGGCTGCGTCCACCAGCGGAATGAACCCGACGTGCAAGGGTGTGGTCATTTCAAGAGCTCCGACGCCGTCAGGATCGATTGCGCGATCTCTCCGATCTTCTTCTTCTCGCGCATCGCGGTCGAGCGCATCAGCACATAGGCCTCTTCCTCGGTCAGCCCCTTCACCTTCATCAGGATGCCCTTGGCGCGGTCGATCACCTTGCGCTCCTCCAGCGCGTGCTTGGTGCGGTCGAGCTCGTCCTGCAATTTGGCGAAAGCATTAAAGCGGGACACGCAGAGATCGAGGATCGGCTTCATGCGCTCCTTCTTGAGGCCGTCGACAATATAGGCGGAGACGCCCGCCTCCACTGACGCCTGGATCGATGCGGCGTCGCTCTGGTCGACGAACATCGCGATCGGCCGGCGCACGGCACGGCTGACCTGGAACATCTGCTCCAGCACGTCGCGGCTGGGGTTCTCGAGGTCGATGACGATGATCTCGGGATCGAGCGCGTAGATCCGCGACAGCAGGCTCTGCATCTCGCTGATATGGACCACGTCCGTATAACCGGCTTCCCGCAGCCCCTCCTCCAGGATGGCCGCCCGGATCGGGCTTTCGTCGACAATGACGATCTTGGGAGACGATTCAGCGCTCATCGGCAACTCTTAACCCGGCAAGATGCATCCATATCACGGCAAATGGCCCGGCAAAGGGTTGTATTTGTCGGCAATTGGGACTAGCTCCTGCCCATCAATCAGGCAGATTTGGCAAGATATGCAAGAGGTCGCCGCGCCGAACGCGGCTGTCGTCTGGACGATCATCTCGTCAATTGCGGCGCGGGCCAGGAATCTTGCTGACCGCGACCGGTATGCCGCGCTCCCATGCCCAGAGTTGAACGTAGTCTTCCTCTGCTTCGAAGATCATTTCCCGCACCACCATCTCATCGATTCCATCGCCGTCGAGATCGCCGGTGGCGAGCAGATAGAAGTAGTCTGAATTCTCACCACTCGACGATGATTCACGGGCGGCAAGGTGGAAGGGCTTCAACGCTCCGTTGACTCGCGTGAACAAACCCCAAGCCTCGTAGCCGACATAGTCGTCGGTCTTGCCGGGGTTGGTCTCGACCCGCCAGTTGATCGACCAGATGTGCTCCTTGTGCCCGGGCGTCCTCAGCGCAGCGTCGAACTCCTGCACCAATGCAACGGCAAGATTCTGTCCAACAACCAGGCGCGGACTGCCAAGCCGCTGCGAGGTGATGAACTGCGCAATCTCGCGCTCCGAAAGCACAGCCACCAGTTCCTGTGTCATCACCTGATCGTTCGGATCGGTGCGGCTCTCTGATTTTGGAATGAAGCGCTTCCGCCAGGCGACTGGGGTCAGTTTGACCGGAGTCGGCAAACCACCTTTCAAGAGCCGGACCGTCGAGTCGTTGCTGAGGTAGGAAAACGACGCAAACACGCCTTTCGCAGGATCAGGTACCGACTTGTCAGGCACGAAGGTGACACGCCATCCCTGCAATCGCGCTGCGAGTTGCGGCGACGGCAGCTGTACCCAGGGACGTGCGTGCGCTTGCTGACCGACCGCCGGCTTCGCGTCCGCTGGTCCAGGGGCCGGTGGTGTGACCGGCCGGTGATAGCCCGGAGGATCAGCAAACGGACTCGGCACTTCACCCGCGGCCGTCGAAGCCAGCGGGAGTGTCCACCCAGCGCAGGCGAATAGAGCGGCCATGGCACTGCTCGAAACGCTTCGACAGGAACGAACTTTCATCGGTCAGGAAACTTTCAGCTCTTAGGCACTGGTTTCATTCGATAATTACGAGCGTTATTTTGTCCTTTGTGGAAGCCAAGGGATTGAATTGCGCTATCCGATCAACTAGTTAGATGGCCATATCCGAACAGTTCAGATCAGGCTCCAGGCGACCACATGGAAAGAGCGCCCCATATCTCGTTCGTCAGTCTCGGCTGCCCCAAGGCGCTGGTCGATTCCGAGCGCATCATCACCCGGCTGCGCGCGGAAGGCTATGAGCTCGCGCGCAAGCATGACGGCGCTGACATCGTCATCGTCAACACCTGCGGCTTCCTCGACAGCGCCAAGCAGGAATCGCTGGCCGCGATCGGCGACGCGATGGCCGAGAACGGCAAGGTGATCGTCACCGGGTGCATGGGCGCCGAACCGGAGCAGATCGAGGCTGCCTATCCCGGCGTGCTGTCGATCACCGGGCCGCAGCAATATGAGAGCGTGCTGGATGCCGTGCACCGCGCGCTGCCGCCGGCGCACAACCCGCATGTCGACCTGGTGCCGCCGCAGGGCGTCAAGCTGACGCCCCGGCACTACGCGTACTTGAAGATTTCCGAAGGCTGCAACAACCGTTGCAGCTTCTGCATCATCCCGAAGCTGCGCGGCGACCTGGTGTCGCGGCCGGCCAATGACGTGCTGCGCGAGGCTGAGAAGCTGGTGAAGGCCGGCGTCAAGGAATTGCTGGTCATCTCGCAGGACACCTCGGCCTATGGCGTCGACCTGAAATATGCCGAGAGCCCGTGGCAGGATCGCAGCGTCCGCGCGAAATTCTTCGACCTCGCGAAGGAGCTCGGCGAGCTCGGCGCCTGGGTGCGGCTGCAATATGTCTACCCCTACCCGCATGTCGACGAGGTCATCGGCCTGATGACCGAGGGCAAGGTGCTGCCCTACCTCGACATCCCGTTCCAGCATGCGAGCCCCGACGTGTTGCGCGCGATGAAGCGCCCGGCCGCACAGGAGAAGACGCTGGCGCGGATCCAGAAGTGGCGCGAACAATGCCCGGAGCTGACGCTGCGCTCGACCTTCATCGTCGGCTTCCCCGGCGAGACCGATGCCGATTTCGCCTATCTGCTCGACTGGCTCGATGAAGCCGGGATCGATCGCCTCGGCTGCTTCAAATACGAGCCGGTCGCCGGCGCCACCTCGAATGCAATTCCCAATGCGGTGCCCGACGAGGTCAAGCAGGAGCGCTGGAATGCGCTGATGGCACGGCAGCAGAAAATTTCCGCGCGCCGCCTGAAGCGCAAGGTCGGCACCCGCCAGCAGGTGATCATCGACGAAGTCGGCCCGACCGTGGCCAAGGGTCGGTCAAAGGCCGATGCCCCGGAGATCGACGGCGCCGTCTATCTCACCAGCCGCCGCCCGCTCAAGATCGGCGAGATCGTCACCGCCAAGATCGAGCGTTCCGACGAATACGACCTGCACGGCAGCGTCGCGGGATTCTAGCTCCGGTCTGTATTTCAAGGCGTTCCGCGGATGCAGAACGGCGTCCGCTCTTGTGAACCCGGCCGCGGTCTGGGCTCACAAAGCTATGGCGGCCATCGGGTCGCATGGAGCCTGGTCTTGCGGCAATCACGGAAGCGACTGCTGGTGCGCGGCCGGTTGGCCGTGGCCGTCCTCATCCAACTCGTGCCGGCGCTCGCCGCCACGGCTGCGCTCGCCGCGCCGCAGCCGTCCTCCGAAGCCACGGCCCAGACCTGGTGCTTCGGCAAGCAGGACCCCGCGCAACGCATCGGCGGCTGCAGCTTTCTCCTTGCCTTACGAAAACTGCGCGACAAGCAACGCGCCGGCGTCTTCCTCAATCGTGGCGGCGCCTATCTCGAAAGCAACGATCTCGATCGCGCGATCGCCGACTTCACGGAAGTGATCAAATACGAGCCGATGCGTGGCAAGGGACTGGCCAATCGCGGCGAGGCCTATCGCCGCAAGGGCGATATCGTTGCGGCCATCGCCGATCTCGATCAGGCCATTGCGCTTGATCCTCGGGATGAGATCGCTCGGTACAACCGCGGTATCGCCCACAGCGACCGTGGTGAACCGCGTCTCGCCATCGCGGATTACAATGAGGCCATCCGCCTCAGCCCTGGAGATGCCTGGTACTACAACAATCGCGGCAACTCCTACATCGACGCCAAGGAGCCGGATCGTGCAATGGCCGACTATGATCACGCCATCCGTCTCGATCCAAAGTTCGCGCTCGCCTATTACAATCGCGGCAATGCCTGGCGCGGCCGCAACGATCTTGAACGCGCGCTGGCCGACTACGATACGTCGCTGCGGCTGGATCCTCGCTACGCGGCGGCCTACGGCAACCGCGCCCGGGTGTTTCGCGATCGCGGCGATGTCGATCGGGCGCTGGCCGATTTCGATCAATCGCTGCGGCTCGATGCGGCCGACTACCGCGACTACTACGCGCGCGGCAACCTCTATCTTGAACGGCAGGACTACACCCGGGCATTCGACGACTTCAGCAACGCGGTCAAGTTCAATACGAAATACGCGGCGGCGCTCAATGCGCGTTGCCTGACGCGGGTGATCATGGGCGAAGCTCAGCAGGCACTGGCGGATTGCGAGCAGTCGCTGCAATGGAACCCGGACGATCCCTACACGCTCGACAGCCGTGGCATCTGTCGCCTCAAGCTCGGCGAGCCTGACGCTGCGATTGCGGATTTTGACGCTGCCCTGAAGATCAACCCGAAGCTTGCAAGTTCGCTCTATGGCCGCGGCGTCGCGCGACGGAAGAAGGGCGACAGCGACGCGGCGCAAGCCGACATCGTTGCCGCCCAGGCGATTCAGTCCGACATCACAAAGGAATTCGCGCGCTACGGCATCGAATGACGCGCGCCCGGCGTGGGGGCTGCGAGTGCCGGATCGAGCGTCCGCAGCACGCGATGAATACGGACCGAGCTGCCGATGCCTGCATTGCGCACATAGGCATCGACGACCTCTTCGCTCTCGACCACGACGAGGCCGAACAGCTTGCGATCGTCGGTCGCGTAGGTGCACAGCCAGTGCATCTTGCCCTGCGTCGCAACGATGGCGTCCAGCGCAATCCGCGCATGACGCGCCGCTTGCGCGTCATCAGTCACATCGAAATTGGCCGGAAGATCTCGTTCGATCAGCAGCTTGATCACAGCGCCACCTCCAGGATTGCCTCGTCGCAGCCTAACACGCTCCGCGAGCCGATTGCGTGCGATATCACCTCCCGCTTGACACCGCCGCCCTTTCGGCTGTATGGCCCTCCGCCATGAAGCTGAACCGGACCCACCGCCGCGCCATCAACCGTCGTCGCACCCGCGACGATGCTGGGCTGCGCCGTGTCCGACGCCATCGCTGATTAGCTGATATCAGCCAGGGTTTTCGAGAAGGCCGCGCCCCAAAGCGCGGCCTTCTTGCTTTTCGGCCCGCCCTTTTTCCCAACGACTGCCCCTAGAGGAGATCGATATGACCAACGCTAGCCCTCCGTTCGACGCGCTGATGGACATCACCGCCCGCCCGGAGGTCGTGTTCGTGCGCGGTGCCGGCTCGTACCTCTGGGACGCCAACCGCAACCGCTATCTCGATTTCGTGCAGGGCTGGGCCGTGAATCCGCTCGGCCATTCGCCGGTCATCGTGGCCGACGCACTGGCCGCGCAGGCCCGGCGGCTGCTGACGCCGAGCCCGGCCTTCTACAACGAGCAGAGCCTGAAACTGGCGAAGCTGTTGGTCGACAGCAGCTGCTTCGATCAGGTGTTCTTCGCCAATTCCGGCGCGGAAGCCAACGAAGGCGCGATCAAGCTCGCGCGGAAGTTCGGCGCCAAGTACAAGAACGGAGCGCACGAGATCATCACCTTCGAAGGCGGCTTCCACGGCCGGACGCTCGCGACCATGTCGGCCTCGGGCAAGAAGGCATTCGAGCCGCTGTTCGAGCCGAAGGTGTCGGGCTTCCGGAAAGCGCGGCTGAACGACATCGACTCGGTGCGGAAGTTGATCTCCCCGTCGACGGTCGCGGTCATGCTCGAGCCGATCCAGGGTGAAGCCGGCGTGTGGCCTGCCACGGATGAATTCCTGCGGGAGTTGCGCGCGCTGACCCAGCAGCGCGGCCTGCTCTTGATCGTCGACGAGATCCAGACCGGCATGGGCCGGACCGGAAAATTGTTCGGCTATGAGCACGCCGCGATCGAGCCCGACATCATGACGCTCGGCAAGGGCATCGGCGGCGGCGTGCCGCTCGCAGCGCTGCTCGCGACCGAGCATGCCTCGTGCTTCGATCACGGCGATCAGGGCGGCACCTTCAACGGCAATCCGCTGATGTGCGCCGCGGGGATTGTCGTGCTCGATCAGATCGGCAAGCCCGATTTCCTGAAATCGGTCACCGACACCGGGCTGCTGCTCGAGCGCGAATTGCAGCGGCTGTCGGCGCGGCATGGGCTCGGTGAGATCAGGGGCCGCGGCCTCCTGCTCGCGCTCGACCTCAAGATGCCGATCGGCGCGGCCGTGGTCGCCGAGGCGTTCGCGGCCGGCGTGCTGGTCAACTCGCCGCAGCCGGAGACGCTACGCTTCATGCCGGCGCTCAATGTGACGCGGGAGGAGATTTCCGCTGTCATTGACTGCCTTGATACCGTGCTGACCAAGATCGGCGCGGCAAGACGGGTGGCGTAAGGCGAGACCTCGTCGTTCCGGGGCATCGCAACAGCGATGAACCCGGAACCTCGAGATTCCCCGGTGCGCAATTGCGCACCTGAGGTTCGATGCTGACGCATCGCCCCGAAATGGCGATCTGCCTAAGGCCGCAAGATCGCCGCGCCGGTGGTCGCCCGGCTCTCCAGGTCGATATGCGCCTTGGCCGCATCCTTCAGCGCATAGGCGTGGTTGATCGGCACGTGCAGCTTGCCGTTGATCACGGCGGCGAACAGCGTGTCGGCGCCTTCGAGCAGCTCCTTGCGGGTGCCGACATAGTCGTTGAGCTTGGGCCGCGTCGCGAACAGCGAGCCGTGGTTGTTGAGCTCGGCGAGCGGGAACGGCGGCACCGGACCCGAGGCGTTGCCGAACGAGACGAACAGGCCGCGCGGCCTGAGGCACGACAGCGATCCCGGGAAGGTGGTCTTGCCGACGCCGTCATAGACCACGTCGCAGAGCTCGCCGCGGCTGATCTGCTTGACGCGTTCGACGAAGTTCTCCTCGTTGTAGAGGATGACGTGGTCGCAACCATTGGCGAGCGCGAGATCGGCCTTCGCCTTCGAGCCCACGGTGCCGATGACATGCGCGCCGAGCGCGCGCGCCCATTGGCAGGCGAGCAGTCCGATGCCGCCGGCCGCGGCGTGGATCAGCACGCGATGGCCCTGCTCGACCTTGAAGGTCTTGTGCAAGAGGTACCAGACCGTGAGCCCCTTGAGCATCAGCACAGCGCCCTGCTCGTAGGTGATGTGGTCGGGCAGTTTGACCAGTTTGTCCGCCGGGATGACGCGCTCGGAGGCGTAACCGCCGAGGTTGTAGTAGTAGGCGACGCGATCGCCGGGGTGGAAATTGGTCACCCCCGGACCGACCGCCAAAACCTCGCCCGCGGCCTCGTTGCCGGCGATGAACGGCAGGCCGGGCGCCTTGTAGAGGCCGGTGCGGAAATAGACGTCGATGAAGTTCAGCCCGACCGCATGCTGGCGGATCCGGACCTCGCCGTTCCCCGGCGCGCCGACCTCGACATCCTCATAGGTCAGGACCTCCGGGCCCCCCACCTTGTGCACGCGCACAGCCTTGGTCATGTCGTCGCTCCCCTCAAATACTGACTTGCCCGAGCGAATGCCATCGGCGCCGCCTTGTCAACCAAGCGGCCCGGAACCGGGCTAGCCTGCCACCTTCTTGCGGTTGCGCTTGGCCATGACGTTGAACGCCTCGACCGCGGCCGAGAACGCGATCGCGAAATAGATGTAGCCGCGCGGGATGTGGAATTGGAATCCGTCGGCCACCAGCGCGACGCCGATCAGGACCAGGAACGCCAGTGCCAGCATCTTGGTGGTCGGGTGCTCTGCGACGAACCGCGCCACCGGTCCCGACGAGATGTACATGATGATGCACGCGATCACGACAGCCGCGATCATGATCTCGATGTCCTGCGCCATGCCGATCGCGGTGATGATCGAATCCAGCGAGAACACCAGGTCAATGATGATGATCTGCACGATCACCCAGAAGAACGCGTTGGGGCTCGGCTTGTCGTTTTCCTCGACGTCACGCGCCTCGACCTCGGCGTGGATCTCGTGGGTCGCTTTCGCGATCAGGAACAGGCCGCCGCCGATCAGGATGATATCGCGCCACGACAGCGCGACACTCGAGATGGTGATCACAGGCTGCGTCAGCCCGATCAGCCAGACCAGGACGCTGAGCAGGATGATGCGGAACACCAGCGCCAGCAGCAAGCCGATCTGCCGCGCGCGGTTGGCCTGCGGTTGCGGAATCCGCGAAACCAGCACCGACAGGAAGATGACGTTGTCGATGCCGAGCACGATCTCGAGCGCGGTCAGGGTCAACAGCGCCGCCCAGGCTTCCGGGCTGGTAATCAATTGCATCATGCTCTGAAGGCTTTCATCCGGCGGATCACGGTATCACTGCCGACGATGTAGACGGCGATGGCGCAGAGACCGAAGGTGATCGAGGGACCGACCACGAAATCGTTGGCGAGGGTGTAGGCGCCGAGCAGCGCCCAGGCGGCGAGCAGCCACAGCGTCAGCCAGCGCAGCCGCACCACCCGGAACGGGTGCAGCACGTGGAACGGCGCAAAGGTCAGCGCGATCAGCAGCGCGACCACGACCGTCGACAGCACCGGCGGCAGATGCAGCAGGAACAGGTAGAACGCCGCCGCATTCCACAGCGCCGGGAAGCCGCGGAAATGGTTATCGTCGGCCTTCATGCGGCGGTCGGCGAAATAAAGCGCGCTGGAGACCACGATGCCGATGCCGAGGATCGGCGCCGCCAGCGGCAGCAGCATGCCGCTCGCGGTGATCGCATAGGCCGGCACGAACACGTAGGTGACGAAATCAACCACCAGGTCGAGCACCTCGCCCGACCAGTTCGGCTGCAGCCGCACCACGTCGAGCCGGCGCGCCAGCGGGCCGTCGATCCCGTCGATGATCAGCGCGAGCCCGAGCCAGGCGAACATGTTGGCCCAGTGCTCGCGCACGGCCTCCAGCATCGCCAGCAGCGCGACCCCGGCGCCGAGCGCCGTGAAAATATGAACGGAGAATGCGGCGGTCCGCATCCGTTCTGGCAGCGCATCAGGCTGGCTCGAGGGCTCCATCGGCCGAGTGCTATCAGGAATCGGCCCACTTTGCATATGTAGTCTTGCGGCGTTCGGCCGCGCAAATCGTTGGAAACTTTCAGTGGTTACCGATGGCTTGAAAATTGGCCCAAGCATGTCAAATGTCCTGATATGACCGACAGCTCGCTGGATTATGACGTTATCGTAATAGGCGGTGGTCCGGCCGGATTGACGGCTGCGATCGCCCTTGCCGACGCCGGCGCGCGGAGCGCGCTGTTGGCGCGGCGCACGCCCTATGCCGACAACCGCACCACCGCGCTGCTTGGCGCCTCGACCGACATCCTGGAGCGGCTCGACGTCTGGCGACGCTGCAGCGACAAGGCGGCCGCGCTCAAGACCATGCGCCTCGTCGACGACACCGGCCGCCTGATCCGCGCACCGGAAGTGCGATTCAATTCCGACGAGATCGGCCGCGAGCAGTTCGGCTTCAACATCGACAATCGCGCGCTGGTCGCAGCGCTCGAGGACCGCGCCGGCGAGGTCGCCGCGCTGACGCGGTTCGACGACGAGGCCGCCTCGGTGCAGCCGGATGATGCGGGGGTCACCGTGGTGACGCGGCAAGGCCAATCGCTGCGGGCACGGCTCGTGGTCGGTGCCGACGGGCGCAATTCATTGTCCCGCGAGGCTGCCGGCATCGAAGTGACGAGCCGCGCGCTCGGGCAGTCCGCCCTCACCTTCAACATCAGCCACAGCCGCCCGCACCGGAACATCTCGACCGAGTTTCACACCGAGCATGGCCCCTGCGTGTTCGTGCCGCTCAGCGGCAACCGCAGCAGCGTGGTCTGGGTTTCGACACCCAAGGAGGCCGAACGGCTGACGGCGCTCAGCGACGACGAATTGTCTGAAGCGGCCGAGCGGCAATCGCATTCGATTCTCGGCCGCGTCGAGGTCCAGGGCGGCCGCCACGTGTTTCCGCTCGCGATCGAACGGCCCCGGCAGTTCGCCAGGGACCGGATCGCGCTAGTCGGGGAATCCGCCCATGTGCTGCCGCCGATCGGCGCGCAGGGCCTCAACATGGGGCTGCGCGATGCCGCCGATATCGCCGAGATCACGGGCCAGGCGATCGGCCGCGGCGAGGATCCCGGCGCGCCAAACGTGCTGGCGCGCTATCAGGCCGCGCGGCGCCCCGATGTGGCCAGCCGGACCTGGGCGATCGACATCGCCAACCGCTCGCTGCTGAGCGATTTCCTCGGCGTGCAGACCGCGCGCGCCGCTGGCCTGCATGTGCTCGGCGCGTTCGGCCCGCTGCGGCGGCTGGCGATGCGCGAGGGCCTCGCGCCGTCATGGCGGCGGTAGTGTTCGCTTAGGGAAACACCAGCCGTCCGCTCTGGATGAACCACATCACGCTGGTCAGCGTGACCACCGAGGCGAAGGTGCCGATCAGCACCGCGACCGATGCCGGCTCGATCCAGGTGTCGTTCTGCCGCGCGATCACGAACACGTTGAGCGCCGGTGGCAGCGAGGCCATCAGCACCGCGGTCGCCGCCCAGGGCTGGGCGAACGGACCGAACAGCAGCATCAGTCCGAATGCCAGCAGCGGATGGATCAGCAGCTTGATCGCAACCACGCCCGGCACCTCCCACGGCACCCGCTCGAACGGCCGCAGCGCCACGGTGACGCCGAGCGCGAACAGCGCCATGGGCGCCGCGGCGTTCTGCAGGAACTGGATGGTACGGTCGAGCGCCGTCGGAATCGGAACGTGAAACGCGGCGACCAGCGCGCCGAACACCGCCGACATGATCAGCGGGTTCTGCACGATCTGCTTGAGCACCACGCCGAATGCGTGCAGCAGCGAGGGATGGTCGCGGTCGGTGAGTTCGATCAGCAGCGGCACGATCGAGAACAGGAAGATGCTGTCGCAGCAGAAGATCAGCGCGGTCGGCGCCGCCGCCTTGGCGCCGAGCACGGCAAGCGCCAGGCCCGGACCCATATAGCCGATATTGCCGTAGGCGCCCGACAGCCCCGCAAGCGTCGCCTCGCGCAGCGACAGGCGGCCCATCAGCTTGCCTGCGAGCATCGCCAGGAAGAACGCGATCACGGTTCCGAGCGTGGTGGCGATCAGGAATGGCGGGTTGTTCAGCTCCGCGAACGGGGTCTTGGACATGATCCCGAACAGCAGCGCTGGCAACGAAACGTAAAGCAGGAAGAAATTCATCCAGGCGAGCCCGCTCTCGGGCAAACCCTTGGCTTTTCCGCATGCGTAGCCGATGAAGATCAAGCCGAAATACGGCAACGCCAGATTGAGGATATCGATCATTCTGAAAGTAGTTTCTCGGCCGGTTTTCGGGTCGTTTTTGCAGGTCTGGAATCGGTAAACCGTGGGTTAATTCGAAGCTTAGCCCCTAGCATCGGCCACAATGTTGGTCTATCGACGAACCATGATCAAAGCGCGCACCGCCAAATTCCAGATCGGGCAGATCGTCCGTCACCGGGTGTTCTCCTTCCGGGGCGTGATTTTTGATATCGACCCGGAGTTCAACAACACCGAGGAATGGTGGCTGTCGATTCCCGAGGACATGCGGCCCCACAAGGACCAGCCGTTCTACCACCTGCTCGCGGAGAACTCGGAGACCGAGTATGTCGCCTATGTCTCGGAGCAGAACCTGCTGCCCGATGATTCCGGCGAACCGATCCGGCACTCGCAGGTCGCGGAGATCTTCATCAAGGACAAGTCGGGCGGCTATCGTCCGCGCAATCCGTCGCTGAACTGACCCGCAGCACCGCGGCCCGGCCGGCCGCCTCATACCCCGTCACGCTTGGCCAGCGCCGCTGCGATCGTCCAGACCACGAACCCCGCCAGCGCCAATCCGGCGCCGACCAGGCCGGTCGAGGTCCAGCCATAGCCCGCCGCTACCGCCATTCCGCCGAGCCACGGCCCCAGCGCGTTTGCGGTGTTGAATGCGGAATGGTTGAGCGACGCAGCCAGGCTCTGCGCCTCGCCCGCGACGTCCATCAGCCGGGTCTGCAGCACGGTGGCGAGCGCGCCGCCGAGTCCGATCAGGAAGACATCCGCACTCAGCGTCCAGAAATTCAACGCCGCCAGCGGATACAGCGCCAGCGTCGCCGCCGACCACAGCAACAGCCCGCCCGCGGTCGCCATCAGCGCGCGGTCGGCAAAGCGCGGCACGATGATGTTGCCGGCGGTGAGGCCGGCCCCGAACACGCAGAGCGTCACCGGCACCAGCGCCGGAGAGGCGTGCGTCACCGCCAGCATGGTCGAGGCGAGATAGGTGTAGACCGAGAACAACCCGCCGAAGCCGGTCGCGCCGATCGCCAAGGTCAGCCAGACATGCTTGCGCCCGAGCGCGGACAGCTCGCGGAGCGGGCTCGCATTGCTGTTGGCGACGTCCCGCGGCGCGAACATCAGGACCAGGATGGCGGTGAGCAGCGCAAGGCCGGCGACGATCGCAAACGCCCAGCGCCAGCCGATCGCCTGCCCCACCCCGTTGGCGAGCGGCACGCCGATCGTCGTCGCAATGGTGAGGCCGAGCAGGACGCGGCCGACCGCCGCCGTGCGCTTGTCCATCGGCACCAGCGAGGCCGCGACCAGCATGGCGATGCCGAAATACGCGCCGTGCGGCAGCCCGGCGAGGAAGCGCAGCACCAGCATGGTGTGATAGTCGGGCGCGAGCCCTGAGAGGCCGTTCATCAGCGCGAAGAAGCCCATCAGCGCGATCAGCAGCGTCCGCCGCGTCATACGCGCCGACAGCACCGCGATCACGGGCGCGCCCACCACGACGCCGAGCGCATAGGCGCTGATCGCGTGGCCGGCCTGGGGCTCACTGATGTGCAGGTCGTGGGCGAAGAACGGCAGCAGGCTCATGGTCGCGAATTCGGCGATGCCGATCGCGAAGCCGCCCATCGCCAACGAGAGGTGGATGATGCCCGGATGAAACGCGCCGGGAACATTGTCCTGGTCGAGGCGGCTCTCCGCATCGGCCGAAGCGCGGCCGCTCGGCGGCAAAGCCTCGTTCTTCGGCCGGGAGAGCGGTTCCCGCCGCTGCTTGCTGACTTGCTGGGACATTGGCGACTTCCATGACTGCGAACGGGCTTGCGGCCCAGGCGAGGTCCGGTCGCATCGCGCCATCATCGATCGGCACAGCGGCCAGGATCCGCGGAAGACCACGCGCGTGGTTGCGCAACGAAGGCGCGCTTGCCGCGCTTCGCCTGGCCTCCCGTGACGGATTTATGATTGTGCTTCGACGCCCGAGGACTTGTCCGGACAAGGCAATGGTGATGCGGCTTGGCGCGATCGATTTGCCTCACGCGACCATCGCACACGACCTGCGCAATCACCAGCGCTGCAGGCTGCCATCAGCCAGTCCGTATCGCATGACAAAGAAGGCGCCCTTGCGGGCGCCTTCTGATTTGCGATGATCTCGCGATGTCGTGAGCGCTTGAACGCTTACTTGGCTGCGGGGTTGGCCGGAGCCGGCGTCGCACCAGCAGCGCCGGCGCCTTCCAGCTTCTTGCGCTGCTCTTCGGCGCGCTTCTGCAACTCTTCCTGCAGCTTCTTCGAGTTTTCCTCGAACACCTTCGGATCGGTCGGAGGGCCGTCGAAGGCCTTGGCGAATTCGGTGTTGAGCGGCAGCGGCAGCGTCAGCGGCGCACCGTTCGAATTGATCGCCTGGACCACGAGGTTCTGGCCCTTCTTCATGTTGGCGATCAGCTCGGGCGTTGCCTCATAGTCGGACATGCAGCCGTTCTGGAAGCAGATCACGTAGGGCGCCTGCTGCGGCGGATTGTTGTCGACGATGATGCGGGTGCCGTGCACGAGCTGCATGCCGAGCGGCAGCGTGACGCGCAGGATCTTCTTCGGCTCGCCTTCCGGCTCGATGATCACGGCGGCGATCACCGGCTGGCCGGACTCGATGCGGCCGTCCTTGCCGGTGAAGCACACCTGCTTGGCGTTGGCTTCCTGGCCCTTCAGACAGAACTTGGTCCAGGGGGCGTAGATGAGCTGGATCTGCTGATCCTGGGGCGGCTGCTGGCCGGCAGCCGCAGCGGGCGGCGCACCTGCGGCCGGTGCCTGGGCTGCGGGCGCCGGGGCCGCCGGAGCCGCCTTCGGAGCTGCCTTGGGTGCCGCCTTGGGCGCAGCCTTCGGTGCCGCGGGCGCCGGCGCTGCCGGCTGCTGGGCCTGAGCGGCAGGAACCAGGAGCGCTGCAGAGAATGCCGTCGCCGCCATCAGGGCAACAATTCGCCCATGCGGCCGGACCGGGGCGGCCAAGATACGGAAATTCATTGCGGAAAACCCTTTCTGAACGGCAGCGCCCGAAACCGCTGCAGGCGCCGACACATAGCCGTTTGGGCGGCTGTCTCCTAGTCAATTGAGGCGGATACGTGACAGGCGTTCCCGCCTTCGAATTGCACGCCTTCAATACAGCGGCGCGCGGAAAGATCAATGCCGACAAGCGCATTTGCGCCTATGTGACGACGAGTTTCAGCGGCCTGTGATAAACCTCGGCCGTGACGTTTCGCGAATCAAATCCGGCGCCTCACGCACGTGTTCCCGGGCACGGTGGGCGCGCCGCACTGGCCGCCATCCGGCTCGCCTTTGCATTCTTCCTGGCATTCGTCCCGGCGCTGCTGACGGGCGCGTTGGCCCCCGCGGCGGCCGCCGAGAGCCAGGCGATCGCGATGCACGGTGCACCCGCGCTGCCGGCCGACTTCACCCATTTGCCCTATGCCAATCCAGACGCCCCCAAGGGCGGCCGGCTGGTCCTGAGCCCGCGGGAGGGCACTTTCGACAGCCTCAACCCCTTGATTGTCAGGGGCCTCGCCGTGCAGCAGCTGAGGGGCTACGCCTATGAGCGCGGCTATGTCTACGAAAGCCTGCTGGTGCGGAACAATGACGAGCCATTCACGCTCTACGGCCTGCTCGCCCGCAGCGTCGAGACCGACGACGCCCGAAGCTATGTGACATTCCATATCGACCCTCGGGCGCGCTTCTCCGACGGCCACGAGGTCACCGCCGACGACGTGGTGTTCTCGCTCGAGCTGCTGCGCGATCACGGCCGTCCGCTGCATCACCAGTATTATTCGAAAGTCGCAAAGACCGAGGTGCTCGACCCGCTCACGGTGCGGTTCGATTTCGGCGGCGTCGCGGATCGCGAGTTGCCGATGATCCTCGGCCTGATGCCAATCCTGCCGCGCCACGCCACCGACGTCTCCAGATTCGAGGAGACCACCTTGGCGCCGCCGATCGGCTCCGGCCCGTATCGCGTGACGGCGGTGAAGCCCGGCACCAGCGTGACCTTCACCCGCAATCCCGATTACTGGGGTCGCGACTTGCCGGTGAATCGGGGCCTCTGGAATTTCGACGAGATCAGGCTCGACTACTACCGCGACGCCAACGGCCAGTTCGAGGCGTTCAAGCGCGGCCTCTATGACTTCAGGACCGAGCCCGAGCCGCTGCGCTGGCACGATGGCTACGATTTCCCCGCAGCCAAGAGCGGCGAGGTGATCCGCGAGGCCATCAAGATCGGCACGCCGCAACCGTCTGAATTCCTGGTGTTCAACACCAGGCGGCCGAAATTTGCCGACGTCAGGGTGCGGCAGGCCCTGCTGATGCTGTTCGATTTCGAATGGATCAACCGCAACTACTATTTCGGACTCTATTCGCGCTCGGGCGGCTATTTCGCCGGTTCGGAACTGTCCGCCTATGGTCGCCCCGCCGACGATCGCGAGCGCGAACTGCTGAAGCCCTATCTGCCGCACATTCCGCCTGACATCCTCGAGGCCGCTATCACCTCCCCGTCACCGACGGCTCGGGGCGCGACCGCACCATCCTTCGCGATGCGCTCGCGCTGTTGTCCGAGGCGGGCTACGCGCTCGACGGCACGGTGCTGAAGCAGCGTTCGACCGGGACGCCGCTCCGCATCGAGATCCTGGTGACGAGCCGCGAGCATGAGCGGATCGCCCTCGCCTACCAGCGTGACCTGAAGCGCGCCGGCATCGACGCCGCGGTGCGGGTGGTCGACGCGGTGCAATTCGAGCAGCGCAGGGTCGCTTATGACTACGACATGATCCCCATCCGCTGGGACCAGTCGCTGTCGCCCGGCAACGAGCAGTGGTTCTACTGGGGAAGCCAGGCCGCCGATGTGCCGGGCACCCGGAATTACATGGGCGCCAAGGATTCCGCGATCGACGCCATGATCGCGGCGCTGCTGGCGGCGCGGGAGCGGCCGGCCTTCGTCTCGGCGGTGCGGGCACTGGACCGGGCCCTGACGTCGGGCTTCTACGCTATCCCCCTATTTAACTTGGGAGAGCAATGGATCGCGCGGTGGAATCGGATAGAACGGCCTTCGACCACGGCGCTGACGGGCTACCTGCCGGAGACTTGGTGGCAGAAGCCCGGCGCGCAATCCAGATGATGCGAGCGCACGCCGTATGATCTGGTCCGATCGAAGCGATGCAACCGACGTTGAACCCTTGAACCAGTCGATCACCTCGCCAACGCTCGACACGCTGTTCAAGCGCACGCTGGCGCGGCAGCCCGAGGCGCTGGCGCTGGTCGATCCGCTCAACAAGCAACGCATCACCGGACAGACCCGCAAGCGCCTGACCTACGCGCAGGCCGACCGCGCCATCACCGCGATTGCAGCCCATTTCGTCGAGATCGGATTGCCGGCCAATACGGTGATCGCGGTTCAGCTTCCCGGTACGGTCGAGTTCGCCCTGACACTCCTCGCTGCCCACCGGGTCGGCCTCGTCGTGGTGCCGTTGCCGCTGCTGTGGCGGCAGGCCGAGCTGACGTCGGTGCTCAACCGCACCGCTGCGCGGGCGATCGTCACCTGCGGCAAGATCGACGGCGTCTCCTATGCCGACATCGCCATGAACGCTGCGGCCGAAGCCTTCTCCATCCGCCACGTCTGCGGCTTCGGCACCGATCTGCCTGAAGGCATGTCGTCGCTCGACGAGGCGATCCTGCAGGACTCCCGAACCACGCGTCGCATGATCGAGGATGGCCGCAAGCCGGCGCTGATCTCGTTCGACGTCACCAGCGACGGCTTTCGTCCGGTGCCGCGCGCACATTTCGGCCTGATCGCAGGCGGGCTCGCGATGTCGCTGGAGAGCGACCTGCCACAAGGCGCCACCATCATGTCGGCGTTCGCGCCGATGTCGTTTGCGGGCATCTGTGCGTCGCTGGTGACCTGGCTGCTGTCAGGCGGAACGCTTGTCATGCATCACCCGTTCGACGAGGAGACGTTTGAAGCCCAGTTCAAAGATCACGGCTGCGACACGCTGATCGCGCCGGCGCAACTCGCGCTAAAGCTCGACGAGCAAGGCCTGTCGGAGCGGCTGCCCACCCTGCGCAATGTGATCGGCCTGTGGCGCACGCCGGAGCAGGTTGCCTCCAGTGCGCACTGGACCTCGCGGCGGGTGACCATGACCGACGTCTATCTGTTCGGCGAGGCCGGGCTGTTCGGCGCCCGCCGCAGCGCCGAGGACGGATCGCCGGCGCCGATCAAGCCGGGTCCGCACAGCGCGCCGCGCGAGGCGCCCGGCGCATCGATCGCCGGCGAGATCCTGCTGACCCCGAAAGGCA
Organism: Bradyrhizobium viridifuturi; assembly: GCF_001238275.1. Lineage (GTDB taxonomy): Bacteria > Pseudomonadota > Alphaproteobacteria > Rhizobiales > Xanthobacteraceae > Bradyrhizobium > Bradyrhizobium viridifuturi. The sequence goes on from NZ_LGTB01000043.1 coordinate 47,272, forward strand.
CGCTCGGCCTGCGCGGCCCGATGGTGCCGGTCGCCGCCTATGCGCCGCCGCCACCTCCGGGCGACAGCCTGATCGCGCCGCCGCCGCGCGATTACGTCGACACCGAATACGCCGCGCGGCTCGACCGCGTGACCGGCGCCGTCAACATCACCGCCCCGCCGTCGGGGGTCATGACGGTCGGCGGCTACCGTTTCCTTGCCCAGGAACTGCAGGAATGGTCGCGCCGGCTCGGCCAGGGCGCATTGTTGACGGCATTGCCGGACCGCCTCAGCGGCCACCGGCTCGCCGGGCGGGCCCAGGACAATGCCCGGGCCCGCGACGCCCTCACAGAACTTGGGCTTAACCCGTTGATGGTCGAGGCGTTTCGCGACCGTAGCGGCACCGGGACGCCCTAAAATCTTATCATTGCGTTAGTCTTAGCATTGTGTTGACGCCGCATTAAGCCATGCCAACTAGCATCGCAGCCGTTGCTGTTCTTAAGCATTGGTTTCGAGCGTTCGAATGTCTCAACAAGGTCCGGTTCTCATCGTCTCGGCGTCGGCAAAGCCGCCGTTCGCCGCGGTCCTCGATGAGACCAAGCTGTTTCCGGTCGTCGTCACTGACTGGAGCGAGGTCGGGCGCGCCATCGAGCAGGTCAAACCGGCGGCGATCATCGCGGCCGCCGAGGGCGTCGACTTCGTCACCCTGTCGGGCCTTGCCAAGCGCGCCGCCGCCCGCGCGCCCTATCTGCCGCTGATCGCGGTCGATCCCGCGACCACCCTGCCCGATACCGTGATCGCGTTCTTCCAGCACAAGGGCATGCCGGATCGCCTGGTCGCCCGGCTCAACGCATCCCTACGCGTTCGCGCGCTGCATGCGACCGTGATGCGCCGCCTGGTGCCGCCGGCGCCGATCGCAATGTCCGATATCGATCCGGTCGGAGAGGCCACGGCGCTCCTGATCGGCCGTGGCGGCGCCTATCCGGCGCTGTCGGTTGCGCTCGGCGAACGCGCCGGCGTGGTTGGCGCGCTCAGCATCGAGGCGGCTGCAAAACATCTCTCCAACCGCGACATCGACGGCATCGTGCTGGCCGAGGGCTTCACGCCGCGTGTGATGGATGCGTTCCTGACGGTGCTGACCGAGGACGTTCGCTTCCGTCCATTGCCCGTGATCGTCGCATCCGGCGAGCTCACGCCGCGCTACGAGCTGCCCAATCTGGAGATCGTCACGGCCGGGCCGACCCGCGTCGCCGACATGGCGCTGCCGATGATCCGGCAGCATGCCTTCGAGGCGCGGCTCGGCCGCATGCTCAAGGCGATCGACGCCAAGGGCCTGATCGATCCCCGCACCGGCCTGCTCACCAAGGCCGCGTTCGAGCGCGACTTCGCGACCGCCATCTATCACACCGCCGAGCGCGGCGGCGCGATCTCGGTGGCCCGCTTCACCTTCGACAACGCGCAACCGCGTGCGCAATTCGACGGCGCGCGGATCATCAGCCGGCTGATGCGGCAGGCCGATTTTGGCGCTGTCTATGACGACCGCTCGCTGGTCGTGGCGTTCGCCGGCACCGACCTGCGCAACGCGCAGGCGATCACGCGGCGCCTCGCGAGCGTGATGCGCCACACCCAGAACGGCCGCCGCGACGTCAGGGCCGAGCCGGCCGTCAGCGTTGCCACGCTGCTGCCGACCGATTCCGCCCAGTCGCTGCTGGGACGCCTGTTCGCAGCACCGGAGCGCGCGGCGTCGTAACAAGCTCTTTAGCGCCTATCTGTTGTTGCGATCGCTGCGCAGGTATCGCCGGCCGGCGAAGCCGCCTTATCTGGGCGGCTTCGCATGCCTGTCCTTCGCGCCCTCACGCGTGCTGCGGTTGCGCCAGCTGGCTGACCTGCGTCGCCGGCGGATCGACAACCAGGGTACCGCCATGGCCGTCGCTCGAGGTCGTGAAGGTCGAGGCCATGTAGTTGCCCAGCAGTGCAATGCTCGCCGTGACGGTGCCGTCCGTCACCGTGAGCGTTCCGTTCGTGCTGGTTCCGCTGAAGCTCGGCGTTTGAACGTTCGCAAAACTGATATTCGCGAAATCGATCGCGTCCGAACCCGTCATCCCGGCGACGGTGCCGTTGAAGCTCGCCGAATTATCGAGCTTCAGCGTTCCCGTCGAACCCAGCCCGGCCGTTGGCCCGCTGCCGAGCTTGGCCGGCGGCGTGCCGGCAGCGGAAAAAAGCCCGCACGCCCGCGCCAATCCACTTGGCGCGAACTCTTGATCATTGAGCTTCGGAGAGCAGTTGAAATGCTGGCGAGACGCGAACCAGATTCAAGATGCTACGTCATCCAAAATATAAAAGCCGGTCTGAATAAAAAACACGATCAGCTTACGATTCGTCGAAAAGCCGTCAAGATCCAGTTGGCTTAAAGTTCAAAGTTCCCTGCCCGTTGTTCACACTGTGGAACCGTCGCGCCCTCCTGGGATCTTCGGTTCCACTCTGAGACCAATCCGCGAAGTGAAGATCGTTTCGATCTTCAGCACCAGGCCCATCTGCAGCCGACGAAGCGGTAGTAGTAGATCCTGCGCACGTGATGGACGCCAGACGCGCGTCGCGGCCCGCTCGCATTCAGCTGCTTTGGCACGTTTGGATCCTGGCTGCCCGGATCGACCTGGACAGCCCGGCGCCGCAACTCGGCGGCCTTGGCGGCATCGGGCGCGCCGAGCAATCCCCGCTCCTGCATGACGGCGAGGTATTTGAGAGAAAATCCGTCGTTGAGATCGGCCGCCTGCTGAAAATATTGCGCGGCCGTGCCGTAGTCGCGCGGCGTTCCCTTGCCGTAGAAGTACATCAAGCCGGTCTGGGCGAGCGCGAAAGGATCACCCGCCTCGATTGCCTTCTGATAGAGCTCGAGCGCCCTCGCCTCGTCCTTCTTGACGAAATTGCCATTGGAATACATTGCGCCGAGATTGCTGATCGCGCCCGGCTCTCCCGCTGCGGCCGCCTTGCTGAACAGCTCGAAAGCGCGCGGCATGTCTTTGACGACCCCGCGCCCGGTCGCGAAATAGACCCCGAGCTTGCCTTGCGCCGGTGCGTAGCCGGCATCCGCGGCCTTGGCCAGATAGCGCTGCGCGACCAGATAGTTTTTCGTTCCGCCATAGGCGAGGCCGAGCAGAAATTCGAGCCGCGGTTGATCGGGATTGGCGCGCAGCGCCGCCTCGCAGATCGGGATCGCGGCCGCGAAATCATGCGTGTTGTCGATTCTCAATTGCTCAGGGCTGGCGAATGGCGGCGCCGGTGCGGCCGCGCGCTCGCAGTCGCCATCAGGGCCGCCGGCGGCAAGCGGCGGTGTCTGGGCTGCGACGCGCTGCGCGTCGGCTTGTGGCGTCACCGGCGCTGCGCCGGCGGTCGCTTGCGCCACATCGCCTGCCGCCGATAGGGCTGAAGGAGCCGGTTGCGCCGGAGTGGAAGTCGGCGAGGCTGTGGTGACCGGAGACGGCGCTCCCGCCAGATAGACGTCGCCGACCAGGGAGGAACTGTCCCAGGGCGTCTGCTTCTGATCAGTTGCCGCGAGCACGTCGCCGCGAACCCTGGACAGCATCTGGCGCACTTCGATGCCGGGTGTCGCGATATGCTTCAGGAGCGCAGCGGTGAATGGCGAATTTCGCCCGGCACCGTCGAGCGCGACGTTGTTCGGCTGCGTCGAATAGACGATCAGCGAGCCCTGCCCGCTGGCATCGACGCGGCCGAGCCCGCGACTGGGCGCCGCGCGACTGCCGCGCGCGAGCTTGTCGAGAAAGGGATTGTTGCGGCAAGCGTCGAGGACGATGATGTTGGCCCGCCCCGTCCCTTCCATCTCCTGCTGGATGTCGGTCAGGTTCACGGTGTTGAAGCGCACATCCGCCGGCGTTTCGATTTTCGCGTCGACCGGGACCAGATAGTTTTCGCCGTTCATCTGCAGGCCGTGACCTGCGTAGAAGAACAACGCGACGTCGGCCCCGCTCAGCCGCGCGGAAAAATCGCGTACTGCGTTAGCCATGGCGTCCCGGGTCCCGTCACGCGCTTCGATCACGGTGAAGCCCATGCCGCGCAAAGCCGTCGCGAGATCGGCTGCGTCATTGGCGGGATTATCGAGGGCGGGAACGGCCTGGTATTTGCTGTTGCCAAGCACCAGCGCCAGGCGGGTGCCGGCGAAGGCCTCGATCGGCAGGATGGTCAACGCAAGGCAAAGCCCGATGAAAAGCAACCGGCAAAGGAGTTGATGCATCGTGCTTGCTTGCGGCCTTTAGTACCGACTGCGAACGACTTTGAGATGCAAACCATACCGGCAACACCCATGTCAGTCAAAACCCCGATCCAACACGACGTTGTGTTGAAACCAAAGGCGCTTGAAGATGACCGCTGCCGTGTGCACGGAACCGCACACACAGCATCGTGCAGTTCACTCATGACAAGATCAGCACGCGATGTGTGATCTCTGCACAGTCGCGCCAGCGTGTGCGCCAAACCGGTTGGCGCCGCGAGCGACGTCTCACGCCGCCTTCTTGCTCTCGGCGAGGTTGGCGAGCTGGCGCAGGATCTCTGTCGTGCCGGCGAGCCGCTCTTCCGGCGTATCCCAGTCCTGGAAGAACACCACCTTCATGTCCGGCCGCACCTTGGCGGCCTGGCCGTGCTGGCGGATGAAGGTCACGAGCCGCTCCGGATGCGCAAAGCTGTTGTCGCGGAATGCGATCACGGCGCCCTTCGGACCGGCATCGACCTTGCCGACATTGGCGCGGCGGCAATAGGCCTTGATCGCCGCGACCTTGAACAGGTAGCGCACCTCATCCGGCAGCACGCCGAAGCGGTCACGCATCTCGGCGGCGAAGGCATCGATGTCCTCGTCGGTGTCGAGGTCGGCCAGACGGCGATACAGCGACAGCCGCACGCTGAGATCGTTGACGTAATCCTCGGGGATCAACACCGGCATGCCGATCGTGATCTGCGGCGACCAGCGGTCGGCGGCGGGCTCGGCGACGCCGGCCTTGAGGTTGACGATCGCCTCCTCCAGCATCGACTGGTACAGCTCGAAGCCGACTTCCTTGATGTGGCCTGACTGCTCCTCGCCCAAGAGATTGCCGGCGCCGCGGATGTCGAGGTCGTGCGATGCAAGCTGGAAGCCCGCGCCCAGTGTCTCCAGTGACTGCAGCACCTTGAGCCGCCGTTCCGCCTGCGCCGTGATCTTCTGCTGCGCCGGCAGCGTGAACAGCGCATAGGCGCGCAGCTTGGAGCGGCCGACGCGGCCGCGCAGCTGGTAGAGCTGGGCGAGGCCGAACATGTCGGCGCGGTGCACGATCAGCGTGTTGGCATTCGGGATGTCGAGACCGGACTCGACGATCGTGGTCGACAGCAGGATGTCGTATTTGCCGTCGTAGAACGCCGACATGATGTCCTCGATCACGGTCGGCGGCATCTGGCCGTGGGCGACCGCGACCTTCATCTCCGGCACGTTCTTGTCGAGGAAATCCTTGACGCCGGCGAGATCCTCGATCCGCGGCACGACGTAGAATGCCTGCCCGCCGCGATAGCGCTCGCGCAGCAGCGCCTCGCGGATCATCAGGGGATCGTGCGGCGCGACGAAGGTGCGTACCGCAAGGCGATCGACCGGCGGCGAAGCGATGATCGAGAGCTCGCGGACGCCGGTCAGCGCCAGCTGCAGCGTGCGCGGGATCGGGGTCGCCGACAGCGTCAGCACGTGGACCTGAGCACGGAGCTGCTTCAGCCGCTCCTTGTGGCTGACGCCGAAATGCTGCTCTTCGTCGACGATCAAGAGGCCGAGGTCCTTGAACTTGATCGCCTTGCCGAGCAGCGCGTGGGTGCCGACGACGATGTCGACGCTGCCGTCGGCGAGCCCCTTCTTGGTCTGGTTCAACTCCTTGGTCGACACCAGCCGCGACGCTTGCGCGACATTGACCGGGAACCCCTTGAAGCGCTCGGTGAAGGTGCGCGAATGCTGCCGCGCCAATAGCGTAGTCGGGACCACGACGGCGACCTGCCGGCCCTCGAGCGCCACGGCGAAGGCCGCGCGCAATGCGACCTCGGTCTTGCCGAAGCCGACGTCGCCGCAGATCAGCCGGTCCATCGGGCGGCCGATCTCGAGGTCCTTCAGGGTCGAGGTGATGGCCCCCAGCTGGTCCTCAGTCTCCTCATAGGGGAAACGCGCGCAGAACTCGTCGTAGACGTGCGGCTGCAGCGGGAATTTCGGCGCCTCATGCAGCTGCCGCTCGGCCGCGATCTTGATCAGCTCGCCCGCGATCTCGCGGATGCGGTTCTTGAGCTTGGCCTTGCGCGCCTGCCAGCCGCCGCCGCCGAGACGATCGAGCTCGACATTGGCGCTATCGGAGCCGTAGCGCGACAGCAGCTCGATGTTCTCGACCGGCAGAAACAGCTTCGTCTCCGCCGCATAGTGCAGCTCGAGACAGTCATGCGGCGCGCCGGACACTTCCAGCGTCTGGAGGCCGACGAAGCGGCCGATGCCGTGCTCGACATGGACGACGAGATCGCCGGTCGTAAGGCTGGTCACCTCCGAGATGAAATTGTCGAGCTTGCGGCTCGCCTTGCGCGGCCTCACCAGGCGGTCGCCGAGAATATCCTGCTCGCTGATGACGGCAAATTCGTCGGTCTCGAAGCCGGACTCCATGCCGAGCACGGCCAGCATGGTCTCGTTGCGCGGCGTTGCCTGCACGATCCGCCAGGTGTTGACGCTGGTCGTGTTGAGCAGCTTGTGGTCGCGTAGCATCGCGCCCATGCGGTCGCGCGAGCCCTCGCTCCACAGCGCGACGATGACCTTCTTGCGCTGTGATTGCAGCGCGCCGATATGGCCGACCACGGCCTCGAACACGTTGACATTGCTGTCGGCACGCTCGGGGGCGAAATTGCGGCCCTGCCGCGCGCCGGCGTCGAACAGGTCGGCCGTGCCTTCGGGCACCGCGAACGGCGTCAGCCGCGCCAGCGGCGCGTCGCCGAGCAGCTTGGTCCATTCGGCTTCGGTCAGATAGAGCTTGTCCGGCGGCAACGGCTTGTAGATCGCGCCGCTGCCCGGATGCTCCAGCGCCTCCCGCCGTGCGTCATAGTAGTCGGCAATCTGCGTGAAGCGCTCGCGCGCGGCGTCCTCGCCCTGCGGCTCGATCGCGATGGTTGCGCCGTCGAGATAATCGAACAGCGTGTCCATCCGCTCCTGGAACAGCGGCAGCCAGTGCTCCATGCCGGGATGGCGGCGTCCCTCGGAGACCGCTTCATAGAGCTGGTCATCGCGCTCGGGCGCGCCGAAGGCCGCGACATAGCCCATGCGGAAACGGCGGATGGTCTCGGTTGTGAGCTGGAATTCGGAGACCGGCACCAGGTCGAGCCCGCGCATGTCCAGATGCGTGCGCTGGGTCTCGGCATCGAAGGTGCGGATCGACTCGAGCGAGTCGCCGAAGAAGTCGAAGCGCACCGGCTGGTCGAGGCCGGCCGGATACAAATCGAGGATGCCGCCGCGCACGGCGTATTCGCCGGGCTCGCGCACCGTGGAGGAGCGGGTGTAGCCATTGTGCTCCAGCCAGGCCACGACCGAATCCATCGGCACCACGTTGCCGGGTGCGACCGACAGCGCCTGGGCGGCGACCTGGTCGCGCGCCGGCACCCGCTGCACGACGGCGTTCACCGTGGTCAGCACGATCAGCGGCTTGTCGGAGCCCGTCAGCCGCGACAGCTTGGCGAGCGCGGTCAGGCGCTGCGCCAGGATGCCGGAATGCGGCGAGACGCGGTCATAGGGCTGGCAGTCCCAGGCCGGGATCTGCATGACAGCGATATCCGGCGCGAAGAACTCCAGCGCGCGGGCGAGCTGCTGCATCCGCGCGCCGTCGCGGCAGACCACGGCGAGGCTGACCGCCGGCCGCTTCGGCTGCGCGGCGATGGCGCGCGCCAGATCGGAAATGACGAGCCCTTCGGCGCCCTCGGCGACGTTGGCGATGGTCAGCACGCGGCCGGGCGCGAGCATCGCGGCCGGCGATTTCATCGGCTGTTTCATGCGCTGGGATCCGCGACCCGGAACGCCTTGATGCGAGCAAACAGCGAGGTCGCATATTCCGCCGGCAGCACTTTGTCGCCGGTCAGCGCGGCGTAGAGGTCGGGATCCGGAACCTCGATCAGTTGCTCGAGTTCACCGAGCTCCTGATCGGACAGCTCGCCAATGGTCGCGTCTGCGAACCGGCCGAGGATCAGGTCCATCTCCCGGGTGCCGCGGTGCCAGCAGCGAAACAGTAGCCGCTTGCGGCGGTCATCGAGCCCCTGGCTCGATCGTGTCGATCCCGTCATGTCCCAAAATCCGTTCAACGCGAAAAGCCCGGACGTGCCGGGCGGGCTTGATATAGCGACGGCGACGGCCGATGTCAGCCCTCATTCGCTGCGTTTTGGGGTTTCCTTGCGCGCATGACGTGAGTCGTGTGTAAAGGGCTGCGATGCGCCCCGCTTTGCTCAATCCGCTGTTTGCCCAGGTCACGACGCTTTCGGGCGTCGGCCCGAAGCAGGACAGGCTGCTGCGCTACCTGCTCGACCGCAGCGAGACGCCTCGGTTGGTCGATCTGCTGCTGCATCTGCCGGCGAGCGTGATCGACCGCCGTGCCCGGCCGAAGATCCGGGATGCTGTGGTCGGAACCATGGTGACGCTGGAGGTCTCCGTCGACCGCCATCGCCCGCCGCCGCCGCGCAATTCGCGCGCGCCCTACCTTGTTTATGCCAGCGACGACACCGGCGATGTCGTGCTGACCTTCTTCCGCGCCCAGCCCGGCTATGTCGAGAAGCTGCTGCCGGTCGGCGAGAAGCGTTACGTCTCGGGCACGCTGGCGATGTACGACGGCACCCCGCAGATCGTGCATCCCGATCGCGTGGTCGACGAAGCGGGCTTTGCAAAACTCTCCGGCATCGATCCGGTCTATCCGCTGACCGAGGGGCTGGCGATCGGCTCGCTCCGCCGCGCGATCGCGCAGGCGCTGGCCAAGCTGCCGGATCTGCCGGAGTGGATCAGCCCCGAGGTGGTGCGCCGCTGCAACTTCCCGCCGATCCGGGAGGCGCTGACCCGCGTCCATGTCCCAGTCGAGCTGAGCGACATTTTGCCCGACGGTCCGTTCTGGTCGCGGCTTGCGTTCGACGAACTGCTCGCCGGCCAGCTCGCGCTGGCGCTGATCCGCGCCACGCTGCGCCGCCCTGCCGGCGTGCGCAATGCCGGCGACGGCCATCTGCGCAACAGGATCATCGATGCCCTGCCCTATGCGCTGACCAAGTCGCAGCGCGAGGCGGTCGCGGCGATCACGGAGGATCTGCGCCAGCCGCTACGGATGCTGCGCCTGGTGCAGGGCGATGTCGGTTCCGGCAAGACCGTGGTGGCGCTGCTGGCGGCCGCCGCCGTCACGGAGGTCGGCAAGCAGGCGGCGCTGATGGCGCCGACCGAAATCCTGGCGCGCCAGCACATCAAAACCATCGCGCCGCTGGCCGAGCGTGCCGGCATGCGGGTTGCGATCCTCACCGGCCGCGAGAAGGGCAAGGAACGCCGCGAGCTGCTGGCGCGGCTCGAGGCCGGCGAGATCGATCTGCTGGTCGGGACTCACGCACTGATTCAGGACGACGTCGTCTACAAGGATCTGGCGCTCGCCGTGGTCGACGAGCAGCATCGCTTCGGCGTGCGCGAGCGCCTCGCGCTGACTTCCAAGGGCGAGGCCGTCGACGTGCTGGTGCTGAGCGCGACGCCGATCCCGCGCACGCTGGTGCTGACCTATTTCGGCGACATGGATGTTTCGGAGTTGCGTGAGAAGCCCGCCGGCCGCCAGCCGATCGATACGCGCGCGGTACCGATGAGCCGGATCGAGGACGTCATGGACGGCGTCGGCCGCGCGCTCGGCGCCGGCAAGCTGGTCTACTGGATCTGCCCGCTGGTCGATGAATCCGAGGCCGAAGGCACCGAGCACCTCACCAACGCCACCGAACGTTTCGAGAGCCTGCAGCAGCGGTTCGGCGATCGCGTCGGCCTGGTGCATGGCCAGATGAAGGGCGCCGAGAAAGACCGCGTCATGGCGCAGTTCGCCGCGCATGAAATCGGCCTCCTGGTGGCAACGACGGTGGTCGAGGTTGGCGTCGACGTGCCGGCGGCGACCATTATGGTGATCGAGAACGCCGAGCGCTTCGGCCTCGCGCAGCTGCATCAGCTGCGCGGCCGCATCGGCCGCGGCTCGGAGGCCTCGACCTGCCTGTTGCTCTACAAGGAACCGCTCGGCGAGATGTCGACGGCGCGGCTGAAAGTGATCCGCGAGACCACGGATGGATTCCGGATCGCCGAGGAGGATCTGAAGCTGCGCGGCGAAGGCGACGTGCTCGGCATTCGCCAGAGCGGCCTGCCCGGCTACCGCATCGCGCGCTCCGAGGTGCATGGCCAGCTCATCACCCAGGCCCGCGACGAGGCGCTGCGGATCATGAAGGACAATCCGAAGCTGAAAGGCGAGCGCGGCGAAGCGCTGCGCGTCCTGCTCTACCTCTACGAACGCGACGAGGCCGTGCCGCTGATCGGCGCGGGCTGAAGGATCAGCCCTCGACCTTGGCCGGCGCGGCCGGCTGCAACGAGGCCTGGTTGGCGATCCGCGCGGCATTGGCCATGCCGGCAAGCGCCGCGGCGCGCTTCTGATCGTTGGTGCCGGGCTGCACCACGCCGGCCGACATGATCAGCGTCGCGGCATCCTCGGTGCTCATCTCGATCTCGATGATTTTGCTCTTCGGCACATAGAAGAAGAAGCCGGTGGTCGGGTTCGGCGCGCACGGCAGGAACACCGAGATATGCTCCTCGCCTCCGGGGAAGCTGGCGGCGAGCTCGGCGCTCGGCGCCTGCGAGATCAGCACGATCGACCACATCCCGGGCGAGGGAAACTCGACCAGCCCGACGCGGCGGAAGCTCGAGCCGTTGCCGGAGAACAGCGTCTCGAACACCTGCTTCAGGCCGCGATAGATCGCACGCACCGCAGGAATCCGCCCGAGCAGCCGCTCGCCGAGATCGACCAGGGTGCGCCCGATCAGGTTGGCGGTGAGGAAGCCGAGCAGCGTCAGCGCGATGACTGCGACGATCAGGCCGGAACCGGGCAGCCCGAACGGCAGATAGGTCTCCGGCCGGTAGGCGGTCGGCACGAACGGGCGGACCAGGTTGTCGACCCAGTTCACGAACCACCAGGTCAAATACAGGGTGATCGCCACCGGCCCGGCAACCACGAGGCCGGTCAGGAAATAGTTGCGGAAACGCGCCATCAGCCCGCGCGGATGGTCCGGATGCAATTCGCCAGACGGGTCAGGAGGCACTTGATCGGAGGTCATTGCGGTTCCAGGGTCGTCGAAGCGGCCGTAGTCCACCACCCAGCTAAGCCATTCCAGCGGATTTTTGAAGGGGCCGCGTGACGGGCCCCCTTGCGGCTATTCGACCGTGACCGATTTGGCCAGATTCCGGGGCTGATCGACATCGGTGCCCATCACGACGGCAGTGTGATAGGCGAGTAGCTGCACCGGTACCGCATAGACCATCGGCGCGAAGGTCGCCCCCATGTCCGGCATCACGATCGTGACCAGCGACTGGATGGTGGCCTCCGCGGCGCCCTTGGCGTCGGTCATCAGGATGATCTTGCCGCCGCGGGCGGCGACTTCCTGCATGTTGGAGACGGTCTTCTCGAACACCTTGTCGTAGGGGGCGATCACCACCACCGGCATGTGCTCGTCGATCAACGCGATCGGGCCGTGCTTGAGCTCGCCGGCGGCGTAGCCCTCGGCGTGGATGTAGGAGATTTCCTTCAGCTTCAGCGCGCCTTCCAGCGCCAGCGGATAGCTGGTGCCGCGGCCGAGATAGAGCACGTCGCGCGACTTCGAGATCTCGCGCGCCAACTTCTCGATCTGCGGCTCGGTGGTCAGCGCTTCCGACATCAGCCGCGGGATCTCGACAAGGCCGTGCACCAGCTTGGTCTCGTCGGCATCGGACAGCTCGCCGCGGGCCTTGCCGGCGGCAACCGCGAGCGAGGCCAGCACCATCAGCTGGCAGGTGAACGCCTTGGTCGAGGCGACGCCGATCTCGGGACCGGCCAGCGTCTGCAATACGGTCTCGCTCTCGCGCGCGATCGTGGAGGTCGGCACGTTGACGACCGACAGCGTGTGCGCGCCCTGCGCCTTGGCGTAGCGCAGCGCCGCCAGCGTGTCGGCGGTCTCGCCGGACTGCGAGATGAAGATCGCGAGATCGCCCTTGCGCAGCGGCGCCTCGCGGTAGCGGAACTCCGAGGCGACATCGAGCTCGACCGGCAGCCGCGCCAGCCGCTCCAGCCAGTATTTCGCGACGAAGCCGGCATAGCTCGCGGTGCCGCAGGCGGTGATCGAGATACGCTGGATGTCCTTGAAGTCGAACGGCAGCTTGACCGGCATGGTGACGCGCTCGGTCGCCATGTCGACATAGCGCGCGAGCGTATGCCCGACCACTTCCGGCTGCTCGTGGATTTCCTTCGCCATGAAGTGGCGATAGTTCGCCTTGTCGACCAGCGCCGTCGCGGTCGTGTGCTTGATCGCCTCGCGATGGACGATGGCGTTGTCCTTGTCGAAGATCGTCGCGCCCTTGCGGTTCAGCACCACCCAGTCGCCGTCCTCGAGATAGCTGATCGTGTCGGTGAACGGCCCGAGCGCGATCGCATCCGAGCCGAGATACATCTCGCCCTCGCCGTGGCCGACCGCGAGCGGCGGGCCGTTGCGGGCGCCGATCATCAAATCGTCCTCGCCGGCGAAGATGAAGCCGAGCGCGAACGCGCCGCGCAGCTGCGACAGCACCGCCCTCACCGCCTCGACCGGCGCGACGCCGCCCTTGAGCAGATTGTCGACCAGATGCACCACGACCTCGGTGTCGGTCTCGGTCGCGAACTTCGCACCCTTGGCTTCGAGGTGCTCGCGCAGCTCGCGGAAATTCTCGATGATGCCGTTATGCACGACGGCGACGCGTTCGGTGGCGTGCGGATGCGCGTTGTTCTCGGTCGGCCTGCCGTGGGTGGCCCAGCGGGTATGGCCGATGCCGGTGTGGCCGCCGAGCGGCTTGGCCTCCAGCCGGGTTTCCAGATTCTTCAGCTTGCCCTCGGCGCGGCGCCGCGCCAGGACGCCGTTCTCAAGCGTCGCGACACCGGCGGAATCATAGCCGCGATATTCGAGCCGCTTCAGCGAATCCACCAGTTGCTCCGCGACCGGAGCGCGTCCAAGAATGCCGACGATGCCGCACATGCGGTTCAATGTCCCCAAAAATCGCCGAAAATTTGCCAAAGCGGCGACACGGTCCCTTAACGGGAATCGCCGGTCGCAAGATACTCAATAATTATTGCCGATTGCGACAGTCTTAAGCGGCAAGGTTGATGCGAAAGGCTGGTTAATCGGGGCTAACTAATTTGGCAAGAGTGCGTCGGCGGCACTGCCGTCGGCGGCCCAGCTTGGCTCTACCCATGCATCCTGGCGTAGGCGAATATGGCCACGAGGCCCCAGAATATCATTCCGCTGATCATCGCCACGATCTCGTACGGCGGCACGCCGACGAGGCCCCACAGCCCGCGACCGGTCTTTGTGAAGATCGCTTCGATCAATGCCTGGATTAGATATTCGCTCACGGTTCCCAACCCCGACCACGCAACCAAACGTCGCGGCACGTGACGAGCATGCCGTGCAGTCCGGTCTTGAGGAAAAACAGATGGAGCGCGAACAGCAGCACGAAGCTGACCCGATCGTCGCCCCAGGACATGAACTCCGGTTGATCGGATGTCTTCCGGGCCAGCACCACCAGCTGTCCGGTCTCTGCCCATTGGTAGAGACGCGCGGCGCTAAAATACGTCACCAGGCTGCAAAAGATTCCGGTCAGAACAGTCGCGGCATGTTTGCGCATGGTGCGTTTTGCACCACCGCCACCTAAAGGCGATGAAACCGCCGCGGGCAAACGCCGTTAACCGCGTCAACGCAGCATTAACGCCTTTCGGCGAGGGTGCCGCCGCCGGAGGTACCCCGATGGATACTGCGCATGATCGCGAGGCACGTCGCCTCGATAAGCTCGCGGAACTCGACGTCCTCGACACGCCGCGTGAACTGGCCTTTGACCGCCTGACCTCGCTATGCCGCAAGATGTTCCGCGTGCCGATGTCGACGCTGACCTTCATCGACGGCCACCGGCAATGGTTCAAGGCCTCCGACGGACTGGACCTGCGCGAAACCGACCGGCGGCCCGCGCCGTGCAATGTGACCATCACGCTGGATGAGCCGCTGGTCGTCCCCGACATGCTGCGCGACGCCCGCTTCGCGGACAACATCTTCGTCCGCGGGGCGCCGTTCGTGCGCTTCTATGCCGGCGCACAGCTCAAGGTGTCCGGCACCGTGATCGGAAGCCTGTGCGCCATCGACACACGCCCTCGCGATGACTTCGGCGCCGAGGAGACCAGCATGCTGGTCGACCTGGCCGCGATCGCCGTCGATGAATTGAAGCTGCGGAACCTGTCCATGCAGGACGCCCTCACCGGCTGCTCGTCGCGGCGCGCCTTCCGCGGCGAAGGCGAACGGCTGACTGCGCTGGCGACGCGGCATATCAGCCCGCTCGCCTGCGCGGTGCTCGATGTCGATCACTTCAAGCGGGTCAACGACACCTACGGGCATGCGGTCGGCGACATGGTGCTGGCGGCGGTGGCGGAGGCCGCACGCTGCGCGCTGCGCGGCTCCGATTTGATCGGCCGGCTCGGCGGCGAGGAGTTCGGCATCCTGTTGCCGCACACCAAACTCGAGCAAGCGATGGGCGTGCTGGAGAAGGTGCGTGCCGCCGTTGCGGCGACACGGATCGAGACACCGGCCGGCACCATCGGCGTCACCTGCAGCCTCGGCGGCGCGGTGCTCTCGCCGGGCAATTGCTTTGACGACATGCTGCGCAACGCCGACCTTGCGATGTACGGCGCCAAGCAGGCCGGCCGCAACCAGGCGCTGGCCTGGGTCGACCGCGCACCGTCGATTGCGCCGACCGCGCGGCGCGTGTTCAAGGCCGGCACGATCAGCTTCAATGCCGGCCATTCCACGATCGACTGCACGGTGCGCGGCCTGTCGCGCGACACCGCAACGATCGAGGTGCTGTCGACCTCCGGGATTCCCGACCAGTTCAAGCTCGCAATCGCCGCCGACGCGCTGTCGCGAGCGTGCCGGATCACTGGAAAGGCCGACAACCGGATCGAGGTCGCCTTCACCTGATCGGCGGTGTCGGTCATTCTCAAGTGGTAGGCAGCGGAGCCTTGCGATGTCGAACGATCAGCCCCCGCCACTCGCAAAACCGTTCTGGCGCCGCGGCCTTGCCGGCTTCCTCGATTTCATCACCGTGTTCTTCGGCGGCGGCTATGCGATCGGGGCCGCCACCGGCCAGACCACCAAGGACGGTTTCAACCTGACCGGCGCTCCCGCGCTGCTGCTGTTCGCGCTGATCGTTGCGTATTTCTATCTCGGCTGGAAGGTCGTCGGCGGCACGCTGTGGCAGCGTATCCTCGGCGCGCGGTAGATAACCCGCTCGTCATTCCCCGGTGTGCAATCGCGCACCTGTGGGCGACGCGTTAGCGTCGAGTCCGGCATCCACAGGCCTCAGAACAAGGGGTGAGATGGATTCCGGGACCTCACGTAGCACCGGCAGCCTAATGCTCGACCCGGTACAGCCGCCAGCGCGCCGGCACGCCCTTGAGCTGATGTGTGCCGCGATCCTTGAAGACGACTTCGGACTCCAGCATCAGGTCCTTGACCGCGCTCGAGACCAGAACCTCGCCGGCACGAGCTTTCGCGGCGACGCGCGCGCCGATGTGAAACGCGAGACCGATGACCTCGGCTCCGCTCACCTTGTACTCGCCCGCGTGCAGCCCAATCCTGATCTCGAGCCCCAGCGTGCGCACGGCCTCGCGGATCGCGGTCGCGCAGCGGATCCCGGCCGCAGGCTTGCCGAACGTTGCCAGCACGCCGTCACCCGTCGTCACGACCTCCTTGCCGCGCAAGGCCTTCAGCTCGCGACGAACGGCGGCGTAATAATGATTCATCACCGTCGCCCAACGCGAATCGCCGAGCCGCGCGGCCTTTTCAGTGGACCGGACGATATCGACGAACAGGATCGTGGCGAGCGCCTGCTTGAGCTCCGAGCCTCGATCGGCGGTCCGGCGCCGGTTGGCGATATTTCCCGCCAGCGGTTCGTAGCTATGGCTGCGCCGCCGCGCGACGGCCGCCTTGGTGTAGTCCTGGGCGCGCTGCACCGTGCGGCAACGAATGGTTTTTTCCTGCGGTGGGAACGTCCAGTAGACCTTTCGCCCGGTTCCAGCGCCCTGAACCTCGACGGCGCCCCATTTCAAGAAAATCGTCGTGCCGGCGCGCCGAATGCACCACGCCTTCGACGTGTATCCGGACACGTTCGCTGGTGGACTCCGATGCGGAGGAATTTGGGCATGAGCGTCCGGCCGATCGAACGAGCGCTTGAGGGCTACCTTGGGTAAAGCGTAGTCAGACATTCGCGCATTGGCAACAAGGACGCGCGATCGGCCCCCGGCTTCCCTGCGCCTCTGGTAGACCGACGTGAATGCGAACGTCGTTGCCGGGCGAATAACTCATCGACGCTTCGCATTGCTAGCGCGACTGGTTCGATCCAATGGAGGGCTGATCGATATGGGATTTGCAGAACCTGACGGCGCGGGCGCGATCGTCGGATGGTTCGGCTGCAAGCAGCCTGATCGCGTGCTTGAAGAGATTGCCGACGATGATCCGGCCGTCGTTGCGTTTCTGAACCCGGCGGCGTCGGTGCCGTCCTGCACCAAGCTCGGCCTGAAGCGCGCTTTTGACGAGCTTGGAACGTGGTTCGCTTTCAAGCCAGTACTCGCCACCGAACCGGCCATCCAGGAAGAATGACACCTCTGCATCGAGAACAAGCGGGCCGACAGCTTCACCGTCAAGATGATCAGGACATGCAATTCACCGACGCAGGGCGATGCTATCTGATCAGCGCCAATACTGGTCTAGGCGGCCGACGGCAGCAGGCCGTCTAGGCGCCGACCCAAGGGAAAAAGCCGCTGGCCTTGGAGCGCCAGCGGCCTTCCGGGGGCATTGTTCGCATAGGGGGGACTACGCCTTCATTGCTTAGCCCACCTACCGCCGAGCAACTTGAGCGAGATCAACCCGGCTCCGCATGACCAACTGGCACAAACTGCATGTGTTGCGCGAGCGAGCCCGCAGCCCGATCCGTAGTTCCACGGTGCAACTTTCCCGCTAAATTGACTCGCCGTTGTCACAAAGCCGGAGCAGGATTCACACTTGGACGGGAAGCTAGTGGGGATTACGTCCATGGATACTTTCATCGCGCGTGCGAACATCGACCACTGTCTGGACCTTCTGAAGGCCCACGACACATCGGACGAAACGAGAGCGACGGTCACCCGAATACTGATCGAGGAAGAGAAAAAGCTAGGCGACGCACAGGAGGAGCTCCAGTTCGTCGAAAGCAGGGCCGTGGCCTGCCGCGATCGCGCAGAACGTCAACGTCGATTGGCAGACGCGTTAGAGCCAGGGTCGGTAGAACGCCGAGTGGCGGAAAGCCTGCTCATCAACTTCGAATGGCTGGCAAAGTTTGTCCAGGGCTCGTGCGAGCAGATGCGCCGGAAGGCTAATGGTGGCCTGCTCTGAGCGTTTGATGTCCATCAAAGACAGCGTCAAGCAAGCTCGGGCACCATTTCGACCACGTTGCGAATGTCTGGCCAGACATAATGTTATTGGTTCGCGCAACGGAGGGCAGGCTTCATACTAAGCAGGTCCGAAAGAGGCCGCCTCATGGCGGCCTCTTTCATTTCAGGACGCACGAGATGTCGCGCATTCGCGGGTGATGACATCCGGGTTCGGATACGCTGATCACTTCCCCTTCGCCGCCTTCGCCTTCAGCTTCGCCGCGCGGTAGCGCGCTGCGCCGCCTTCGCGGATCGACTGTTCGCTGCGCTCGAGCGCCATCGCATCGTCGGGGACGTCCTTGGTGATGACGGAGCCCGAGCCGATATAGGCGCCCTTGCCGATCGTGACCGGCGCGACCAGCGACGAATTGGTGCCGACGAAGGCGCCCTCGCCGATCAGCGTCTTGTGCTTGAGGAAACCGTCATAGTTGCAGGTGATGGTGCCGGCGCCGAGGTTGGAATTGGCGCCGACATGGGCGTCGCCGACATAGGAGAGATGGTTGACCTTGACGCCGGCCTCGAGCACGGCGGCCTTGGTCTCGACGAAATTGCCGATCCGCGCGCCGTCGCCGAGCGAGGTGCCGGGCCGCAGCCGCGCATAGGGACCGACCGACACCTTCTTGCCGATGCTGGCTTCGACGATGTGCGAGAACGAATGGATCACGGCGCCGTCGTCGATCGAGACGCCCGGTCCGATCACCACGAACGGCTCGATCACGACGTCCTTGCCGAATTTGGTGTCGGCTGCGAGATGGACGGTGTCCGGCGCGATCAGGGTCACGCCGGCCTCGAGCGCGGCCTTGCGCAGCCGCGCCTGCATCACGGCTTCGGCCTCGGCGAGCTGCGCCTTGGTGTTGATGCCGCGCACTTCGTCTTCGCTGGTTTCAATCACGACGGCCTCCAGTCCCATGTCCCTGACGATGCCGACGGCGTCCGTCAGATAATATTCGCCCTTGGCGTTGGCGTTGCCGATCTTCTCGATGATCGCGAGCGCCGTCTTGCCGGCGAACGCCATCACGCCGGCATTGCACAGCGCGATCTTGCGCTCCTCGGGGCTCGCGTCGGCCTGCTCGCGGATCGCAACCAGTCTGCCGTTCTCGACCACCAGCCGGCCGTAGCCCGTTGGATCGGCGGCATGGAAGCCGAGCACCGCGAGCGCGGCGCCGTCACGCAGCGGCGCGCGCATCCGCGCAAACGTCTCGGCCGAGATCAGCGGCGTGTCGCCAAACGCGACCAGCAGATCGTCGGCACCGCCTGCGATCGCCTCGCGCGCGGCCAGCACCGCGTGCGCGGTGCCGAGCCGCTCGCGCTGCACGAAGGCCTTGGCGTCGGGCCGCACCCGGCGAGCCTCGGCGGCGACCGCCTCGTGGTCGGGGCCGATCACGACCGCGAGTTGCGATCCCTCGCCGCTGGCGGCGGCATTGAGCACATGCGCCAGCAGCGCCTGCCCGGCGACGGGGTGCAGCACCTTCGGCAGCGACGAGCGCATCCGCGTGCCCTCGCCGGCCGCAAGCACCACTGTCAGGCTGGTTCGCGCAGTCATTCGAAAATCCCCGATATCGCGCGAAGTTCGCCGCGCCAAGCTTACGTTCACAGCCTACGTTCAAAGCCTTCTTGGAGGCCGTCTTTAATTGTTTTCCCCGGCAGAAGAAACCGTTTCGCCTCATGGTCCTCCGGATTCAAGTTCCCGGTCCATTTCCTGTTAATCTTTGCCTCGTGATTCGGCGGGCCTTGAGGAGGGCCAAGCGGGCTTTGGCCAAAGATCGCGACAATCTGGCGGATTTCGACACCGAGAGCACCTCCGGCTTTTTGGCCGAGGAGGATGCTTTCGATCGCCGCATGCTGTGGCGGCTCGGCTCGTGGGGCGTGGCTGCGGTCGGCGCCGTCGTCGTCGCCGTGATGGCGAACCAGTCGGCCCTGACAATGCGGCGCGACCTGGTCGCCGCATCAGACATCGCACGACAGGCCCAGCAACTGCAGACGCTGGCGAAGGAAAGCCATAACGAGACGCGCCGGCTCGCTTCCGCGATCGATACGCTCAACGGTGACCGCGACCGGCTCTATTCGCGCGTCACCACGCTGGAACAGGGGCTCGACTCCGTGACCGGCACGATCGGCAAGCAGCCGGCGGCACTCGTGCCGACGCCAGCAAAATCGGCCGCGTCGCCCGACGTGGCCTCGGCCAATGCGGCGCCTGCGGCACCCGCCGTCGCCGCTGTCGCAACCACGCCGCCCGCCGCATCGGACAAACCGGTCGCGGCCGACAAGGCGCCGGCATCCCCCGACAGCAAGGTCTCGGCACCGATCGAGAAGCCGGCAGCCGTGGCCGAAAAGCCCGTGGTGGCCGAGAAGAAGCCGACGCCGGCTACGACCAGGCAACAGGCTGCCGCGGAGAAGCCGCCGGCAGTCGACAATCCGCCGCCGGCTTCTCCCAACATCCCATCCGTTGCCAGTCCGATGAGCGCCGCGGCCGCCGTAGCCAGTGCCGAGGATGCAAAAGCTCCCGCGTCAGCGGCGGCTTCCGCACCGGTCGCCGACAAGCCGCCTGCCGAGAAGCCGCTGCTGGCATCGCTCGATGCCGCGGCGAACAAGACGGTCGAAACGGTCAAGCCGCCGACCGCCAATGACGTCAGCGCCGCGCCGATCCCGCCGCTAGTGATCACGCCGGATCCGGACTCCGACGTCGAAGACGACGCGCCGAAGGCGCAAATCCACCGCACCGAGTTCGGCGTCGATCTCGGCACGGCAAACTCGGTCAATGGACTGCGCGCGCTGTGGCGCGGCCTGTTGAAGGCGAAGGCCAACGCGCCGCTGGCCGCGCTGCGGCCGATCATCGTGATCAAGGAAAACAGCAACGGGCTCGGCATGCAGTTGCGCCTGGTCGCCGGACCACTGAACGACGCGGGGACCGCCGCCCGGATCTGCGCCGGCCTCAGCCTGGTGCAACGGACCTGCGAGACGGCGATCTATGACGGCCAGCGGCTGGCCCTGAACGAGCCGCCCGCCGGCATCAGGCCGCCGCAGCCGCACCGGCGGTTGGCGCCGAAGCGCACCACCCTCGCCCCGCCGCCGCAACCGGTTGCGGAGGAAAAGAAGCCGGAGCCTGCGACAATCTCGTCGATGTTCCGGCGAAACAGCCAATAATCATGTGCGGCAAAGGATTGCGGCCAAATTCTCAACCGATTTCGCTGCTTCGACCGAGCTTGTCCCAGCCCCCGTTCCCGACCATAGTGCCGCGATGACAAAACCTCCGTTCCGCCTCTCCCCCTATCAGGTCCAGTTCCTGATGGTCGTCGGCTTCGTCACCGTCGGTTACGCGTTCTACGTGCGCTATCTGGCGATCGAGTTCTCGCCCGTCGCGCTGGCCTGCGACGCCGGCACGCAGACCATGCTGTGCAAGGCGCGCGCGCTCTCGACCGTGCTGTTCAAGAACTCGGTGTTCGGCATCGCCGCGCTGGTGATTGCGCTGCTGAACCTGATGCGGCCCTCGATCGTGCTGCTCACCGGCGGGCTGATCGCCGCCGGGCTCGGGATCGTGCTCTACAACGTCGTGTTGTCCGGGCTTGCGATCGGGCTGTTCATCCTGGGTTTTGCGCGACCCGCGCCCGCCACAGCGTAGCTGATAGCAAGAGATACATCACGCAAGTCCAGTCCGACTGCCAGTTGATCGTGCCCTCGTTGTAGATCGTGTAGAGGGCGGCGATCGCGAGCACGCCGGCGAACACGGATTCGGCGAGCGGCCGGATGCCTTCCTTGGGGCGGTTGAGCATGGTCAGCAGTGCGAACGGCACCACCGCCATGGTCAGCGAGGCATACGGGAAGTCGCGATAACGCGGATCGAAGGCGAAGCCGAGCGCGGTCTCGGCGGCGATGACCGTGGTGATGGCCAGCACGATCGCCAGCAGCGCGCCGATCGCGCCCTTGCCGCGATAGTCGCGCGGTCCGATCAGTTCCAGGAAGGTCGGCAGCGAGCGTCCGGCGATCAGCGCATGCGCCGTCAGCAAGGGCGCGATGATCGCGGCCGCGAGCAGCACGCCCCAATGCAGGAAGCCACTGGTGCCGTAGCTCTCGTAGTACATCTTGTCGCCGGCGATCCCGAGCAGCGTCCCCGCCGTCGTCGCCGAAATGGCGACCGCGATCCAGGCCGACGGCCGCGGCGTCCAGGGCCGGCGGCGCAATGTCAGCCAGGCCACCAGGAATGTTGCGATGGACAGCGCCATGCCGCCCGCCATCTGCAGCTTCCACTCCGGATAGTTGGTGATCGCAACGCCGGGCGGATACTTCACCTGCCGCTTCACCGAATCGAACAGGCCCCAATTGCCGCCGACCGTGCCCTCGAGCTTGCGCTTCCAGGGCTGGTCATAGGCCTCGATCAGGTTGACGCGGAATCCCTCGCGCTTGGCGAGGTCGAGGATCTCGGACACCACCCGCGCCTGGTTGGTGCGCGACGGCAATGCGCCCTCCCGCATCCGGCCCTGGCTCGGCCAGCCGGTCTCGCCGATCAGGATCTCCTTGCCCGGGAACGTCACCGCCATCCGCTTGCGGATATCGTCGACATGCGCTGCGGCGTACTTGGCCTTGATCGGGATGTCTTCCCAATACGGCAGGATGTGAATGGTGACGAAATCGACCGCGTCATAGATCTCGCGGTTCTTCACCCAGTATTCCCAGACGTCGGCATAGGTGACCGGGATATTGCCGGCCGAAGCCTTCACCGCGCGGATGTTGCCGGCAAGATCGGCGGCTGTCATCTCGCCGCGCAGCAGCACTTCATTGCCGACGATCAGCGAGGTGACGACGCCGGGATATTCCTTGGCGAGCCGCACCGCGATCGCGATCTGCTGCAGGTTCTTGAAGCGGTTGCTGCTGAGCCAGATGCCCTGCATCACCTTCAGTCCGACCTTGGCCGCGACGCCGGGCACCTGGTCGAGGCCGTTCTCGATCGAATATGTGCGCACGCAGTCGGTGACCTTGGCGAGATCGGCAAGGTCCTGCTCGATCTGCTCGACCGGAATCTGGGTGGTGGGATCGAGCGGCGTCTGGGCGCCGCGGAACGGCGTGTAGGACACGCATTGCAGTTTTGCGGCAGGATCGATCGGCGCACGCGCGAGCGTAATCGGCGTAGCGAGCCACCACCACACTGAAGCAATCACGGCGAGCGAGATCAGGAGAAGCGCCAACGGCGTACGAAGCGAAATCGGTTCCATCCTCCGGGGGACCGTCGAATTAGCCGGTCACGGCCCGTCTGCCAAGAGTAGGATTAGGTCAATACCATGGTTGTCCTGCGGCAGTTTCGCACTGGATCGATAAAGTTGTGAGTTTGCTGGACAAAATACCAAATTCCAGTCATCTGACTCCGCCAGAGTCTCCGCCGCACTGGAGACCTATTTGGACGGCATCACGCGAGCCGTTAGGATGATCCCGCGGGGGCAGGAACATTATCGGGGAATACATGCGTCGACGGCTGCTTGAGTTGAAGAACACTGCTTTGCGTCATCTTGCCGTAACCGGCCTTGTGGCCAGTCTTGCGCTCCTGACCGGAGCCGGCGGCGCTTTCGCCCAGAGCGGCACACCGAATCCGCCGGACCAGGCCAAACAGCAGCCCGGACAGGCCGACGCCAATGCCAATGCCGCGCGGGAAGCCAACCAGCGCAAGGTCGAGGAATTCGTCGAGGCCCAGCAGGCCATCAACGGCCCGGCCGGCAACCCGGAATGCGTCTGGCTCGGCCGCCGTGTGGTCCGCCTGATGTGGAACGACGACCTCGATACCGCGTTCCGCCACCTCGACCTCTATGATCGGTTCGGCTGCCCCGGCGGCCACGTCCAGGCCGCGTTCCGCTGCCTGACCCGGTTCGGCGCCCAGATCGACGACAAGGTGCGCGGCAGCCTCGACGGCCGCATCCATGCCTGCTGGATCAATCCGGGCGCCCAGCCGCAGGCCGCGACAGCCGCCGCTGCGCCCAGCCCGGCGCCGTCGACGGCCGGCAATGCCGCGCCCACGCCGGCAGCGTCGCCCTCGCCTGCGCCGACCCCGTCGGCGTCACCCGCGCCGGCGTCGAAATAGGCGCCTCGCCCGATCGGGTCCGGCCGCGATTTTTTTCGCGGCTGGAACGGCTTGCGCCCTTAAAACGCCATTGCGGCATACCAGTTGTTAAATCGGATGGCGGAGATATCTTTCCCTCCGCCGCCATGTTGGTCGAACCCAGGGGACGGGTTCGCTTAGTCCTCAATCTCAGGCCCCGTATGGTTTAACCGCGATGCGCGCCGTCGTCGCCGTCCTGTTGCTTGTCACCGCCGCTCACGCCGCTCTGTGGGGTCTCTTCCAGGAGAAGCAGGCGGCGCCCGATTTCCGTGGCACGCTGCCGAGCCTGTCCTACGCTCCGTTCGAGTCGGGCCACACCGTTGCTGATGTTGCCGCGGACACCGAGAAGGTGCGCACGGATCTCAGGAAGCTCTCCACGCTGACCAAGGCGGTTCGCCTCTATTCGTCGACCGAAGGCAACGAACTGGTGCCGCCGGTTGCCGCCGAGTTCGGCATGAAGGTCACGGTCGGCGCCTGGATCGACAAGGACGCCAACCGCAACAACCGCGAGATCGACGCCGCGATCAACCTCGCCAAGCGCAACAGCAACGTCATCGGCATCGTGGTCGGCAACGAAACCGTGTTCCGCGGCGAGCAGGTCCCGCTGGAAAACCTCGGCTCGGTTCCGGAGGTCGGGGTGCCGCCGGAGGAATCCGAGCGGATCCTGCGCGAGGAGGCGCAGCGCCTGCACGACGCGGAAACGCAGCCCGAGGACAAGCGCGCCGAGGCGATCAAGTGGGCGATCGCCGAAAACAACGTGCACCGGCTGATCAAGGTGATCCAGCGCGTCAAGAAATCGGTCAACGTTCCCGTCACGACCGGTGAAATCTGGAACATCTGGCGCGACCATCCGCAGCTCGCCAATTCGTCCGACTTCATCGCCGCGCACGTGCTGCCGTACTGGGAAAACTTCACCGACAAGCAGGCGGTGGACCAGGCGGTCGACCGCTACAATTTGTTGCGCGACTCCTTCCCCGGCAAGCGCATTCTGATCGCCGAGTTCGGCTGGCCGAGCCAGGGCTACAATCTGCGTAGCGCGGAACCCGGTCCGTTCCAGCAGGCCACGGTGCTGCGCAACTTCGTCACCCGCGCCGAAGCCATCGGCATGGACTACAACATCGTCGAAGCCATCGATCAGCCCTGGAAGTTCTTCGAAGGTGGCGTCGGTCCCTATTGGGGCATCCTCAATGCCGACCGTGAGGCGAAGTTCGCCTGGACCGGCCCGGTCACCGACCTGAACTACTGGAAGATCGCGCTGGTCGCGGTTCTCGTCGGCCTGTTCATGTCGCTGCCGATCCTGCGGCTGGACCAGCCGACCGTGATGCAGGCCCTGCTGCTGTCGGCGGCAGCCAACGGCGTCGGCGCCTGGGCTGCGACCGTGTTCTCGTACTGGACCACGCACTATTTCGTCTGGGGCTCGGCCTTCGCGCTCAGCCTCGGCCTCGTGCTGCTGGTGCCGCTGGTGCTGATCGCGATGGCGCGGATCGAGGAGATCGCGGCGGTGGCGTTCGGCCGCGGCCCGCGCCGGCTGATCGGCAAGAGCGCGCCGCTGGCGCCCGCGACGATCGGCGAGAATGTGAAGTTTCCGAAGGTCTCGATCCACATCCCGGCTTATTTCGAACCGGTCGAGATGCTGAAGCAGACGCTCGATGCGGTGTCGCGGCTCGACTATCCGAATTTCGAGTGCGTCTGCATCATCAACAACACGCCGGATCCCGAGTTCTGGCGGCCGATCCAAGATCACTGCCGGCAGCTCGGCGAGCGCTTCAAGTTCATCAACGCCGAGAAGGTGCAGGGCTTCAAGGCCGGCGCGCTGCGGATCGCCATGGAGCGGACCGCCGCGGATGCCGAGATCATCGGCATCATCGACGCCGACTATGTCGTGCACCCCGACTGGCTGAAGGATCTCGTGCCGGCCTTCGCCGATCCGCGTGTCGGCCTGGTGCAAGCGCCGCAGGAGCATCGCGACGGCGACCGCTCGCTGATGCACTACATCATGAACGGCGAATATGCCGGATTCTTCGACATCGGCATGGTCCAGCGTAACGAGTTCAACGCCATCATCGTGCACGGCACGATGTGCCTGATCCGCCGCGCCGCGATGGACAAGGCCGGCGGCTGGTCCTCTGACACGATCTGCGAGGACACCGATCTCGGCCTCTCGATCCAGCAGGCGGGCTGGCTCACGCACTACACCAATGTGCGCTACGGCGAAGGCCTGTTGCCCGACACCTATGAGGCGTTCAAGAAGCAGCGCCACCGCTGGGCCTATGGCGGCTTCCAGATCGTCAAGAAGCACTGGCGGCGCTTCCTGCCGGGCGCGAGCCGGCTGACGCCCGATCAGCGCCGCGAATTCTCGCTCGGCTGGCTCAACTGGCTCGGGGCCGAAAGCCTCGGCGTCGTGGTCGCGATCCTCAACTTGATCTGGGTCCCGATCGTCGCCTTCGCCGACATCGCGATCCCCGACAAGATCTTGACGCTGCCGATCATCGCCTCCTTCATCGTCTCGCTGGTGCATTTCGTCGCGCTCTACCGGCTGCGGGTCAACATCAAGGCCGGCCAGATGCTGGGCGCCATGATCGCGGCGATGAGCGTGCAGTGGACGGTGTCGCGCGCCGTGGCGCAGGGCCTGATCACCGAGCACCTCGCCTTCGCCCGCACCTCGAAGGGCGGCCTGTCGCGGATGTCGATCGAATTCCAGGCGTTCTGGGAAGCCGTGATCGGCGTGCTGCTCCTGATCGGCGCCGCCGTGCTGGTCGTCACCAACGGCTACAAGCAGGTGCGCGAGATCTACATCTTTGCCGGTGTCCTGGTGTTGCAGAGCTTGCCGTTCCTGGCAGCGGTCGCGATCGCGATCCTGGAGAATTCGCGGATCAACGAGTTCGCGTTCTGGCGCAACAGCGCGATCCGCACCGCGGAACTGATCGGCTTGCGCCCGGTCAGCCTGCCCTCGGTCGCCGCCCCCTCGCAGCCGGTCGGTTCGGAAATCGGCCGCGACAACTGAGCTACTTCAAGAAACGGCCCTAAGCACAGGCATTGGAACGGCAAATCCGCCGCAACGGTGCACAATTGACTGCCCATCGGCTATTGACCCGATGGGCCCTGCCCCCTACACAGCGCGGGCTGGAGCATGATCCGGAGCGGTTTCACCGCTCGGTCCGGATCCGATGTTCAGGTGAGTGAGCGCGTAGCTCAGGCGGTAGAGCACGTGACTTTTAATCATGGGGTCGAGGGTTCGAGTCCCTCCGCGCTCACCAAAACTTGCAAATTATCAATGTGTTACTGATCTTCCTGAAGACCCGTCTACTGCGATGACTTTTGTGTCCGCGCCATGTCCGCAAAAATGAAGATGTCCGGGACCAGCCACCGGCTTGCATCGTTTTGGATTATCCGGGTTTTGGCCGTCGCAGTGGGCTCGGCCGGAATGGGTGCAGTTGCAGCGCTTGCGGGAGATCCGGCGCCGGCACCGATCGTCGAGTATCCAGTGGCGGAGCGCGCTAAGAAGGCCGATCGGCTTTCGCTCGTCCCAGAGCCGCGGGCGGTCGGCTCTACCGCGACCAGCGCCCCCCCGACACAGCCAGCACCGATCGCATCGATACCGCCACCGCCTGCCCCACAAACGAAAACGATCTTGGAGCCTCCCGCTCCTGTCGTCGCTCCACGGCAGCATAATGCGACCAATCCGAATGTGAGGAAGAGAAAGCGGCTCGCCAGCAGCAAACCATCTGAAGCCGTACCGGCAGAAAAACCTATCCGGACCATCGACTGCAGCGGAAACGGGCTGGACGGTCTCTTGCGGTCGATGCGGCTCAAGCCTGGCTGCTTGTAGAATTTACTCGAACGGCGTCGGCGCGCGCGCCAGAAGCGCCGAGGCGGCGGCACGGGCCGTGCAGTTAGATTTACGCTGGGAATTTCAGTGTCCCGGTTTTTTGAGAACCGGCTCGCATGCGCCAAACGGGCCAGTAAGCGGCTCCAGCGCTCCAAGCCTCCCAGGACACCCAAAGGGTCGCTGGGGCCGCTCCTGGCGGATTCGCCCCCCCTGTCCACCTTAAGCGCGGCTCGAGATCGGACAGACGCATCTCGTCCGACCATTTCGATGCGTCGATCGTGACGTTGTGTGAGCCACCGATAGTCCTTGCAGAACACGATGATGCGCGTCGCGCTCGTTTTGCGCATTTCGCCGAACGTGATCTTGGTTGGGTGGTCGCTCATGATTGCAACTGCAGCTGCTTCGCGTCCCGGCGGCAATCCACGAAGCCTAGCGGGCAGCAACGTTCCACCCACCATCAATCGGTCAAGGCTCCGTCCGCGACACCCACCCAATCGATGGCACGACCCCTGCATTAGATTTCCTGCTGAGGATTTAGTGTCCCAGGAATAGACGCCGCTAGGCGGTGTATTTTTGAGACGGCACCCCGGATCAATGGGGAGGTATCGTTGAACAGCACAGCATCTCAAAAGGCTAGGTTTCTCGTTCGGACAGGAGGCTCCGGCTGGATGGTCTACGATCGAGAACTCAAAGGGCCAGCGCAATTGGAAAAGGGAGGCCGGTTCGCGGAGAAGCTGACGAAGGAACAGGCTGAAAATCTAAGGCAGATGTTGACGGATTCCCTGCCGCTGCCTGCGGGCAAGCGTCGCGCCGCGCGTTCCGAGTAAATTGCATTGTTGTCCACAGTGTGGATTGCGCCACACCCCGCGGGCGTGAATCGCCGTAGCGTAGGTTTCAGGAGTATGACTCCATGGGCCTCGGACCCGTCGCGAATGGCAGGCTATGCTTTGGCGGCCTACGTGGGCCGCCCGGCGTTAATCGAGCTCCCGCCTGACAATTGGAAATACAGCGCATTCCGGTTTCGCGAATGCGAGAGCGGCACCATTTCCAAAACCGATTGCGCGGCACCGTGGATCTATTTCGAGCTGAGAAGATCGCAACTGTCCCGGACCGATCACACCATGACTGCCGCTTTTGCGGAGCGAAACTCACCCTCGTCAGAACGATCATGGAATCTGAAAGCGGAGTTGTCATTCATACGTTTGAATGCGAGCGGTGCGGAGACCGTACTTGGACCGATTAAATTCAAACGCGACGAATAGCGGCCACCACGCGGCGCACATCCTGCTGCAGCACATGCCCAAATGCGCAAAGCTGCGGCTTTAAAGTGGGTTTGCCTATTTGAGATGGCGATATGAAGATTTGGGCCTACACTGATACAAGCAAGAACGTTGGCGACCCTCAGCATCTAAAGCTCTTTGCAACAAGTGACGCCGCGCAGTCTTGGTTCAAGCAGAACGATCCTGAGGGGGTCGCATTCGCCTACGAAATCATCTTAGGGCCCGGTTACGTAGCCAAGACGCTTCTGGTGCTCGCCGTTTTACTTCTCGGGCTAGCCGATCTCTTCACCACCAATATAATTTTGACTACCGGCGGTGGCGAGTCGAACCCGTTTATGCACATTGCGCAAACATGGCTAGGTCCTTGGTGGCTTATGCCGAAGCTGGCCTTAACCTATTTCATGATGTGGCTGCTTTGGCGTAGCAACAACCCGTACAACATTGCTCTTGTGGTGGCGTTCTGCTCCACGCCTGTCCTGAACAACTTGCTGATCATCACCACCAACAGCCCATAAAAAATTACGCCGCCGGGTTCGAAATGGGCTGTCCCGACGGCGCCTGATACCGGGCCCCTGAAATCCCCCAGCGAGGTCGCTCTAGCAGCCATCGAGGGCGCCGTTTGTGAACCAGTTCACAAATCGCGCCCCGTAGAACCACTGCTTGCCGTTTCATCCTTGGTTGAGCGACACTTGGCTACAAGCCAATGGCTCTCTTCAGGAAGTTGGATGTGATGCCGAGTGGATTGCCGCCGCCGAAAGCGGGGCTCTTCTCGCCATTCCGGATATAGCCAACCAGCCTCCCCAGAAAGTCACCTCTGCCAGAGGTGAAAACTTCGCCCAAGCTGTAGCGTGCCGCTGCGTGCAGGAGAGCGTCCGCAAATTGTCCTGTACAATTCGCTATTGATCTATGCGGAACTCGCCGAGGACAGCTCCCTCAGGCGAACGTGACGTCGGTCACATCGCGCGTCGAGGCCTGCGCATAAGGTCCTCCCATCGCCGGAATGATCCGGTCAGCAAAGGGAGCGATCAGATGAACAAGTTTATTGTTGCCGTTGGTATGACCATCACGTTTCTCTCGGGATCGTCGGCGTTCGCAGGTGGTCACGGCGGTGGCGGAGGCATGAGCGCTCATTCTTTCGCTGCGCCACAAGTTGCCTCAGTCCGCGACCATCGTGGCTCCGCGCAGGGGGAAGGCGGAGTGACCGTCACTAACGCGCCGCGCCCTGACAACGGCCGACACTGCGGAGTGAGCTATGCCTGCGGAGCCAGCACTTATCCCGAAACAGGTACGCGGGATCATCGCTCTGGTCATTGAAGCAGACGCCCGGAGCATTCCGGATTAATCACGGGTCGAGGGCGCGCGTCCCTCCGCACTCACCAATTAAATCAATCACTTAAGACAGAAAAAGACCCAAGCCAGCCGGAAGTCAGTTCGGACCGTGCACACGTGCTCGGCTTGGCCTGCTTCGTCCGGCGATAGGTGCCGACGTGATGAACGGTGACCGGCAAACCTGAGCCAGGCTGATCCGACTGGCACTGAACTTGCGATTACGTTCTCTGCTGGGATTGCAGTCCCCAGATTGAAACAGGGCGCCGCCGGGACAAATCATTTCGGGCCCGGCGGCGTACTTTTTCGGGACGGTCGGAACAGCATGCCTCCGCCGGCAGGATGCCCGGCCGCTGAAGGGATCAACGAACCGGCGGGTTGTAGCGATCCCAGATTACGGTTTTCGAGCCACCCTGCGCCGATCGCGCGATGGCGTCGTCGAACTTGTGATAGTGGTCGAACTGCTGCTGCTCATCGCGCAGCTGCGGCGCCTGGGCAGACGAGTACGAACTATTCGCACCGTTCCACTGATCAGATCCCGACACGACACAACCCCATCCTGGTTCAGATGCAGGTTGGTTAGCATCGTTGCGCTCGTACCTCTGTATCGTCGCCGCAACAGCGCCGGCAATCCCGGCAATATGCGCACACGGATTGTTTCCGTGGGTCTTCGTGCGTGAGGAGCCGGCACATGAAACTCGCCAGGGCCGTCGCAGTCTGGCTTGCGCCTTGCGCATTTGCCGCAACTGCCAATGCACAAAGCTGCTTCACGGGCCCGATTAAGACGAAGGACGGTACCTTGCAGACATGGACCGTCGTCAATCGCTGCGGCGCGCCGGTGACACTGCGCTATTCGCTGACAGGTCCGCTCGGCAAGGAGCCGAGAAGCACAATCGTCTCCGCCTGCAGCAGGCAGCGGATCGTGCAGACCTTCGCGACGGATCAGGTCGATTTTCTGGACACGGCCTATGGTCCGGGCTGGGAGAAGACTTGTCCGTCATTGGACGACGAGGTTCGTCCCAGGACACGACCGGCAAAATCAACCAACGAAACAGATCAGATTCCGTTTCCGTCCATCAGCCCTCCGCCCCTGGCGGATCCGAAGCCGATAAGTCCTGCGGGAGGGAAACCGATTCCCAAAGGGTAGAATGGGCGTTGGTGCTGCTGCGGAATCAATCGCACAGCGCTGAACGCAGCGGCGAGGTCAGCGTCGATCGAGGTCGACGTCGTTCAGGATGACAACGGCAGCTCGCCCTGCCCGCCTGTCCAGTCGATGATATCGACCTGAAGCCCTCGCTTCAGCATCTCCGCCTCGAGGCTGCCGGCATGTCGCTTCCACTCCGGCGTCGCGCGGACGCGGAATTTCGGCTCCTCGCCGCTCGCCTCGAATTCATCGTCGGCCTTGAGCGCGCCGCGGACGGCCTCGTACATCATCTTCAGGCTGGCGTCGGTGAAGGCGCCGTAGTCCATCGGTCGTCTCCCTCAGCACTGTCGGGACGCAAAAGGCCGCCACGGAGCACCTCGTGACGGCCTTCTGCATAGCGGCCCATCCAGACGGCCCAACATGAACGTGGGTGAGTCGGGTTAATGAAACGTTGTTCGCACGACGGCGGCGTCCCTGCGTTGAGCTCGCCGACAATGCCGACAAGGAAAGGCCTCGCCGAAGCGAGGCCTCCCTTGATTGTGCTGATCGTGCGAGATGCGTCCGTCATCCGCTAATCGTCGTCCCAGTCACGACCACGGATGACGACGCCGCGGTCACGGTAGTCATCGCGATGATGGTACCAACCGTGGTGCCAGCCGCGATCGTGCTCCCGGTAAACACGCGGGCCGTCATATCGATAGCCGTAATAGCCGGGGCTGCTGCCGATATAGACGCCGACACCTTGCGCGCTGGCAATGGTGGGTGCCGCTATCGAGAGGGCTGCCGCTGCAGCAAGAGCGTAAGTCAACTTCGTCATGACATCCTCCTTTCCAGTACCCTGCTAACGGCTGGCGTCCGCGCATGTTGCAGGAACAGGTTCGAAACTTTCCTGCGGAACTTTGATGAACGCCTGTTCAACCTGTGACGCGTTCGACGCCACGCCAGGCAAGCGCAGAAGACCGGTAGAGCCGTTTGCGGTCCCGTGTTTCTCCGGATTCCACTTCAGTCGCGAACCGCGCTACCAGCCGGGAACCGGGACTGGTTCCATCCAGTTCGCAGTTTCCAGATTTGCCGGTCGGGGCCGTGACGTGACGCGGCCCTTTTCATTTTGCCGCGTGTCGAGCGCGGGACTTCTTCCTTTTTGACGCGCTGAGGCAATTTGAGATGTCGCTGACCGAGCATGCCTTGATCTACGTCAGTCGCAGCAACAGCAATGTGCACGACAGTTCCGCAAGCGAGATCATTCGCAGCATCCTGGCGCAGTCGCGCGCGAAGAATGCGAGGCTCGGCGTGACCGGCGCGCTGCTCTTCAGCCAGGGTTATTTCTGCCAGGTCCTTGAAGGCGAGCGGGCGGCCGTCGAGGAGATTTTCGGCGCGATCGAATCCGATCCGAGGCACCGGAACATCACCCTTCTGACCTTCAGGCCGTCTACGCCGCGACGCTTCCCCGATTGGTCGATGGCCTATGCCGGCTCCACTGCCGGCCCGGTATGGACGCGCAAGATGGAAGGGCTGCTGGCCAATCCGTCAGAGATCGATAGTGATCAACTAGGCCGCGAGCTGCTCGTCCTGATGACGGATCTCGTCAGGCAGCAGGATCTCGACGGTCCCTAGGTTTGGCCGTCGCGGCTCACAGCCGCAGGCATCGAAACAATTGGGCGAGCGCCGTGTTGGCGGACTGCGCGCGCCGTTCGAGCATTTCGGCCGCCGTGGCGTAGTTGCGGGCCAGGATCTGGAGCGCACGTCGAGCATCCGGCAGCGTCGACTGCTTGGCCATTTCCAGGCACTGGTGCTCGAAGTATCGAAGCTCCTCAAGTTCAGTCATTGCGATTCGTCCGATTGCGTTCTGCAGTTTCGAACTCACTGCGCCAACGGCCTAGTGAAAGTTTGGCAAGATTGTTGCGAACGCCGGACTATCTGGTCGGAATGTTGCTGAACGCATGATTTGATAATCACCGCTCCGTGACCCGCGCGGATGCGCGCCGGACGCGGACGCGCGCCGGGCGCTGACGCCGCGTCGGGCTGATCGACAAGTGCACCCGATCGCTTCAGTATGCGTGAGTCTTGCTTCGGACGCAGCAACTCTCGACCGGAGTGCAAGGGCATCTTCGCGAGGATGGCGACGGCGCAGCGTTGAGTTGGCTTTGTTGAACCAGATGAAGAAACGCGATTGGGTCTTCGTGGCAGCCTGCGTGGCAGGCGCTCTGCTGTTCGGTATCTGGAGTGTCCAGATGGGCTTCGCGTTTCATCGCTCCCGGCAGGGGCCGACCGATCTGTCGAGCTCGCACCGGCGCAGCCAGGACACCTCGTCCGCGAGCAGCCCTGCCCGGCTCGTAGCCGGTGACGGCGATCAAGCGGACCACCGGTCCCGTTAGGCCGCGCAATCGCGTTTCTCATCGCCGCACCGCCTAGGCCCAGGCCAGGCCAGCGACGACGGCGCCGTCATCATCGTCATTCCCGGCGCGCGTGAGCCGCCTGCGGCGCGCGCTGTCGGTCGCACGGCGATGACGCATGTCGAGCCTGTGCAGCGCCTTCGGCACCCGCCCCGCGATGTCGCGAACGAACGCGATGGCCTGCCTCACGACCGCCATGACGGTCGCGAGACGCGTGAACAGGCCGATCAGGAAGATCATCGAGAAGATGTCGATATAGGCCAGCGCATCGCCAACCAGCATCAATTCGGGAGGAAGCGGAATCCGGTGCAAATAGGCGACGATCAGGATGACGACCGGGATCAACGCGATCAGCTTCCGCAAGGTCAGCCGATCCAGCAAGGCGGCGAGCTCGACGACCAGGACCAGCCATAGCCAGTCGCCGAGCGCGGCCGGCTTGTCGATCGTCCACGTCTGCCACCACCGCTGCCACAAGCGCTGCCAGGTCTGCTTCCACATCGCGGCGTCCGCCTTGTCCCCGGGCAATGATTGCTACGGCTTCGACGTCGCCTCGCTGCCGTCGCCCTCTACCGCGGCGCCCTGCGCATCGGCCGAATCGACCGATGGAAAGATCCGCTCGTAGTTGGCCCGGGCCTCGCGGATCAGGCGCGCACGCTCCAGTTCAGACTTCGAGATGAACCTGATGATCTCGCCCATGTACTCTCCAACGCAGGGGGAATTGTCCAGCCATCGGCAATGCAACCATCGTGCCTGATGGCTGCCCGGCCGACATGCGCACCGTGCTTTACCGGGTCGCCCGCGGCGCGATCCGCTGCTGGCTGAACGCAACGCGCGGATTGATGCCGCAATAGGCGTCCCGGCCTGACGCCGACGCCTGGCACTGCTCGTAGGTCTGGTAGCCGCAATAGCCGGGATATCCCTCGTCCCTGCCCTGGATGCACCAGGGATAGTCGTAGGGGTCGGCCGCCGCCGGCTGCACGGAGCCGGCGATCCAGCTCGTTCCGAGCGCCGCGAACGCGACAATCGCCCAACTCGTCTTGCGCATGATCCTGCTTCCTTCGTCGATCGGCACCCAGCCCTCGATGTAGGTACGCCGGCACGATCTGCGAGGTTTCTGCGCACGGCCTCAAGAAGCTGTGACCCGGGCGTCACGCCGCACGTCGGGGGCCAAAGGCACACTCCGCATGGGATCGGGACATACAAAAAACACGAGGCCCGGTGTGCCTAGGAGACCGGGCCTCGTGTCTGATGTCCCCCGCCTCGTGGCGGATCAGGTGTCGTGGTTACGCGAGCTTGCGCGCGCGATCCATCCCGGATGACTACGGGGATCAGCCGCGCGCGGACGTCACTTGCTGTAGCTGTAGAAGCCCTGCCCGGTCTTGCGGCCGAGATGGCCGGCATCGACCATCTCCTTCAGCAGCGGCGCCGGCCGATATTTCGGATCGTTGAAGCCGGTGTAGAACACCTCCATCACCGACAGCATGGTGTCGAGCCCGATCAGGTCGGCGAGCGCGAGCGGTCCGATCGGATGGTTGCAGCCGAGCTTCATGCCGGCATCGATCTCTTCCGCGGTCGCAATGCCTTCCTGCAGCGCGAAGATCGCCTCGTTGATCATCGGGCACAGGATGCGGTTGACCGCAAAGCCCGGGCTGTTCTTCGCGGTGATCGCGACCTTGCCGACGCGCTTGGCGAACGCTTCGGCCTTGGCGACCGTGTCGTCCGAGGTCTGCAAGCCCCGGATCAGTTCGAGCAGCGCCATCACCGGGACCGGATTGAAGAAGTGCATCCCGATGAATCGGTCGGGACGATCGGTCGAGGCCGCAAGGCGGGTGATCGAGATCGACGAGGTGTTGGTCGCGACCAGCGCGCTCGGCTTCAGCCCGGCGCAGAGATCCCTGAGGATCTTGACCTTGAGCTCCTCGTTCTCGGTCGCGGCTTCGATCACGAGATCGCAGGCGGCAAGCTTCGACTTGTCGGTGGTCGCGGTGATCCGCGCTAGCGTCGCGTCGCGATCGGCGGCGGTCATCTTCTCCTTGGAGACCAGGCGATCGAGACTGCTCCCGACCGTCTTCAGGCCGCGTTGCACTGCCGCGTCCGAGATATCCACCATGGTCACGTTCAGTCCTGCGGCCGCGCAGATCTGCGCGATGCCGTTGCCCATGGTCCCGGCGCCGATAATGCCAACCGTCTCAATCATTGCGTTCGTTCCTCGCAGCTAGTGCGGCCGCACGGCCGCATCCCCAAAAACGGCGGGCCCGTGGGGCCCGCGGATGGCGCAGGAATAGCAGTCCGGCCGGGCGGCCGATACAGGAGGCGCCGGTATCCTGGTGAGGTTTATTCGGGGCGCGGCGGCAAGGGCCGCCGTGGCGGAACGGCGGTGCGCGACGGCAGCTCGGTACGCGGGGGATCAGCCATCCGCGACGGCTCGAACACGCGATTGAGCCGCACGATCCACCAGGCCAGTCGCCCGTAGTTGCGGCGAAGCGCCGATCCGAATCCCTCGTCGATATCCTGGTCACGATCCATACCCCTATCGTTAACGTGCATCCTTGAAGGAACGGTGAGTGCCATCACGTGCAGCGCCAGCAATCGTTAGGAATTTGGCAACTATTTCGCGCAAGCCTCGATGGGTTGACGGCGCCGGCACCGGTAATCTTCCGGATTGCGTATCGAAGGCACTGCGCCGCAGCATCGCCATGCCGATGCGACTCGCATTTAGTTGATCGAATTTTCCGCGGAGCGCCGCGACATAAGGACATTGAACGACGAGGGCTACGCCCATGCTTTCTGAAAAGTTCTTTTTGGTTCTCGAGACATTGCTCAACGGTCAGACCCATTCCGACGGAAGCCCGCGCGTGGTGAGCACTTCGCCACACGTCCCGGTCAAGCTTCCGCGTGAAGGCAAGCCCGAAGGCAATCAGCCTCGCTAGGCCGCTCGCGGGCGGCAGGCCATCGCCCTCCGAATTCCCAATCGGCGCGACTATCACCCGCGGAAGCGAGGTCGTTGCTCTCTGGTTCGCCTGCCGGATCGGTCGCCGTGACGTGCGAAGCCGACCGACGCCTCGCACGCGATTGTACCGGATTGCTGTGCACCGACGCGTGCTGATGCCGGCGCCGGCACGCCTGCCGCATCCGATCTCCCCCATCATACACGCGCGTGAAGCAACATAGCGCTAGGTGAAGCGACGCGAATCAGCGTTACTTTGCAACTGATCACTTCGTGGGATTTGGCTGCATGACCCAGCCCGGCGTGGATCAGAAGGTTTTGGACCAGAACATTCGTGAGCTGCAGGAATGGCTCCGCAACGCCTGGCAGCAGCTTGCGGACCCCACACTCACCGCCTTCTCCCGTAGAGAGCTGCGCAACCAGATGAAGCAATGCAACGCCGATCTGCGCATGCAGTTGCAGGCTGCTTCCAGGCACATGCTGAGTCAGCCGGCCGCAGCGGGCAAGACATTCGCCAAGCCTGAGCTGCGGATCCTGGCCTAGAGGTCGCGGCGCTTTCGTCGCCGGGGCCGGAGCGTGCCGGCATTCACCGCCGCATCTCGTGTCACCAGCCCGCGTGCCAAAATGCCGCGATCTCCTGCTGCATGCGCGCCATACGCACCCTCTGCTTGTGCGGGGGCGCCCGACGAGGCACAGCAAAATCGCGCCGGTATGCCTATATTGGGCGTCGGAGCGCGGCCGACGCCGCCAAAGCTTAGGGACTCCCGTGATTTATCTGGAACTTGCGATCGTGGCGGTCTTGATCGTCGTCAACGGTCTGTTGTCGATGTCGGAGCTCGCGATCGTCTCCTCCCGTCCGGCGCGCCTTGCGGCGCTGGTCGAACGCGGCGTCAGCGGTTCGCGCCGCGCGCTTGCGCTGGCCTCCGATCCCGGAAAATTCCTCTCCACGGTGCAGATCGGGATCACGCTGATCGGCGTGCTGTCGGGCGCGTTTTCCGGTGCCACGCTCGGTCAGCGACTCTCGCAATGGCTGTTCGAGCTCGGGCTGTCTGCAAACGTCGCCGACGCCGCCGGCGTCGGCATCGTCGTCGGCGTGATCACCTATGCCTCGCTGATCGTCGGCGAGCTGGTGCCGAAGCAGATCGCACTGCGTGACCCGGAGCAGATCGCCGTGCGGGTCGCCCCCGCGATGACCATGATGGCGCGGTTGTCGCTGCCGCTGGTATGGCTGCTCGACCGGTCCGGCAAGCTCTTGCTGTGGGTCCTCGGCCATCGCGAGGACGCGCAGGACCGCGTCAGCGAGGACGAGATCAAGACGCTGGTGGTGGAGGCCGAGAATGCCGGCGTGCTCGAGCCCGGCGAAAAGGAGATGATCGCCGGCGTGATGCGGCTCGGCGATCTTCCGGTCGGCGCCGTGATGACGCCGCGCCACGAAGTCAGCCTGATCGACCTCGCCGCCCCCGCACCGGAGATCCTGGCGACGCTGCAAAAGAGCAATCACTCGCGCTGCGTCGTGTTCGACGGCAACCGCGATCATGCGCTCGGCATCGTGCAGGCCAAGGACGTGCTCGACGTCTACCTCGCCGGCCAGACGCCCGACATCCGCGCGCTGACGCGTGATGCGCCGATCATTCCGGAGACCGTCGACGCCCGCGACGTGGTCGCGATCCTGCGCGACTCCGCGGTGCATATCGGCCTCGTGCACGACGAGTACGGCACCTTCCAGGGCGTCGTCACCAGCGCCGACATCCTCGAGGCGATCGTCGGCGCCTTCCATACCGAGGAAGGCCCGGCCGAGCCCTCCTATATGAGGCGCGACGACGGCTCCTATCTGATCTCGGGCTGGATGCCGGCGCTCGAGTTCAGCGAGCTGCTCGGCATCGCGCTGCCCTCGCCGCGCCCCTACCAGACCGCGGCCGGTTTCCTGCTGCACGCGTTCGGAGCGATCCCCGACACCGGCGCGAAGACCACCGCGCAGGGCTGGGACTTCGAGATCGTCGATCTCGACGGCCGGCGCATCGACAAAGTTCTGGCGAGCAAACAGCCGGCGGCCTGAGATTTGCCACCCGGCGGTCCTGTTGATAAGCGGCAGGACAGCGAAACAGGCGGCCGTGGTGTGCTATCGGCATAGCAGCCGCCTGAGCAATCCCTGAGTAAACCCCACGGAAGTGATCCCCATGCGCATTACCCTTGTCGGTTCCCGCCATTTCGGCGTGACGACCCTGAACATGCTGCGCGAGCACCACGTCACGCTGGTCAGGGTGGTCGTGCATGACGGCGAGGACCGGCTGGCAACAGCGGCCAAGGCGGCCGGCATTGAAGTGGTCGTCCAGGCCGATCCCAAGCTGGTGACGGCCGCCGAGATCGCCCCCGGTACCGACCTGATCGTGACTGCCCACAGCCACGCCCGCGTCAGCAAGGAGGCGCTTGCCGTGGCCAAGCTTGGCGGCATCGGCTACCACCCGTCGCTGCTGCCCCGCCATCGCGGCATCGCAGCGGTGGAATGGACCATCAAGGAAGGCGATCCGATCGCCGGCGGCAGCATCTATCATCTCGCCGACCGCATGGATGCCGGCGCCATCGCCGCGCAGGACTGGGTGTTCGTCAAGAAGGGCGAGACCGCACGCGAACTGTGGGAGCGCGCGCTCGCGCCACTCGGCCTGCGTCTGCTCGGCGAGGTCATCGACTACGGCAAGGTCAACGGCGCACTGCCGGCCAAGCCGCAGGATGAGCAGTTTGCGACCAAGGCGCCCAATCTGAGCCCCGGCAAACACTGATCCAGACGACGGTGTCAAAATACCAACAACTGAGGGCCAGGGATCAGATTCTTCGTTCCCGCCCCGGAACCGAATTCACCATGATGTGTTTGAGTTCACAGGAACATTCGGGGACTCCCGCGACGCAGCAAATTTTGAACACATTGTGACAGGATAAGCCGCGTCATCACACGAAATGACAGGGATTTGATTCATGCGTTCGATCCGCATTCGCGACCTGATTTTGGTCACTTCGGTCGCCGCGGCTGCTGCGCTCACCGCGGCTCCCGCTACCGCTCAGCAGCCCTATGACGGCCTTTGGAACGTCACTGTGGTCACCAAGACCGGCAGCTGCGAACCGTCGCAGAGCTCGACCGTGACGGTTGCTGAAGGAAAGATCTCGGCGCAGGGCGCGGCGATCTCCGGCACCGTCGGCAGTGGGGGTCTTGTGCGAGTCTCGATCAATGGTGCATATGCGAACGGACAACTCAGTGGCAACTCCGGATCGGGGAAGTGGAATGGGGCATCAGCTGGCGTACCGTGCAGCGGCCGATGGGAAGCATCCCGTCAGTAAGATCACCAGCGTATCGCGTTTCTTCGCCATCGCGCGGCGGCCCGCATTTGCAGCCGCCGCGTTTTTCGTGACTGCACTGGCTAGCAATGCTGGCCATGCGCAGTCCGCCCCGTTCGCCGGCATGGCGGGCACCTGGTCGGGCGCCGGTTCGGTCACCCTGGACGACGGATCCAGCGAGCGCATTCGCTGCCGTGCGACCTATCACGTCGGCGGCCCCAGGATGACCATGAACCTCACCTGCGCCAGCGACGCCTACAAGTTCAACCTGGCGGCCGACGTGCAGGCTGAAGGCAGCGCGCTCACCGGCAATTGGAGCGAGGCGAGCCGCAATGTCAGCGGCGACCTGCGCGGTCGCGGCGGCGGCGGCAACTTCCAGGTCGTTGCCAGCGCCCCCGGCTTCAACGCCGACATCGCGATGCGCACCGCCGGCAACAAGCAGTCGGTCACGATCAGGGCCGACAGCCAGTTCCGCGGCGCCAACATCACACTGACCAAGTAATCCATCGATAGGCCAACGAAGAAGCCCTCGGGTCATCCCCGAGGGCTTTTTGTTGGCCGCATAGCGGCGATCGCTCACGCCTCAACGGCGCTAGGCGGCAGGCACGAACGCCGTGACCTCGATCTCGACCTTGGCGCGCTGATCGACCAGCCCGTCGATATAGAGCAGCGTGGACGGCGGGAAATTGCGCCCGAGTGTCTCCTTCCAGGCGGCACCAATGCCGGCGCCCGCGGCCTCGTATTCGCTGCGGCTGGTCAGGTACCAGGTCAGGCGGACGATGTGCTCGGGACCGGCTCCGGCTTCGTTCAGCAGCTTGATGATGCGCTTCAGCGCGGTGCCGACCTGCGCGGCCATCTCGGGCGCGTATTCGCCCTTCTCGTCCCCACCGGTCTGCCCGGCCAGCACGATCCATTTTCCCGGGGCGTCGAACGCGACACCGTGCGCGAAGCCGCGGGGTTTCGACCATTCGGCCGGTTGCAAGACACGCATGAGCAGATCCTCCTGATGTGATTATTCCGGTCCTGCTTAGCATCGATCGCGCGTCCGACGCATCACCACGTCGGCAGATTTGCGCGTTGCAAATTCGTATCAGCTCGCTGATACCGGGCGTCCCGTCGCACCTTGCCCCCGTCATGGATCGGACACCCTCAAAGACCCGCGCAGCGCTCTGGATGTCCGGTTGGCTCGCGCTGATGCTGATCGTGGCGGTGGCCGGCCGCGAGGCGACACGCGAGGTCAACGTCTTCCAGTTGATGGCCGTGCGCGGCGTGCTCGGTTTCGTGATGCTGTATCCGCTGATCCACCTCAATGGCGGGTTCGCGATCGTGAAGACCGCGCGCATCCACGTCCACGTCGCGCGCAATCTGATCCATTTCTGCGCGCAGCTCGGCTGGTTCTATGCGCTGACCTTGATCCCGATCGGCCAGGTGGTCGCGATCGAATTCACGATGCCGATCTGGACCGCGATCCTAGCGGCGAGCTTCCTCGGCGAGCGGATGACATCCTGGAAGATCGTCGCGATCGTGCTAGGGGTGGTCGGCGTGGTCGTCATCGTCCGGCCGGCGACCGGTGCGATCAATCCGGGCCAGCTGATCGCGCTCGCCGCAGCGGTCGGCTTCGGCATCTCGGTCGCCGTGGTCAAGTCGCTGACGCGGACCGAGCAGACGCTGACGATCATGTTCTGGATGCTGGTGGTGCAGTCGCTCGCCAGCATCGGGCCCGCGCTCTATGTCTGGACCTGGCCGCCGCTCTCCACCTGGGGCTGGCTCGCCGTGATCGCATTCTGCGGCACGTTCTCGCACTACTGCATGGCGCGCGCCCTGCTCCACGCCGACGCGACCGTCGTGATCCCGATGGATTTCGTCCGCGTCCCTCTCACCGCGATCGCCGGGTGGCTGATCTATGCCGAGCAGCTCGACGCCTATACGGTGCTCGGCGCGGCCATGATCCTGGCCGGCAACCTGCTGAACCTGAAGCCGGGCGCAACAAGGCGAGCGCGCGCGAGCTGACGCTGCGTATCGCGACCTGCAATGCTGTTACGCGGTGATAGCAAGCAGCCCGGGGTTGATCCCGGGCTCCCTGCCGCGAAGGGGCTT
This sequence comes from Bradyrhizobium viridifuturi, assembly GCF_001238275.1. Lineage (GTDB taxonomy): Bacteria > Pseudomonadota > Alphaproteobacteria > Rhizobiales > Xanthobacteraceae > Bradyrhizobium > Bradyrhizobium viridifuturi. The sequence goes on from NZ_LGTB01000043.1 coordinate 89,425, forward strand.
ACTTCCCGGCGGCCTTGCGCAACGCCGCGTTGATGCGGTCCTGCCAGCCGGGGCCGCCCTCCTGGAAGTACTGCAGCACGTCCTGATCGATCCGCAGCGTGACCTGCTCCCGGACACCGGGGACGGCCACGGTCTTTGGCACCGCGTCAGCGACCTTGGTGGTGGCGCGTTTGAACGCCGCCTCGGCTTCGCTACGGGCATCGTTCAGGGTTCGCGGTCGCCTCGGCTGATCGGCCATATCCTGGATTCCTGTGTCTCAGATTCCTTCAAACAGCACTGTCGAGAGATAGCGCTCCGAGAATGACGGCACAATCGCCAGGATGGTCTTGCCCGCAGCTTCCGGCCGCTTGCCGATCTGCAAGGCGGCCGCGATCGCGGCACCCGACGAAATACCGCCGGGGATTCCTTCATTGCGCGCCAGCGCGCGCGCGGTCTCGATCGCAGTCGCGCTGTTGATCTTGACGATCTCGTCGATCACGGAGCGGTCGAGGATGTCAGGGATGAAGCCAGCCCCGATGCCCTGGATCTTGTGCGGCGTGTGCTGGCCGCCCGACAGCACCGGGCTCTCCTCCGGCTCCACGGCGACCACGCGCAACGACGGCTTGCGCGGCTTCAGCACCTGCCCGACGCCGGTGATGGTGCCGCCGGTGCCGACGCCGGCGACGAAATAATCGATGTTGCCGCCGGTGTCGTTCCAGATCTCCTCGGCGGTGGTGCGGCGATGGATTTCGGGATTGGCGAGGTTCTTGAACTGCTGCGGCATCACCGCGTTGGGCGTCGTGCGCACGAGCTCTTCGGCAGTCGCGATCGAACCCTTCATGCCCTGCGCCGCCGGCGTCAGCACGATCTCCGCGCCGAGGAAGGCGAGCATCCGCCGCCGCTCGATCGACATCGATTCCGGCATCACGAGCTTCAGCCGGTAGCCGCGCGATGCCGCGACATAGGCAAGCGCAATTCCGGTGTTGCCCGAGGTCGGCTCGATCAGCACGGTATCGGCGTTGATGATGCCGGCCTTCTCCATCGCCACGATCATCGCCGCCCCGATGCGATCCTTCACGCTGGCCGCCGGGTTGAAGTATTCCAGCTTGGCGAGGATCGTCGCGTTGACACCGTTCGCCTGCGGCAGTCTGCGCAGCCGCACGATCGGCGTCGAGCCGATCGCATCGACGATCGAGTCAAAGACGCGGCCGCGTCCGGGTTGCACTGCACTCGTTGTCGACGGCGCGTCCATCAGGCGGCTCCTTGTTGCGGGATGTACTGGAAATATGCGGTCTTCTCTCATGTGGAGCAGCGCGTCATGCCGCGCAAGTGAGAAACCGCTGCGACGCACGTTCGCTGCATCTTCGTTGCATCGCAAAATCAGAACCCGCACAAATAACGTAAAACCTACGCATTTGTGTTGCGACAAGGTCAAACAAACGGGTCTATATACACTTTCGTCAGGTGCAGCTTAGAACGCAAAGGGAGGCGCACATGCCAGCACTTGCTGAAGTTCTGTCGACCGTCGCGTCCAGGCCCGATCCGCGCGGCAGCGATTTGCCGACGTGTCCGGTGTGTGCTGACTCAATGGTCGCGGCGGAGGCGTCCGCTTACCTGTTCGACAATCTGATCAGCTATCTCTGGACCTGCGACAATTGCGGTTACGGGTTCGTGACCAAGCACTCGGTGAAACCGATCCCGATCGTGTGCAACTGATCACATAGCTCATCTCGGAGCGATGTCACCGCGCGCCCAACCGGCGCGCGTTTTCGTTTTGAAATCCTCGAACGTACCGTTTGCCACCGCATCGCGGATGCCCTGCATCAGTTCCTGGTAATAGGCGACGTTGATTTCGGACAGCAGCATTGCCCCAAGTGTTTCGCCCGCACGCACCAGATGGTGCAGATAGGCGCGCGAATAGTCGCGTGCCGCAGGCCACGGGCTCTCTTCATCGAGCGGGCGCGGATCGTCGATATGGCGGGCGTTGCGCAAATTGATCTGCCCGAACCGGGTGAACGCCATGCCGTGGCGTCCGTTCCGTGTCGGCATCACACAGTCGAACATGTCGATGCCGCGCGCCACCGCCTCCAGGATGTCCTCCGGCGTGCCGACGCCCATCAGATAGCGCGGCCGATCGACAGGCAGCGCCGGCGCGGTCTCTTCGATCATCGACAGCATCACCGCCTGCGGCTCGCCGACGGCCAGCCCGCCGATCGCGTAGCCGTGAAAGCCGATGTCCGTCAGCCCGCTCGCGCTGGCGCGACGGAGATCGGGGACATCGCCGCCCTGCACGATGCCGAACAGCATGTAGCCGTCGGGTGCGCTCTCGAAGGCGCGCTTGGAGCGTTCGGCCCAGCGCAGCGACAGTTGCATCGCACGCTCGACGTCGGCGCGCTCGGCCGGCAGCCGCACGCATTCATCCATCTGCATCGCGATGTCGGAGCCGAGCAGCCGCTGCACCTCGATCGAGCGCTCCGGCGACAGCTCGACCTTGGCGCCGTCGATATGCGAGCGGAAGGTCACGGCCTTCTCGGTCACCTTGCGCAGCTCCGAGAGTGACATCACCTGGAAGCCGCCGGAATCCGTCAGCATCGGGCCGCCCCAGCCGGTGAAGCGCTGCAGGCCGCCAAGCCCGGCAATGCGCTCGGCGCCCGGCCGCAGCATCAAATGATAGGTATTGCCGAGCACGATATCGGCGCCGGCGTCGCGCACCTCGCGCCAATGCATGCCCTTCATCGCACCGGCGGTACCGACCGGCATGAAGGCGGGTGTCCGGACGGGGCCATGCGGCGTGGTCAGGCGCCCGGTGCGCGCGGCACCGTCGGTTGCCAGCAGCTCGAAATGATTGGGAAGATTCATGCGGCTGCTTATTGCGTGTCGCCGAAGCCCGATCAACCCGTCCGATAACAGCTTCCCCGCGACTTCGTGAACGCGAACGGCCCGACCAGCGCTTGCCCAGGAACAGAACGTCGGTTAAACAAAACGAAACCGTATCGTTTTATGTCAACAATATGGCGACCAAGCTTCCCGCCGCGACTCCAATCCGCGCCAAACCAGACCGAGATGTTCTCCCTTTTCAGCGCCCGGCCTGACCGCGTCCGCCATCGGACGGCAACAGCTCATGCGATGCGGCAACTGGCCCTGCTGTGCGGGCTCGCCTTCACCCTTGCGGCCTGCAGCTCGCTGCCGCGGACGCCCTACACGGCTGCCGACGCCGTCAATTCGCGGGTGCTCGATCTCGACGGCCTGCGCCGCTATGCCGACGAGCCGGCATCCAAATTCCGGCTCGAGAAGGACAACATCGCCCCGATCAAGACCTATCTCGCCCTCTCCGGCGGCGGCGCCGACGGCGCCTATGGCGTAGGTGTGCTCAACGGCTGGACCGCAGCGGGCAACCGTCCGAGCTTCTCGGTCGTCTCCGGCGTCAGCACCGGTGGCCTGATTGCACCATTTGCCTTCCTCGGCTCGCGCTATGACGAGACGCTGAAGGAGGTCTACACGTCAGGCATCGCCGAAAGCCTGCTGGACGATCCGAGCCTGATGCGGGTGCTGTTCGGCTCCGGCCTGTTCGGCAACAAGCGGCTGCGTGAGCTGGTGGCGCGCTACGTCGGCGACGACATCCTGAGCGAGGTGGCGCGCGAGAACGCCAAGGGCCGAAAGCTGCTGATCGTCACCACCGATCTCGACACCCAGCGCACCGTGATCTGGGACATGGGACGGATCGCAGCCGTCGGCACGCCCGAGGCGCTGCAGCTGTTTCGCGACGTGATGGCGGCCTCCGCCAGCATCCCGCTGGTGTTTCCGCCGATCATGATCGACGCCGAGGGCCAAGGCCGGCGCTTCCAGGAGATGCATGTCGACGGCGGCGTGACCGCACCAGTGCTGACGCTGCCGGACGCGCTGATGTTCCGCGAGCGTGCCTGGCCGGCCAATGGCCGCATGAACATCTACATCCTCGTCAACAAGAAGCTCGAGGGCAATTTCCAGCTGGTGTCGAATTCGACGATCGACGTCGCCTCGCGCAGCATTTCCGCGATCACGCAGGCGCAGACCCGCTCCGTCATTCTGTCGACCTATGATTTCGCCCGGCGCAACCGCCTCGGCTTCCATCTGTCCTATATCGAGCGCGACTACCCGGCCGCGGAAACCCAGGGCTTCGACACCGGCTATATGCGCGCGCTTTACCAGTACGGCTACGACAAGGCCGCCGCCGGGCACGCCTGGACCGCGACGCCGCCCTGAGCGACCTGCCCCGGGTACCGCCGCATGGACGAATCCGCACTGCGCGGGTTATAGACCGGACGAACCCGTCCGGCGCACAACGAGATGAATGGGCAAATGGGATTGACGGCTACCAGGGCCAAGGCGGCCAACAAGGCGGCCAAACGCGGCGTGATCAAGTCACGCGGCGGCCGGCCGACCCGGGACGCTGCGATCGAGCGCGACCAGCGGCTGATCGAGGTCGCCACCCGCCTGTTCCTCGAGCGCGGCTTCGATGCGACGTCGATCGATGCGGTGGCCGAGGCCGCCCGCGTCAGCAAGCCCACTGTCTATGGCCAATATGGCGACAAGCGCGGCCTGTTCACGGCGGTGCTCCGGCGCGAGATTGCGCGCTGGCTCGCCCCGCTCGCCGCCGCCGCGGCCGAAGCGCGGGGCGACGGCAACTGCGATGGCTCGGCCGAAGAACGGCTGATCGAGCTCGGCCGACAGCTGCTGGTGCTCAATTGCAGCGCCGACTCGATCGCCTTCAGCCGGATCCTGACCGCACAGGCGATCAACTTCCCCGAGGTCGCCAAGCTCGCCGTCGACGAGGGCTGGTCGAAGGCCGTGTCCACGACCGCCGATTTCTTCGACCATCTGGCCGACAAGGGCGTGCTCGATCTCGAGGACACCACGATCGCGGCCGAGACCTTCCTCAACATGGTGGTCGGCCACACCCACCGGATGGCGACGTTCGGGATCCCGATCGACATGAAGGCGGCCGAGACGCGGATGGAGGTCTCGATCCGGCTGTTCCTGGCCGGCGCCGTCGGGCCGCGGGACCGGCTGCACGACACGGCCAGGGAGGCCAGCAAGGCGCGCCGCCGGCCGGCGCGCTGAAACTTTCGCAGGATCGATTCATCGCCTTACACGTTGCCGTGATGAGTCTTGAATAAACAGAACGAAACCGTATTGTTTAGTTGCAAAGAGACGCGGGACCTAGTTCAGCCCCCCAACGGTTTTGTGTCGCCTTGTAAACTTCGATCGTCACGACGGAGCAGCCGCCATCGCTTCGTCTGAACGTTCGGCGGCCGACCTCTGACTAACGGGGGTCGGCCGCATCTTCTCTGCCTAGTTCTCTGCCTGGGGCGGCGGTTCGACGCGACGGATGCGACCATGACGACGGGACGACTACACGCACTGCGGCGTTGGGCATTCGGAACGGGGCTGCTTGCAGCCGTCGCGCTGGCCCTTCCCTTGGCGTCGCCGGCCCATGCGGTCACGAGCTCCGCGGCCGCGGCTCTCACTCCGCCCGACAATGACAGCGCGTTCGACATGCACGCGGTTCGGCGCGAGCTCGACAGCTTCCAGTCCGCCCAGATCTCGCTGCGCAAGGCGATGGCGATCGCCGAGGCGCTGCACGCCGGCTCGATCACCGCCGACATCAGCTTCGACGGCGCATCGTTTCCCGCGGTGTACCGGGTCAAGACCATGCAGCAGGACCGGATCTGGCGGCACGCCATCGACGCCGCAACCGGCGAAGTGGTGGGTGGCGAGGCCGCCTCGCCGCTGACGTCGCTCGACGCCGAAGACCGCGGCAACCTCATGGTGCTGAGGGCGCTCCGCCACCGCCTCGCCGATGCGGTGCGGGTTGCCGAACACACCACGTCGGGCAAGGCGATCAGCGGCGGCCTGATGCGCGACCGCGGCAAGCTCAATTTCGTCATCGTGGTGCTCACCGGCAGCGATCTGAAAGAGGTGATCCTGGAGCCGCCGGGCGCGCGCAGGCGCTGAGACCGGCTACGCTGCCAGGTTTTCTCTCGCCAGGTTTTCTCCGGCCAAGGTTTTTCCCTGCCAGATTTTCGCCCAAAAGCCGTTGACGGACGCCGATCTGTCCCGCATAAGTCGCCACCATGATCACCGCGACCAAACGCACCACCAAAACCACTGAGCTCTCCGGGGCCTCGGGAGGCGTGCGCGCGTAGTCGGTCGAACCGCATCATCTCTACCCGAAGCCCCGCCTGATGAAGGTCCGGGGCTTTTTTATTGCCTGCAGCACAACAGCATGATCCGGGAAAGTGGGAACCGGTTTTCCGATCAGATCATGCTCAACCGAGACTCGAATGGAGGACAAAGTGAGTAACGATCCCGTCGTCGCGATTGTCGGCGTCACCGGCGCAGTCGGCGCCGAATTCATCGCCACCATGGACAAGCGCGGCTTCCGCGTCGGCAAGCTGAAGGCGCTGGCGAGCGCCCGTTCGGCCGGCAAGACCATCGGCTTCCGCGGCAAGCCGGTCGTGATCGAGGAACTGACCGAGCGCGCCTTCGAGGGCGTCGACATCGCGCTGTTCTCGGCCGGCAGCGGCATCTCGAAGAAGTTCGCGCCTCTTGCAGTGAAGTCCGGCGCTGTCGTGGTCGACAATTCCTCGGCGTTCCGGATGGACCCGAACGTGCCGCTGGTGATCCCCGAGATCAACGCCAATCGCATCCGCGACCACAAGGGCATCATCGCCAACCCGAACTGCGCCGCCATCACCGCGCTGGTGCCGCTGTGGCCGATCCATCAGAAGAACCGCATCAAGCGCGTGATCATCTCGACCTACCAGGCCGCGAGCGGCGCGGGAGCCGCCGCGATGGAGGAGCTCGTCGAATCCACCCGCGCCAATCTCAACGGACAGGTCTACACCCCGAAGGTGATGCCGCACCCCTACGCCTTCAACCTGTTCAACCACAACACGGCGGTCGATCCGGAGACCGGCTACAACGACGAAGAGACCAAGGTCATCAAGGAGACCCGCAAGATCTTCGAGGACGAGAAGATCGCGATCGGCGTCACCTGCGTGCGGGTACCGGTGCTGCGCGCACATTGCGAGGCGATCACCTTCGAATGCGAGAGGCCGATCACCGAGGACCAGGTCCGCGCCATCATGGCGCAGGCACCGGGCGTCAAGATCGTCGACGACCGCGCCAAGAACTACTTCCCGATGCCGATCGACGCTTCCGGCCAGGACGACGTGCTGGTCGGCCGCATCCGCAAGGATCTCAGCGATCCCAGCGGGCATTCGATCTCGATGTTCGTCGCCGCCGATCAGTTGCTCAAGGGCGCTGCGCTGAACGCGGTGCAGATCGCGGAGCTATTGCCCGAACGCGCGATGGCGTGAGGGGCTTGTCGGGT
>NZ_LGTB01000044.1 GCF_001238275.1 Bradyrhizobium viridifuturi
CGTGCCGACCGCTCCGGTCGCGCTTGCGACAAAGGCGCGCGGGTCGGCATACCACTCGCGTGCAATGGCCTCATCGAGGTAACCTCCGATCCGGCTCATTCCGGCGCCGTTGCCGACCAGCCAGCCGACCGAGCCATCGATCGCCGAGGCGGCTTCGACGACGCGCGCGAACGCGAAAGGAGACAGCTCGGGCCCGCCGAGCGCTTGCGGCAACCACAGGCGGAACAGGCCGGCATCGGCCAGCGCGGTGAAAACCGCGTCCGGCAACCGCCGTTCGCGGTCGAACGCGTTGCGTTGCGCGGCGATCAGCGGGGCCAGCGCCTCGACGGCTTCGAGCTCGCGGCAAGCTCGGTCCGAAGCACCGGCCATCACGCTCGAGCCGGGGCGGGTCGTCGTCTCGTCCGTCTCAAGCGCACGGGATGAATCGCGCATCGCGCAGTCCTCGATATTGTTCGGACCGCAGCATGATCGTCCGTTTTCCAGAGGTCCTGAATCCATTCCGAAAAAGTTGCAAAAATGTAGTGTCCGGAGCCATGGCGACCATCCACCAGTTCGGTCCCTTCCGCCTCGACGCTGGGGCCGAGACGCTGTTCCGGGAGGCCGAGCCGGTCGCGCTCGGACGGCGCGCCGTGGTGCTGCTTCGGCTGCTCGTCGAGCATGCCGGATCGCCGGTTGCCAAGGATGCGCTGATGGAGGCGGCCTGGCCGGGGCTCGCGATCGAGGAAAGTAACCTGACGGTGCAGATCGCCGCCTTGCGGCGCGCATTCGCCGATCTCGACGGAGGCGCGGCCTGGATCGAGACGTTGCCACGCCGCGGCTATCGCTATGTCGGGCCCCCGGTTGTGAGTGCGTCCGAACCAAGCTCAACCGTATCGTCAGCGCCGGCATTGCCCGACAAGCCGTCGCTTGCGGTGCTGCCGTTGTCCAATCTCAGCGGCGATCTCGCGCAGGATTACTTTTCCGACGGGATCACGGGAGACATCATCGCCGAACTGTCGCGGTTCAGGTCGCTGTTCGTCGTCGCCCGTCACTCCAGCTTCGCCTACAAGGGCAGGGCACCCGAGATCAAGCGGGTTGGCCGCGAGCTCGGCGTCCGCTACGTGGCGGAAGGCAGCGTGCGCACGATCGGTAGCCGGATGCGGGTGATCATCCAGCTGCTCGATGCCGCGAGCGGCTACAGTCTCTGGACCGAACGCTACGACCGCGAGCTCGAGGACATCTTCGCTTTGCAGGACGAGATTGTCCGGGCGATCGTCGCGGCCCTGCCGGGCCGGATGGAGGACGCCGGTCGCGAGATCGCAAGACGCAAGCCGACCTCCAGCATTACCGCCTACGATCTGGTCCTGCTCGGTAACGAGCGATGGCGTCAGTTGACCGTGACGGCGATGGCGCAGGCCAGGGACTATTTTCGACGCGCCGTCGCGCTCGATCCGCAATATGCGCGCGCCCACGTCAACATCGCTTGGACCATCATCTGTGACGTGTTTCTCGAATCGCCCGCCACCGCGACGATCGAGGAGGCGCGGAGCGAGATCGAGACCGCGCTCGATATCGAGGATGGCGATGCCTGGTCTCATGGCGTATTCGCGCAGCTATTGTTCCTGCTGAAGGACGACGCCAAGGCCGAAATCCATTTCAGCCGCGCGCTTGCGCTCAATCCAAACGATGCCGACGTCGCTGCGGTCCTCGCCAACATCCTGGTCTACTGGGGACGCTGGCGCGAGGCGCTGACGTGGATCGGGACGGCCAAGCGGCTCAATCCCTTTCCGCCCAATTTGTACCATTGGTATCACGCGCTCGCCCTGTATTCGGGACGCGACTACGAGCAGGCGGTCAAGGCGGTGATGGAGGCACGGTCTTTCGACCGGTGGTCGCACGGGCTCCTTGCCGCCTGCTATGCGCAGATGGGACGGCTCGGCGAGGCGCAGGCCGAGGCTGAGACGTTCGTCAGCCAGCGATGCCGCGAACTGCATGCGAATGGCCACGCTGCACCTGCGAGAACTCTCGACCTCGCGCGGGCCAGGGCCGACAGATACCGCAATCCCTGCGACCGCGAACATTTCCTCGACGGATTGCGCAAAGCGGGTCTCACCGGTTGACGGCTTGCGGCCGCTCGCGTCTCGAATCCGCAACTCGACGTGCGCGTTTCTAGGCGCGCAGATGTCGCGCGTATCACACAATTCCTTCGATTGCTGGAGAAGCATCGGCCGGTAGGGCGGAAGGGGCCGGCCACAGCGCTGGTTTGATCCGCATCAAGTTCTAGGCCGGCGGAACGGCCTAGGCTTACTTCTGAAGGGTGAGTCGTGATGCGAGCGCGTGACGAATACGGTCCGGTGGCCAAGACTCTGCACTGGGTAACCGTGCTCCTGGTGGTCATCACTTGGACCTTGGGCATTTTCAACGACGATGCAACCCGGCCACTGGGCCTGCTAACTCATATCTGCGTCGGACTGAGCATTCTGGTGCTGGCAGTGGTGAGAATTCCGTGGCGAATTGCCAATCCACCGCCCAAGATCGTTCCTACCGAGTTTGGCAGGTGGCTGATCGAGTGGACCGACCCGGTGTCCTGGGTGATGCACTACGCGCTCTACAGTTTACTGCTGGCAGTACCGGCCTTCGGTATCGCGTTGCAGTTTGCAAAAGGCCACCCGCTGCCGCTGTTTGGTCTCGGAGAAATAGCTTCACCATGGCATGCCGACCAAGCACTCGCTCACAACATCAAGGAAATTCACGAAGTTCTGGCTAATCTCCTGGTGATCCTCGCAACGATCCACATGACTGCTACGCTTTTGCATCACTTGGTGTTCGGCGACGACACCCTGAAGCGAATCCTGCCGGGCGCCGGCAAGCAGACGGAACGCGGGGCGCAATGAGTATCATCCTTCGCATCCTCTTCGTCATTGCGGGAGCGATCGTCGCCTTGTTCGTCGCGCGCGACAGCCTGCACTTCGACTTGATCCAGACGTGGGTGTCCATTGTGCTCGTCGTCGTGGTGGCAGGCATTGCAAGCCTCTGGGCACGACGGCGCAAGGCGTGAGCACACAGGCTTCGCGAACCGGGCTGAGTCAGGCCGAGGCCGAGGCCAGGTTGATCGGGGAAGGCTACAACGAGCTGCCCCGGGCTCAACGCCGCACGCCGCTTCGAATTCTGGTGGAAGTATTGCGCGAACCCATGCTCGCGCTTCTGGCTTGCGGCGGGCTGATCTACCTCTTGCTTGGCGATCTCCAGGAAGCGGTCCTGCTCCTGGTATTCGGCGCCATGTCCATTCTCATCACGGTGGTGCAGGAAGCGCGAACCGAGCGCGTGTTAGAGTCACTGCGTGACTTGACCAGTCCGCGCGCGCTCGTCATTCGCGACGGCGAACGTCGGCGTATCGCGGGCCGGGAGGTGACGCGGGGTGATCTCGTGGTGCTGGTCGAGGGGGATCGAGTCCCGGCCGACGCCATGCTCGCCGATTGCAGGGATCTGCAGGTGGATGAGTCGCTGCTCACTGGCGAGTCAGTGCCGGTACGCAAGCAGGTGGCTGGAGCACCGGCAGAGGATCGCGGGCCGGGTGGTGATGATCAGCCTTTCGTCTATTCGGGCTCGCTCGTGGTGCGAGGTGAAGGCATCGCGGTGGTTACTGCGACCGGACCTCGCAGCGAGATTGGCAAGATCGGACAAACGCTGCAGGCCTTGCAGGCGGAGCAGCCGCGCCTGAAGCAGCAAATGGCACGCTTGGTGCGACTTTGCGCCATTGGCGGTGCCGCGGTCAGCCTTGCCGCGGTCGTGCTTTACGGGACGTTGCGCGGCGAATGGTTGCAGGCTGTCCTGGCCGGTATCGCGATCGGCATGTCGATGCTTCCGGAAGAATTTCCCGTCGTACTGACCGTGTTCATGGCGATGGGTGCGTGGCGAATTTCAAAAGCTCGCGTGCTGACCCGGCGTGCGGCTGCAATTGAAACGTTGGGCGCGGCCACCGTATTGTGCACGGACAAGACCGGTACTCTCACCCAAAATCAGATGTCGGTCGCGGAACTTCGGCTTGCCGACGGAACTTGTCTGCGGACCTCGTCGATTGAGCCGGCCCACATCGAACCGAATGTCGTCGAGTTGGTACGATGTGCTGCCATGGCGAGCTCGCCCGAGCCATTCGACCCGATGGAAAAGGCCTTTCATGACCTTGTCCGCGCGTGGCCGACCAATGATAGGGCGTCCTCCGGATGGAGGCTGACCCGCAGCTATGGACTGCGGCCGGAATTGCTCGCCATGACGCAGCTCTGGGATAACGTCGATGCGCCCGGATATCTTGCTGCAGCCAAGGGAGCACCAGAGGCGATCGCCCGCCTGTGCAAATTGTCCGAGTCGGATCAGGCATCCATGCGGGAGAACGTCGACGTCATGGCCGGGAACGGATTGCGTGTGCTGGCGATCGCCATTGCCGACCATGACGGGGAAGCGCTTCCTTCATCCCAGGAAGGCTTTGCCTTTCGATTCCTCGGTTTGATCGGCATTGCCGACCCCATCCGCAAGAGTGTGGCAGCCGCCGTACGCGAGTGCCGTTCGGCCGGAATTCGCATTACTATGATCACGGGGGACTATCCCGCCACCGCGCGGGCCATCGCGAGCGAAGCGGGGCTGGAGGCTTCCAGCGTGTTGACGGGTGCACAGATCGCAGCCATGGACGATGTGGAGTTGGGCAAGTTTACGAAGAGCGTGAATGTGTTTGCGCGGATCACACCTGATCAGAAGCTACGCATTGTCCAGGCAATGAAGGCCGATGGCGAGACCGTCGCGATGACGGGTGATGGCGTGAACGATGCGCCATCCCTGAAGGCCGCCCACATCGGAATCGCGATGGGCGCGCGCGGGACGGATGTGGCGCGCGAGGCATCGTCAATCGTTCTGCTCGACGACGACTTTGGATCGATTGTCTCGGCCATTCGCCTTGGCCGACGCATCTATGACAATCTGCGCAAGGCGATGACGTTCATCTTTGCGGTGCACGTGCCTATCGCCGGGCTGGCGCTGTTTCCGCTCGCGTTCGGGCTGCCTCTGATCCTCAGTCCGGTGCACATCGCTTTTCTGGAGCTGATCATCGATCCTGTTTGCTCGCTTGTCTTCGAGGCGGAGCGGGAGGAGCGTGATGTGATGAGCCGTCCGCCGCGGCGCGCGGATGCTCCGCTGTTCACGTGGGCTCTGATCTGCTGGAGCGTTCTGCAAGGCTTGGTGGCATTCGCCCTGGTGGCGTTGACATTCGCAATTGCGCTTCGTGGCGGTATGCCACCGGACGAGGCTCGCGCACTTGCGTTCTTTTCCCTGGTCCTGTGTATCGTTGGTCTCGTCCTCGTCAACCGATCCTTCAGCGCTTCGTTTGCCTCAGCACTCTTTCGTCCGAATGCTGCGCTGGTCTGGATCTTGTCGGCCGTCGCCGCCATTCTCGCCACTTCGCTGCTATGGGGACCGGCATCTGCGCTGTTCCGTTTCGGGCCTTTGCACATGGATGACCTGACCGTGACGCTCGGCGCGGGATTGGTGCTGCTGGTTCTGCTCGAACTGCTAAAGCCGATCTGGGCCGCACGTCTCCGTTCCTAGCGCCCCGACGGCAACGCAGCACTTGCTGCGGTGTATGGGTCCCTGTGTTCGCGGGGACGACAGCGTGGATGGGGCACCAGCGCAGCAACCCCACCGAAATTCGCGATTGCCGGCTGCCTCATCTTCAGGCAATGACGGCCCGCAATGAACAAGAGCTTCGAGGAAACTGCCGCTCGTCTGGCGCCGGCGATCTTTGTCGGGCTGTGGAGCACGGGATTCATCGGCACCAAATACGTCATCAACAATGCGGAGCCGCTGACCTATCTCGCGATCCGGATGGCGTTCGTGGTGGTGGTGATGGCGGTCATCGCCGCGGTCGTGCGGCCGAAATGGCCGGACCGGACCGGCGTTTTCCACAGCGCGGTGGCCGGCATCCTGGTGCACGGCTTCTATCTCGGGGGCACCGCGATTGCGATCGCGCATTCGATTCCCGCAGGGCTCTCGGCACTGATCCCGGGGCTGCAACCGATCCTGACCTCGACCATCGCCAACCGCTGGTTAGGGGAGCGCGTCACGCCGCTGCAATGGGGCGGGCTGCTGCTCGGGCTCGCCGGCGTCGTCCTGATCCTGCACGGGCGGCCGATGACCGGCGACGCGGGCTGGGGCTGGCTGGCCTCAGGTGTCTCGCTGATCAGCATCACCCTTGGCACGCTCTATCAGCGCCGCTACTGCAACCAGATCGACTGGCGCGCCGGCAACCTCGTGCAGTACGTCGCGGTGACCATCTTCTTCGGCATCGGCGCCTATCTGTTCGAGACCAACGTGGTGCACTGGACCACCGAGTTCGTGCTCGCGGTCGCCTGGCTGGTGTTCGCGCTGTCGGTCGGCTCGATCGGGCTGCTGTACTGGCTGATCCGCCACCATGCCGCGACCTCGGTGGCGAGCCTGTTCTATCTGGTGCCGGCAACGACCGCGCTGATGGCCTATGTGCTGTTTGGCGAGAAGCTCGACTATGTCGCGATTGCCGGCATGGCGGCCTGCGCCGGGGCGGTGCTGCTGGTCAACCGCCGCTAATCCTTGCCGCGGATTTTCGCGTAGGCCGCAAGCGCGCGTTCGCGGCCCTGCTTGTGGTCGACGATCGGCTGCGGATAGCTCGTCCCGAGCGCGATACCGGCGCTGGCGAGCTCGAGCGGCGTCGCCGTCCAGGGCTGATGGATCAGCTCGTCGGGCAGTTGTGCGAGCTCCGGCACCCAGCGCCTGACATAGGCGCCGTCCGGATCGAACTTCTCGCCCTGCAGGATCGGATTGAACACGCGGAAATAGGGCGCAGCATCGGCGCCGGAGCCGGCGACCCATTGCCAGTTGGCAGGGTTGGAGCCGGCGTCGGCATCGACCAGCGTGTCCCAGAACCAATGTTCGCCGGCGCGCCAGTCGATCAGCAGATGCTTGACCAGGAACGAGGCGACCACCATGCGCACCCGGTTGTGCATCACGCCGGTGTGCCAGAGCTCGCGCATGCCGGCATCGACGATCGGATAGCCGGTCAGGCCGCGCTGCCAGGCTTTTAGCGCCCGCGCATCGCGCTTCCACGGAAAGGCATCGAAGTGCTCCTGCAGATTTCGCATCGCGAGGTCGGGAACGTCGAACAGCAGGTGGCGGCAGAACTCGCGCCAGCCGAGCTCGCTCAGGAACTTGTCGACGTCGCCGGCAAGGCGCGGATGCTCGGCGGCGGCGAAGCGGGCTGCGTACCAGACCTGCCGCGGGCTGATCTCGCCGAAGCGCAGATGCGGCGACAGGCGCGAGGTGCCGTCGCGGTCCGGCCGGTCGCGGTCGTCGGTGTAGCCGCGGATGGTCTCGTCGAGGAACGCCTTCAGCCGGGCCTGGGCCGCGGCTTCGCCCGGCGTCCAGCTCTCGCGCAGCCCGCCGGCCCAATCCGGCCGGGTCGGCTCGAGCTTCCAATCGTCGAGGTCTTCGCTCGCGATACCGCGGACAGAGGTGAGCTGCTTCGGTGTGGGTAATGGCTTCGGCGGATCGCCGAGACCCTGCACGCGTCGCCAGAATGGCGTGAACACACGCAGGCCGCGGTTCTCCTTGTTGCGAATCGCCTTCGGCTCGACCAGCAGGTCGCCTGGGAAAATTGCCGAGGCCACGCCGTCCTTTGCGAGCGCGGCTTCAACATCGGCGGCAACCGCCTGATGCGGTGCTTGCGCGATGTCGTTCCAGAACACCGTGCCTGCATTGGTTTCGCGCGCCACGGCTGCGATCACGGAGGCGGTCGGTCCGGTGCGCAGCACCAGCGTTCCGCCGATCGCCTCAAGACTCTTGCGGAGCGAGCGCAGCGATTGCGCCAGCCACCAGCGCGTCGCGCCCCCCAGGGGGCGCGCGGCTGGAGGTTTCAGGGCGCGGCTGTGTTCGTCGCGGACATAGAGGCCAACCACGGGCGCGCCGCGGCTGGCTGCTTCGTGCAGAGCCGGGTGGTCCGACAGCCGCAGATCGTCGCGGAACCAGACGATGACAGGCTGTGCGCTTGCCACTCGACCTCGTCGTTCCGGCCGTTACTTCGGCTGCGGCACGATACGGATATAGGGCTTCGGTTCCTTCCAGCCCTGCGGGTAGATCGTCTTGGCCTCGTCGTTGTTGACCGAGCCGGCGATGATCACATCCTCGCCCTGCTTCCAGTCGGCGGGGGTGGCGACGCGGTGCTTGGCGGTGAGCTGCAGCGAGTCGATGACGCGCAGGATCTCCTGGAAGTTCCGGCCCGTGGTCATCGGGTAGACCAGCACCAGCTTGATCTTCTTGTCGGGGCCGATGATGAAAACGTTGCGGACGGTCTGATTGTCCGCCGGCGTACGGGTGAGGGGATCGCCCGAGGTCGAGGCCGGCAGCATGTCGTACAGCTTCGACACGTTGTAGTCGGTGTCGCCGATCATCGGATAGTTCGGCGCCGCGCCCTGGGTCTCCTTGATGTCCTCGGACCATTTGGCGTGGCGGTCGACCGGATCGACCGACAGGCCCATAAGCTTCACGCCGCGCTTGTCGAATTCCGGCTTCAGCCGGGCGAGGGTGCCGAGCTCGGTGGTGCAGACCGGGGTGAAGTCCTTGGGATGAGAGAACAAAAGCGCCCAGCTGCTGCCGATCCAGTCGTGGAACTTGACCTTGCCTTCGGTGGTCTCGGCTTCGAAGTCGGGAGCGACGGCGCCAATCTGAAGTGCCATGATTTTACCTCATCTCTTTGAAGTTTCAGAAGAATTTGTAATTGAGGTGGTCTGTTCCAGTATAGGACCGGAAAGGGCTTAAGTGAACGGGTTCTGAAAAAAGGTGAAACATTTCTCCTCGAGCGTGGAATTCCAAGCAACTTGTTTTGATCCAAGCCCCTGCGGCGAAATATCAGATGCGGCACAAAAGCTTGGAAATGCCCAGATAAAGCCGCTTATCGCCGTCATCACGCCGGCCCCGGCTGCTACAGGACTGAACCGTGACAACTTCCAAAGCGACCAAATAGCAACCATCTAAAAATCTCGGAACCCAAGTTCCGAATCATTAACCACTCGTTTACGCCCGCATGGAAAAGCTGGCCTGAGATAGGAATTGAAAGCCCCCACAATGTCTACCCCAAGTACCAAGACCGCTGAGGCTCTCAGCGGTGCGTTGCATCCGTCCTGCCGCAAGACCGCCGCCCACGCGCTGACCATCGTCCGCGACGGCGTCATCACCGGCGAAGGCCCGACCACCAAGGGCCGTATCCATTTCTCCCGGTCACTCGATGCCGATGACGCTGCCTGGTGTGCGCGCATCCTGATGGCGGCCGCGGTCGAGCATCAGCCGGTCAGCCGGGCCGAGATCGAGGCGCTGCTTTCGATCAACGAGGCGGCTGCCGAGCGCAGCGATGGCGGCCGGTTCGACGACCTGCTCGCCAAGGCGATCGCCCACCATGCTGCGTCCGAGTCCGGCCTGCCGGTGCCTCCGCGCACGGTAGCGCTGTCGCCCGAGACCGACATCGGTCGCTGGGCGCCGACGCAGGGTACCAAGATGGACACCAAGGTTCTGGAGTGGATTGCCGGCCGCATGCGCGGTCAGCGCCGCACCGGCCGTGCGCTGGCGGCGATGGTTGCGACGCTGGTCGGCGCGACCGCGCTGCCGCTCGCAGCGCAGCTGCCCAACGTGTTCGACATCGGGATGATGTGAGCATCCGGGGCGATGCCCTGCATCGTCCCGAACGAAAAGCTTCAAGCGAGAGCGGCGGGGATTACTTCCCCGCCGTTTTCTGTTTGCCACTGGTCTCCTCGAGCCCCAGCGTCCGCCCCGGGAACCCGGCGACGTCGAAATAGCGGGTCGAGAGCACGCGCTGGAATTTCAGCACCGTGCGCAGCCCGTTGGCCGACGCCTTCTTCGACATCAGGGTGCCCTCGGCCATCTTCGGCACGATGCCGTTCGGTAGCGCTTCCGACATCACCCGGCCGATCAGCCCGCCATTGTTCGGCGCGCGCAGGCCGAGCAGTTGCGCCGCGGTCATGCCGACATCGGCGTTGCTGACTGGCAGCGGATCGACATAGCCGGCCTTGAAGTCGGGGCCGATCGCCGCGGTGAAGTTGTAGGTGTCGCCGCGGCTGAAGCTGCCATGCATGCCCTGGCCCTGACGCAGCACGGTGTCGGCGATCTGCACCGAGCAGTTGGTCGGGATCTCGCAGCCGCTCGACCAGGAGCGGAAGTTGACTACGATCGACGGGTTCGGCGTCACCGCCTTGCCCTTTAGATTGAGGTTCGACATCGGAAGCGTGCCGGGGAAGTTGCCGAGCTTGTCGTCGACGAACAGGCCGCTGACATAGTCCTGCTCGAGCAACGCCTTGATGGCGCGGTCGGCAAGCTTCTTGTCGCGGTTCGGCAGATAGATCAGGTCCGAGCCGCCGTTGGTCGCGACCACGACATCAGGCTTCGCCGGGTCCTGGCCGAGCACGCCGTTGCCGGCCTCGGGTGGGCGTTGTCGGCGACCTTGGCGTTCTTGTCGTTGGGGTCGAACAGCGGCAGGTTCAACGCCTTGGCGAGATCGATCGCCAGGAAACCCATCGGCAGGAAATCCTTCGGCGTGTCGTCATAGGCGATCTTGGCCGAGGGGCTGGTCTTGCTCTCCTTCGAGATCGTCGAGAAGCCGTGGTCGGAGGAGACCATGATGTTGGTGGTGGCGGACAGGCCGAGCTCGTCGAGCGCCTTGCGGAGCTGGGCGAGGTTGTTGTCGGCGTTCTTGATCCCGGCCATCGAGGTCGGGCCGTTGATGCCGGGGGTGATGGTGTTGAGGCTGTCGCCGGTGTTGTGCTGGCTGCCGTCCGGGTCGCGCGACCAGAACACCAGCACGAACGGCTTGTTGCGCGCCTTGAACATCGGCAGCACGACCTTGGTCGCGACATCGGCCATGTAGGCCTGTTGCGCGACGTTGGCGACCGTGGTGCCCGGCGTCTTGGCGTCGCCCGCCTTGGCATTGTCGCCACGGCTCGGGGTTGCGAGCGGCAGGCCGGCCTTGGTCAGTGCCTCCTTCATCTCGTCGGAGAGCGGCACACCGGTCTTGCCGCCGGTGGAATCGTCGACAACGATCGTGTTCTTGCCACGATCGGTGTGGTCGAACAGCAGGGTCGGACCGACCTTGCCGATGGCGGCGGTGCTGAAGCCCTGGCCGCGCGCCATCTTCAGCAGCGTCTCCTCATTGAGGTAGTCGCCACTGAAGTGATCGTCGATGTCGGCGAGCACCGCGTCGTTCTCGATGAAGGGGACAACGGTGTCGCCGGCCGGCACCGAGGTGTAGCCGGTGTAGATGGTGTTGGAGAAGGTACCGGTGTCGCCGAGATAATGGCCGGTCGAGAGCGCCGAGCTGTTCGCCATCGTGAAGGTCGGAAACAGCGAATGCGAATTCTTGAAGTGGACGCCCTTGTCGCGGATCTCGGCCATCGCAGGCGCCGTCTCCGGCGTCACGATGCCGCCGCGCAGGCCGTCGGGGACGAACAGGATCAAGTTACGGGGTTTTGCGTTTTGCGCGGAAGCGGCGCCGGCTGTGAGCGCGATCATGCTCGCGGACAACAATGTAATGGCACGACGCATTTCGTTATTCCCCCTGGTGAAACCTCGCGGCAGCCCGCCGCCGCCTTCGTTTAGTTTTGCCATATGACAGAAATGTTACAGCGCCGGTTCGGCGCTGCAACTGTCTGGTTTTTCCTGCGGACTATCGGTCAACACACCGTCATTCCGCTGGCTGAATCGCGGTTTTCTCACTGCGCGCAGCACTGCCGGCATGCCCGTACCGTGCATAGAGCGCGGGCAGCACGGCGAGCGTGAGCAGGGTCGCGCTGATCAGGCCGCCGATCACGACGGTGGCGAGCGGTTTCTGTACCTCGGCGCCGGTGCCGGTGGCGAAGGCCATCGGCACGAAACCGAGCGAGGCCACCAGCGCGGTCATCACCACGGGTCGGAAGCGGGTGAGGGCGCCTTGCTCGATCGCCTCCCGCATCGGCACGCCTTGCTCGCGCAACTGCCTGACGAAGCTCAGCATCACGAGCCCGTTCAGCACCGCAACGCCCGACAGTGCGATGAAGCCGACCGCCGCCGAGATCGAGAACGGCATGCCGCGCAGCCACAGTGCCGCGATGCCGCCGGTCAGCGCCAGCGGCACCGCGCTGAACACCAGCAGCGCATCGCGGGCCGATCCCATCGCGGCCAGCAGCAGCAGGAAGATCATCGCAAAACAGGCGGGAACCACGACCGTTAGGCGCTGGCGCGCCGCGGCGAGGTTCTCGGACTGGCCGCCCCAGGTCATCCAGTAACCCGGCGGCAGCTGCACCGATTGCCCGACCATGGCCTGCGCTTCCTCGACCACCGAGCCGAGATCGCGGCCGCGGACATTGGCGGTCACCACGATGCGGCGCTTGCCGTTCTCGCGGCTGATCTGGTTCGGCCCTTCGGTGAAGGAGAATTGCGCGACGCGGTTGAGCGGCAGGCTTTGCACCGGAGAACTCGGCGCCGCCTTCGGCAGTGCGACCGGCAGATTGCTCAGGGCTTCGAGATCGGAGCGCACGCTTTCCGGCAATCGCACCACGATGTCGAAGCTGCGGTCACCCTCATACACGACGCCGGCATCCTGACCGCCGACCGCGGCACCGATCACGTCCTGGACTTCGGAGGCGCTGAGGCCTCGCCGGGCGATCGCCGCCTTGTCGACCTTGATCTCGAGCACGGGCAGGCCGCCGGCCTGTTCGACCTTGACGTCGGTCGCGCCCGGTACGCCGCGCAGCACTGCGGCGATCTGGTTGGCGGCCTTCTGCATCGGTTCGAACTCGTCGCCGAACACCTTGACCGCGATGTCGCCGCGAACGCCGGCGAGCAGTTCGTTGAAGCGCATCTGGATCGGCTGGGTGAACTCATAGACGTTGCCGGGCAGCCGGCCGACCGCCTTCGAGATGTCCTCGATCAGTTGCTCCTTGGTCAATGATGGATCCGGCCATTGATCGCGCGGCTTCAGGATGATGAAGGTGTCGGACGCGTTCGGCGGCATCGGGTCGCTCGCCACCTCCGCAGTGCCGGTCTTGGAGAACACGTACGACACCTGCGGAAAGCGGCTGACAGCCTTCTCGACCGACAGCTGCATCGCCTGCGACTGCGACAGCGCCGTGCTCGGAATCCTGAGCGCATGCATGGCAATGTTCTTCTCGTCGAGCGAGGGGATGAACTCCTGGCCGAGGCGGAAGAACCCGAACAGGGCGGTGGCGAACAGCACGACCGCGACCGCTATGACCGGTACGGGCGTTGCAACCGCGCGCCGCAGCAGCGGGCTGTACCAGCGCTTCAGGGCGGCCACGAGCCAGTTTTCCTTCTCCTGCACGCGGCCGTTGATGCCGATCGCGATCAGCGCCGGGACCAGCGTCAGAGACAGCACGAAGGCGGCCGCGAGCGCGAGGATCACGGTCAGCGCCATCGGCTCGAACATCTTGCCTTCGACGCCGGTGAAGGTGAGGAGCGGCACATAGACCAGCAGGATGATGGCCTGGCCGTAAAGGCTCGGCTGCACCATTTCCACGGCCGATGCCCGCACCGTCGCCAGCCGTTCGTCGCGCATCAGTACGCGGCCGAGGGCGTGCTGCTTCTCGGCGAGGTGACGCAGGCTGTTCTCGGTGATGATGACCGCGCCGTCGACGATCAGGCCGAAATCCAGCGCGCCGAGGCTCATCAGATTGGCGCTGATACGCCCCTGCCACATGCCGATGGCGGTCATCAGCATCGCGATCGGGATCACCAGCGCGGTGATCAGCGCCGCCCTGAAATTGCCGAGCAGCACGAACAGCACCGCGATCACGAGCAGCGCGCCCTCAGAGAGATTGCGCGCCACGGTGCCGATGGTCGCATCGACCAACTGAGTGCGATCCAGCACCGTCTCGACCTTGACGCCCGCCGGCAGGGACGGCGTGATCGCCTGCAGCTTGGCATCGACCGCGGCCGACACGGTGCGGCTGTTGGCGCCGATCAGCATCAATGCGGTGCCGACCACGACCTCACGGCCGTTCTCACTGGCGCTGCCGGTGCGGGTCTCGCCGCCGATCGAGAGCGTCGCGAGGTCGCGGATCCGGACCGGGACGCCGCCGCGGGTGGTGACGACGACGGCGCCGAGTTCCTCCATGGTTTCGAGGCGACCGCCGGACCGCACCACGAAGCCTTCGCCGTTGCGCTCGATGTAGCGCGCGCCGCGGCTGACATTGTTGGCTTCGATCGCCTTGGCGACGTCGGCAAAGGTGAGGCCGAGCGCGATCAGCTTCGCCGCATCGGGATGGACCTGGTATTGCTTGAGGTAACCGCCGATCGAGTCGACGCCGGCGACACCCGGCACCATCTTGATCTGCGGCTTGATGATCCAGTCCTGCACCGTGCGCAGATAGGCGTCCTTCTCGACCTCGCTTTGCAGCACCTGGCCATCCGCCGTCAGGAAGCGGCCGTCGCTTTGCAGGCCCGGTTCGCCGTCGGTCCGTACCTTCTCGCCGGAGTAATGGACGGTCCACATGTAGATTTCGCCAAGGCCGGTCGAGGTCGGGCCGATCCGCGGCTCGATGCCCTGCGGCAGGCGCGCCCGAACTTCGGTCAGGCGTTCGCCGACCTGCTGGCGGGCGAAATAGATGTCGGTGGCTTCGCTGAATACCGCCGTGATCTGCGAGAAGCCGTTGCGCGAGAGAGAACGCGTGCTCTCCAGCCCCGGCGCACCCGCCAATGCCGTTTCGATCGGGAAGGTGATCTGCTTCTCGATCTCCGCCGGCGACAGCGCCGGGGCTACGGTGTTGATCTGGACCTGCTTGTTGGTGATGTCGGGCACCGCGTCGATCGGCAGTTTCGTCAATGCGAAGCCGCCGATGAACATCAGGATCGCCGCCAGGGAGACGACGACCCAGCGCCGCTGGATTGCCAGACCGATGATGCGCTCAATCATGGCCGTGCTCCGCCTCGTCCTTCTCGACCTCGGCCTTCAGCGTAAAAGTATTCTGCACTGCGATGGTCTCGCCGGCGGCGAGACCCGAAACGATCTCGACATCGTCGTCGTCCTCGCGGCCGGTCCGCACCGACCGCGCCTCGAAGCCGTCGGCATCGCGCACGAACACGGTCGGCGTCCCCTTGATGGTTTGAATGGCCTTCTTCGAGACGATCACGGTCGACGGCGCGCCCGACAGCGGGACCTCAGCGGTCACGAACGTACCCGGCTTCCAGCGGTGATTCTTGTTGGGCATGGTCGCGATCACCCGGGCGTTGCGGGTCTCGCGGTCGAGCAGGGGGCTGACGAAGATCACGTCGGCATTGGCTTCATCCCCGGTACCGATGGCGCGGATTTTCACCGCAACGCCTTCGCGGACCGCGCCGATGTCCTCCGGCGAAACCGCGAGATCAACCCAGATGTCGTCGAGGTTGACGATGACATAGAGCTCGCTTTCTTGACCTTCGCGCCCGATCAATCCGCCGAGATCGACGCGGCGTTCGGAGACCCGGCCGCTGATCGGCGCACGCAGGAACTGGGTGCGCAGGCTTTCGGGCGGCTGGTTGGGCAGATCGGCGATCTCGCTTTCCGACAGGCCCAGCGCAAACAGTTTCTGTCGCGCGCCGTCGAGCTTGATCTGCGCGTCGTTCGCGGTCAGCCGCGTGCGCAGGAACTCGTTTTCCGACACGATCCGGGTCTCGACCAGCGTCTTCTGCCGTGCGTAGAGGGTCTGCTGCAGATCGTTGGTCAGCCTGGCTGCGAGGTATTCGCTCTTGGCGTCGGCGACCTCGCGGCTTTCGATGGCCGCGACGATCTCGCCCTTCTCGACGACGTCGCCGAGACGCTTGCGCAGTTCCGTCACCGTCGCGAGCACGCGCACCGAGACGCGGCCGATATGGTCGGCATCGGGGATCAGCGATCCCGGCGCGAGGAAGTGCCGCTTCAGCATGCCGCCGCCGGACTGCGTGAGCGTGATGCCGGCCTCACGAATCTGGTCTTCGCTCAGCTCGACATGGCCGGGGGCCTCATGCTTGGCCTCGGCTTTCTCTGGACCTGCGATCGCAGTCTCCCGCGCGGTGGCCGGGAACTTGACCGGCCAACCGATCCATCCGGCAGCCAGAAAGATCAGCGTAATGCCGGCGGCGACGCCGGCGAAAAATAGAGCAACCCGTTTCATATGCGCCTCTCCGCAGCGCATGCCGATGGCCCTGCGCTGTCGCGACATTGGTCTGTGCGGAAGCGTGCGCGCGGCCCCATGGCAGCGGCGCACGGCCGGTCATGCCGACCGGGTCAGGCGCGGGGTGGTTTGAACGGAGACAGTCGCTCGGCCGACGCCGGCAACTCGATGCTGCTGTCGCCATAGCTGTGCGGCGCATAGGCGATCGGGAACGCGGTTTCCTGCGGAGCTACCGACACGACGTGGGTCAGGCAATGATCGCCGTGCAGCGAGGCCGGATGCGACGGAGCCTTGCCGCCGGTGTCGTTGATCGACTGTGCGATCGGGGCGACGGGAGCTGCGTCGTCATCACGGTCGAAGGTCCAGCCGTGGAAGAACGACAGCACCAGCGCAAGCGAGATCAGTCCCGCAAGCAGGCTGCGCCAGCGGCGCGGTCTCGTTGCGTGAGCGGAAGACTGAATCATGGTGCGCGAAGCGGCCATCAGGCCTACTTAGCGCCGCGACCGCGCGCATTCAAGTTCGGCGCCGCGACAGATTGGCCGTGGATACTATAACGTTACACGCTCTCAGCGGCTCGGCGCATCAGCCAGCGGCGCGCTGCGACGACGGCCCAGATCGCCTCAACCAGACCGAACGGCCAGGCGCCCTGCAGGAAGCCATAGGCGGAGCCGAGCGCGCAAGAAACCGCGAAGGCCAGGATGAACCAGGGACTGCGATCTTCGGCCGCGTAGCAGACGAGCATCATGGTCACGGCGAACAGTCCGAACAGCGTCAGCGCATCCATTCCGCAGCAGAACTCCCCTTGTAAGGCTGTTGATATCTGAGCACGCTTGGGATGGAATATCCATCCAGCGTCGCCGCCCGAAAGGACTGCACCATGAAGCGCATGCATGTTCACGTCGCCGTCAAGGACATCCCGCAATCGGTCGGCTTCTACTCGGCGCTGTTCGGCGCCGAGCCGACGGTCGTGAAATCCGATTATGCCAAGTGGATGCTCGACGATCCCCGGGTCAACTTCGCGATCTCGACCCGCGGCCGCGAGCCGGGCCTCGATCATCTCGGCATTCAGGTCGAGAGTGCCGAAGAACTCGGTGAGGTCTACGGACGGCTTCGCAAGGCCGGCGGCGAGGTCATCGAGCAGGGCCAGACGGTGTGCTGCTATGCCAAGTCCGAGAAGTCGTGGATCGACGATCCCGCAGGCATCGCATGGGAGACCTTTCATACGACGGGCGAGAGCATCGTCTATGGCGACGGCACCGGCGAGCGGACCGCGCGCGTCGCGCACGAGAAGCCGGAGGAGAAACCGGAGGGTAAGCCAAGCGCCTGTTGCGCGCCGCAGCCGCAGGCGGCAGCGCCTGAGGCTTCGGCTTGCTGCAGATCGTAACCGATCGCGCATCTTTTAGCCCGGATGATGCGCGGCGAAATTCGGGACGTCGCCGGCCGCTGAACTGCGCTGCGCTGCGCTTCGTCCGCAGTACGCATCGCCGGTGGAGCCGTTACGTCGACGCAACCGGTTACCGCTGTAAGCAAAGGCTTAATGCCTGCGACATAGTATCGCTCCGATCAAAGCCTTCCCGCTAACCGCCCGGTAACTATGCGGCTCCTGCCAATCAAGGATCCAGAGCGATCCTGGCGTCATAGCAAGGCACAATGGAAGAAGGACGCTGAAGGCGTCGGAGAGGATTTGGCCGCTTTCGGCGGCATCGCCGCGTTCGAAACGCTGACCGCCAGGGAGGGTGACAACCAGGGTCTGTATCACCTGACCGACGGAGAGCGGGTCCACGCGGTTTGCCAGGTCCGGCGTCTGTTGATGAGCCGATATACCGCGCCCGCCCTCAGTGCGCGTTTCGTCAACGTGTCTCCGATTTACGATCTCGGCCTCGCCGATATCGCCGATTACGCGCAAATGCTCGTCGCGTTGTTCTCCGGCGTCGTCTGGCTGTCGCGCGACGCATTGTCGGCCAACCACATCCGGTTTCTCCTGAAGAGCCCAGGTGACTCGCAGTTCTTCGCCGCGCTGAAGGCCGTGACGCCATTCTCGCCATTCTCGAAATTCACCATTGAAGGCGCGTTGATCGAGTGCAGCCTGAAGGAGGCGACGGCGTCGTCGCCCGCAGCGGCGGTCTCCTGACGATCTTCGCGCCGATCGCGTTCTCTGCGTTCCCCTTAACCGTCCGATAACTGATTTTCCTAACGACCCCTTGGGTTGTGTTCCCGTAGAAGGGCACGCGCAGGGGCAGGAAAATGTCGGTTGTCTCAACGAACAGCGTGAAGCCGGAGGATCGGCGGCTGTCGATCAAGGACGTGTTGCGCGCGATCAGGATGGGCGCCATTCAGTGGCTCGTCCTGAGTGCCGCGCTGCTGGTGCTCGCGATCACCCTTGGCACCGGCTATCTCGCGCTGCAGTTTCGCGAACGCACGCTGGAGACGTCAGAACGCGAGCTCAACAACACCGCGCTGCTGCTGTCGCGGCATTTCGACCAGCAACTCAGCGATCTCCAGCACGTCCACGACGACATCGTGAATTATCTGCGCTCGGAGCAGGTCGATACCGCCGACCAGTTCGAGAAGAACATGTCGCTCTTGAGCGCGCACGAGATGCTGCGCACCCGGCTCGCGGCGCTGCCGCATGTCGGCGGACTCAATCTGTTCAACGCCAAGGGATGGCTGATCAACTCGTCCGAGATGTGGCCGGTGCCCGATATCAGCATTGCGGACCGGCGCTATTTCCAGGAATTCACCTCGGGGCGGCCGACATCGCCCGTGATCGTCGAGCCCGCGATGAGCAAGGTGACCGGAAACTGGACCACGATCTTTGCGCGCAAGATCACCGGGCGCAACGGCGAGATCATCGGCTTTGCGAGCCGCGGCGTCGAGCCCAGCCATTTCGAGGATTTCGTGGCCTCGCTGGCGCTGAACGGCGACACCGTGATCTCGATGATTCATCGCGACGGCACCATCATCGCGCGTTATCCGCAGGATTCCGGTTTGGTCGGCCGCAACATCAGCGACCAGCCGCTGTTCCGGAAGGTCATCGGCCTGGGCGGCAACACGTCGGGCCGGTTCGTCGGTGCAGCCGGCGAGGAGAATGTCGGCGCGGTCAGATCGCTGTCGCACTTTCCGATCATGATACTTGCCACCACCAGAACCTCCAGCGCGCTGGAGGACTGGCGCGCCCAGACCAAGCTGCAGTTCTGCGCCGCGGTGCTCGCGGTGCTGATTGTCGTCATGACCATCTTCCGGATCGTCCGTCAGTTGCAGCGGCAGCACGACGCAGCGCAGCGGCGGCTGTCCGAGAAGAGCCAGCACCTCGACACCGCGATCAACACCATGACGCAGGGGCTGCTGCTGTTCGATGCCTCGGCGCGGCTCGTGATCTGCAACGAGCGATACATCGACATGTTCGGCCTGTCGGCCGATGTCGCCAAGCCCGGGTGTCATCTGCGCGATCTGATCCTGCATCGCCAGGCGATCGGCTCGTTCGTCGGCGATGTCGATGAATACTGCGCCCGCTTCACCGATCCCAGGGGCGACGAGGTGCGGGACTCCGTGATCATGACGCCCGACGGCCGCAGCATCCGCCTGATCTACAAGCGCGCGCCTGACGGCGGCTGGGCCACGACGCTCGAGGACGTCACCGACGGGCGGCGGGCACAGGCCCGGATCGAATATCTCGCGCATTACGATGCCCTGACCAATCTGCCGAACCGGACGCTGTTCCAGCGTCACGCCGAGGAATTGCTGCGCGAGACCACCGGACGTGAGTTCGCGATCCACTATATCGACATCGACGAGTTCAAGCGGATCAACGACACGTTGGGTCACCCGATCGGCGATGAATTCCTCCGCCGCGTGGCCGAGAAGCTGCGCCAGTCGGTCGGATTGAACGACTTCATTGCCCGCCTCGGCGGCGACGAATTCGCGATCGTCCAGCATGACATCACCTCGGACGATGACGTCAGCGATTTGGTCGCGCGCATCTATCAGTCGCTGAGGACGCCGTTCGACTGCCTCGGCCACTGGCTGTCGAGCGACGCCAGCATCGGCATCGCGATCGCGCCGCGCCACGGCTCCGACCTGTTCGGCCTGCTCAAATGCGCCGATCTTGCGATGTACGCGGCAAAGGCTGCCGGCCGCAGGACCTATCGTTTCTTCGATCCGGCGATGGAGAAGCAGGCCAATCTGCGCCGCGCGCTGGAGGCCGATCTGCGAAGCGCGTTGTCCGAGGGCGGCTTTGAGTTGCACTACCAGCCGCTGGTCGACCTGCGCAGCGACGAGGTGACCGGCTGCGAGGCGCTGCTGCGCTGGCGGCATCCGGTGCGCGGCATGATCTCGCCGGCGGAGTTCATACCGGTCGCCGAGGAGACCGGGCTGATCGAGGAGATCGGGCAGTGGGTGTTGCGCACCGCCTGCATCGAGGCCGCGGCGTGGCCGGCGCATGTGCGGCTTGCCGTCAATGTGTCGCCGGTCCAGTTCAAGTCGGAGACGCTGGCGCTCAAGGTAGCGAACGCGCTCGCCGAGAGCGGGCTCGATCCGCGCCGGCTCGAGCTCGAGATCACCGAGGCGGTGCTGATCGCCGATGACGATGCGGCGCTGGTCACGCTCGGCCAGCTCCGTGCGCTCGGCGTCCACATCGCGCTGGACGATTTCGGCACCGGCTACTCGTCGCTGCAGTATCTGCAGCGCTTCCCGTTCGACAAGATCAAGATCGACCGCAGCTTCGTCAAGGAAGTCACCCGCAACTCAGGCTCGGCCTCGATCATCCGTGCGGTGGTGTCGATCGCCGCCGACCGCAACATGATCACGACAGCCGAGGGCGTCGAGACCGATCAGCAGCGCGACACCGTGCAGATGCTCGGCTGCACGCAGATGCAGGGCTATCTGTTCAGCAGGCCGGTTCCCGCACAGGACGTCCGGACGCTGCTCGCGGCCGAGGGGGTCGAGGACGCCGCCTGAGGGCTGCCCTGACGCCGGTCTCCGCAGAAAATTCCCTGAAATCGACCGGCCGACGCGACCGACCCGGAACCGAAACCGTGGAACCGCGTTCCCTTGCGGGGCTCGACCGGCAGGCGACCAATGAAGACCGCAATAACGTCCGCGGCCATGCTGCTGTTTACCTCGTGCATGGCGAACGCAGAGAGTGGCCTTGCGTCCTACTATCACGGCATCGGCAAGAGCGGCGAGATGACCTGCGCGCACCGCAGGCGGCCGTTCGGCAGCATGATCACTGTGTCCTATCACGGCAAATCGATCCGCTGCCGGGTCAACGACCGCGGCCCGTTCATTCGCGGGCGGATCATCGATGTCTCGACGACTGCGGCCCGCGCGCTTGGCATCCTGCAGCTCGGCGTCGCGCATGTGGAGATCGAGTAGCGCGCGGCCGGCAGCGGAGGTCAGGGTTTTGAGGCGGTCGCGCGCTGCTCGGCGATCGCCTTGCGGAGCGTGCGTGACAGCGCCTCGACCGAATAGGGCTTCTGGATAAGTTCGAAGCCGCTATGCGCGTTCTCGGCGAGCACGTTGCTGTAGCCGCTGGTCAGCACCACCGGCAGGCCGGGAAAGCGGTCGCGGATCACGCCGGCGAGTTCGACGCCGTTCATGCCGGGCATGATCACGTCGGAGAACACGAGGTCGGCGGCGAACTCGTTCTCGGTGAGGATCGACAGCGCAGCGTTGGCGTTTGCCGCGCGCTTGACCGAATAGCCGAGATCCTCGAGCAGCTCGGTGGAGAACTGGCCGACGTCGTCGTTGTCCTCCACCACGAGGACGCGATAGCCGCGGCCGATCGAGGCCTGCTCGGTGCCCGTGCTGGTCGCGACCTTGGCGTCGACCGGGCGCATCGCCTGCGGCAGATAGATTGTGAAGGTCGCGCCTTGCCCCGGCGTTGAGGTGACCTCGATGTCGCCGTCGGATTGCTTGACAAAGCCGAACGCCTGGCTCAGTCCGAGACCCGTTCCCTTGCCGACCTCCTTGGTCGTGAAGAACGGTTCGAAGATCGCGTCGAGATTTTCCGGCGAGATTCCGGTACCGGTATCCTGGATCGAGACCGTGACGAAATCGCCGCTGCGCGAGGCCTGCGCGCGCAGGGCAGGGATGTGCTTGACCTTCCGCACGCCGATGGTCAGCTGGCCTTCGCCGTTCATGGCATCGCGGCCGTTGACCGCAAGGTTGATCATCGCGGTCTCGAACTGGCCGATATCGGCGATCGCAAAACAGTCGGGATCCTCGATCCGGACCTCGATATGGATCCGCGCGCCGACCAGCGGCCGGATCAGCTGCACCACGCTGTCGACCTGGGTCCCGACATTGAACACTTCGGGATTGAGCGGCTGCCGGCGCGCGAATGCCAGCAGTTGCGCGGTCAGCTTGGAGGCGCGCTCGACGGTCTCGGCGATCGCGTCGATATAGCGGCGGCGACGTTCATCGGGCAGCTCGCGGCGGCGCAGGAAGTCGGTCGCAGAGCGGATGATGGTGAGCAGATTGTTGAAGTCGTGCGCGACGCCGCCGGTGAGCTGGCCGACCGCTTCCATTTTCTGCGATTGCCGCAGGGCCTCCTCGCCGCGGCGCCGCTCGGTGATATCGACGGCCTCCGGCACCGCGCCGACGATCGTGCCGTGCTGATCGCGCAGCGGCCGCATCTCGAAGTCGAAATGGCGCTCGCCGATCGGCAGTCGCAGCGGCAGTTCGGATTTGACGTCCTCGCCGCGCATTGCCGTGGCGAAGGCATTCTTGATCGTTTCCGCCGCGCCTTCGGTCGCGCTGAACCAGGGAGTCTCCCAGAAAAGCTTTCCAACGACATCGGCGGCGCGGGCGCGAATGCCGGCCAGTGCGGTCCGGTTGGCGTAAAGCAACTCGCCGTCCTGGTTGAGCAGCCCCTGATGTTGATGGCTGGTCTCCAGGATCGCGCGCATCTGCGCCTCGCTGGACTCGAGCTGCGCGGTCCGTTCGATGATGCGCCGCTCCAGCGACTCGTTGAGCTTGCGCAGCTCGATCTCGGCTTCCTTGGCGGCTGTGATGTCGTGGGCGACGCCGATGAAGCCGATATGCCTGCCATTCGGGTCCCAGCGCGGCTGCGACTCCGAACGTAGCCAGCGCCAGTCGCCTGCGGCGTTCCGGTAGCGAGCCTCGAGCACGAACGGCTTGAGCGATAATTCGCCGGTGATCTGCTCCTGCAGGATCTTCGGCAGGTCGTCGGGATGCAGCGCCTTGCGCCAATCGAACACGATCGCTTCCTCGAACGGCAGCCCGAGGAAGTCGAGATAGGCCTGGTTGGCGAAGGAGCGGGTGCGGTCGAGCTTGGTCACCCAGATCGGCACCGGCGCGCTGTCGGCGATCAGGCGGAAGCGTTCCTCGCTCTCGCGCAGGGTTTCCTGCGCCAGCATCTGATCGGTGACGTCGAGATCGGCGCCGACCAGCCGCAGCGCGCGGCCGCTGCGGTCGCGGTCGATCTTGGCGACAACACGAATCCAGCGGCTCTCGCCGTCGTTCGGCCGGATGATGCGGTACTCGGCGGTGTAATCCTCGCCGCCGGCCTTGAGCACATCGAACAGGTGCTTGATGGTTCGCTCGCGATCGTCGGGGTGGATGCGCGCGACCCAGTTCTCATAGGTCTCGTTGATCTCTTCGGGCGGCAGCCCATGCACCAGCAGATATTCGGGGGAGCGGCGGTTGTGCACGCCGTCGCGGAAATCGATCTCGAGCCCGCCGACCCGCGCAATGCGCTGGATCCGCGCCAGCTCGGCCTCGCGCTCCTGAAGCTCGCGATGGGCGCGATCACGTTCGCGCGCGATCTCCTCGAGGTGCTGCCGCAGCCTTTCGGCTGCCGCAGCTTCGGGTAGCACATCAGAGGGATCGGGAGGGGTCATTCGCGCCGGCAACCTCTTGGCGCAGTCTCACACAGGACGTGGCGGCTTTGCCAGCGTGATTTGTCGCATCGCCGCTCCTTCGCTTGCCCGTCACTTGCTCTTGGGCGGGCGGCAATTATAGGCCCTGCGGAACCCGGCGGCCTGTGCATCCTCCTCGGAGCAGAACCAACGATCCGGATTGCCGAGGCCCGGGTAACTGCGGCAGGCCTGCAAATGATAGATGCCGATATTGCCGGTGACCCGGGCGCGCACG
This sequence comes from Bradyrhizobium viridifuturi, assembly GCF_001238275.1. Lineage (GTDB taxonomy): Bacteria > Pseudomonadota > Alphaproteobacteria > Rhizobiales > Xanthobacteraceae > Bradyrhizobium > Bradyrhizobium viridifuturi. The sequence continues at coordinate 24,297 of NZ_LGTB01000044.1, forward strand.
GCGTACTTGCCCTTGATGTTGCAGCTTGCCGGCATCGGCAGGTCCGCGGGGAAGAGCGCGTCGCGGATCTGGGTGTCGCGATCGGCCGGGCAGGCGTTTCCGAGCAGGGCGCCATCCTTCCTGGCGGTGCGGAAATCGCGCGGTGCCACGAAGCAGCCTTTCCACAGCCCGGCGCGATTGTCCCTGGCGGTGGCTTCGTCCGGCTTGAATCGGCCAGTGGCCGACGTCTCGACGTTGAGGGCATATCCCTTCTGCACCAGCACCTGGCTGAGGCTGGTCGGGTCACCCTCGATCTTGCAGACGCCGAGGCGGCGCTTCTTGAAGGTCGGATCGACGCCGATATCGTCGCAATGAACAGGCTTGCCGCCGATCAGCTTGGTGAGTTGGTCAAGCGCTTCCATGCCGCAGGTCCATACGTCGGCGTGCTCGTCGATGCAGAGCTGGTCGACCGCCGGCGCGTCGATGCCGTCGAGCCGGTAGGTCGTGTTGCCGAGCTGAACCGTGCCGGCGTCCTTGATGACCGCAGTGGTCGCGGGGCCCGCCGTCGCTGACGGGACGGGGCTCGCGGACAGGCATGTCAGGAGAAGCATCGTGATGACCGGATGTCGAAACCGCATTTTCTCACTTCAGATATCTGGCGGGCAACCGGACTTCTAGCACAGCCCGGTACGATCCAACCAAGGACTGTTCGCGAAAGCTGCGTGCGCGCCGTCACATCGCGATCGGTGTTCCGCGGCGTAGAACTGCCGGACATTGCGATGGGAGAGATGCAGGCATGGCCGAATTTATCGTCAACGTCCTCGTCGAGATCGTCACCGACATCTGGACCCTGCAATATCTCGCGCGCCGGCGCCGGAAGAAAGCGGCGGCGCAGGAGGCCACGTCCGATCAAAGATCCAATTGACTTGATGAGAACAAAATAGGAACATGACGCGTCACCTAAATCCCGGATACCTGATGATGTCTGCACGGCCCGAATTTGACGACGATGACGGGCTGGAAGCGGCTGTCGATCAGGCCATTTCCGCCTGCGGAGGGAATCTGCGCGCGACTATCCGGGCGCTGATCGTGGCCAATGAATTCCTGGAGAACGAGGTCAGCGAGCTGATGAAGGCCGTTGCCAAGGCTCACTCCCGCGGCCGCTTCAAGACCTATACGGGCTGAACTCCCCCTCGGGCTACCGTCAGAGACCGGCCAAGGGCCGGGCAGGGATCGCATTCAACCGTTGCCTCCGGGGCAATTTGCTGTACCAACGGAGTGGCCCGTGCCGGATTGCGCGGGGAGGAATCCTGCCAAAAGCCCAAATCCGAAGAAGCCAGTTTTAAGAAGCCCAAGAAGAGCATGTTCAAACGAATCCTGATCGCCAACCGCGGCGAGATTGCCTGCCGAGTCATCAAGACTGCGCGCCGTATGGGGATTGAGACGGTCGCCGTCTACTCCGAGGCCGACCGCGACGCGCTGCATGTCGAGATGGCCGATGACGCCGTGCTGATCGGGCCGCCTGCCGCGGCCGAGAGCTATCTCCTGATCGACAAGATCGTCGAGGCCTGTCGCAAGACTGGCGCGCAGGCCGTGCATCCCGGCTACGGCTTCCTGTCCGAGCGCGAGGCGTTTCCGCGTGCGCTGGAAGCCGCCGGTATCGTCTTCATCGGCCCGAATCCCGGCGCCATCGCCGCGATGGGCGACAAGATCGAATCCAAGAAGGCGGCTGCGAAGGCCAAGGTCTCGACCGTGCCGGGCCATCTCGGCGTCATCGAGGACGACAAGCACGCCGTCCAGATCGCCGACGAGATCGGCTACCCCGTGATGATCAAGGCTTCCGCCGGCGGCGGCGGCAAGGGCATGCGTATCGCGCATTCCAAGTCGGAGGTCGCCGAGGGCTTCAACCTCGCCAAGGCCGAGGCGAAGTCGTCGTTCGGCGACGACCGCGTCTTCATCGAGAAGTTCATCGTCGATCCCCGGCACATCGAGATCCAGGTGCTCGGCGACAAGCATGGCAACGTGATCTATCTCGGCGAGCGCGAGTGCTCGATCCAGCGCCGCAACCAGAAGGTCATCGAGGAGGCGCCGTCGCCGCTGCTCGACGAGCAGACCCGCCGCAAGATGGGCGAGCAGGCCGTCGCGCTGGCCAAGGCGGTCAACTACGATTCCGCCGGCACGGTGGAATTCGTCGCCGGCCAGGACAAGAGCTTCTACTTCCTGGAGATGAACACCCGCCTGCAGGTCGAGCATCCCGTCACCGAGCTGATCACCGGCGTCGACCTCGTCGAGCAGATGATCCGCGTCGCCGCCGGCGAGAAGCTTGCGCTGGCGCAGAAGGACGTCACGCTGACCGGCTGGGCGGTGGAATCCCGCGTCTATGCCGAGGATCCGTTCCGCAACTTCCTGCCGTCGATCGGCCGCCTGGTGAAATACCGTCCGCCGGCCGAAGCCAGCCATGACGGCATTACCATCCGCAACGACACCGGCGTGCAGGAAGGCGGCGAGATCTCGATCCACTACGATCCGATGATCGCCAAGCTCGTCACCCACGCGCCGTCGCGCGCCGCTGCGATTGAGGCACAGGCGACCGCGCTCGACGCCTTCTATGTCGACGGCATCAGGCACAACATCCCGTTCCTGTCGGCGCTGATGAACCATCCGCGCTGGCGCGAGGGCCGGCTCTCGACCGGCTTCATCGCGGAGGAATTCCCGAAAGGATTTTCCGCGCGTGTGCCCGAGGGCGAGATCGCGCGGCGGCTGGCCGCTGTCGGCGCCGCCATCGATCATGTGCTGGGCGAACGCAAGCGGCAGATCTCCGGCCAGATGGGCGGCCGCGTGGTGCAGCGCGAGCGCCGCCGCGCGGTGTGGCTCGATCGCGCCGAGATTGCGCTCGACGTCGCGCGTGAGGATGACGCCATCGCGGTGCGCTTCATCGGCACTGACGGGCTGCCCGGCAATCCGCACAATCTGGTGTCGAGCTGGGCGCCGGGCGAGCCGGTCTGGCAGGGCACCATCGACGGCAATTTCGTCGCCGTGCAGGTGCGGGCGATCAACAACGGCTTCCGCCTCGCGCATCAGGGCTTTGAGGTGCCGGTCTATGTCTTCACCGAGACCGAGGCGACCTCGGCGCGGCTGATGCCGGTGGTCTCGGCCGCCGACACCGGCAAGAAGCTGCTGTGCCCGATGCCCGGGCTCGTGGTGTCGATCGCGGTGACCGAGGGCCAGGAGGTCAAGGCCGGCGAGACGCTCGCGGTGGTCGAAGCCATGAAGATGCAGAACGTGCTGCGCGCCGAGCGCGACGGCACGGTGAAGAAGATCCACGCCGCCGCCGGCGCCACGCTCGCGGTCGATGCGCTGATCCTGGAGTTCGCGTAGCACCGTCATTCCGGGGCGCGCGGCACGCGCGAACCCGGAATATCGAGATTCCGGGTTCGATGCTTTGCATCGCCCCGGAATGACGTTGAGAAAGGGTGTCCTTATGGCCTTCCGCAAACGCCGCGAAGCGCTGCGATCCATCCTCAACGGATCGGGCTGTATTCGTCCGGGCTCGGTCTATGACGCGACCTCGATCCGGATTGCGGAGGACCTCGGCTTCGAGCTCGGCATGTTCGGAGGCTCGGTGGCCTCGCTCGCCGTGCTCGGCGATCCCGACATCGCGCTGATCACGCTCACCGAATTCGTCGAGCAGATACGCCGCATGTCGCGCGCGTCGACCCTGCCGGTGCTGGTCGATGCCGACCACGGCTACGGCAACGCGCTCAATGTCCGCCGCACGGTCCAGGAGGTGGAAGCCGCCGGTGCCGCCGGCCTCACCATCGAGGATACGCTGCTGCCGCAGGCGTTCGGCCAGGCCAAGACGCAGCTGATCTCGCTCGAGGAAGGCGTCGGCAAGATGAAGGCCGCGCTCGACGGGCGCAGCGATCCGTCGCTCGTCATTCTGGGCCGGACCGGCGCGGTCTCGATCACTGATCTCGATGATGCGGTCGCGCGCGCCAAGGCCTACGAGGCGGTCGGCGTCGATGGACTGTTCTTCACCGGCACCAAATCGCGTGCCGAGCTGGAGGCATTGTCGGCCGCGACCTCGCTGCCGATCGTGCTCGGCGGCGCGCCTGAGGAGATGGCCGCGCTGGACTATCTGGCTGGTCAGCGCGTCAGGATCGCGTTGCAGGGCCATGCGCCGTTCGCAGCCGCAACCCAGGCGGTCTATGAGACCCTGAAGGCACTGCGCGAAGGCACCTCGCCGAAGAACCTCAAGGGCATCGCGTCGTCCGATCTGACCAGCCGCGTGATGCGCGAAGCGGAGATCAAGACGCGCAGCGGCGAGTTTCTCGGCCTGAAGAAATGAGCGGCGTGATCCGCCACGTCACGATCACCGGACGCGTCCAGGGTGTCGGCTATCGCGCCTGGGTTCACGAACATGCGAACGCGCGCAGCCTCGAAGGCTGGGTCCGCAACCGCCGTGATGGCAGCGTCGAGGCCGTGTTCGCCGGCTCCGAAGACATTGTTGCCGACATGATCAAAGCGTGCGGGCGCGGCCCAATCTCGGCGCGCGTCGACCGCGTGCAGACCGATGACGGCACATCAGACCTTTTGAACCTGCGCGGGGCAGGCGAGCGGTTCGTATTCCTGCCGACGGTCTAGGCGGCCGAGATCACCAGCGCCTGAATCTTGCCGTCCAGAGGACCGTTGCCGAAGCGGTGCGCCAAGGCCTCCGCCACGCGCTGCGTTGCGGCCTCGAGCGCAGATTGACCCTGCGCCTCGATCTCGCCGCGCATCGGCGTGCCCTGGCAATAGGCGATGGCGACATCCTCCGGTGAAGCGGCGGGACTGCGAAGGGTGACCACCTCGATGGCGATGTCGCGAAAGCCTGCGGCGACCAGGTCGGCGCGAATGCGTGCCGGATCATGGTAACCGTGCGGTGTCCGCGCCATGAATTGCGGCGTGTTGCTTGGGAACACCTGGAACATCGTTTGCTGCATCACGTCGGCGAAATCATTCGCCTCGATCTTGTCCCAGACGTTGAAGAAGTACCGTCCGCCGGGCCTGGCCACACGCCGCGCTTCGGCGAAACCCTTGACGCGGTCGGGGAAGAACATCGCGCCGAACTGGCAGGCGACGATGTCGAAACTCGCGTCGGCAAACGGCAGCGACAGCGCGTCGGCCTGCTGCCATCGGATGTTCGGCTGGTCCGCGAGGCGCGTCTTCGCCTGCGCCAGCATCGGCTCGTTGAGGTCGGTCGCGGTAATATTTGTCTCGGGCAATTCCGTAGCCAGCACGGTGGTGACGGCCCCGGTGCCGGCTGCGATCTCCAGCAGGTCGCGCGGCCGATGGCCTTTGATGCGCTGCGCGAGGTCACTGGCGTACGGCGCAAAGATCATTGGCACCATCAGACGGTCGTAGAGCTGCGGGACCGATCCCGCGAATACCTTGTCGGAAAGGGGCGCCGTCATCATGCATTCCTTTGCAAAAAAGCAGATGGCCGTCCTGGCCGTCACGGACAGTAGCTGCCTCCGAAGTATGGACCAGCGGTTCGTCCGCGCCAACGCCTCGAATGGCGCCGTAACCCCCTCCGCGGCAGCGGTCGCGGCTCTTGACTTCTGCTCCGAATAATCTGATATTTCTGTCATGACAGAAATAACTGCCAAGAGAAAGCTTCCCGCCGTCGTCGAGCGCTTCATCCTGCATTGGGGTGACATGGGCGACGAGTGGGGCGTCAACCGCTCGGTCAGCCAGATCCACGGGCTCCTCTATCTCGCCGAGGCGCCGATGACGGCGGAGGACATTGCCGACACGCTCGGCATGGCGCGCTCCAACGTCTCCAACTCGATCAAGGAGCTGCTGTCCTGGGGCTTGATCCGGCGGGTGCCGATCCTCGGCGACCGTCGCGATCATTTCGAGGCCGAGACCGACATCTGGGAGGTCGCCGCCAAGATCGCGGCCGGGCGCAAGGAGCGCGAGATCGATCCCGCGCTTGCAGCGCTGCGCGCCTGCGTCTCCGACGCGGCCGACGATCCCGCGATCAGTCCGCTCGCCAGCAAGCGGCTGAAGGAGATGCTGACATTCACCGAGCTTGTCGACCGCTGGTACACGCAGATGCTGAACGTGCCGCGGCCGCGTTTGGTCGCGCTGATCAAGCTCGGCGAGAAGATCGTTAGTTTCCTGCCAACGGGCAGAGCCAAATAGGGGCATCGGCGTAACGGGAGTGTGCGATGACGTCAGCAAGGATATCCACCTTAAAGACAGCGCCGGCTTCCGATACCAAACTGCTCGACGATCATCGCTTCCGCGCGTTGCTGCCGGACGAGGATTGGGGCCGGCTGCCGGTCGCGATCTGGCGCCGCTTCTCGAAGCGGTTCGAGGACGGCAATACTGTCGTCTATGTCGGCGAGGTCGAGGAAGCCGCAAGCAGCCGCGCCGGCTGGTGGCTGGCACAAGCTGCGCGGCTGATTGGCGGGCCGCTTCCGACCGGAAGCGAGACGCGCGTGCCGATGATCGTCACGGTCACCGAGGACGCCGCCAGCGGCGGCCAGATCTGGACCCGCATCTGCGCGCGGCGCGACGGCTTCCCGCAGGTGATTCATTCCGCCAAGCGTTTTGCCGGGCCGACCGGACTTGAGGAGTATGTCGGCTTCGGCCTCAGCATGGCGCTGACGATCGCGGTCGAGCACGAGGCGCTGGTGTTTCGTAGCGTCGGCTATTCGCTGCAGCTCGGTCCATTCCGGCTGTTGCTGCCCGAATGGCTCACCCCCGGCGATCTCACCGTGACCCATTCCGATCTCGGCTGCGGCGACTTCCGCTTCACCTTGGAGATCATCCACCCGCGTTTCGGCCGGCTGATCCGTCAGTCCGCCGTGTTCAGGGAGGCTTCGTTATGACGCCGTTACTGTGGATCCTGGTCGCCATCCAGATCGCGATGGGCGCGTTCGATACCTTCTATCACCACGAATTCACCGAGCGGCTCGCATGGCGTCCCTCGCAGCGCCATGAGCTGCAGCTGCACAGCGTGCGCAACATGCTTTATGCGCTGCTGTTCCTGGTGCTCGGCTGGCTCGAGGTCCACGGCATTCTTGCGATCGCCATCATGGCCGTGCTGGTCGTCGAGGTCGTGATCACGCTGATGGACTTTGTCGAGGAGGATTTGAGCCGGAAGCTGCCGCCGAGCGAGCGGATCAATCACACGCTGCTGGCGATCAATTACGGCGCGATCCTCGTGCTGCTGGTGCCCGTGCTGATCGGCTGGGCGATGCTGCCGACTGCCGTCGCGCCGGCCTTTGCAGGGCTCCTGAGCCTGTTCGCGACGCCGCGGCCTTTGGAGCTGCGCTATTCGGCGCACGAGACTTTGCTGCGGCCACGCGCCTCGCACGGATGGCGAGCCGGCCGGCCGCGACGCTGGTCGAGAAGTTGCCAGCGGGGCAGACCGTGCTGGTGACCGGCGCGACCGGCTTCATCGGCAGCCGCCTGGTCGCAAGCCTCACCGCGTCGGGCCATCAGGTAATCGCGCTGATCCGCAATCCGGCGAAGGCCGAGATGCTGCCGCCACCGGTGACGTTGATCACGAGCCTCGATCAGTTGCCAGCCGAGACCAGGATCGACGCCATCGTCAATCTCGCGGGCGAGCCGATTGGCAACGGGCTTTGGACCGAGGCCAAGCGCCGCAGGATCATCGCCTCGCGGATCGATATGACGGCCGATGTCGTCAAGCTGATCGCGCGGCTCGAGCGCAAGCCGCAGGTCTTGGTGAGCGGCTCCGCGATCGGCTGGTACGGGCTTTGGCAGGACCAGGTGCTCACGGAGTCGGCGAAGTCCCATGCCTGCTTCAGTCACGAGCTGTGCGAGGCCTGGGAGAATGCGGCGAAGCCCACCGCCGACCACGGCGTGCGCGTGGCGTATTTGCGGATCGGCCTCGTGGTCGGTACCGATGGCGGCTTCATCACGCGGATGCTGACGCCGTTCGAATTCGGTCTCGGCGGGCCGCTCGGCTCCGGCAGGCAGTGGATGTCGTGGATCGAGCGCGACGATCTGGTGCGCCTGATCGCCCATGTGATCGCGAAGCCTGAGTTTTCGGGACCGGTCAACGCAACCGCGCCGATCCCGGTGACCAACACGAAATTCACCGAGGAGCTGGGACGTCGCCTGCACCGGCCCACGATCTTTCGCGTGCCGGCCGCGCTGCTCCGTGCCGTCGGCGGCGATTTCGCCAATGAGCTCTTGCTCGGCGGCCAGCGCGTGTTGCCAAACAAGGCGCTGAGCAACGGTTTCGTGTTCCGGCACGAGACGCTACGCAGCGCGTTCGACGCGATCTTGTAGAGGAGGGGCGTATGTCCAGCACGTGTTGTCGTTCAATCGGCGGCTGGCTCGCGGGCTGCGGCGCCGCGACCGCGGTTCTTTCCGGTGTCGTCCAGACCATTCTGATGATCACGTCGGGTGGCAACATAACGAGATTGTTGGGCGGCATCGTCGTGCTGCTGCTTCCGTCGGCCGTGGTCTTCGTCATCACCTGTCTGCTCACCGCAATTCCCGCGGCGTTGGTCGTCTGGCTCGCCGAGGAATTCCAGATCCGGGCTGCCGGCTTCTTCGCTTGCGCCGGCGCTGCAATCGGCGCGTTGAGCATCAGCGTGCTCGTTCGCTCGCCGGCCGTCTGGACTTCAGGGCTTGTTGGTCTGTTCATCGCGGCCGGATGTATCGCGGGCCTGACCTACTGGTTCGTCATGAGCGAACTGGCGGCCCGCGAGGACTCGATGTGACCCATGGTGTTGCTTGCACTATGTCGCGGCCGCCACGCTCCGAAACGTCGCAGCCAACGTCCGTAACGCCGCGAGCTTGGCGGGATCGCTGACCTTCGAATGCAGCATTACCTTTGACGCACCGAGCCGCGGGAGCTTGTGGGGTGTTCCGATATCGATCAAACCCGGCGGCGCGATGCGGCGGACGAGGGGTGCGACTGCAAGCCCTGCGAGCGCCGCTGCGACCACCGCGGTGACGCCGCCGCCGACGAAGCTTTCGGTCCAGGCGATGCCGGCCTTGTCGAGTGCGCGGACGGCCAATGCACGCACGCCGCATGGTGGCGCGAGTGTTGCCAGCGGCAAGGCATCGCCGCGCGGCCAGACGAAGCGCTTGGCGGCGAACCAGCCGAATTCATCCTCGGTCAGTTTCTCGCCGCCGCGCCGGCTGCCTTCCTGGCGCACGATGACCGCGTCGAGCTCGCCGGAATCGTAGTCATCGAGCATCTCGCGCGAGAAGCCGATGGTCACGGAGAGTGCTAGCTGCGAGGCCATCGCGTGCAGCCGCTCCAGCAGCGGCACCAGCTCGGGGCCGGCGGCGTGATCGCTGATCCCGAGCGTGAGTTGCTGCCGCGCCGGCTTCTCGCCCGACAATGCGCGATCATGCACCTCGATCAGCGCGCGGGCGTGCTGCAGGAAGGCGGCACCGTCGGCGGTCAGCCGCACCGCGCGCGGCGACCGCTCGACCAGCCGCTTGCCGAGCACGGTTTCGAGCCGCTGCAATTTCATGCTGATCGCCGCCTGCGTGGTGCCGAGCGCCTCGGCGGCGCGGGTGAAGCCCTGCAGCTCGGCGACGAGGAGGAAGGCCTGCACGGTATCGATGTCGAGCGTGGCGGTCATGATCAATGATCGTTATCATTACTATCCATATAGATAAGATACCAAGATGATACGCAAAGGTCTAGCTAGAGGAGGCGCGATTGACCCGCGCCCACCGAACTCAAGGAGACCGATCATGCCGCTCATCACCGTCACTTATGCAACCTCCCGCGAGAGGCCGTCGCTGAAGTCCGACATCGCGGGCGCCGTGTCGGAGCTGACCGCCGGGATTCTGCACAAGGACCCCAAGGTCACCGCCATTATCGTGAAGTCCGCAGATGCCGCCGACTGGTTCGCCGGCGGCAAGTCGCTCGCCGAGCAGGGGCTGGCAAGCTACTGGCTCGACGTCCATGTCAGCGAAGGCACCAACACCAAGGACGAGAAGGCGGCCTATCTCGCCGCGCTGTTCAAGCGGATGGGCGAGTTGCTCGGGCCGCTCCACACCGAGAGCTACGCTCATGTCGACGAAGTGAGGGGCGATGCCTACGGTTTCGGCGGCCTGACCCAGGAGCGCCGCTACATCGCCGGCAAGCTCGAAGTCGCGCCGCAGAAGGCGGCGTAGATCCTACGCCGTCGCTTCCGGCAGGCGCGCCGCGGTGTCGCCGAACACCTCGATAAACGCCTGCCGGAGCGCGAGGTCGACATCGGCCATCGTGACCGGCAGGCCGAGATCGACCAGCGAGGTGACTCCGTAGCGCGGATCGACCACGCCGCAGGGGACGATCGCCTGGAAGTGGGAGAGGTCGGGCTCGACATTAATCGCGATGCCGTGGAACGAGACCCAGCGGCGCAGCCGTACGCCGATCGCGGCGATCTTGTCCTCGTGGCCCGGCCCCTTGTCCGGGCGCTTCACCCAGACGCCGACGCGGTCTTCGCGGCGCTCACCGCGGACGTGAAGGCGGCGAGGGTGCGGATGATCCATTCTTCCAGTGAGGCGACATAGGCACGCACATCCGGCCGCCGCCGCTTGAGGTCGAGCATCACGTAAGCCACGCGCTGGCCCGGGCGTGATAGGTGACCTGGCCGCCGCGGCCGCTCTGGAAGGTCGGAAAGCGCGGGTCGAGCAGGTCGTCCGCCTTGCCGCTGGTGCCGGAAGTGTAGAGCGGCGGGTGCTCCAGCAGCCACACCAGTTCCGCTGCCTCGCCCGTGGCGATCGCGGCAACTCGTGCGTCCATCGCAGCGAGAGAATCGGGGTAGGGCACCGGACGATCCGAAATCCGCCATTCGACGGCTTCGCCGCCCGCAGGGCGCGCAAAGGTCGTCAAATCGAGGCTTTGGCGGTCGTTAACCATTAGCTAACCCTAACGTGGTCAGGTGAACCCACAATTTAGTTCCCGTTCGGCGGTTCAGAAGTGCCCACCCTCGATAAAGTCAGTGTTGATCTCATGGTGGTCCTTGGCACCACCACGATGCCGATTCACCAGGTGATGCGGCTCTCCCGCGGCGCCATCATCGAACTGGATGCCACCGAGGCCGACGAGGTCAAGATCCTCGCCAACAACCTGCCGGTGGCCAGTGGCGTGGTCCTGGTCGACCGCAACCGGATTGCGGTCGAGGTCAAGCAAATGCTGCCGAAATCTCCCGGGGTTCGCAGTTAATTCAAGCATCAAGCGGCTTGTCCCTGCATCCGTGATTTGTTACATGGCCCCGTCGATGCGGCGGCGCCTTAGGGTTCCATCCGACATCCTTAGCGCTCGTGGCGGAATTGGTAGACGCGCTGCCTTGAGGTGGCAGTGGGTAACACCGTGGGGGTTCGAGTCCCTCCGAGCGCACCACCCCTCAGCTGATCCTTGAAATCGCTGGATTTTTCGATGCAGGGCCGGTCGCCGGCGGTGCCGGTCCTATACTCGCCGGGCAGCTCCCGGCGAGGGCCGGCTGCGGCGCTGAGGTGCCGCTCGATGCGCTCCTGTAACACCGGTCAGATAGATTCGCGGTTGCGTGGCCTGCCGGTTCGGCGCCGCCGATCGGAGGGGCAGCCGCTTTTCCTCAGCGCGCCGCCGCAAGCCTGCCCCACCCGGAGCTCCCGATGATCTTTGCTAGCTACGCCTACCGTGCCGTCTCCAATTTCGTGTTCCTGGGGCTGGTCTATTTCACGCTGAACCTGCTGGAAAAATACGAGCAGCGCGCGACGGTCGCGATCCTGGTCCTGGTCTATGCGGTGATGCATGCGCTTTCCGGTCTGCGCTCGTTCTATTTCTTTCAGCGCATCGAGCGCCTCGAAGGCGAGACGCGGCGGCTGGCCGCAGCGGCCGGCGAGGGGCCCAATGCGAGCGCCTCGCGCAAGAAGATCGTCGCCGATGTCACCGAGCTCAGGCATGCCGGCGAGATCAAGTCCTACATCGACATCTTCTTCCTGGCGCTGGTGATCCTGCTCTGCGTCGCCAAGATCGTCGCCAGCTAGATCGCGCGCTAGTCCTGCACGCGCTTGCCGGCCGCCGAGGCTTCGGCGCGCGGGGTGCGCTTGGCGACGTGAATCGATGCGTTGCTTGCAGCTGGCGGCGCGACGTGCATGGGCCCGCCGCGGCCTTTGCCATGAGCCGCCGCAGGGATCTGATGCGCGGCTTGCTTCGGATGCCTCGCCTGCCGCGCCGAGATCGCCTGTGCGCGCGGTGTGCCGGCGGCTGGAGCAGCCGCGCGCTGCGCGAGGCGTCGATTCGTCGCCGAGCGGGCCGCGAGCAGGGTCAGGTCCAGCGCTTCGGGAACGCGAAACACGTCGGCCGCCGGGATCGGCAATGTCGAGACCGGCGCGAGCTGCGCGACCTGCGGCTGCGGCCATGCCGTGCGGACCGGCACGCCGATCCGGGCGCGCTGGGCATGGTCGAGGATGTCGGCGTCACGCCAATCCAGATCGGCAAAGACAGGTGCCGGCAGCATCCGCGTCGCGGTGAAGACGAAGTTGGGGATTCTCGGCCAGCGCGTGGTCGCCACCGTCTCGGTCGGCGGATGCATGAACCATTGCTGTGGCTCAGTTGGCGTCGCCGGACGGTCAGGTTTCGCCGGCACGACGTGGACGATGCGGTAGCCGCGCTCTTTCAGCGTGTTGAGGATGCGCGGCAGCGCCGCCACCGTGCGCGGCTGGATGTCGTGCAGCAGCAGGATGCCCTTGTGCTTGGCTTCGATGCGCTGGATCGCGAGGTCGTAGACCCGCTGCGGCGAGATGTGGCGCCAGTCGTCGGCCGGGAAGTCGGCGCTCCAGACCTGGATGCCCTGCGACGCCAGATAGGCTTCCGGGATCTCGGCGCGCATCAGGCCGGGAATCCGGAAGAACGGCGCGAGCTTGCTCTTGTCACCGTTGAGCGCGGCGAGCGTCGAGGCGATGCCGTCGTCGACCTCCTGCTTCACCCGCTCGAGCGGCATCTTGTTCATCGTCAGCGGATGGTTCTGGCTGTGCGTGCCGACGGTATGGCCAGCCGCGATCAGCTTGCGCACGCCCTCCGGATTGAACCGGGCCTGGGAGCCGATCGTGAAGAAGGTCGCCTTGACGCACTGGCTGGCGAGGATGGCCAGCACCTGGTTGCTGTATTTCGGCAACGGCCCGTCGTCGAAGGTCAGCACCACCTCGTGATCGGCGAGCGGCAGCGTCTCCGGATACTGCATGGTGCCGATCCGCGGATGCTCCTTGGGATCGACGACGATGGTCCGCGAGGTGCCGAGCGCGTTGGGGTTACCTGGGCAGTCCGCAGCTAGGGCGGCCTGCGGCGTCATGAAGGAGCAGCCCAGCAGTGCCGCGCCGATCACGGTCCGCGACCGCTTCTGGATCATCACCAGGACGTTTGCAATCATCGCATCTCGGCCGCATTCCAAACGCACTGACGAATCCTTAAGGGCGGCCCCATGAATGCCGCCTTAACGGTCTGTAATCCAGCTTGGGTGCCGGGTTCAACGTGTCCGGTCAGACACGGTCTTCATCGCCGCCGGGACGATGTGGACGATGTGATAATTATGCTCCTGCAGGTACCTTAGAAAGGCCGGAAGCATCTCGGCGGTCCGCATTTGCGGGTCATGCAGCAGGATAATTCCCTTGCGGTGGCCTTCGAGCCGCCCGGTGAGCAGCTTGAGTTCCTCCTCGGGGGTCATCTTGTTCCAATCGCTGGCCCAGAAATCGGCTCCGAACACCGCGATACCGCGCTTTTCCAGGCGCCCGAGCAGCGCAGGTGTCGACTCGAAATAGGGGAACCGGAAGAACGGCGTGCTCGGGACCGTGCTGGCGGTGCCGCGCAGGGCCATCTGGACCGCTTCGATCCCTCGGTTGATGTTCGCCTCGGCCTGATCGAGCGGCATCTTGTTGAGATGCGGATGGTCCCAGGTGTGGTAGCCGATAGTGTGGCCGAGGCGGGCGATCTTGCGCACCATGTCGGGGTGATCAGCCGCGTTGCGGCCGACCATGAAGAAGGTGGCCTGCACGCATTCGGCGGCCAGCGCCGTCAGCACCTTGTCGGTGACACCGGGCGTCGGTCCGTCGTCGAAGGTCAGCACGACCTCGCCATCCCTGAGCGGCAGGGTCTGCGGGAAGCTCTTCAGCCCGACGCGCGGATAGGTCGCAGGATCGACCTCGAGCACACGCGAGGTGCCGAGCGCATCCTTGCGAAGGCATTCGGCGGCGTGCGCCGTGCCGAACAGCGCACAAGGCGCGAGTGCGAGCAACGTCGCGATGACGTTCAGGATCGGTCGTGGTGCGCTCGACATATTTCTCATTGCACTGGCCCCCGCCGATTAGGTAATCCGGTCCGCATCAATCAAGCAGTTTTTCACCTCCTGTCAAACCGGCGAAACACGGCATGGCCGAGAATATCGACGTTGCCGAACCCGCCGAGGCCGACCCGCTCGCCCGGATGCCGATGCGGGACGAGGAGGGCCAGCTCCGCCCGGAATTCGTCGAGGAGATCACCCGGGCGATCCATGCCGCCGACCGGCCGCTGCTGTGCGAGGTCGTGGCGGAACTGCACGAGGCGGACCTCGGCGACCTGATTGCGGCGCTGGAGCCGGACGACCGCGTCACCCTGGTCGAGATCACGGGCACCGATTTCGACTTCTCGGCGCTCAACGAGGTCGACGAGACGGTCCGCGAGGAAATCCTTGAGGAACTCGAGCCGGAGACGGTCGCGGAGGGCGTCCGCGAGCTCGAATCCGATGACGCCGTCGAGCTCCTGGAAAGCCTCGACGAGGAGGACCAGGAAGAGATCCTGGAAAAGCTGCCGGCGGCCGAGCGCGAGGACATCGAGCGCAGCCTGCTGTATCCGGAGAATTCCGCCGGCCGGCGGATGCAGACCGAGTTCATCGCAGTCCCGCCGGACTGGAAGGTCGGGCAGGCGATCGACTACATGCGCGATACGCCCGATCTGCCCGATCGATTTTACGAGATCTATGTGGTCGATGCCGACAAGCATCTGCTGGGCGCGGTGCCGCTCGACGTGCTGCTGCGCACGCGCCGCCCGGTTCCGATCGCGGACCTGATCGACGAGGACCGTCGCCGGGTCTCCGCGCTGGAGGACCAGGAAGAAGTCGCGCGGATGTTCGGCAAGTACAATCTGGTCGCAGCGCCCGTGGTCGACACCATTGACCGGCTGGTCGGCGTGATCACCATCGACGACGTCGTCGACGTGATCGAGGAGGAGGCCGACGAGGACCTCAAGGCGCTCGGCGGCGTCACCCATCCCGAAGAGCTGTCCGACACGGTCTGGACCATCGCCCGCGGCCGCTTCAACTGGCTGCTGGTCAATCTCGCCACCGCGTTCCTGGCCTCGTCGGTGCTCGGCCTGTTCGAAGGCCAGCTCGAGAAAATGGTGGCGCTCGCGGTGCTGGCGCCGATCGTGGCGAGCCAGGGCGGCAATGCCGCGACCCAGACCATGACGGTCGCGGTGCGCGCGCTCGCCACCCGCGAGCTCGGTGCGTTCAACGCCATGCGCGTGGTGCTGCGCGAGACCATGGTCGGTCTCGTCAACGGCATCGCCTTTGCGGTGATCACCGGCATCGCCGCGGTGGCCTGGTTCAAGATCCCGGGCCTTGGCGTCGTGATCGGGCTTGCGATCATCTGCAACCTGGTTGCCGGCGCGCTCGGCGGCATCCTGATTCCGATGGTGCTGGAACGGGTGCGCGCCGATCCTGCGGTCGCCTCCGGCACCTTCGTCACGACCGTCACCGACGTGGTCGGCTTCTTCTCGTTTCTCGGCATCGCCACGTTGTGGTTCGGGCTGAAATAGGCCGGCGCCCGAGGGCCGGTTTATCGTTAATCGCGCCTTAACGGGGTTGGCGGATGATGCTCCTATCTCCAAAGGGGCCATCACGGGGGCCATCATGCAGCGGTTGCGGCTCAAGGCGGACGGACGGATCGTCGAATTGCGCGACGGGCAGGAAATCCCGCTCGTGCCCGCACACCCGGCCGAGGTGGCGATGCACCCTGCGGTCGCGCGACCCGCGGTGCGGGATCTGCGCCGCCGCGCCCAGCTCACCCAGCTCGAATTCGCCGCCAAGCTCGGCGTACCCGTGGAAACCATCCGCAACTGGGAGCAGGGCAAGCGCGCGCCGCGGGGACCCGCTCGCGCGCTGCTCGCCGTGATCGCGCATTCGCCGGAAACCGTGTTCGCCGCTCTGTCGAGCGAGCCGACCGCCGCTTGAGCGGGTAGGGCGTTCTTCGCCATCATTGTCAGCGAATAGATCGCGCCAACGCGCCACATTCGCCGCCGTCGTCCTGGCGAAAGCCAGGATCGATAACCATGCAGGGGACAGCGGCCCCAGTGATCGGCGTTCAGCCGCAGCAAGGCTGCTTGGCCTTTGGAGCGCAGCAGGATTGCTGTTCCTGCAGCCACCGGTCGCGGGGCTTGCAGCTCGACGGACGCGCCGAGAGATAGACGCAGATCGCGGTGTCGCCGACGTCCATGCGCTCCGCGCGATAGATTTGCATCGGCCGCACGCCGTCGCTCACCTCAAAGGTCAGCTTGGCCTGCGGATCGAAGCCGACCGCTTCGTCGACCTTGCGGATGATTGCGAGGAACTTGCCGGCCGGCATATGGCCGCGGTTTTCCTCCTCGATGTCCCAGAGTTGAATGAAGGTCTCGCTCCAGCTCTCGGGGTTCGCGCCGCAATCGAGTCCTCTGAACGAACCGGTCTTGACCTCGGTCACGTGGTAGCTGGGGCGGACGTCCCGGCCGTCGTAGCTGAAGATCAGCTGCTTTTCCTTGTGCGCCTCGAGGCCGGAAAGCAGCGCTTCGGATGAGAGCTCGTCTACCGGAAGCAGGGCGCCGACGATCGATCGGGTATTGGCAAGCGTGTTCACGGCTGCTATCCTCATTTCAATGATTATTGAATTGTAGGATTATCGAAAGATGGACGAGCGTCAAGCCCGAACCGCCTTCGCCGCGCTGTCGCAGGAAACGCGGCTGCGGATCGTGCGGTTGCTGGTGCAGGCGGGTCCCGACGGAATGGCGGCAGGGGCGATCGCCGAGGCGGTCGCAGCGTCGCCGTCCAACGTGTCCTTTCATCTGAAGGACCTCGAGCATGCCGGCTTGATCGCGCCGCGCCGTGAGGCGCGTTCGATCATCTATTCGGCGGATTTCACCGGCTTGAGCGATCTCATCGCCTTCCTGATGAAGGATTGCTGCGCCGGCCACCCGGAAATCTGCGTTCCGGCGCTCGCCGATGCCCAGTGCCGGCCCTCCACGGCCAAGAAGAAGGCGCGGGCCTGATGAGGGAGTTCGACCTGCCACGACGCCTTGCGGCCGAGGGCTTGGTACGTTGCTGCTGGTCGCGACCGTCGTCGGCTCCGGCATCATGGCCGAGACCCTGACCAAGGACGTCGCATTGGCGCTGCTCGGCAACACGCTTCCGACCGGCGCCATTCTGGTGGTGCTGATCACGATCCTTGGGCCGGTATCCGGTGCGCACTTCAATCCGGCGGTCACGCTGGTGTTCACGCTCAAGGGCGAGCTTCGTCCGCCGCACGCCGCGCAGTACATCGCGGCACAAGTGCTCGGGGGAATCCTGGGCGCAATCATCGCACATGCCATGTTCGGCCTGCCCCTCCTGGAGTTCTCCGCAAAGGCAAGGACGGGATTTCCGCAGTGGTTTGCGGAATTCGTTGCAGCGTTCGGACTGGTCGCAACGATCATCGGTGGCCTCCGCTTTCGCGAGGCCGCGATTCCATGGCTGGTCGGGCTCTATATCACTGCCGCATACTGGTTCACCGCATCAACATCCTTCGCCAATCCGGCGGTCGCGATCGCGCGATCATTCACCGACACGTTTTCCGGCATCCGCGCGCAGGACCTGCCGGGCTTCATCGTCGCCGAAGTTTTGGGAGCGATCGTCGCGCTCGCATTCATGACGTGGCTCCTGCGGGGCGCGGAACCGACAAAGGAAGCAATCCGATGACGATCACGATCTATCACAATCCCGATTGCGGGACCTCGCGTAACACCCTGGCGATGATCCGACAGAGCGGGGAGGAGCCCGAGATCGTCGAATATCTCAAGAATCCTCCCTCGCGCGACAAGCTTGTCTCGCTGATCGCTGCCATGGGCATGACACCGCGTGCGCTGCTCCGCGAGAAGGGCACGCCCTTCGCCGCGCTCGATCTCGGCAATCCGAAATGGAGCGACGACGAGCTGATCGATTTCATGATGGCGCATCCGATCCTGATCAACCGGCCGATCGTGGTCTCGCCGAAGGGCGCGAAACTGTGCCGGCCGTCCGAAGCTGTCCTTGACCTTCTCGCCACCGATATCGGCCAGTTCGTCAAGGAAGACGGCGAAGTGGTATCGCCCAAGACGCCGGGTGCGCGCGCCGGATGAGCCGCCGCGCCGATAACCTGCTGATCGTCGCGCTCGGCACCACGCAAACCCTTGCCTGGGCGTCGAGCTACTATCTGCCCGCGATTCTCGCGGACCCGATCGCGCGAGATCTCGGCATATCGACGAACTGGCTGTTCGCCGCGTTTTCGATGGCGCTGGTGATTTCCGGATTGCTCGGTCCGCGCGTCGGCCGCCAGATCGACCGCATGGGCGGGCGCGAAGTGCTCTGCGCGTCCAACCTTATTCTGGCGTCCGGGCTGATCCTGCTTGGGCTTGCGCAGGGCGGTGTGCTGATGGCAGTGAGCTGGCTACTGCTCGGCGTCGGCATGGGCCTTGGTCTGTACGATGCGGCCTTCGCTGCGCTCGGGCGCATCTATGGCGACACCGCGCGCCGCTCCATCACCGGCATCACCTTGATCGCAGGGTTTGCCAGCACGATCGGCTGGCCGCTCAGCGCGTGGGGCCTCTCAACCATCGGCTGGCGCTGGACCTGCTTCGGCTGGGCGGCTGCACATGTTCTGATTTGCTTGCCGCTCAATGGCCTCCTGATCCCCAGGCTGAAGCGAGAACACCGGATCACGGCGGATGCAGCCAACCCGCATATCCCGATCGACCGTGCGATGGTGTTGCTTGCCTTTGCCTTCGCGGCGGCCTGGAGCGTCACGTCGGCGATGGCCGTGCATTTGCCCCGCATTCTGGAATCACTCGGCGCGACGCAGCCGCAGGCGATCGCGGCGGGCGCATTGATCGGCCCGGCGCAGGTGGCGGCGCGGATTGTCGAAGCGAGCCTGCTCAAGCGCTTCCACCCGCTGTGGTCGGCGAGATTGGCCTGCATCACGCATCCGCTGGGTGCGTGCGTCATCGGCCTGTTTGGCGGTGGCTTCGCGGGAGTCTTCGCTCTGTTGCACGGTGCCGGAAATGGAATCCTGACGATTGCGCGCGGCACGCTGCCGCTGGCGATCTTCGGTCCGAAGGACTACGGCTACCGCCTGGGGCTGCTCGGTGCACCGTCGCGGCTGTCCCAGGCCATCGCACCGCTGGTTTTCGGTTTCCTGATCTCGCCGCTCGGCGGCTACACGCTGGCAGTCACATCGGCACTCAGCGTGGCCGCGCTTCTGGCGCTGTTCGCACTCAAGGCCGAGCCGAAGACCCCATCATAGATCTCCACCATGCGACCGCGGCGGCGCGAGCGAGCTTCCGGCACAGCGTCATGGGGCTTGCCAGGATAGCCATTTAGCCGTTTTAATCGAGGGATTGCAGCACGCTATTTTTGAACCGTGGATTTCCAATGAACGCCATCGAGCAGATCATTGCCGGCTATGTATCGTTGAAGAACCGTCAAGCGCTGCAGGACCTCAGGGACCACCGCCAACGGCTGTTGGACGGTGTTCAAGCACACAGCGTCCCAGGCTTCAGGCCATCGGTCGTGAATGACACGCTCCGCGAGGAGATCGAGCTCATCGAGGCCGCCTTGGCTCGCTTCGACGAGGACGCATAGTTTGCGACCGCGGCGCAAGCCCGGCTGATCATCACTATTCTGGGATTGCGACAGACGACTCCTTGGGAGGTGCTCATGATCGATCAGAGAACTGCCCCTTATGCTGCCTTGCTGTTGCGCGTGACGATTGCGGGGCTGTTCATCGCGCATCTCTACGGCAAGTGCGTGCTCAAGCCGATCAGCCTGTGGTGGAACGGCCTTGCCAAGCTCGGTTATCCCGAATGGGTTCTTGGCTATGCCTTGAGCGCCGAATTCGGCGCGGCGGTTCTGCTGCTGCTTGGCATCTATACGCGCTGGATCAGTATCTACGCGATCCCGATGATGCTCGGCGCAACCCAGTTCTGGATGCAGCGGAAAGGCTATTGGTTCACGGAAGCGGGCTGGGAGCTGCCGTTCGTCTGGGCGATCATGCTGGCCGTGCAGGCGCTGCTCGGCGATGGCGCGTTTGCAGTGAAGGTTCCGAGGCTGCCCTGGGAGCGCCGACTTCAAGCAGCCGCGGCCTGACGGTCGCAATTGGATTGGCGCATGCGTGCGGCGCGCGAGCGCTTTACCTGCTGCGGCCGCTGCCCTTCATCCGCCGAACCGTATCGATGAACGCCTTGATGATCGGGGAGTGGCTGCGCCCGCTGTGATGGGCGATGCTGTACTGGGTCTTGATGGTGCGGTCGCTGATTTCGAGCGCGCGCAGGTTCGGATGCGGCACGAATTCGAAGTCGGCGACGACGCTGATGCCGAGCCCGCGCTCAACCGCCTTCCAGACGCCTTCGCGGCTTTCGATCTCGAATACCGGCTCGATGCTGATGCCCTCGGCCTGCATCGTCGCCTCGAAGGCGCGCCGGGTGGTTGAGCCGCGTTCGCGCAACACGATCGGCTGGTCGGCAAGTTCGCGCAGCCTGACCGACTTGCGCTTGAACCAGGGGTGATCGCGATTGACGAACACGATCACGCGGTGGGTGCGGTACGGGATCATGGTGACGCGCGGGTCTTCGGGCACCTCGGCCAGGATCGCGACGTCGGCCTCGAAGTCGACGATGTGGCGGAAGGTGCGCTCGGAATTGCCGAGCAGGGTCGAGATCTGCACCTCCGGGTGATCGCGCTTGAAGGCGGCGATGATCTCGGTGGCATGGAACGGCCCGACGGTCGCGACCCTGAGATGGCCCTTGGTCGCCTTGCCGTGCGCGGCCAACAGGTCGTGGGCCTCATCGCAGAACGTCATGATGCCGCGGGTGATCTCGAACAGCGCGGCTCCGGCCTCGGTGAGCTCGGTATGCCTGGGCTTCCGGATCAGAAGCTCGACGCCGTAGGTCTCCTCCAGCTCCTTGACCTGGATGGTCAGCGTCGGCTGCCCGACATGGAGCACACGCGAGGCCGCGGTGAAGCCGCCATGGGCCGCGACCGCATGGAAGGCGCGCAGCTGGCTGAACACTATTGACATAATCAATAGAACGCATCCGTAGAATGAATTTGTCAATAGCAGCCGGTGCCGTAGCTTCGCGCCAAATGGAGGACGCGCGGATGGACTGGACTTATTCCAACCCGGTAAGGATCGAATTCGGGGCCGGCCGCTTCGACAAGCTGCCGGCGCTGATCGGCAAGCGCGCCTACGCACTCGTCACCTATGGCGAGCCGTTCTTCGACGAACTCGAGCGCCGGCTGCGCGCCGCGGCGGGGCCTTCGATCTTGACAATCCGCGACGTCGCGCCCAATCCGGACTACCGGCTGCTCACGGCACAGACCGCGCGCTTTGCCGGGCTTGCGAAACAGCCGGAAGTGATCGTCGCGCTCGGCGGCGGCTCGGTGATCGACTCCGCAAAAGTGTTCGCTGCCGCCGGCGGCGACTTCGCGACCGTGAAGACCTATCTGGAGACGCAACAGGGCGCCGAACGGCTTGCGGCGATCCCGATCATCGCGGTGCCGACCACCGCGGGCACCGGCAGCGAGGTGACGTGCTGGGGCACGGTGTGGGACGAGGCCAACGGCAAGAAATACTCGCTGGCGCGTCCCTCGCTCTATCCGACCCATGCGGTGATCGATCCGCGCCTGATGCTCGGCAAGCCGCAGCTTCTCACCATCAGCACCGGGCTCGACGCGCTGTCGCATGCGCTGGAGAGTATCTGGAACGTCAACAACAATCCGGTGTCGGCCAACCACGCTGTGGCGGCGGCGCGCGGTGTCCTCGACGTGCTGCCGAAGCTCGCCAACGATCTCGGCAATCTCGAGCTGCGCAGCCGCATGGCGCAGGCGGCACTGTTTGCAGGGCTGGCGTTCTCCAACACCAAGACCGCGATTGCGCATTCGCTGTCCTATCCCATCACGCTGCGCCACGGCGTGCAGCACGGCATCGCCTGCTCGTTCTCGCTGCCGATGGTGCTGCGCAGCGTGAAGGGGGCAGGCGGGCTTTGCGAGGACAGCCTCAGGCAGATCTTCGGCACCGACCTGGCGCGCGCCGCGGACGATCTCGAGGACTTCATGGCGCGGCTCGGCATCTCCTGCAATCCGGCCGCCTACAGGATCGAGCGTGCGGAATGGCACGCGCTGATCGCGGACTCGCTCGAAGGAGAGCGCGGCCGCAACTTCCTGGGATCGAAGGAGCGGTTGATCGAGGCAGCGCAGACCCAGCGCATGCCGACGCCGTGAGCGCGTGACGACGGCGCAGTGACAAGGAGACGCATAATGCAAGACAATCGCAAAACCATCACCGTCAACGGGCGCGACTACCAGGCGCCGACGCGGCCGACGGTCGTGATCTGCCTCGACGGTTCGGAGCCCGGCTACATCGAGCGAGCCATCGAGGCGGGCGTCGCGCCGACCTTCGCGCGCTTCATGAAGGAGGGCGCGCATGTCCATGCCGCCAGCGTGATCCCGAGCTTCACCAATCCGAACAACCTCTCGATCATCACCGGACGACCGCCTGCGGTGCACGGCATCGCCGGCAATTATTTCTACGACACGGCGAGCAACGCCGAGGTCATGATGAACGATCCGAAATTCCTGCGCGCACCGACCATCCTCGCCGGGGTCCATGACGCGGGCTACAAGGTCGCTGCCGTTACCGCCAAGGACAAGCTGCGCACCTTGCTGGCCTACGGGCTCGACTATGCGAGCGGCCGCGCCATCGCGTTCTCGTCGGAGAAAGCCGACCAGGCCACCAAGGCCAATAACGGCATCGATAACGTGCTCGATTTCGTCGGCCTTCCGCTGCCGGAAGTCTACTCGGCCGATCTGTCGCGTTTCGTGTTCGCCGCCGGCGTCAAGCTGGTCGAGCGCCATCGTCCGGATTTGATGTACCTGTCGACCACCGACTACATCCAGCACAAGGTCGGGCTCGGCACCAAGATCGCCAATGACTTCTACGCGATGATCGACGGCTATCTTGCCAGGCTGGATGCACTCGGCTGCAACATCGTGGCGACCGCCGACCATGGCATGAACGACAAGTTCTTGCCGGACGGCAAGCCCGACGTGATCTACCTCCAGGACGTCATGGACGACTGGACGGGGGCGGGCGCCGCGCGCGTGATCCTGCCGATCACCGATCCCTATGTTGCCCATCACGGCTCGCTCGGCTCGTTCGCCACGATCTACACGCCCGAGGGCGCCGACGTCGGCACGCTGCTGATGCGGCTGCGCGACACCAAGGGCATCGAGGTCGCGCTGACCCGCAAGGACGCCTGCGCCAGGTTCGAGCTGCCGCCGGACCGGATCGGCGACATCGTGGTGATCTCGACCAGGCACAAGGTGCTCGGCACCAGCGAGTCTCGCCACGATCTCTCAGGCCTCACCGAGCCGCTGCGCTCGCATGGCGGGCTGACCGAGGAGCGGGTGCCGCTGATCGCCAACCGCAAGATTGCGCTGCCGGCCGGTCACGCCCTGCGCAATTTCGACGCCTTCGACGTCGCGCTCAACCGCATCCAGTGACATCCGGACTTGAGGACACCAACATGAACATCCAGAGCGCTGCCGCTCGCCATGAGCAGATGCGGATCGCGGGCAGCCTCGTCGACACCGACGAGCATGTCGAGGTTTTCAATCCCTACACCAACAAGGTGGTGGGCACGGTTCGGCCGCGCGGCCGGAGCATGTGCGCAGCGCCTTCGCCAAGGCGGCGGCGTTCAAGCCGAAGCTGACCCGCTACGAGCGCCAGCGCATCCTGCTGCGCACCGCCGAGATACTCGCAAGCCGCAAGGAGGAGTTCGCGCGGCTGATCACCGCCGAATCCGGCCTGTGCTGGAAGGATTCGCTCTACGAGGCAGGCCGCGCCTACGACGTCTACTCCTTTGCCGGCCAGCTCGCGATCCAGGACGACGGCGAGACCTTCTCCTGCGACATCAGCCCGCAGGGCAAGGCGCGCAAGATCTACACGACGCGCACGCCGCTGCTCGGCGCGATCTCGGCGATCACACCGTTCAACCATCCACTCAACATGGTGAGCCACAAGATCGCACCGGCGATCGCCACCAACAACCGCGTGGTGCTGAAGCCGACCGAGCTGACGCCACTGACCGCGCTCGCGCTCGCCGACGTGCTGTACGAGGCCGGGCTGCCGCCGGAGATGCTGTCGGTGGTCACAGGCAATCCGCATTCGATGGGCGATGCGATGATCACCGATCCGGACGCGGATCTCGTGACATTCACCGGCTCGGTGAGGGTCGGCAAGCACATCGCCACCAGGGCAGGCTACAAGCGCCTGGTGCTTGAGCTCGGCGGCAACGATCCCCTGATCGTGATGGAAGACGCCGACCTCGAGAAGGCGGCGGAGCTTGCGGTCACCGGCGCGACCAAGAACTCCGGCCAGCGCTGCACCGCCGTCAAACGCATCCTCTGTGTCGAGGCGGTGGCCGACGATTTCGCTGCCCTCGTTTTGAAGAAGGCGCGCAAGCTGAAGTGCGGCGATCCGATGGACCCGACGGTCGATGTCGGCACCGTCATCCATGAGGGCGCGGCCAAGGAATTCGAGCGGCGCGTCAACGCGGCGGTCGCCGACGGTGCCGAACTGTTGCACGGCAACGGCCGCGACGGCGCGCTGTATCCGCCGACGGTGGTCGACCGGATTCCTCACACCAGTGAGCTGGTGATGCAGGAAACCTTCGGTCCGGTGATCCCGATCATCCGGGTGCCCAACGACATCGACAGCGTGATCCGGATCTCGAATTCGACCGCGTTCGGCCTGTCGTCCGGCGTCTGCACCAACCGGCTCGACTACATCACGCGGTTCGTCAACGAGCTCGATGTCGGCACCGTCAACATCTGGGAAGTGCCGGGCTACCGGATCGAGATGTCGCCGTTCGGCGGGATCAAGGACTCCGGCCTTGGCTACAAGGAAGGCGTGCAGGAGGCGATCAAGAGCTTCACCAACGTCAAGACCTACTCACTGCCCTGGCCGGTCTAGAGCAGCGCCGACGAGGGGCCGCACGCACAGAACAACAACATCGCGGCGGCCGACAGAATCAACCAAAACAAAGGGGAGGCCTCAATGTCGATTACGTTCAGTCCGTCGAGCGTCGGCTCGGTCGGGGTGCAGAATCCGGAGCTTGCGACGTCGTTCCGCCGCGCGCAGTGGCGGATGCTGTTCGCGGCGATGTTCTGCTATCTGTTCTTCTACACCGGGCGGCAAACCTTCGGCTTCGCCATTCCCGGCATCCAGGCCGAGTTCGGCGTCACCAAGGAGGCGCTGGGTTGGGCCAGTGCGGCGCTGCTCTGGTGCTACGCCGTCGGGCAGGCGATCAACGGCAACCTCGGTGACAAGTTCGGCGGCCGCCGCGTGATGAGCGCAGGCGCGATCCTCTCCTTCATCATGAACTGGGCGACCAGCCTGTCGACGGGCATCGTCAGCCTGACCGCGTTCTGGGGCATCAATGGCTATTTCCAGTCGATGGGATGCGCCCGGCAGCCGGCTGCTGTCGAACTGGTGGGGTCGGCACGAGCGCGGCACGGTCTACGGGCTTTACACATTCGCGGCCGGTCTCGCCTCGGTGCTGTCGTTCGTCACCTCGCTGGTCGTAGTCGGCTATTTCCAGCTCGACTGGCGCTGGATCTTCCGCATCCCCGTCGTGTTGCTGCTGCTCGGCGGCATCGCGTTCTATCTGATCGCGCGCGAGAAGCCGGAGGACATGGGCTTTGCCTCGCCGCATGACGAGGCCGACGATGTCACAGCAACGGAAGCCGCGGTCGACGCCAATGAGGGCTCGCTGGCGCGGTACAAGGCCGTGCTGTCGAACTGGCGCCTGCTGGTGGCGGGCGTCTCGATCGGCTTCCAGAACGCGGCGCGCTATGGGCTGCTGGTGTGGGTGCCGGTGCACTTCCTCGGCAGCAACTGGGCCAAGGCCGGCGCCACTTCGGCGGTCGATCCGCGCTGGATCAGCATCGCGCTGCCGGTCGGCATGGCGGTGGGTGCGTTCAGCAATGGCTGGATTTCGGACAAGGTGTTCGGCTCGCGGCGTTACCTTGCCATCGTGCTTTACATGGTGCTGGCCGCTGTCACCGCGCTCTGCATGTATGCGATCCCGACGTCCGACATCTATCTCGGCATGACGGTGCTGTTCCTGTGCGGCTTCTTCACCTATGGCCCGCAATCCTCGTTCTGGGCGCTGTGCCCGGACCTGGTCGGCCACAAGCGGGCAGGGACCGCAACCGGGGTGATGAACTCCTTCGCCTACCTGTTCGCGGGTCTCGGCGAGCCCATCATCGGTCATGTCATGGACAAGCATAACCAGACCTCGCTGGTGTTCCTCGTCGTCGCGATCTGCGCGACCTCCAGCGCGGTGGTGGCGGCTTTCATCCGCCGCTGACGAGCGGCCCGCATCAGCGGCTCCAAGACAGGTCCGCGCTTCCACGGGAAGCGCGGACCGCTGTTTTTTGGAAAGCGCGGAGCACCGATCTGCGCGACCGCCGGAGCCGCAACGCCGGGCCAAGGCCCCGAAAAATCCCGCGCGGGCAAGCGAACCGGCGCCCAATTCCTCGCCATGACCTGATTAATGTCAAGGCTAGATAGCGATAATATAACGCAATATCAGTATGATACAAAAAGTTGTATGCAGAATACAAAATGTGCTTGTCGCCTCGACCGCCTTGAAGCAGACTTCTCGCCGGGCAGGAGAGGCCAACGACCTTCGATGACGAGGGTCACGCCAGGGCAAGAAACAATCTGCCGGCAGAGGAGCGAGCAATGAGCGATCAGGTGTCCACCATCGCAATGGCAGATGTGGCGAAGCCTTCCGGCGTGCGCTGGAAGATCTTCCTGCTGATGCTGTTCCTGATCTCGATCAACTATATCGATCGCGCTTCGTTGTCGGTCGCGATGCCCGTCATCGCCAAGGAGTTCGACATCGATCCGGCGATGCAGGGCCTGATCCTGAGCTCGTTCTTCTGGACCTACGCGCTGATGCAAGTGCCGGGCGGCATGCTGGCCGATCGCTTCAAGCCGCGCATCGTGATCGCGCTCGCGACATTGTTCTGGGGCTTCTTCCAGGCGCTGGCGGCGCTGTCCACCAGCTGGACGCTGCTGCTCATGACCCGGCTCGGGCTCGGCGCGTCGGAAGCGCCGATCTATCCGGCCGGAGGCAAGCTCAATGCGATCTGGATGACGCAAACCGAACGCGGCCGCGGCGCCACGCTGCTCGACGGCGGGGCACCGCTTGGCGCGGCGCTCGGCTCGATCGTGATCGCCTGGCTGATGGCGGCGTTCAGCTCCTGGCGCGTCGCCTTCGTCGTCGCCGGCATCGGCACCATGCTGTGCGGGCTGTGGGCCTGGTACTACATTCGCAACGTGCCGCGCGAGCATCCGTCGGTCAACGAAGCCGAGGCGCGCTATCTCGAGGAGGCTCATGCGATCGAGGACGCAGCGACGCCGCCGTCATCCGGCGCAAGCTGGATGGCCTATTTCCGCTTCCGCTCGGTGTGGTGCATGTGCCTCGGCTGGATGTTCTTCAACACCACCTTCTACGGGCTGCTGACCTGGATGCCGACCTATCTGTTCAAGGTGCACGGCTTCGACATCAAGGCGCTCGGCGGCGCGTCCTTCATCATCTTCTTCGCGGGCTTCGTCGGCGAACTGGTCGGCGGCTGGATCGGCGATAGCTGGCGCGAGCGGGGCGGAGCGCCCAACACCGTGTTCCGCACCCTGTTCGGCATCGCTGCGATCATGGCGACGGTGTCGATCTTCCTCGTCGCCTACGTCACCAATGCGGTTGCGGTGGTGGTGCTGCTGTCGACGACGCTGTTCTTCCTGCGCTGGTGCGGCATGTACTGGGCGATCCCCTCGGCGCTGGCGGGCCGCGGCAAGTCCGGCTTCCTCGGCGGCTGCATGAATCTCGGCGGCAACATCGCCGGCATCACGACGCCCTTGATCGTCGGCTTCATCGTGCAGGCCACCGGTTCCTACTTCCTGGCCCTGATGTATTTCGCCGCCGCGGGCATTGCGCTGTTGATCTGCTCGACCCTGATCGATTACAGCCGCAAACTCCCGGTCTAGAATCGAAGTGCGGCCGAGCCCGTCAAGGGTTCGGCCGGTTGATGAGGCCTCGCGAATGATACGTCCCATCCGGCTCGGCATGCTGACGCCGTCGTCAAATACCGCACTCGAGCCGATCACCTGCGCGATGCTGGCCGGGATCGACGACGTCTCGGCGCATTTCTCGCGCTTCAAGGTGACGGAGATCGCGCTGTCGGAGCAGGCGCTGCGCCAGTTCGATGCCAGCGAGATTCTGCGCGCAGCGGAATTGCTTGCCCATGCCAAGGTCGACGTGATCGCCTGGAACGGCACTTCGGCAAGCTGGCTCGGCTTCGATCGCGACGAGAGCCTGTGCGAGCAGATCACGGCGGCAACCGGGATCAAGGCCTGCACCACGGTGCTGGCCTATCGCGACCTGCTGCGGCGGATCGGCGCCAAACGCATCGGATTGGTGACGCCGTATCGCCGGGACGTGCAGGACAAGATCATCGCCAACTGGAATTCGGAAGGGCTGCACTGCTTCGCCGAGCGGCATTTGTCGTTGCAGGATAATTTCTCCTTTGCCGAGGTCAGCGAGGCTGAGATTGCGGGTATGATCGAGCAGGTGGTGCACGAGGCTGCGATGCCGCCGTCGTGCTATGCACCAACATGCGCGGCGCCGGCGCCGCCGAACGGCTGGAGCGCCGATTTGGCGTGCCTGTGCTAGACTCGATTGCGGTGACGCTGTGGGCGTGCCTCACGGCTGTAGGCTGCGATCCGTCGCGCGTGCATGGCTGGGGCAGCCTGTTCACGAACCCCGATCTGCGGGCGGCTGCCGCGATCTCCAATCATGAAATGAAGGCTAGCGGTGACTGAAGCCAAGGTGACCAGGCGCAACAAGGAACCCAAGCGGGCGATGACGGCGCTGCAACGGCGTCGTCTGCGCGTGCCGCGGGTCGGGCTGCACGAGCAGGCGGCGGCGCGGCTGCGCACCATGATCGTGCGCGGCGAGCTGGCGCCGGGACAATCGCTGGGCGAGGCGGATCTGTCCGACGCGCTCGGCATTTCGCGCACCCCGCTGCGCGAAGCGCTGAAGCAACTGGCGAACGAGGGCCTGGTCGAGCTTAGGCTCAACCACAGCGCCGTGATCACGCCGTTCCGCCGCGCCGAGCTGACCGAGTTGTTCGAGGCCGTCAGCGGCATCGAGCGTTGCGCTGCCGAGCTCGCCGCACTCCGCATGGAGGAGGCCGATTTCGAGCGGCTCGAGGCGCTGCAAGACAAGATCGAGTGGCATCACGGCCGCGGCGAGCTGCGCGACTATTTCCAGGCCAACCAGCAGATCCATTCGGCGATCGTCGGCTTCGCGCGCAACGCGGTGCTGAGGGCGACGCACGAGGCGCTGCTGGCGCGGGCCGAGCGCGCGCGCTTCTTCGCGCTCACGGTGCTCGGGCGCTGGGATGAATCGGTGCGCGAGCACCAGGAAATCTTGGCCGCGCTTCGGGCCCGCGCCGGGCAGATCCTGGCCCACCATGTGCGCCGCACCGGCGAGATCGTCGCCGAGACGCTGGATGGAAAGGCGCTGGATGGCAAGGCGGACGCCGCCGCAGCAGCGCACCTGACCGCCACGCCGCGCGGCCGCAAGACGAAGAAAGTTGCGCCATGAAGATCCTGCTGCTCAATCCCAACACGACGGCTGATGTGACCGATCTGCTCCATGCTGCCGGCAGCAAGGCGGCCTCGGCCGGCACCGAGCTGGTGCCGATGACCGCCGCGCGCGGCGTGCCCTATATCGCGACCCGCGCCGAGGCACAGATCGGCGGTGCGATCGCGCTTGAGATGCTGGCCGAGGCCGGCCCCGGCATCGATGCTGCCATCATCGCCGCGTTCGGCGATCCCGGCCTGTTCGGCGCGCGCGAGCTGTTCTCCTATCCCGTGGTGGGATTGGCCGAGGCCGCGATGCTGACCGCCTGCATGCTCGGCCGGCGGTTTGCGATCGTGACCTTTGCCGGCGCGCTGGCGCCCTGGTACGAGGAATGCGTCGCGATGCATGGGCTGAGCGGACGCTGCGCCGGCATCCGCACGCTCGACGGCAGCTTCCGGTCGATCTCCGAGGTGCAGGCCGAGAAGGAAGAGCTGCTGGTCGCGCTCGCCAACCGGGCGGTCGAACAGGACGGCGCCGACGTCGTCATCCTGTCGGGCGCGCCGCTTGCCGGGCTTGCGGCGAAAGTGCGCGAACGCATTCCGGTGCCCGTGGTCGATCCGGTTGCTGCGGCTGTGCGCCAGGCGGAGACGCTCGCCGTGCTCAAGCCGCGCAAGGCGGTCGCCGGCACCTTCCGCCGCCCCGATCCGAAACCGACGCGCGGGCTGGCCGAGCCGCTCGCCGCCATCATCGAACATCGCGCACCGAAGGAGGGGACAAGCTGATGTCCTTCGACACCATCATCCGCGGCGGCACCGTCGTCACCGCCGCCGACACCTTTGCCTGCGACGTCGGCATCCGCGACGGCAAGATCACCGCGCTCGGCCATGATCTCGGCCCGGCAACCGCCATCATCGATGCGACCGACCGGCTGGTGCTGCCCGGCGGCATCGATAGCCACGTCCATTTCGCCCAGCCGTCCGGCGACGGCATCGTGATGGCCGATGGCTTCGCCTCCGGCACCCGCTCGGCGGCGTTCGGCGGCAACACCACGGTGCTGCCGTTCTGCCTGCAGGAGAAAGGCCAGACACTGCGCGAGGCGCTGAAGCACTATCATTCGCTGGCGGATGGCGAATGCCATGTCGACGTCGCCTTCCATCTCATCGTCACCGATCCGACCGAGCATGTGCTGGGCCAGGAGCTGCCGGCGCTGGTCGAGGACGGCTACACTTCGCTCAAGGTCTTCATGACCTATGAGGGGCTGGCGCTGTCGGATCGCGAGCTGCTCGAGACCATGTCGGTGGCGCGCGAGACCGGCGCGATGCTGATGGTGCATGCGGAAAACTTCGACGCCATCCGCTTCCTGACCGATCGGCTCGAACGCGCCGGCAACACTGCGCCGCGCTTCCACGCGACCTCGCGGCCGATCCCGGTCGAACGCGAGGCCACCCACCGCGCCATTTCGCTGTCGGAGCTCGTCGACGTGCCGATCATGATCGTGCACGTCTCGAACCGCGAGGCGATGGAGGAGATCCGGCGGGCGCAGCAGCGCGGCCTGCGCGTGATGGGCGAGACCTGTCCGCAATACCTGATGCTGACAGAGAAGGATCTCGACCAGCTCAACATGGAAGGCGCAAAATACGTCTGCTCGCCGCCGCCGCGCGACGTCGCGAGCCAGCAGGCGTGCTGGGAAGGCCTGCAACAGAAGGTGTTCTCGGTGTTCTCGTCGGACCATTGTCCGTTCCGCTACGACGACCCGCAAGGCAAGCTCGCGCCCAAGGGGCGCACCAGCTTCCGCTGGGTGCCGAACGGAATCCCCGGCGTCGCGACGCGGTTGCCGATCCTGTTCTCCGAGGGCGTGGTGAAGGGCCGTATCGACCTCAACAGCTTTGTCGCCTTCAGCGCCACCAACCACGCCAAGATCTACGGCCTCTATCCGCGCAAGGGCACTATCGCGGTCGGCTCGGATGCCGACATCGCGCTGTGGGACCCCAAGCGCAAGGTTACGGTCCGTCACGAGCTGATCCACGACGGCGCGGACTACACGCCCTATGAAGGCCTCGAGGTCACCGGCTGGCCGGTGCTGACCATGGTACGCGGCAAGGTGGTCGTCGATGACGGCACCCTTGTCGGCAGCAAGGAGCACGGCACATATTTGCCGCGTGCCAAGCCTCCGACGGGAGCGACCATCCCGTAATACGCCAAGGAAGTAACCCGCAAAACAAGAAGGCAGGAGACCACCATGCCCTATGCGACAACCGATGACGGCGTACGGCTCTATTTCGAGGAGACAGGATCCGGTCATCCGGTGATCCTGGTGCACGAGTTCGCCGGTGACCTGCGCAGCTACGAGCCGCAGATGCGGCATTTCGGCAAGCGCTTCCGCACCATCGCCTACAATGCCCGCGGCTTTCCGCCGTCGGACGTGCCGGAGCAGGTCTCGTCCTACTCACAGGCGCGCGCGCCGACGATATCCTCGCGGTGCTCGATCACATCGGCGCGCCGAAGGCGCATATCGTCGGCCTGTCGATGGGCGGCTTCGCGACCTTGCATTTCGGCATCCGCCACCCGGCGCGGGCGCTGTCGCTCTGCATCGGCGGCTGCGGCTACGGCGCCGAGCTCGACAAGCGCGAGACGTTCCGCGCCGAGGCTGATGTGATCGCCGCCACGATCCGCAAGGAGGGCATGCCGGCCTTCGCCGAGCGCTATGCCTACGGGCCGACGCGCGTGCAATATGAGAACAAGGATCCGCGCGGCCACGCCGAGTTCAAGCGCATGCTGGCCGAGCACTCGGCGGTGGGATCGGCAAACACCCAGCAGGGCGTGCAGAAGGAGCGTCCTTCGCTCTATACGCTGGTCGACGAGATGAAGCGGATCAATGTGCCGACCCTGATCATCACCGGCGACGAGGACTGGCCGTGCCTGCAGCCGGGCATCCTGATGAAGCAGAGCATCCCTTCGGCCGCGCTCGCGGTGATGCCGAATTGCGGCCATGCCATCAACATCGAGGAGCCCGACGAATACAACCGCATTGTCGGCGAATTCCTGTCACAGGTCGAAAGTGGCCGCTGGCCGCGACGCGATCCCCGGGCGCTGAGCGCCTCGATCACGGGAATGAAAGACTAGCTCCGCGGGACGCTGACTTATCAAGACGCCGCGATCGCCTGTGGCCACCTCGAAAATGAACCGAAGCGGACGTGTTTGAGGCGCCGGAAGTTGTGTTGCCACCAGAACCCGCGTATGCACCAGGTGTAGGGAACGCAGTGTGAGAAACTCAAATGGCGATGGAATTGAGGGGCGCGAGCGGGGAGGGATTTGCGACGATCGCCGCTGATGGTCGCGTGCTGGATTCCTGGTTTCTCCGGGTCAGCCTGGTTGCAGAGGCCGGCAAAGCAGAAACGCTGCGGCTGGCGAGCGAGGAGATCAGCCGATCGTTGGGTGAGTCAGCAGGCGGATATGCGCGGCACGATGACATCCGCAATGTCGACATCGTTCCCATCCATACCAAAATTGACTCCCTTGCGTCTGCGCCGGCCGACGTGCACGACGCATATCTTCGGCTCCATCTGCTGAGCCACCGGCTCGTTCAGCCGAATTGCCTGAACCTTGACGGAATTTTCGGGCTGCTGCCCAACGTCGCCTGGACGACGCTCGGTCCCTGCGAATGCTCGCGTGTCGCGGAAGCGCGAATCCTGGCGCGGAAGCGCGGTGTCGCGTTCGAGGTGACAGGCGTCGATAAGTTTCCGCGCATGACTGATTATGTGACGCCTGAAGACGTGAGAATTGCAGATGCGGATCGCGTCAGGCTCGGAGCCTATCTGGCGCCGGGCACAACCGTCATGCATGAAGGATTCTGCAATTTTAACGCGGGTACGCTCGGTCCCTGCATGGTCGAAGGCCGGATCAGCGCCGGTGTGGTTGTGGGAAGCGGCAGCGACGTCGGTGGCGGAGCGTCGATCATGGGCACCCTGTCCGGAGGGGGCAAAGAGCGAAATTCGGTTGGGGAACGCTGCCTGATCGGAGCCAACGCCGGTATCGGCATTTCACTGGGTGACGACTGCATCGTCGAAGCAGGCTGTTATGTCACGGCAGGCGCGCGCATCCTTTTGGAAGATGGCCGGGTCCTGAAAGCCAAGGAGCTCTCGGGCCAGAACGGCCTGCTCTTTCGCCGGAATTCCCAGAGCGGCGCTCTCGAGGCAAGCAGACGCACACCAAATTGGGGCGGCCTCAACGCACAGCTTCACGGCTAGGCGGTTCGCTCGAAAGCGTGGGCGGCGACAATTGTGGAGCGGATCATGGCGCTCCACCATGTTATGCATCACCGCGCATCCAGGTCGGTGATCTCGTCGGGAATCGCACCGGTAGAACGAAAGCGGCAGTGCCGAGATCGCCGAGCGCGTCGGCTACGGCTCCGCAAGCGCATTCAGCGTCGCATTCACCCGTCATGCCGGACTGTCGCCGACGCAATATGCGCTTGAGCGATTGTCGCGTGACGCACATGCCGGCGTCATCCCGATAGAAATCAATCCAGCATCTTTCGCAAGCGGTGCAACCAATGCGTGAAAACGAACGCGTGATGATGAATCGTGGTGATGATGCGTCGCGCGCACAAAACTTACACAGCGCTGTCATCGGCGATGGCTAACTTGTCGCACGTCGACGTCACAAATCCTTTAAAAAAATGGGGCATCAGGTGAAGGCGAAATTCCTTTCAACGGTCGGATTCTGTGTGATCGCCGCGGCGATCGCGAGCAGCGCGCCCGCCGCGCAGGACGATCACGACCGCGATCATCGTCATCCGCACGACATCCACACCGCAACGCCAATCAAGCATCTCGTCGTCATCTTCAACGAGAACCGCTCGTTCGATCATTACTTCGCGACCTATCCGAACGCAGCCAACCCGACCGGCTCCATTCCGTTCAAGGCGAAGCCGCATACGCCGAAGGTCAACAACCTCGCCAACGCCAATCTGCTGACCAACAACCCGAACCTCAACCCGGCCAACGGCACCGGCGCGACCAATCCGTTCCGTCTCGACCGCACCCAGGCCAACACGCGCTCGCAGAACCACGCCTACACGCCTGAGCAGCAGGCGGTCGACAACGGCAACGAAGACCTGTTTCCGAAGTTTACCGGCCGCGGCACCGCCGGCGGCGTCGGCGCGTTCGGCACCAACGGGCAGGTGATGGGTTATTTCGACGGCAACACCGTCACCGCGTTCTGGAATTACGCCCAGAACTTCGCCATGAGCGACAATACCTGGACCGACACCTTTGGTCCGTCGACGCCCGGCGCGCTCGAGGTGGTCGCCGGCCAGACCAACGGTGCGCAGAACATCGTCGGCACGACGTCGTCGATCGCCGACGGGCAGGGCGGCCTGACCTTGATCGGCGATACCGACCCTGCCTATGACTCCTGCTCGAGCACGACCAGCCAGGTCCTGATGACCAGCAAGAACATCGGCGACCTGCTCAACGCCGAGCACATCAGCTGGGGCAGCTTCATGGGCGGCTTCGACCTGACGCTCAAGAACAGCAACGGCACCACCAACTGCCTCCGCAGCACCTTCTCGAGCAACGTCAACGGCAGCATCGTTGACTACATCCCGCACCACGCCTGGTTCCAGTACTACAAGTCGACCGCCAACCCGACCCATGCGCGGCCGAGCTCGGTGAACGCGATCGGCCACACCTACGTTCCCGGCAGCAAGACGGTCGATCCGGCCAATCATGCCTACGATCTCGAGGACTTCTATGCCTCGGTGAAGGCCGGCAACTTCCCGGCCGTCTCCTACATCAAGATGCCGGCCTATCAGGACGGCCATCCCGGCAACTCCGATCCGCTCGACGAGCAGGCGGGCAATGTCGAGTTGATCAACTTCCTGCAGACGCAGAAGGAGTGGCGCGAGACCGCGGTCATCATCACCTATGACGACTCCGACGGCTGGTATGACCACCAGTACATCGCACCGACCAGCGCCTCGTATGATGCGACCGCCGACCAGGTCAACGGTCCCGGTCAGTGCGGCCGCGGTATCGGCAAGCAGACGCAGCCGAACGGCCTCAACGGCCAGCCGGTGAACGGCCGCTGCGGTCCCGGCACGCGCATCCCGTTCATCGTGGTCTCGCCCTTCGCCAAGAAGAACTTCGTGAGTCATACCCGCATCTCGCAGGCGTCGGTCGTTCGCTTCATCGAAGACAACTGGCTGCACGGCCAGCGTCTCGGCGGCGGCTCGTTCGATGCCAGCGTCGAATCGATCGGTGACCTGTTCGACTTCGATCATGGTCGCGATCACGACCATGACGGCGACGATCGGCAGACCAAGCTGTTCCTCGATCCGACCGCCGGCACGGTGATCGTCGGCCCGTCTGACGATCATCATCATCACTGACGCATCGGGCGCCCTTGGGATCATTGGACGTCATATGAACGGCCGCATGTTGTGGCTTCTCGGCGCGGCCTGCTTTGCATGGCCGGCGCCGTTGCGGCAGTCGAGACGCAGGGACTTCCCGGTACAAACCCGAACCCGGTGCAGCTCAGGCGTCCGCCGGTGGCCCCGCTTTCCGCAATGGCGCAGCTCGGCCAGAAGATCTTCTTCGACGCCTCGCTGTCGTCGTCAGGCGCGTTGTCATGCGCGTCGTGTCACAGTCCGGACCACGCCTACGGCCCGCCCAATGATGCGGCGGTCATGTTCGGCGGGCCCGCGCAATCCCGGCAGGGGACGCGCGCTGTCCCTGGCCTGACCTATCTCGAGCGTCAGCCAAATTTCAGCATCGGTCCGGAAAAGGACGAAGACGACAACGTCGTCGACTTCGCCCAACTGGCGGCGGTGGGCCAACAGGCCGCGCGCGCCAAGAAGGTCGCGACCGGCACGGCCGCGTCGGCGGTCAACATCGTGCCGCAGGGCGGACTGTTCTGGGACGGCCGCGCCGATACGCTGCAGGACCAGGCGATCTTCCCGCTGCTCGATCCCAACGAGATGGACGGCGGCAGCATCGAGGTGGTGGCGCAGAAGCTGCGCCGCGCGAGCTACGCGCCGCGCTTCGCCGAGTTGTTCGGCGCCGGCGTGTTCGAAAATACACGGCTGCTGGTCGCCGAAGCGATGTTTGCGGTCGCGCGCTATCAGGTCGAGGAGCCGAGCTTCCATCCCTACACCAGCAAGTTCGACTTCTGGCTGGAGGGCAAGGCACGGCTCAGCGAGAGTGAGCTGCGCGGCCTGCAATTGTTCAACGATCCGGACAAGGCCAATTGCGCAGGCTGCCACACGTCGGCGCCGACCCGCGACGGCCTGCCGCCGCTGTTCACCGACCATCAGTATGAAGCGCTCGGCGCGCCGCGCAACGCCGCGCTCGGCAGCAACCGCGATCTCAACCATTTCGATCTCGGGGTCTGCGGCCCGTACCGCACCGACGTTGCCGAGCAGACGCAATATTGCGGAATGTTTCTGACGCCGACCTTGCGCAACACCGCAACGCGCCGGGTGTTCTTCCACAATGGCGTCTTCACCAGCCTCGAGCAGGTGCTCGATTTCTATAATTTCCGCGATACCAATCCGGAGAAGGTCTATCCGCGCGCCGCCGACGGAACGGTGCGGAAATACGACGATCTGCCGGCGAAGTATCACGGCAATGTCGACGTCGCCGATCCGCCGTTCGAGCGCCATCTCGGCGACACGCCCGCGATGACGGCGCAGGACGAAGCCGACATCATCGCCTTCCTGAAGACGCTGACGGACGGTTACCGGCAGGAGCCGGAGGCCGTCGCAACCGTCCCGTCGCGGAACTGATCGGTGAGTTGGCAGCTCCTCGTCATGCGCGCATAATGGGCGCATGCATGTCGTCGAAGGCAACGGCGCAAAAATCCCCGCAATCGGGCTCGGCACATGGGAGCTGCGCGGGCGGACCTGCGCCCGCATCGTGGAGCAGGCGCTGCGCCTGGGCTATCGGCACATCGACACCGCGCAGATCTATGACAATGAGCGTGAGGTCGGCGAGGGGCTGCGCGCCTCCGGCATCAAGCGCAACGATGTGTTCGTGACCACCAAGGTCTGGACCACGC
Organism: Bradyrhizobium viridifuturi; assembly: GCF_001238275.1. Taxonomy (GTDB): domain Bacteria; phylum Pseudomonadota; class Alphaproteobacteria; order Rhizobiales; family Xanthobacteraceae; genus Bradyrhizobium; species Bradyrhizobium viridifuturi. Next base: position 62,290 of record NZ_LGTB01000044.1, read on the forward strand.
ATTTCCAGGCGAAGGATCTCGAACGCTCCGCAAAGGAGAGCCTGGCGCGGCTACGCTTGACCGAGGTCGACCTGCTGCTGTTGCACTGGCCCAATCCGCACGTGCCGCTTGCCGAGACGCTCGGCGCGCTGGCGCGGGTCAGGCAGGCCGGACTGGCGCGGCATATCGGGCTCTCGAACTTCAGCGCGGCGCAGATCGAGGAGGCGGTTGCGGCATGCCCCGAGCCGCTCGGCTGCGATCAGGTCGAGTATCATCCCTATCTCGGCCAGGCCGATGTGATCGAAGCCTGTGCACGCCATGGCATGGCGTTCGTCGCCTACAGCCCGATCGCGAAAGGGCGCGTCAAGGGCGACCGCGCTCTGGCGCGGATCGGCGACCGCTATCGCAAGACGGCTGCCCAAATCTGCCTGCGCTGGCTGGTGCAACAGAATGTCTCGGCGATCCCGCGCACCTCAAAGCTCGAGCGGCTCCAGGAAAATATCGACATCTTCGATTTCGAGCTGTCGGATGAGGACATGCGCGAGATTTCGGCGATGGGGAGCGCGGCCGCGCAGTGAAGGCCCGATGGCACATTGCGACCAGCTTCCGCGCCGCTTCGCGGAAAATGGCTGGGCGCCGGTCCGGATCGTGCTATTGCCCGCTGGCTGATCGCGGTCTTGGATCGCGAATGGGGGATTGAGGCAGGCGGGTTCCAGCCGGTATTGTGGCCGGCGGGGAGACGATACTGATGTGATCGAGTGGGATGAAGTTCCGGCCAAACGCGGATATGATGGCATCGGTGTTCGTGCACCTGATGCTGCTCGCGCTGATTTTCCTGTATTCGGAAGTGCATCAGTTCGATCCGGTCGCCGCTGACACGGTGCCGGTCGAGATCGTGACGCCGCAGGAGATTGCCAAGGCGGAGATTAAGCCCGAGCCCGATCCGGTGCCGAGCCCGTCGCCGACGCCCGAGCTGCGATTGCCCTCGCTCGACAAGCCGATCGACACCGCCAAGCCCGAACCAGCGACTCAGGCACAACCACCGCAGCAGCAGCCGTCCGCGCCGCAGCCGGCGCAGAAGCAGGCGACGCCACCGGCGCCCAAGCCCAGCCCGGCGCCGCAACCTGCCGCGGCCGAGCAGCCGCCCGCGCCGCCGGCGCCCCAGACGCCACCGATGCCGCAGCCGGCGCCGCAGCAACAGGCGGCGGCGTCACCGCCTGCCTATACGCAGCCGGAGCCTGACCTGTCCGTCAAATACAACGTCATGCTTGGCCTGCCGCCCGACATCTCGGTGAAGCCGCCTGCCGGAGCGCCGTCGGGTCCTGGTCCCGGCAAGGATAATTTCGACGCCGCGGCCACCGAGCAGGCCGAAATCGGCTCCAGCGTGGTCGCCGAATTCCGCCGCCACCTGAAGACCTGCCTTAAGCTCCCGGCGACGCTGAGCACGGGCGATGACGTCAGGATCAAGCTGCGGGTGTTCATGAAGCCCGACGGCAAGCTTGCCGCATCGCCTTTGCTGATCGAAGCCACCGCGTCGGAGAAGGGGCCGCTGTTGCTCAAGAGCGCGACCGAGGCGCTGCAGGCCTGCCAGCCCTATGCGATGCTGCCGCGCGATCGCTACGGCGAATGGAAGGTGCTCGACCTCGATTTTACGCCGCGCGATTTCGCGTCGTAGGGCGCCAACAACGACCGCTGTCGTCCCGGCCAAGCGAAGCGCGAGCCGGGACCCATAACCACAAATATTCGTGTTACGCAGCGCTAGGGCCACAGCATCGTGCCGTAGCTGACGGCTGTGGTTATCGGTCCCTGCTTTCGCAGGGAGACGTGAGATCAATTTCGGAAACGCCGTGCGTCGGTACACCGTGGCATCACAAGGCCCAGCGTTCAGCTGCCCATCGCCTGCCAGGCGTTGGAGGCGAACTGCCGGCGCCAGATCACGATCACGACGGCGGCTGTCGTGACGAACAGCACCCAGGGGCTGACGAACCAGCCGAGATAGCCGAGCGCGAAGAAGAACGCGCGCTGGCCGCGGTTGAAGTGCCGGCCGGCGGTCTCGAACAGGCGGGTGGTGCGGATCACATGGGCCTCCGCCTCGGGCGTGTCGCGCTGGCCGGCTGGCGGCATCGCGCCGAACAGGATCGCGACATAGTTGAACAGGCGATAGGCCCAGGCGAATTTGAAGAACGTGTAGATGAAGATCAGGATCAAGCCGATGCACTTGACCTCCCACAAAGCGGGCGAGGGCGTCAGGTTGACCGGCAGCGCACCGAGCACTGCGAGCGCGTCATTAGTCGCGCGCAGCAGCGCCAGCGCGCCGCCGATCGCGATCAGGCTGGTCGAGGCGAAGAACGCGGTGCCGTTCTGCAAGGAGGCCATGATCTGCATGTCGACCATCCGCGCCTCGCGGTGGAGCAGATTCCGCACCCAGATCTCGCGATAGACATGCATGCGCGCCGACAGGCTGTCGCGCCCATAGGCGGTGTGCTCAAGCGTGATGGCGTAGACCAGCCATTCAAGTGCAAAGAAGCCGACGGCCAGGATGTCGACCCAATAGCCGGTCATGGTGCCTTCCTTCATGAACGCGCGGCTGCCCGTCCGCGCCGCGCTGCATCTCGCGTCATGTACAGGTTGAACGCGTGCGATGCACTATGGCAAACTGCGCCGGCAACAGGATTCCCCCGACATGCTCAAGCTCGTCATCGGCAACAAGAACTACTCGTCATGGTCGATGCGGCCCTGGCTGGCGCTGCGCGCCAACGACATCCCGTTCGAGGAGGTCTTCATTCCGCTCTACACGGACCAGGCCGACAAGGACCGCATCCTCGCTTTCAGCAAGGCCGGCAAGGTGCCGACGCTGATCGACGGCGAGGTCACGGTGTGGGATTCGTTGGCGATCATCGAATATCTCGCCGAGAAATTTCCCGAGGCGAAGCTGTGGCCGGCGGATCGCGCCGCGCGCGCGCATGCCCGCGCGATCTCGGCGGAGATGCATTCCGGCTTCGTGCCGTTGCGCAGCGAATGCGGCATGAACCTGCACCGGCCGATCAAGGCCGTCGCGCTATCGAACGACGCGCGCGGCAACGTGGCGCGGATCGAGGAGATCTGGGCCGATTGCCACGCGCGCTATGGCAGGCAGGGGCCGTTCCTGTTCGGGGCATTCTCGGCAGCGGATGCGATGTACGCCCCCGTGGTGCATCGGTTCCGCACCTACGCGATCCCGGTGAAGGCGGCGGCGCAGCATTATGTTGACGCCATGATGGCGCTGCCGGCGTTCCAGGAATGGACCCGCGACGGTCTGGCTGAGACGCTGCGGATCGACCGATTCGAGGACGCCTGACTGGTCCAGCGCTTCCGAATTGTGACGGCGGCTGCAAAGATCGCGGCTTGACGCCGCGCGGCCGAAGGCGTCGAATCCGACAGGCTGGTTTCGCAAGTCGTGAAAGGACTTAGACCATGGGCATTCTGGATTCCCTGGAGAATTCGCCGGAGCTCAAAGGCATGCTCGGCCAGCTCGGCGCGGCCGTGATCCCCGTCGTGCTCGGCGAGGTGATGGGCAATGGCGGGCAGGGCGGCTTGTCCGCGATCGTCGCCAAGCTCGAGCAGGCCGGCCTCGGCGAGCAGGTCAAATCCTGGATCGGCACCGGCCAGAACCTGCCGATCACGGCCGACCAGCTCCAGCAGGTGCTGGGCAGCGACACGGTCAAGCAGCTCGCAGCCAGGTTCAACATCCCCGTCGACCAGCTGTCCAAGGTGCTGGCCCAGCAGCTTCCGGGTGCGGTCGATAGCGCGAGCCCGAACGGCAAGCTGCCGCATACCGCCTGAGCCGGTGGAACCGGGTTCCTGCGGAGGCCCGGCGGGCAATTTCGGGCTGGCACGTAAATTGCTGCCTATCACCCTGAAAAACCTGCAAAAATCGTAGCTTTGCCATGCCCCAATCTTGCTGGATTTGGGGCAGGGCGATGTGCTAGCTTGCCGCAGGGTTCTCAAAATGCCGGCCAGAGCTATCGGGACTGTCAGCCCGGCCAGCAATCTCTAAGAAAATGGAGAGGGCGTTGAAGCATAAGTACTCGATTGGCGAGATCGTCTATTTCACGGCCAGCAACGTGGCGCGCCCCGCTGCGAGCGGCACCTATGAGGTGATCCGCCTGCTGCCGACCGAGGGGGACGACTGCCAGTATCGCATCAAGAGCTCGACTGAAGCTTTCGAACGGGTGGCCAAGGAGAGCCAGCTCGCGCTGTCCTGAACGAGTTGTGCGCAAGCCGGCGGCTGGAGCGGGTTTCCCGCCGCCGCCGTCAAAAGGCCCTGTTCGCAGACCCATTGTGCTGAAGGTTGGACGTCGGGGTGGCGACGTTGGCCGTCGCCGATTGTGCTTACGCTGCGTTGAGGGACATCGCGCATGAATTGGGCTTCCTCGCTGGATCAGATCTGGCGCTCACCGACCTTCCCGATGTGGCTGACGCTGGCCGCAGCGGGGTTCTTTGGGATCGTTGTCCTGGTCACGCTGCTGCGCGCGGAGAAGTCCGTCGCCAATGGTGCGCTGACCGTCATCACGCTGCTGTCGATCGCGGTCGCGGTCGCCGCGACGATCCGCGGCTTCGGGCCGGGCGGGCAGGCGGCGGCGCCGGGCGAGACACGAACCGCGCAATTGACCGGCCAGACGCTGCCGGCGCTGGCCTGCGTCGACGACCTCGCCGGAGACGCCGTGCTCAATGCCTGCGAGAAGGTGCTGTTCGGTTCGTCCGATACGGCCGCGGCCGCGGTCAGCTACGCGGCGGCGCAGATCTCACGCCTGACAGCGCTCGGCGACATCGCAACCGCGGAGCGCAATTCGACCACCGAGTTGCAGGCGCTGCGCCGCGCCATCGAGCATGACCGGTACGGCCTGGTGGCCTATGCGCTGATGGCGCGCGACCACTGCACCCCGACGGCGTGCGCCGCTTTCCGCTCGCTCGGCGACAACCATCAGATCGTCGCCAACATGAACGATCGGACCTACGAGAACCTGATCACCCGCTACGCCGCGTCATGGAACGCGCCGGCCACGGCCGCCCAGGCGTCGGCCGCCGGGCTGGTTGCCGCACTGCCGCCATCGATGCCCACCGGCCGGCCGACCAATGCGGAGTTTCCGAGCTCGGCGGACACCCCGCCGGTCAGCATCATGACGCCCGTACCGGCGAAGCCGGCCGCTGCGGCGCCGCCACCGGCCGCGCGCGCTGCCGCCGCGCCGCCCGCTGCCCCGAAGCGGCCGCCTGCCGCGAAGCGTCCGGTCCAGATCGCGCCGGCCGCTTCTGCGCCGGCGGCGCCGCCACCTGCCGCGGCGAGTGCGCCGGCGGCCGCGAGCCAGGACTGAGCGTCGGCACGAGCGTGATGACGGCGGCCTGAACCGCCGTCATCACATTGTTCCCTGCGCTAATCCCGATATCCACTGCCGCTTTGATCACTCCCTTTCCAAAGCGCGCGCCGGCCGCTACATCCGCCGTATGCCGCTTCATCTCATCAAACTCGCCGTCGGTTGCGACTCGGTCAAGGAACTCAAGGGCTGGGTTGCCGAGCGGATGGCGACCGCCAAGAAAAGGGGCTTGCCGCTCCGTCACGTCCACATCACGAGGATGACGCCGAAGCGCGAGGAGGAGATCCTCGCCGGCGGCTCGCTGTACTGGGTGATCCGCGGCGAGATCGCGGCGCGCGAGAAGATCGTGGCGATCGAGCCGTTCCGCGACAAGGACGGCATCGGACGCTGCCGGCTGCTGATGCAGCCCAAGGTGATCGCGGTCTCGCCGCGGCCGATGCGGCCGTTCCAGGGCTGGCGCTATCTGACCGCGGACTCCGCGCCCGCAGACCTCACCAAATCGAGCGCGGCCAGCGTGGCGTCGATGCCGGAGCCAATGCGCCGCGAGCTGCGCGACCTCGGATTGCTCTGAGCGATCGGATTGCTGTGAGCAGCAAGCGGCGGTTGGCGCGGATCACTGCGTGACGAGATGCAGCCGGCCCCATTCCGATGCCGGGATCTCGACATAGCGGCCGCCCCCGGCATTGCTGACCGCGACGTCGAGCAGCTGGTGATCGATCCCCATCTCGCCGAGGTAGCGGCGAAACTGGTCGGTGAAGATCGAGGTCAGGTTCTCGCGATGCTCGGCCGAGACGTTGGGTGCCAGGCGGTTGTGGATTTCCATGCCGCTCAGCACCACGTGGCTGCCCGCCGGCAGACTGCGATGCACGCCGCCCGACAGCATCAGCACGCAGGCGAGATCGCAGGCAATGGCGGACGGCTTCTCCTTCGCATCCAGCGGGCCGCCGGGCCGCTTCAGTGCAAAGCATTCCTCCTCGGATTTCCCGTTGCAGGCCTCGACCTCGGTCGCCGCGACCACGGCATCGATGCCGCGATCGCGCAGGATGCGGCCGAGGCTCGTGGCGACGTTGAGGTTGGAGTTCCCCTTGATGTTGATCACCACCGGAAGCTTGCGGCCGTTTTGTCGGTCGAGGATCGCCAACAGGCGCTTGTAGGTGTCCCATTGCACGGAGCCTTCGGCGGCGATCCAGTCCGAGCAGCCCGGACCGCAGGCGTCAGGTGCGCCATGCGCGACGTAGAAGATCATCGCGCCGGGTGCCGAATTGACGCCGCCGACCGGTGGCCGGGTCTGCGCCTGCGCCATCCCGGCGGCCAATAGTGCGATGCTGAGAAGAATGCCCTGCCTGAAATACCTGCTCATTCCGACCGCCTGTGAAAGGCGCGATCATCCCCGCGTCGCGCGCGTGGCGCAAGCACGACCCGGCCGCGCGGATGAGGCCGGGGCCCTCATTACAGGTTCGCAGCCTGCTTGCGCGTGAACCGCATCACACTTTCGGATCCGGCTCTAGACCGCGATGTTGTCGATCAGGCGCGTGCTGCCGAGCCTTGCCGCGACCAGCATCCGCATCGGGCCGTCCTTGAGCGAGCCGATCGGCGCCAGGGTGGCGGCGTGGCGAACCTCGAGATAGTCGAGCACGAAGCCGGCCTTGGTGATTTCAGCGGCGCCGGCGGCCATTGCGGTTGCGGTGTCCTCGCCGGCGCGCAGGCGGCCTGCCGCTTGCTTCATCACGCGGTTGAGTTCGGGCGCCGCGCGCCGTTCCTCCGGCGAGAGGTAGACGTTGCGCGAGGACATCGCGAGGCCGTCGCGTTCGCGCACCGTCTTGGATCCGATCACCTTGACGCCGAGGTCGAGGTCCGCGGCCATCTGGGTCACGACCCGGAGCTGCTGAAAGTCCTTTTCGCCGAAGATCGCAATGTCGGGCCGGACCTGGGTGAACAGCTTGCCGACCACGGTGGCGACGCCGCCGAAGAAATGCGGTCGGAAGCGATCCTCGAGCCCGGCGATCGCCGGTCCCTCCGGCACGATCCTGGTGGCGAAGCCGTCCGGATACATCGCCTTCACCTCGGGGTGCCAGATCAGGTCGACGCCCTCGGCGGCGAGCTTGGCGACGTCTTCCTTCCAGGTGCGCGGATACGAGCCGAAGTCTTCAGTGGGAGCAAATTGCGTCGGGTTGACGAAGATCGACACCACGACCCGCTTGGCGCGGCGCTTGGCGAGCCGCACCAGCGACACATGGCCGTCATGGAGCGCACCCATGGTCGGGACCAGCGCGACGGTCGCCTTCTTGGCGCGCAGGGCGTCGACGGCGCGACGAAGGGCGGGGACGGTACGGACAACGGTGGGATTTCTCGGCATCTGGTCTCGACTCGTGGTGCAATGCGGGTGGGATGTCTGGTGTTCGGCAGGTAGCGCAGCTTACCAAGTCCGGGCCGCTATCGGCAAACCGCCGTGCACGCATTACCCGATCTCGAGCGCGCATGGATCACGGGTCTCGTGCCGCCGATCGACGCAGCCGGCCCGCTCGTTCGATTCATCATTAAGGACGGCTGCAATTGATTTCCTCTCGCGGTGATGCATTTCACTTGACCGCAGCCGTGCTCGATTTGAAGATCATCGCGGGGATTGAATCATGTTGGTGCAGGCTAGTCAGGGTCAATCCGGCTCCGCACATGTCGTGGTGCTTGGCAACGAGAAGGGTGGTTCGGGCAAATCGACCACCGCCCTGCATATCGCCGTTGCGCTCCTGAAAGCCGGACAACGCGTCGCCACCATCGATCTCGACTGCCGCCAGCAGAGCTTCACCCGCTACATCGGCAATCGCCAGGCCTGGGCGCGGCGCTCCGGGCTCGATCTCGAACTCCCCGCGCACCACTGCATCAAGTACGGCGAGACGATGCAGATCGAGGAGAACGAGAACGCCGAATTCCAGCAGTTCATGGCCGCGGTGAGCGCGGTCGAACGTGCCTATGATTTCATCGTGATCGATACCCCCGGCTCGGACAGCTACCTGATGCGGCTCGCGCATTCGATGGCCGACACGCTGGTGACGCCGATCAACGACAGCTTCCTCGATTTCGACGTGCTGGGCACCGTCGATCCGGCGACCTATGCGGTGATCGGCGAGAGCCATTACGCCGAGATGGTGCGCGACGTCAGACGCAAGCGCCGCCAGCTCGACGGCGCCTCGACCGACTGGATCGTGGTGCGCAACCGGCTGTCGATGCTCGGCTCGCGCAACAAGCAGCTGGTCGCCGACGGCTTGAAGCAGCTGTCGCTGCGGATCGGGTTCCGGGCGGTGGACGGCTTTGCCGAGCGGGTGGTCTACCGCGAATTCTTCCCGCGCGGGCTGACGGCGCTCGACGACATCGACGAGGCGACGCTCGGCACCCGCCCGAACCTCGGCCACGTCACCGCCCGCGAGGAGGTGATGAGCCTGCTCCGCCAGCTCAAGCTGCCGCTCGACGAGCGCGGCCGCCGCCGCGCCGCCAACCGGGCCGAATGGTTCAGCCAGGTCGACAAGCCGCTCGAAGTCGACGACATCATCGGCAGCTAGCGATCGTGAATTGATAGGGGCCGCTTCCAAATCGCTCGCGCGGGAGGCGGGTGGCCAAAATATCGAAAACAACCCCATGCAAAGCAGCCGAGGCGGCCGGCGTTCGACCAGGTCCGGGCCTTGGGAGTTGAAAGCCGCGATGATCGCGGCAGGGCCGAAATAGCGTATTCGCCTCAGGATCCGCCGCCGCTGATCCTTCCGGCCGCCGGGCTGAATCCGCAGCTCCGCTATCGGTTCGGCGTCAGCACCGTCATCTTGAACGGCCCGCCATTGGCGGCGGCATGCGCCACGGCATCGTTGGCGTGGTCGAGATCGAAGGTCGTGACCTCGAACTGATCGAGCCGCAACAGCCCGGCGCGGGCGAGGTTGACGAGGCCGAAGGTTGCCTCCGGCGGATACATCCAGACGCCGTGAATGCTGATGCATTCGCGCATGATCCAGGGGTAGGGCAGCTCGAGCCCCGGTCCACCCTGCATTCCGACGCCGCCCATCAGGACGACCCGGCCATAGGGACGCACCGTCATGATCGCGGCGCGAACGGTCGGCGTCGTTACCGATGGCGGCATCAGGTCGAGCACGCAGTCGATCGGACCGGGCGCGGCGCGCCGCATGCGTTCACGATCGTCGTCCTCGTTGCCACCGAGCTTCACGGTACGCACGCGCGGTCCGAACCTGCGGACCAGATCGGCCAGCACCTGCTCGTTGCGGCCGGGCGCGACGACGCAGGCCGCGCCCATCGCGAGCGCGACGGCGACGGCGGCGCTGCCGAAATTGCCGGTGGCGCCGCTCACCAGCACCGTCTCGCCCGGCTGCAGGCGCGCCGCCAGGAATCCGCCATAGGGCACAAGGCAGGTGCCGAGCGCGCACCATGCCGGCGCATCGGCCGGGTCGATCGCGCCGATCCGCTTGACGTTCTCGGTCGGCACCAGGGTCTGCTCAGCGAACGAGCCGTGGCGAAAGTGCCGCTGCAGGCGGAGCCCGCCTTCGCCGCGCGCGCTCCAGCCCTGCAGCGTAATGTCCGGCGAGATGCTGTCGTCGCGCGAGCGGAAGGTCGGATCGCAATACACCCAATCGCCGGCGGTGAGGTGGGTTGCGTCCGGACCGACGGCGCGAACCTGTCCGATCGCGCCCGGACCCGGAACGGCCGGCAGCTCCAGCAGGTAGCTGCGCTCGCCGCTAAAGACCTCGTTGGCGTAGGACAGCACGCGCGTCGCGATGACGTCGACGAGGACTTCACCCGTGCCCATCGCGGGTGCGGGGATTTCCTCGATCACGAGCGGTGAGCCGAACGATTTCAGGATTGCTGCTTTCATCTGGTCTTGTCCCCGGTTGAGAGCGGCATCATGCCGCGCGCCGTTGCGCCCAAGAAGACCTGGTATTATCCTAGGACTACCAAACCCACTCAGGAGTCTCCTGATGGCCACTGCGCGGCAAAGCGAACTCGGTGATTTCCTGCGATCGCGGCGGCAGAAGCTGACGCCCAAGCTGACCGGCGCCCAGGCCGTTCGGCGGCGCCGAACGCCCGGCCTGCGCCGCGAGGAGGTGGCCGAGCTCGCCGGCATCGGGGTCGACTGGTACATCCGCCTCGAGCAGGGGCGCTCCGTCAGCCCGTCCGCCACCACGATCGACGCGCTGGCGCGGGCGCTGCGCCTCAGCAAGGCCGAGCACGCGCATCTGCGGGCGCTTGCGAAGGATGGCGACCGCCGACCATTTGCCGCCGAGACCGTGCCGCCCGCGATCCGGCGGGTCGTCGAAAGCCTCAACCAGCCGGCCTATGTCACGGGGCGGCGATGGGACGTGCTGACCTGGAACGCGGCCGCAGAGGAGGTCTTCGCGTTCGGCCGCGTACCCGAGGACGAGCGCAATACGCTGCTCTTCGTGCTGACCAACCCCAAGAGCCGGCAGCTGTTCGGCGCAGGCTGGCCCGAGGAGGCGCGGCGCATCGTGACCCAGTTCCGCCGGACCCACGACCTCTGGGCCGGCGATCCGGCCTTCCTCGATCTGCAGGGGCGGCTTCGCGCAGGCTGTCCGGAGTTCGACGGCTGGTGGGGGACCCACGACGTCAGCGTCAGCGTGGCCGGAAGGAAGGTGCTCAATCACCCCAAGCGCGGTCGCCTGACCTTTGAATACGCCACGTTCCAGGCCAATGACGATCCGGGCCTAAAACTGATCATTTATACCGAAATCGGTTGAAATCCGGGGTTTTCCGGTGATTTTTGTCACAGAGCGGCCAAAAAGCCGGAACAAAGGTGCCGGAATCCGGTTTTCCCCTCAACGTCGATCCAGAGGTCGAACGCAACCTTGGGAACTCACGTCAAAGGGTAAGAGGAGGGCGCAAGCCACCGCGTTGGTGGTGTGCACCTGCACAAACTATAGGTGCAACGCACAACGTTATGCCACCGAAGCCACAATATTTGGACTTCCTGTCACGGCGCTGTGACATATATTCTTAAAAGGGGGCCGAAGAGCCTCCCGCCAAAATAGCCCCGTAAAGGCGGGCACCTCGAGGACGTCATGAAGCGTGGAATTCTCGTTCTGCTTTCGCTCTCCGTGGTGATCACGGGTGCTTATTTCACCGCGAGCAAGTGGGCGATCCGTCACGAAACCATCATGTTCAAGGATCCGACGCGCGACGAGCGGCCGGTCGCGGTCGATGTTGCGGTGCGCTTCGACAAGGAGATGCAGGCCGACGCGGGCATGATCAAGCTTCCGGTTGCGATCCTCAATCATGGTAATACCGTCAAATTCACCGAATATTCCTTCCTCGCGAACGTGTTCGCGGCGCGCGGCTATCTGACCATCAGCATTCAGAACGACCTGCCGTCGGATGGACCGATGGTGACCAAGGTCGGCGAGCTCTATGTCGGCCGTCTGCCGCAGTATCAGCGCGGCATCACCAACATCAAATTCGCCATCGAGGAGATGAAGAAGCGTCAGCCGAACGCGGACTACAGCAAGCTGACGATGGTCGGCCATTCCAATGGCGGCGACATCGCGATGTATTTCGCCAAGCAGTATCCGGACGAGATCAAGAAGGTCGTCACGCTGGACAATCTGCGTGTGCCGTTCATGACCGACGGCAAGTTCAAGATTCTGTCGTTCCGTTCGCATGATCAGCAGTTCAAGCCCGATCCTGGCGTGGTGCCGGATGAGGAGCAGTGCGAGAAGGCCGGCATCACCGTCGTGAACACCAACTTCCAGCACAACGATATGCGCGACACCGGACCCGAGAAGGCCAAGGACTCGATCCAGGCCATGCTCGATAAATTCCTGGCTGACACCGATAGCGCCGTTGCGCCGGTCGACACGCGCAATGCACCGCCGAAGATCCTGGAGCCGGGCCCGGTCTCGCTCTACGTGCCGGTCGAGAAGCCGCCCCAGACCTTCGGCGAGAAGCTCAAGAAGTCGCTCTCGCTGACCAAGACCGAGACCAAGAAGGATCCGTCGGTCACGAATTGACGGTGCCGCTCGCGATCAAGGCGGGCCGCTCACGTTGACCAATCCGATGCCGCGGCCCACATAGTGTTTGCTGTACGAGGCAAGCGCTGATGGCTGGCAAGACGATCAAACCGACATCCGGAAGCGACGTGCGCACGGCCGATACGCCTGGTGTGCCGACATCGAGCGCGAACGACATCGCCGCCTTCGTTGCGAAGCGCGGGCGATGTCGCCGCATCGCGCCGGTGCACGCGGTCGCCTGGTGTTCGCGCTCGACGCCACGATGAGCCGGCAGCCGACATGGGACATGGCGTGCGCACTGCAAGCCGACATGTTCCGCGAGGCCGGCGCGCTCGGCAGCCTCGACATCCGCCTCGTTTATTATCGCGGGTTCAATGAGTGCCGGGCCACCGGCTGGATCTCGGACAGTGCGCAGCTTGCGCGGCTGATGAGCAAGATCGATTGCCAGGGCGGCAATACCCAGATCGGCAAGGTGCTGTCGGAGACACGCCGCGAAGCGGTCGCCTCAGGCGTGCGCGCGTTGGTGTTCGTGGGCGACGCCATGGAGGAGAACGCCGACGCGCTGTGCGCAAGCGCCGGCGAGCTCGGCCTGCTCAAGGTGCCGGTGTTCATGTTCCAGGAGGGCGCGGACGCCACCGCCGAGCAGACGTTTCGCGAGATCGCGCGGCTGACCGGCGGCGCGTGGTGCAGGTTCGATCCCGGCGCGGCGGCGCAACTGCGCGAATTGCTGCGTGCCGCTGCGGCCTATGCCGCCGGCGGCCGCGAGGCGCTGCTGCGACTGGCGAAGACGACGAGCGGCGCGGCCAAGCTGATCGGCCAGATGAAATAGGCTTGCCGGGTCAGGCTTTGCCTGACGTTGCGGCCTTTGCAATCGTGCCGAGCAGCGTCGACATGTTGGCCGTGACCTGTCTGGCCGTTTCGGCGACGCCGTGCCGTTCTGCGAGCCAGGCCGGATCGTTGTAGGAGAGCCAGCAGTCGCCTGCGTCGTCCTGCCAGACCAGCGCCTTGAGCGGCAGATCGATCCCGATCGTCTGGGTAACCTGCATCAACGGTGTGCCGCCCTTCGCATTGCCAAACACGAACAGTTCGGTTGGACGGAGCGCGAGGCCGGCGCTCGCGGCGCCGGCAGCATGATCGATCTGCGCAAACAAGGTCAGCCCACTGGCCTGAAGTTCGGCCTTGAGCCGGTCGCAGTCTCCTTCGGCCCGGCATTGCTGCGAAGGCTGATCAGTCCGTCAATCGCCATGGGGCGTCCTCCAGCGCGGTCGGTGCAGGCTACTCAAGCGCAGCGGGCGACGCCACGCGTGGCGCTTCACGCTCCGGTGAGACGAAGCTTCGCATGCTTTTTGCGGCCGGGCCGCTTATATTCCGCGCATGCCAACTCTGATCGCCGGCGTCGTCGCCGTTGTCGTCCTTTATTCCGCGCTGCAGATGTTTCGTGCGGCCAATCCCGCCGTGCTTGCGCGTGCGATCAAGATCGGCGGCGGGGTGCTCGCGCTGGCGGTGGCGGCCTTTACCGGCGTGCGGGGCGAACTGGCGGTGGCGATCCCGCTCGGCATCTTCGGCGCCGGACTGCTCGGCTGGTCGCCGTTCGGCAACACCGGGCTTCCCAATTTCGGCGGCATGTTCGGCGGTTCGCGCAGCCCCGGGCAAAGCTCGCGGGTGCGCTCGCAATATCTGGACATGAGCCTCGATCACGGCAGCGGCGTGCTCTCCGGGCAGATCGTGGCCGGACCGCAGGCCGGCCGCATGCTCGACGAGTTCGACCTGTCGCAGCTCTTGGCGATGGTCCCTAGCTTCGACGCCGAGAGCGTCGCGCTACTTGAAAGCTATCTGGACCGCCGCTTTCCCGCCTGGCGTCAGGACGCACAGGGCGACCGGACAGGGGGGCAGGGCCGTGCGGCGACGAGCGGCAAAATGACGAACGAGGAGGCCTATCAGATCCTTGGCCTGCAACCGGGGGCGTCGCGTGACGACATCAGCCGGGCTCACCGCACCCTGATGAAGAAACTGCATCCCGACCAGGGGGGCTCGACGTATCTCGCTGCCCGTGTGAACGAGGCCAAGGATACTCTGCTTCGCACGCATCTCTAACTCCGACGCTACCAACGCCACAGCCGAGAGCCGCCTTCCGCTTCTGATTGATGCCCCGTCTGGCCCGCCGCTGTCCGGCGTGGCCGATCGTTGTTTCGGGAAAACTTAACCGTAAAATCTTGACGAGAAGTTTTCATGGCGGCGCCATGCGCGGAAGGACCGCTCGTTCCCGTGCGCCGCCCGCAAAGCAAAAGGGCCGGCGCTTGCGGCGCCGGCCCTTTGCGATCGGTCGATCGAGTCGATCAGTTGCGAACGGTGATGCAGGAGATCTCGGCGCGCTTCAGCGTCTTGCACGCCGCCTCGGCCTGATCGCGCTCGAGACCGGCAAAGCGGGCGCGGTAGAGCTTGCGGTTGTCCTTCGCCACGACCTCGGTGAACGGGTCCGCCTTGCTGAGCAGGCCGCGGGCCGAGCTGCGCGCGAGGTCGATGCGCTTGTTGGCCTCGCCCTCGGATTCCAGCGCGCCGACCTGGATGATCCAGCCGGAATGCGCGGCACCGGGCTTGACGGTGTTGCTCTGCGACGCGGCCTGGAGGCTGCGGGTCGGCTCGATCGAGGCAACGGCCTGCGGTGCCGGGGCGGCGGCGGGGGCATGCACGGACGACGCCGGCAGCACGCCGAGGATGCCGTTGCCGGTGCCGAAATTGGCCGGCTGCGGCGGCATCTCGGGCCTCGAGGTCTCGGCGGCCCGCGCCATCATCGCGTTGGAGGTCTCGGGGATCTCACCGCGCGACGGGATTGTGCTGGTGATCGGCGGTGCGGATTGTGCCGGGCCGGCCGCGGCGAGCTTGATCTGGCCGGCCTTGACCTGAACGGTCTTCACCTTGACCGGCTTCATCGGCTCAGCCGAACCCGGAATCGCCGCGAGCTGCTGGGTCTGGATCACGCCTGAGGTCAGCGGCGCCGGTTCGGGCTTGGCCTGCGGCTCCGGCTTTGCCGGGGGCGGCGGCAGCGCGGCGGCGGCTGCGGCGATCAGCGAAGGCTTGCTGGCCGGGCGCGGTGCCGACAACGGGGCGGGAGCGGGCTCCGACGCGGCAACCGGCGAGCTATCCGCTTCGCGCGCATCGTCGGCATCGGCGACCTGGACGTTGGCGTCGGCCGGGTTGCGCTCGGTGATCGCGGCGACGGTGCGGTTGGTGGCGCCCTTGCCGATATTCTCGGCCAGCAGGTTGCGCATGATGGCGTCGCGGGAGCCGCCGCTGCGGCCGCCGAGCACGACGCCGACCAGGAAGCGATTGCCGCGGTGGATCGAGGTCACGAGGTTGAAGCCGGAGGCGCGGGTGTAGCCGGTCTTGATGCCGTCGACGCCCTCGACGCTGCCGAGCAGGCGATTGTGGCCGGTGATGGTGTGGCCGCGGAAATTGAACGCCGTCGTCGAGAAATAGCGATAATAGCGCGGGAAGCGATCCTGGATGGCGCGGCCGAGCGTCGACTGATCGCGCGCCGTGGTGATCTGCTCGTCGTTGGGCAGGCCCGAGGCGTTGCGATAGGTGGTCCGGCTCATACCGAGCGCGCGGGCCTTGCGGGTCATCATGCGGGCGAAGTCGTCTTCGCTGCCGCCGATCGCCTCGGCGATCACGACTGCCGCGTCATTGGCGGAGCGGGTGACCAGACCCTTGATGGCGTCTTCGACCTTGATGGTCTGGCCGGGCCGCAGGCCGAGCTTGGTCGGGTCCTGCTCGGAGGCGTGCTCGGAAACCGGCATCTCGGTGTCGAGCTTCATCTTTCCGGAATCGAGGCGCTCGAACAGCAGATAGAGCGTCATGATCTTGGTGAGCGAGGCGGGGTGCCGCAGTCCGTCGGGGCTGGTTGAGGTCAGCACCGAGCCGCTATTGCCGTCGACGATGATCGTCGCGAATTGCGGGCTGTAGCTTTCGCGCGCGGCCTCGCTGTGGTGATGACGGGCGGTGTGGCGCCGATGACGGCGCGCCTCCGCGCTATCACTGGTGATCAGGATCGCCGTCGTGACGGTAACGAGCCCAAGAACGCCAACTCGCAGCGCCCGCGAGGAGGCCAAGGTTGTTCGAAGCATCTACTTCCCCGTCCCAATTTCTATCTAGATCACTGGCTCGTGAGGCGAAATTGTGCCCGGCGGCCGTCGATCCTTGCCTGCGCAACAGACCACTTCGGGCAGAACCATCGGCCCTCGTGGCGGCTCAGGTCGCTCTTCTAGCTAAGGTGTTGTTCACAAACAGCTTTCAAGGCTGCCCGTCGGAAGGCGAACAAAGTCCGGGAATCAGGTTAGGCGGACCGAGTTTCCAAAAGATTAAGCAACCGTTGCGTAGTCCCCCGGGGTTTAGCGCAAATGCCCGGGAATCGCGCAGTGTGATTGTGCGTTGCACAATATTTGTTGACTTTATTGTGCAATGCGGTATTCTAATCAAGTCAGGGGGCCGGGAGCTTCCCGGCAATGGGAATTTGCGCCTTCAAGTCTGGGAAAAGGAATTCCAATCCATGGTCAAGATCGAAGACATTCAGAACTACGGCAAAGAGCATTTCGAGTCGGTCACTGCGTCTGCGAACAACCTGCAGAGCGGCGTCCAGGCGATCGCCACCGCCTACGGCGACTACGCCAAGAAGTCGTTTGAAGACACCAAGTCGTTCGTCGAGAAGCTGTCGGGCGTGAAGTCGCTGGACAAGGCGCTCGAGGCGCAGACCGAATACCTGCGCTCGTCCTACGAGACCTTTGTTGCGGAATCGCAGAAGATCGCCGGCCTGTACAGCGACTGCGCCAAGCAGACCTTCAAGCCCTATGAGGGCCTGGTCTCCAAGTTCGCGCCCGCTCAGTAAGCGCTGCCGATCAAGACAAACGAAAAGCCCGGCCGTTTCGGCCGGGCTTTTTTGTTGGGCGGGAGGCGGGCGGTTATTTCGCCAGCCGCAGCTTGCTGAGGGCCGTGCCGATCGTGTTGAACGTGGTCAGGATCTGGGTCGAGCTGGTCAGCATGAAGAATTTGTCGGGGCTGCTGGCGCAGTTCTTCAGGACGGTTGAGGTCGGATCGGCTGGCGAGCTCGTGTTCACCTGGATGGTGTAGATCGTGTACGCCGGGTTTCCACCGGAATCCCTCGCGGCCTGCAGGTTCTGACATTGCAGGGCCTGCCTTGCGTCGATCGGATTGCCCGAGGCCTGCGAGCTGCCGTCGCCGTAGACGGGCCAGCGGTCCTCGGTGTTCAAACCGTCGGACAGCAGGATAATCACCCGATTGTAGGTCGTGTTGGAGTCCTCTGCCGGCGCGTTCAGCGGGCCGTTCACCAGCAGCGACTGCCACGCCCAGGCGAGGCCGACCGACTGGTCGGTGCCGCCGGTCGGCTGCATGGCGTTGACCGCGTTCTTCAGCGCGGTCCAGTCGTAGCTCAGCGGGATCAGCGGTTCGAGCTGCGGCGAGGCGCTGCTGCTGCAATAATACGAGCTGTTCTCGTAATACTCGTTGGCCGGAAACAGCGTGGTGACGTCGGATGTATTCGGCAGCACGCCGGTCGCATCGTTCGGCTGGGTGCGGTCCGTGACGCAGCCGGTCCAGTTGCTGATCGGATTGGTGGATGCTTGCAGCCAGTTGTTCGCGACCGTCGGGAGCTGATTGGTCGACGTCCACTTGTTGTTGGTCCAGCCCACCACGGCGCTGACGCGCGGCTGCGCCAGATTGTGAACGAGGTCCAACGGGCCCGGCTGGGTCCAGTCGTGGGTGTAGAGATTGCCGGAGCAGGACGTGACGCCGCCCGTGGTCGTGCAACTGCAACCAGTGACATTGTTGCCGGACGAATTCTTCGGACAGGAACAGGACGACGACCCCGTGCAGAATACGCCGGTGCCCGCCGGCGTGCTCACCCAGCAGCCGTTGTAGCGGGTGTGAGAGTTATAATCGACGCTCGGGCAGATGTAGCCTGAATAGGTCCCGCTCGACGGGATGTAGTTCGCGTTGGACGTGCTGGTCGGGCTGGTGTTGCAGGTGAAGCCGCCATTGCTGTTGGTCCAGGGGCATTTCGCGCCGGGGCCAACCGCGTGCCAGTTCATCGGGAGGCTCGCCTGCAGGCTCTGGCTGCCGGTCCCCATGCTGCCGTTGTTGGGCTGGGTGGTCGGCGGATTGAGCCAGTCGGTCCAGTCGATCCAGTTCTGGCCGGAATTGTTGGTGCCGACATTGACGACCTTGGCGAACGGAATGACGGAGACATAGACGTCACCATTGTTCTTGCTCAGCGCGCTGAGCTGGTCGATCAGGCCGCCGGATCCGGCCACCGCGTTTCGCAGCGCGGTAATCTTGCCGTCCTGGGCCATCGATCCCGTGTTGTCGAGGGCGAGGGCGACGCGCATCTTGACGTTGCCCCAGGTGGTGGTGGTCGAACTGCTGAAATTCAGCTTTGGAAAACCGGCAAGCTGCATGAAGTCGGTTTTGACGAAGCCGGACCCGCTCAGCAGGATGGTCGCCGCCGCGCTCGAGGTCGGGGTCGTATAAGTGGCCGAGACCGCAAGGCCCTGGCCGTCCTTGTTGGTGTAGAGGCCATTGAAGTAGGACTGGGCCTTGCTCGGGATCTGCGCGGCCGTGATGTTGCCCATGGTGAGGTCCTTGGACAGCATCAGCGCGGTAGAATCGAGCGCCGCCTGCATCGAGGACCGGGCGCTGTTGGCGCGGGTATAGTCGATCGCGGCTCCCACGAAGGCGATAATCGGCAGAATCGCGAGCGTGAAGATAACAGCGACATTGCCGTCCTTTGCCCTGGAAAACCGGCGGGCAGCGGCGCGGCCGCGATTGAAAATGGCTGAGCCCAGCATGACACTCTCATCGAAATTATTGATGGCGCCATCATCTCTACGCGTGCGGCTAAACAGTTGGTGAATCGGGCCAGGGAAACCTGGCAACTGGTACCGGTGGGGCGCAAAAGCAGGGCAAAAGCACGCGCTATCCTCAATGCCGTCTAAATCGGCTGCCCCGATCCTTTGTCAAATCAGGCAGAAATGATTAACCTTCCAAGGGTTGCCGCGCCGGGAATCGGACCGGTGGGCTGCGGCGGGTCTGCGCTTGCGGCAGGGCGTCGCGAGGCCCATATTCGGGAGGTCGATCCGGCCGCCGGATCGGACCGGGAGCGGCAATCTGGAAAGATTGCTGGGGGTTCCGCGATCAGTCTTGCGGCAATCGCGACCACCTTCCAATCGCCATCCGGTTTCCTGCCGGCATCCCTTGGGGAATTCGAACGCCTGAACCATGTTGCGACCCACGTTGACAGTCCCGATCTCCGAGCCGGTTTCGGCCAAGCCGGCGGTGCCCGCCGCGCCGGTGCCGACAACGCCGGTGCCGACAATGAGCAATGACGACAACCGCAGTGGCGCGGGCAGCGGCCCGTCGACCTCGGTCATCACCAAGGTCAAGCCGAAGACCAAGCGCCCGAACCTGTATCGCGTCCTGATCCTGAACGACGACTACACGCCGATGGAGTTCGTCGTTCACGTGCTGGAGCGATTCTTCAACAAGGACGCCGAGGCCGCGACCACGATCATGTTGCACGTTCATCATCACGGGATCGGTGAGTGCGGCGTGTTCACCTACGAGATCGCCGAGACCAAAGTGACACAAGTCATGGACTTCGCGCGCAAGCATCAGCATCCACTGCAATGTGTGATGGAAAAGAAGTAGTTCGCGGGAACGATTGACCCGGCGCGACGAGCGGAACGGGTCTTGCAACGCGTTTTCTGACGGTTGTGAGGGGCGTTCCCGTACGATCACGGGGCGTGGTCGCACGGCGTCCCGGTGCCCCGAATTTAGAAGAAAACCATCACCGCGGGACCGGTCTTTCGCCACGATCCGTCGTAACTATATCAATGGCGATCACGAAGGTTGTTATTGCCTGACCCGGTAATGGCGATCATGATGGCCGGGGGCCATAGAGGACGCGAATGCCAACTTTTTCTCAAAGCCTTGAACAATCGTTGCACCGTGCATTGGCGATCGCGAACGAGCGTCACCATCAGTACGCGACGCTGGAACATCTGCTGTTGTCGCTGATCGACGACTCGGATGCGGCGGCGGTGATGCGGGCCTGCAGCGTCGATCTCGACAAGCTCAGGACCAGCCTCGTCAACTATCTCGAGACCGAATTCGAAAACCTGGTGACGGACGGCGCCGATGATGCGAAGCCGACCGCCGGGTTCCAGCGCGTGATCCAGCGCGCGGTGATTCACGTCCAGTCGTCCGGTCGCGAGGAAGTGACCGGCGCCAATGTCCTGATCGCGATCTTCGCCGAGCGCGAGAGCCACGCCGCGTATTTCCTGCAGGAGCAGGACATGACGCGCTACGACGCCGTGAACTACATCAGCCACGGCATCGCCAAGCGGCCCGGCGTCTCCGAGGCGCGGCCGGTGCGCGGCGTCGACGAGGAGACCGAGACCAAGGGCAACGAGGACTCCAAGAAGAAGGGCGAGGCGCTCGAGACCTATTGCGTCAACCTCAACAAGAAGGCGCGCGACGGCAAGATCGATCCGGTGATCGGGCGCAATGCCGAGATCAACCGTGCGATCCAGGTGCTGTGCCGCCGCCAGAAGAACAACCCGCTGTTTGTCGGCGAAGCCGGCGTCGGCAAGACCGCGATCGCCGAAGGCCTCGCCAAGCGCATCGTCGACAGCGACGTGCCGGAGGTGCTGGCGGCCGCGACCGTGTTCTCGCTCGACATGGGCACGCTGCTTGCGGGCACCCGCTACCGCGGCGATTTCGAGGAGCGGTTGAAGCAGGTCCTGAAGGAGCTGGAGGCGCATCCGAACGCCATCCTGTTCATCGACGAGATTCACACTGTGATCGGCGCCGGCGCCACTTCCGGCGGCGCGATGGATGCGTCCAACCTGCTGAAGCCGGCGTTGGCTTCGGGCACGATCCGCTGCATGGGCTCGACCACCTACAAGGAATACCGTCAGCACTTCGAGAAGGACCGCGCGCTGGTGCGGCGCTTCCAGAAGATCGACGTCAACGAGCCGACGGTGGAAGACGCCATTGCGATCCTCAAGGGCCTGAAGCCCTATTTCGAGGATTACCATCGGCTGAAATACACCAATGAGGCGATCGAGGCGGCGGTGCAGCTGTCGTCGCGCTACATCCACGACCGCAAGCTGCCCGACAAGGCGATCGACGTGATCGACGAGTCCGGCGCGGCGCAGATGCTGGTCGCCGAGAGCAAGCGCAAGAAGACGATCGGCATCAAGGAGATCGAGACCACGATCGCGACCATGGCGCGGATTCCGCCGAAGAGCGTGTCGAAGGACGATGCCGAGGTGTTGAAGCATCTCGAGCAGACCCTGAAGCGCACGGTGTTCGGCCAGGACAAGGCGATCGAGTCGCTGGCAGCGTCGATCAAGCTGGCGCGAGCCGGCTTGCGCGAGCCGGAGAAGCCGATCGGCAGCTATCTGTTCTCGGGTCCGACCGGCGTCGGCAAGACCGAGGTGGCCAAGCAACTCGCCGCGTCGCTCGGTGTCGAGCTGCTGCGCTTCGACATGTCCGAATACATGGAGCGGCACACCGTGTCGCGCCTGATCGGCGCGCCTCCCGGCTATGTCGGCTTCGACCAGGGCGGCCTGCTCACCGATGGCGTGGACCAGCATCCGCATTGCGTCGTGCTGCTCGACGAGATCGAGAAGGCGCATCCGGATCTGTACAACGTGCTGCTGCAGATCATGGACCATGGCCGGCTCACCGACCACAACGGCAAGCAGGTCAACTTCCGCAACGTGATCCTGATCATGACCACGAATGCGGGCGCGGCCGATCTCGCGCGGCAGGCCTTCGGCTTCACCCGCTCGAAGCGGGAAGGCGACGACCACGAGGCGATCAACCGGCAGTTCGCGCCGGAGTTCCGCAACCGGCTGGACGCGATCGTGTCCTTCGCTCACCTCAATGCCGAGGTGATCGGCATGGTGGTCGAGAAGTTCGTGCTGCAGCTCGAGGCGCAACTCGCCGACCGCGACGTT
Organism: Bradyrhizobium viridifuturi; assembly: GCF_001238275.1. Lineage (GTDB taxonomy): Bacteria > Pseudomonadota > Alphaproteobacteria > Rhizobiales > Xanthobacteraceae > Bradyrhizobium > Bradyrhizobium viridifuturi. The sequence continues at coordinate 84,667 of NZ_LGTB01000044.1, forward strand.
ACGATCGAGCTGTCCGAGCCCGCCAAGGCCTGGCTGATCGAGCACGGCTATGACGAGCAGATGGGCGCGCGTCCGATGGCGCGCATCATCCAGGAGCACATCAAGAAGCCACTCGCGGATGAAGTGCTGTTCGGCCACCTCAAGGGCGGCGGACATGTCCGCGTCGTGCTGGTCAAGGACGAGGCTGCTGCCAAGGACAAGATCGGCTTCGAATATGTCGAGGGCCCGGTCACGCCGAAGCCCGAGAACCTGCCGCCGCGCAAGCGCAAGCCGCCGAAGGGTGGTCCGAACAACGGTGGCGGAGGCGGCACCAAGGGGCCGGCCTCCAAGGGGCCGATGGTCAAGGCCTGAGGCGAAAGCAAGTGATCAAATGAAAAAGGGCCGGCTGAACAGCCGGCCTTTTTGTTTGCGCCGTCGAGTCTTACGTCACGTGCAGCCTCACTCCCCCTTCAATCGCTGCCCCTCCTGAACCCGTACCCGCTCGGCGCCGCGGCTGCCGGCGGAGGATAGCCGCAGCGTGCTGAGGACGGCGCCGACGACGGCAAAGCCGACGCCGACCATCAGCGAGATCCTCGTACCGTCGGCCGGATAGCGCGCCAGCAGCATCGCCACCAGCGCGGCACCGATGGTCTGTCCGAGCAGGCGCGCGGTGCCCAGCATGCCGCTGGCGCCGCCGGAGCGCTCGCGCGGCGCGGCGGCGATCATGGTGCGGTTGTTCGGGGTCTGGAACAGGCCGAAGCCGACGCCGGCGAGCGCCATGCGCCAGATCACGTCGATCGGCGCTGCGTTGGCCGGCATCAGCGCCAGCGAGCCCAGTCCGGTCGCGAAGATCAGCAGGCCGATGCCGCCGAGCAGGCCGGCCGGGTAGCGCTCGACCAGCCATCCCGCGAGCGGGGCGGCGAACGCGACCGCGATCGGCCACGGCGTGATCAACAGGCCGATCTGCACCGCCGAATATCCGAAATGGTTTTCGAGGTAGAACGGCATCGCGACGAAGGCCAGCATCTGGCCGCAGAACGAGGCGATCGAGGTGCCGATCGACAGCGCGAAGATCGGAATCCGCAGCAGGTCGACCGGCAGCAGCGGCGAGGGCAAATGCTGCTGGCGCCGGTACAGCAAGTGCGAGGCGACCGCGGCGACCGCGAACTCCAATGCGCAGACATACAGCGCCTCGCCATGGCCGGCGCTGTCGATTGCGCTGATGCCGAACCCGAACGCGATCGCGCTCATCCCAGCGCTTTGCCAGTCGAAGGCATGAACCGCAGGCCTGGTGTGCGGCAGGAACCGCCAGCCCAGCGCCAGCGTCACGACGCCGAGCGGGACGTTGATGGCGAACAGATAGGGCCAGGTCCCGACCGCCAGGATGAACGAGGCGATGGTCGGGCCGACCGCGGCCGAGATCGCGACGACCAGCGCATTGACGCCGATGCCGCGGCCGAGCTGCGAATGCGGATAGATGAAGCGGACGAGAGCGGTGTTGACGCTGAGGATGCCGGCGGCGCCGAACCCCTGCAGGATGCGGGCGATCGTCAGCAGCGGCAGCGTATGCGACAGCGCGCAGAACAGCGACGCCAGCGTGAACAGCAGCAGCCCCGCCAGATAGACGCGGCGATAGCCGATGATCTCGCCGAGCGAGGCCAGCGGCAGCAGCGAGATCGTGATCGCCAGCTGATAGCCGTTGACGATCCAGATCGAGAATGCCGGGCTGGCGTTGAGATCCCGGGCAATGGTCGGCAGCGCGACATTGGCGATCGAGCCGTCGACGACGGCCATCACGAGGCCCAGCGCGATCGTGAGAATGGCCCAATTGCGCTGCGGCTGCGGCAGCCCGTCGGGATGCTCAATAATCGCGGACGACATGTCGTGAGGTTGCTCTCGGTTCCAGCTTGGCGGGCTTACCGGATGCTGGATTAACCTGACCTTTGCAACCCCCGAAATGTCCGCCCCGGGTGCACCGAAACGAGGCTGGGGAACGCCAAGAAGCTCAGCCTCGATGTTAGCCTTGATTGTTAGCCTCGATTGTCAGCCTTGGCCGAGCAGTTCCTTGATGCGCCGCTGCAGCTGCCGCTTCTTGATCTCGCTGCGGCGGACCCGCTCGTCGAGATCGCTTACCGGGTTGTCCGAGGTCATGATCCGGAAGGCGAGGCCGACCTTGTTGGCCTGGCGCCAGATCAGGCGCGCCAGGAACGAGCGGCCCTTGCGCGCGACGTTCAGATTCATCTCCTCGGGCAGACGTGCGGCATCGCCAAATTCGACGCAGGCGCCACGTTCGCTGATGTTGCGGACGACGCAATCCATCGTCGAGCCGCGTTCATTGATCTCCGCAACCGCACCGTAAAACACCTTGTCGCGTGGGCTCTGGCGCCGGTCCTGCATGGGAAATCCTCCTCAAATGAACGGCACAACTGTACCGGTCCGGACCTGCGAAAAGAAGGGTACGAACGGAACCCGTTGCAGTTAGTGTAAATTGTTTGCATCCGTGAAGGCTTGGATTCCCGGCTATTTTGCGCCGCAAAGCGCCGCCGGAGCCTTGTCCTGACGGGTTTTCTTAACGCGAACCGGTACCCATCCCGCGTCAGGTGCGGCACAGGCTTCGCTCGACAACACTTCAGTTCGGCAGCCGGCTGTGCCGCCACTCGCGCGGCGACAGGCCGTAATGATCGCGGAACACGCGGCCGAAATGCGAGAGGTCGTTAAAGCCCCAGGCGAACGCGATCTCGCTGATGTGGCGATGCGCGTGTGCCGGCGAGGCGAGGTCGCGCTTGCAGCGCTCCAGCCGCTCTGCCAGCACGAAGCGCTGGAACGAGGTGTCCTCGTCGGCGAGCAGGCTGTTGACGTAGCGCGGCGAGATGCCGAGCGCCGCGGCGGTTTCGGTGAGGCCGAGCTCGGGATTCGGCAGATGCGCGAGCACATGCGCCTTCAGCCGGTAGAGCAGGGCGGAGCGGTGGGTCGAGGCCGGCAGCGCGGCGCCGCCGACGCGCTCGCTGATCGCCATCGCGAGCAGGTCCGCGGCCTGATCGGCGAGGCGGATCGCGCTGTCCGGATCAAGCCTGTCGGCGATATCGGCGAGCCCCGAGATGAACTGCCAGGCGAGCCGCTGCACCGGGCGATCGGACGTGAATGTCGTCGCCGTCAGACCCTGGGTGCCGGCAAAGCGCCGGTGCAGCATTGCGCGCGGCACCTGGAAGATGCTCTGCGTGAAGTCGTCGTTGAAGCGCAGCTCATAGGGCCGCGTGGTGTCGTAGAACGCGAACTCGCCGGGCTGGATCACGGTCTCGCGGCCGTCCTGCACCACGCCGCCCGAGCCGCTGCGGCCGAGCGCGAACAGAACGAAGTCCTCGCTGGCGCGCGCGATCCGCGACGGTGTGCGCAGCACCCGCTGCCGGCTCGACGAAACGACCGAACACTTCGCCGGCCCCAGTTGCGTGCTGGTGATGGCGCCATGGAAGGCGGTGCCGAGGTCGGACTTGCAGTCGAGCTGCACGAACACGTCGCAGACGATGTCTTGCCAGAGCGCCAGGCGCCGATGCGTGGGCGCGGTGTCCGTGGTGAACAGGGCCGGCATGATTTCCTCCCTTCACGAGTGCAAACGCTGGCCACGCAAACAAAGCAAGCTTCGTACCGGTGACGGCCGGGGGAATCTCCTCCGCAGTCGAATTTTCCTTCCGTTCTGGTCGAACGGCAGGCCCGGTCCCGGGGCAGCATGATGTCAGAGCCCGCTAGGGCCGATCAAGACCGAACCGGCCGGAGCGGCCGGCTGCGAGGAGGACATCATGGGTATCGAACATCCGAAATATCGCGTTGCGGTGGTGCAGGCCGCGCCGGCCTGGCTCGACCTCGACGCCTCCATCGCCAAGAGCATCGCGCTGATCGAGGAGGCAGCCGCCAAGGGGGCCAAACTGATCGCGTTCCCCGAGGCGTTCATCCCCGGCTATCCCTGGTACATCTGGCTGGACTCGCCGGCCTGGGCGATCGGGCGCGGTTTCGTGCAGCGCTATTTCGACAACTCCCTGTCCTACGATAGTCCGCAGGCGGAGAAGTTGCGCCTTGCGGTGAAGAAGGCCGGCATGACCGCGGTGCTCGGCCTGTCCGAGCGCGAGGGCGGCAGCCTCTACCTCGCGCAATGGCTGATCGGACCTGACGGCGAGACCATCGCGAAGCGGCGCAAGCTGCGGCCGACCCACGCCGAGCGCACCGTCTATGGCGAGGGCGACGGCAGCGACCTTGCAGTGCACGACCGCCCCGGCATCGGCCGCCTCGGCGCGCTGTGCTGCTGGGAGCATCTGCAGCCGCTGTCGAAATACGCGATGTATGCCCAGAACGAGCAGGTACATGTCGCGGCCTGGCCGAGCTTCTCGCTGTACGATCCGTTCGCGCCGGCGCTCGGCTGGGAGGTCAACAACGCGGCCTCACGCGTCTATGCCGTCGAGGGCTCGTGCTTCGTGCTGGCGCCCTGTGCCACAGTCTCGCAGGCCATGATCGACGAGATGTGCGACCGCGAGGACAAGCACGCGCTGCTGCATGTCGGCGGCGGACACGCCGCGATCTATGGGCCCGACGGCAGCTCGATCGCTGAGAAGCTGCCGCCCGATCAGGAGGGGCTGCTGTTCGCCGATATCGATCTCGGCGCGATCGGGATCGCCAAGAATGCCGCCGATCCGGCCGGGCATTATTCGCGGCCCGACGTCACGCGTCTGCTGCTGAACAAGAAGCCCTCAAAGCGCGTCGAGCATTTCGCGCTGCCGCTCGACAGCTTCGAGGAGATCGACGCGGCCGCGAGCTGAACGCGTCAGGGCAACATCGAACCGGAGGTGACTGTCATGGAATCCGCGATTCCTCCTCATTTGCAGACGGCGCGCTCCCGTCATCGTCGTGTGCCTGACGACTATGCGCCGCCGTATCCGTCCTTCGTCGCGCGCCACAAGCCCGCGGTCGCAAGCGTGATCATGGCCTATTTCGGCGTGCAGTTTCGCGGCGAGCCGACGGCCGCCGCGACCGGGGCGCTGGCGCAAATCGCAAGGCGCTTTGCCACGGAGAATGGCCCGACCCATTGGGATCGCGCGCAATATGTCGACCAGGCCGGCTTCACCAATGTCGTCTCGGTCGCCTATTGGGACGATGCCGGGCGTTTCGACGCCTGGTTCGGCGGTGCCCGCGAGGCCTGGACCGGCGGCGCCGCCGCCGACGGCGTCGGCCGTTTCATCGAGGTGCTGCGGCCGCAAGTTGCGCGCTACGAGACGCTGTTCTCGTCGCTCGGCCGCCCGGAGGGCGTCGCGGTTCTTGCCGATGGCATGAGCGGCGAGGTGCAGGAGCACGCCTATTGGGGCGGCATGCGCGACCGCATCCCGCTGTCGCAGACCGACGCGATGACGCCCGGTGGCGAGCCGCGCGTCATCCGCGACGGCGCGCGCATCCGCGTGGTCGCGCATGACAATCTCTGCCTGATCCGCTCCGGACAGGACTGGAGCGACACCGAGGCCTCCGAACGCAAGATGTATCTCGACGACGTCGAGCCGGTGCTGCGCGAGGGCATGGATTTTCTGCGCGACGACGGCGTGCCGATCGGCTGCTACGCCAACCGCTACATGCGTGTCGTCGATGCGGATGGAAGAGTGATGGAAAAGTCCTACGGGCAGAGCTGGTGGAAGAGCCTCGCTGCGTTGGAGCGCTGGGCGGAATCGCATCCGACCCATGTCCGGATCTTCGGCGCGGCGATGAAGTATCTGTCCACGTTGGGGCCGTCAGCGAAGCTCAGGCTGTATCACGAGGTCACGGTCGCCGCTGCCGACGAGCAGTTCTTCGAATATCTCGGCTGCCACGACCGCACGGGCATGCTCGGCGCGGTGCAGGTCACGGAAGCGCAGCCCGCCTGACGTTCGACTTGCTCGGATCGCCCGAGCGCTGGCCGCGTTGGAAGTGCATTCCCTCCCCCGCAAGCGGGAGAGGTGCAGCGAGTTTGCCGCGGGACCGATCCACACTGCCGTGACTACGGCCGTAGCCGGCCGCCATGCGCGGTGATGGCCTGCGCCAATTCGACGGCCGGGCCGCGCCTGGTCCGGCGCGCGGTGCGGACCACGAACTCGACGCTGCCGAGCGGCGGCAGGCCTGCCGCCGGCATCGCCTCCAACCCGTCCGGGATCAAGCCTTGCGCCTGCGGCGTGATGCCGAGGCCGGCAAGAGCCGCGGCGCGCAGGCCGCTGAGGCTGCCGCTGGAGCAGACGATGCGCCATGGCCGCCCGAACCGCTCCATCGCCTCCAGCACCACGCTGCGGCTGACGCTCGGCGGCGCGTAGAGGATCAGCGGCAATGGCTGCTCGGGATCGAGCCGCATGCCCGGCGCGCCAGTCCACACCAGGCGGTCCTGCCACACCAGCTGTCCCAGCGCGTCGCCGGGCCGCCGCTTGCCGAGCACGAGGTCGAGCTCGCCGGCGTCGAGCTGCTGGTACAGCACGGCGCTGAGACCGATCGTCAGCTCGAGATCAACCTGCGGATGGCGGCGGACGAAATCGCGCAAAAGATCTGGCAGGCGGGAGCTGGCAAAATCCTCGGCGGCGCCGAACCGAACCTTTCCGCGTACCTGCGACCCCGCGAAGTAGTCGCGGGCGCGCGCATTGGCCTCGAGGATCGGGCGCGCGAAGCCGGTCATCGCCTCGCCGTCGGCGGTGAGCGCCACCGAATGGGTGTCGCGCACGAACAGCCGACGGCCGGCGGCGGCTTCCAGCTTGCGGATGTGCTGGCTGACCGTCGACTGCTTCAGGCCGAGGCGGCGACCGGCCTCGGTGAAGTTCTGGGTCTGCACCACGGTGAGGAAGGTCTCTAACTGGGCGGGGTCGAGCATGGCGGGTCCATCATTACGTAATGTAATGACAATAACAGCGGTAAGTGCGGTTCACAATTGGCCTGAGAGGCGCCACCTTCCGATCAAGGAAAGGAACCTGCCATGACCATCAGCCGCCTGCGATCACTCGTACCCGTCGACCCCTATATCGCTGCCATCGTCGGCATGGTCGGGCTTGCCACGCTGCTGCCGCTGCACGGGCAGGGCACCGTGATCGGCGGCTACGCCACCGACGCTGCGATCGCGCTGCTGTTCTTCCTGCACGGCGCCCGGCTGTCGACCACGGAGGCGCTGGTCGGCGCCCGGCACTGGAAGCTGCATCTCGTGATCTTCCTCTCGACCTTCGGTTTGTTCCCGCTGCTTGGGCTCGCTGCCCATGCGCTGGCGCCGCATCTGCTGACGCCGGCGCTGTGGGCGGGCGTGATCCTGATCTGCATCCTGCCGTCGACCGTGCAGTCCTCGGTCGCCTTCACCTCGATCGCGCATGGCAATGTGTCGGCGGCGCTGTGCTCGGCGACCGCCTCCAATCTGCTCGGCATCGTCGCGACGCCGCTGCTGGCGGGCGTGCTGCTCTCCAGCCATGGCGGGTTCTCCGGCAATGCCGCGCTCGACATCGTCGTGCAGTTGCTGCTGCCGTTCGTGGCGGGGCAATTGTCGCGGCCCCTGATCGGAAGCTGGGTCGCGCGGCACCATGCGATGCTCGGCCTGGTCGATCGAGGCTCGATCCTCCTGATTGTCTACACCGCGTTCAGCGACGGCGTCAGCCACGGCATCTGGCACCAGGTCAATGCGACGCAGATGGCCATCGTGCTTGGCCTCGATGCACTGCTGCTCGCGGTCGTGCTGCTGATCACCAATTTCGGCAGCCAGCTGCTCGGGTTCTCGCGCGCCGACCGCATCGCCATCATGTTCTGCGGCTCGAAGAAGAGCCTGGCGAGCGGATTGCCGATGGCGAGCGTGCTGCTTGCAGGGCAGTCGGTCGGGCTGATCGTGCTGCCGCTGATGCTGTTTCACCAGATCCAGCTGATGACATGTGCGGCGCTGGCGCGGCGTTATGCGGGGGCTGAGGAAGGGACGTCACGTGATGCCGTCCCTGTGCACGCGTAGGCGTTTCACCACCAGTGTCGTCCCCCGGCTTGACCGGGGGACCCAGTACGCCGCGGCTTCTCCGTCTTCACAAACGTCTCTGGAGTACTGGATCGCCCGGTCGAGCCGGGCGATGACACCGTTAGCTTAGTGAGCGTGGACGCAACGCCCGGCGCTACGCGACGCGCAGGCCCTTGGCGATTTCCTTCTGCGCGTCGAACTCACGACGCAGCCGTGCCAGCTCCTCGGCGCTCAGCGCCTCGGCATTGCTGTAGTCGCGCTTCCAGGACGCATCCGCGTTCCAGCGCAGCGGCGATTGCACGGTGGTCTGCGGGCCGGGCGCAGACTCCAGCACGCGCAGCGCGAGCTCCAGCGTTAAGGCCTGTGAGGCCTCGTCATGTGGCTTGCCGGCCGAATTGCCGAGCGGGAAATCGGAGAACAGGAAGCGCGGCACCGCAGCGTGCTCGACGATGTCCTTGGCGCAGCCCATCACGACGGTCGGGATGCCGTTGGCTTCGAGATGCCGCGCCACCAGGCTGACGGTCTGGTGGCAGACCGGGCAGTTCGGCACCAGCACCGCGGCGTCGACCTTGTCGTCGCGGCAGCGCTTGAGGATTTCGGGCGCGTCGGTCTCGATGGTGACGCGGTGGCTGCGGTTGGTCGGAGCGCCGAAGAAGCGCGGGGCGACTTCGCCGATCGTGCCTGCCGCGGCGAGGCGCTTGAGCTGCGCCAGCGGGAACCAGGTGCCGCTGTCGGTCGCCGTGGTGTGGGTGCGGTCATAGGCGATGTGCGAAATTCGCAGATCGTGCTGCTGCGACGTATCGCCGTCGTAGACAGAATAGAATTTTGCCCCGCCGTTGTATTTCGCGCCCGGACCCTGGTCGCCGCGGGCAGGATCGAACGGCGCCGCCGTCGTGATGATGGCGACGCGGGACTGGCTCAGCGGCTTCGTCAACGGCTGGAACGGGGCCGAAGTGTAGTGCGCCCAGCGGTAGGGGGTGGTGTAGCCGATCGCCGCATAATAATCGCGGGTCCGCTTCATGTAGCCGATCGGGGCGTCGTCGTCGGGGGCAAAGCCGAGTTGATCGTCCGTAGCTGCGGCCATTTTGCGCTCCCTTTTGCGCGCCATCATTTCAGTCCATAGCTAGACCACGAGCTTGCGGTGTCAAGCCGCGCTGCGCGGGAACAGATTTGCGATGCGAACAGGTCGTTGCGCCGCATTGGTTCTGCTTTTGACGCTGGTGCCG
>NZ_LGTB01000045.1 GCF_001238275.1 Bradyrhizobium viridifuturi
CGAATTCGACCTCTCCCCGCAAGCGGGGCGAGGTGACTTACGACGGCTGCGCCGAAATTCTTGCTGAAGCGGCTCAGCCCTTGGTCTGCTCCTCGAACGCCTTCAGCGACACCGCCGCGATCTCACGCAGCGTCTCGCGGTTCGCGCCCGACGAGGCCATCACGCACATGCCCGATGTCACCGCGGAGAGAAAGCGCGCAAGCGTGGCCGGATCGACGCTCTCGCCGAGGTCACCGTCGCCTTGGCGCGGACAAAGCGTTCGCGCAGCTGGTCCTCGGTGCGGGTGCGACGCGCCGCCAGCTCGAACGGAACGTTCTCCGAGCCGGTGCCGCAGGCAAGGCCGCCCTGGACCAGCAGGCAGCCGGGCGGGTTGGCGGGGTCGGTCTGGGCGTCCGCATGCTCCATCAGAAATCGTTCGGCCACCTCGTGCGCGGTCGGGGAACTGACCACCCGGTCCATCCAGGCGTCGCGCTTTTCGGTGTAACGGTCGAGCGCGGCCTTGAGCAGGCCTTCCTTGCTGCCGAAGGCGGCATACAGGCTCGGAGGATTGATGCTCATCGCCTCGGTGAGCTGCGCGATCGTCGCGCCCTCGTATCCGTGGCGCCAGAACACGTCCATGGCCCGGTCCAAAGCGGCGTCCGCGTCGAAGGCGCGGGGGCGTCCCATTCCCATTTTTCGTTGCTCCGTAAGCGGGGGGCCGTTTCTGTGACGGACTGTCCCTAGCTTATCCTCTTGTTGCACCAGTAGTTTTTCCGCGGCTTCCCATTTCCCCATGAATGAGATAATAATTTCATAGTGTCTGATACATAAGTATCTTGCGAACCGGCGTCCAGCTCCACATCTGTAGCGAACACTACAGATCTCTGGAGCGCGTGAATGCCCTCGTCAACCCAAAATCCCCGTTCCGGCCGTTTCCGACGCGTCGTCGGCGGCGTCGTGATCCTGGGCGCCGTGGCCGCCGCCGGTTCGATCGCGACCGGCCATTATTTCCATGCCGCGCAGGCGACCGCCACCGCCGCCGCGCCCGAACCGGCAGTTCCGGTGACTGTCGCCGTGATCCAGCCGCGGCCGACCACCCTGTTCGATGACTTCTCGGGCCGGCTCGAGGCCGTCGACCGCGTCCAGCTCCGGCCGCGGGTCGCTGGCGCGATCCTTTCGACCAATTTCACCGAGGGCGCGCTGGTGAAGTCCGGCGACATCCTGTTCAAGATCGATCCTGCGCCCTACGCGGCCGAGGTCGATCGCGCCCAGGCCCAGCTCGAGGCGGCCAAGGCCCGCGTCGTGTTCACCACGAGCGAGGTCGAGCGCGGCGCGCAGCTGGTCGGCAACAACATCGTCACCAAGCGCGATTTCGACCAGCGCGACAACGCCAATCGCGAAGCGATCGCCAACGTCAAGGCGGCTGAAGCCGCGCTGCAGACCGCAAAGCTCAATCTCGACTACACCGAGGTCCGCGCACCGGTCGATGGCCGGGTCGGCCGGATCGAGGTCACCGTCGGCAATCTCGTCGCCGCGGGTACATCGTCGCCGGTCCTGACCTCGCTGGTCTCGGTCAATCCGATCTATGCGAGCTTCGATGCCGACGAGGAAGTCGTGCTGCGCGCGCTGAACTCGATCGCGGATGCCTCCGGCAAGCGCGGCAATCTGGACCAGATCCCGGTCGACATGGTCACCTCGGGCGGCCTCAGCGCCAAGGGGCATATCCAGCTCATCGACAACCAGGTCAACGGCCAGAGTGGCACGATCCGCGTCCGTGCCGTGTTCAAGAACGACGACGGCCGCCTGATCCCCGGACAGTTCGCCCGCGTGCGCATGGGCCAGCCCAAGCAGCAGACCCTGGTGTTGATCGACGAACGCGCCGTCGGCACCGACCAAGACAAGAAGTTCGTTATGCTGGTCGGCGACGACAGCCGCGCGGTCTATCGCTCCGTCACGCTTGGCGGCGCGGTCGATGGCCTGCGGATCGTCACCGCCGGCCTGAAATCCGGCGACCGCATCGTCGTCAACGGCCTGCAGCGCGTGCGTCCCGGCGCACTTCTGAAGATGGAAGTCGCCGAGATGGGCGCGCGCGGCATGCAGCAGGCATCCACTGAAACCAACCAGCACGTCGTGCAGCGCTAGGCGCTGCGCGCGGGGGCGGAGCCATGAATCTCTCAAAATTCTTCATCGACCGGCCGATCTTTGCCGGCGTGCTATCGATCCTGATCTTCCTGGCGGGCCTGATCTCGCTGGTGGCGATGCCGATCTCGGAATATCCCGATGTGGTGCCGCCGTCGGTCGTGGTGCGCGCGACCTATCCCGGCGCCAATCCGAAGGTGATCGCCGAGACGGTGGCAACGCCGATCGAGGAGCAGATCAACGGCGTCGAGGGCATGCTCTATATGTCGAGCCAGGCGACCACCGACGGCGCGATGACGCTGACGGTGACGTTCCGGCTCGGCACCGACCCCGACAAGGCGACCCAGCTGGTGCAGAACCGCGTGCAGCAGGCCGAGCCGCGCCTGCCGGCGGTGGTGCGCCAGCTCGGCATCATCACCAAGAAAAGCTCGCCCGACCTCACCATGGTCGTGCATCTGCTGTCGCCGAACAATCGCTACGACATGACGTATCTGCGCAATTACGCAGTGCTCAACGTCAAGGACCGGCTGGCCCGGATCGACGGCGTCGGCGACGTCCAGCTCTATGGCGCCGGCGACTATTCGATGCGAGTCTGGGTCGATCCGCAGAAGGCCGCCGAGCATTCGCTGACCGCGAGCGACGTCGTGCGTGCGATCCAGGCCCAGAACGTCGAGGCCGCGGCCGGCGTGGTCGGCTCCTCGCCCAGCGTCAAGGGCATCGACCTCCAGCTCTCCGTCAACGCGGAAGGACGGCTGTCGACCGAGGAGCAGTTCGGCGACATCGTGGTGAAGACCGGCTCCGCCGGCGAGGTGGTGCGGCTGCGTGATGTTGCCCGGATCGAACTCGGCGCCTCCGAATACGGCCTGCGCTCGCTGCTCGACAACAAGCAGGCGGTCGCGATCCCGATCTTCCAGGCGCCGGGTTCGAACGCGCTGGAAATATCCGACCATGTCCGCGCGACGATGGCCGAGATCAAGAAGAACATGCCGGAAGGCGTGTCGTACCAGATCGTCTACGATCCCACCCAGTTCGTGCGCTCGTCGATCGAGGCCGTCATCCATACGCTGCTCGAGGCGATCGCGCTCGTCGTGCTGGTCGTGATCCTGTTCCTGCAGACCTGGCGCGCCTCGATCATTCCGCTGATCGCGGTTCCAGTGTCGATCGTCGGCACCTTCGCGGTGATGCACGTGTTCGGCTTCTCGATCAACGCGCTCAGCCTGTTCGGCCTGGTGCTGGCGATCGGCATCGTGGTCGACGACGCCATCGTGGTGGTCGAGAACGTCGAGCGCAACATCGAGTCCGGCCTGTCGCCGCGCGACGCCACCAACCAGGCAATGCGCGAAGTGTCCGGCCCGATCATCGCGATCGCGCTGGTGCTGATCGCTGTGTTCGTGCCGCTCGCCTTCATCTCCGGCCTCACCGGACAGTTCTACAAGCAGTTCGCGCTGACGATCGCGATCTCGACCGTGATCTCGGCGATCAACTCGCTGACGCTGTCGCCGGCGCTGTCGGCGCTGCTTCTGAAGGGCCATCACGAGCCGAAGGACTGGCTGACCCGGGTCATGGAAAAGTCGCTGGGCTGGTTCTTCCGCGGCTTCAACAAGGTGTTCACCAAGTCGTCCGCGAACTACGGCCGCACCGTTACCAAGGTGATCTATGGCAAGGCCGTGGTGATCGGTCTCTATGTGCTGTTGATAGGCGTGACCGGCGTGCTGTTCAAGCAGGTGCCGAGCGGCTTCGTGCCGGGCCAGGACAAGCAGTACCTGGTCGGCTTTGCGCGGCTGCCTGATGGCGCCACGCTGGACCGCACCGAGGAAGTGATCCGCAAGATGAGCGAGATCGCGCTGACCCAGCCGGGTGTCGAAAGCTCGGTGGCGTTCCCGGGCCTGTCGATCTCCGGCTTCACCAACTCCTCCAACGCCGGCATCGTGTTCTCGACCTTGAAACCGTTCGACGAGCGCAAGGATCCCTCGCTGAGCGGTCCGGCGATCGCGGCCGCGCTGAACAAGAAATATGCCGGCATCCAGGATGCCTTCATCGCCATGTTCCCGCCGCCGCCGGTCAATGGCCTCGGCACCATCGGCGGCTTCAAGCTGCAGATCGAGGACCGCGCCGGTCTCGGCTACGAGGCGTTGAACGACGCCACCAAGGCGTTCATGACCGCGATGCAGAAGGCGCCGGAGATCGCCGGCGTGTTCTCCAGCTTCCAGGTCAACGTGCCGCAGCTGTTCGCCGACATCGACCGCACCAAGGCGTTGCAGCTCGGCGTGCCGGTCACCGAAGTGTTCAACACGCTGCAGATCTATCTCGGCTCCTACTATGTCAACGACTTCAACAAATTCGGCCGCACCTATTCGGTCTATGTGCAGGCCGACGCGCCGTTCCGCGCGCGTGCCGACGACATCAGGCAGTTGAAGGTGCGCTCGTCGTCGGGCGACATGGTGCCGCTGTCGGCCTTGCTGAAGGTCCGCCAGAGCGCGGGGCCGGAGCGCGCGATTCGCTACAACGGCTTCCTGTCGTCTGATATCAACGCCGCTGCCGCGCCGGGCTATTCCTCCGGCCAGGCGCAGGAGGCAGCGACGCGGATCGCGGCCGAAGTATTGCCGCCGGGCTTTGCCTTTGAATGGACCGACCTGACCTATCAGGAGTTCATCGCCGGCAATTCCGGGATCTGGGTGTTCCCGCTCGCGATCCTGCTGGTGTTCCTTGTGCTGGCCGCGCTCTATGAGAGCCTGGCGCTGCCGCTGTCGATCATCATGATCGTGCCGATGGGCCTGTTGGCGGCGATGTTCGGGGTCTGGCTGTCGAAGGGCGACAACAACGTCTTCACCCAGATCGGCCTGATCGTTCTGGTGGGCCTGTCGGCCAAGAACGCCATCCTGATCGTCGAATTCGCGCGCGAGCTCGAATTCGCCGGACGCTCGCCGATCAGAGCGGCGATCGAGGCCAGCCGGCTGCGGTTGCGGCCGATCCTGATGACGTCGATGGCGTTCATCATGGGTGTGTTGCCGCTGGTGCTGTCGACCGGCGCGGGCTCGGAGATGCGGCGCGCGATGGGTGTCGCGGTGTTCTCCGGCATGATCGGCGTCACGGTGTTCGGCCTGTTCCTGACGCCGGTGTTCTATGTGCTGTTGCGCACGCTCACCGGCATGAAGCCGCTGACGCAGCACGGCGAGGCGACGATCCCCGGAAAGGCACACGCGGCATGATGCCGCGTGTGTAAGCTTGATGTCAGCTTTGAAGGAATCAGGCTGCGATATCGAGCAGCAGAAGTGACGAACCGCGGACCAGCACCTTGCGGCCCGCGGGCGTCAGCTCAAACGCGTCGCCTCGTACAGCGACATAACCGAGCGTGATCAGGCTTTCGACGGCAAACCGGTTCAAACGTGAAGGGTTTGCTGCGGGAGCCCGCAGCGCTTTCAGCGCATCCCACTGATCGGGTCTGAGTTCGAATTCTTCGCTCATTGGTCCAGGCACTCCAGAAGTTCTTGGCGTGCGAGATACAGAGCGCAGATGAATTTCGTGCGACCACAACGAGTCAGGATTTCGATTTATGTGGACGCGCCGTCACATCGCCGTGTCATTGGAATACTTCAATTTTTTCGAATCATTGCGGTGCAACAACGCGTGATTTCGTCACAGTGATTAATCCCGAATTGTCACACAGGTTAATCGTCTCGATTAACCGCGCCGCACGCTTGCGCCGCCATCGACCGGCAACGTGACACCGGTCACGAAATTCGCTTCATCGGACGCGAGAAACAGTGCGGCATTCGCGACATCCCAGCCGGTGCCCATCTTGTGACGCAGCGGCACCTTGCTGTCGCGCTCGGCCTCGACCTCGGCGCGGCTCTTCTTGAATTCGCGGGCGCGCGTATCGACGGCCATCGGCGTGTTCATCAATCCGGGCAGGATCACGTTTGCGCGAATGCCATATTGCGCATTCTGGTAGGCGAGCTGTTCGGTGAAGGCGATCATCGCCGACTTGGTCGCCTTGTAGGCGACGTAAGGGTAGGTCGTGATCGCGGCCATCGACGAGATGTTGATGATCGAGCCGCTCTGCTGCTGACGCATGATCGGGATCACGTGCTTGGCGGCGAGGATGCAGCTCTTCAGATTGATCGCCACGCAGCGGTCGAATGCTTCCTCTGATATGTCGAGCAACTCGGCATCGCCGCCGGAGAGGCTGACGCCGACATTGTTGTGCAGGATATCGACGCTGCCCCAGCGGCCATGCGCATCCGCCACCATCGCCTTGATGTCGGAATTCTTGGTGACGTCGGCCTTGAAGGCGACCGACGTACCGCCCTTGGCCACGATCAGATCGACGGTCTCTTGCGCCGAATCCAGGTTGTGATCGACGCACAGCACCTTTGCGCCTTCGCGCGCGAAGGTCAGCGCGGTGGCGCGGCCGTTGCCGATGCCCTCGCCGGGACTTTGGCCGGCGCCGACGACGATGGCGACGCGATCTTGCAGGCGCATGTCACTTCACTCCCGGGATCGGGTACTGCTGCAGTACCTCTTTGTAGCTGGGTTCGTTGTCGATCTGCATGGTGGCGAGCACCCGCACCACGGCGCAGTAGAATGCGATGGTCAACACCAGGTCGGTCATGTGCTCGTCGGAGAGATGTTGCTTGATCTCGGCGAAGGTCGCCTCCGACATCGCGAGCTCGCGCACCATCTCGCGGGCGCCCCTGAGGATCGCTCTTGCCAGCGGCTCGAGCTGCGACGGCTTGCCGTCGGTCTCCGCGATCAGGCCCTTGATGTCCTCATCGGTGACGCCGAACTCCTTGCCGATCTTCACATGGTGGGTGAATTCGTACTCGGACTTCTCCAGCCAGCCGACCTGCAGGATCGCAAGCTCGCGCAGCCGCGGATCGAGCTTGCTCTTGAAGCGGATATAGCCGCCGATTCCGTTGAAGGCCCGCGCCATGTCCGGCGAGTTCACCAGCAGCTTGTGCAGATTGGTATTGCGCTTGAGCATGTCGCGATACTCAGGTGCGACCTGGTCGGCTTCGAGATAGGGCAGGCGGGCCATTGTTGTTGTCCTTGGTTCGGCGGCTTGCAATGTTAGCGTTGTCTGGCGGCGGCTGTCACTTCAGCCGTAGAGGGCTTTGTGTTCGCTGGCGTAGTTGGCGTAGGAGTCCTTCATGCTGGCGCCGTTGAGCAGCATGGTCGCGACCACGGCGTTGTCGGCGTCGAACACGGTCGAGCGCACCCACATGCTTTCGGTGCGCTTGCTGCCTGAGAGCGCCACGACCTCGCGCTCGACCCAATAGGTCTCGCCCGGGAACAGCGGCCCGCGCAGCAGGCGGATCTCCTGGTCGGCGAACAGCCCGACGGCAGGGCCACGGACCGGCAGCCGGTCCTCGCGCGCGCGGTACTGGAACAGCACGCTCAGCATCTCCATCGGGATGACGGCACGGCCCCAGGGATTGTGCTCCAGCGAATAATAGTCCGACGGCTCGGTGATCACCTTGAGCTTGTCGGTCAGCGAGAACGGGTAGAGATCGCCCATGTTCTGGTCGAAATCCATCTTGATGGCCTGCCGCGCGGTCTTCATGCCGACCTTGATGTCGGCGAGGATCACCGGATCGGTCAGCGGCTTCAATTCGCCGAGCCGGTGGCTCAGCGCGGTCTCGCTGCCGTCGCCGTCGATCGAGGCGGTGCCGCGCAGGATCTCGGTGCCGTCGCGCTTGATCATGCCGATCGTGCAAACGGTCTGGCCCGGCTTCGGCTTCTCGATCTGGGCCTGCACCTCTTCGCCCTCGAATACCGGATTGCGGTAATGCGCCGACAGGCACCCGGTCATGAACCAGGCGCGGCCCCAGATCCGCTCGCACAGCGGTGCGAACTGGCTGAAATGGGTCGGTCCCTCGATGGTGCCGCCGCGGAAGCCGAGCTTCTGCGCGGTTGCGTCGTCGTGGATCGACGCGTGGGAGTCGTAGGTCTGGGCCTGCAGCATCTGCTTCGGGCTGCGCCAGGGACCCACCAGCAGATCGCCATTCTCCACGATTTCCGTCGTGAACGCGGATTCGACTTTAATCATCCTTGGTCTCCCTTTGCGCGCCACCGTTTCAAAGATGCCGGGGTTCGGCAAGCCTCGCAGAGCAGCAGGGCCTCGCAGAGCAACAACACCTCGCAAACGCACAACGAGATATGTGCTGCGACCATGGAAACGGGGCTGTTGATGCATAACAAAATCAGTGCATGCTGATGCATGATCATGGACAGACAATGAGACCGGTTCGGACCGGCGTGGCTGACTGACGGGGAAACTGATGGCGTTGATGGACGTTGGACTGGACGACAAGTACCGGTTGGACACGAAGCGAATCTTCCTCTCCGGTACCCAGGCTCTGGTCCGATTGCCCATGTTGCAGCGCGAACGCGATCGCGCGCACGGGCTGAACACCGCCGGGTTCATCTCCGGTTACCGCGGCTCGCCGCTCGGCATGTACGACCACGCGCTGTGGCGGGCGAAATCGTTCCTCAAAGAGCATGACATCGCCTTCGTTCCCGGCCTCAACGAGGACCTGGCGGCGACCGCGGTGTGGGGCAGCCAGCAGGTCGGCATGTTCCCCGGGGCCAAGGTCGATGGCGTGTTCGGCATCTGGTACGGCAAGGGGCCCGGCGTCGACCGCTCGCTCGACGCGCTCAAGCACGCCAATTCCGCCGGCACCTCGCCGAATGGCGGCGTGATCGCGCTCGCCGGCGACGACCATGGCTGCCAGTCCTCGACGCTTGCGCACCAGAGCGAGCAGGTGTTCGCCTCGGCGCTGATGCCGGTGGTCAATCCGGCGACGCTGCAGGACTATCTCGATCTCGGCATTCTCGGCTTTGCGCTGTCGCGATATTCCGGCTGCTGGGTCGGCTTCAAGGCGATCTCCGAGACGGTGGAGAGCTCGGCCTCGATCGTCAGCGATCCTGATCGCATCAAGATCATCATGCCCGACGATTTCGAGATGCCGCCCGGCGGCCTCTCGATCCGATGGCCGGATCCGCCGCTCGAAGCCGAACGCAGGCTGCACGGGCCCAAGATGGAGGCGGTCGCGGCCTTCGCCCGCGCCAACCGGTTCGACCGCATCGTGCTGGATTCAAAGCCGGCGCGGCTCGGCATCATGGCGACCGGCAAGGCCTATCTGGACCTGCGCCAGGCGCTCGCCGATCTCGGCATCACCGATGCCGAGGCGCAGGACCTCGGTTTGCGCATCTACAAGGTGGCGTTGACCTGGCCGCTGGAAGCCAACGGCGCGCGCGCTTCGCGGAAGGCTTGCAGGACGTGCTGGTCGTCGAGGAGAAGCGCGGCTTCATCGAGGACCAGCTGGTTCGCATCCTCTACAACATGGACGCATCGAAGCGTCCCTCTGTGGTTGGCAAGCGCGACGAAAGCGGCGCACCGCTGCTGCCGAGCGAGGGCGAACTGACGCCGACCATGGTCGCGGCCGCCGTCGTCGCGCGGCTGCGTAAGCTCGGTCACCGCAGCCCGCTGCTGGAGCAGCGCCTCGCCAAACTCGAGGCGTTCGATCGCCCGGCCGAGGGCACCGGCGCCGCGAAGCTGGCGCGCACGCCGTATTTCTGCTCGGGGTGCCCGCACAATTCGTCGACCAAGATCCCCGAGGGCAGCCGTGCCATGGCCGGGATCGGCTGTCACGGCATGGCGCTGTCGGTGCCGAACCGCAACACCCAGACCATCTCGCATATGGGCGCGGAGGGCGTGAGCTGGATCGGGCAGGCGCCGTTCACCAGCGAACAGCATGTGTTCCAGAATCTCGGCGACGGCACCTACACGCATTCCGGTTTGCTGGCGCTGCGCGCGGCCGCTGCGGCCGGCGTCAACATCACCTACAAGATCCTCTACAACGACGCGGTCGCGATGACCGGTGGTCAGCCCGCCGAAGGCGGCTTCACCGTGTCGCAGATCGCGCATCAGGTCTGGGCCGAGGGCACCAGGAAGCTCGCGATCGTCTCCGACGATCCTGACAAATATCCTGCCAACTACTTCCCGTCCGGGGCCACCATCCATCATCGCCGCGAGCTCGACGCCGTGCAGCGGACCTTGCGCGAGATCGAGGGCCTCACCGTCCTGATCTACGACCAGACCTGTGCCGCCGAAAAGCGCCGCCGCCGCAAGCGCGGGCTGTTTCCCGATCCGGCCAAGCGCGTCTTCATCAATGAACGGGTCTGCGAAGGTTGCGGCGACTGTTCGGTGGCGTCGAACTGCGTCTCGGTGCAGCCGCTGGAGACCGAGCTCGGCCGCAAGCGCCGCATCGACCAGTCGAACTGCAACAAGGATTTCTCCTGCATCGAGGGCTTCTGCCCGAGCTTCGTGATGGTGCAGGACCCGAAGCTGCGCAAGGCGGACCGTACGGCCGCCGATCCCAAGGCGCTGTTCGCCGACCTGCCGACACCGCCCCCGGCTGCGCTCAGCGCGCCCTACAACATCCTGATCACGGGCATCGGCGGCACCGGCGTCATCACCATCGGCGCGCTGCTCGGCATGGCCGCGCATGTCGAGGGGCTCGCCTGCTCGACGCTCGACTTCACCGGCCTGTCGCAGAAGAACGGCGCTGTCATGAGCCATGTCCGGCTGGCGCCGGCGTCCGACATGCTGACCACGGTCCGCATCGCGCCCGGCAATGCCAACCTGATCCTCGGCTGCGACCTCGTTGTCGCCACCAGCGTGCCGGCACTGAGCCGTGCCGAGCGTGGCGTCACCCGCGCCGTCGTCAACGCCGACCTGCTGCCGACCGCAAGCTTCGTGATCGATCCCGATATCGATTTCGAGGCCAGCTCGATGCGCGACGCGCTGAACGGCGCGGTGCGGCCTGACGATCTCGACATCCTTGATGCCACGGGACTGGCGACCGCGCTGATGGGCGATAGCATCGCCACCAACGCGTTCATGCTCGGCTTCGCGTTCCAGCGCGGCGCGATCCCGCTGTCGCTGGAGGCGATCCTGAAGGCGATCGAGCTCAATGGCGCGGCGATCGAGATGAACAAGACCGCGTTCTCGTGGGGCCGGCTTGCCGCGCACGATCTGCAACGCGTGGTCAGCGCCGCGCGCTTCAAGAGCGCAGGTTCCGCGCCGGCCAAGAAGACGCTCGACGAGGCGATCGCGTTCCGTGCCAAATTCCTCACCGACTATCAGGACGCCGCCTACGCCAAACGCTATCTCGACGATGTCGCGCGCGTCCGCGCGGCCGAGACCGCGGCGGCGCCGGGCTCGCAGGACCTGACCGAGGCGTTTGCGAAGGGCCTGTTCAAGCTGATGGCCTACAAGGACGAATACGAGGTTGCGCGGCTCTATTCCGACGGCGAATTCAGCAAGGCGTTGCGGGAGCAGTTCGAGGGCAATTCCGGCTTGAAGGTGCTGCTGGCGCCGCCGCTGCTGGCGCAACGCGATCCCGTCACCGGGCGCTTGCAGAAGCGCGAGTTCGGGCCGTGGATCTTCAAGGCGTTCGGCCTGCTCGCGGGGTTGAAGGGCCTGCGCGGTACCGCGTTCGACATCTTCGGCTACACCGCCGAGCGCAAGATGGAGCGCGCCTTGCCGGTGGAGTATTCGGCGATGATCCTGCGTCATCTCGGCGGCAACAAGCCGCTCGACCTGCCGCGCCTCGTGGCGCTGGCCAAGGCTGCGGACCTCGTCCGCGGCTATGGCCACATCAAGGAAGGCAACGTCGCCCGCTACCGCACCGAATGCGCGCGGCTGGAGCGCGCGATCGGCCAGCCGCTGGCGCAGGCGGCTGAATAGGCCAGGGCGGGGGCAGCGGGAACTTTCCGCTGTTCCCGTGGTTGACCTGTAACCCTGCCCGCAATCAGCGGCTGGAATCGCGCGGCCGGGTTCCTACATGATGGCTGTTCTGTTCGAGTGATTTCAGGAGGCCCTTTTGACGGTCCTGAAAAGCGTTTTCGTTGCAACAGTTTGTACCGCGTCCTTGGCTCTGGCCGGCGTGGCGTTGGCCCACGACTATCGTCCGAGCGAGTTCTTCAGCCTCGATCTCTCCCGGGCCGTGCTGTCGCCGAAGCCGCTCGGCCCGCCCGCGCAGTTCGAGCCGATTCCGGTCGAAGCGAAGACCGACCACGGGCCGGATCAGCATGCAGCCGCCGAGCCCAAGGTCGAGGAGCCGACGGTCGAGCAGCAGAAGCCCTTGTGGACCACCCGGGTTACCGCGCCGCAAGAGCGGAAGCGTGCCGCTACGCACGTTCCCGCCCGCGCCAAGCTCGCGCGGCGATACTCGAACCCGCTCAACGCGGAAGCCCGCGACACCCGGATCCAGACCTGGCCGTGCCGGACCGGCGGCATCTGCAACTGGCAGCGGTGAGAGTCGGCGCTCTCGCGCCGATCTCCACGTACATCCCGCCAGTACCCAAACCCGTCATCCCTGAGGTGCGAGCGGAGCGAGCCTCGAAGGATGAATCGGCCACGAGCGCGGCCGTGCATCCCTCGAGACGCGCGCAAGAGCGCGCTCCTCGGGATGACGGGTCTAGCTTTCCGGGCGCTGTGGCTCCGATCGCCGCTCCCCGCTGAGTCATCCCGCCGTCGCGAAACCGTCGGCGGAGAGTCAAGAAACTGTAAGCCCGGAGTCAAACGGCGCAGGCAAAACCCTCGTCAGGATATGGCGAAGGTTACGGGATGCCGACAGCGATCTCCGCGAGGCGGCGAGGCCTCACAAGGCGTCAGCTTCTGGTGCGCTCGGCGTCCACGGCCGCGCTGGCGGGATTGGGCGCGCTGGCGAGACCCTATCTCAGCCGCGCGGCGGATCGGCCCGCGATCGCGGGCATCCAGTCCGGCGACATCGCCACCGATTCCGCCGTGATCTGGGCCCGCACTGACCGCGCCGCGCGGATGCAGATCGAATGCGCTTCCGTCGAAAACTTCGCCACCATCCTGCGCACCGCGTGCGCCGATGCGCTGCCCGAGCGCGACTTCACCGCGAAACTCCTGCTCGATGGCCTGCCGCCGGGCCAGGACCTGTTCTATCGCGTGCGTTTCGAGGACCGCGACGGCGTTGCCGGTGAGAGCCGCGTCGGGCATTTCCGCACCGCGCCGCTCGATCGCCGCTCAGTCTCCTTCGTCTGGTCCGGTGACGTCGTCGGGCAGGGCTGGGGCATCGACCCTGCGCGTGGCGGCTTGCGTAGCTACCGCACCATGCTGAACGAGCACCCGGATTTCTTCATTCACTCCGGCGATCACATCTACGCGGATTGCACGGTGCCGGCGGAGCAGAAGCTGCCGAACGGCGAGGTCTGGCGCAACATCGTCACCGCGGAGAAATCCGTCGTCGCGCGCAGCCTCGAGGAGTTTCGCGGCAACTACAAATACAACTGGCTCGACGAGAATTTCCGCGCCTTCCACGCCGAAGTGCCGATGTTTGCGCAATGGGACGACCATGAGGTCGCCGACGACTGGTCGCCGATCGGCACCGCCGATTCGACTGGCTACGACACGGACGGCAGCTCGCGCCTGGTGGCGCGGGCGCGCCGCGCCTTCCATGAATTCATGCCGATGCGGCTGATGCCGGAGCGCGACGGCCGGGTCTATCGCAAGATCCCTTATGGGCCGCTGCTCGACGTCTTCATCATCGACATGCGCTCCTACCGCGATTCGAGCTGGAACAAGCAGGGCGATCCGGACCAGGCCTTCATTCTCGGCGAGAGCAGCTTGCCTGGCTGAAGCGGGAGCTGGTGGCGTCGGACGCGGTCTGGAAGGTGATCGCGGCCGACCTGCCGATCGGGCTCGTCAGCCTCGATGCCGTCGCGCTCGGCGACGGGCCGCCCGAGCGGCGCGAGCACGAGATTGCCGATCTCTTGTCCTTCATGAAGCGCGCCGGCGTCCGCAACACGGTGTGGCTCACCGCCGACATGCACTACACCGCCGCGCATCACTATGATCCGAACCGGGCGGTGTTCCAGGAGTTCGAGCCGTTCTGGGAGTTCGTTTCCGGCCCGCTGCATGCCGGCACCTGGTCGCCCGGCGAGCTCGACAACACCTTTGGCCCGAAGGCGATGTACCAGAAGGGCTGCTCGGCCGAGCAGGGCGACAACCTCGCGCCGTGCTTCGGCCTGCAATTCTTCGGCCGCGTCGACATCGACGGCAAGACCGGCGTGATGAAGGTGACGCTGAAGGACGTCGACAACCATGATCTCTGGTCGGTCGACATCGAGCCGCGGCCGGACGCGCGGCCCGGCCAGATCCTGGCGCAGCACATCTAGATCCGTCCCTCATCCCGTCGCGACATCTTGATTGCGGGGTGCCTTGCCCGACGGACCGGTTTGCGGGCAGACTGTCGCTTGGCAGTTCTGCCAATTTCATTCCCTACAGCCGATTTGCTAGGCGTGACGTCGTCGATTTCCTCGGCGTCCCACGCGTCAGGAGCTATCCCATGGAAAATCTGCAAATACAGGGCATCAGCCTGCCGCAGCTCGGGCTCGGCACCTTCCGCATGCAGGGCGATGTCTGCCGTGCGGCGGTCGAGAGCGCGCTTGGGCTCGGTTACCGACACATCGACACCGCCGAGATGTACGCCAATGAAGAGGCGATCGGACAGGCGATTGCGGCTTCGAAGATCGCGCGCAAGGACCTGCATGTGACCACCAAGGTCTGGCACGAGAACCTGGCGCCGGATGCGATCCGCAAGGCGTTCGACGCCAGCCTGAACAAGCTGCGGCTCGATCACGTCGATCTCTATCTGGTGCATTGGCCGTCGCGGAGCATGAAGCTGCCTGCCGTGTTCGAGACGCTGATGCGGCTGAAGGAAGAGGGCCGCACCCGCGCGATCGGCGTCGCCAATTTCACCACTGCGCTGCTCAAGACCGTGGTCGAGGACATCAAGGCGCCGATCGCCTGTAATCAGATCGAGTATCACGCGATGCTGGACCAGACGCCGGTGCGGAAATATCTTGCCGCGAAATCGATCCCGCTGGTGGCCTATTGTCCGCTGGCGCAGGGCCGTTTCGCGACCGACGAGACATTGGCGAAGATCGGCCGCAAGCATGGTGCGACCGCGGCGCAGGTGGCGCTGAAATGGCTGCTCGATCAGGACGGCGTTGCGGCGATCCCGAAAGCCTCGCGCGCAGAAAGCCAGCAGGCCAATCTCGATGCGCTGAAGGTCGAACTCGATGACGACGACCGCAAGGCGATCGCCGCGCTGCCCAAGGACATGCGCTGCGTCAATCCGGGCTTTGCGCCGGCGTGGGATTGAGACGTCGACCATCCGACGCAGACGTTGAAAAAGAAAATGGCTCCGAAAGGAGCCATTTTCCGTTGTGTCGGTCTCTTGGATGTGTAGTCGGTTAGTAGCGGTCGCGTCGGATCACGACGGTGCGGTCGTGGTCGTGATGCCAGCCGCGATGCCAACCACGGTCGTGGCGCATCTCGGCGCGCGCGCCCCAGCCACGATCCCAGTGATGGTGGCCGCGCTTGATCACCACGGTCTCGGCGCTCGCGATCGACGGAACGGCCACTGCAAGCGTACCAATCGCCGCAAGAACAAAACCAATCTTTTTCATTTCATCCTCCTCAAATGATGCGAGGAGGCAACCGGGCAGGCATCGAAACGTTCCTCAGGAACCGGCGGAGTTTTCTGAACGGTTGTTCAGGCGGACTTGCCTAACTACCGGGTCCGACGCATCATCGCGCCATAAAAATCAATGGTCGGGGGAACGGTGCCGTGAGTGGATTTTCGCGCCGGGATTTTTTGAAAGCCACGGGATCGACCGCTGCCGCCGCCATTGCTGGGCCGGCCGCCGCGGCGATGGGGCCGGACGACAAGTTCGACCTCGTGATCAAGAGCGGCGACGTGATCGATCCCAGCCAGTCGCTGCGCGGCAAGCGCGACATCGGCATCCGCTGGGGCTTCATCGAAGCCATCGAAGACGAGATCCCCGCCGCGCGCGCCGCCAAGACGATCGACGCATCGGGCAGGCTCGTGATGCCCGGCCTCGTCGATCTGCACTGCCACGTCTATCCCTATGGATCGGCGATCGGCATTCCCGCCGACGAGCTGGTGCAATTCCAGGGCACCACGACCGTGGTCTCGGCCGGCGATGCCGGCGTCAACAATCTCGCGGCGCTGCGGCGTTTCATCGTGGCGCAGTCGCGGGCGCGAATCTACGCCTTCGTCCACATCGCCAATAACGGCCTGTCGGCTTTCCCGGTGGCCGAGCTCTACAACATCGACAATGCCCAGGTCGAAGCCTGCGCGATGGCGCTCGCCGAAAATCCGGACTTCCTGATCGGGGTCAAGGTGCGGATGTCGGAGAACGTCATCTTCAAGCACGGCATCGAGCCGCTGAAGCGCGGCATCCAGGCCTGCGAGATGTGCGGCTGGCCGGCGCGGATGATGGTGCATATCGGCGGCGTCGAGACCAGGGAGCTGATGTCCGACATCCTCGATCTGCTGCGGCCGGGCGATATCCTCACCCACGCCTATTCCGGTGCGCCGAACATGTCCGGCGCCTTCACCAACATCGTGCAGGAAGGCAAGCTGCTGCCGGCCGCGCTCGCGGCCAAGCAGCGCGGCGTGCTGTTCGATGTCGGCCATGGCGGCGGAAGTTTTGACTTCACGGTGGCCGAGATCGCGATCCCCGCCGGCTGCACGCCGGATACGATCTCCTCCGACATCCACGTCTTCTCGGGCAATTCGCCCGGCATCCCGTTCCTGCCGAACGTGATGAGCAAGTTCCTGGCGATGGGCTCCTCGCTGGATCAGGTCGTCGCGATGGCGACCTCGGTGCCGGCGCGGATCATCAACCGCGCTCCGAAGATCGGCACGCTGCAGCGTGGCGCGCCCGGCGATGTCGCGATCATGGACCTCGTCGAAGGCCCGGTCACCTTCCTCGACACCCGCAACAACAAGCGCGACGGCAATCTGCAGCTGAAGCCGGTTCAGACCGTGGTCAACGGCGTGCCGTTCGGCCGACCCTACCAGGCGCCATTTTCGGTGCGGTGAACGGCGCGCCCCGCCGGTCCCTGTCATTGATCCGCATCAAGGACAGCAAATCCCGCTGGTCGATGATGAGCGATCATAAAGGGGCACGTCGTGACCGGGAATCATTCCTCCATCGACCGATCGGTACGCACTTCCGCGCCTGGCAGCGCACCGTTCTCCGAAAGTGATTTCCTGCTGCAACTGGGCGCGGCTGTCCGCGGCGCGCGGGCGAATGCCGGCATGACGCGTCGCGAACTGGCCCGCCGCTCTGGCGTGTCGCAGCGCTATATTGCGCTCATAGAAGCCGGCAAGGGCAACGTCTCGATCGTGCTTTTGCTGCGCATCTTGAACGCCTTCCGCGACGTTGTCACCAAGGCGGCCTGACCGGGAAGAGGATATGGCTTTGATGGGCGAACTCGTACTGGCCGCCAAGGTCAGCCATGTGCCGTCTCTGATGCTGTCGGAGCCGGCCGATCATCCGCTGCACGATGTGAGGGCCGGCGCGGTCGCGGCATTGCGCGAACTCGGCCGCCGCGCCAGGGAACGCAGGGTATCGACCTTTGTGGTGTTTGATACCCATTGGCTATCGAATTTCGGCTACCACATCAACGCCAATGCCCGGCATCGCGGCTCGTTCACGAGCCACGAGGCGCCGCAGATGATCAAGGATCTGGGCTACGATCTGCCGGGGAATAGCGCGCTGGCAGAAGCGATTGCGCAGGAGGCGGCAAGCGTCGGCCTCAACGTGATGGCGCACCGGGTCGAAAGCCTTGGTCTGGAGTACGGCACCATCGTCCCGATGCACTACCTCAACCCGGAGGGCTGGGCGAAGGTGGTCTCGGTCGCGTCGCCGCTGTTCACATCGATGGAGGAGAGCCGGCTGCTCGGTGAAGCGACCCGCTGTGCGATCGCGCGGTCCGGCGAGCGGGTTGCGCTGCTTGCCAGCGGATCGCTGTCGCATCGGTTGTTGCCGAACAAGAAGCTCGGCCCCGAAGCCTGGACATCGATCGCCAGCGAGTTCAACCGCCAGGTCGATCTGCGCGTGCTGGAGCTTTGGCAGCAGCGTCGCTATAGGGAGTTTCTCGATATGCTTCCCGATTACGCAACGCGGTGTCACGGCGAAGGCGGGATGGCCGACACCATCATGCTGTTCGCGGCGCTCGGCTGGTACGATT
Organism: Bradyrhizobium viridifuturi; assembly: GCF_001238275.1. Classification (GTDB taxonomy): domain Bacteria; phylum Pseudomonadota; class Alphaproteobacteria; order Rhizobiales; family Xanthobacteraceae; genus Bradyrhizobium; species Bradyrhizobium viridifuturi. The sequence continues at coordinate 18,227 of NZ_LGTB01000045.1, forward strand.
TCCGTGGCCCTGCCGAACAACTCTGCGACTACTTCCCGTCGAGCGGAAGCGGCCAGGTGAACGTGGAATTTCACGTGGCCCCTGAAGTGGGGCTCGGCGGTGTCAGCCTAGAGCCCCGTTCCGATTGAATCGGAACGGGGCTCTAGATTCTTATTTTGACGCGTTTTCTTCACGCGAACCGGTATCCACTTCGCTCGAAAACGCTCTAGCCGCGCTTCTCCACATTGCTGCTGCGCTCGGGTACGCCGAACTCCTTGCGGCACACCTCCGCCAGCACGGCGACGCCTTCGCGAATCTGGTCGTGCGAGGGGCTCGCGAAGCAGAGCCGGAGCCGGCTGCCGAATGGGCCTTGCTGGTCGACCATTCCGGTCCGGGATTGATCGAGACCCCGGCGGCGAGCGCCGCCTGGTAGAGCTTCAACGTATCGACGTTGTCGGGCAGCTTGACCCACAGGAAGATGCCGCCCTTCGGCGCCTCGAATTCGGCCGAGGTGCCGAATTGCTCGTTCAGCGCCTCCATCAGCGTGTCGAGCTTTGCGCGCAGGCCTTTGGTTAGCCGCGGCACGTGGGTCGCAAAATGCGGCGCGCAGTATTCGGCGAGCACCATCTGCTCCAGCGCGCCGGAGCCGGCGTCGGTCTTCAGCGGCAGCATCCGCGACATGATCTCCCACGGCGCGACGATGAAGCCGACCCGCAGCGCCGGCGCGATCGATTTCGAGAACGAGCCGATATGGATCACGCCGCCGTGCTTGCTCATCGCGTAGATCGCGGGAGGGCGTTCGCCGTTCCAGATCAGATCGGCATAGCAATCGTCCTCGAAGATCGGCACGCCGTATTCTTTGGACAGCTTCAGCATCTCGGCGCGGCGGCCTTCGGGAAGGATCGAGCCGGTCGGGTTCTGCACCGTCGGGATCGTGTAGATGTATTTCGGCGTGATGCCGCGCCGCTTGTGATCGGCGAGCGCTGCGGCCAGCGCATCGATCCTGATGCCCTCGCCATCGAGGGGGATGCCGACCGCGTTGACGCCGAGCCGGGTCAGCCGGTTCAGCGAGCCCTGATAGGTCTCCTGCTCGATCAGCACGGTGTCGCCCTTGGTGAGCAGCGTCTGATTGACGAGGTCGAGCGCCTGCAGCGAGCCGGAGACGATCATGATCTCGTCCGGCGTGCAGGCGATCCCGGCATCGCGCTTCAGCTTCTCGGTCAGGAACTGGCGCAACGGCAGGTAGCCCTGCGGCCCGTGCGCGAGGTTGTAGGTCGCGAGATTCCTGCCTTCGCGCTTCAGCACGGCGTTGACCGCCTCCAGCAGCCCGTCGACCGGGACCTGGTCGGGATCGTTGTTGCCGCCGACGAAGCTGTATTTCGCGAGCCCGGTCCAGCGCGCGGCCGGTGCAGGCAGGCCGGCCGGGAGCAGTGGTGCAAAGTCGAACTGAGCCGAGGTGGACATGGACGTTTCGCTCCGTGTTGTTGTCGTTGAGAAGGTCCGCGGGAAGCGGCCTTCCGTGGAGTCAGTTCAATTCAGTTCTTGCCGGTCAGCCGGACCGGGCGACCCTGGCTGATGAAGGCGTAGTGCCCGGCGCCGACGCTGCCCACCATCAGAGCCTCGACCGCTGGTTCCGCGATTTCGCCGGCGGCCGCCCAATCGACCACGAAATTCGCGCCGGTGCCGCCGCGGGTATCGGTGGTGGCGATCGAAACCTCGACGGTCGCAAACGGTTTTAGCGCGACCGGCGCCTTGAGGTAGCTCTCCACCATCTTGCCTGATGTGTCGAAATAGGCGATCCGCTTCAGCACCAGGGGCCTGGTTTCGGAGGCGTTGTGCACGCTGAGCGTCACCGAGAAATCGGCCCTGAGCTTGCCCTGGCTCATCGATACGCTGGAATACACCGGCACGTAGAATGCACCGGATGTGGTGAGGCCTTCAGACGGCACCGCGGTGAGTGAGTTCGCAAAATTTTGTTCAATACTTGCCGGGGATTGTGCTAGCGCCTCAGTGATGCGCACGGTGAGCAGGCAGAGCAAAACTGCCAGAAAAATGCCGCCTGCGCGGATGTGACACATTGCTCGGTTGATCCTCACGCCCGGCCCTCTAGGTTGCGGCAACAGGAAGTCTTTGACGCATGCATGAACTGATTCCCGATATCACGCTCTGTATCCTGTTTGCCTGGGGGATTGGGCTGCTCGCCCATTTCTCCCGGCAACCGCTGATATTGGCCTACCTTATCGCCGGCTTTTTCATTGGTCCATTCGGCATCGGCTGGGTCAAGTCCCAGGAGTCGATCAGCGTCATCTCAGAGCTCGGCCTGATCTTCATGCTGTTCATGATCGGGCTGGAAATCGACCTCAAGAAGATCATCCGCGCCGGCAAGGTCATCCTGTTCGCCGCGCCGGCGAGCTGATCGGCGGCTGCCTGATCGGCGCAACATTCTTCGCCGGAATCGGGCTGGCGATCGGCGGCGGCAAGTTCGACGCGGTCTATCTTTGCGTCGCCTGTGCGCTGTCCTCGACCGTCATCATCGTCAAGGTGCTGTACGAGAAGCGCGAGCTCGATACGCTACCGGGCCGCATCACGCTCGGCGTGCTGGTGCTGCAGGACATCTTCGCGATCCTGTTCCTGGCGGTGCAGCCGAGCCTCGACAATCTTCAGGTCAGCGTCGTGCTGCTGTCGATCGCCCGCGTTGCGGTGCTGGTCGCGACGGCGCTGGTGCTGAGCCGTTACGTGCTGCCGCGGCTGTTCCACCAGATCGCGCGGCGGCCGGAGCTCGTGCTGCTCGGTGCGCTCGCCTGGTGCTTCCTGATCGGCGAGATCGCCGAGCGGCTGCATCTGTCGCGCGAGATGGGCTCGCTGGTCGCCGGCGTCTCGATCTCGACCTTTCCCTACGCGCTCGACGTCACCGCCAAGGTGACGACGCTGCGGGATTTCTTCATCACGCTGTTCTTCGTCGCGCTCGGCATGACGATCCCGATCCCGGGCCTACAGGTGATCTGGCTCGCGCTCGTCATTGCGGCGTTCACGGTGGTGAGCCGCCTGGTTACGACGTTCACGCCGCTCTACCTGATGAAGCAGGGTTTGCGCGCCAGCCTGCTGCCGGCGATCAACCTGGCGCAGATCTCCGAGTTCTCGCTGGTGGTGATCCAGACCGGCATTGCCGCCAACCACATCGGGACCGAGACCGCGAGCGCAGCCTCGTTCGCCTTCGTGGTGCTGGCGGTGCTCTCGACCTTTGCGATGGGCCGCAGCGACCAGATCGTGCGTGGCCTGATCGGTCCGCTGAAGCGGATCGGGCTGCGCGATCTCGACCATGTGGGCGAGGGCGGCCAGGAGGGGGGACACGGCGAGATCAGGCGTATCGTAATCCTCGGCTTTTTCCGCGCGGCGAGCGCCTTGGTCAGCCAGATCGAGCGGCAGAACCAGTCGCTGCTCGAGCAGATCAGCGTCATCGACTTCAATCCGCTGGTGTTCCGCACGCTCACCGACCGCGGCATGCACGTGATCTATGGCGACATCAGCAATGTGGACACGCTCGTGCACGCCGGCATCGGCAAGGCCGAGATCATCATCCTGAGCGTGCCGGACTTCCTCCTGGTCGGTGCCGACAATGAGAAGCTGGTGCGCCACGTCCGCGCCCTCAATCCGACCGCGCGGATCGTCGCCACCGCGGATCTCCTCAGCGGCGTCGATGATCTCTACGAGGCCGGTGCCGACTATGTGACGGTGACCCGACTCAGCGACGCCGGCGAGCTCTATTCGGTGATCGAAGCCGCCGACGCCGGCCTGCTCGACGACAAGCGGGCCGAGATGGATGCCCAGCTCAGCGACCGGCGCGAGGTGCTGCCGTAAGGGGTGCATCCACTTGGCGATTGCGCCGTCAAGCGCGCCTTCGCTGGCGCGATTGCGTAGCCCGGATGGAGCGAAGCGAAAATCCGGGACCACGGACGCGGAAACACCCCCGGATTGCGCTTCGCTCCGGGGCTACCGAGCACGATCCGGAAAAGTGGGCATCCGTTCTCTGGCGGGTTCAAGTTCAAACAAGAAATCAAACAGGAAACGAGGTCCGTCCCCGGTCCTGGTATGCCTGCCGGACGCATGGCGGGTTGCATAATGATACTGGCGCTGACATCGGAACCCGGCTAATCCACTGCCTGCATAAAGCGAGATGTCAGGACAATGGCCGATACGATCCAGGAAGTGCTGCAAGCCTTTGCTAAGGGTGAGCTCGTCGTCGTCACCGATGATGACGATCGGGAAGGCGAGGGCGATTTGATCGTCGCGGCGTCGTTCTGCACGGCGGAGAAGATGGCTTTCATCATCCGCCACACCTCCGGCATCGTCTGCGCGCCGATCACCACCGAGGACGCCCGCCGGCTGCGGCTCGACCCGATGGTGGCGCATAATGAGTCCAACCACACCACGGCCTTCACCGTCTCGATCGACTACAAGCCCGATGGCGGCACCGGTATCTCGGCCGAGGAACGCGCCTCGTGCTGCCGCGCGCTCGCCAATCCCAATGCCGGCGCCAACGACTTTGCGCGACCCGGCCACATCTTCCCGCTGATCGCGCGCGACGGCGGCGTGCTGCTGCGCTCCGGCCATACCGAGGCCGCAGTCGACCTGTGCCGGCTCTCGGGCCTGCCGCCGGTCGGCGTCATCAGCGAGCTGATGAACGACGATGGAACCGTGATGAAGGGCGAGCAGGTCGCGAAATTCGCCGCCCGTCACAAGCTCAAGCACGTCACGATTGCCGACATGATCGCCTATCGCCAGGCGCGCGAGAAGCTGATCGAGCGGGTCGCGACCTTCACCACCGAAAGCCCGATCGGCCCGCTGCAGGGCTATGCCTACCGCTCGCCGTTCGACGAGATCATGCACGCGGCCTTCGTCTATAACGGCATCGGCGACGGCCGGGACGTGCTGACCCGGCTGCACAAGCCCAACATCGTGAAGGACCTGTTCACCGGGCCGGCGCGGATGGAAGCGGTGCTGCGGCACTTCAAGGATGCCGGCCGTGGCGTGCTGGTATATCTGCGCGACGGTGCCGCCGGTGTTCCGGTCCAGCCGGTCGGCGAGCAGAAGTCGGCAGAGGCCGATCGCAACAAGCAATGGCGCGAAGTCGGCGTCGGCGCGCAGATCCTGCGCGATCTCGGCATCACCTCGATCCGGCATTTGACCTCGTCGGTGCACGACTACAAGGGGTTGTCCGGTTTCGGCATCGAGATCGTGTCGAACGAAAAGTTCGATGTCTGATGCGGGTCATTCCGGGGCGATGCGCATCGCTCCGGGGCATGGCATTCACCCAATTCAATTGCGCTTCGCAGCATAGCGCTTTAATTTATCCGCCAATTTCCGAGTGAAGATGCGAAAGGATGTTTCATGAGCGTGCGCCCCCAGGCCAAGGACAAGCCGGCTGCGGCCAGCTTCCAGTGGGATGATCCGTTCCTGCTCGACGACCAGCTCACCGAAGACGAGCGCCTGATCCGCGACACCGCGCGGGCCTATGCGCAGGACAAGCTGTTGCCGCGGGTCACCAAGGCCTATCTGGAAGAGAAGACCGATCGCGAGATCTTCAACGAGATGGGTGAGCTCGGCCTGATCGGCGTGACGCTGCCCGAGGAATATGGCTGCGCCAATGCGAGCTACGTGGCCTATGGCCTGGTGGCGCGCGAGATCGAGCGCGTCGACAGCGGCTATCGCTCGATGAACTCGGTGCAGTCGTCGCTGGTGATGTATCCGATCTACGCCTATGGCGACGAGAACCAGCGCAAGAAATATCTGCCCAAGCTTGCGACCGGCGAATGGGTCGGGTGCTTCGGCCTGACCGAGCCGGATGCCGGTTCCGATCCGGGCGGCATGAAGACCCGCGCGGAGAAGGTCGCCGACGGCTACAAGCTGAACGGCGCCAAGATGTGGATCTCGAATGCGCCGATCGCCGACGTGTTCGTGGTGTGGGCCAAGTCGGCCGCGCACGACAACCAGATCCGCGGCTTCATCCTCGAGAAGGGCATGAAGGGCCTGTCGGCGCCGAAGGTCGGCGGCAAGCTCAGCTTGCGCGCCTCGATCACCGGCGAGATCGTGCTCGACAACGTGGTGGTGCCGGAAAGTGCACTGCTGCCCAACGTCTCCGGCCTCAAGGGCCCGTTCGGTTGCCTCAACCGTGCCCGCTACGGCATCTCCTGGGGAGCGCTCGGCGCCGCTGAGGACTGCATGCACCGCGCGCGCCAGTACACGCTCGACCGCAAGCAGTTCAACCGGCCGCTCGCCGCCACCCAGTTGGTGCAGAAGAAGCTCGCCGACATGGAAACCGAGATCGCGCTCGGCCTGCAGGCCTCACTGCGCGTCGGCCGCCTGATGGACGAGGGCAAGATGGCGCCCGAGATGATCTCGATCGTCAAGCGTAACAATTGCGGCAAGTCGCTCGACATCGCCCGCATGGCGCGCGACATGCACGGCGGCAACGGCATCCAGATCGAGTATCACGTGATGCGTCACGCCGCGAACCTCGAGACGGTCAACACCTATGAGGGCACGCACGACGTCCACGCGCTGATCCTCGGCCGCGCCATCACCGGCATCCAGGCGTTTTCGTAGATCATCTTGTAGTCATTCCGGGGCGATGCGTCAGCATCGAACCCGGAATCTCGAGATTCCGGGTTCAGCCCTGTCGGGCTGCCCGGGAATGACGTCGGAGTGAAATTCCAAATGGCCGACAACGACGACATCCCGTTCAACCGCGACTTTTCGCTGAAGCCCGGCGTGGTCGAACAGGTCCGCCCGGGCGTGCGCCGCGTGCTCTGCAACAATCCGAGCCCGTTCACCTTCACCGGCACGGTCAGCTACATCGTGGGTGAGGGCGAGGTCGCGATCATCGATCCCGGTCCCGATGACGAGGCGCATGCCAAGGCGTTGCTTGATGCGGTCAAGGGCGAGACCGTGAGCCACATCCTGGTCACCCACACCCATCGCGACCATTCGCCGAACACGCCGCGGATCAAGGCCGCGACCGGCGCGCCGGTCTACGCCGAAGGCCCGCACCGCGCCTCGCGGCCGCGTTTCGAGAGCGAGAAGCACAATCCGGAATCCGGCGCCGACCGCGATTTCCAGCCCGACGTCGAAATCAAGCACGGCGACGTCATCGAGGGCGCGGGCTTTGCCCTGGAAGCGGTCGCCACCCCCGGCCACACCGCCAATCACCTGGCCTTTGCCTGGACAGAGCGCAGCATCAATTTCGTCGGCGACCATGTGATGGGCTGGTCGACCTCGATCGTGGCGCCGCCCGACGGCTCGATGATCGACTACATGGCCTCGCTGGAGCGGCTGGAACAGCGCCCCGAGCAGCTTTATCTCTCCGGCCACGGCCCCGAGATCCCGGAAGGCCCGCGCTTCGTCCGCTTCCTGGCGCGGCATCGCCGGGCGCGCGAGGCCTCAATCCTGCACCGCCTCGGCAAGGGCGAGGCCGACATTCCGACCATGGTGCGGGCGATCTATATCGGGCTTGATCCGCGCCTCGCCAACGCCGCCGGCTATTCGGTGCTTGCGCATCTGGAGGACCTGGTCGCGCGCGGCATCGTGGCAACCGACGGCGATCCGGTGATCGGCGGTACGTACCGGATGGTCTGATCGGCCTCCAGCATCCGTCATTCCGGGCTCGCGCTGCGCGCGCCCTCAGGTGCGCAATTGCGCACCGGGGAATGACGCTTAGGGCGTCACTTCTTCACCGTTTTCGCCGGCGGCGCCTTCGGCGCGGCAGGCGCGGCCTTCTTCGCCGGCTTGGCGTTGTCGTTTTCGGCGGCGGTGTTGAGGTCCTCGATCAGCTTCTTGACCCGTGCGGCGTTGCTGCCGAGATCGGTGTCGAAATAGCGCGAGGCCGAGCGGATATCGACGCGCGAATCCTCGTCGTCGGGCGTGACCCGGATCGAGACGTCCTCGCGGAAGCCCATGATCGGCGTGCGCGCCACCGCCTCGATGCGGCCGATGCGGCGCGGCGGCTGCGGCGCGCGTGCATCGATGACGAGCCATTTGCGGCGGTTCACCAGCCGCAGCGTCATCTCATAAGCACGGTCAGCCGGGACCTCGAGCTCGACGGTCTCGATGTCCGGGTAGGCGATACGCTGCCGCTCGGCCGAGGCGAGGCCGGCGTAGGCGGCGGGGTTGGTGCCTTCCCCGGTGCGCAACCGCGCCAGCGCCTCGAACCGCGGCGGGTCGATCGGGTCGGTCGTGATGTCGTAGAGCCGCGGCAGTTTGTTGTACTGATAGGTCAGGTAGGCCGGGTAGCCGAGGATCGCGGCATCGATCAGGAACGCGAGCAGGATCCGGCCCATGCCGCGGGTGCCGTTCTGCCAGATCGCGGCGAAGGCGGCGAGGCCGAGCAGGATCGACAGGCCGGCGAGGCCCAGCGCGCCGAAGAAGGTCGCGAGCGCCGGCTTGACCTCCAGGAACCCGAACCGGACGATCAGGATCGAGACCACCACCGCGACGACGGAGAAGATGGCGAGGTTGCGCGACCAAGTGGCGAGGCCGGACACGGGCTCCTGCTGGTAGGGAGCGGAAAACCTGCGCGCCATCGTTGAAAAATCTGCCGGTTGATGTCCCCGGCGACCTCAGCCGCCGCCACTGACCGTGTGAGACCACGGACCTGCGGCGAATTCAAGGGTCTTACCCTCCCCTGCAGGGGGAGGGTCGACGCGAATGAAATGAGCGGCGGCGGGTGATCCCAGCACGGGCGCCTGTCTCGGAGGAATTGTCACCCATCTTGGTTCGCATTCCGTGCGCGTCATGCGAACCGATCCTCCCCCTTCCAGGGGAGGATGGAAGCTCGCCTACGCCGCGGCGGTCGGGAAGGTGTAGTCCTTGAACTGGTCGCGCAGCGCCGTCTTCAGGATCTTGCCGGTCGCGGTGTGGGGAATGCCTTCGACGAAAGCGACGTCGTCGGGCATCCACCATTTGGCGATCTTGCCGTCCATGAACTTCAGGATGTCCTCGCGCGTGGCGCTCTGGCCCTGCTTGAGCTGCACGATCAGCAGCGGTCGCTCATCCCATTTGGGATGGTGGACGCCGATCACGGCGGCTTCCGCGACCGCGGGGTGGCCGACCGCGAGGTTCTCGAGATCGATCGATGAGATCCATTCGCCGCCGGACTTGATCACGTCCTTGGAGCGGTCGGTGATCCGCATGTAGCCGTGCTCGTCCATGGTCGAGACGTCGCCGGTGTCGAAGAAGCCGGCATCATCGAGGATGTTGGCATCGACCCGGAAATAGGCCTTGGCGATCGCGGGACCCGAGACCTTGAGGCGGCCGAAGGTCTTGCCGTCCCACGGCAGCTCCTTGCCGGCATCGTCGGTGATCTTCATCTCGACGCCGAACGGCGGGTAACCCTGGGTCTGCAGGATGTCGAGCCGCTCCTCGCCGGTGCGTTCGGTGAACGGCGGCTTCAGCGTCGCCAGCGTGCCGAGCGGGCTCATCTCGGTCATGCCCCAGGCGTGGCGCACCTGGCTGCCCATGTCGAGGAACGCCTTGATCATCGAGCGCGGCATCGCCGAGCCGCCGCAGATCACCATCTGCAGATCCGGTAGCTTGACGTTGTTGGCGGCCATGTATTGCAGCAGCATCAGCCACACCGTCGGGACGCCGGCGGTATGGGTCACCTTCTCGGTCGACAGCAGCTCATAGACAGAGGCGCCGTCGAGCTTCGGGCCCGGCATCACCAGCTTGGTGCCCATCGACGGTGCGGAGAAGGCGATGCCCCAGCTGTTGGCATGGAACAAGGGCACCACCGGAAGCATTGTGTCCGAGGCGGAGGTGCCGAGCGCGTCCTTCGAATTGGCCATCAGCGCGTGCAACACGTTGGATCGGTGCGAATAAAGTACACCCTTGGGATCGCCCGTCGTGCCGGAGGTGTAGCACATCGCAGCCGCGGTGTTCTCGTCGAAGGTCTTCCACTCGAACTTGCCGTCGGATGCTGCGATCCAGTCCTCATAGGCGACCGCGTTCTTCAGCGTGGTCTGCGGCATGTGCGCCTTGTCGGTCAGCACCACGTAGCGCTCGACGCTCGGCAGCTGGCTCGCGATCTTCTCCAGCACCGGAACGAAGGTGAGGTCGGTGATGACGATGCGGTCCTGGGCATGGTTGACGATCCAGGCGATCTGTTCCGGGAACAGCCGTGGATTGACCGTATGGCAGATCGCGCCGATCCCCATGATGCCGTACCAGACCTCGAGGTGGCGCCAGGTGTTCCAGGCGATGGTGGCGATGCGGTCGCCGAGCTTGATGCCGTCGCGCTCGAGGCTCTGCGAGACCTTCAGCGCGCGGGCATGGATTTCGGCGTAGTTGGTGCGATGAATCGGACCTTCGACCGACCGTGTCACGACTTCCTGCGTGCCGTGATATTTGGCGGCGTGCTCAATAATCTTGTGGCACAGCAAGGGCCAATCTTGCATCAAACCAAGCATACGCAAATCCCTCCTCGATCCTCACACATGATCCGCCGGCATCTTGGACGGCCGGCAGTAAAATCATGGAACTGACATGAACTTTAGCGCGGAGAAAGCAAGCCGAAAATGGCCTGATGGCGCGTTTCGCCGCGCCGCCGCGGCAATGGTTACCGCTGCCGGCGCGCTGCTTTGCCTTTTGCTTTCCCTTGGCATGCAAGCCGGGCCCGCGCAGGCCGCCCGCGGCGTGCCAACCTTTCCGTGGGATGATTTGTTCGGCACCCGGCCGCACAGGGCGCACAAGGCGGTCCGCCGTTCGGCGGTGCCGCTGCCGAGGCCGCGCCCGGCTGACGCGCCTGCCGCAGCCGAGCCCGAGCCGCCGGCCGCCGAGACGCAGCCTCCAGCCGCGCCTGCCGAGGCTGCCAGGCCCCGCGAGATGGCCAAGCCGGCTGAAGCAGCAAGGCCCGCCGAGCCTCCCAAGCCGCAGCTATCGGCCTGCCGGCAGGCGCTCACCGAGGAGATCGCGATCGCGCCGAGCATTCCGGATATCCACGGCGCAGGCGGCTGCGGCGGCGAGGATCTGGTGCGGCTCGAGGCCATCGTGCTGCCGGACAGGCGCAAGGTCGCGGTCAAGCCCGCGGCGATCCTCCGCTGCAAGATGGCGGCCGCGGTCGCCGACTGGGTCCGTACCGATATCGCGCCGCTGGCGCAGACCCTCGGCGGCGGGATCAGCAATCTCGACAATTTCGACTCGTTCGAATGTCGCGGCCGCAATCGCGTCGCCGGCGCGCAGCTCTCCGAGCACGGCCGCGCAAACGCGCTCGACGTGCGCGCTCTCGGTCTCTCCAACGGCAAGTCGATCTCGCTGACCGACCGCAGCGTGCCGCGCGATCTGCGCGAGGCCGTGCTGCATTCGGTCTGCGCCCGCTTCTCCACCGTGCTCGGTCCGGGCTCGGACTGGTACCACGAGGATCACATCCATCTCGACCTGATCGAGCGTCGCAGCAATTACCGGATCTGCCAGTGGAACGTGTACGATCCGCTGCCGCAGGTCGCGCCGCTGTTGCCGGCCGAGCGACCGGAAGAGGCGCCGCCGCGCGAGGTCGCCGCGAAGTCCGATGCATCCAGGCATGATGCCACCAAGGCCGACGAGCCGGATGCGGCGAAATCAGGTGATGCGGCGGCCGTGCCCAAGGGCGCTCCCGAGACCAAGCCGCAGCCAACAAAAAAGCGCCGGCAAAGCCGGCGCTTTTGATCGCGATTGCGACGTGATTGGGATCAGTAGGTGGTGCCGCCGGCGCCCTGCAGCGCCATCTGCGGCTTGTAGGGCGAGTCGCCGTGCTTCGGCTCCAGCACCACGACGATGGTGCCGAGCTTGACGCGGTTGTAGAGGTCGATGACGTCCTCGTTGGTCATGCGGATGCAGCCCGAAGAGATCGACGAGCCGATATATTCCGGCTGGTTCGTGCCGTGGATGCGGAACAGCGTGTCCTTGCCGCCCGAGTAGAGATACATCGCGCGCGAGCCCATCGGATTGTCCGGACCGGGCGCCACGAAGGTCGGAACGCCGAGGCGCGAGATTTCGCCGGGGGTCGGGTGCCAAGCCGGCCATTCGGTCATGCTGCCGACCTTGGCAATGCCGGACCAGGCCATCGCTTCTTCGCCGACGGTGATGCCGTAGCGGATCGCCTTACCGTCGTTCATCACGTAGTAGAGGTAATGGTTGTCGGAATCGACCACGATCGAGCCGGGGGCTTCCTTGCGGTGATATTCGACGATGGCGCGCCGGAACGGTTCAGCCACCGGCGTTTTGACGTAGGTGGTCTTGGCAAGCAGTTCCTTGTCACGCGGCTTGAAGGCAGCGGTATTGGTTGCCTCGTAGGTCGTGGCCTGCATGCAGCCCGACAACATCAGCCTGCGGCCAGGATCCCGAAGGTAACTTTGAGCGACGACATGATTACATTCCAATCGAAAATCCGCGCCCGAAAGCGCCAACATTACGCCCCAAACGCCACGATTCCATGAGGGGCATTATTGCCTGAAACCCGCCATTCTTCCCAGACTTTAGATGGCTTTCCCGCATCGCGGGATGTGATCTGTGGCTTTTTTGCCGCAACTGTTCTGGCGTGGGTCGGTTTTTTGTGCAAACAGGCAACGGTCGTCGAGTCGGAGCTCCATCACTGCCACCCGGCTGCCACAAATATGGACGCCCGGTTAATGCCCCGGTCATGAAGCGCCAGCCAGAATCGCGCTAAGTCGGCGGGTCCTCCAGCCCTGTTTCCTGCCCTGTATCTCGGAGTTCGTGATGCTGTCGGTGTTCGTTCCCTCCGATTTTTCGCTCAAGAAGGCCGCCGCCACCGACCTGGGCGCGCTGCCGGAGGGCGCGGTCTGGATCGATCTGGTGAACCCGACGGTCGAGGAGGACCGGGCCGTCGAGAAGCTCGCGGGAATCGCGGTTCCGACCCGGGAAGACATGCAGGAGATCGAGATCTCCAGCCGGCTCTACATCGAGAACAGCGCCCGCTACATGACCGCGACGCTGATGTGCCAGTCTGACACCGACATGCCGCGCACCACGGCGGTCACCTTCATCCTGACCAGCCATCGGCTGGTGACGGTGCGCTACGACCTGCCGAAGCCGTTCGCGCTGGTCGAGAACAAGCTGGCCCGCGCCTGCTCCCCCGGCATCACCGGCGAGCAGGTGCTGATGGAACTGCTGGACGCCGTGATCGACCGTTGCGCCGACCTGCTGGAGCGCTGCGGGGCCGACATCGACCAGGTCTCGCACGACATTTTCGAGCCGGAGAGCGAGCGCCACGGCCACGCCAAGCAATATTCCCAGATCCTGATCGCGATCGGCCGCAAGGGCGACCTGACCTCGAAGGTGCGCGAAAGCCTGGTCTCGATCGGCCGCCTTGTCACCTTTCTCTCCGCGATCGTCGAAGGCGTGAAATGGTCCAAGGACATGCGCGAGCAGCTCAAGACCATGCAGCGTGACGTGGCCTCACTGACCGACCACGCCTCTTATCTCTCCAACAAGATCACCTTCGTGCTCGATGCCATGCTCGGCGTGGTCAATCTGGAACAGAACAACATCATCAAGCTGTTCTCGGTGATGGCGGTGGTCTTGATGCCGCCGACGCTGATTGCGTCGATCTACGGCATGAATTTCAAGCTCATGCCGGAACTCGAATGGCCGCACGGCTATCCGTTCGCGCTGGTGCTGATGCTGATCGCGGCTGTTGTGCCGTACTGGATCTTCAAGTGGAAAAAGTGGCTGTAAAGCAGTTCCATTCGTCGCGTTTTGGGACGCGTTTTCTGCCTTATTTCCTCTCCTAAAATTTGAGTGTTGCGCTGAACGTTTGGGCGAAATTTGTCTGCGATAACGCCCGCCTCGAAGCCGGAGGACAGCAATGGTTGAGAAGATCATAACGCCACGGCGTAACGTCATCGACTTTGCGCGCTATCAACAGGACCGCGCAGCAGGCAGGGTGCAGGCGATCTCGCCGAGACTTTGCCGTTACTGTGACGCGGCGCTGCTTGATGGCGAGGACGAAGACGACTGCTCCAGCGCGCTGAATGACGTCGCGCTGCAGCGGACTGAGAAGAAGTCGCGTCGGTTCTATGCGGACTAGAGGCTGAGGCCTACTAGAGGCAGAAGCCTCGTCCGCGTCGTTACGCATGCCATCGAAGCAATCCCTCAAACTACGGCCGCGGCGGCGGCCGGGATCGCCTCGAACCTCTCTCCCCCGAAATCACATCCAAGCCGAAGCTCAGACGTGCTGGCCACCATTGATGTGGATCTCGGCGCCGTTCACGTAGGAGCTGGTTTCCGTGCACAGCACGTAGATGATCTTGGCGACCTCGTCCGGGGTGCCGAGGCGATGCATCGGGATTTGCTGATCGACGATCTTCTCGGTGCCCGGCGACAGGATCGAGGTATCGATCTCGCCCGGGGCGATCGCGTTGACGCGAACGCCGACGCGGCCGAAGTCCGATGCCATCTCGCGCGTCAGCGCCGCGAGCGCCGCCTTCGACGTCGCATAGGCCGCGCCGGCGAACGGATGCACGCGCGAGCCGGCGATCGAGGTGACGTTCACCACCGCGCCCTTGGCATGCTTCAATTCCTCGATCAGCCCGCGCGCGATCATGATCGGCGCGAAGAAATTGACGTGGAAAACATGGGTCCAGGTCTCGATGTCGGTATCCATGGTGCCGAGCCGGCCGCCGCCCGCGGCCTTCGGCGAGATCGCGGCATTGTTGACCAGCGCATGCAGCTCATCGTTGTCCAGCCGCCGCCGGATCTCCGAGATCGCGCGCACGGTGTCGTCATGGCTGCCGAGGTCGACCTCGATGTGGTCTTCCGGTCCGGCGCCCCAGGGGCAGACCTCCGGAAACGCATGCCGCGAGAGGGTGATGACGCGCCAGCCGGCGGACGAGAACCGGATCGCGGTGGCGTGGCCGATGCCGCGGCTTGCGCCGGTCAGGAGCAGCGTGCGCCGCGGTGCATTGGATGGGCGGGTCATCGACGGTTTCTTTCGTTCTCGCCATGCGCGGCGCCGTGCCGGGCATCGACGTCCTCGAATGATAGGGAGATCATGACGTCGATGGCCGGGGTCATCTTACACGAAGACGCGCTTCGCACTTTCGCCCTTTCATGACAGTCGCGGCGGGTTTTCAGGGATAGAGCCGTACCTTCGACCACGCGTGACCGGCGTCATCGCGGCGGAATTCGATGCGATCGTGCAGGCGGAACGGGCGGTCGTGCCAGAACTCGAAGCGCTGCGGCGTGATCCGCCAGCCGCTCCAGCCCGGCGGCCGCGGCACCTCGCCGATGACGTATTTCGCGCCGACCTTGGCGATCGCCTGCTCGAAGGCGAAGCGGCTCTCCAGCGGCTGCGATTGCTTGCTGGCCCAGGCGCCGATCTGCGCCTGCTTCGGCCGCGTGGCAAAATAGGCGTCGGCCTCGGTATCGGTCACGGGGGTCACCGGCCCGCGGATGCGCACCTGGCGGCGCAGCGATTTCCAGTGAAACAGTAAAGCGGCCTTAGGATTTGCGGCCAATTCACGGCCCTTGGCGCTCGCAATGTGGCTGTAGAACACGAAGCCGTCGGCATCGAAGCCCTTCATCAGCACCATCCGCACGTCGGGCAGCCCATCGGCGTCGACGGTCGCGAGCGCCATCGCGTTCGGATCGTTCGGCTCGGACTTGACCGCTTCCGCAAACCATTCTGCGAACAGGGCGAACGGTTCCTCCGCCGCGGTGAAATCACCCGATGTTAACGGTGTCGGGTGTTTGATGGAGGTCGTGTCGGTCATGTCAGGAGTCCCGATTTGCATCCGCCCGCGTCCGAGAACGCGCTACTGGCCCTATATAGGGCATGGGGGCGCGTTGGCCTATCGGCGATCCACCCCGCGGGCGCGGTGGTGACATTGATCCTGATCGGCGTCGGTGCCAGCGGCTGCAGCCTGTCGCGCACCGATGCCTTCGCCAAGATGGACGACAAGGACGTGACGGGCTCGATCAGCCCGACTCCGGTCAGTGCTGTGATGCCGACCGACAGCGATCTGGCGTTTGCCCGCAACGCGGCCTCCGACGTGCTGACCAAGGGTGACAAGGATTCCAGCCAGCCCTGGGAAAATCCCGAGACCGGCGCGCGCGGCTCGGTGACGCCGCTGGCCCAGGCCTATTCCGGCGAGGACGGCAAGACGTGCCGGGATTTCCTCGCCAGCTATGTCAATGGAGCCACCGAGAGCTGGCTACAGGGGGCCGCCTGCAAGGCTGGACAAGGGCGGTGGGAAATCCATAGTTTGAAGCCTTGGAGAAAGTCCTGAGAGTTCCGGCAGAAGCCGGCAGCGGCCTAGTTGCAAAAATGCCACTGAGCCCCCACATGAAGGTAAAGTGGGCTCGGATGGGTTCCCGGCCAGGACTGATTTTCCCGTGAAGGAGACGTGACGGATGCGCGACCCCTATGAGGTCTTGGGGGTGCAGCGGAGCGCCAGCGCTGCGACGATCAAGAGCGCCTATCGCAAGCTCGCCAAGAAGCATCACCCTGACAACAACAAGAACGACCCGAGGCGGCGGCCCGCTTTGCGGAGATCAACACGGCAAACGAGATTGTCGGCGACGAGGACAAGCGCAAGCAGTTCGACCGTGGCGAGATCGATGCCGAGGGCAAGCCGCGCTTCCAGGGTTTCCCTGGCGGTGGCGCCGGCGGCCGCGCCGGTCCGGGCGGCGGCTTCGAGTACAGTTTCCGTGGTGGCCCCGGCGGCGGCATGGGCGGCGGCAGCTTCGAGGACATCCTCAACAGCATGTTCGGCAACGCCGCCCGTGGCAGCGCTGGCGGCCGTGCCGGGCGAGCCAGCCCGTTTGAATTTGACGGCGGCGGGGTCGGCGTCGACCTCGATCTTTCGGTCGCCATGACGGTGTCGCTGGAGGAATCGGTCAGGGGCGGCGACAAGCGTGTCCGCCTGCCGACCGGCCGCGAGCTCAACGTCAAGATTCCGCCCGGCGTCACCGCAGGCCAGCAGATCCGGCTGAAGGGCCAGGGCGACACGGCGCAAGGACACCCGCCCGGCGATCTCCTGATCACGATCTCGATCGCGCCGCATCCGTTCTTCAAGGTCGACGGCAATGATCTGCGGATCGACCTGCCGGTGACCCTCTACGAGGCAGTGCTGGGCGGCAAGGTCCGCGTGCCGACGCTTGGCAGCGCGGTCGAGCTGTCGATCCCGAAGAACACCTCCAGCGGCCGCACCTTCCGCCTCAAGGGCAAGGGGTTGCCGAAGGCCGGCGCCGTCGGCGACCTCTATGTCACGACCCGCATCATCCTTCCCGACGGGAACGATGCCGAGCTTGAGGCATTGATGCAGACGTGGCGGGAGCGAAATCCCTACAATCCGCGCAGCGATCTCGCTGACCGCCGGGAGCGCGCTCCAGAGACGCGAAGACGCGAAACTGCAACTACCCCGGACTCTATCGGGGTAGACGCCGCGCCGTGAGCGCGTCAAAGGATGACCGGCTGTCCGAATTCCTGGTCTGCGGCGTGCAGACCGGATGGCGGAAAAAGGAGTGCGGCCTCGAGAGGGGGACCAGCGCGGTACACAAAACCCCAATCGAGGCCGCGTGCGCCGATCGGCGGATCGGGCGCAGATCATCTTCGCGTGAGCATCCGGTGCGATAATGAGACGCGGCAATGACGCGAATCGAAATTTTCAATGTCGGAATTGGGACGCTGAGTGAGGCTGGATTCACTTGCTCGAAATGGTGCACTCGACGCCGTGATCTCCCGTAAAATTACGGGAGGTCAGCCCCCGTTCTTCTCCATCTGATCGTAGACCGCCCGGGCGACCTGGGTCAGGCGGGTGCGGTCGGTACCGCCGCTGACGACATAGGCGACGCCGCGATCGGCCCAGAACAGCGCGCCGTCGCCGCCCTGCACGGCGTAGCGCATCTGCGTCGCCTCGGTCTTCGCCTTCGCGGTGTAGACCGTGAAGCGTTCACCGGACGTACTCTCATACATCAGGAACGACGCCGGCCCGCTCGGCCCGGGCAGCAGGCGGCCGCCGACCAGCTTCAGCCCGGTCAGGTCGGGGGCGCGGACGTCCCAGCCGCAGCGCTTGGTCAGCCATTGCTGCAGATGATCGCGCTCGCTGCCGGGCACCTCGACCGGATGCCGGACCTCGACGACGTAGAGCCGATGCGCATCGAGCGCATCGAGCGTGAAGCTCTGGAAGGTGGACGGGGTTGCTGAGGCGCCGCGCGCGATCCAGCCGACGCCGCCGCCGGCGATGAAGGCGGCGAGCGTCGCCGCCACCGCGCCATAGACCCAGCGGCGCGGCTGGCGCACCAGCCGCTCGAGCTCGAGCCGCTTCGGCACCGCCTCGTCCAGCACGCTGTCGTAGCGCGCATGCAGCGTCTCGGCCATCGCGCGCCAGGATTGCACCCGCGCCGCGTCGTCAGGATGGGTGGCGAGCCACGCTTCGACATCGCCGCGGCGTTCGGCCGGCAGCTCGTTGTCGACGTAGGCGTGCAGCTCGTCTTCGGTGACGGGAATGTTCGGGTCGGTCATATCAGTCGTCTCTGCCAAATCTTGTTCGAAAATCGCTCATCGTAACGGCTGCCATCGCGCACCTTATCATTTCACCCGCCTGAGCGCCGGGCGTTGGCCCTCGATCGAAGCCCGCACATGGGCGCGCGCACGGGCGAGGCGGGACATCACCGTGCCGATCGGCACGCCCTGGATGTCGGCGACCTCCCGGTAGCTCATGCCCTCCAGCATCACGAGCAGCAGCACCGAGCGTTGCTCCTCGACCAGCGTCGACAGCGCGCGCTCGATGTCGCGTCCCTCGGCCTCGGTGCCGCTGGCGTCGGCGTTGTTGTCGAGCAGCGGCATCAGGGGCGGCCGCCGCGCCAGCGAGCGCCTGCGGTTCTTGTTCAGGTTGGTCAGGATCGTATAGAGCCAGCTCCTGACGTCCCCGCCGAGAAACAGCCGCTCCGAGCGCAGCGCGCGCACCAGCGTGTCCTGCACCAGGTCATCGGCGATATCCGTGTCACGCACCAGCGCGCGCGCATAGCGGCGGAGCGCTGGAATCATGGCTTCGACACTTTGACGAAACGCGGTCATGCATCCAGTCTTCGATGGTCGCGGCGATGGCCGCCTTGGCAAACATAACACCCGAACGACGTGCCTATTCCGGTTGCGCCGACCTGCGCGCAGTGCGCCTCTGCTGCGGCCGATTTGGGCTTGTCGCCAGCCAAAGTGCTGGTGTACCTCCGAACCGAAAAAATTCGAAGCGTAGAAGCCGAAGCGTGGAAGTCCAAGCGTGGAAGTCTTGGGTCAGCCGCCGGACAGCTCGCTCAGCAGGGACCAGCCGCTACGGGAATGCCGGTGCCAACGATCTACTACATCCGCCACGGCGAAACCTCATGGAACGCCGAGGGCAGGCTTCAGGGCGTGCAGGACATCGCCCTCAACGAGCGCGGCCGCGCCCAGGCGGTGCATGCCGGTCGCATCCTCGCCGATCTCCTGGCGCGCGACGGCCATGACAAGACGACGCTGCCGTTCGTCGCAAGCCCGTTGATCCGGGCGCGCGCGACCATGGAGCTGGCGCGCACCGAGCTTGGCCTGCCGCCGGGCGACTACACGCTCGACGCGCGGCTGCGCGAGATCGCCTACGGGATCTGGGAGGGCTCGACGCTGGCGCAGGCGCGGGCCGCCGACCCCGTGGTCTATGCGCGCCGCCTGGCTGAGAAGTGGCAGGTCGCGCCGGAGGGCGGCGAGAGCTATGTCGACGTGCAGGCGCGGATGACCGAATGGTACGGTTCGGTGACATCGGACACGGTCGCCGTCGCCCATGGCGGCACGGCGCGGGCGCTGATGGTCGCGCTCGGCTTCGAGACCCCGGCCTCGGCCGCCGACCTCACGATCGAGCAGGGCGCGGTCTACGTGTTCGGCGCGGCGGGCCTGCAGAAGTATAGTTAAGGGGACTCGTCATTCCGGGGCGCGAAGCGAACCCTCAGGTGCGCAATAGCGCAGGGAATCTCGAGATTCCGGGTTCGGTCGTGCGGACCGCCCCGGAATGACGGCGCAGAGGTTTGACCCCGCTGCCTGCCCGCGTTACGACACGGCATGTCCTTCAATACTTTCGGCCATATGTTCCGCGTCACGACCTTCGGCGAGAGCCATGGGGTCGCGATCGGCTGCGTGGTGGACGGTTGCCCGCCGATGATCCCTCTGACGGTGGAGGAGATCCAGCACGACCTCGACCGCCGCAGGCCCGGCCAGTCGCGCTTCACCACCCAGCGCCAGGAGCCGGATGCGGTGAAGATCCTGTCCGGCGTGATGGCGCATCCGGAGAGCGGGGTGCAGGTCACGACCGGCACGCCGATCGCGCTGCTGATCGAGAACACCGACCAGCGCTCGAAGGATTATTCCGAGATCAAGGACAAGTTTCGCCCCGGCCATGCCGACTTCACCTACGAGGCGAAATACGGCCTGCGCGACTATCGCGGCGGCGGACGCTCCTCGGCCCGTGAGACCGCGACCCGTGTCGCGGCCGGCGCGATCGCGCGCAAGGTGCTGCCCGAGGTGAAGGTGCGTGGCGCGCTGGTGCAGATGGGCCCGCACAAGATCGACCGCGAGAAGTGGGACTGGGAGGAGATCGCCAACAACCCGTTCTTCTGTCCGGACAAGGACAAGGCGGCGTTCTTCGAAAGCTATCTCGACGGCATCAGGAAGAGCGGCTCCTCGATCGGCGCCGTCATCGAGGTGGTCGCCGAGGGCGTGCCGGCCGGTCTCGGCGCGCCGATCTACGCAAAGCTCGACAGCGAACTGGCGTCGGCAATGATGAGCATCAACGCGGTCAAGGGCGTGGAGATCGGCGCGGGCTTCGGCGCTGCCGAGCTGACCGGCGAAGAGAATGCCGACGAGATGCGGACCGGCAACAACGGAACGCGCTTCCTGTCCAACCATGCCGGCGGTGTGCTGGGCGGCATCTCGACCGGCCAGCCGGTGGTGGTGCGCTTTGCGGTGAAACCGACCTCGTCGATCCTGACGACGCGCCGGACCGTCGACCGCAAGGGCGCCGATACCGACATCCTGACCAAGGGCCGCCACGATCCCTGCGTCGGCATCCGGGCCGTGCCGGTGGGCGAGGCCATGATGGCCTGCGTGCTGGCCGATCATTTTCTGCGCGACCGCGGGCAGACCGGACGCTGATCCCTTATATAGTGGCGGTACCAGACCGCCCTGGGGGACTACCATGAATGCGTCGGAGCTACGGGATATCATCACGTGGATGATCGGCGGCGCGCGATCGGCACCGACCCCGCAGCAGATGATGGCGGAATGCTGCGAGCGCCTGGTGCGGGCCGGCCTGCCGCTGTGGCGCATCGGCGTCTTCGTGCGCACGTTGCATCCCGAGATCTACGGCCGCCATTTCATCTGGAAATCGGGCGGCGAGGTCGAGACCGGTACCGTCGATCACAACATCGAGGACACCCCGGAATTTGCTGTCAGCCCGCTGCCGATCGTCCTCAAGCAGGGCGTCGAAGTGCGCGCGCGGCTCGACGACCCCACGAGTGCGCGCTTTCCGATCGTCCAGGACCTGCTGGCAGAGGGCGTCACCGACTATTTCGCGGTGCCGCTGATCAATACCGACGGCCCGCCGAACGCCTCGAGCTGGACCACCAAGCAGCCGGGTGGCTTCACCGACGAACAGCTCGATGCGATCCGCTCGATCACCGTGCCGCTGTCGCGCTATATCGAGATCGTGACGCTGCGCCGCACCGCCTCGCTGCTGCTCGACACCTATGTCGGCAACCGTGCCGGCGAGCGCATCATGGGCGGCCAGATCCGGCGCGGCCATGCCGATACGATGGATGCCGCGATCTGGCTGTCGGACCTACGCGGCTTCACCGCGCTGTCGGACCGCCTGCCGGCCGAGACCGTCGTGGAGATCCTCAACCTCTATTTCGATTGCCAGGTCACGGCGATCCGCGAGCATGGCGGCGAGGTGCTCAAATTCATGGGCGACGGCCTGCTCGCAGTGTTCCCGGTCGACGAATATCTCGGCGACGAGGCGAAGGTCTGCTCGCGGGTGCTGGACGCCGCGCGGGCGTCCCGCGCCGGCGTCGAGGCGCTGCAATTCCCCAATGGCGACGCGGTCGAGCGCTTCCGCTTCGGCGTCGCGCTGCATCTCGGGCGCGTGCTCTACGGCAATATCGGCGGCGGCAACCGGCTCGACTTCACCTGCATCGGTCCGGCGGTCAACCTCGCCGCGCGGCTGGAGAAGATCGCCGGGCGTCTCGGCCGCACTGTGGTGGCCTCCGAGCGCTTCGCCGGTATCCATGACGGCGGCTGGAGCGATCTCGGCGAGTTTCCGATCGCGGGGTTCTCGAAGGCGGAACGGGTCTATGGCCTGTTCGACGAGGCGCCGGTTGCTGCGGCCAGTTAGGTGCAGCGTAGGTGATTGACACGGACGCGCAGCATCGCACCGGGATTGCGCTGGTCGTGGCGGCCGCGGCCGCCTGGAGCACCGCGCCGTTCTTTACCCGGCTGCTGCACTTCGATTCCTGGACCATCCTGTTCTGGCGCGGGCTGTTCGGCGGCGGTGCGATCGTGCTGTTCCTGGTCGCGACGCAAGGCCGGCGCGGCGCGCGCGATCTCGTCGCGATGCCATTGAGCGGATGGCTGGTGGCCGGTCTCTCGACCCTCGGCATGGTGACGTTCATTCCGGCGCTGCAACTGACGAGCGTCGCCAATGTCGCAATTCTCATCGCGATGCAGCCATTTGCGGCCGCCGCGATCGCCTGGCTCTGGCTGCGCGAACGGGCGCGGCCCGGCACCTTGCTGGCAAGTCTCGTAGCACTCGCGGGCGTCGCTATCACCGTGAGCGGCGCTGGCGGCATCACGGATTACAGGGGCATCGGGCTTGCCTGCGTGATGGTGCTGGCGATTTCGCTGATGACGGTGGTGATCCGGCGGCACAAGGGCACGCCGATGATACCAGCCGCGGCGCTCTCCAACTTCCTCGGCAGTGCCGTCAGCCTGCCGCTGGGGCTCGGCATCGGCGCGGTCGGCGGCGCCGATCTCGGCGTGCTCGCGATGTTCGGCGCATGCCAGGTCGGGCTCGGTCTCACTTTGTTTACGGTCGGCTCGAGATTGCTGCCGTCCGCGCAGGCGTCGCTGATCGCAACCCTCGAAACGCCGCTGATGCCGTTCTGGGTGTGGCTGGCGTTTGCCGAGGTGCCGTCGCTGCGCGCCCTGATCGGCGGCGCGCTGGTGATGGGCGCGGTCGTCGCCGACGTCGTGCTGAGCCAGCGGACGCAACTCGCGCAGCCGGCGGAGCGGTGAAGGGCGGCTAGCCGCGTGCGTAAGACTGCTTCAGGCCGAAGGTCAGGATCGACAGCGTGATCCACAGCCGCAGCATGGCGAAGCTGAAGATGAAAACGACGTAGACCAGGTTCTTGATCGGCTGGCCCACCTCGGAGGTCTGCCAGAATTGCCAGATCACAGTGCGCACAAACTGCTGCCCGTAGCCGAGCGCCACGTTGATCGCACCAAGCGCGAGCACTGCGACACTAAGCCAGAGCGCGTGCCGGCCAAGGTCCTTGGCGGCGGCAAACAGCGCGACGCGGCCGCCATTACCTTCGGCGTTGACGATGATCATCAGTACCAGCGCTGCGATCGCAGCACTCCATAGCCGGCCGAGATCGGCGCCTTGATCGAAGGCCATGCCGTCGAGGCCCCACAGCAGGTGCGGCGCAAACGAGGCGAAGCCGACCGCCGCAGTGGCGAGTGTCGCGATGATGATCACAAGCACGATCCGCCACAGGATCGATAGTGACAGCCTGATCTGCTCGGCCAGCGTCAATTCGCCGAGCGATGATTGGCCCCCGGCAGCCTGGATCGAATCCCGTGCCGTCGCGAAGAAGGCGAGCAGCACGCAGACGTCGGCCAGCACCAGTGCGGGCAATGTCAGGCCGGGCTTGCCGAAGCCGACGATCCGTATCGCCGTCGCCATGACGAGCCAAGGCAAAGCGGGTAGGGGGCGAAACGGCCCGAACGAGGTCTCCGGGCGGGTTTTCCGCAGTGAAAGCTGTTGGCGCAGTGCGACAGTCATGCCGCGTTGGTGCCATGCGATCCCTAAAGCAGGGGTGGCTGCGATCGATAAAATGCCCGGCAAGGCCTGCGGCAAACTGGCGCTGCCGCGCTATTCCTCGGGCTCGGTGGTGAACAGCAGCGGGTAGCCCTTGGCGCGGCCGGCGTCGGTGGCCCGCGTCGCCTTGGTCTCGGCGACGTCCCTGGTGAACACGGCGACCACGCAGACGCCGCGCTGATGCGCGGTCAGCATCACCTTATAGGCCTGGTCGTCGGTCATGCGGAATTCGCCCTTCAGCACGGTGACGACGAATTCGCGCGGCGTGTAGTCGTCGTTGACCAGGATCACCTTGTGCAGGCGCGGCCGCTCGACCTTGGTCTTCGTCCTGGTTTTCGGCTTGACGACGCTATCGGGCATCGCACTCCCTCGCGATTGCTCCGTAAGACTACCGTCTCCCGGCACATCTTGGAACCGTTCGATTTGCACGGCGTCATTGCGGCAACGGCACGGCGCGCGTTGCCTCATGCGTGACGTCTAACCTGCAGGCGTCTAACTTGAATGTGAAGGATAGATGATATCCGCGCTTTTCGCCGCCTGATTTGCGTGTCACCATGACGGGATACGACGGGAGGGCCGCAATGCGCTGGTATGTCTCGATCGGAGCGGTGCTTGTCGCGGGCATGTTGGCCAGCGGCGATGTGGCCGGTGTTGCCGCGCCCGGCCCGGGCAATCAGTCCGGCCATCGCGTTGCGGAAAAGGAATCCACGCCGAGCGTCGACATCGAGTTGATCATTGCGGTCGACGTCTCCTATTCGATGGACATGGACGAGCTCGCGATCCAGCGCGAGGGCTACGCGCAGGCAATCGTGTCCAAGGATTTCTTGCAGGCGCTGAAGGCCGGCCCGAACGGCAAGATCTCGATCACCTATTTCGAGTGGGCCGCGTCCAACGACCAGAAGGTGATCATTCCCTGGCGGGTGATCGACGGCCCAGAATCGGCAGACGCGGTCTCCGCCGAGATCATGAAGACGCCGGTGCGCCGCGCCTCGCGCACCTCGATCTCGGGCGCGATCTACTTTGCGATTCCGATGTTCGACGAGAACCCGCATCGCGGCATTCGCCGCGTGATCGATATTTCCGGCGATGGGCCCAACAATAACGGCGCGCCGATCACGCCGGCGCGCGATGCCGCGCTCGACAAGGGCATCGTCATCAACGGTCTGCCGATCATGGTGAAGGAGCCGTCCTATTCGACGATGGATATCGAGAATCTCGACTACTACTACGAGGATTGCGTGATCGGCGGGCCCGGCTCCTTCGTGGTGACGATCAAGGATCGCGAGAAGTTCAAGGAGGCGATCCGCACCAAGCTGCTGCTCGAAGTCGCCGGCCGCACCCCCGAGCGCCCGGTGGTGCGGACCGCCGAGAAGGAGCCGCGGGTCAGCTGCACGATCGGCGAGAAGATCTGGCAGGACCGCTGGGGACGATAGCGATCATGTAGGATGGGGAGAGCGCAGCGAAACCCATCATCGTGCCGCGGGTTCGAAGTGATGGGTTTCGCTGCGCTCTACCCATCCTACGGTTCTGCCGATCTCTCGCCTAGCTCAGTCTCCAGCATCCGCAGCGTCCGCAATGCGGCGGCGTAGTCCGCCGCTCCGATCTGCCGCCAGACCTCGGCGACGCGCGCGGCGAGGTCCCGGACCGTCACCGGAAAATTCGCAGCCTGCGCCAGCGCGCCCTTTTCGTTGATCAGATACTGCCCGTTCAGTGCGAACAGCACCTGTGCGGTGCAGGCCAGCGCACGGTAGGCACACCCTGCGATATGCGTGCCGTCGCCGCGCGGTACGGCAAGCTCGGCATTCTCGATTGCGAACAGGATTTCCCATTGAAAGCGCCGGAGCAGTGCGTCGCGCAGGGCCGGCGGGAAGGGCGTGGTCTTCGCCTTCATTGCTGCGACGAGGCTGTCGGGATCATGCAGCGCACGGCACAGCGCGACCTCGCCCATCCAGATCGCCGAGCAGAAGCCGTGCGGATGGCCCGGCTGGTAATGCATGCCAATCTCGCCGTTCCGGCAGGCCTCGATGACATCAGTGACCCCTTCGGCGCTGCGGTAGAGCAGGTCGACTTTGTGGCCGCCGATCGCGAGCCAGGCGCCGCCGACGATCCACGGCCCCCAATCGCCGACTGGTGTCACATTCACGGCAGCGGGGTCGTCGACCAGGCCGGTCGCGGCCGCGCGCAGCCGATCGATATCGAGAGCGGTGCCGTTCCGGTAGTAGAGGCCGAGATCGTAATCAGAGGCGTCATGCGCCGTGCCGCGCGCCCGCGAGCCGCCGAGCACGATGGCAGCGACACCAGGCACGGCGGCGAGGACGGGAATGATGTGCGCGAGCAGCGGATCGTGGGACATGCTATGCGGATTATAGCGAGACCACCGCACGCCGCGATAGGCGCAACGATGCTTCAGCGTGCGAAGCGCGCCACCAGCTCGACATGCGGGGTGTGGCGGAACTGATCAACCGGTGTGACACCGGCGATCCTGTAGCCGCCGTCGATCAGGATCTTCGCGTCACGCGCAAAGGTCGCGGCATTGCAGGATACCGCAACGATCACGGGCACCTTGCTCGCCGCCAGCTGGGTGACCTGCGCCTGCGCACCCTGCCGTGGCGGATCGAACACGATGGTGTCATAGTCGCGCAACTCCTGCGGCATCAGCGGGCGGCGGAACAGGTCGCGTGCCTCGGCCTTGAGCGGCTTCAGCCCCGGCGTTGACTGCGCGGCCTTCTGAAGTGCCGTGATCGCGCCGGCATCGCTGTCGAAGGCCGCGACCCGCGCCCTCTCCGCGAGGCGGAGTGCGAACGGACCGACGCCGCAAAACAGATCGGCGATGTGCTTGGCGCGTCCGCAATGCTCGCGAACCAGCGCCGCCAGCGTCTCCTCGCCCTTGACGGTTGCCTGCAGAAACGAGCCCGGCGGCAGCACGACCTTCGCCTTTCCGATCGCAACCTCCGGAGAGGCGCGTTGCAGCACCAGCTCGCCGTGCCGCGTCAGCCGCGCCAGCCGGTGTTTCTCGGCGACCCGCGACAAAGTGGTGATCAGGCTGGTGGGCAGCGCGCCGGAGCCGCGCACGTCGATGTCGAGGCCGTTGAGCGTCGCCGTTACCTGGATGTCGAGCGGCTTGCCGGTCGAGATCAGGGGCTCGGCGATAGCCCAGGCCGCTTCGAGCGCGCCGTCGAGCGCGGGATCGAGGATCGGACAGCGATCGACCGGAACGATGTCGTGCGAACCAGCCGCGGCAAAGCCGACCTTCAGCACCTCATGGGTGCCCATGCGTCCGTGCAGCGTGATGCGGCGGCGGCCCGCGCCATGCGCGTCGAGCAGCGGCGCAATGTCAGCTGCGATCTTTGCCTGTGCCAGCGTCTCGACCACGATGTTGCGCTTCCAGGCGTGGTAGGGCTCCTCGCTCCAGTGCTGGATCGCGCAGCCGCCGCAGACGCCGAAATGCGGACAGAACGGCGCGATGCGCTCGGGACTCGCATGCCTGACGCGTACCAGCCGCCGCCGGTCGGGATGGTGCCCGGGGACGCCTTCGACCTCGACCGTTTCGCCGGCCAGCGCATAAGGCACGAAGATCGACTGCGATCCGTCGATCGCGACTCCGTCGCCGCGGTGGCCGACATGGTCGATGGTAAGAAGCTCAGCCACGGCGGGCGCCGAGGAAGAATTCGATGTTGCCGTCGCCGCCCGGTATCGATGACGGGAACACCTCGATGTCGGTGCAGCCGAGCGAGGCGGCGAAGGCCGTCATATCGTCGCAGATCTCCTGGTGCACCATCGCGTTGCGGATGACGCCGCGCTTGGAATGTTTGCGCGCCGCCTCGAATTGCGGCTTGATCAGCGCCAGCAGATGCATCGGGGCTGCCGCCAGCGACAGCGCCACCGGCAGCACCAGCTTCAACGAGATGAAGCTGACATCGATCACGACGACATCGGGCCGCGCCGGCAACCGCTTCCCCTCATAGTTCCTGATGTCGGTCTCCTCCATGGAGACGATCTTCGGATGGCCTTGCAGCGAGGGATGCAACTGGCCGTGGCCGACGTCGATGGCGAACACGAGGCTCGCCCCGTTGGCGAGCAGCACCTCGGTGAAGCCGCCAGTCGAGGCGCCGACATCGAGGCAGACGTGGCCCTCGACGTCGATCGGATAGTGCTCGAGCGCGCCGGCAAGCTTGACGCCGCCGCGCGAGACATAGGGATGCGCCGGCTCGGCCGTGAGCTCGGCGCCGGGAGCGACGATTTCGGAGGCCTTCGCAATCGGCTTGCCGTCGGCGGTGACGAGCCCGGCATCGATCGCTGCGCGCGCCCGTGCCCGGCTTTCGAACAGGCCACGTTCGACCAGCAGCACGTCGATGCGCTTACCGGCGGATGTGGCGTTGTCGTTGGCGCCCGCCTTGGTCACCTGCCTGCTCACATGACGCTCTGCTGGCGCTGCGCGGCGGCGAGCCGCACGCAGGCCTCGAAGGAGGTGAGGTCGTGCCAAAGGTCGGTCGCCGGCTCCCGCGGCGTCACCAGCGGGCTGCCGTGCAGATCCAGCGCGTGCATCATCATCAGATTGTCCGGCAATCCAAACTCTTCCACCGTCAGGCCCTCCGCGTCGATCAGGCGTCCGTCGGATGCCGGCACGACCTGGCCGAGCCGCGCCACGCGGTTAGCGTAGGACGTGGGATCGTTCGAATAGGCGAAGCACAGTTTGCCGCGTCCCGCCATGTAGCCGAGTTCGTAGACGGTGCCTGCGTCGGCACTGGGGCCGCGAAACGGCGTCAAATTGGCGATGATGGCGTCGGCAGACTCCATCATCGCCTCGTTGCTCTTGAAGATGGTGAGCGAGGCGCCGGCGACGGTGGGATTGATGCTGTTGTCGAGCGGATACAGCCCGGTCAGCCCGTGATAGGCGCAAACCTCCGCCTTGCGGCGGCCGATCTCCACGGCATCCGGCAGGAATACGTCAGGACCTGCCAGATAGATTCTCATGGACTTGCCGGTGCTATGGCGTTTCGCGCGAACAGGAAACCGGAGCTCCGGTTCTGATCCAATCAGAACCGGAAATGCTCGTGCTGCCCGAAACGATTACGCGAGCTTGACGGTCTCGGTCTTGTAGTCCTTGCCGAGGGTTTCGAACACCTTGGCAACGATGCTCTTGGCGTCGAGACCGGCGCGGGCATACATCGCTGCCGGCGTGTCATGGTCGAGGAACACGTCGGGCAGGATCATCGAGCGGAACTTGAGCATGCCGCTGTCGAGCATCGCGTTGTCGGACAGGAACTGCATGACATGCGAGCCGAAGCCGCCGATCGAGCCTTCCTCGATTGTGATCAGGATCTCGTGGTCGCGGGCGAGCTTCATGATCATCTCTTCGTCGAGCGGCTTCATGAAGCGCGCATCGGCGATGGTGGCGGAGAGGCCATGGGCGGCGAGCTCGTCGGCGGCCTTCTCGCACTCGGCGAGGCGGGTGCCGAACGACAGCAGTGCGACCTTCTTGCCCTCGCGGACGATGCGGCCCTTGCCGATCGGCAGGGCAACGCCGACTTCCGGCATCTCGACGCCGCGGCCTTCGCCGCGGGGATAGCGCAGCGCGCTCGGACGATCGTTGATCGCAACTTGGGTCGCCACCATGTGGACCATTTCCGCCTCGTCGGCGGCGGCCATGATCACCATGTTGGGCAGACAGCCGAGATAGGCGTTGTCGAACGAACCAGCATGGGTCGCGCCGTCGGCGCCGACCAGGCCGGCACGGTCGATCGCGAAGCGGACCGGAAGGCTCTGGATCGCGACGTCGTGGACCACCTGGTCATAGCCGCGCTGCAGGAAGGTCGAGTAGATCGCGCAGAACGGCTTGTAGCCTTCGGTGGCGAGGCCCGCGGCGAAGGTCACCGCGTGCTGCTCGGCGATGCCGACGTCGAAGGTGCGGTCCGGGAACGCCTTGTTGAAGATGTCGACGCCGGTGCCCGACGGCATCGCCGCGGTGATGGCGACGATCTTGTCGTCCTTCTGCGCTTCCTTGACGAGGCTCTGGCCGAACACGTTCTGGTAGGCTGGCGCGTTCGGCTTGGCCTTGGCCTGGGTGCCGGTCGCGACGTCGAATTTGACGACGGCGTGATACTTGTCGGCGGACGCTTCCGCCGGACCGTAGCCCTTGCCCTTCTGGGTCACGACATGGACCAGGATCGGCCCGGTCTCCATGTCGCGGACGTTCTTCAGCACCGGCAGCAGATGGTCGAGATTGTGACCGTCGATCGGGCCGACATAGTAGAAGCCGAGCTCCTCGAACAGCGTGCCGCCGTCCATCATGAAGCCGCGGGAATATTCCTCGACGCGGTTGGCGCGGTTGGCGAGGATCTTCGGCAGGCGCTTGTTGATCTGCTTGGCGGCCTCGCGTAGCGAGCGGTAGGTCTTGCCGGAGTAGAGGCGCGACAGATAGGCGCTCATCGCGCCGACCGGCGGCGCGATCGACATGTCGTTGTCGTTGAGGATCACGATCAGGCGCGAGTTCATCGCGCCGGCGTTGTTCATGGCCTCGTAGGCCATGCCCGCCGACATCGCGCCGTCACCGATCACGGCGATAACGTTGTTCTTGCCGCCGGAGAGATCGCGCGCCACGGCCATGCCGAGGCCGGCCGAAATCGAGGTCGACGAGTGCGCGGCGCCGAACGGATCGTAGTCGCTCTCGGTGCGCTTGGTGAAGCCGGAGAGGCCGCCGCCGGTGCGCAGGGTGCGGATGCGGTCGCGGCGACCGGTCAGGATCTTGTGCGGATAGGCCTGATGGCCGACGTCCCAGATCAGGCGGTCGCGCGGGGTGTCGAAGATGTAGTGGATTGCGGTGGTCAGCTCGACCACGCCGAGGCCGGCGCCGAAATGGCCGCCGGTCACCGACACGGCGTCGATGGTTTCCTGGCGGAGCTCGTCGGCAACTTGCTGCACCTGTTCGACCTTCAGCTTGCGCAGGTCGTCCGGCGTGTGAATAGTGTCAAGAAGCGGCGTTTTACTAAATGTGGTCACAGCGAATTTCCAATTTTTGCCTGTCGGAACGAACCGCCCGACGCGAGATGGGTTGGCGCGCACATCGCGCAGCGAAAGCCAGACACTGGGTGCCGCCCCGGCAGACCGTGCCTGGTTGTAAGCCTAGATTCACTCCGGATTGGACCACGTGATACGCATCACCTTGGTCGCTCTTCACCCGTCCCGGTTCAGTTTTGTCGAACCATTTGAGATGCATGCCGCCCGAAAACTTCGGGCCGCCCGCCACCCTCAAATGCCCATAGAACTGGAAGCATTACACCAAAGCCGTAACCAAAGCCAACCCGATAGGCGGCGCAGGGTTCCTATGCGTTGTCTTGAAAAACCTATATTTTTCAATGGTTGGGGCTTGGAGCGGGTTCCAATTTGGCCATTTTAGCGGCAACTAGCCGGTCCGGAACGGCCCGATTCACGGCTGCGCGGGTCGGCGCGGTCACCCCACGGCGCGATCAATCAATGGAAATACGCAGCAACAATTGCCCGCCGTGGCGGACATCCTGTCGCATGGTCGCGGTGGTCTGCGGCGCTACTGCACGTCGAGCGGTTCGGTCCCGGTTGCCTGGCCGGAGGCGTCGGTGGTGATCTTGTCGACCCGGGCTTCGGCCTGGCGCAGCAATTCCTCACAGCGCCGCTTCAATGCCTCGCCGCGCTCGTAGATCGCGACCGATTCCTCAAGCGGGACCTTGCCGTCCTCGAGCCGCTTGACGATCGATTCGAGTTCTTCGATCGCGCGTTCAAAGGAGAGTTTCTTGACGTCGGCTTGAGTATTTTCGGCCATTATATGTTCCCAGTGCGCCGATCAGACCGTGATCGGATCTTGTCGTCCAAGCATGACCCGTCGCGGGCCATGCTTGCCCCGGCGCAGAATCAATCGAATTTTTGCGGGCGTATTGTGGCGGGGATTTAGGCGCCCATCAATGCGGTGACGTGAGATGCCACCGACTCTTTCAGGCCCTCGAGGTCGTAGCCGCCCTCCAGGACGGAGACGACGCGCCCGCCGGCGCTCTTGTCGGCGAGATCCATCAGCTTGCGCGTGACCCAGCCGAAATCCTCGCCCGTCAGGTTGATCGAGGCCAGGGGATCGCGGTGATGCGCATCGAAGCCGGCCGAGATGACGACCAGTTCGGGCGAGAATTTTTCGAGCTGCGGCAGGATCAGGTTCTCGAACGCGGAGCGGAATTTGGCGCCGCCGTCGCCGGGCGCGAGCGGTGCGTTGACGACGGTGTCGTGCTCGCCGCGCTCGCCTGACGCGCCGGTGCCCGGAAAAAGCGGCATCTGATGCGTCGAGCAGTACATCACGGTCGGATCGGCCCAGAAGATGTCCTGAGTGCCGTTGCCGTGATGGACGTCGAAATCGATGATGGCGGCGCGCTTGATGCCGTATTTGCGCTGCGCGTGGCGCGCGGCGATCGCGACATTGTCGAAGAAGCAGAAGCCCATCGGCGTCGATTTCTCGGCGTGATGCCCGGGCGGGCGCACCGCGACGAAGGCGTTCTGGTGCTTGCCCTCCATCACCGCATCGGTGGCGGCCACCGCGCCGCCGACGCCGCGCATCACGGCTTCCCAGGTGCCGGGCGACATCGAGGTGTCGCCGTCGATATAGATCATGCCCGAAGTCGGCGCGATGTGGCGCAGTTCGCCGACATAGTGCTCACCATTGCAGAGCAGCACGGTGTCGAGGTCGCCTTCCGGCGCGAGGTCGCGCACCAGTGCCTTGAAGCGGTCTTCGCCGAGCACCTCGGCAACCGCGCGCAGCCGGTCGGGGCGTTCGGGATGTCCGGGTGGGGTCAGGTGATCGAGGCAGGCGGAGTGCGTCAGAAGCAGGGTCATGCAAATTCCCGGCGCAATGGAGGCGCGTGCGAGGACTCATGATCCGGAAACATGCGCAGCGGGTTTCCGAGGATCATTCGCGAACGACCCCTAATCTAGGCCGTTACCCGCCCACCGGAAAGGCCCAAGCTTCGATCTCGCCGTATCGTTCCGCTCGCCCGCTCGACAGGGAGTGCCCAGGTTGCGGCTCAATTGATCCGTTCGATGCGCTTTCCGGCCGTCGGGCCGACCGGGCTGTTGGCCTTGAAGTAGGCATAGAGCGCATCGACGTCGTAGATGCCGAACTGCTGCGCCGTTCCTTCCTTGAACACGGTGAAGCCGTCTCCGCCCTCGGCGAGATAATTGTTCACGGTGACGCGGTAGCTCGCGGCCGGGTCGATCGGCTTGCCGTCGAGCGACATCCGGGCGGCGATGATGCGCGCGCCGTCGCCCTTGCTCGCATCCCATGCATAGGCAAAGCCCTTCGAGACCTGCAGGGCGCGCGGCCGCTTCGGGTCGGCCCATTGCTGCTCCAGCACGTCCTTGAGCTGCTTGCCGCTCAGCGTCATCGTCACCAGCTGGTTGCGGAACGGCTGGCTTGCGAAGATGTCGGCATAGGTGACCGCGCCGTCCTCGCGCTTGACGATGTCGGTGCGGACGCCGCCCGGATTGGTGAAGGCGATCACCGCGCCGCCATTCGGCTCCGAAGCGGTCGCTGCGAGCTGCGCGTCGGCGACGATATCGCCGAGCACGCTTTCGCCGGTCTCGCCGGGGGTGCGCGAGAGCGTCTCGGTGACCGAGCCGGCGGCGCGGTTGGCGATCGGTGCGGCCAGCCGGTCATAGGATTCCAGGAGCGCGCTCTGCTCGGGATCCTTGGCGATGCCGCCGATCTTCACGATAGTGTTGTTGGCCTTGGCGCTGATCACGTCATGGCTCTTCGGATCGAGCTGAAGATCGATCGCGGTGACCAGCGTGCCGTATTTGTCGCCTGACGTGACGAGCCGCCCGTCGATCTCGCAGACATAGGCCTGATGGGTGTGGCCGGAGATCACGACGTCGACCGCGCGATCGAACTTCTTGACGATGTCGACGATCGGTCCTGAGATCCCGGGGCATTCATTATAGTCGCCGGTCGGAAAGCCGCCTTCGTGGATCAAGACCACGATCGCCTCGACGCCCTTCGCCTTCAACTCGGGAACCAACGCATTGACGGTCTCGGCCTCGTCGCGGAATTCGAGGCTGGCGACGCCGGCCGGCGACACCAGGTTCGGCGTGTTCTTTAGCGTCAAGCCGATGAAGGCGACCGGAATGCCGTCGAATTCCTTGATCTCGTAGGGCGGAAACACCGTCTTGCCGGTGGCCTTGTCGATCGTGGAGGCGGCGAGATAGCGGAATTTGGCGCCCGTGAACGGGTGCGGGCCCTGGCACTTGTCGACCGGATGGCAGCCGCCATTCTGCATCCTCAGCAGCTCGTTCTTGCCCTCGTCGAATTCGTGATTGCCGACCGAGGAGATCGCAAGCCCCATCATCGAGAGCGACTCGATGGTCGGCTCGTCATGAAACATCGCCGACAGAAACGGGCTCGCGCCGATCAGGTCCCCGGCCGCGACGAAGATATTGTTCTTGTGGCCTTCGCGCAGTTGCTTGACCAGGGTGGCGATCCGCTCCGATCCGCCGGCGGGCACCATCATCTTCCTGGTCGCATCAGCGGGATCGGTGATGCGGATGCCGCCGGGAGGCGGCCGCAGATAGCCGTGGAAATCGTTGATCGCGAGAATGCGCAAATCCACCGGCGCTGCGGCACTCTGCGCCAGGCAAGGGCCAGTCGCAGCGAGGCCAAGCGCGCAGAGCGCGGCGAATAGCGTAAGGCGGGGCTGTCTCATGACCGGTCTATGGAACACACGATCATGGCGCGACGCCACTACAATTTTGCGACGCTTCGTTTCAATTCCGGCGCTTCGTTCAATCTTTGGGGCGCGCCATGAATGCCTTGAACGCGGCGATCGCTTCGTTGGAGCGCATCCGCTCGCTGAACAGGTGGTTCTCCTGCTCGATGCGACGGGTGACGTCCTCCGGCGGCAGCCGGATCAGGCGCCGCGAGGTTGCCACCGCCTCCGCCGGCAGCGCACAGATCTCGCGCGCGACCTTGTGCGCCTCGACCTCGGCATGGCCCGGCGCCACCACGGTGTTGACGAAGCCGGCGACGCGGGCGCGTCGGCCGACATGGTGCGGCCCATCACCAGCATCGCGAAGGCGCGCTGGTGGCCCATCATGCGCGGCATCAACAGGCTGGAGGCGCCTTCCGGCACCAGGCCGAAATTGGAGAACGGCGTCGAGAACAGCGCGGTCTTGCTGGCCAGCACATAGTCGCAGTGAAACAGCATCGTGGTGCCGATGCCCATCGCGACGCCGTCGACCGCGGCGATGATAGGCTTCACATTGTGGGCCAACGAATACAGGAACTTGACGAGGTCGGAGGCGGGCGGCGCCTCGCCGGCCGAGGTGCCCTGCGCGAGCAGGTCCTCGATGTCGTTGCCGGCGGTGAAGACGCCGGAGCCGCCGGTGATGATCAGGCAGCGAATCTTCGGATTGTTCTGCGCCTTGTCGATCGCGTCGCTGATCGCGCGAAACATCTCCTGGGTGATCGCGTTCTTCTTTTCGGGCCTGCGCAGCCGGATCACGCGTGTGGCGACTTCGTCGGTGACTATGACATGCGCGGTCATCAAGCGGTCCCAGGGTCGGCCGGCGGCGTCGCCGGGCGGAGTCATGCCGCTATCCTACATGATCCCGCGCAGGCCCCAAGCGTTCAGGGGTGTTCGAGGCCGCTTTTCCCCCTGCGCGAGCATGACGACAGCGCAATGCAGTCAACCGGAATTTCGCGATCCGCGGGCCAGCCAACGGGATGCTGTCGCACGATCCCAGACGTGTCCGCTCAGCCGCGTCCGACAAACGAGCCGATGCCGCGGCCGATCGCCGCGCCGTGCTGCAGGAGCGCACCGAGATGATCGCCGGGGACCGACATCGCATACAGGCCGTTCTCCGCGGCAAAGCGCTGCATCGGCGCATGCGGTCCGTCGTCCTGTCCGTTCCACAGCAGCACCGGCACGCGCGAGGACAGCACGGCGTCCTTGGCGCCGTCGACCTGGCCGAGCGCGTCGAAGCAGGCGCGCACGCCGCCTTCGAGATCGGGCGTCACCCATTCGGCGAGCTCGGGCACCGTGCGGCGGGCAAAGGTGATGAAGGCGCCATAGGTCAGCGGGCCGGCGTTGCCGCGCGGGAGTCCGGTGAGAAAGTCCCAGCCGCCGATCGCCAGCGATGCCAGCCGCGCCGGGAAAACCGGGCGACGCCGACCGCGACCCAGCCGCCCATCGAGTGTCCGACCACATGGGCGCGCTCGTCGCCGAGATCGTCGATCACGGCAACGATATCGCCGGCGCGCTGCGCCTGATCATAGAACTCGGGATCGGCGGGCTTGTCGCTCAAGCCGTGTCCAAGCGAATCGACGCAGACCACGCGGAAGCGATCCGCAAGCGCGTCGACCACGCCGCATTGCTTCCAGCTCGCCGCGTCGAGCAGCAGGCCGTGCTGCAGTACGATCAGCGGCCCGGATCCTTCGACGGTGTAATGGATGCGCTGGCCCCGGTGATTGGCAAAAGGCATTGATAGAGTTCCCCACGTTTCACCTGAGGTGAGCGTGGAGACGGGCTGTTTCAAGGCCTCGTTCCGAAATGGGAACCATTCCGCAATGGCGTTGCGCGCAGAGCTCTCAGCCGCCCCACACGGTGGCCTCGCTCCAGCCGAGCTCCCTGAACTCGGCTTCCCGGAGCGGGGCTTCGCCGGCGGCGAAGAATTCGTCGAGCTGCGGCGGCTTGACCGTGGTTTCGGACAGCATCGCGTGGGCCTGGCCGCGATGATGGATCTGGTGCTGGAACAGATGCATCAGCAGGCGGTCACGCCGCTCGGTCTGTACCGATGTGTCGCGATTGACCTTCACCACTTCATCGAGCCGGCCCGGCGTCAGCGCATCGCAGTGCACGATCAGCCGCTGGTCGATTGCGCGCTGCGCGCCTTGCAATGCCGCGACCGACGGGTAGGGAACTTCATTGGCCCACGCCCTCGGCCCGAGCCAGCCGCCTTCGAGCGCGTCGACATAGAAGAGATCGATGACATGGATATGGTTCAGCGTCGCCTGCAGGCTCGGGAAGAAGCCGGTCCGGGCCGCCGCGAACTCCGCCTGGTTGAGGCTGGCGCATGCCGTGAGCAGGCGATGATTGGCCCAGGCATTGTTGTACGCAAAAGCTCGAAAGGTCTGAACGAGGCTCGCAGGCATTTCGGTCCTCACTGGAGTGACTGCGTCGGGATCGGGGATGTCTTGGTGCTTGCGCGGAGGTCCTGATCCCCGCATAGCTGGTCCGGTCCGTCGCGGAACTATGTGTGAGGGCTGCAGGCAAATGCAACTGGCAAAGAATGTCATCGACGTCGGCCTCTCGACCAACAATCTCGAGCCGATGCTGCGGTTCTGGCAGCAGGATGCCGGGCTGCGCTTCGATCATGTGCTGCCGATCCGGCGCGGGCAGAAGCAGTACCGGCACGACGCGCACGGTTCGGTCATCAAGCTCAACCATCATGTCGAGCCGCTGCCCGATGCGGCACCGAGCGGCTATCGCGAGCTGATCGTCGCGCGTGAGGGAATTGCGGCGCCGCGGCGCATGGCCGACCCCGACGGCAACAGCGTTTGTCTCGTCGCGCCCGGACACGACGGCATCACCGGGATCGCGGTCGCGATGGCAGTGCGCGACCTCGCCGCGCACCGCAGGTTCTACGGCGACATCCTCGGCTTCGCTGAGCAATCCTGGTCGGGCGGCCCGGCCTTTCGCCTCGGCGACAGTCTGATCCTGCTCAGGGAAGATCGCGCCGCGAGTGTCGATCAAACCCGGCAGGCGCGCGGCTGGCGGTACATCACGTTGCAGGTTGCCGACATCGACACCGTGCATGACGAGCTGCGCGCCAAGGGCGTGCGCGAGGGCCTCGCGCCGGTAACGCTCGGCGAGGTCGCGCGGATCTCCATGATCCTCGATCCCGACGGCAACTGGATCGAGCTGTCCCGCCGCGCATCGATCGTCGGCAGCTTGTAAGCGGCAGATTTTCCGCCCGCCAGGCGGCACCGATGCTATGATCGCGCGGACACATACTCCGTTTTGATGATCGCTTCATGCAGTCGCTTTTCAGGCCGCGGCGGTTTCATCGATTTCGACGAGCGGCCATCGGCTCGGCTTGCCTGCTGCTGTGCGTCCGCGTGGCCGGCGCAGAACCGATCGGCAATCCGGCGCTGACGCCGACCGGGCAACACGCCGAGCCAGTGCAAACTGAAACCGCTCGTCCGAATCCGACTGTCGGAGAGAACAGCGGCGAGGCCGATCGGCGGGCGCGGACCGGCAATCCTCATCCGCTCCGTCTTCGGCGCCAGCACCAGCGGGTCCGAAGCTTGATGGGCCGCAGCAATATTGCAAGGCGTTGGAGGAAGCCGCATTGGAGAACGGCCTGCCGCCGGATTTCTTGGTCCGGCTGATCTGGCAGGAAAGCAATTTCGATCCGAATTCGGTCAGCCGGGCCGGTGCTCAGGGGATCGCCCAGTTCATGCCCGGCACCGCGCGTTGGCGCGGGCTGGCTGATCCGTTCGAGCCTTTGCCTGCGTTGCAGGAGTCGGCACGCTGGCTCCGCGAGCTGCGCGCGCAGTTCGGCAATCTCGGCCTCGCGGCGGCTGCCTATAATGGCGGCCCGCGGCGCGTTCAGGATTGGCTGGCGGG
Source organism: Bradyrhizobium viridifuturi (assembly GCF_001238275.1). Classification (GTDB taxonomy): domain Bacteria; phylum Pseudomonadota; class Alphaproteobacteria; order Rhizobiales; family Xanthobacteraceae; genus Bradyrhizobium; species Bradyrhizobium viridifuturi. The sequence goes on from NZ_LGTB01000045.1 coordinate 56,940, forward strand.
GCGCGGCAACCTGCCGGGCGAAACCCGCGCCTATGTCATGATCATCACCGGCAAGTCAGCCGAGGAATGGGCGCAGAATTCGGTGGAGGACCGGGTCCACACCGACGCTGCGCTGGCCTGCGGTGACATCGTGCGCGGCCTGCTGATCAGGGCGCTACCTGCGGCTCCAAAGCAATCCGTGACACTCGCAGAGCAAGCCGCGTGGGGTCCTTGGGGCCTTCAATTGGCCGGCGGCCCGTCGCAATCCGGGGTCCTCGCCGACTACCAGCAACTTCAGAAACGATTTGCGCCCGTGCTCGGCGATCGCGCGCCGCTTGTTCTGAGATCGCATATGGCCGGGCCGGGCTCGGCCACCTGGTATCTGCTCCGGGTCGCCGAGACGACCCGTGAGCGCGCCAATCAGCTCTGCGCACGACTCGAGGCGATCGGCGGCCGCTGCCTGGTGTTTCGAAACTAGGCGATGCGCGTTGCCGGTCGCCGCGATCGACGGCGCGATCAGAGTTAATTCGGGACAGAACCCTCGACCGCAAATGTGCGGTACCTGGCATATTTCTCGCCGACGGCTCGAACCTGCACATAGGCTGGATCGTTTCGCCAGGCCCAAAGCGCCTCCATGCTCGGATACATATAGATGACGACGCGCTTCGGCGGATCGCCGTCAACGGCAACGACTTGCGAACCGGTTGCCGCCGCGCCCGCGGCCGCAACCAGCTTCCCGCCATGTGCCTTGATGATCTGCCTCGCCTTGGGGAGATACTCCTTCGCGTAACCATCGGGATCGGTCACGTCGATCTGGCCGATCAGATAGGCGGGCTGTCTTGCTTCGCCGTGGAGCGCTTCGTTGCCGAGCGCGCCGAAGGCTGTGCACGTCAACATGACCAGACCGATCTTGCATCGCGAATTCATGCGGTCCTCCTGATGCCAGTGCCGCAAGCCGTAGCCTGAGAGGACTCTCCACAGCGCACTCTGTATGTCCAATGCATATATTCTCTCAAATCTTATGCCCGAATGATATAAAGGGGTATGAACCTTCGACAGGCCCTCACGTTCGTGACCGTGGCCGAACTCGGCACGGTCTCAAAGGCAGCGGTGCGGTTGCGCGTCGCCCAGCCCGCTTTGTCCAGGCAGATCATCGCTCTCGAGCAGGAACTCGGCCTGCGGCTGTTCGATCGCGTCGGGCGCCGGCTGCTGTTGACCGGTGAAGGCGAGCAGTTGATTGCGGGCTGCCGGCTGCTGCTCAGCAGCGTCAGTTCGCTGAAAGAGCAGGCTCAGCTGCTCCGCCAAGGCGACACCGGGGTTCTCAGGATCGGCGCGTCGCCGCAGCACATCGAGAGCGTGTTGTCGCCATTTCTCCACCGATACGCGGAGCGATATCCCAAGGTCGAGATCAGGATCAGGGAGGGCACCGGCAGCGAAATATTGACGATGCTCGAACGCGGAGAAATCCATCTCGGCCAGAACCTGCTGCACGCGGTCAGGCTGGACGACCAGCACTTCGGCAGCCTTCCACTTGGACCTGTGCAGTTGCTGGCGGCCTGCCATCCCGCGATGCCACTTGGTCCGCGTCGTAGCATCGAGATCGCCGACCTCGCCGGGCTTCCGTTGCTGCTGCTGGACAGCGGGTTCGGATTTCGCCGTGCCTTCGATGCAGCAAGCCGCATGTCCGGACTGAAGCCGACGATCATGTTCGAAAGCCGCAGCCCGCACACCTTGCTGGCGCTCGCCGAGGCAGGGCACGGCATAGCAATCGTTCCTTCCCAACTTCAGTGCTGGCGCTACGACGTAAGAATTGTCGGTCTCATGCATCGGCGCCGCGTGCTGCAAGAGCCGCTGACCATTTCTTGGGACAAGCGGCGTCCCTTGCCCCGTTTCGCCACTGATTATTGTGCAATGCTGGCCGCGCACATGCGCAAGACGTTTCCGATCACGCGTCCGACCGAGCCGGCCCCACCAAAAAAGCAGCGGTCGGCTCCGCGCAAGGAGCGCCCCGCCCGTCAAGCCGGGCGATGACACCGAACGAGCTGTTTGACAGGTTGAATCGAGCACGATCCCATCGTCGTCCCTGCTTTTGCAGGGACGACGGCAGTGTATGAGGTGCAACGTGTTCGTGAAAACGCCTGTGCTACGAACACAGCAATGACAGCGAAGAGATCTGTTGTCTTACCCCGCCAGCACCGCGTCCGCGCCGGTCACCGCCTCGGCGCTTTCGGTCACGGTCTTCTCCAGCGACGGCGCCTGCACGGAGATGTTCTCGGCGAAGAAGCGTGCCAATGCGACGTAGCGCTGCGGCTCGGCTTCGCCGCTTGCCTTGGCAGCGAGCGCCTCGCCGGCGAGCATGCAGCCGCCGAGCGTAGCGCCGAACAGTCGCAGATAGGGCGTCGCGCCGGCCAGCGCATCGTTCGGCGCGGAGGCGAGCCGCTCGAGCAGCCATTTGCTGCTGCGCTCGAGCGCGGCATGGGCATCGCGCAGCTTGGCGCCTGTGGTGCCGAATGCCGGATCGTTGGAGGTCTCTACCTGCTTGATGGTCGCATCGAGCTCGTCGAGCAGCGCCCACACCGAAGCGCCGCCATTGGCGCCGAGCTTGCGGGTGACGAGGTCGATCGACTGGATGCCGTTGGTGCCTTCATAGATCGAGGTGATGCGGGCATCGCGGTAATGCTGCGCGGCGCCGGTCTCCTCGATGAAGCCCATGCCGCCATGGATCTGCACGCCGAGATAGGCGACCTCGTTGCCGATGTCGGTGGAGAACGCCTTCGCGATCGGAGTCAGCAGCGCGCCGCGTGCAGCGGCGTCGGAACGGACCTTGGCGTCCTTGGCGCGCACCGAGACGTCGAGCGCGACCGCGGTGGCGTAGCAGATGGTGCGCGCCGCCGCCGTCATGCCGCGCATCTGCATCAGCATGCGCTTGACGTCGGGATGCACGATGATCGGATCCATCCCGTCGCCCTTGTGGCCGACCGCCTTGCCCTGCTTGCGCTCCTGCGCATAGGCCAGTGCCTGCTGATAGGCACGATCGGCAATGCCGACGCCCTCGAGGCCGACGCCGAGCCGGGCCTGGTTCATCATCGTGAACATGCAGCGCATGCCGGCGTTTTCCTCGCCGATCAAAAAGCCGATCGCGCCGCCCTTGTCGCCCATCGTCATGGTGCAGGTCGGCGAGGCGTGCATGCCGAGCTTGTGCTCGACGCCGCTTGCATGGATGTCGTTGCGCGCGCCGAGCGAGCCGTCCGCATTGACCATGAATTTCGGAACCAGGAACAGCGAGATGCCCTTGGTACCGGCAGGGGAATCAGGCAATCGCGCGAGCACGAAATGCACGATGTTGTCGGTCATATCGTGTTCGCCGTAGGTGATAAAGATCTTGGTGCCCTTGATGCGGTAGGTTCCGTCACCAGCGCGTTCGGCGCGGGTGCGCAGCGCGCCGACGTCGGAGCCGGCGTTGGGCTCGGTGAGTTGCATCGTGCCGGTCCATTCGCCGGTGACGAGCTTCTCGAGATAGATCTTCTTCAGCTCGGCGCTGCCATGGGCATCGAGCGCTTCGATCGCGGACAGCGTCAGCAGCGGGCAGAGGCCGAAGGCGACATTCGATGCGCTCCAGATCTCGGTGCAGGCGGCGTTGATCGCGAGCGGCAGGCCCTGGCCGCCGAACGCTTCCGGCCCGGACACCGCGTTCCACCCCGCGGCGGTCCAGCGCTGGTAAGCGTCGGGCCAGCCGGGAGCAGTGGTCACCTTGCCGTTGTCGAGCTTGATGCCGTGCTCATCGCCGACCTTGTTCAGCGGCGCCAGCACATCGGAGGCAAATTTGCGGCTTCTTCCAATACCGCAGCGGTGATGTCGCCATCGAAATCGCCGTAGTGGCCGGCCTCGACGGCGGCCGCAAGCCCCGCACCGTGATTGAGGGACAAGAGGATATCGTTGATCGGCGCACGGTAGGTCATGGCGTTACTCCCGACGAGGCGTTTGCGAATTGTCATCCCATGAAACCGGCAGGCTCTCAACTGTCCGAACGGACATCGCGCGGTCAGTTTCGGCCCCCGCAGCGGCGCTCATCGATAAGAGCAGCTTCATCATCCCACCGGTTTCGTGCGTTTTCGCCCTCCGCCCTGTTGAAATGGCGGGACTCACCCTATAGACCGGCGTTGCCTTCAATCGGCGCGTTGGGGCGTAGCCAAGCGGTAAGGCAGCGGATTTTGATTCCGCCATTCGGAGGTTCGATCCCTCCCGCCCCAGCCAATTTAACGCATTGATATTCCATGAGATTTTTGTTGCTTTCGATCTGCGGCTCTGAATGGCGGTAGCAGCCGCATTCTGAACGTCCGTTGCCGCTTGGTTCGCAAGCATGTGGGTTTCACTTCCTCTAAGTTGCCCGCCACTCTCATAATTGGATCTCAGGGGCGCTGCCCTTCGCGCGCGCAGGGTAAAGCGCGGGCCGGCGCCGGCGCCGCCCCGAGCGGTCTCCCCGGTCTTGCGCGCTCATTTCAACCTGCCGTCGTCGGGCTTCATGACACATGCTTGACCCGCTCTTCGACCGGCCCTCGCGGGCGGGAGAGGGCCCCTAGGTCGAGGCGCCGAACAGCTTGCGCACTGCCGGCAACCACTCGCCAGTCATCGTGAACTCAAGTCCCAGTCGTGCTCCGTAGGCGATAGCCAGCATCGTTACCGGCGCCGAAACCGCAAGGGTCGAGAACGCGGTCAGACCCTGACCGATGGTGCACCCCATCGACATGATCCCACCGATGCCCATCAGAAGCGCGCCGGTCATATGACGCTTCAATTCGCGAGCATCGTCGCACGCCTCCCATCGGAAGCCGTGCGCCAGCAGTGCCGCGGCGAAAGAGCCCGCGACCACGCCTGCAGTGGAGCCGATGCCGAAATTCAGGCGCGCGCCAGAGAAAGTGGCGATGTAGAGGATGGTGTCGCCAAGAGGGGCGACAAAAGTGAGCGAGGAGACGCGGGCGGGGTCGAACTCGTCGTCCGCGAGCCATCCCGTCGCAAACCAGCCGAACGCGATCGCGCCACCGACTGCAAGCCCGGACGTCAATAGCCGTGGCGATCGGATAACCTTGCCATCTGCGAGTGCCCAGAAGGCGAGAGCGCCTGCAATGGACACGACGAGGATTGCACGCATCGTGCTCCCGGCGCCCAAAAGCGATGTCAGCGTCTGGTCACTGCCTTCGGAGAGGCGCAGCGACAACGGCTCGATCAGCCTCACGCGCAGCATGCCGGTGATGCCCCGCATGGTCGCGAGCGCCGACAGGCCGAGCACGAGAAAGACCACGATGGCTCGCAGGTCGCCGCCGCCGACGCGCACCAGTGTGCCGAAGCCACAGGTGCCGACCAGAGCCATGCCGACGCCGAACATCAGTCCGCCGATGATCGCTCCACCAAGCCCGATCGATGTCGTGAGATAGATCGACCGCGACAGGTCGACGACACCGAATGTTGCGAGCGCCTGCGTTGCCAGCAGCGCCACGGCTGCGGCGAGTGCAAAGGATTTCAGCCGGCGATAGTCCGATCCGAAGAACGCATCCTCGAGCATCGCGAGCGTGCAGAAACGGCCTGCGCGGCCGGCAACACCGAGGACGGCGCCGGCGGCAAGTCCGCATGCGAATGCTATGGTCGACGGATTGAGCATTCCTCCTGACGATGTGGTTCTGCGTTACGGTCAGTCTGCGCCGGGGAGTTACCAAAATCCAGCGCGGAAAACTACCGGCGCCGTCGGCGGACCGGCTCACAGAACACGTCGTAGATGGTCGTCAGTATCTTGCGGACGTCCTCGTTGGCGAGACTGTAGTAAATCGCTTTACCGTCGCGACGGGTCGTCACCAGCCGGTCGAGCCTCAGCCGCGCAAGTTGCTGCGAGACGGTCGACTGCCGCTCGCCCAGGAACTGTTCGAGCTCGGTCACGGATTTCTCGCCCTCGGCGAGGATGCAGAGCAGCAGCAATCGCGACTCGTGCGACAGCGCCTTGAGCATGTCGCTGGCCTCGCGCGCCTTTTCGATCATCTGCTCGAGCTCGGCGGAGCCTCGATCTCCTTCAGCTTCGGCAATGTCATCGCGTCAAATTCCCCTGAGCAAAGTCTTCGAGAGCGGTTACGTTCTTCCTGGCTTCGATCCTGTGTCGGACAAGATCCGGTCCAACAGGCCGAAGAAGAAGGTATCCCCCGGATAGCCGCGAATACGTCCTATCTCGCGGCCTTCCTTTACCACGACGAAGGTCGGCGTGAAAACGCCGGGATCGATTCCGGCGAGATCGGCGGGCAGGGGGCTGTTCAGGTCGACCCGGCGCAGCGGTGCGGCCTGGCTTTCCTCCGTCCTGGCATAGATCGGTGCGATTTCGGCATCGAAGCGCGCGCACCACACGCAGCCGGGCCGCTCGAACATGATGAGCTCGGCCGCGCGCGATTCCGTCGGGGGCAGCACGAGCCCGACAGTGACTGCGAGCTGTGCGAGGATTCGTTTCATTGGGGTGACGGGTCTCTGGACTTCCTGGACGCTTTATATCATTAAATTCGTATGTGTGCTATGGATGAGGCCAAATGACCTTGGACGTCACGCTTGGCGCGGCCTTTATCGCAGGTCTGCTGTCGTTTCTGTCGCCCTGCATCCTGCCCCTGGTGCCGCCCTTCCTTTGCTACATGGCCGGCGTTTCGGTCACGGATCTGTCCGAAGACAGGCTTGATCTGCGGCCGCGCGTCCTGATCTCGGCACTGGCGTTCGTCGCAGGTTTTTCGCTGGTCTTCGTCGCGCTCGGCTCGACCGCGTCGCTCGCGGGGCGGTTCATTTCGGCGCATCTGTCGACGCTCGGCATCGTCGCCGGGGGGCTGATCATCGTGATGGGCCTGCATTTCCTGGGTGTGCTCAGGATTCCGTTGCTCTATCGCAGCGCGACGGTGCAGGTCGGCAACCGGCCGGCCGGCGTGGCGGGAGCATTCGTCATGGGTCTGGCGTTCGCGTTCGGCTGGACACCCTGCGCAGGTCCCATTCTCGCCGCGGTCCTGCTGATGGCGGGTTCGGAGGACACGACGGGGCGAGGGGCGCTGCTGCTGTTGGCCTATTCGGTCGGCACCGGCATCCCCTTCCTGATCGCGGCCGCCTTCACCGGTCGTTTCATCACGCTGCTCGGGCGCGCGCGCGGCATCTCGGCCTGGTCGAGAAGACGATGGGCATCTTCCTGGTCATGACCGGCCTGATGTTCCTGAGCGGCCTGATGCCGGCGGTGTCGGAATGGTTGCTAGAGCGATTCCCCGGCCTCACCAGCATCGGCTGACATTCAGCCGAAGCGGAAATCGAGCAATTGGGCGTAGGACTGCAACTCGATCACGTAACGATGCACGAGCGGCCCGTCGCCAGCCATTGCCGCATGCGCGATCTCGCCGCTGCTCGCGATCGCGCCGTCAATCAGGCGGCGGAACTCGCTCTTCTCGGCGATCTCGGGACTTGCCCATTCGTTGCAGCGCTGCAAACGATCGCGGAATGCGCTTGCCGCGGCGACGATGTCCTCGGCGTTCGCAGCCGCCGGATGCTCGCCATACCGCGTGGCTGCAGCACGCAGCTTTTCCATCGCCGGCGCAATCTCGAAAACGCAGTCGCCGAGATCGTAGAGGCCCGAGCGACGCCTGAACTCATGAAAGGAGTGGCGAAGCGCAAGCAGCTCCCGGCCCGCGCCGACCGTGTCTCCGCTGTCCAGTGCATGGGTGACGGCCGTGAGCCGCTCGCGCCCCCGGCTGAGAAAGTCCAACACTTCGGCCGGCGCGTAGGCAGGCAGGGGACCGGCTGGTCCAACCCGCTTCCACGCGGCCATCGCCTCGTCGGCCTCGATCTGCGCAAGTGCAACGTTTCCGGTACGCGCATAGCTCGCCGCGGTGCGCAGATTCGCCGTGATCGTCCCCATTGCGGATGCGAAATCGGGCGGCTTGCCGGCCTCCGCGCCGAGAACGAGCGCGGTCGAAGCCAGCCATGTCAGCAGGGCGATGATGCAGCGCAAGATCGAAATCCGTTGTCATATTCTTGTATTTGAATATCATAATAAAAATGACCGATACGCAAGATCTTCCTGAGCGCAAAACCCCGGTGACCTCTAGCGCGCCCACAAGGCGCAGCTTTCTCGTTTTGACATCGGGCGCTGCCATTGCTGCAGGCTGCGGTCCGGCCGTGGCAGAGCCTGCGCTCGGAGAAGACGGGCTCTACCACGAGCCGTGGTTTCTTCAGAGCTTCCTCGATCTGCGTGAGGACCTCGACAGTGCTGCAGCAAACGGCAAGCGCCTCGCCGTCATGTGGGAGTTGCGCGGCTGCCCCTACTGCCGCGAGACCCACTTGACGAATTTCGCCGATGCCGGAATCTCGAAATATATCCGCGACAATTTCGAAGTGCTGCAGCTCAATCTGGTCGGCTCCCGCAAGGTCACGGATTTCGATCGCGAGGAATTGTCCGAGAAGGACCTCGCGCAGAAATACGGGATCAGATTCACCCCGACGTTCCAGTTCTTCCCGCAGTCGTCCGATGGAATCGAAGCGAAGGAAGCGGCCGCACGCGAAGTTGCGCGGGCACCGGGTTATCTCAAGCCGCCGCATTTCCTGGCGATGTTTCGCTTCGTGCGGGAACGGGCCTATGAGCGTGGCTCGTTCCGGGATTTCCTCGCCGCAAATGGATAGCGAAGAGCGTCTTGCGAATTTCGCTTGACGCATTCGATTGCATCAACATATCGTAATAGATGAATTTGATGGATTGTTAGTCCATCGTCATCAAAGGCGGGCGTAACCCGTCATGAGGGTAGGAAACATGCGGCGCTCGCTTGTGGCTGCGTTTGCACTGTGTCTGTCGGCAGGCGGCGCGCTTGCCCAGCAATCGGCTGTGGAGCCGATCAAGCTCGATGTCGTCAACGACTCGCTTCCGAAGTCATTGACTGGCACGCCCGGTAATGCCGGGGCCGGCAAGAAGGTGTTTTTGACGCGCACGCTCGGCAACTGCCTGGCTTGCCATCAGGTCACCAGCCTGAAATCCGAGGAATTCCACGGCGAGTTCGGTCCGTCGCTCGACGGCGTGGCCGGCCGCTACAACGAGGCGCAGTTGCGCCTCATCGTTGCCGATCCCAAGCGCATCTTCACCAACACGGTCATGCCGGCGTTCTTCAAGAACGACGGCCTGAGCCGGGTGCGCCCGGAATTCGTCGGCAAATCCATCCTGACGGCCGCGCAGGTCGAGGACGTCATCGCATTTCTCAAGACGCTGAACTGACGGCGAGAAGGAGCAGGAATGAAAGCCATCAATCGACGGCAGGCTTTTGCGCTCGGAGGCGGCTTTGTCGTGCTGACCTTGATGCCCATGGCAGCCGACGCGGAGGTGACGAACGACGCGGCGAAGTGGATCGAGAAATTCACCGGCGGCAAGCAACCTGCCAAAGGCAAGATCTCGCTCGACCTGCCTGAGATCGCGGAGAATGGCAATACCGTGCCGCTCTCGATCAACATCGAGAGTTCGATGACCGCCGACTCCTACGTCAAGGAAGTCATGATTATCGCGGACGGCAACCCGAATGCCGGCGTCGCAACCCTGTCCTTCACGCCACTGTCGGGCAAGGCGGAAGCATCGATCCGGATCCGGCTCGCGACCACCCAGAACGTGGTTGCGATCGCGAAGATGAGCGACGGGTCGCTGTTCGCGGAGCAGAAGATCGTGAAGGTCACAATCGGCGGCTGCGGCGGCTAAGGGTGCAGGAGAGGAAAGATGGCAGATAAACCGCGCATCAAGCTTCCAAAGGAAGCGGCCAAGGGCGAGGTCGTCCAGATCAAGACCCTGGTTTCGCATATCATGGAGTCGGGCCAGCGCAAGGATGCGCAGGGCAAGACCATTCCACGCAAGATCATCAACAAGTTCGCCTGCGAGTTCAACGGCAAGCCGGTGTTCTCCTGCGCGCTGGAGCCGGCGATCTCCGCCAACCCCTACATCCAGTTCGACGCCAGAATCGACGAGGCGGGAACGTTCAAGTTCTCCTGGACCGACGACGACGGCACGGTGATCACGGCTGAAGAGAAGATCGCGCTCAAGGCGTGATGCGCATCGCGCATTGAGGGAGGGCTCGAATGGCGCCGCGACATGTTGGGATAGCTGCTGCGATCGTGGCCGTCGCATCAATTGCGACGGTCGCGCTCGCGCAGGATGCCGAGCGCAAGGGCATCCCGGCGCCGCCCGGCCACGTCTTCAAGACCATCATCTCCGGCTACGAGTTTCGCAGCAAGGAGACCCGTGCGCTGCAGGACGACGATCTAGAAAATCCGGGCTTTCTCGCCGTCGAGCGGGCGGCGGACGTCTGGAAGAAGGTCGAGGGCAGTGAAGGCAAATCCTGCATGAGCTGCCATGGCGAAGCCGAGACCAGCATGAAGGGCGTCGGCGCCACCATGCCGAAATGGGACGACAAGCTGAAGAAGCCGGTCAATCTCGAGCAGCGCATCAACATCTGCCGCACCGAGCACATGAAGGCGGAGCCCTGGAAGTTCAAATCCCAGGAACTGACCGACATGACCACCTTCGTACGATACCAGTCGCACGGCATGCCGGTGACGGTGAAGACCGATGGCCCGATGTCGCCGTGGTTCGAGCGCGGCAAGCAGATCTATTACACGCGCTATGGCCAGCTCGATCTCGCCTGCGAATCCTGCCACGAGCGCAACAACGGCAAGTTCATGCGCGCCGACTTCCTGAGCCAGGGCCAAACCAACGGTTTCCCGACCTATCGGTTGCGCGACCAGCGCCTGGTGCCGCTGCATGAACGCTTCGAAGGCTGCATGTTCGACGTGCGCGCCGAGCCGTTCAAGCCGCTGTCGGACGAATTCCTTGCGCTCGAACTCTACGTCGCCTGGCGCGGAATCGGGTTACCGGTCGAGACGCCGTCGGTGCGCAACTGACACGTTGAGCACGCAGGAGCATTGCGCATGATCTCTCGCCGCGAATTCATTCAGGTGGCTGCGGCAACGGCGGCACTCTCGAGCGGTGTGGGATCGGGCCTCGGCCGAGCGGTTGCCCAGCAACGCCTGACCGAGAAGGAATTGCTGGCCTTCGAGCCGCTCGGCAACGTCACGCTGGTGCATGTGACCGACATTCACGGCCAGCTGATGCCGCTCTATTTCCGCGAGCCCTCGACCAATCTCGGGGTCGGCGAGGCGAAGGGGCTGCCGCCGCACATCACCGGCAAGGAGTTTCTTGCCCGCTTCGGCATAGCGCCGGGCTCGTCGGCGGCCTACGCCTTGACGTCCGAGGATTTCGAGGCGCTGGCCAGGAGCTACGGCAGGATCGGCGGCCTCGATCGAGCCGCGACCGTGATCAAGGCGATCCGTGCCGAGCGCGGCGAGAAGGTCGTGCTGCTCGATGGTGGCGACACCTGGCAGGGATCGTGGTCGTCGCTGAAGACGCGCGGCCAGGACATGATCGACTGCATGGCGCTGCTCAAGCCCGACGCCATGACCGGGCATTGGGAATTCACCTACGGCACCGAGCGCGTCAAACAGGCCATCGAGGGGCTCGGATTCCCGTTCCTCGGCCTCAACATCCGCGACACCGAATGGAACGAAGCCGCTTTCGACGCTTCGACCATGATCGAGCGCGGCGGCGTCAAGATCGCGGTTCTCGGCCAGGCCTTCCCTTATACGCCGGTCGCCAATCCGCGCTGGATGATTCCGAACTGGTCATTTGGCGTGCGCGAGGAGGATGTCCAGGCGCAGGTCGACAAAGTCCGGAAGGGTGGTGCCCAACTCGTCGTTCTGCTTTCCCACAATGGCTTTGACGTCGATCGCAAACTCGCAAGTCGCGTCAAGGGCATCGACGTCATCCTGACCGGGCACACGCATGATGCGCTGCCCGAGGCCGTGAAGGTGGGCAAGACTCTTCTGATTGCATCGGGCTCGTCCGGAAAGTTCGTGTCACGGCTCGATCTCGACGTCCGCGACGGCGAGGTGAAGGCGTTCCGTTACAAGCTCATTCCGTTGTTCTCGGACGTGATCACGGCGGACGCCGAGATGGCCGCAAAGATCGCCGAGGTGCGCAAGCCGTTCGCGTCAGACCTCGCCAAGGTGCTCGGCAGGACGGATTCGCTGCTCTACCGGCGCGGTAATTTCAACGGCACATTCGACGATCTGATCTGCCAGGCGCTGCTGCAGGAGCGCGATGCGGAGATCGCGCTGTCGCCCGGTTTTCGCTGGGGCACCAGCGTGCTGCCCGGACAGGACATCACTTTCGAGGACGTCACCAATGCGACGGCGATCACCTATCCGGCGGTGTACCGCATGGGCATGACGGGCGCACGGCTGAAGGAGATCATCGAGGACGTCGCCGACAATCTGTTCAACGTCGATCCCTACTATCAGCAGGGCGGCGACATGGTGCGGATCGGCGGGCTGTCTTACGCGATCGATGTCGCCAGGCCGCAGGGCAGCCGCATCTCGGACATGCGGATGGTCAAGACCGGTGCGCCGATCGATCCAGGCCGGGAATATCAGGTCGCCGGCTGGGCCAGCGTCAACGAAGGAACCGAAGGACCGCCGATCTGGGAGGTCGTCGGCAACTACCTGACCCGACAGAAGACGGTTCGCCTCGAACCCAATAGAGCCGTCAAAGTCACCGGAGCGTAAGAAGCGATGTCGAAGATGGACAATCCCCGGCAATCCCGACGCAGTTTCCTGGCAGCTGGCGCCGGCGTTGCGGCGTCGGTGCTCGCGAAGCCCGCCCTGGCCGGCGGCGGGAATCCGGCGAACCAGCCGCCCAACGTCCCCGAGTGGACGAAGTCGCTCGGCGAAGGCGTCGCCGTGCGCCCCTATGGCAAACCGTCGAAGTTCGAGAAAGATGTCATCCGGCGCGACGTCGAATGGCTGACCGCCTCGCGCGAGTCCTCGGTGAGCTTCACCCCGCTGCATGAGCTCGAGGGCATCATTACGCCCAACGGGCTCTGCTTCGAGCGGCATCACGGCGGCATCGCCGAGATCGATCCGGCCGATCATCGCCTGATCATCCACGGGCTGGTGGAGCGTCCGCTGATCCTCACGTTGGAGGAGCTCAGGCGCTACCCGCGCGTCAATCGCATCCACTTCATGGAATGCGCGGCGAACTCGGGCATGGAGTGGCGCGGCGCGCAACTTAACGGCTGTCAGTTCACCCACGGCATGATCCACTGTGTGCAGTACACCGGCGCGTCGCTGCGCACGCTGCTGGAGGAAGCCGGCCTCAAGGCCAACGGCAAGTGGCTCCTGGTCGAAGGCGCCGACGCCGCTGCGATGGATCGCAGCCTGCCAATCGAGAAGGCGCTCGACGACTGCATCATCGCCTACAAGATGAATGGTGAGGCGCTCTATCCCGAGCAGGGTTATCCGATGCGGCTCGTGGTGCCGGGCTGGCAGGGCAATCTCTGGGTCAAGTGGCTGCGCCGCATCAAGGTAGGCGATCAGCCCTGGCACACGCGCGAGGAGACGTCGAAGTACACGGACCTCTTGCCGAACGGCAAGGCGCGGCGATTCACTTGGTCGATGGACGCCAAGTCGGTCATCACGAGCCCGAGTCCACAGGCGCCGATCAAGCACGGCAAGGGTTTCACGATCGTCTCGGGACTCGCCTGGAGTGGCAACGGCAAGGTCAAGCGCGTAGACGTGTCGCTCGACGGCGGCCGCAACTGGTGGCCGGCGCGTCTCGACGGCCCCGTGCTCGACAAGGCGCTGACGCGCTTCTACTACGAGTTCGACTGGAACGGCGAGCCGCTGCTGCTGCAATCGCGCGTGCAGGACGAGACCGGCTATGTGCAGCCGAGCAAGGCCGAGCTGCGCAAGATCCGTGGCGTCAACTCCATCTATCACAACAATGGCATCCAGACCTGGCATGTGCAGGCCAATGGTGAGGTCGAGAATGTCGAAGTCGCCTAAGTTCATCGCAGCCGCGTTGCTCGCTTGCGTGCTGACCGCACCCGCATCCGCGCAACAGATCGCGGACGCCAAAGGCGGACCGCGCTATCACATCGGCCGCGCGCCGACCGCGGACGAGATCCGCGGCTGGGATATCGACGTGCGGCCCGACGGCCAGGGCCTGCCGGAGGGCAAGGGCACGGTTGCGCAGGGCGAGAAGCTGTTCATGGACAATTGCTCGACCTGCCATGGCGAATTCGGCGAAGGCAACGGGCGCTGGCCGGTGCTCGCCGGCGGCAAGGAGTCGCTGACTAGCGACAACCCGGTCAAGACCGTGGGCTCGTACTGGCCTTACGCCTCGACCGTGTTCGACTATATCCGTCATGCGATGCCTTACGGCAACGCCGAGTCGCTTTCGGTCAACGAATACTACGCGCTAGTCGCCTACGTCCTGTACCTGAACGACGTTGTCACTGATCAGAATTTCGAACTGACCAATAAGAACCTCGCGACGATCAAGATGCCGAACGAGCAGGGCTTTGTAATGGACGATCGCGCGACGAGCGAGAAATCCTTCTGGCAGAAGGATCCCTGCATGAAGGATTGCATCGCGCCGGTGAAGATCACCGCGCGCGCCGCGGTCATCGATGTGACGCCTGAGGACGGCAAGGACAGAAAGTCGCGGGGCGTGGAGTGAGCTGCAGCTTGGCGAGCCGCCGTGGATTGGTTGGCGGCCTGTTCGCTGCGGCCTTCATCGCAACCAGTTTCGTCGCACCATCCCTGGCCGCGGAGCCGCACAGGCTCGCGTTGCAGATCAGCGACGATGATCCGGTCAAGATGCGCGCTGTGCTCGACGTTGCGGCCAACGTCTCGCGGCATTATTCGGGGCAGGGCGAGGATGTCGATATCGTGGTGGTCGCCTTCAATGGCGGACTCGACATGCTGCTCGATGACCGCTCGCCGGTGAAGGAGCGCCTGGTGAACTTCCTGAAATCGATGCCCAATGTGAGCTTCATCGCCTGCGGCAATACGCTGGAGACGCTGGCGGCGAAGGAAGGCCGGCGTCCGCCGTTGATCGACGGTATCAGCGTCACCCAGGTCGGGGTTGCCATGCTGCTGGATCTTGCGGAAAAGAACTGGACGATTGTCCGGCCGTAAGGAGAGAAGCGCCGATGCGATGGTTGGTGGTAGCGGCTGTCTTGCTCCTTCTCGCGCGGCCTGCCGGCGCGTCCGAGCAGGAGCTCGAACTATCGGTTAACGGCCGCACGACCTTGGCAACGCTGCGCACGCCAGCCTCGATGGGGCCGGACACGCCACTCGTCGTGATGACCCACGGCACGCTCGCGCATAAGGATATGGAGATTATTCAGGGCGTTTCGAAAGCGCTCGAGCAGCGCGGCATCGCTTCGCTTGCCCATACGCTTTCGCTCGGGGTCGATCATCGCAGGAGCATGTATGACTGCGCCGTGCGGCATGACTATGTCACTGCTGATGCGGTGACCGAGATCGCTGCGTGGGTCGCGAAATCCAGGAGCATGGCCCGGTTTGTGTTCACTTTCGGCCACTCGCGCGGCGGCAACCAGGTCGCTCGCTACCTTGCGGCCAGCGAAGCTCCTCCGGTGATTGGTGCGGTGCTGCTGGCGCCGGCAACCGCAAGGGCCGAGGCCGATCTGCGCGCCTCCTATGGCCGGACCTATGGCAAGCCGCTCGAGCCGTTCCTGGAGCAGGCGACGAAGGCCGTCACCTCCGGCCGCGGGGGAGAGTGGATGGACGTGCCCGGCTTCATCTATTGCCGCAACGCCGTGGTGACGGCGCGCGCGTTCGCGTCTTTCTATGGCGCTGATGTCGGTCAGGACACCGCGGCGCTCGTAGCGCGGACGAAGGTTCCCGTCCTCGTAATCGCCGCAACCAGGGATGCGGTAGTGCCCGATGTAACTGCTTCCTTCGCGCCGCTTGCTGATTCGAGCGGTGGCAGGGTGCAGCTCGATAGGATTGAGGACGCCGATCATTTCTTCCGCGACCTGTTCTCGGAAGATGTCGCCGATCGGATCGCCGAATTCATCAAGCAGACACGATAGGAGGGACCATGCAGCGTCGATCCATACTTCGCGCGAGCCTTGCTGGACTATTTGGTGCGTTCGCTGTGCGCGAGGCGGCTGCCGCAACCGAAATGCCGGTGCGACAGCGCGTGGTCTATCACCTCGCCGATGCCGAGCGTGTCGTTTTCGTGCTGGGTAACCTCCAGAACCACGTCGATGGCGTCGGCGGACCCGGCAAGGCCGACATCAGGCTGGTCGTGCATGGGCCGGCGCTGCGCGCCTTCCACGCGCTCGCCGCCGAGGACCACACCGTTGCGATGATGAATAAGCTCGTCGATGCCGGCGTCGGCTTCGACGCCTGCGCCAACACCATGAAGGCGCAGGGCGTCAAGCTTGACGACCTCACGCCCGGCTTCGTGGTGGCCGAGAAGGGCGGCGTGGTGCGGCTCGCCGAGTTGCAGCAGCGGGGATACGCCTATCTACGCCCGTAAGCCTCCCGCCCCAGTCCAGTATCCTACGACGTTGGAGCTTTGATCTGGCTCATAAGGTGCGGCTGCGCGCCGCAGCCATTGAATTCTCGCGTAGCGAAGGGGGGCTCTCGCCCTGCGGTCTGGCTCCTGACCTCGGGTGCTGCATCTCGACGGTCTTGCGTTGACGGTTGGGATCGCGCTGCTGATCCTTGTTGCGCAGGAATTTGCTGAAGCGCTCCCATGTGTCCCGCACGACGTATCACCTGAGCCGCTCACGACTCCTGTGCCAAACTGACTTCCTGGGATTTCGTACATCTGCCGGTGGCCCTCCTGGAAAATCCTGTCAGCCGATCCGTGGTTTGGAATTTTATGGCTTGACGTCGGAAGCCTATTGGCTATTTATAGTCCGAACGATCGGACTAAATAAGTGAAGGCCATGCCACCTGCTTCAAGCTGCGATACTCGAGCCCTGATTGAGCCGACACGGGTTCACAGCCGTCTCTACTACGATCAGACCATTTTCGAGCAGGAGCTCGAGCGCATCTGGTATCGGAGCTGGGTCTATGTCGGACATATCAGCGAGGTGCCGAACCGGAACGACTATGTCACCAAGTCGATCGGGCCGATGCCGGTGCTTCTGATCCATGATCGAACCGGGCAGATCACGCTGCTGCTGAACAAGTGTCCGCATCGCGGCAATCAGCTCTGCGCCTATCGCGAAGGCAATCGCAGCACCTTCACCTGTCCGTATCACGCCTGGACCTTCAGCAACACCGGCGAATTGGCCGGATTTGCCTATGCGGACGGTTACGAGGGCGTCGACAAAAGCAAGTTTTCGCTTGGCAGGGTCCCGCGGGTCGGCATCTATCGCGGCTTCGTGTTCGGCTCGCTCGCAACCGACGGACCGTCGCTGGACGAGTATCTGGGCGGCGCCAAGGCTTCAATTGATCAGCTTCTCGATAACTCCCCCGAAGGTGAGCTGGAGCTGACGGCCGGTTTTCTGCAGCATCGTACCCAGGCGAATTGGAAATTCATGCTGGAAAACGAGACCGACGGGTATCATCCCGGTTTCGTTCACAGCTCCGTCTTCCAGGTCACCGACAGCGGCATCGGCAAGCTCTATGGACCACAATCGACCGCGTTGACGCGCGATTTCGGCAACGGCCACACCGAGTTCGATCTCAGGCCCGAATGGCGCCGCCTCGGCGAACCGCTTGCCTGGTTCGGCGCGACGGAAGATCGCTTGCCCGGTTATGTGAAAGCGATGAAGACAAGCTACGGCGCCGAGCGCGCCCGGCAGATCATGATCGATGGTTCGCCGCATATCATGATTTTTCCAAACCTGTTCATTGCCGAGATCCAGATGTTCGTGCTGCAGCCGCTTGCAGTCAACGAAACGATCCAGCATGTCACCGCCCTGCAGTTCAAGGGCGCGCCGGACTTCAACCGCCGCCTGCGGCAGCAGACGATGGGCTCGGTCGGGCCGGCCGGCTTCCTGCTCGCCGATGACACCGAGATGTACGAGCGCAACCATCGTGGCGCGCTGATCAGCGATCCGGAGTGGCTCACCCTCAGCCGCGGCCTGCATCGCGAGCGCCATGATGAGAACGGATACCTCATCGGTCATTCGACCGACGAGGTGCCGCAGCGAGGCATCTGGCGGCACTACGCCAGGCTGATGACGGCGTGAGGCTCTCGATGGACCAGCAGGAGATATTGACGGCTGCAAAGCCGGCCGGGAACGGGAAGGGCAACTTGCTCGAGCGGATCGAACAGTTTCTGTTCATGGAAGCGCGACTGCAGGACACGCATGCCTATGAGGAGTGGGAAGCATTGTGGACAGACGATGCGATCTACTGGGTGCCGGCGAACGGCGCGACTGATCCCGAAACTCAGATGTCGATCATCTATGATAATCGGTCGCGCATCCGCGTGCGCATCAACCAGCTCAAGACCGGCCGGCATCATACGCAGACGCCGCGATCGGAGCTGGCCCGGATCGTGTCCAACGTCGAGTTGATCCAGCAGGCCGGCAACGAGGTCGATGCTCGCGCCAATGTCCTCATCTTCGAGGATAATCTGCGCGGCGAGACCTTGTGGGCGGCGCGCAACGAATATCGCCTGCGTATGACGGCAGATGGCTTCAAGCTGGTCCGCAAGAAGGTCTCGCTGGTCAACAACCACAGGCCGATCTTCACGCTCTCTTTCCTCGTCTGAGGTTGATTGTCCATGCCCGATCAAGTCGGCGCGGACCTAGCGGAAGAATGGATGGCCGAGGGGCCGGTCTTGCTGAACTATGGAAAGCATGTCGCGACCCTGACGCTCAACCGTCCCGAAGCTTTCAACGGTATGAACATCGGCCTGATGTGCGCATTGCATGAAGCAGTGATGCGCTGCCATGCTGAGCCCCGGGTCCGGGTGGTTCACCTGCGCGGCAATGGACCGAACTTCTGCGCCGGTGGCGACCTTCGCGAATTTGCTTCCGAAGACGAGCAACTGGGTGACTTCCTGCGCGAGGTCACAGCCTACCTGCAGATGGCGGTCGGGGCCTTGGTCCGCCTGAACAGCGTACCAAGGGCGATGGCTACGTCCAAGCGGCTGCTCTGGACCGGCCTTGGCATTGGCGTCGAGTCCTGCCTGCCGGAAGAGGCGCGAACGGTCGCGGAACTGTCGGCGACTGCGGACGCGCGCGAGGGGCTTGCTGCGGTGCTGGAAAAGCGTACGCCAGTCTTCGGCGGTCGCTGGGCATGGCGAGCGCAATCCGCGCATTGGTAACCGGAGGCGCCAACGGCATCGGCGCCGCGGTCTGCCGCCAGCTTGCGCGCGATGGCATGATGGTCGCCTTCTGCGACCGCGACGCGCCTGGCGGCAATACCCTGGCGGATGAGATCGGGACGAATTTCGTACCTATCGATGTGACCGATGATCAGACGGTGGCTTCCTGGCTCGACGCGGCGGGTCTCTTCGACGTGAAAGAATGTTCGCCGCCGTGCGGCTGTCGTAGCGGATCAGAAGACCTTCGACTTGATGTAGCCGTCTAGAAACAGGCTCACTGCGCGATCGGCGAGCTCGGTCGGCAACACGCGCCCGTCCGGTCGAAACCAGGTGTAGGTCCAGTTGATCATGCCGAAGAACAGCATGGAATCGATATGGACGCCGGAGGCGTCCTTGGCGCGGTCCGGGCGGATTCTCGTCAGAACATCGGCGACGATTTGGATGAGCTGGCGCTGCTTCCGGATCACGTCCTTGCGGACATTGGCCGGGAGGAATTCCAGGCAGGTCAGCATCACCGCGTGCTTGTCGCGCGAGACGGCATAGATCTCCATGAAGAAGCGGATCAGCCGCCGAAAGCGCGCCATGTCGTCTTCTCGGCCGGCCAGGATGTCGGTGCATCCGGTGAGCAACTTGTCGACATGTTCGGTCAGCATGAAGACAAGGATCGCGTCCTTGGACTCGAAGTAATGGTAGAGCCGTGATTTCGAGCAGTTGCAGGCCGCGGCGATATCGCTGATCGAGGTGGCGGCATATCCGCGATGGGCGAACAGCGAGGCGGCCTGCTTGACGATGGATTCCTGTATGTTGTCGTAGTCCGGCGAGCGCGGTCTCGTCACAAGCTGTCCTGCATGATCGTTCGAACGATCGGACTATATAGACCCGCGCTTCGGCCGAGGCAAATTGCTTTGGTCACGCAGGCGTCGCCGCCTCGGCTGCCTCCGCGCGATGTAATACGCGTGTTGCCTTGGCTTCGTAGCGGGGCAAGCTGCCCTCGGCGAAGCATTCGACGACGGCATTGAAGCCGAGTCGGGCCCGGATTTCCCGGCGGACCTCGGCGACCAACTCCTCCTGGGAGCGATTGGTGCGCGCATCGGCCTCGATGGCGACGCACATCGAGCCGATGGTGGTCTTCTGCTTGTCGACATAGATCTGCCAGGCCTCTTTCACCGTGCCGGGCGTCGCCGCGACGATATCCTCGATCTGCGAGGGGAAGACGATGACGCCCTTCACCTTGATCATATCGTCGGTGCGGCCGATGATGCGGCCAATCTTGCGCATGCCGCGGCGCCCCGACTTGCAGTCGAAGGGATGGGCGGAGAGGCGGACGAGGTCCCGCGTCCGCCAGCGCACCACCGGCGAGGCCTCGCGGGCCAGCGTCGTGATCACGATCTCGCCGATTTCGCCCGGCGCGACCGGTTTCAAGGTCGCCGGATCGAGGATCTCGGTGATGATGGTGTCCTCGTTGACGAGCTGCAGTTCGTCGGCGGCATGGGTGAACGGGGTCGAGATCGCCAGCACGGGTCCGCCAGCTTCTGTCGTGCCATAGATGTTGTGGCTGACAAAGCCGTCTGGCATCTCCGCCTCGAGCAAGTTGCGGAATTCGGTCGAAACGGATTGGCCGCCAAGAATGGCGAGCTTGATCGACCAGTCCTTCCTCGGATCGATCCCGGCCTGCTTGGCGATCGCGATCAGCGACATCAGCCACAAGGGTGACATCGAGGCGACGTCATAGCTGTGGTCGCGTAGCCATTTCACCACGAGCTCGCCGCGGCCGGGGCCGATCGGAAAGCTCGGGCAGTCGAGCGCGGCGAACCCGACGTCGAGCGCCGGCCCGCCGATCCACAGCCCATAGCCGTAGCCCTGATACGCGCGCTGTCCGCGCTGCACGCCGGCGGCCGTCAGGATGCGAGCCATCTGATAGGGCAGCAGCCTGCCATAGTCGTTCTCGGTCATGCCGAACAGGACTGGCAATCCCGTGGTGCCTGAGGTTGCCATGAAGCGGCGCACGGAGGGCATGGTGGCGGTCAGGAACGGAAACGGATAGCGCTCGTGCAGTGCGCTCTTGTCGAGGAACGGCGCCTGCTCAAGTCCGTCCTTGGCCGCGAGATCGGATGGCTTCATTCCGGTCGCGGCGAAGTGCGCCATCCAGTCGGGCTGTCCGTCGAGCCGCTTCGCCAGTTCAGCCAGCCGCGTGCGTTGCAGGGCCTGTATCGCCGGATAGTCGAGGCTCTCGATGTCGGCATGAAGCATGTCAGTTCCTCCCTACGCGGGCGTGCCGCCGGCTGTCCGGGACCTTCGGAACGCTTCGCATCTTGATTTTTCTCTTTCTTAGACCGAACGTTTGGTCTAAGTAAAGGACATAGGCCGCCGTGGATCCGGAAGATCGATGGGACGGACCAGTCCGGGTGGCAGTCCGGCCGACAGAAGAAACAGCGGTTGGAGGAGGATTCGTGAAGAAAACGCTCATTGGATTGGTCACCGCGCTCACGCTGGTCAGCGCGGCTCGCGCGGAAGTCAGGATCGGCGTGATCGTCTCGGCCACCGGGCCCGCGGCGTCCGTCGGTGTCACCCAGCAGCGCACCGTGCCGGTCCTGCCGCAGAAGCTCGGCGGGCAGGACGTCCGCTATATCCTGCTCGACGATGCGTCCGATACGTCGACCACGGTGACGAATGCGCGCAAGCTGATCACGGAGGAAAAGGTCGATGCCATCGTCGGCCCGAGCCTCACGCCAAATTCCCTGGCGCTGCTCGATGTCATCGCCGAGAGCAAGACGCCGATGATCAGTCTCGCCGGCTCGGCGCTGATCGTCGATCCGCCGGTCGACAAGCGGCGCTGGGTGTTCAAGACGCCGCAGAGCGATGCGCAGATGGCGTCCATCGTACTCGAACACATGAAGCGCAAGAATATCAGGAGCGTCGGCCTGATCGGCTTCAGCGACGCCTATGGCGAAGGCTGGATCAAGGTGATGACGGGCCTGCTGGAAGGTGCCGGCATCAAGGTCGTGGCATCCGAGCGCTATCAACGCACCGATACCAGCGTGCTCGGCCAGATCCTCAAGATCACTTCGCAGAACCCCGATGCCGTCTTCATCGCGGCATCCGGCACGCCCGCGGCGCTGCCGCAAACCACGATGGTCGACCGCGGCTACAAGGGGTTCGTCTATCAGACCCACGGAGTCGCCAACAACGACTTCCTCCGTGTCGGCGGCAAGGCGCTGGAGGGCACTTTCGTGCCGGCCGGTCCGGTGCTGGTCGCCGAGCAGTTGCCCGACAGCCATCCGGCGAAGGCGGCCGGCCTCGACTTCATCAAGCGCTATGAAGCAATTCCCGGTGCGGGCGCGCGTTCGACCTTCGCCGCCTATCTCTGGGACGCGCAACTCATCCTCAACCAGGCGATCGCTGTCGCTTCCGATCGCGCCAAGCCTGGTACGGAGGAGTTTCGCATCGCGCTGCGTGACGCCATCGAGAACGTCAAGGACGTCGCCGGGCCGAACGGCGTCTACAACATGTCGCCGAACGACCATCTCGGGCTCGACGAGCGGTCGCGCGTCATGACGCAGATCGTGGGCGGCGAATGGCGCCTGGTGCAATGATGCCGCTCGCAGGACGGGTGCCCTTCGCGCGCCTTCAACAATCGGATAAGGCGGCATGAATACGGATGTTGCGCTGATCCTGCTGCAGGACGGACTGGTCAACGGTGCGATCTACACTCTGCTGGCGACCGCGCTGGTGCTGGTGTTTTCGGTCACCCGCGTGATCTTCGTGCCGCAAGGCGATCTGGTCGCGTTCACGGCGCTCACCTTGTCCGCCTTCGAGGCCGGCCAGCGGCCTGGCACGGTATGGATCGTGGCCTTCGCGGCGGCCGGCGCGCTGTCGCTTGAGATGATTGAGGCGGCACGGCAGCGGGATCGCGCCCGTGCCGTGCGGTCCGTGCTGCGTTTCGGCGTCATCCCGGCCGTCGTCATCCTGGCGCTGTTTCTGGTACCGAAAAGCGCGCCGCTGTTCTGGAAGATGGCAGTCAGCGCGGCCCTGATCACCTGCCTCGGCGCGTTGATCTACCGGATCGTGTTCCAGCCGATGGCGGCGGCTTCGCCACTGGTGCTGCTGATCGCCGCGATCGCAACGCATCTCGGGCTGAACAGCATCGGACTGCATGTCTTCGGCCCGGAAGGCGTGCGTACGGAAGGCTTTTCCGGTTCGCCGCTCGCCCTGTTTGGCATGATCGTGACGTCGCAAGCGGCCGGCGTGCTCGCCAGCAGCGTCGTGGTCGTGGCCGCGCTCTATATCTTCTTCCGCTTTTCGCTGCGCGGCCGCGCGCTGCTCGCGGCGGCCCACAACCGGCGTGGCGCGGAGATCGTCGGTATCAGCACGGTCGCCGCAGGCCGGACCGTGTTCGTGCTGGCGGGCCTTGCCGCGGCGGTCTCTGGCCTTTTGGTCGGGCCGACGACGACGCTCTACTACGATTCCGGCTTCATCCTCGGTTTGAAGGGCTTTGTCGGCGCGATCGTCGGCGGCATGGCAGTCTTTCCGCTTGCCGCCGCCGGAGCGCTTCTGGTCGGCACGGTCGAAGCCTTTGCCTCCTTCTGGGCGAGTGCCTATCGCGACGTCATCGTCTTTCTCCTCATCATTCCCGTGCTGTTCTGGCGCTCCGTCTCGACGCTTGCGCCGGAGGATGGCCTCGAATGACCCGCGCCCTGGTCCGTTTCGCGCCCTCGATCGCGCTGGCGCTGGCCGCTCTATCTCCGCTGGTCTTGCCGACCTATCAGGTCGCGGTCGTCACCTATGTGATGATCGCCGCCGTCGCCTGTCTTGGTCTGGTGCTGATGACCGGCATCGCCGGCATGGTCTCGTTCGGCCATGCCGCCTTTGTCGGGCTCGGCGCCTATGTGTCGGGCTATCTATCCTCGCAGCTCGGCTGGCCGGCCTGGATCGGGCTTGCCTGCGCGGTGATCGCCGCGGCCCTTGCAGCCGGCTTGATCGGCGCCATCACCGTGCGCATGAGCGGACATTATCTCGCGCTGGCGACGCTCTGCTTCGGCATCAGCTTCTACTTCCTGGTCGGCAATTCGGAGATGCTCGGGCGCTTCAACGGCCTGACCGGGATTGCACCCGTCAGTGTCGCGGGCTTCGAGCTGCGCAGCGAGCGGCAGACCTATTATCTCGTGCTCGTGATGTTGGTACTGGTGATCGCCTGGTGCCGGCAACTTCTTTCGTCGCGGACCGGGCGCGTCCTGCGCTCGCTACGGAGCGGGCCCGTGATCGCCGAGACCTTCGGCGCCAATGCCCACCACTATCGCCTGATGGCCTTCGTTCTCGCCGCGGTCATTGGCGCGGTCGCAGGCTGGCTCTACGCCCATGTGCAGCGCTTCCTCAGCCCGACGCCGTTCGGGCTGACCGCCAGCATCGACTATCTCTTCATGACCGTGATCGGCGGCAGCGGCCAAATATGGGGCGCGCTGCTCGGCGCCGGGCTCGTGACGATCATCAAACACGAGCTGCAGGATGTCCTCAAATTCGTGTTCGGGCCCACCACGCGACTGGAGCTGCTGGTATTCGCGGCGATCATGATCGTCGTGCTGCAGAAAGCGCGCAGAGGCCTCTGGCCGTTCCTGGAGCAGAGATTCGCGACGGCTATTGCGCCCGTGGCCGGCATCGAGCCGGCTATCCTGCCGCGCCGCCGCGCCAAGCCCGCACATGGCCTGACCGTGCTCTCGGCAAGCCGCCTGCGGCGAAGCTTCGGTGGCCTCCTGGCCGTCGACGGCATCAGTTTCGACGTTAAGGGCGGCGAGATCCTCGGCATCCTCGGCCCGAACGGCGCCGGCAAGTCCACGCTGTTCAACCTGATCAGCGGTGCCCTCTCGCGCAGCAAGGGAGAGCTCAGCTTTCTCGGCAGCCCGTCGTCGAAAGCAAGTGCGCGTGACATGTGCAGGCGCGGCCTGTCGCGAACGTTTCAGCATGCCGCGCTGGTGCAGGACATGACGGTTCTGGAGAACGTGGCGATCGGAGCCACGCATCTGGGCCGGTGCGGTCTCTTCGCCAGTTCGCTTCGGCTCGATCGAGTCGAGGAGCGGCAATTGCTGGGATGGTCGATGCATCTGCTCGATCGCGTCGGCCTTGCGGACAAGGCCTTCGAGCTCGCAGGGAATCTGTCGCTCGGCCATCAGCGCCTGGTGGAGATCGCCCGCGCGCTCGCAGCCGATCCGGTGTTGCTCCTGCTCGACGAGCCCGCCGCCGGGCTGCGCACAAATGAGAAGGCGGTCCTTGCGGATCTCCTGGCCGAGCTGCGCGCCGAAGGCCTCGCGATCGTGCTGGTCGAGCACGACATGGATTTCGTGTTCAGCCTGGCCGATCGGCTGATGGTGATGAATTTCGGCCGCCGCATCGCCGTCGGCCGCCCGGAGGAGGTGCGTGCCGACACCGGAGTACAGGAAGCCTATCTCGGAGTGGCGGCATGACGGCGCTTCTCAAGCTCGAGCGCTTTTCGGTCCGCTATGGCCGGCTGCTCGCGGTAAACGAGGTCTCGCTCGAAGCCCACGCCGGCGAGGTGACGACGGTGATCGGCCCGAACGGCGCTGGGAAGACATCGCTGGTGAATGCGATCATGGGCCTCGTTCCCTTTCAGGGCAGCCTTGCCTTCCCGGCCTGGCCCGAGGCGTCGCGCTCGATCGAGGCCCGGATCCGGGCGCGCATCTCGTTGGTGCCGGAGACGCGCGACCTGTTCGGGCCGATGAGCGTGCTCGACAACCTCAAGCTCGGCGCTTTCGCGCTGCGCCGCGAGGCCGGATTCGACATGGCGTCACGGGTTGCCGAGTCTTTGCGCTGTTTCCGCGCCTTGCCGAGCGGCGCGACCAGCGCGCCGACACCTTGAGCGGCGGCGAGCGGCAGATGCTGGCGCTCGGCCGCGCGCTGATGCTGGGTCCCTCGTTCCTGATGCTCGACGAGCCGAGTCTCGGACTTGCGCCGATGATCGTCACCGAGATGTTCCGCATCATCCAGCGTTTGAAGGACGACGGTGTCTCGATCCTGCTGATCGAGCAGAACGCGCGCGCCGCGCTGCGCATCTCAGATCGCGCCTATGTGTTGGAGAACGGCGCCGTTCATCTTGCCGGCAAGGCCGCCGAGATCGCGGCCGACCCTCGCGTCATCGACGCCTATCTCGGCGGATCGATGGCGCATGCCGATGATGGCCGCCAACGCCTGTCGGGGAGACGATGATGAAACGCCACACCATGCAGGCGATCGCCTGCCTCGGCGCACGCTTCGGCGACCAGCTCTCGACCGTTGAGGCGATCCGCCGCCATCACGCCACCGGAGTCACCGCGCATCGCACCGAGCTGCCCGACGCGGTGCTGTTTGCGCGCGCGGCCGCGGATGTCGTCGATGCCGTGCGGATCTGTCATGAGCATCGCTGCGCGATCGTGCCGTTCGGCACGGGCACCTCGACCGAGGGGCAGATCAGCGCAGAGCAGGGTGGTCTCACCATCGATCTCTCGGGGATGAACCGTATCCTGCGGGTCTCGCCCGATGATCTCGACTGTACGGTGGAGGCAGGCGTCACGCGCAAGACTCTCAACACCTCGCTGCGCGACACCGGGCTGTTCTTCCCCGTCGATCCCGGAGCCGATGCGTCGATCGGCGGCATGGCTTCGACCCGGGCCTCCGGGACCAATGCCGTTCGCTACGGAACGATGCGGGATGTCGTGATGTCGCTTGTGGTGGTGCTCGCCGACGGCCAGGTGGTCGAGACAGGGACTAGAGCGCGTAAATCCTCTGCCGGTTACGACCTGACGCGCCTCTTCGTCGGCGCCGAGGGAACGCTCGGCATCATCACGGAAGTGACGCTACGGCTCGCGCCGGTTCCGCAACGCATCGCCGCTGCGGTCTGCGCGTTTCCGACCGTGCGGGCCGCGGTATCGGCCGTGGTGGCTGCGTTGCAGAGCGCGATCCCGCTGGCACGTGCCGAGCTACTGGATGCGCTGCAGGTCGAGGCCTGTAACCGCTATTCCATGCTCGATCTGGCGGCTTGCCCGACCCTGTTCCTCGAGTTTCACGGCACGGATCGCGCCGTCGACGAGCAGGTCGAGCTGATGGCCGAGATCGCGAAAGAGCACGGCGGCGGTGACTTCCGCTGGGCCACGGCAACGGAGGCGCGCAACCGGCTCTGGCAGGCGCGTCATGATATCTGGTGGGCGGCGCTGGCGCTGCGGCCGGGCTCGCAGGGCGTCCCGACCGATATTTGCGTGCCGATTTCGGCGCTGCCCGACGTTATTGCCAGGACGCAGGAGGATGTCGCCGAGCTCGGCCTGATCGCGCCGATGTGCGGCCATGTCGGCGACGGCAATTTCCACCTTTGCATCCTGGTCGAGCCTGACAATCAGGATGAGCAGGCGCGCGTCGCCGAGCTGAACGGCCGGATGGTCGCGCGTGCCCACGCCGTCGGCGGCACCTGCACCGGCGAGCACGGCATCGGCACCGGCAAGATCGGCTATCTCGCGGCCGAGCGCGGCGAGGCGATGATGGCGCTTGCCGCGATGAAGCGCGCGCTCGATCCGCGCAACATCATGAACCCCGGCAAGATCCTGGATGCCGGGGCTTACCGTCCCTATCAGTAACCGGCGTGATGCGCGGGGAAGCCCCGCGCCAACAACGAACAGAGCAGCTCGTCATGACTCTTCTCGAACCCAGCCAAGCCAGCGTCGATCTCGACTATCGACTCGAAGATGCCGTCACCAGCCTGAGGGGCGTGTCTTTGCATCGGGTACGCAGGCGATGGTGCGGATGATGATCATGCAGCGGCTCGCCGATCGCCGTGACAACATCCGCTCGGCAGGCTTCATCAGCGGCTATCGCGGCTCGCCGCTCGCCGGCGTCGACACCGAATTGTGGCGTAGCAAGGCGGCGCTTGCGCAGCACGAGATCAGGTTCCTTCCGGCGGTCAACGAGGATCTCGCCGCGACCGCAGTCGCCGGCACGCAGCGCGTCGGCAGCGATCCTCACCGCACGGTCGATGGCGTGTTCGCGCTCTGGTACGGCAAGGGGCCCGGCGTCGATCGCGCCGGCGATGCCATCCGGCATGGTCATGCGGCCGGTGCCTCGAATAACGGCGGCGTGCTGCTCGTGGTCGGTGATGATCACGCCGCCACATCGTCGAGCATTCCGAATGCCAGCGACAATTCGCTGATGGGGTGGAGCTTGCCGATCATCCATCCCGCAAGCGTGGACGAATATGTGCCGTTCGGCCTGTGGGGCTGGGCCGCCTCGCGCTTCTCCGGCGCCTGGGTCGCGTTCAAGGCGATTTCGGAGACGGTCGAGAGCAGCCGCAGCTTTGCGGCCGAAGCCTTGCCACGCTTTGTCGTTTCGGCAGGCGAGAGCCTGGCGCGCGAGGACCTGGGTTACGGCACGCGCGACTTCCTCACGCCGGCGATCGAGCTTCGCATGATGCGCCGGCTCGAGGCGATCTCGGCCTTTGCGCGCGCCAATCCGCTGGACCGGCTTCTGATTGGCGCGCCGCGCGCCGACATCGGCATCGTCGCCGTCGGCAAGACCGCGCTCGATCTGATGGAAGCCTTGTCGCGTGCCGGCCTGTCACCGCAGCGCCTGGCGGCGCAGGGCGTGCGCATCTGGAAGCCCGGCCTTGTCTTCCCGCTCGATCGCGAGGGCTTTGAAGCGTTTTCCGCCGGACTGAAGCACATCCTCGTCGTCGAGGAGAAGACCAGCCTCGTCGAAGGCCAGATCAAGGAGATCCTGTTCAATCGTCCGGCGGATGTCAGGCCGAGCGTCGTCGGCCGCCACGATCTCCGCGGCGCACCGCTGATTTCCGCGCTCGGCCAGCATCGGCCGTCATCGCTCCTGGCGCCCTTGTCGAAATGGCTGGCGGCGATCCGGCCCGACCTTGCGCCGGCGGATGCCGTGGCCTTGTTCGAAAAGCCTCCAGCGCTCAGCAACGCAGCTGACGGCATGCGCCGCCTGCCTTATTTCTGTTCGGGATGCCCGCATAATTCCTCGACCAGAGTGCCCGAAGGCAGCGTCGCGCTTGCCGGAGTCGGCTGCCATTACATGGCGAGCTGGATGGACCGGCAGACCTCCGGCCTCACCCAGATGGGGGCCGAGGGCGTCGACTGGGTCGGACAGTCCGGATTCACCGCGACGCCGCATGTGTTCCAGAACATGGGCGAGGGGACCTATTTTCATTCCGGCTATCTTGCGATCCGGCAATCGATCGCAGCCGGCAACAACGTCACGTACAAAATCCTGTTCAATGACGCGGTGGCGATGACCGGCGGGCAGCCCGTCGACGGCCAGCTCACCGTACCGCAGATCGCGCGCCAGATGCTGAGCGAGGGCGCCAAGAAGGTGGTGGTCGCGACCGACGATGTCGGCCGCTATGCCAAAGTCGCGCTGGAACCTGACGTCACCGTGCATGACCGCCATGAGCTTGACGCGATCCAGCGCGAGCTGCGCACCATCAAGGGCGTCACCGTGCTGATCTACGATCAGACCTGCGCGGCTGAGAAGCGCCGCCGCCGCAAGAAAGGAACGTATCCCGATCCTGACAAGCGCATGTTCATCAACAGCGCCGTCTGCGAAGGCTGCGGCGATTGCGGCCAGGCCTCCAACTGCCTGTCGATCGTTCCGTTCGAAACTGAGCTCGGCCTCAAGCGGGCGATCGACCAGACCTCCTGCAACAAGGATTTTTCCTGTGTCGACGGCTTCTGCCCGAGCTTTGTCTCCGTGAGCGGCGGCAGGCTGCGCAAGCGGCAAGCGTCCGGCACGGACTGGATCGCGCGGGCCGAGCAGCTCACGAAGCCGAAGCTGGCAATCCCTTCGAATCGTCCGCACAACCTGCTCATCGCAGGTGTCGGCGGCAGCGGTATCATCACGGTCGGCGCGATCGTCGCGATGGCTGCGCATCTCGATCATCTCGCGGTCGCCGAGCTCGACTTCACGGCGCTGGCACAGAAAGGCGGCTCGGTGATGTGTCATCTGCGGCTCGGGCGAGCCGGGACAGAGATCAACCAGCCTCGCATCGATTGGGGCGAGGCCGATGCGGTGATCATGGGTGACCTTATCGTCGGGTGCCTGCCCGACAGCCTCGGCACCATTCGCCATGGCGCGACGCGGGTGCTCGCCAATACGCATATCGGGTCGACGGCGGAATTCACCCGCAACCCGGATTTCGATCCTCGCACGGATGAGCTGCTGCAGAAGGTGCGCCATGCTGGCGCGCGGGAGATGCTGACCAGCTTCGACGCGCATGCGCGCGTGCAGCAGGAGTTCGGCGACAGTACCGGCGTCAACATGTTCCTGATCGGGCATGCCTGGCAGCAGGGACTGATCCCGGTCAGCGAGGCGGCGCTCTCGCAGGCGATCGCACTCAATGGCGTTGCGATCGACGCCAATCGGCGTGCGTTCGCCTTCGGCCGCGTCGTTGCCGCCGGTGGCGGGCAGGCGGCGCCGGCCGTGGTCGTGCCGGCGCAAACGGAGGATTGGCGGGCGCTGCTCGAACGGCGCGCGTCGCAACTGGCCAACTACCAGAACGCGGCCTATGCAGCGCCATACCGCGCCTTCATCGAGCGATGCGCCGCGGCCGAGCAGCGAATCGGCCTCGGCGCCGATCTGCCGCTCACGCGAGCGGTCGCGAACAATCTCTTCAAGCTGATGGCTTACAAGGACGAATACGAGGTCGCCCGGCTTTACCGGTCACCGGAGTTTGCGGCCGCGCTGAAGCACCAGTTCGAGGGCGACGTCACCCTGCGGTTTCACCTTGCGCCGCCCTTCATTGCGAAGCCCGGCCCAAACGGTGCCGCGCCGCGCAAGCTCAGCTTCGGCCCATGGATGATGCGACTGTTTGGCCCGCTCGCATCCCTAAAATTCCTGCGCGGCACGCCCTTCGATCTCTTTGGCTACACCGAGGAGCGCAAGACCGAACGCAGGCTGATCCGCGATTATCGGGCCCTGATGGAACGGTTGCTGGCCGGCCTGTCACCGGCGACGCTCGATACGGCGGTGCGGCTCGCGGCGCTTCCCGAGAAGATCAGGGGGTTTGGCCACGTCAAGGCCAGGAGCCTCGATGCCGTCGAGCGCGAGCGGCAGAATCTGCTCGCGCAGTTCGATGCGATTCGTGCGCCGTTCGCCGGGCCGAGCAGGGGAGCGGCGTAGCAAGGTCATGCTGACGGTCGTACGTTGTCTTTACCGGTCCGGCGGCGCGGAGGAGCGGCTGCACATCCGTGACGTCCATGTCGAATACATGATCGCCAATCGCCGCTTTCTGGAGCAGGGCGGCGCGCTGGTCTCGCCCGACGGCGCGGTCGAAGGCATGTTCCTGATCCTGCGGCACGATAGCCGTGCGGCGGTCGAGGCGTTCCTCGCCGGCGAGCCCTATACGCGCGCCGGCTTGTTTGCGAGCACCACGATCGAATGCTTCGATCGCTTCGTGCCGCATGCGGATCCGCATTTCCTTGAGAATCTGCTGGTGACCGCGCGAGCATGGATCGCCGCGGATGATCTATCGAGCGACGCTGGGATGCGTTCTTGTAGCTAGGCATCTGCAATAATTTCGGCAATCGGTATGGGGTGTTCACGGCCAAAGGCATTTGGCCGGCCGTGCCGATGCTGAACCTCGCCAAGAATGGCTCGTTCAACGGCTTCACCTCGCAAGGTTAAATCTGTAGTCGGCGTCGCCGCGTGACCGCCGGGAGCATCGGACGCACTTGCGCTATCGTCGCGGCGGACGGCGACGGTTGTTGTTTCGGGGGGATGCCGTTGCGTCACGCATAGTTGAACAGGGCCATGAAACCAAAGTCCATGTGCAGTTGCTGATGGCAGTGGAATAGCGTCGCTCCCGGATTATCGGCGACGAAGTCGAACTCGATCTCCTGGAAGCCGGCGAGCATGACGACGTCCTTGAGCACGCCGGCAGTCGGCTTGCCGCCGACCCGTACCAGCTCAAAGCTGTGACGGTGGAGGTGCAGCGGGTGGATGTCGTCGCTCGCATTCCGGAACTTCAGGCGATAGCGCCGCCCCTCGCGCACCTTGCGCGTCGGCTTCATCATCTCCATCGAGAATGCCTCGCCGTTGAGCGTCCACTGGTTGAAGCCGTTCAGCGCACCGTTGCGCTTGACGATGGTGAACTCCATCGTCTCATCCGGCTTGGCCGGCAACGCGTCGGGCTTGCCGAACTGCGTGTAATCCCACTTGTAGGGCTTCGGCCTGGCCCATTGCGGCTTACCCTTGGCGCCGGCGTACTCGACGATGATTCCCATCCCGCGCTTGCGGTCGTCATCGGCGAGGTCGCCCAATATCCACACGCCCGGATGATTCATCTCCACGATCGCCGAGATGCGCTCGGCCGTTCCGAGCCAGAGCACCGGCACGTCCTTCGGCGTCGGCACGGGGTTGCCGTCGAGCGCCACGATCTTGAACGAGTGCCCCGGTAGCGCGAGGCTCCGGATCTCGCCGGCGCTGCCGTTCAGGACGTGGAACAGCACACGTTCGCCCTGTTTGACGCGAACGGGCTCGCCATGTCCCAGCGTCTTGCCGTTGATCGAGAAGAGGTCGTAACCGACCTCGAAGCCCTTCGTCTTCTCCTGGGCCTCATCGTCGGATTTCCTGCCGAGATCCTTCAGCGCCCCGATTTCCTCGCCGGCCAGGAAGTCCATTGCCATGTCGCCGCCGTGGCTGAAGGACGGTGCGAACTCCTTGAGCACCAGAAACACCTCGCGATCGTAGGCGCCGGGCTCGTTCTTGGGCTCGATGTAGACCGGGCCGACCTGGCCCGTGTACGTCCCTCGATTAAGGTCGCCGCCGGCCACGACGTGCGTGTGATAGAAGCGAAAACCGGCGGGCTTCGGCACGAACGAGATGCGCCGCATGCCATGCGGCGGGATGAAGGGCGTGCCCTCCTCGGCCGCCCCGTCGACGTCGCTCGGGATCAACTGGCCGTGCCAGTGAACCAGCTCCGGCACGTCGGTATCGTTGTGGACATCAACGACGGTCCGCTGCCCTTCCTTTAAGCGCAGCAGCGGGCCCGGGAACTGGCCATTGTAGAGCGTCGTCGACACGATGTGTTCCGGAGCCAATTCCGCGAGGCCCGTCGCGATACGCAAGGTGTAGTCGGCCTTCTTCTGGTCGTCCTGGGCGAATGCGGGTGCGATCCGGCTCTGCAGGCCGACCAGAGGGACGAGTGTCCCGCCGGCGAGCAGGGAACGGCGGTCTATCGGCATGTCGGGGACCCCTCCACCAGGCTGCGCCCCAGCCAGCAGTTGTCTTATCGGGTCCCGATATCGATAGTCGATGTCCGGGTGAAGGCAAGTAACTTCCGGGTGGGACGGCCGTTCCTCGATGGCCTCGCCGGTGAATTCCTTGACGCGGAGCCTGGCCAGCGCGGGCCCTTTCTTGCCCAAAGGCGTGGCCCGATAGAACTTCCGGGCGGTGCGGCCCTCGCGCTGCTTTCGAGGTTTGAGGTAGCCCCGCTGTTCCATCGCGCTCAGAAGGGGATACAGTGTTCCGGGGCTGAGCTCATAGCCGTGCCGCGCGAGCTCTTCGATGATCCATTGACCGTAGATCTCATGCTCGGCGGCATGGTGCAGGATGTGCAGCCGGACGAAACCGCTCAGCAGATCCTTGAACTTCATTTCGGCGCACCTTTATCGGGCTCCGTAAATCCATGGCTCGTCCGTCGGTCACTTCACCTGCATTTCTCTTCGTGATGACGACCGGGGTCGTCAACCTGTTCGGCGATATCACCTACGAAGGCGGCGCCAGCATCAATGGACCGTTCATGGCGACGCTCGGCGCCAGCGCCGCCATCATCAGCGTCGCGGCAGGACTCGGGGAGTTTCTCGGCTACGCGCTGCGCCTGCCGGCCGGCTATGCGGCGGACCGTACAGGCCGCTACTGGCTGATTACGTTCTTGGGCTACGTCATCAATCTATTCGCGGTGCCGGCGATGGCGCTCGCCGGAAGCTGGCAGATCGCCGCCGCCCTCGTCCTCGCGGAGCGGATAGGGCGGGCACTCCGCAAGCCTACCGTCGAAGCGATGCTGTCCTACACAACGGGCGAGCTCGGCAAGGGATGGGTGTACGCGCTGAACACCGCGCTCGACGAGACCGGCGCGACCTTGGGGCCGCTCATCATCGCTCTGGTGCTTCTGCTGAAGGGCGATTTTCGGACCGGCTACGCCTGCCTGTCGATCTCGGCCGCGGCTGCGCTGGTCGCGCTGGTGGTCGCCCGGGTGAACTTTCCGCTGCCGTCGCGCCTTGAGCAGGGCCGCACGGCGCCGGCCAAGGATTTCGGCCGGGCCTATTGGCTGTACATGCTGGCTGGCGCCCTGTTCGCGGCCGGGCTCATGAGCTTCGAGTTGATCTCCTACCATCTGTCCAAGGCGAACATTGCCTCCGAGCAATGGATTCCGGTGATGCTCGCGATCTCGACCGCCTTCGGTGTGCTGGCGAACCTCGCCTTCGGAAAGGCCTACGATCGAGTCGGGCTTCCGGTCGTGATCGGCGCCGTATGCGTCTCGGCCGCGTTCTCGCCCTTCGTCTTTTTGGGAGGCTTCTGGCTTGTGCTGTTCGGCATGCTGCTCTGGGGCGTCGGCTACGCGACCCAGGACACGCTGCTCAAGGCGATCGTCGCCGAGCTGTTGCCCGAAGGAAAGCGCAACTTCGCGTTCGGGCTGTACTATGCGGGATACGGTGTCGGCTGGCTCGTAGGCAGCATCGTGACGGGCTTGCTCTACGAAAACTCGCGAGCTGCGCTGATCGCGTTTTTCGATCGTGATCCAGCTTGCCTCGGTGCCGGTATTCATCCTGGCGGGGCGGCAAGAGCGTTCAAGCTGATTGCCGGCGGATGCGTTGGCTAAGGTCGTCGCGGCTTCTC
The DNA here is from genome assembly GCF_001238275.1 of Bradyrhizobium viridifuturi. Classification (GTDB taxonomy): domain Bacteria; phylum Pseudomonadota; class Alphaproteobacteria; order Rhizobiales; family Xanthobacteraceae; genus Bradyrhizobium; species Bradyrhizobium viridifuturi. Next base: position 91,981 of record NZ_LGTB01000045.1, read on the forward strand.
CACCAGGCTTGCGCAGAGCTGCCATGATCGCAGCGCCGCGATCGCGATTGCCGGCAGGACGACGGGATCTGGTTCGATCAGTTGGCAATTTTGGAAAGCGTGCGTCGTCGAAAGGCCATCCCAGATTCAATCTTCCGAACTCGCTCTGGGGCTACGTTGGGCTGCGTCGCCCCCGATCGAAATCTAAGGGACGACGACGACTGCGCAGGGAGCGAGACTGACAACCTTGTGTGAGACGCTGCCGAGCAACAGCCCCGCCAACTGGCCGCGGCCGCG
>NZ_LGTB01000046.1 GCF_001238275.1 Bradyrhizobium viridifuturi
GTCGGAGTATGTGGCTGCCGCAAACTCAATCGTCGTCCCGGACAAGCGAGCGGAGCGAGCGCGATCCGGGACCCATAGCCACGAATGCTCTGTGGCGCGACGCTGGAGCCCCAGCGCGATGTAGCAGCAGATATTGGTGGTTATGGGTCCCTGCTTTCGCAGGGACGACAGCGAGTATGTGGTAGCTACATCCGCATCACCGCCTGCCGGTCGATCTTCCCCGTACCGGTCTTGGGCAGCTCGTCGATGAACTTCACCTCGCGCGGATATTTGTACGGCAGCAGTTTTGTCTTCACGTAATCCTGCAACCGCCGCGTCGCCTCATCGGTGTCGAAGCCGGCCTTGTTCATCACCACCACGGCGCGCAGCGTCATGCGGCGGTCGGGCAGTTCGGCGGCGTAGACGGCGCATTCGCGAACGTCGGGGTGATCGGCGAGGCAGAGCTCGACCTCCAGTGGATAGACCCACTGGCCGGAGATCTTGATCAGGTCGTCGGCACGGCCGCGGAAGAAGTGGAAGCCGTCGCTGTCGCGCATGAAGCGATCGCCGGTGTAGATCCAGCCGTCCTCGCGCACGGTCTCGGCGGTCTTGTCCGGCCGGTTCCAGTACAGCGGCGTGGCGGAATCGCCGCGCACCCACAAAATGCCTTCCTCATTGTCGCCGACCTCGCGGCCGTCGCTGTCGCGCAGCATGATCTCGTAGCCGGGCACGCGCAGGCCCGCGGCACCGAGCTTCTTCTGCTCCGCGCGGTTGCTTAGATAGACGTGCAGCACTTCGGTCGAGCCGAGCCCTTCGATGATCTCGAGCCCGGTGAGCTGCTTCCATCCGTTGAAGACCTCGGCCGACAGCACCTCGGCGGCCGACACCGCCATCCGCAGCGAGGAGAAGTCGGCAGCGTCGGCGCCTTCGGCCTTGGTCAGGGTGATGTAGAGCGTCGGCAGCCCGAAGAACACGGTCGGCCGATATTGCCCGATCGCCGCGAAGATCGCGGCCGGTTTCGGCTGGCCCGGCAGCAGCAGCGTCGCGGCGCCGACCGAGAACGGGAAGGTGATCGAATTACCGAAGCCATAGGCGAAGAAGATCTTCGGCACCGAGAAGCAGATGTCGCCCGGCGAAAGCTTGAGCACGTTGCGGGCAAAGGCGAACTCGCTATAGGCCATGTCGTGCTGCAAATGCACGATGCCCTTGGGGCGTCCGGTCGAGCCCGACGAATACATCCAGAACGCCATCTCGTTGCGATGGGTATCGGCCGCGTCGAGCTCGCTCGGAAATCCCTGCAGCCATTCGCCGGCATTGCGCGTCTCGGCAATGGCTTGGTCGCCTGCGGTACCGTTGACCACGACCAGCGTGCGCAGCGGCGTATCCTTGCAAGCTTCGGAATTGAAGCGCGAGCAGAATTCGGCATCGGTGACGGCGACCTGCGCGCCGGCGTCGGACAGATAGAATTGCAGCAGTTCCGGCGTCGTCAGCGTGTTGATGAGCAGCGGCACGAAGCCGGCGCGCACCGCGCCGAAGAACGCCGCCGGATAGGCCGGCGTGTCGTCGAGGAACAACAGCACGCGGTCGCCCCGCTTCAGTCCAAGCGACAGGAAAGCGTGGCCCCAGCGTGCAGCGTCGGCGCAGAGCTCGCGATACGTCCGTGTGCCGGCGGGACCGGTCAGCGCCAGTCGCTCGGCATTCCCGTTGCCGAGATTGTCGAACAGGATACGGCTCGCATTGTAGTGCTCGGGAATCGCAAAGCCGATCTCGCGCGCACCGGGGTTGCCTGCGGAACCTGGTCGGCGATCGCGGTCATGAGCGTCCCTTTGCCGCTTCGTAACGGGCCATGAAGGCCGGCGACATCGCGCGCAGCCGCGCGTCGTCGATCCGGCCAGAGCGGGTGATGTAGCTGTAGGCGAAATCCATCAGGTCGCACTTCATGTGCGCGGGGAAATGCTCGTACCAGTCGGCACTGGTCCGCGCCGCGGTGACGAGCTTCTTCACGATCGGCTTGCGCTCGGCCTCATAGCGGGCCAGTGCGGCGGCAATGCCGCTCTCGGTCTCCAGCGCCTTGGTCAACGCGATCGCATCCTCGATCGCCAGCCGCGTGCCCGAGCCGATCGAGAAATGCGCGGAATGCAGCGCATCGCCGATCAGCACCATGTTGCCGTGCGACCAGCGCTCGTTCCAGATCCACGGGAAATTGCGCCAAACCGATTTGTTCGAGATCAGCCTGTGGCCATCGAGCGTCGCGGCGAACACCCCTTCGCAGATCGCCTGCGATTCCTCGATCGTCTTGTCGGCGAAGCCGTAGGCCGCCCAGGTCGCCGCGTCGCACTCGACCAGGAAGGTGCTCATGTCCTTGGCGTAGCGGTAGTGATGGGCGTTGAAGCTGCCGCGCTCCGTCGCCACGAAGGTCTGCGACAGCGTCGCGAAGGTCTTGGTGGTGCCGTACCAGGCGAATTTGTTGGAGGAATGTGAGACCGAGGCGCCGAACGCGGCCTCATTGCCGCGCCGGACCAGCGAGTTCAGCCCGTCGGCGGCAACGATCAGGTCATAACCGCTGAGTTCGTCGACCGATTGCACCACGGTATCGAAGCGCGGCGTGACGCCTGTGCTGCGCACGCGCTCCTGCAGGATCGTCAGCAGCTTGAGCCGCCCGATCGAGGAGAAGCCGACGCCGTCGATCTCGACGCTCTCGCCGCGCAGATTGAGGGTGATGTTCTTCCAGCTCTCCATCTTCGGCGTGATGGCGTCGACCGTCTCGGGGTCGTCGGCGCGCAGGAAGTCCAGCGCCTGCTCGGAGAACACGACGCCGAAGCCCCAGGTGGCGCCGGCCGCGTTCTGCTCGAACAGATCGATCTCGGCGTCGGGGTGACGCTTCTTCCACAGATAGGCGAAATAGAGCCCGCCGGGCCCTCCGCCGATCACGGCGATCCGCAACGTCTGCCTCCCAGATTGACAGTGTACTTACAATTTGGGTCCAGACTAATCGCCCTCTGGCGGGAACGCCAGAGGGAAAATGCGCGGGGTGGCTACAAGCGTGGAGCCGAAAAGTTCAGTAGCAGCGGCGGACCTTGACCCCGCCGACCCATACCCAGCGGCAGCCGGCGACGACGGGCTTGCGGACGACGACCGCGCCGCGATAGCCGGCGCATCCGGCGCGATAGGGGCCGCGCCCGCACACGACGGCGTTGGCATCGGAGGCTTCGAAGGTCATGGTCGCGGCAAAGGACAGCAGGGCCGCAGCGATCAGCAATAGTGAGCGCATGATATTCCCTCTCCCGGAGTGAGGTATGGTTGGCCTTCAGGTGACAACAAGGTGCTGCGGCTTCGTGTCCGACGCTCGCCGGACACCTGTCGTCTTACCGCTTGTGCGGCTATTTCTTTTCCGCTTCCGCCAGCACCTTCTTGCAGGCGGGTGTCAACTTGTCGCTTTCCTTGGCGAGACAGGCGATGATCCGCCCGCCGCCGGGCGTCACGCTCTTGCAGAACTTCTGGTAGTCGCCCATGCAGGCGTCGCGTTGCGCCGTGGTCAACTCCTGGGCAAAGACGGCAGTTGAGCCGCAAAGCAGCGCGGCGGTCAGGACAATACGCAGCATCGATCGCTCCCCTTTTCGGTCAGTCGCGTGACAACAGGATCAGCGCGCCGCGAACGGCGCCAGCACGTCGCGGCATGCCGGCGACAGCGAGCCGGCATTGGTTGCCAGGCATTGCACGATCCGCCCGCCGCCCGGCTGAACGCCGCCGCAGATCGAGCGGACGTCGCCGCCACAGGCCGAGCGCAGCACGAACAGCTCTTCACGCGGCCGCAGCGGCCGCAACACGATCACCGCCGGTGCAGCGGCCGGTGCGGCCGGTGCTGCCGCCGTCGCCGCGCCTTCGGCCGGTGCCGCGCCACCGCCGGCAGCGGCAACGGCTTTGCCGCAGGCCGGCGACAGCTTCGCCTTGTTCTTCTCGAGGCATTGCAGCGCCGGCGCGCCACCGGTCGGCACACCTGCGCAAACCTTGGGATAATCGGAGCGGCACGCGCTGCGGATTGCGGAGATCTGCGCGCTGGATGGCGCTCCGGCCGCCTTCGGTGCTGCGGCCTCACTGGCGGGCTTGGTTGCCGCCGCAGGCGGCGCATCAGTCTTCGCCGCGTCGGTCTTGGCTGCCGCGGGCGCAGCTGCCGGTGCTTCCACGGCCTTCACGGCGCTGGCGCAGCCGGAGCCGAGGCTTGCCATGTTCTTCTGCAGACATTGCAGTGAGGCTTCGCCGCCGGGCGGGACGCTGGAGCAATGCGCGATGTAGTCGTTGCGGCATTGCGATTTGATGGCGTCGCGCTGCGCCTGGGTCGGCGCCTGCGACAAGGCTGGCGCAGTGTTCATGAATGCCGCAAGCGCGAGCCATGCGGAAAGCTTCGTTGCACGTGTCAACGCATTGATCATTTGATTAAATCCTCTCGTTGCGCCGGAAGCCGTCGGCTCAACTGAACTGCGCTCTGAAAATTCTTGCTGTAACAACCTTCGCGAGCGACATCATTTTCGCTTTCGAGTTCCGCTGCAAGCGGATTGTTGCTATGGAAGAAGCAGGTTGATTGTTTTGCCGCCTACCACGTTTGAGTTAAGTCATTTGAACTGAGGCTCGGAAATGAGGCATGCGCGCGCGTTGGCACATTTCACTCGGAGCGATTTTTTGCGGCTGCGAAATGCGCCGCTGACACGCATCCTCTGCGTCGTATCGGCCTTCGTCAGTTTAAGTGCCTGCGAGCAAAACAGTTTTGTTGCGCCGCCACCACCGAAGGTCGATGTTGCCACGCCGGTGCAGCGCGCCATCACACGTTATCTGGATGCCACCGGCAACACCGCGCCGATCAAGACCGTCGATCTGGTCGCGCGCGTGCAGGGCTTCCTGCAGTCGATCAATTATCAGGACGGCTCCTTCGTGAAACAGGGGACCACCCTGTTCACGATCGAGCCGGAGACCTACAAGCTGAAACTGGAGCAGTCGCAGGCTGCCGAGGTCGGCGCGCAGGCGACCGTGAAGCAGGCGGAGTCCGACTTCAAGCGGCAGCAAGATCTGGTGCAGCGCCAGGCCGTCTCGCAGGCGACGCTGGAAACCTCGACCGCGACGCGGGACAACGCGCAGGCTGGTCTGCAACAGGCCCAGGTCAACACCAAGATCGCCGCGGTCAATTACGGCTACACCAACGTGGCCGCGCCGTTCGACGGCATCGTCAGCAACCATCTGGTCTCGGTCGGCGAACTGGTCGGCGTGACGTCGCCCACCCAGCTCGCCACCATCGTGCAGCTCGATCCGATCTACGTGAATTTCAACGTCAATGAACAGGACGTGCTGCGCGTGCGCGAGGAAGCGCGGCGTCGCGGCATGTCGGTGAACGAGCTGCGGCAATTGCCCGTCGAAGTCGGGCTGCAGACCGAGACCGGTTACCCGCACAAGGGCCAGATTGACTACATCTCGCCGACCCTCAACCAGTCGACCGGCACGCTCGCGGTCCGCGGCGTGTTCCCAAACCCGGACCGGACCCTTCTGCCCGGCTTCTACGTCCGCGTCCGCGTGCCCTTCACCAAGCAGGAGAATGCGCTGCTGGTGCCTGATGTCGCGATCGGCAGCGACCAGGCCGGCCGCTACGTGCTGGTCGTCAATGCCGACAATGTGGTCGAGCAGCGCAAGGTGACGACCGGCCCGCTCGACGAGGGGCTGCGCGTCATCGATAGCGGGCTGAAGGCGGATGACCGCGTCGTGACCGCCGGGCTGCTGCGCGCGATCCCCGGCCAGAAGGTCGATCCGGAGATGCAGAAGGGCGAAGCGACGTCGGCACCGGCCAAGTGAGGGGCGCGCCATGATCTCGAAATTCTTCATCGAGCGGCCGGTCCTCTCCAACGTCATCGCGATCCTGATGATCCTGCTTGGCGGCGTGGCGCTGTATAATCTAGCGGTTGCACAATATCCCGACGTGGTGCCACCGACGGTGCAGGTGACGACGCGCTATCCCGGCGCCTCGGCCAAGACGGTGGTCGACACCGTGGCGCTGCCGATCGAGCAGCAGGTCAACGGCGTCGAGGACATGCTGTACATGCAGTCCTACAGCGGCGCCGACGGCACCTACACGCTGACGGTGACCTTCAAGATCGGTACCGATCTCAATTTCGCGCAGGTGCTGGTGCAGAACCGCGTCTCCGCGGCGCTGTCGCAACTGCCGACCTCGGTGCAGAACCAGGGCGTCACGGTTCAGAAGAAGTCGACCTCGATCCTGCTCTTCGTGACGCTGACCTCGCCGAACAAGACCTATGACAGCCTGTTCCTGTCGAACTACGCCACCATCAACATTCGCGACGAGCTGTCGCGTCTGCCGGGCGTGGGCAACGTCACGGTGTTCGGCGCCGGGCAATATTCGATGCGGGTCTGGCTCGATCCGAACAAGCTGCAGGTGCGCGGGCTGGTGCCGCAGGACGTGATCCAGGCGATCCAGCAGCAGAGCCAGCAGGTCACCGCCGGTCAGGTCGGCGCGCCGCCGACGCCGGCAGGACAGGCGTTCCAGTACACGCTGAACGTCAACGGCCGGCTCGACGACAAGAGTCAGTTCGAGGACATCATCGTCAAGTCAGGCAATGTCGGCGACGTCACCCGCGTCCGCGATGTCGGCTGGGTCGAGCTCGGCGCCCAGACCTACAGCCAGATCTTCTCGTTGAACCAGAAGCCGGCCACCGGCATCGGCGTATTCCAGTCACCCGGCGCCAATGCGTTGCAGGTCGAGAAGGCGGTCGAGAAGAAGATGGCGGAGCTCGCCAGGCAGTTCCCGCAGGACATCAAATACGACACGCCGTTCGACACCACTAAATTCGTCAACGCCTCGATCGAGGAGGTCTACAAGACGCTGATCGAGGCCGGCCTGCTGGTGCTGATCGTGATCCTGATCTTCCTGCAGGACTGGCGGGCGATGCTGGTGCCCGCGACGACCGTGCCGGTCACCATCATCGGCGCGTTCGCCGGCATGGCGGCGCTCGGCTTCACCATCAATCTCTCGACGCTGTTTGCGATCGTGCTGGCGATCGGCATCGTGGTCGACGACGCTATCGTCGTGGTCGAGGGCGCGGCGCACAATATCGAGCGCGGCATGTCCGGCCACGACGCCGCGATCAAGGCGATGGACGAATTGTTCGCGCCGATCGTCGGCATCACGCTGGTCCTGATCTCGGTGTTCCTGCCAGCAGCCTTCCTGCCGGGGCTGACCGGGCGGATGTACGCGCAATTCGCGCTGGTGATCGCGGCCACCGCGCTGCTCAGCGCGGTCAATGCCGCGACGCTGAAGCCGACTCAATGCGCGCTATGGCTGCGTCCTCCGGCGCCGCCCGAACAGCGCAACTTCTTCTATCGCGGCTTCAACGCGGCCTATGATCGGCTGGAGCGCGGCTACACCCGCGTGGTCGGCGGCATCGCCGGGCACGCCAAGACGTCGGTCGCCATCGCGCTCGTCATCATCGGCCTCGCCGGCTACGGCCTGTCGCGGGTGCCGACCGGCTTCATTCCGATCGAGGACCAGGGCTATCTGCTCGCCGCGGTGCAATTGCCCGACGGCGCCGCCATCGACCGCACCCAGCACGTGCTCGACAAGGTCACCGAGATTGCCGGCAAGACGCCCGGCGTCGATCAGGTGGTCAGCATCGCCGGCATCTCGGCGCTCGACAACTCGTCGAGCCTCGCCAATGCAGGCGTCGCCTACCTGATCCTGAAGGACTGGAGCGCGCGCGGCCCGGGCGAGGACCTCCGTTCGCTGGTCTATGGGCTCAATGACAAGCTCGCGGTGATCCCGGAGGCGCGTATCCTGGTGATCCCGCCGCCGCCGATCCAGGGCATCGGCAATGCCGCCGGCTTTGCCATGCAGGTCGAACTGCGCGACGGCAATGCCGATTACGGCAAGCTGCAGGCGGTCACCGGGGCAATCGTGGCCAATGCGCAGACCCAGAGCGCGCTGCAGCGGGTGCAATCCTCGTTCCGCTCGATGGTGCCGCAGTTCGACGTGGAGGTCGATCGCATCAAGACCCAGACCCTGCACGTCACCCCCGACCAGATCTTCGCGGCGCTGTCGACCTATCTCGGCGCCAGCTATGTCAACCAGTTCACCAAGTTCGGCCGCACCTTCCAGGTCTACACCCAGGCCGAGGCGCAGTACCGGCTGAGCCTGCGCGACATCGAGAACATGATGGTGCGCAACGGCAACGGCGACATGATCCCGCTCGGCACGGTGGCCAAGATCACGCCCTCGGTCGGGCCCTCGCTGATCAGCCTCTACAACCTCTATCCGTCGGCGACCATCATCGGCCTGCCGGCGCAGGGCTATTCGTCCGGCCAGTCGATGACGCTGATGGAGGAGATCGCCGCGAAGACGCTACCGCCGGGCACCGGCTATGAGTGGACGGCGATGTCGTACCAGGAGAAGGAGGTCGGCAGCCAGATCTACTATGTGTTCGCGCTGGCGCTGCTCTTGGTCTATCTCGTGCTCGCCGGGCAATATGAGAGCTGGTACGCGCCGATCTCGGTGATCCTGGCCGTGCCGCTGTCGCTGCTCGGCCCGACGCTGGTGCTGCTCAGCCTGCGCATCGAGAACAACCTCTACACCCAGATCGGCACCATCCTGCTGATCGCGCTGTCGGCCAAGAACGCAATCCTGATCGTCGAGGTCGCGCTCGAACATCACATCCGCGACGGCAAGCCGGTGCTGGAGTCGGCGATCGACGCGGCGCGCGCCCGATTCCGCCCGATCCTGATGACGTCGTTTGCCTTCATCCTCGGCGTGCTGCCGTTGGTGCTCGCGACCGGCGCCGGCGCCAACGCCCGAAAGTCGATCGGCATCACCGTGTTCTCCGGCATGATCGCCTCGACCTGCCTCGCGGTGCTGTTCGTGCCCGCGTTCTTCGTCGTGGTGCAGAATTTCGAGAACTGGCGCAAGGCGAAGAAGGGCAAGGCGGCCGGGCCGCAAGCTGCACCTCAGGCACAGGGCACGGTGCACTAAGACTGCACTTTCATCTGTACGCCGTCACCCCCGCGCAACGGCTTTGCCGTTGTCGCTGGAGGCGCGAGCGAAGCGAGCCTCGAAGGGCGACGGTCCAGCTCGCTCCGCGGCGCCGCGTCGGGGCCGTGCATGCTTCGAGGCGCGCAAGAGCGCGCACCTCAGCATGACGGAACCGGAGCTTTTGCCTCTACACCTTCACCATGCGCTTGCCGCGGTTTTCGCCGGCGAGCAGGCCGATCAGCGCCTGCGGCGTGTTCTCGATGCCGTCGATGACGTCCTCCTGGACCTTGAGCTTGCTCGAGGACACCCAGGATTGCAGGTCGGCGAGCGCAGTGTCGCGCTGGTCCATGTAGTCCATCACGATGAAGCCCTGCATGATCAGCCGTTTCACCACGATCAGGCCGGGCACGCCGCGCGGGCCGTGTGCGGAGGGGACGCCGTCATATTGCGAGATCGCGCCGCAGCAGGCGATGCGGCCGCGGTTGTTCATCTGCGCCAGGCAGGCCTCCAGGATGTCGCCGCCGACATTGTCGAAATAGACGTCGATGCCCTTCGGCGCCGCCGCGCGCAGCGCCTTGTAGGTGGCGCCGTCCTTGTAGTCGACCGCGGCGTCGAAGCCGAGCTCCGACGTCAGCCAGTGGCACTTGTCCTTGCCGCCGGCGATGCCGACCACCCGGCATCCCTTGATCTTGGCGATCTGGCCGACGATCGAGCCGACCGAACCGGCGGCGGCCGAGACCACCACGGTCTCACCCTCCTTGGGCTTGCCGACATGGAGCAGGCCGAAATAGGCGGTCAGGCCGGCCACCCCGTAGACGCTGAGCAGGTGGGTCATCGGCTCGAGCTTCGGCATCTTCGACAGGTGCTTGGCCGGCACGGCGGCGTAATCCTGCCAGCCGGTGTCGCCGAACACGATATCTCCCGGCTTCAGGCCGGGGTCATTCGACGACACCACCTCGGCGATGCTGCCGCCGGCCATCACGGTGTTGGCTTCGACCGCAGCGCGGTAGGTGGCGCCGTGCATCCAGGCACGGTTGGCGGCGTCGAGCGAGATGTAGCGCGTCCGCACCAGCGCCTCGCCCTCCTTCGGCGCGGGGACCGTGCCCTTGGTCAGCCGAAAATGCTCGGGGCCAAGCTTGCCGGTCGGCTTTTCAACAAGCAGGATCTGGCGATTGACGGTGTCGTTCATTGTGATCTCTCCCCCTCGCGTTGGTCGTTTCGCATGCAGTTTGACTGCGACGCGCGCAGCTTAGTGCACAGATTGTGCGCTGCATGAACGCTAGTCCCCGCGCTGGCATTCCACAACGGGAACAGATCGGCAAAGTCCCGCTGGACGCGAAGCGTGTTGCGTAGCTGCGTAAATCTGCCACACTTGCCCTTCGCCGGGAACTTACGGGGGTAAGAGAATGTCGAACAGGTTTACGCAGTACATCCTGATTGCGATGGTCCTTGGCATCGCAATGGGGACCATTGTCTTCAACTACTTTCCTGACAGCCGTGCCGAGATCGCAGCCGACGTCAACCTGATCGCGATGCTGTTCCTGCGCCTGATCAAGATGATCATCGCGCCCCTCGTGTTTGCAACCCTGGTCGGTGGCATCGCCCATATGGGCAGCGGCGCCAAGCTCGGGCGCATCTTCGCCAAGACCATGGGCTGGTTCATCTCCGCCTCCTTCGTCTCGCTGCTGCTCGGCCTCGTGATGGTCAACCTGCTGCAGCCCGGCGCCAATTTCCCCGGCACGCTGCCCGACAAGACCCAGTCCACCGGCCTGCCGGTGTCGGCCTTCTCGATCGAGAAATTCCTGACCCATCTGATCCCGACCTCGATCGCGGACGCGATGGCGCAGAACGAGATCCTGCAGATCGTGGTGTTCGCGGTGTTCTTCGCGGTCGCGCTCGGCGCCATGCCCGAGCGGTCGAAGCCGATCATGAGCCTGATCGACGACCTCGCGCACATCATGCTCAAGGTCACCGGCTACGTGATGCTGTTCGCGCCGATCGCGGTGTGGGCCGCGATCATGGCGACCGTTTCGAAGAACGGCCTCGGTGTGCTCTGGAAGCTGATCGTGTTCATGGGCGGCTTCTATCTGTCGCTGCTGATCCTGTGGGGCATCCTGGTCACAGTCGGCTTCATTGTGATCGGGCCGCGTTACAGCCATCTGCTGCGGCTGATCCGCGAACCGCTGATGATCGCGTTCTCGACCGCCTCCTCGGAGGCGGCCTATCCGAAGACGCTGGAGGGGCTGAACAAGTTCGGCGCCTCCTCGCGGATCTCGGCCTTCGTGTTGCCGCTCGGCTATTCCTTCAACCTCGATGGCACGATGATGTATTGCACCTTCGCGAGCATCTTCATCGCGCAGACCTACCACATCGAAATGTCGCTCGGCACGCAGCTCGCGATGCTGGCGACCTTGATGATCACCTCCAAAGGCGTTGCCGGCGTGCCGCGCGCCTCGCTGGTGGTGATCGCCTCGACGCTGTCGCAGTTCGGCATCCCCGAGGCCGGCCTTTTGATGATCATGGGCATCGACACCTTCCTCGACATGGGCCGTAGCGCCACCAACGTGATCGGCAACTCGCTGGCGACGTCGGTGGTCGCGAAGTGGGAGGGCGAGCTGAAGGCCGAGCACGAGCTCGGGCCCGACGACGCCGTGCCCGATGACGCGGTGCCGGGCGATGCCGTGCCCGGCGCGGTGATGGCCGGCCATTGACGGGAGGGATGCATGCATCGCGCCCGCTGGAGGCCGGTACGGGCTGAGGGCCGGTTGCTGTCGGCATGTCTGCTGGCGGCAGCCCTGCTCGCTGGTCCGGCGTCCGCACAGTCGGCGGGCGAAGGGCTCAGCCCCACGCTCGCCAACATCAAGGCCACGCATTCCGTGCGGATCGGCTATCGCGAGAGTTCGCCGCCGTTCTCGTTCCTCGACCACTCCAACCGGCCGATCGGCTACAGCCTCGAGCTGTGTGATGCGATCGTCGACGAGATCGGGGCCGAGGTCGACGACGCCAACCTCAAGATCGACTACGTCAAGGTCACCTCCGACGACCGCATCCCGGCGGTGGTCGACAAGAAGATCGACCTCGAATGCGGGTCGACCACGGCGAACGCGGAGCGCGGCAAGCAGGTCGCGTTCTCGCCGCTGATGTTCGTGGCCGGCACCAAGCTGATGGTGCCGAAGGCCTCGGGGGTCAACCAGGTCGTCGACCTCAAGGGCAAGACGGTGGTGGTCACCAAGGGCACCACCAACGAGCAGGCGATGCACAATGTCGACGCCAAGCAACAGCTCGGCCTCAACATCGTCACCGCAGGCGACCACGAGCAGTCCTACCAGATGCTGGTGGACGGCAAGGCGGATGCGTTCGCGACCGACGACATCCTGCTCTACGGCCTGATCGCGCGGCACAAGTCGCAGGACAAATTCCGCGTCACCGGCGATTATCTGTCCTACGATCCTTACGGCATCATGTACCGCAAGGGCGAACCGCAGATGAAGGACGTGGTCGAGCGCGCGTTCCGCAAGCTCGCCTCGAACCGCGACATCGTCCCGCTCTACAACAAATGGTTCGTCGCCCGCCTGCCGACCGGCGAGAAGCTCAACGTCGCGCTGTCGCCGCAGCTCGAGGACGCCTTCAAGGCGCTCGACGATTCGCCAGGTGGTGCGAACTAGCACCGAACCGCGACCTCTCCCCTGGTGGGAGAGGTCGAAAGCACGACGCCGCTTCGCTCATCGCCAATAGCGATACCGCAGATCCAGGCACTGCCGCACCCAGTATCCGTTCACATGGATCAACTGGCACGTGCTCGGCGGCGGTTCCTTGATGATCGGATATCCGTGGATGTCGATGTTCGTCGGGGCGGTGACGCCGCGCCAGAACACGGCGTGGGCGGCCGGAGGATTGAAGGCGGCGGCGAACGCCGCGGCTGCCAGGAAGCTCAAAAGGAGTTTGCGCATAATCTGGATCCGGGTCGATTAATGCGCATCAGCGTACTCCCTTGAGCGGCAGGAGCAAGCCGCTGAATGGATCAAAATGGCGGAGTGAATTTTGCCGCAAGCTGCGTCGCCGCATGCGCGTAGCCGCCGCGGACCGCAGTGCAAGCGAGGGCAACGATGCCGACCGCCGCCAGAACGACCATGACCTGGAAGATCGCGCGTCCAAGGATCGCTCCCATCAAGACTCCATCGATCCGGCGGGGATCTTGCTTCGAGTTTCCACGCGCCGCGATCTTCTGGAGCATCATCGGCAGGCGAGATTGCGCTGTTGAAGTCTGCAAGCGCGTCGCTTCGCCGGCTAATGTCGCTTCGCGACAAGCCGATCGACCTGCTGCTGGAGCGCTGCTTCCATTTCGGAAATGATGTCGCGCGGCAGGCCAACGCCGGGGGGATCAATCGTATCTTGCACGTTGGCATCAACGAACTGATCTTTGATCAGTCGTCGAGAGGATGGACGGCCTGGCGCGCCGGCCGCCACGTCAGCCCCGTAGGGCTCACAAAAATCCTGATCCGAATGTACACCGTTCTTCATGAGCTTTGCCTCCTGGCGCGACTTCCTTTCCTCAGTCCCGAGCCATTCGGCTCGCCGCCCATCAATGACTCCGACACCTCGAAAGTTGTTCCGGTTGGAACCTGCAAAGCCCTGTCGGAATTCGGCAGCTGTTGATCTTGGAACCAGAACTTTAGGCGTTCTCAATCATTGATTGTGGTTGATCGCTGGAGGATGCCAGTTTGGAGGACGCCATGGGTTACACAAGGCCAATTCGCCAAATCGCAGTCGTGGTCGAAGACGATACAATCCAGCGCGACATGATCGCGCTGTTGTTGGAACAAGGTCGTTTCGACGTCATCCAATGCGAAGACGCAGAAACAGCAGCGCTGGCCATCAAGAGGCGTCACCCGTCGCTGGTCGTCACCGACATCAAGCTTACCGGAAAAATGGATGGGATCGAGCTTGCCCGTCTGGCCCTCGATTGCGACCCGGCAGTGCGCGTGCTGGTGATCTCGGGCCTGCCGCTGGCCGGCGCGCTGCCTGACGGCGTCAAGTTCTTCGAGAAGCCGGTTTACCCACCCGTCCTGCTGCGGGAGCTGGCGTCGTAGTTTTCGCGGATCGGGATGTCGGCTCATGCAAGAGGATCCGGAAATCGATTGGCACCGCGAGCAGATCACGAAGAATCGCGAGCTGATCGCGGAGTTGCAATCAGGAAACACGGCGGGTGCTGAGGTGTTTCCAGAAACGCAGGCCGAGATCGATCGTCTCACCGCACAGATCGAGCAATCGGAATTGATCGTCGCCGCCTATGAAAAGCAGCGCCCGCAGGACTGACCGGGCGCTGAAGGCAGCACACGGCACGCGGTTCAGGCGAACACCGCGTCCAGCGCTGCCGAATATGCGGCCTCGACCAGCGCCGGATGGCGGCGGCCCAGCGCCTCCATCTTCACGCCCGAATTCACCTCGAGGACCTTCCACGCGCCATCGGCGCGCACGACATCGATGGAGGCAAAGCGGATGCCGACGGCTTGCGCGGCCTTGGTCGCGAGCGCGATACAGGCGTCGCGGGTCGCAGCATCGGTGAGCAGCACAGGCTCGGCGCCGGCATCGAGGTTGTGCCGCCAGTTGAGCAGCCGCCGCTCGCCGGCCGGCGGAATGGCGTCGAGCGCGGCGGCGTCGAAATCCTCGGTGAGGGTCTTGAGCTGCTCCGTCGTCGCGGTCGCCTGCGCCAGCGCGCGGAGTGAATGGATGCCGTCACCGACCACCATTGGGCGCGTCTTGCCGTAGACGATCAGCGCGAGTGCATCGAGCAGCACCACGCGCACCTCGTCATCGAGGGCAACATAGGGCGAGATCGCAAGGCTCGGATGCGCGGCAAGGATGCGCGTGACCGCGGTCTCGAGTTGCGTGGCGTCGTGACATGGAAGACCAACTCGCCGGATGTGCCCTCATTGGGTTTGACGACGAGGCCATGCGGATGCCGGTCGAGCAACAGCCGCATCGCGTCGAACGAATCCGATCCCGGGATGTGCTTGCTGAGCTTGTTGCCGAGAAACAGCGTGTGCGCGACGGCGGGGACGCCGGCCGATGCCAGCACCTCCGCACAGGCCGATTTGTCGTTGGCGACCTGATGCGCGACCGCGCTGTTCAGCCCGATATCGTAGCCGATCGCGAGCCGCCGCTGATTGCCCTTGGTCATGATGACCAGCCAGCCGCCTGACCGCACCTCGACCGCAATCGAGCGCGCCAGACAATATTTTTTGATGGTTTCCAGGAAGATTCGCTGGCTGATCAGGACCACGAGATCATTTTCCCTTCGCCGCGGTTTTCGTAGCAATTAATTGCCAGATCGGCATCGATCTCAGCAAGTAAATTACGTCCAGCAGGACGTGTTAACGATGTCGTGGCTGAACCTCTGCGCGAAATCGAACGACTGCCATTCTGAGATCGCAATTGCACGCCAGTTGATCTTGACTATCTCATGCATTGGCGCAATGGACACGCGAGATCTTCAGTGATTTCGGCCACTTCTGCGCCGTCGCGAGCAGTCTAGAAATCAAACCATTCTAAATCCGGTCAGTCGAGAAAACGAAAACACATGAGCGCGTTCTATCGAGAGAAAGTTCTTTCCGTTCAGCACTGGACCGATACGCTTTTCAGCTTCCGGGCGACCCGCGATTCCGGTTTCCGCTTCCAGAATGGGCAGTTTGCCATGATCGGCCTCGAGGTCGACGGCCGGCCGCTGCTGCGCGCCTATTCGATGGCGAGCGCCAATCACGAGGAAGAGCTCGAGTTCTTCTCGATCAAGGTGCAGGACGGTCCGCTCACCTCCAAGCTGCAAAAGATCCGCGAGGGCGACACCATCCTGGTCGGCCGCAAGGCGACCGGCACGCTGATCACCGACAATCTGATTCCCGGCAAGCGGCTGATGCTGCTGTCGACCGGCACCGGCCTTGCGCCGTTCGCGAGCCTGATCAAGGACCCCGAGGTCTATGATCGCTACGACCAGATCCTGCTGGTGCATGGTTGCCGCCAGGTCTCCGAGCTCGCCTATGGCGAGGAGTTGGTCGCCAAGCTGCGCGACGACGAGCTGTTCGGGCCGATGCTGTCCGAGAAGCTGTCCTACTATCCGACCGTGACGCGCGAGCCGTTCCGCAACCGCGGCCGCATCACCGACCTGATCACGTCGAACCAGCTGTTCACCGACCTGCATCAGGGCCCGCTCGACATCGAGACCGATCGCATCATGATGTGCGGCAGCCCGGCGATGCTGGAAGAGCTGAAGCAGCTGTTCGAGACCCGCGGCTTCAAGGAAGGCAGCGGCAACACCCCCGGTCACTTCGTGATCGAGAAGGCGTTCGTCGAGCGCTGAGATCGCTTAAGACTGTCGTCC
This sequence comes from Bradyrhizobium viridifuturi, assembly GCF_001238275.1. Lineage (GTDB taxonomy): Bacteria > Pseudomonadota > Alphaproteobacteria > Rhizobiales > Xanthobacteraceae > Bradyrhizobium > Bradyrhizobium viridifuturi. Next base: position 16,371 of record NZ_LGTB01000046.1, read on the forward strand.
TGGCAAAAGCCAGGACCCGTTACCACCGTCCTCTGCTTTGCGAAGGCTGGGGCCCCACCGGGCTCCAGCCTTTTGCATTTGGGGTTATGGGTCCTGGCCTTCGCCAGGACGACGGCCGCGCAGGTGGCGTGCACCATTTGTCACTTGCTATAACGGTCGCAACGCCGCGCAGCCCTGCCCGAACGCGGCGACCCGAGGAGCAGCAGCTTGTCCATCACCGATCCGGATGCACCGAAGACCGCCTTTGTGTTTGCCGGCGGCGGCAGCTTTGGCGCAATCCAGGTCGGCATGCTGCAGGCACTGGCGGCGCATGGCGTGGTCGCCGACATGGTGGTCGGCTCCAGCGTCGGCGCATTGAATGGCGCGTTCTATGCCGGCGACCCCTCGGTCTCGGGCGTGGCGCGGCTGGCCGAGATCTGGCGCGGCCTGAACCGGCAGGATGTGTTCCCGGTGACCTGGCGGACGCTGATGAGCTTCCTGTGGCGGCGCGACTTCCTGATCCCGCATGACGGCGTCCGCAGGCTGATCGACGACTACATCCCGTTCCGCAACCTCGAGGACGCGCGAATGCCGATCCACATCGTCACCACCGACATCATCAGCGGTGACAGCGTGGTGCTGTCGGAAGGCTCGGCTGCGGAGGCGATCGTGGCGTCGACCGCGATCCCCGGCGCGTTCACGCCGGTGCATTACCGCGATCATTTCCTCGCCGACGGCGCGATCTCCAGCAACACGCCGGTCCGCGTCGCCGTGAAGCATGGCGCAAAGCGCCTGATCGTGCTGCCGACCGGACATGCCTGCGCCAACCAGGCGCCGCCGACCGGCGCGCTCGCCAATGCGCTGCATGCGCTGACGCTGCTGATCGCACGGCAGCTCGTCAACGAGCTCGAGAATATCGGGCCCGATGTCGAGTATTTCGTTGTGCCGCCGCTCTGCCCGCTGGTCGGCTCGCCCTACGATTTCTCCCGGACCTCAGAACACATCGCACGCGCCCTCGACACCACCAATGCATGGCTTGCCAGCGATGGCCTGAAGCCGGGCCACATCCCGCACGAATTGCAGCCGCATGGCCATTGAGGGGCGGGCTCGATACCGCTTCTTGGTGCACTGCAAAAGCAAGCCAATCCGGCTGATTGCGGTAACCGCACCCGCCCATCCGGGCGGTTGTCACATCTGTGACTGCTCGGCCGTATAACCGTAGTGCACTTGTTCCGCGAGTTGGATTAGGCTCAACGCCGACAGGGCATTCCAGGCAGACCGGAGGATTCCATGGACACGCTGCTGCTTCCGTTCTCGCCGCGTTTCATCGTGCTGACGATCTGCGCAGTCGTCACCGTGCTCCTGCTGCTGGTTGGGATTTTCGACCACAAGGTCTTCAAGATCATCCTGATCCCGCTGGTGATCTTCGGCGCGCTGACCCTGCTCGGCATCCGCGACTTCACCCAGAAGAACCACGCGGTGCTGCGCAACTACCCGATCTCGGCGCATGTCCGCTTCCTGCTCGAGGAAATCCGCCCGGAGATGCGGCAGTATTTCTTCGAGAGCGAGAAGGACGGCATGCCGTTCTCGCGCGACACCCGCGCGGTGGTCTATCAGCGCGCCAAGATGGTGCTCGACAAGCGCCCGTTCGGCACCCAGGAGGACGTCTATCGCGAAGGCTATGAGTGGATGCATCATTCGGTGGCGCCGAAGCCGCGCGCCGACGAGAAATTCCGCATCACGATCGGCGGGCCCGACTGCACCAAGCCGTATTCGGCGTCGGTCTTCAACATCTCGGCGATGAGCTTTGGCGCGCTGAGCCCGAACGCGGTGCGGGCGCTGAATGCCGGCGCCAGGAAGGGCGGCTTCGCCCACGACACCGGCGAGGGCGGCGTCAGCCCCTATCACCGCGAGATGGGCGGCGACATCATCTGGGAGGTCGGCTCCGGCTATTTCGGCTGTCGCAACCGTGACGGTACCTTCAATCCGGAGATGTTTGCCAGCGTCGCGGGCGACGACCAGATCAAGATGGTCGAGCTCAAGATCAGCCAGGGCGCCAAGCCCGGCCATGGCGGCGTGCTGCCGGCCGCCAAGGTCTCCGAGGAGATCTCCAAGATCCGCGGCGTGCCCATGGGCGAGGACTGCATCTCGCCCGCCTATCACAAGGCGTTCTCGACGCCGATCCAGATGATGGAATTCGTCGCCAACATGCGCAAGCTGTCCGGCGGCAAGCCGGCCGGCTTCAAGATGTGCATCGGCCATCCCTGGGAATTCCTCGCGATCTGCAAGGCGATGAAGGAGAGCGGGCTGTATCCCGACTTCATCGTGGTCGACGGCAATGAGGGCGGCACCGGCGCCGCGCCGCTCGAATTCATGGACCATTTGGGCATGCCGATGCGCGAGGGCGTCAATTTCGTCCACAACGCGCTGATCGGCATCGGCGCGCGCGACCGCATCAAGATCGGCGCGTCCGGCAAGATCGCCACCGCCTTCGATATGGCGCGCGCGATGGCGATCGGGGCCGACTGGTGCAATTCGGCGCGCGGCTTCATGTTCGCGCTCGGCTGCATCCAGTCGCTGAGCTGCCACACTGATCGCTGCCCGACCGGCGTCACCTCGCAGGACCCGATCCGCAACCGCGCGCTCTATGTGCCGGACAAGATCGAGCGCGTGTACAACTACCACCACTCGACCTTGCACGCGCTGACCGAGCTGCTCGCCGCCGCCGGCCTCGAGCACACCAAGGAGCTGCGCCCGATCCACTTCTCGCAGCGCAGCTCGACCACCGACGTCCGCACCTTCGCACAGCTCTATCCTGCGCTGCGGCCGGGCGAACTGCTCGAAGGCACCCAGGATCCCCGCTTCCGCGACGCCTGGGCGATGGCGCGCGCGGACTCGTTCCAGCCGGCGGGGTAGGGCTACGGTTTCGATTCACCTCCCCCGCTTGCGGGGGAGGTCGGATCGCATCGATAGATGCGATCCGGGTAGCTCTCTCCACGGAACGACTTGCGGAGAGAGCCCCCACCCTGACCCTCCCCCCCCGCAAGCGGGAGAGGGGACGCAATGTCGATGCCGCTACGGCACCATCTCATCAAGCGCTCGGCGCGCCGAACCATTTGGTCAGCGCTTCCGTGAGGCCGGTGCGGGTCCGGTCTCCGACCCACGCCACGTAGCCGTCGGGCCTGATCAGCACCGCGGCGGGTGCCGGAACCGGGCCGAGCGCGGGAAGCTCCCAGGTGCCGGAATACTCGGCGTCGAGCAGCTCGACCCGGTCGGTCCATCCCGCAATGTCGATGCTGCTGGGCTCGCCGAAATTCAGCAGCACCGGCCGCGCCTGGTACAGCAGCGCGAACACCTGCAGCGGGCCGTCGGCGGTGACGAGGTCGAGATCGGGCATGCGGCGTCCGAGCAATGGATGGCCATCGCCGAGATCGTAGTGCAGGTCGAGGCCCGACATCATCGCGACAAAGCGGCGGCGCGGCTCGTCCATGCGCAGCAATTCGGAGACGACCTCGCTCAGCGCCTTGCTGCGCGCATCGGTGCGGTTGAGTGCGACATGCGCCATGGTGTTGCGCAGCACGCGGGCCGCGACCGGATGCCGCTCGGCCAGATAGCTGTCGAGCAGGCTGTCCGGCGATGTCAGCTTGACCACCTGGGCGAGCTTCCAGCCCAGATTCACCGCGTCCTGCACGCCGATATTGAGGCCTTGTCCGCCCATCGGCGGATGCACATGGGCGGCGTCGCCGGCCAGCAGCACGCGCTGCTTGCGATAGCTCACCGCCTGCCGGGTCATGTCGGTGAAGCGCGAGATCCAGACCGGATCGTGGATGCCGAAATCGGAGCCGTACGCGGCGGCCAGCGTCTCGCTGACGTCGCGCAAGGTCGGCTCTCTCTCGGTGCCGAGCTGCCGCTCGGTCAGCACCACGCGCACGCGCTTAGTATCGTCCACCTTGCCGATCGCATAGGTGCCGGTGTCGTCCTGGCGAAAGCCCCATTGCGGTTCGCCGGACATTTCGGCCTCGGCGATCAGCCAGCTCCTGGTCGGATCCCATCCGGCGAATTCGATGCCGGCCGCCTTGCGGACGATGCTCCGGCCGCCATCGCAGCCGACGAGATATTGCGCGCGGATTCGGCCGTCCGACAGTTCGACATCGACGCTGGCGTCGTCCTGCGCAAAGCCGGTCACGTCGCGCGCGCGATAGACCGGCACGGCGAGCTCGTCGACCCATTCGCAGAGAATGCGCTCGATATGGCTCTGGAACAGCCCGAGCGTGAAATTGCGCCGGGTCGGAAAGTCGGTGATATCGAGCGGAACCAGATGCGAGTGGAACAGCACCGCAGGATGCCGCGTCCCCTCCGCGACGAATCGATCGCCGATGCCGCGCTGATCGAGCACCTCCATGGTCCGCGCATGCAGGCCGCCCGCCCGCGAGCCGATCAGGTCCGCTCCCGCGCGCCGCTCGACGACCGCGACATCGATTCCGCCCAGCGCCAGCTCGCCCGCCAGCATCAGCCCGGTCGGACCTCCACCGGCAATCACCACATCATGTTCCCGCATCCCGCACTCCCTTGTTCGATTGGGCGCGCGTTCTACGGGATGACCCCGGGCTTGCGGCAAGCCCGGGGGGTCTACATATATCTAAGTGGGGAGAGGGCGTTTGCCGCTCGAACCAATTCCAGGACATCATTGCGAAGAGCAGCGCGACAAATTCGCTGTCGTTGTGTTTGTCTCGCTGCGGCCCCAGCCTGCCATAGCCACGAACAACGGTAGTTATGGGTCCCTGCTTTCGCCGGGACGACGGTGCGAGATGGCGAGGCTAGAACTCGCCGTGGATGCGGCCGGAGAAGATGTGCACCGGGCCGCGGTCGGCGTTGTAGGCGGGGTTGGTGATGAACTGATAGTCCGCCGTCAGCGTCAGGTTCTTGTTCACCTGGTAGGCGTAGTAGGTCTCGAAGATCCGCTCCGGGCTGTAGTTCAGCGCGCCGTCGCCGATCAGAAGACCGAGGCCGCCGGCGGCAAGGAAGTCGCGATGCGCCGATGACAGTCCGTTGACCGCGCCGCCGATGCCGATCGTATCATTGGCCCGGCCCCAGGAGCTGCCCTTGATCGACAGGCCGCCGGAGACGCTGCGATCGACGTCGGTGAACGACAGGATCTCGTTGCGGCCGTCGTTCCAGCTCAGCCGGCCGAACAGGCCGACATCGGTTGCGATCTGCTGCTCGCCGTTGAGGTAGAAGCCGTATTTGGTGTTGTCCTTGCGGATGCCGGCCATCACGTCGTTGATGTCGAGCGCCGGGTTGGCGTCCTCGATCGCCAGTGCCTGGCGATAATTGCCGGTGTTGCCGCGATTGCCGAACAAGCCGACGCGCAGCTTTCCTGGCTGATCGAAGATCGAATAGCGGCCCTCGAACTCGACCACCGCGCCGCCGTTGTTGGGGTTGGAGACCAACACGTCGCTGTTCGGTGCATTGGGCACCTGGAATACGCCGGCGCGCACCGCCCAATCCTTGCGATTGAGCTCGACCACGGCGCCGCGGGTGTAGCCGGGCAGGTCGGCCGGGAAGTCGTAGGCGGCCGACGCCCACATCGCCCAGTTCATGAAGTCGGCGCGAGGATCCTTGGCGTAGGAGTTGCCGTCGAAGAAATCCCCCACCGCGAAGCGGCCGACCACGATGGTGAGGCGGTCGATGTCGCGCTTGCCGGCGATCTGGTTGGGACCGTCGGGGACGTCCTCCTGCTCGCCGCCGAAGCCGAAGGTCTGCTTGATGAAGTAGCGCTGCGGCCGGATCTTCGGATACTCCGCGCCGGCCTTCTGCGCTTCGCCGTTCGAGAAGCCGGCAAGGCCGAGCGTGCCGTTGAGGCCAAAGCCCTGCGCGGTCTCCGGATTGAAGTAGAGCTCGCCGCCCTCCCACAGCTTGACGCCGAGGAACGCGGTCGTGGTCCAGGTCTGCTGCGCTTGTCCGACGCCTGGAAGGCTGTTGGTGCCGCCATAGGGCGCGCGGAATGACGGATAACCCTGACCAAGCAGCGTCGTCTGCGCATGCACGCTCCAGTCGCTGGATTCCGGCAGCGCGGTGCGCGTCGGGGTCGCCGACCATGGCGAGTCGCCGAGCTGGTAGTTCAGGCCGAATTTCAGCAGGTGGATGCGCGGGTCGATGCTGACGCCGGGCATGCCGAAATCATTGAGGCCGAGCGTGCGGCGCGACAGGTCGATGTACTCGTATTCGAGCTTGGCGGTCCAATTGCCGCTCAGGGCAAATTCGGCACCGGCGCCGACCGTCCAGCCGGTCTGATACTGGCCCGGCTGCGAAATCACGCTGTCCGCGGCATCGTTGACCCGGACTTCGGTGTGGCCCCAGGCGAAGCCACCGGTCACATAGGGCATCCAGGTGCCGAAGCTGTAGCCGGCGCGGCCGCGCACCGTGCCGACATAGTCGACCGACGCGTTGAAGGGGCCCGGCGGGCGGCGCACCGTATCGGTCGGGCCGGTGAAGGTCGCGTCCGCCTCGATGCCGAGCACGAAGCGGTTGGCGAATTCCTTGTTGTAGCCGGCCTGGAAGCCGCCGATCCCGCCGGTGATCGTCGGCGGAAAGACCACACCTTGCTCCAGGATCGGATTGGTGCCGGGACCGAGCGTGCCGTCGCCATATCCGACATGGGCGCCGACGTAGAAGCCCGTCCAGCTATAGACCGCCTTGGCGGCGGGAGACTTGAGCGGCAGATCGGCCGCGGCGGCCGGCGTGCCGAAGGCGGCCGCACCGAGCGCTGCGCCGGCGGCGATCTGGACCCTGAAGAGGCGGACGCAGGTCATGACGCGGCTTTCCGCGAACGGTTGGCGATTTTGCCAAGCATCACTGCAGATTTGGCGGCCGCTTGCCACCCGAGATTTGAAGTCATTGCCCGCCGTCCCCGGTCCGATCCGTGTTGTCCCATCCAAAGCCGGACCAGCACCTAGCATCCCTTGGCACTTATTGCAAATCATTCGCAATAGCAACTGAGGTCCGCCGGATACCTGTTCGATTTGCATGCCACTATGACAGTCACGTAACAGCACGCGACCCGAGCCCTCGCCGGCTGCGATCGAGCAGCCGCCTGTGGCAAATCGGCCGAGCCCCGGCCGTTCAATCGACGCCACCATTGTCCTCTTCCCTTGTCTTGATGAATGCCGGCTGCGATGCCCTGCCGAGCACGACCCTCGCGCCGGCCCTTTCCATGCATCGCGCCATCGACAACGCCGTCCTCAAGCCGGCGCCTGTCATCATGCGTCGCTGATGGAGCGCGGTTGCGCCGCGCAGGATGGCGCTCGCCAGCCTGAACAACGCGAGCGCGCCCCATCGTTGGCCGCGGCCAAGCGTCGTCACGCCCCGACCGTCGCGAGCTGAACGATCCGCAGCAGCACCAATCCGGCGGCGACGACCAGATAGCCGCGCAGCACGATCATCCAGATCCGGCTCAGCGGGCTGAGCCGCGCCGGCGGCAGCCGGTCGAGCGGCGGCATCCGCCAGCTCTCGCGGTCGAACAGCGGCGGCCGGCGCCTGAAGCGGAACGACGCGTGGCGGCGCGACGACATCTCGTACAGCTTGACCAGTGCCGTGACAGCGAGCGCGAGCACGCTGCCGCCGACGAGGATGCCGATGATCCAGGCTTCGCTGAGGTCGGGGAACAGCACCGCGGCGGTCAGGATCACCGACAGCATCACCAGCCCCGCCACGACAGCGCCGGTGAACAGGTTCAGCCTCGTCGAATTGATCCAGGGCCCGAGGATGTGGCGGTCGTTGCAGAGCAGCAGCAGGAACACGGTCGCGCTCGGCAACAGCACGCCGGCGAGCGTCTGCACCGCGTTGGTGAGCAGCCCGAGCGGCGTGCCCGGCGTCAGCACCAGCACCGCGGCGAGCACGATCAGCCCGCAATAGACGCTGTAGAAGCCTTTCGCATCCCACGGCTTGCGGTGCAGCGAATGCTTGACTGCGAACACGTCGCCGATCGCATAGGCCGTTGAAAGGGAGACCGCGGCGGCGCCGATGATGCAGGCATCCAGCAGTGCCAGCGCAAACAGCACCGCCGGCAGCCGGCCGGCATATTTTTCAAGCCCGACCGCGGTCCCCAGGGCGTCGGTGTAGTTGCCGAATTCCGGTGTCCCGGAAAACACCGCCGCGCAGAACGAGATCATCGCGACGGCGCCGACCACGACCAGCACGATGCCGATGCACAGATCCATCCGCTCATAGCGGATGAAGCGGGGCGTGATCCGCTTGTCGACGATGTAGCTCTGCTGGAAGAACAATTGCCACGGCGCCACGGTGGTGCCGACGATGGCAACGATCAGCAGCATCACCTCGCTGAGCTTGGCGCCCGCGGGCATCTTCGGGACGAAGAAGTCGGAGGCGATCTGCCCGATCGGCGGGTGCACCATCAGGATCACGGGTACCAGCAGCAGGCTGCCGGCGACCAGCACGATGCCGAAGCGTTCGAACCGCCGGAAGTCGCCGGTGGAAACCGCCAGCATCACGATGGCCGCCGAAGCCAATACGCCCCAGAACTGCGAGACGCCGAGAAAGCTGAGCGCGAAGGTGATGCCGATGAATTCGGTGACGATGGTCAGCGCGTTCAGCACCAGGAGGTCGATCACGCTGAAGGCGCCCCAGAACTTGCCGAAGCGCTCGAAGATCAGCCGGGCATGGCCGACGCCGGTGACCGCGCCGAGCCGTACCACCATCTCCTGGTTGACATAGAGCACCGGGATCAGCAGCAGCAGCGTCCACAACAGCGTGGTGCCGTAGTTCTGGCCGGCCTGGGTATAGGTGCCGAAGGCGCCGGCATCGTTGTCGCCGACCATGACGATCAGGCCGGGACCGACGACGGCGAGCAGGGTCTTCAGGCGGGCAAACAGGGTCGCGCGCGGCGCGGTGTCATCCCGAGCGATGCTGCCGAACGCGCCGCGGATATCGCCGAGATGGGCATTGTCCAGCACGGCGGTGCCGGCCGGGTTGGCGGTGGCCTCACGATCGGAGGCGTGCATCTTCAAGTCATTGACGACGGTCATGACTCATTCCTTCTCAGTTGCGTGGCTTGGTGTTTTGGCGGGCCGGGAAACGGATGATGTTGGCCGCATCGGGTGTCGGCCGTGGCGTTGCCGTGGGCCGGTGCTTCGTTGCGGTGGTGTCGGTATCGAAAGCGAGCGCGATGCCGAGTGCTGCGAGGTGGCCGACGAGGCCCGCGCTTTCGCCGATGATGCCGGCAAGGCTTTGCATCACCGGGTCGAACGGACTCGGAACGATGCGCCGCTGCCGGCGTGACGATTCTGTTGCGATATGTCTTGCGGTCTCTGCCATGCTTGCTCCGATCGTCTCCTCGCTGCCCGTTGGGCACGGCACGAGGAACGCGGAGCAGCTAGGTGCGCGCGCAACCTCCGCTGCCGTGAGCAGCGGCAATTCCAAACGTGATGTCGTTCCCCGGAGGGAGTCCCGTTGCGGCGCCGGAACGGCGGGCAACGGGACGTCTAGGTCCTTCGTCCATGTCCGTCCTCTAGGCGCTCGCTGCCATCTTGGATTTGGTGGCGCGCGCGATTGTTATGCGCGGGCCGGAAGGCCGGTCCGCGCATCGCTCACCGTTGGTGGGTTCGGTGCTGGTTTCGACGGTCCACCGGCATTCCAGGTGGCCGTCGATCAAGACCCAATGACATACCGGTGCCGGGGTTGGACGCCGGCCTCGGCTCTCCGGATGGCGAAAACCCGGGAGGTTGTCATTGGAATGGGTGGCCGGAATCGTCCACGGCGCCATGCGCGGTGGCTCGAACGGCCGGAATCTTGCGAGCTTTTCGAACATCGCTCACCTCCACTTCCGCTGTCGCGCGGCAGGCCGGTGAGGAGCGGCGGTCAGCTAAGGCGCGGCCACCCATCCACGCAGGCGATATCTGCGCGATCAGTCTTGCTGTGTTGCGACGTCAACAGTCCCGTCGTGGGTCTACTGTCGCCTGAGTTGCTACTGCCCATGTGCCTTCTGCTGGCTCGTGGTCGGGTTGGTGTCCGGGGTAAGACCCGGCGCGGAACGAATGTTCCGACAATCGGGCACTACGCCTGACACAAAGGCGTGTCAAGCCGAATTCGCTATCCCCCGGGGAGGATCATAGGTATCCTCCCGGGAGGATAGGGAGAACCATATGTCCGACGACCACCCGCATGCCGCGATTGCCCGACGCCTGAAGCGCGCCAACGGCCATCTCGAGACCATCGTCGAGATGATCGAGCAGGGTAAGCCATGCGCCCAGATCGCCCAGCAATTGCAGGCGGTGGAGAGTGCGATCGAGAGCGCCAAGAAGGCGCTGATCCACGATCACATCGGTCACAGCCTGGAGGACACGCTGAAGGCATCCGGCCCCAAGGGCCGTAACGTGCTGCGCGATTTCCGGCTGATCGCGAAGTATCTGTGAGCCGCGTCGGGATGTCGCGAGCCGACGAAGGTTGACCCGCCCGGGGGGATCGCCGGACGGGTCGGTTGCGACACGGGGTGGATGAGGACCCGTGCCGAACGCAGGATCCGCAGCCTTTAGAAAAAACCGTCGATCAGTAGCAGGTGCGCACGCGGCCGATGTAGTTGCCGTAGGCGTCGAACTGGCGCACCCAGCCGCAGCGGCGATAGCCGTTGTAGTAGTAGCCGTCGCTGGCCGCGATCGCGCTGCCGACAACGGCGGCGCCGACGAGGCCCGCGCCAACGCCCCAGCCCCAGCCATAGGGCTTGGCTTCGGCCTGCGACGTGGTGGATGCGATGGTGCCGGTCACGGCGAGCGCGGTGAGGGCGAGGGCGGCGAACTTGGTCTTGATCGACATGGAAAACTCCATCCTGTTTGAGCGCGGCGCCGGTGTGGTCCGCATGCCCGTTGGACGGAGGCTGTCCGGTTCCGGTTCGAAGGCCGGCCGGGAAATATGGTTTCGTCGATTGTTTCGTCGCCTCGACCAGGACGAAGGAATTCCCGGTCAGTTGTCCGCGAATACGCCCGGATCGAACCTGTCGACGTCGGCAAGCAGCTCGCAGAATGCGCGCGCACCGTGCTCGATCAGCTTCTCGCCCTTGTCGGCCGAAGCTTGGTGGCGTCGCCGATCGCGCCGCTTGGATTGAGGTCCTGCGCCTGCCAGGCGAACGGCGCCGGCCGCTGGGTCGACAGAATGCGATGATCCTTCTCGATCTGCACGCTCGCGGGCTTGAAGTCCGCGATCGCATCCTTGCGCACATGTTGCGGATATTTCGCCAGCATGATCGAGGTCTCGACCGCGCCGCCGTGGATGCCGTGGCGCAGTTCGTCGGCATCGAACAACCCGTCGGGCGTGCCGAAGCGCGACCAGCTCGTGGTGACCACGAGCATCTTGTGCTGCGCGCGCAGATCCTGCGCCACCAGTTGCATGGCGGCGGAGTTGCCGCCATGGCTGGTCACGATCACGAGCTTCCTGATCCCGGCGCGTGCAACGCTCTCGCCGAGCGCCATCCAGCTCTTCAGCGCCACCTCGGTCGGCAGCGTCAGCGTGCCCGGAAAATCGATGTGCTCGGTGGAGATGCCGACCGGCTGCAGGGGCAGGAACGTCGCCGGGGTGGTAGCCGGCAGCAGCGCCTGTACCCGCGCCAGATACGCCTCGCCGATCATGACGTCGGTTCCAAGCGGCAGATGCGGCCCGTGCTGCTCGGTTGCGGCCAGCGGCAGCACCGCGATCCAGCGCGCGGCCGCGCCCTTGGCGATATCGGGCCAATGGATGGCGGTCCAGTCACGGGGCGGAAGCGTCGAGGTCATCAAGCCGGTCGTTTCAATACAAGCGTTTCATTGGATGGATTTGCAGGCTAGTTTGTTTAACATCAGTGGGGCGTCCGCGTCTCCGGGCGCGGTCCACGTCTTCCCACCTTCCATCATGGGCCATAATGTCAGACGGAGTCCAACCATGATCCGGGCCTTTTTGCCGCGAGCGTTAACCACGAGCCTGCTGGCCGTCGCCCTCAGCGTTTCCGCCTGTCTTTGCCCGGCGCGGGCGCAGGACAAGACTTTGGACAAGGTCTCGTTCGGCACCAATTGGGTCGCCGAGGGCGAGCATGGCGGGTTCTTCCAGGCGCTCGCCGACGGCACCTACAAGAAATACGGCCTCGACGTCACCATCGTGCCCGGCGGCCCCAACGAGAACAACCGCATGCTCCTGATCGCGGGCAAGCTCGACTTCTTCATGAGCGCGAACTCGCTGCAGACCTTCGACGCGGTCACCAACAACGTACCGCTGGTCGCTGTCGCGACCATGTTCCAGAAGGACCCGCAGGTCTTCCTGACCCACCCGGAGGTCAAGGTCGGCAAGATCGAGGACCTGAAGCCGCTCACGCTGCTGATCTCGAAGGAAGGCATCACCAGCTACTTCCAGTGGCTGAAATCCGAATACGGCTTCGACGAGAACAAGGTGAAGCCCTACACCTTCAACCCGCAGCCCTTCATCGTGAACAAGCAGACGGCCATGCAGGGCTATGTCACGTCAGAGCCCTTTGCGGTCGAGAAGGCCGCCGGCTTCAAGCCGAACGTGCTGCTGCTCGCCGATTATGGCTTCAACTCCTATTCGACGTTGATCGAGACCCGCCGCGATCTGGTCGACAAGAAGCCGGACCTGGTGCAGCGCTTCGTCGATGCCTCGATTGTCGGCTGGTACAATTACGTCTACGGCGACAATTCGGCCGGCAATGCGATGATCAAGAAGCTCAATCCCGACATGAACGACGAACTGCTGGCCTATTGCGTCGCCAAGATGCGCGAGTACGGCATCGTCGATTCCGGCGACTCCATCAAGAACGGCATCGGCGCCATGACCGATGAGCGGATGGCGAGCTTCTTCGACAAGATGGTGCGCGCCGGCGTGGTCAAGAGCACCATCGACTATCGCCAGGGCTATACGCTGCGCTTCGTCAACAAGGCGGTCGGCGTCGAGCTCCGGCCGAAGAACTGACGGCCGGAAGTCGCGATGGCCGAGCCTGCGTTGTCTGGATCTGGCGCCGGGTCAGCGGTGCGCCTGCGCGCCGTCACCAAGACCTATGACAGCGGTGTTATGGCGCTCGGGCCGCTCGACCTCGACGTCCTGCAAGGCGAGTTCATCTCGCTGCTCGGGCCGTCCGGTTGCGGCAAATCCACCGCGCTGCGAATTATCGCAGGCCTCGCCGCACCGAGCGCCGGCACGGTCGAGCTCGCGCATCACGGCAGCGAGCGGCGCGGCAGCCACAGGATCGGCTTTGTGTTCCAGGAGCCGACCCTGATGCCGTGGGCCACCGTGCGCGACAATGTCCGCCTGCCGTTGAAGCTCGCCCGTGCGCCGGCGACCGACGCCGAAATGCGCATCGATGCTGCGCTCGATCAGGTCGGGCTGGCGGAGTTCGCCGGCGCCTATCCGCGCGAATTGTCCGGCGGCATGAAGATGCGGGTGTCGCTGGCGCGCGCGCTGGTGACCGATCCCGACATCCTCTTGATGGACGAGCCGTTCGCGGCGCTCGACGAGATCACGCGCTTTCGTCTCAACAACGATCTGCTGTCGCTGTGGCGCGACTTGCACAAGACCGTCATCTTCGTGACGCACTCGGTGTTCGAATCGGTCTATCTCTCCCAGCGCGTGATCGTGATGACGGCGCGCCCGGGCCGGATCGGTGCCGAGTTTCGCATTACCTCGCCGGAGCCGCGCGGCGAGGAGTTCCGCACCTCGGCCGAATATGCCGCGTTCTGTCGCGAGGTCTCCCATGCGCTGGCGCCATCCTATGCGGGGCAGGCGGGCGCATGAAGTCTCCGCACGACCTCATCCGCTTTCTGCTTCCCGTCGCGGTGTTTGCCGCGGGGCTCGTGCTCTGGGAAGCGATCGTCCGCGCCTATGGCATCCAGCCCTACGTGCTGCCGAGCCCGTTCCTGGTGCTGAAGACGCTGGTTGCGGATTGGTCGATCCTGTCGCAATCGCTCGGCGTCACGCTCCTGACCACGCTCGAAGGCTTCGTCGCCGCCGCGATCGGCGGCGTGGTGCTGGCGCTGTTGTTCAACCAGTCGAAATGGCTGGAATATTCGCTGTTTCCCTATGCGGTGGTGCTTCAGGTCACGCCCGTGATCGCGATCGCGCCGCTGCTGCTGATCTATCTGCAGCAGCAGACCGCGGTGATCGTCTGCGCCTGGATCGTGGCGTTCTTTCCGGTGCTGTCGAACACCACGCTCGGGCTCAACTCGGTCGATCGCAACCTCGCCGGATTGTTTCAACTTTATGGCGCATCCAGGCTGAAGACGTTGCTGTTCCTGAAGTTGCCGGCCGCGCTGCCCTATATTCTCGGCGGCCTGCGCATCGCCGGCGGGCTGTCGCTGATCGGCGCCGTGGTCGCGGAGATCGCGGCGGGCAGTGCCGGTGCCGGCTCGGGGCTCGCATTCCGGATCGCTGAATCAGGCTACCGGCTGAATATTCCCCGCATGTTTGCAGCACTTCTGCTGCTATCGCTGGCCGGGATTGTCATCTATGGGGTGCTGGCGCTAGTTTCGCACCTCTTGTTGCGGCGTTGGCATGAAAGCGCGTTAGGAAAGGACAGTTGATGGCCCCGATTTCTTCCGAAAAGATCGATCTCTTGATCTATGGACCTGTCAGGCCAATCCTCGAAAACGGCTTTTCCGACCAATACGTGCTGCACAAGGCCGAGAGCCGCGGCGACCTCGAGCGCCTGACGCCGGACACGATGGCCAAGATCCGCGGCATCGCCGTCACCTATCACACGATGGCGACCGACAAGACCGCGATGGCGCTGTTTCCCAAGCTGGAGATCGTCGGCAGCTTCGGCGTCGGCTACGACCACGTCGATTCCGCCTATGCGCGCGATCACAATATCGTGGTCACCAACACGCCCGACGTGCTGACCGAGGAGGTCGCCGACGTCGCGATGGGGCTCTTGATCGCGACCTTGCGCGAATTCGTCAAGGCCGACCGCTACGTGCGCTCCGGCCTGTGGCAGACCCAGAATTATCCGCTCAGCGTAGGCTCGCTGCGCGACCGCAAGATCGGCATCGTCGGCATGGGCCGCATCGGCCAGGCGATCGGGCGGCGACTCGAGGCTTCGCGGGTGCCGGTGTCCTATCACTCGCGCAATCCGTCCAAGGACGTTTCCTATAAGCACTATCCCGATCTGATCGAGATGGCGAAGGCGGTCGACACCCTGATCATCATCGTGCCGGGTGGTGCCTCGACCGCGAAGATGATCAATGCCGACGTCTTGAAGGCGCTCGGCCCGCGCGGCGTACTGATCAATGTCGCGCGCGGCTCCGTGGTCGACGAGCCGGCGCTGGTCGCGGCGCTGAAATCCGGCACCATTCTCGCCGCCGGCCTCGACGTGTTCGCGGCCGAGCCGAACGTGCCGGACGAATTGAAGGCGATGCAGAACGTCGTGCTGCTGCCGCATATCGGCTCGGCCTCGGTGGTGACGCGCAACGCGATGGACCAGCTCGTGGTCGACAACATCAAGAACTGGTTCGCCGGCAAGCCGCCGCTGACGCCGGTCGCCGAAACGCCGGTGAAGGATCGCTGATGGCATTGTCCCGCTTCAGCGTCGTGCTGTGTCTGCTGCTGGCCGTGTGCGGTCCGGCCGCAGCGCAGGACGTCACGACGTTGAAGAAGGACATGATCGGGCAGTGGGAGCTCGCCACCACCGAGCGCAGCAAGACCTGCGTCGTGACGCTGAAGAGCGACGCGACGCCGCAAGGCTTCAAGCTCGAGCTCGAGCCGGCCTGCGCCGCCGCGCTGCCCTTCACAAAGGACATCACCGGCTGGAGCATCAAGGGCCTCGGCGACATCGTGCGGCTGCACAACGCGGCGGGCGAGGCGGTGATCGATTTCACCGAGGTCGAGACCGGCATCTTCGAGGGCATGCGTACCAACGAGGGCGTCTACATCCTGCAGAATCTCGCCGCCGCCCGCTCGCTCGCCAAGTCGATGGACCAGATGATCGGCGACTGGTCGATGGTCCGCGGCAACGGCCAGGCGATCTGCGCGCTGGTGCTGACCAACACCGACGCCGGCAACGACAATTTCCAGGTGTTCATGAAGGGCAAATGCGATCCCGCGGTCGCGGCCTTCAATCCGACGCTGTGGCGGCTCGACCACGGCCAGATGATCCTGATGTCGCCCAAGGGCGAGAGCTGGCAGTTCGAGGCTGACGACAACGCCCAGTGGCGCCGCGTCCCCGACAGCGCCGACCCGCTGATCATGCTGCGGGAGCAGTGAGGGGGCTGACGAATGTCACTTCCCCCGCATGCGGCACTTGCGGGCGAACGGGCTTGCACGATTTCGGAATATTGGAAATTTATCCCTGATTTGCCCAACGTGTCAAGTTGCCGGGGCGAACGTCAGTAGCTGGCAGCCTCCTTTGCATGAGGTTGTTTTCGATATTTTTGGCCCCGCGCATCCGCGGCGGTCGCGGCCGGAGAGGGCGCCACCGATCCGGCGGCAGTTTGCCCTGTTCCGCGGTCCGCCCCGAAAATAATTCCCGTCCCCATGTCGATCCGGTCCGGCCCGGATCGTCGTCCCCTATAGCGAGCCGGTTTTGCGGCGGTCATCGTCGCTTCTCGCCCAAAACAGGAGTTTTCCGATGCGGTTCATGTACATCGTCACCTCGTCCCAGCCCCCGCGGCCGCCGACGCCGGCCCTGATGGAGGCGATGGGCAAGCTCGCCGAGCGGGAAATCAAGGCCGGCCGCATGATAGACACCGGCGGCCTGCTGCCGGTCGCGATGGGTGCCCAGGTCCGCATCACCGACGGCAAGCTCAATGTGATCGATGGGCCGTTCATCGAGACCAAGGAGATGATCGGCGGCTACGCGATCTTCGAGCTGCGCAACAAGGAAGAGGCGGTGGCGGCCGCGGTGGAGTTCATGCAACTGCACAAGGAGCACATGCCCGGTTGGGACGGCACCTGCGAGGTGCGCCCCTTTGCCACCCCGGGCGCGACGGCGCCTGCCAGGTCGATGTGTCCGCCGTCGCTTGATGCGTAGCGGACAGGGCGTTTTCAGGCGAAGCGGCTTCCGGTTCGCGTGAAGACAACGCGTGCAAGCGACCATCCAGGTCGGCGGCGATGACGGCCGCCGACATCCAGGCCACGATCCTCGCGGTGTGGCGCATCGAGCAGCCGCGGCTGATCACCAGCCTGTCGCGGATGCTGCGCGACGTGCCGCTCGCCGAGGATCTGACCCAGGAAGCGCTGGTCGCCGCGCTCGAGCACTGGCCGGCCGACGGCGTGCCGGAGAAGCCGGGCGCCTGGCTGATGGCGACCGCCAAGCGGCGTGCGCTCGATCACATCAGGCGCAACAGCATGCTGACCGCCAAGCACGGCATGCTGGCGCATGATCTGGCGCGGGAGCAGGAGACCATGCCCGATTTCGATTCCGCGCTCGACGACGATATCGGCGACGAATTGCTGCGGCTTATCTTCACCGCCTGCCATCCGCTGCTGTCGCGCGAGGCCCGCGCCGCGCTGGCGCTGCGCATGATCTGCGGCCTCACCACCGAGGAGATCGCGCGCGCCTTCCTGCAGGCGGAGGCGACCATCGCCCAGCGCATCGTGCGCGCCAAGCGCACGCTGTCGGACTCAGGTCTTGCCTATGAGACGCCGCGCGGCGCGGAGCTGTCCGAGCGGCTCGCCTCGGTGCTCGAGGTCGCCTATCTGATCTTCAACGAGGGCTATACCGCGGCGCGCGGCGACGAATGGCTGCGGCCGCAGCTCTGCAACGAGGCGCTGCGCATCGGCCGCGTGCTGACCTCGATCGCGCCATCGGAGCCGGAGGCGCACGGCCTGCTCGCGCTGATGGAGTTCAACGCCTCGCGGATGGCGGCGCGCACCGACGCGGCCGGCGAGCCGATCCTGTTGATGGACCAGAACCGTGCGCTGTGGGATCGCCTGCAGATTCGCCGCGGCCGGCTCGCGTTGGCGCGCGCCCGTGAGCTCGGCGGTGCCGGTGGCTTCTACGCGCTGCAGGCTGCGATCGCCGCCTGTCACGCCGAGGCCGATACGCCTGCCGCGACCGACTGGCGCCGTATCGCCGCGCTCTATGGCGATCTCGCCGCGCTGCTCGACTCGCCCGTGATCGAGCTCAACCGCGCGGTTGCGATCGGCATGGCGGAAGGGCCGCAGGCCGCGCTGGCGATCGTCGACGATCTCGCCGACGAGCCGGCGCTGAAATCCTATCATCTGCTGCCGAGTGTGCGTGGCGATCTGCTGCACCGGCTGAGCCGCTTCGCGGAGGCGCACACAGCGTTCGAGGCCGCCGCCGCATTGGCCGGCAACGCGCGCGAGCGTGAGTTACTCAAGCGCCGCGCCGCGCTCGCCGCGCGCGCCGCGCAGGATCATGGCCAGCACTGAAGGCTTCGCGATTTCGACGTAAAGCGGCGGCATGTTCGAGGCACCGCAACGTGATCGGGAACTGCGACCATGACGAAGCCCTCCGTGCTGGCGATCGGCCTTGATCCAACCTTCGTCGATCTCTCCGTCATGCCGCAGTTCACGCCGGAACTCGTGCGCAGCTATATCGATGCGCAGATCGAGGGTCTGCGCACGCTTGGTTACGACGTCGAAAGCTGTCTCATCGACCTCGGCGAGACCGCCGAAGCGGTGACGGCAGCGGCCCTCAACGCGCGCTGCTACGATTGCGTCGTGATCGGCGCCGGGCTGCGCGAGCCGCCGGAGCGGCTCGTGCTGTTCGAGCAGATCCTCAACCTGGTGCACCGGCTCGCGCCCGACGCCGCCATCTGCTTCAACACCAACCCGGCCGACACCGCCGCGGCCGTGCAGCGCTGGGTCAGGCCTTAGGTGCGATGAGCGCGGCCTTGCCGCGCAGCCCCCACAGCAGCAACACCGATGCCGCGATGATCGCAAGGCCGATCGAGACGAACCCGGCGGTGACGAGCGTCTCCTGCCACGCCGCGGCGCTACTCCCGGCCGCGGTGATCGGTGAGAGCGCGCCGGTCCCGAGAATGGCGGCGAGCGACGTCATGGCCCAGTTGCCATAGGTCCCGCAGAGCAGCGCCCAGTAGGCGAAGGCGCGCGGGCCGGACGCCAGCCTGACCTCGCTCCAGATTGCCCCGACCGCGAGCAGGAAGGTGCCGTTCATCACGCCTTCGAGATGCGCCGCGAGCGCCATCCGCACATTGGTGAAGTGCTGCTCGGCTAGGCCGGTGAGCAGCCCGATCAAGAACAAGGCCATGCCGTGAAAAAGCAGCCGCCGCCGATAATCCATTGTCGCCCCCTGAAATCGCCCCGCCGGAATAACGGCCGACCATATCAGAAAGTGCGCAGGCACCCGCCAGGGACGGGACCAGCGATCCGGCTGGTGGAAGGCCGGCCGCGTGGTCTTGCCGCGCCGGCTGCCGACTGATGGCGGTAGCGCCGATCGGGCCGGTCACACCGGTCCGGCCCTGACGCAAGGGCCGGGCGGTTGTTGCCGGCGGCAACCTATGACACCATCCCGATTCCGGTTTGATTTTGACTTTGGAAGCCCATGCCGCGCCACAAATATGCCTGGGAGAAGCTCACGGATGAGCAATTGCTCAAGCAACGCCTCAGCAGTCTGAGGGTTGCGGTCGAAGGCACCTGGCTCGCGGATTGCGTCGGCACGCTCTACGAGGAGCTCGAAGAGCGCGGCATAAGGTTGCGGCCGCACACCTGGATATCCAGCGAATGGTTCAGCCCGGCGGATGTGCCCGGCATCGCGATTCCGTTCTATCTCGCCCACCCCCGCCTGATGAAGCTCGAGAAGAAGATGATGCTCGACGTCGAGGGCGCCTCATGGTCCGAGTGCATGGCCATTCTCCGCCACGAGGCGGGCCACGCCGTCCAGCACGGCTATCAGCTGCAACGCCGCCGGCGCTGGCAGCAGCTGTTCGGTCCGTCGTCGCAGCACTACCCGCGCTACTACCGGCCCAATCCGGCCAGCCGCAACTATGTCCAGCATCTGCGGCTCTGGTACGCGCAGAGCCATCCGGATGAGGATTTCGCCGAGACCTTCGCGGTGTGGCTGCGGCCGCGCTCGAACTGGCGGACGCGCTATGCCGGCTGGCCGGCGCTGAAGAAGCTCGAATATGTCGACGAGCTGATGGGCGAGATCGCCGGCAAGCGGCCGGTGCTTACGACACGCGAGCGCGTCGATCCGCTGCGTGAGCTCAAGCAGACGCTCGGCGAGCACTACAAGAAGAAGCAGGCGTTCTACGCATTCACGCCGCCGAAGACCTATGACCGCGACCTGTCCAAGCTGTTCTCCGCCGATCCGCGGCATCAGCGGTACCAGCCGGCTGCGGTGTTCATCCGGCGGCATCGTGCTCATATCAGGCAGCTGGTCGCGCGCTGGACCGGCGAGAACCAGCTGACGCTCGATGCGGTGCTCGACGACATGATCTCGCGCTGCCGCGAGCTCAATCTGCGTGCCGTTGGCCCCGAGCAGAAGCTCGTGACCAATTTCATCATCCTGCTGACCGCCAAGACCATGCACGCGCTGTTCGGCCCGTCGCGCCGCAAATGGATCGCGCTATGAAGCATTTTCGCATTCTGGTGCTGATGCACCCGGATTGTGTGCCGCCGGATTCCAGCGATGGATATTCCGCGCGGGAAATCAACGAGTGGAAGACCGAGTACGACGTCGTCAGTACCCTGCGCGCGGCCGGCCATGAGGTTCGTCCGCTCGGCGTCCAGGAGGAAATCAAGCCGGTGCGCGACGCGATCGAAGGCTTCAAGCCGCACATCGTGTTCACGCTGCTGGAGGAGTTTCACTACGACGTGGTGTACGACCAGCACATCGCGAGCTATCTCGAGCTGATGAAGATCCCCTACACCGGGTGCAACCCACGCGGCCTGATCCTGGCGCGCGGCAAGGATCTGTCCAAGACGCTGGTGCATCATCGCCGGGTCCCGGTGCCGGCCTTCGCCGTGTTTCCGATGCGCCGCAAGGTCAAGCGGCCGCCGCGTCTCGAGCTGCCGCTGATCGTCAAGAGCCTGAGCAGCGACGGATCGCTCGGCATCTCGCAGGCGTCGATCGTCGACACCGACGAGAAGCTGGTGGAGCGCGTCGCCTTTATCCATGAGCGGATCGGGACCGCGGCGATCGCCGAGCAGTTCATCGAGGGCCGCGAGCTCTATGTCGGCGTGCTCGGAAACAACCGGCTACGGGTGCTGCCGGTGTGGGAATTGAAATTCGGCAGCATGGGCGGCCCCGGCGCGCGGCATATCGCGACCGAAAAGGCCAAGCACGACACCAATTATCAGGAGCGCATCGGGATCGCGGATGGCCCGGCCGACGACCTCACGCCCGAGCTATCCGCGCATATTCAGCGGCTGGCGAAACGCATCTACCGGACGCTGGGGCTCGACGGCTACGCGCGCATCGACTTCCGCCTGTCGACCAACGGCGTGCCGTATTTCATCGAAGCCAATCCCAATCCCGAGATCGCCAAGAGCCAGGAGTTCGCGATGGCGGCCGGGCATGACGGGCTCGATTACCCGGGCCTGTTGAACCGGATCGTAACGCTCGGAATCAGCCGCGCCAAGGCCGGCGTATCGCTGGGCTGAGCGAGGCCGGAAGAGCTACGCGGCTTCAGAGGCTGCGTTGCATGGTGTGGCGTCGTGCGTCCCTGGGGTTGAACATCGCAAACGTTTCCCTAACGCGCGCCGCCGGTGTCGCCTCGCCGGTCGCCGTGGAAACGGGCACCGAGGTGGCGCGAAACGCATCCGGTTCGGGCCAGCGCCGCGCGATGATGTCGTTCACCGGGACCGCCAGCAGGATGCTGTCGCTGCGGCAGGTGTCGTAGCCGTACAAAACGGCAAGAAAAATCGATACGACAACAAGGATCGTCCTGAAATCGGCATTGTGCTTGCGCCTTCTTGATTGAGGCGAACAATGCCCGGCGACGGTGAACCGCGCGTTTAACCGTCGGATCGATCGGCCAATACGGTTCCCGCCTGGTGAACGTGATGCATAAACCGTTCGCTTACCAACGCCCGCAAGGTTGCGGCAACCAGCTTTCCTCACCAGCCCGCAAGGAGTCTCTGGCATCAAGGGATCAAGAAAAAGACTGAGGAGGCCACCATGTTCGTCGCCATTCGAGTCATGATCCTGATCGCCAGCGCCTATGCGGGCTCGGCCGTCGCAGAGATGCAGTTCGCGCCGCTGCCGGACCTCTCGGCTTCGTCTGCGCCGTAGGACTGACGGACGACGCTTGCTTCGCACTGTTCTGACGCCCGGCGGGCGGCGTCAGCGCGCGGCGGCGGCAACTCCGATTGCGCGGGCTGCATTCTCCGTCATCCGGGTCGCCGTCAGTCGCAGGAAGTACAGCGACAGTCCCGGATTGCGTTCGCACAGCTTCTTCAGTGCGCCATCGCTGATCCACAGCAAATCCACGTCGGTCGCCGCCACAGCGGTCTGCGTGCGGCGCCGTTCGAGCGAGAACAGTCCGATCTCTCCGAACAATTCGCCTGCCGATACACCTCGGTCGATTTCGGGAAACCTGACATCGCCCGACACGACCATATACAGCAGGTCGGCATCGTCGCCCTTCCTGAAGATCGTTTCTCCCGCCTTGACGTGCTTCGGCCGCATGAACGGTTGCAGCCAGCTCGGGGAAAGGTCCGTCGCCGCAGCGAGCTTCGCCTTGCGAAGCAGCCTGACCATCTGGAACAGCAACAATACGTTCAACGGCAGCAGAATGACGTGCAGGGCGAGCACCGGGTATATCCGGGCGCCCAAGCCGTAGCTGATGAATGCCAGATTACTGCATATGGCGACAGAGCGCAGGCTCAACATGGTGCTCATGCAGAACGTCAACAACACGAGCGCCGACGCCAGGTAACCCAAGCCATCGATCAATGTCATGATTGCGTCCACTCAAAAAAAGAATTGCAAGCAAAGCGATCTGAAAACGATCGGTAACCTATAGCAGAGCGCTCATTCTCGTGGGCGGAAATGCGTCTGATCGGCGTATCACGCGGAACGTGACGCGCCGCGGCGCGATGGCGGGAGATATCGGCCGCCTCCAGCGCCTGCTGCTACACGACGCAGTGCAGCGAAAGACATGTTGGAACTTCGCGGCCTTCCGCAGCTTGACGGAAGGTGGCCATGTTGGGATGCGCGATGTTCCGACGTTTAGCCTTAGGATGTTTTGCCGCTGCTCTCTCGTTTTTGTCGACCACGCCCGTGGTCGCAGCAGGTCTCGATGCCGCCTCGATCAATGACGCCGCGGCGCCGCCGGCAAGATTGCCGGA
The DNA here is from genome assembly GCF_001238275.1 of Bradyrhizobium viridifuturi. Taxonomy (GTDB): domain Bacteria; phylum Pseudomonadota; class Alphaproteobacteria; order Rhizobiales; family Xanthobacteraceae; genus Bradyrhizobium; species Bradyrhizobium viridifuturi. Next base: position 39,609 of record NZ_LGTB01000046.1, read on the forward strand.
CCGTCAGCAGCTCAGCCCTTCCATTGCCAGGCTCGAGATCCTGCTCGATCGCGCGCATTTCTCCCCCGGAGAGATCGACGGCAAGCTCGGCGAGAACGCGCAGAAGGCGCTCGCGGCGTTCGCAGAAGCCAATGGATTGTCCTTCGACAAGACGGTGACGGCGGATCTCTGGACCAAGCTTGCCGGTGCCAGCGAAGGCGCCGCGGTCGTCAGCTACACGATCGTCGATGCCGACGTAAAAGGCCCGTTCCTGAACAAGGTCCCCGCGAAGATGGAGAGCACGAAGAGCTTGCCGGCGCTGAACTTCACCAGCCCGCGCGAAGCGCTCGCCGAGAAATTCCACATGAGCGAGGCGTTGCTTCAGGCGCTCAACCCCGGGCAGAAGTTCGACAGGGCCGGTGCGACCATCGCGGTTGCGAACGTGCTCGACACCGGAAAGCCGGCGCCGGTTGCGCGTGTCGAGGTCGACAAGACGCGGCAGACGCTGCGGACCTTCGATGCCGCGGGCAAGCTGCTCGGCTTCTATCCCGCAACGGTCGGCAGCACGGAGAAACCGACGCCGAGCGGCACACTGAAGGTGACGGCGATCAACAAGAATCCGACCTATCGCTACAATCCCAAATACAGGTTCAAGGGCGTCAGGTCGAAGCATCCGTTCACGATCAGGCCCGGCCCTAACAACCCGGTCGGCTCGGTCTGGATCAACCTCTCGGCGGAAGGCTACGGCATCCACGGCACTCCCGATCCCGGCAGGATCTCCAAGGCCCAATCCCATGGCTGTGTCCGGCTCACGAACTGGGACGCCGAGCATGTCGCGGCCGGTGTCGCGAAGGGGACGCCGGTTGCGTTCGTGGAGGGTGCGCGACAGCGCGACGCGCGCCGGACCTGACGCTGGTATTGCCGGTTGTCAACGTCGCTCTGTGTCATTGCCGCGTCGCGGAATGAAGCCGACCTTGCGATGCGCGCCGTGCCTTGAAGCCATGCGGAAGACGCAAGCGGCCGCGCGCACGCTAACCGTCGCGCACGGTTGCCATGGGCCGCTCCCCGGCTGATGATACGCAAAACGGATCAAAGCCGATCGAGAGGAAGCGAATGCGTGGGCGTCGTGTGCTGATGGAATCGTTCGTGTCGCACGGCGTGCGACATATCTTCGGCAATCCCGGCACGACAGAAACACCGCTGCTCGACAGTTTGCCGGCATTTCCGCAACTCGAATACATCATGGCGCTGCATGAAGGTGTCGCGGTCAGCGTCGCCAGTTTCTATGCGCAGGCGTCGGGGCGCGTCACCGTTGCCAATTTGCACGTCGCTCCCGGTCTCGGCAACGGCATCGGTTCGCTCTACGGCGCGTTGAAAGCCAACTCGCCCGTTGTCGTGACCGCCGGCCAGCAGGATACGCGGATGCGGCTCAACAACCCGCTGCTCGGCCATGATCTCGTCGCAATGGCCGCGCCGGTGACCAAGTGGAGCGTGCAGATCGAGCGCGCCGACGAGATCGCTCCGATCATGCGACGCGCGTTCAAGGTGGCGACCGATGCGCCGCAAGGGCCCGTGTTCGTGTCGCTGCCGATCGACGTCCTGGAGCAGGAAACCGCGGTCGACGCGTCGACGCCGGATCACCTGTGGCGATCGACGCATCCCGATCCGGCAGGTATCGAGGCGTTGGTCGCGCTGCTCCTGAAGTCGAAAAGTCCGGCCATCATCGCCGGCGACGATGTGGCGCGATCGGGCGGCGAGCAGGCGCTGGTGGCGCTGGCGGAAGCGCTCGGCGCCACCGTGTGGTTCGAGGGATTGCGGCATCACGCGTCGTTCCCGACCAGCCATCCGAGTTATCGTCAGTCGCTCCCGGGCGACGCCCGGCAGGTGCGCAAGGCGCTTGGCGAAGCCGATCTCGTGCTGCTGATCGGCGGTCCGTTCTTCGAGGACATCTGGTTTGCGTCCGGCGGCCACATTCCCGACGGCGCGTCCTTGCTGCAGATCGAGGCTTCGGCCGAGCGTCTCGCGCTCAACAACCGGCTCGATGCCGGCATCGTCGGTGACATCGCCGTCAGCCTCTCCGCGCTGACGGAAGCGCTGCGGGCAAAGGCGGATGCGGAGTTCAAGCAGGCCGCGCAACGCCGCAATGCCGCGCTGGCTGAACTACAGGCGAAGGAGAAAGAATCCTATCGCGCCCGTGTCGAGAAAAGCTGGAACCGCGAGCCGAGCTCGATGCCGCGCGTCACCGCTGAGCTTCGTCGTGGCCTGCCCGACGATGTCGTGATCGTCGATGAAAGCATCACGGCGAGCCTCGATCTGGCGCGCGCCTTCGACTATCGCGGCTTCGGCGATTATTTCGGCGGCCGTGGCGGTGGCATCGGGCAGGGCCTTGCCGGTGCGATCGGCGTCAAGGTCGCAATGCCGGACCGTCCGGTTGTCGCCGTCTCGGGCGACGGCTCGGCGATGTACGCGATCCAGGCGCTGTGGACTGCCGCGCACCACAAGCTTGCGATCGTGTTCGTGGTGCTCGCCAACCGCGAGTACCGCATCCTCAAGCACAATGTGGACGTCTGGCGTCAGAATTTCGAAGCCGGCACCCAGCATCCCTATCAGAACATGGATATCACCGGCCCCGTGCTCGACTTTGTGCATCTCGCAGCCGGCATGGGCGTCGAGGCGGTCAGAGTTGAGAAGGCCGACGACATCGCCGGTGCAGTTGCAAAGGCCGTGGCAGCCCAGCGGCCATACCTCGTCGAGATCGCAATTGAAGGCAAGCGCTGACCGCGCTGAAGGGGGATCCCATGGCAGGCATTCTGGACGGCAAGGCTGCGTTGGTGACCGGTGGCGGCTCCGGCATTGGCCGCGCAACCGCGATTGCAATAGCGCGCGAAGGGGCGCGCGTCGCGGTGTCCGATCTCTCGAAGGATGGCATCGAGGAGACGGTCGCCTTGATCAACGCCGCGGGCGGCCAGTCGATCGCGATCCAGGGCGATGTCACCGACGAGGCCGATGTCGCGAACATGGTGGCCCGCACGGTTTCGGCGTTCGGGCGCATCGATTGTGCGTTCAACAATGCAGGCGTGGCGGGACGGTCCGTCGGCCCGCCCGGCCAGCGCATTCATGAGCTCACGCAGTCCTCGGTGGCGAAGATGTTCTCGGTCAATCTGATGGGCGTGTTCCTGTGCCTGAAATACGAGATTGCACAGATGCTCAAGCAGGGCGGTGGCGGCGCGATCGTCAACACCGCCTCGATCGCCGGGCTGGTCGGCCTCGCCACGTCGGGCCACTATGTCGCGACCAAGCACGGTGTCGTCGGGCTGACCAAGTCTGCCGCGATCGAATATGCCCAGGACGGGATCCGCGTGAATTGCGTCAATCCCGGATACATCAAGACGCCGATGACCAAGGAAACGATGGACGAACGCTACGACGAGATCATCGCCAAGGTGCCGGTACGCCGCCTGGGTGTGCCGGAGGAAATCGCCGAAGCGGTGGTCTGGATGTGCTCGGACAAGGCGTCCTTCATGACGGGCGCGTCGCACGTGGTGGACGGCGGCTACAGCGCCGCCTGATCGTCTGAAGAACGCTGACGCGAGGGACGACAGGAGCCGTGGGGCGTGACCGCGGATTTTTGACTAACAGATGCGCGGGTGATGTCGCCGAGCGGGCGGCTGGCAGTCGAATCGGTAGCAGGCTCTAGTGGTCGGTCTTCGGCGTCTTGGTCGGAAAGTCGAGCCCGAGCCGGACCGCGCGCTCCTGGCGCTCTTCGGTCAAGAATCTCAGCTCCCGTTCCAGCGACCGCGCAACCTCGTCCTGGGTTTGCTGGGAATGGCGGCGGGAGCCGCCTTGCGGTTTGGCCGGTTGGGCAGTCACGGGAGAACCCTTGTCATCGCAGTGTCACAGCTGCAGGCATGCCACGGCTGGAGTCGAGCGGACAATCAAAAAGAATTCAGCGGGCGTGCTTTGGAATGTTTGTTGTGCATCTGACTCAAATTTAAGCAGGAAATTCTCCTCTGCCCTGTCTCGCACAGAGCCGAAGCCGGCGAGGTCGGCGGCCTCATCAATTCGGATGAGAGAGCCCGGTTCCCGCGAAATCATTTCCGGAATCGCACGAAGACGTCCTGAAACCGACAAGGTCTAACCTTAGTAGCGTTGTGAAGAACGGGTGCCTGGTGAGACGCTAGCGATCGAGGTCGTGAGATTCGTCAGTCCTCCTGTGGTGTTGGGGATGATCTCGGAAATGAAGAAGCCGAATGCTGTGCCATATGTCTGGGCGGCCGCGTTGATCGCGGTTGCGATCTGGGGCGTGAGCGGCACCCCGCAGATGGCACATACCTCTGCCCCCACGCATCTGGCGCGGGCCCGCTAAAGCCTCGAGGGCTCCGGCTAGAGCTTCGGCCGCGGCGAGCGCTGCATATCCATCGTGTAGGTGTAGCGCCCTTCGGGGTGCGTGGTGATGGTGACCTCGAACAGTTCCTCTCGCTGCCCGTAGTAGCGGCGGACCACGGTGAGCGCCGGCGAGCCGGTCTTGACGCCGAGCGCCTTGGCGATCGGTGCCGGCATCCCGCGCACGAAGATCTCCATCTGCGCGCGCTCGGTGACCTGGCCATACATCTTGGCGATCTGCTCATGCACCGGGGTGCGGCCGTGGTCGCTGCGGGTCACGACGTCGGCGAACCGGCGCAACACGTAGATCTCGGTCCAGCCGAGCGGGGCGGCGAACTGGTCGGATCGGCGCACCGCCTCGATCAGGAACCAGCTCTTGCCGGGCTCGCATTTCAACTGCGCGGCCAGCTTGCGGTCAGCGACGATGTCGCTGCTGGCAACCACGTCGCGGTAGGTCTCGTTGGAATAGCGCAGCCATTCGCCGAGCGACTTGACGCTGTGGGTGAACAGCACCGGCGGCTCGGAGGCGATCACCACCGAACCGAGGCCGGCGCGGCGCACGATCAGGCCCTGGTCGATCAGGATGCGCAGCGCCTCGCGCACGGTCTGGCGGCTCGCCTGATAGCTCGCCATCAGCTCGGTTTCGGTCGGCAGCAGATTGCCGACCGCGTAGGTGCCGAGACGGATGTCCTTCTGCAGTCCGGTGGCGATGTCGCGATAGCGGGACGATCTCGCCCTGTCCGGTTGTTCAGACATGGCAGGTCACTGGTATGCCATATGGCAGGCGACCGGATGCCCCGACTGCATCGATTGCAGCGCGGCCTCGAATGCTGCGAGCGTCGCCAGCACATCGGATTCCGGCACCGGGAACAGCTGCTTGCGTTCGACCGCGTCGGCAAAGGCGGCAAGTTCCGCAGTGAGCGTGTTGATCGCCGGATAATGCGTCGTAGCAGGCGCCTCGCCGGATTTCCGTAGCACCATCGTCCTCTCGTCGAGCACCTCTGCGGATCCCTTCGTCCCGAACACATGCACGCGCCAATAGAACGGTGTTGCGCGGACCGTAGCAAGGGTTGCACTCACGCCATTCACAAATTCAATCGCTAAAGTTGCAGTGTCGAGCGGCGGCGGTCCCGCCGCGCGTTCATTCAACCGGGCATAAACCTGTCGGGCAGGACCCAGCAGGCTGACGAAGCCGTCGAGCACGTGCAGGCCGGCGCCGGTCAGCCCGCCGCCCGGCGACTCCTCGGGCGACAACCGCCAGCCCTGCGTGACGGCCTGCGAGTTCTCGTTGCTGTTGTGGCCCTCGACATGCAGGATCGTGCCGAGCTCGCCACAGGCTGCGATCGCGCGGAGTGCCTGCATCGACGGCCAAAACCTTCGGTTATGCCCGACCGCGAGCAGCACACCGGCGCTGCGGCAGGCCGCGAACATCTCGGCCGCATCGCCACGCCGCAGCGCCAGCGGCTTCTCGCAAAACACCTGCTTACCGGCTCCGGCTGCCGCGATCACCTGGCGCTTGTGCAGCGAATGCGGTGTGGCCAGCAGCACGGCATCAATGCCGGGATCGGCGAGCACATCGTCCAGGCTCGCCGCGAGGGAGAGGCCATGTGCCGCGCAAAAGCCTGCGGCGCCGTCGACATCGGGTTCCACCGCGCTTGTGATCCTGAGCCGCGGCTCGCTTTGCGCAGCCTCGACCAGGGCGCGGCCCCAGCGGCCGAGGCCCGCGATCGCACAATTGATCATGAATGTTCCCCATCCCGGCCGCGTCCGGCGCGGATCGCCTCGATGACAGCGGCGCTGTCGCTGTCCGGGCCTAGAAGCGCAATCGCTCTGCGCAGCAGTTCGGCCTGCACCGAAGTGAGCGGCAACGGCAGGCCGTGCCGGGCAGCCTCCTGCAGGATCAGTTCGGCGTCCTTCAAGGTCTGCGCGATATGCGATTGCGGCGAGAAATCCCGCGCCAGCATCTTCGGTCCCTTGCTGTCCATCACCGCGGAATATGCCGCCGATTGCCGCGCGGTCGCAAGGAACGCCGCGCCGTCGAGACCGAGCGCCTCGGCAAAGGCGAGGCCCTCGGCCAAAGCGGCGCGGTTGTTCTGCAGGATCAGGTTGATGGCGAGCTTGGCGCGGCTGGCGTTGCCGATCGCGCCGACATTGATCCGCCGCGGGCAGAGGATGTCGAGCGTCGCTGCGGCGGCGGCGGTGACGTCGGTGTCGCCGGCGACCAGCGCAGTGGCGGTGCCGGCGCGGACCTCAGCGCTGGTGCCCGAGATCGGCGCTTCGATGAAGGGAAGGTGTGAGCGCGCCGCGAATTCGGCGATGACCGTGATTTCGCCCGGCGCACAAGTGGTGGTGCAGATGACGAGCGGTGGCAGCGTCGCGTTGGCGAGGTCCGGCAGCAGGCCCTTGACCTGGGCGGCGTCGTATACCGCGATGACGATGACCCGGCAGCGCGCCGCGACGTCAGCGGCGAAGGCCGCGAACTCGGCGCCGCTGGTTCTCAGCCCGTCGGTCTTCGCCGGATCGACGTCGAAGCCGATCACCCCGACGCCGGCGTCGATCAGCCGCGCGGAGAGTGCCGAGCCCATCAGGCCCAGGCCGATCATGCCGACAGGTGTCTCGCGAGCCATGATGCGGCGCCGCTTCGCGCTACTGCGGCTGGATGCCGGCCGCCTTGACCTCGGCCGACCAGCGCACGACCTCGCTCTTGACGAAGGCGCCGAACTCGGCCGGCGCCAGCGGCGCCACCATCACGCCGACATCGGCGAGCTTCTTCCTGGTCTCCGGCATCGCGAGGTACTTCGCGCACTCGGCATAGATCTTGTTGACCACCGGCTCCGGCGTGCCGGCCGGTGCGAACAGCCCGTACCAGATCGTCGCCTCGAAGCCGGGCATCGCTTCCGACAGCGCGGGCAGGCCGGGCGTGAGCTCGTTACGGGTCGCCGACGTCACGCCGATCCCGCGCAGGGTGCCGCCCTGCATCTGCGGAATCGCGACCGAGAAATCGCCGAAGGTCAGATCGATCACCCCGGCCATCACGTCGGTCATCGCCTGCGGCACGCCGCGATAGGAGGCCGCGACCAGCGACAGGCCGCCGCGGGATTGCAGCTGCGCGATCGAGATCTGCGATGCGCCGGAGCCGTAGCCCGCGGTCAGATTGGGGTTGGCCTTGGCGTAGCTCAGGAACTGCGACAGGTCCCTGGCTGCAAGCTTCGGGTTGACCAGCAGCACCATCGCCGTCGTGGTGGTGCGGATGACCGGCGCGAAATCCTTAACCGGATCATAGGGCAGGCTCTTCAGCGTCGCGACATTGCTGGCATGGGTGGTGTTGGTGCCCATCAGCAGCGTGTAGCCGTCGGGTGCGCTACGGGCGACTTCCTGGGCGCCGATGCTGCCGAGCGCGCCGGCGCGGTTCTCGATCAGCACCGTCTGGCCGAACGCGTCCTGCAGATGCTGGCCGATCAGCCGCGCAACATTGTCGGGGCCGGCGCCGGCCGGGAACGGCACGATGATCTTGAGGGGACGTTGCGGGAAATCGTCTGCGGCCACGGCCGGCAGGACCCGAAGCGCAGCGAAGAGGACGACGAGCAGCCCCAGCCGTAACTTCATCCTGGTCCCCTCCCGTATCTGCTTTTGCCAAATTTATACGGACAAATAAGTCAGAAATGCAAGCCGACAGCCCATCGGAATATTGAGGTACGACATATTTATCCGTATAAATAGCCCGTACAGGGGAGCCAGACGACGATGGTGGATATCAGCGATCTCCATGCGCGCGGGCTGCGGCGGCGCCAGAAGATGTTCGGCGAGGTCGATGTCGCCAAGCGGATGGCGGCCGCGGGCGATTTTGGCACGCCGCTGCAAAACATCATCAATGCTTACGTCTATGGCGACGTCTGGGAGCGCAGCGGGCTGTCCGACCAGATCCGCAGCCTCGTGATGCTCGGCATCACCGCGGCGAGCAGCAAGCCCGCCGAGTTCCGCGTTCATGCCAAGGGCGCGCTGGCCAATGGCTGCACCGCCGCGCAGGTACAGGACGTGCTGCTGCTGGTCGCGATGTATTGCGGCATCCCGCTGCAATCGAGACCAGCAAGATCGCAGCCGAGGTGTTCGGCGAGGCGCCGCCTGAGGGTTAGGGCAGCGGCCGGCGGCGTGATAGGGACGTTGCCGACTGCGACCGGCAACAGGATGCGCCCATGTCCGCCTTCCCGACTTCCACCACCGTGCTCGATTCCGTGCTGTTCCGCGACGCCTTTGGCACGCGCGAGATGCGCGAGGTGTTTTCCGACCTGCGGCTGGTTGCGCGGTACGCCGAGGTCGAAGTCGCGCTGGCAAAGGCCGAAGCGCGCTGCGGCGTGATCCCGCCGGAAGCTGCCGAGCAGATCGCAAAGCGGACCGACGTCGCCGCGCTCGATTTCGATCTGCTGCGGCAGGAGGCCGACGTGGTCGGCTACCCGATCCTGCCGCTGGTGCATCAAATGGCGAAGCAGTGCGGCGAGGCCGGCCGCTACGTCCATTGGGGCGCGACCACGCAGGACATCATGGACACCGCCGTGGTGCTGCAACTCCGCGACGGCCTTGAGATCATCGAGGACGATATCAGCGCGCTGCGGGGCATCCTCGCCGAACTCTCAAAAAAATACCGAGACACGCCGATGGCCGGCCGCACCCACCTGCAGCAGGCGTTGCCGGTGACCTTCGGCTACAAGACCGCGATCTGGCTTGCCGCCTTCGATCGCCACGCCGCGCGGCTGGCGGAGCTGAGGCCGCGCGTGCTGGTCGGCCAGTTCGCCGGCGCCGCCGGCACGCTGGCCTCATTGGGCGACAAGGGGTTCGAGGTCCAGAAGGCATTGTGCGAGGAGCTCGGCCTCGGCGTTCCCGTCTCGACCTGGCACGTCGCGCGCGACGGGTTGGCGGAGGCTGTGAATTTCCTGGCGCTGGTCACGGGCACGCTCGGCAAGATCGCGCTCGACATCATGATCATGGCGTCGACCGAGTTCGCCGAGGTCTATGAGCCCTTCGTGAAGGGACGCGGCGCGTCCTCGACCATGCCGCAGAAGCGCAATCCGATCTCGTCGGAGCTGATGCTCGCCGCCGCCAAGGCGGTGCGCCAGCATGCCGGCCTGATGCTCGATGCGATGGTGCAGGATTTCGAGCGAGCGACCGGCCCGTGGCACGCCGAGTGGATGGCGATCCCGGAAAGTTTTGTGCTCACCGCCGGCGCGCTGAACCAGGCCAGGTTCGCGCTCGGCGGCCTGATCGTCGACGAGAAGCGGATGGCCGACAATCTCGACATCAGCCGCGGGCTCATTGTGGCTGAGGCCGTGATGATGGGTCTCGCGCCCGCGATCGGACGGCAGGAGGCGCATGACGTGGTCTACGACGCCTGCCGTGTCGCCAACGACAAGGGCCTGACCCTGGCCGAGGCGCTGGCCGCCGATCAGCGCGTCGCCAGCCGGATTGACCGGGCGACGATCGACCGTCTCACCGCGCCGAAAAACTACCTCGGCCTGGCGCCCGAGATGGTCGACCGGGTCCTGGCCTCGGCGAAGCGGTAAAATTCGCGGCAATCGCTCGCTGTCGCGTGATCGGCTGCGGCGGGCGGGAACCTTGCGAATGCGGATCGAATTGGACTACGAATCCTGAAAATCCCTCGAACGACACGGCCGGACGCTCCATGACCGCACATCAACGCAACCTTTCCGCCTCGATCGATCCCGTGAAGCTCGATCGGCTCGCCGAAGTCGCGATCAAGGTCGGCCTGCAGCTGCAGCCGGGACAGGACCTGCTGCTGACGGCGCCTGCCGCAGCGATGCCGCTGGTGCGGCGGGTGGTGGAGCATGCCTACAAGGCCGGCGCGGGTCTCGTGACCCCGTTCTTCTCGGACGAGGAGCTGACGCTGGCGCGCTACCGCTACGCCAATGACGCGAGCTTCGATCGTGCCGCCGGCTGGCTCTACGAGGGCATGGCCAAGGCGTTCGGCGCCAACACCGCGCGGCTTGCGATCGTTGGCGACAATCCGATGCTGCTGTCGGGTGAAGACCCGGCCAAGGTCGCGCGCGCCAGCAAGGCCAATTCGATCGCTTACCAGCCGGCGCTGGAGAAGATCGTCAATTTCGACACCAACTGGAACATCATCGCCTATCCGAGCACGTCCTGGGCCAAACAGGTATTCCCCGATGATGCCGAGGACGTCGCGGTGGCCAAGCTTGCGGACGCGATCTTCTCCGCGTCGCGGGTCGATCAGGATGGCGCCGTCGCCAACTGGGAACGGCACAACGCGAAGCTGCGCGAGCGCACCGAATGGCTGAACGGCCAGCGCTTCCACGCGTTGAAATATTCCGGTCCCGGGATGGACCTCACCATCGGCCTCGCCGACGGCCACGAGTGGGAGGGCGGCGCCTCGACCGCCAAGAATGGCATTGTCTGCAATGCCAATATCCCGACCGAGGAAGTCTTCACCACGCCGCACTGCCGCCGCGTCAGCGGCCATGTCGTCTCCTCCAAGCCGCTATCCTACCAGGGCACGCTGATCGACAATATCTCGGTCCGGTTCGAGGAAGGCCGCATCGTCGAGGCCAAGGCGTCGCGCGGCGAGGAAGTGCTGAAGAAGGTGCTCGACACCGACGAGGGCGCGCGCCGGCTCGGCGAAGTGGCGCTGGTGCCGCACTCCTCGCCGATCTCGAAGAGCGGGCTGTTGTTCTTCAACACGCTGTTCGACGAGAACGCCGCCTCGCACATCGCGCTCGGCCAGTGCTATTCGAAATGCTTCATCAACGGCGACAAGCTGACGCCGCAGCAGATCGCCGAGCAGGGCGGCAACAAGAGCCTGATCCACATCGACTGGATGATCGGCTCCGCGCATACCGACATCGACGGCATCCATGCCGACGGCCGCAGCGTGCCGGTGTTCCGCAAGGGCGAGTGGGCATAGCGGCCCGCTAACGAAAACTCCGCTGCCGCGCGGCGAGCAGGTCGCCTCGCGTGGCGCTGAAGCGGCAGGTCTCGTGCTGCGGCCTGAAGCCGAGTCGGCGATAGATCTTCAGCGCGGGCGCGTTGCGGCTCGAGACGTTGAGCCAGCAGGGATGCTCGACCGACACGTCGTGCGCGCTGAGCACGCGGTAGACCAGAAGCTGACCGAGTCCACGTCCCTGCCGTGCCGGGTCGACCGCAACCGACTCGATCCACATCGAGTTCCGCTCGGGCTCGGTCAGGCAGAAGCCCGACACCTGTCCATCTTCCGACGCGATCCAGACTTCGGTCTCGGTCAGGACCTGCGCCATCTCCTCCGGAGAATACAGGCGGAAGGCTGCGTCCGAGGCATAGGCGGCGTTGTGAATGCGCGCGACCTCGGCCGCGCAGGCTGTCACGTCGCTGACCTGCTCGATGGTGGCGCGCGCGGCGGCAAGCGTACGCGCCGGTTGCAACGGCTCGACGCACTTCATCCCGATTTCGGACTCGAGATGAACAAAGCCGAAGGCGGCCACGAAGGCCATACCGGCCGGCCAGTCGCTGCTCACCAGCGTCTGCACGGTGAGATCCGCGTCGCTGTCGAGCGCAATGATGTCATCGAACAGCGCGAGGCCGATGCGGCGACGCCGCATCTCGGGCGTCACGACGATCTTGAGGAACCGGCTGTGATGCGTGCCCTGGTCGCGCAACGAGGATTCGGCTAGGCCGACCAGCCGGCCGTGCCGCTCGGCGACACGAAAGTCGCGTCCGCCACGGTTCTGCGGCAGCTTCAGGAACTGGTCCCATTGCGGCAGCGTGACAGGGCCCAGCCGCGGTTCCACCGCAGCTGCCTTTGCGTAAAGCTCGACCACCGCTTCTGCATCAGCCTCTCGAAGCGGCCGGATGGTGATGCCGTCATCCATGAGTCGGAAGTTTACCCGATATCGAGCCGATAGACATCCTTTGCCGTCTTCAAGAACAACGCCGTCTTCTCAACTTCGCTATATTGTGATGCAAGCCGTTTAAAGGTGTTGAAGATCACCTGATAGCTGCACTGTCCCTTGTCAGGTGGGAAGTTGCTTTCGAACATGCAACGGTTCGGCCCGAACGCCTCGATGCAGGTCTCCACATAGGGCCGCCAGGCGGCGGCGAGTTCCTCCGACGAGGGTGGCCTCGGACGCAGGTGGAAGTCGTAGCCGAGCAGGCACATCGCCAGCCCGCCGAGCTTGACCACGACGTTTTGGCATTTGGCGATCTCCTGGATCGAGGCCTTCCAGACCGGAAAGGTCTCCTCGCGCTTGCCGGCGAAGCGGCCGGTGCCGACCGGGCCGCCGCAATGATCGAGCACGATTTTGGTGTCGGGAAAGGCGCGGGCGAGGTCGGTGAGCTCGCCGATCTGCGGGTGGAACAACCAGGCGTCGAAGCTGAGGCCGAGCGGCGCCAGGCACGCGAACCCCCTACGAAAGGTGGGGTCGAGCAGGATGCCCTTCGGCCGGTTCGCATACATGTGGGCGACGTTGGGGTCCTCGTCCCAGGCCGAGGAGTGGCGGATGCCGCGGAACCGGCCGTTGCCGGCGGCAATCTCCGCCTCCAGCACCGCCTTGGCCTGGTCGCCGATCAGAAGGTTAACGTGGCTGACGATGCCGGCGCAGATCGCCGTCTTGCCATAGCCGCCGCTTGCCGCCATCGCCGCGACGCCGTTGGCGAACTCGACCTCGCCGACCGGACGGAACGCCTCCGGCCCGTCGGCGCGATACATTGACCGGCAGTCGACATAGACCGTCGCCACGATGTTGTGGCCGGAGCCGATGTCGTCGCGCATCTCCTCGATCAGATAGCGCAGTCCGCCGCGATCCCAGAGGTGATGATGCGGGTCGACGATCGGCCGGCCGGGATCGATGATCTCCTCGGTGTATTGGGCGAGCCAGTCTTCGCGCGGATTGGCATAGAGCCCGCTCGCAGAGGCGGGCAGAGTGCTGGCCATGGATGATGCTCCCTGTTCTTGCTCTTGTCGGCCGCCGATCCGATGTCGGCTGTGCGAAGGATAACGAGCCGCGCGCGAACTGGTCAAATGCGCAGCCCCGGCGCATTCCGCTGCGCCATCATCCATGCGGCGCCGGCGCGGCGAGCTGAACGAGGCTTCCGGCGAGCATCGCAACCAGCAGGCCTTGGCGGCCGCCACGGGTCGCCGCATACAATCCGCCGAGCACCGCGACCCCTATCGTTGCACCGCTGATCCGCGCCACGTTGATCAGCGCCGCAGCCGTACCGGCCCGCGCAGCCGCGACGTCGCCGACGGCCATCGCCGAGAGCGGTCCTGCCGCGAGGCCGAGCCCGAGGCCGGTGATGGCCAGTCCGAACTCGGCTAGGGCGATGTTTGGTTGCAGGCCGCCAAGGCCGATCATCAGGAGGCCGGCGCTCATCAGCGTCACGCCGCCCGATGTTGTCGCGCGCAGTCCAAATTTGTCAGAGAGCGTGCCGGAGAGCGGCGAGACCAACACGAACACCAGCGACATCGGCAGTAACGCGGCGGCGCTTGCCGGGGCATCGAACCGCCCGCTCGACTGCCAGGCCAGCGGCAAGACGAAGACCATGCCATAGCCGCCGAAGGTCATGCCTGTGGTGGTGATCATCGCGGCGCGGAACTGACGGGCGCTGAGTATCTCGGGCGACAGCAGCGCCTCGGAACCCTTTTTCCGCTCGATCGCGATCAGCAGGAATGTCGAAAGCACGGCGACGGCCAGCATGGCGATCGTCGCGCCCGGCGTCGACCGTGCGCCGATGGCGGCATAGGTCAGGCTTCCAAGCGCCAGCGCGCCGCAGAACTGGGCCGGAGCGTCAAACGCGCGCCGCTGCGGGTTCGCTGATTCCGGGACCGTCGATCCGGCCATCACAGCGACCAGCAGGCCGAGCGGCACGATCACCAGGAAGATGCTGCGCCAGCCGAGCCATGGGATCAGCAGCCCGCCAAGGCTCGGTCCCAGCGTCATGGCGACGCCGTTGCAGGCGGCCCAGATGCCGAGTGCGCGGGCGCGCTCGTCCGGCTGGTCCCAAACTACGCGGATGATCGCCAGCGAGGCCGGAATCATCAGCGCGCCTCCGGCACCCGTGAGGGCACGTCCGCCGATCAGCACCTGTGCGGACGGCGCGGCCGCGCACAGCAGCGATGCGAAGCTGAAGATCAGGGCGCCGCAGATCAGGATCCGGCGCCGGCCGTATTTGTCCGCAAGCATCCCGCCGGGCAGCAGCGAGACGGCGTAGACCAGATTGTAGCTGTCCACGATCCACTGCAACTGGTCGACACCGGCGCCGAAATGATCACCGATCGCACGCGCACCGAGATTGACGATGAATGTGTCGATGTGCGCGATCGTGACGGCGAGGCACAGCGTCAGCAGCGTCAGTCGCTGCGATGCGCGCATGGCAAAGGGTTTACGCCGAAGCATATCGTCCATCGCGTATCCTGTTCTGAGGAGGTCGGAAGAGGCGCTCAGGCCTTGTTCAGGCTTTGCTCACCGAGCGCCTGGCGCGCGCCCGCTGTTGCGGCGAAATCGTTGGCCGGCGGCGCCCGCCATCCATTCGTCGTAGAATTCGACCTTGGCGTCGACCAGCGTCAGTGCCTCGGTCCATTTGGCGATCATCGCATGCACACGGAGCTGATGGGCGGCGAGCAGGGCGCGGCGCTTGGGCAGGCTGGCGCTGCCCTGCTTCACCAGCGTGGTGTATTCGCGGAGTTGCCGGATCGACATGCCGGTCAGGCGCAACCGTTCCATCAGGTCGAGCCAGCCGATATGGTAATCGCTGTAGACGCGGCGGCGACCGCGGTCCCTGACGACGCCCGGCATCAAGCCCTGCATCTCATACCAGCGGATCGTGTGGACGCTGCGGCCGGAGCGGCGCGCGATCTCACCGATGTGGAGCGCGCTGGGCGCCTGGGTTGTTCGGGCATCCATCATGGTAAGACCGCCTTCATGGCGCCGGCGGGATCATGCGACGTGCGGCTGATCCGCCAGACGCTTCCGAGTGAACAAGCTGGAGCACACTCTAGGTCAAGCGCGAAAATCGCCGGTTGACGAAATCGTGTCAGGGGCGGGCTGCCTCACACCCCGTCGAGGATGATCACCGTCGGCGTCGCCGGCAGTGTGTCGCGCGAAATCCTCAAAGTCCGCTCGCCGCCGCGGCGGTCGATCTCGAACTGTTGGCCGATCAGGCGCATGAACTCGTCGAGCGGGGTCGCGAAGCGGTGCATCGGCAGCACCACCGAGGCGCGCAGCCGCTTCGTGATCTCGGAGACGCCGTCGAGCGACATCGTATAGGTGCCGTCGATCGGCACCATCACGATGTCGAGCCGGCCGATCGCGGCGAACTGGCTGTCGTCGACCTTGACGTGGAGGTGGCCGAGATGGCCGATGCAGAGGCCGGCGACCTCGAAGATGAAGATCGAATTGCCGTCCTTGATCATCGCGCCGCCGGCGTCTTCGCCCCAATAGCGGCGGATGTCGGTGGTGACGTTGCGGATATAGACGTCGCCGATCCGCTCCGAGTAGTGCGCGGCCTGGCCGTTCTCGCCCCAGCCGTGCAGCACATGGGCAATTTTAGGGTCGGGGAACAGCGTGTAATGCGTCGCATGGGCCCGGTTCATGGTCGCGACGTCGGGTAGCCGTCCGGTCTGATAGACGCCATTGTAGTCGGTCGCGATCCGGATGCCGCCGGGCGTGTCGATGTAGTAGGTCGAGTGGCCGGCATAGGTGATCGCGACCTTATCCGCTTTGGCGGCGATGCGCCGGTAGCTCACCGGGGTGGCGCGCGGCGGCGCATTGGCCATCGCCAGGCATTCGCTGCGTTGAGCATCCTGCGCGACCGCGTGACCGGTCAGCGTTCCCAGCACGACAAGCGCGGCGAGCAATCTCAGCATGAGCTGTTCCGTCGGCGGCGACATCCACCGCCGCGAGACTAGCGCGCAATTGCCGTGCCGTCATGATGAGGCCGGCGCATCGCTCCACGGCGCTGGCTGCAATACGATCCGGGCGATTATTCAGCCGGCAGGCGCTATCATCGCAGATCACAGCGATCAGGGAGTTCTGCGTGACCGACAATACCTCCGCGCCGCGCGCATCATCCACCAAACGGCTCGAGCCGTTGCGCCATGTCGACGCAGGCGTGCTCAACATCGCCTATTATGAGGCCGGCCCGGCGGATGGCCCGGTCGTGCTGCTGATGCACGGCTTTCCCTATGACATCCATTGCTTTGTCGACGTCGCACCGATCCTGGCCGCGCAGGGCTGCCGGGTCATCGTGCCCTATCTGCGCGGCTACGGGCCGACGGTGTTTCGCGACAAGGCGACGCCGCGCTCGGGCGAGCAGGCGGCGATCGCGGCCGACATGATGGCGCTGATGGATGCGCTCGGCATCAGGCGCGCGGTGTTCGCCGGCTATGATTGGGGCGGCCGTGCCGCTTCGATCGGCGCGGCGCTTTGGCCGGAACGCTGCGTCGGGTTGGTCTGCACCAACGGCTACATGATCCAGGACATCGCGCATGCATGGTGCCGGCGCGGCCGGAGCGCGAGGTGCCGCTCTGGTATCAGTATTACTTCCAGCTCGAGCGGGGACGCGCGGGGCTTGCCGCCGACCGGCGCGGCATCGCGCGGATCCTGTGGTCGCAATGGTCGCCGGGCTGGGCATTCGACGATGCCTGCTTCGAGCGCACCGCCGTTGCATTCGACAATCCCGATTATGTCGATGTGGTGATCCACAGCTATCGCCATCGCTACGGCGTTGTCGAAGGCGACCCGCAATACGCGGATTTGCAGCGGCGGCTGGACACATTGCCGGTGATTACCGTGCCCACCATCACGCTCGACGGCGCCGATGACGGGGTGACGGCTGCCACCGACGGCAGTGCCAGCGCGGCCAAATACACAGCTCGCCGCGCCTATCGCGTGATCCCGGGCGCAGGCCACAACCTGCCGCAGGAGCAGCCGGAGGCTTTTGCCGCCGCCGTGATCGACGTGATGAAGGCGTAACGGTGTGTCAGGCCTGGTGTGTCAGGCTTGGCGCGGGCTGATCCGCCAGGCGATGGCGAGCGTCAGCAGCGTCAGAACGCCGCTGACCAGCGCAGCTATCGGGATCGTCAGCGCCAGCGCCGCGGTTGCGGCCCAGCCGATCGAGGAGAACGCTTCGGCGAAGGTCGCGATGCGGGAGGAGGTCTGGCGCCGGCGGAACTGGCTGCGCTTGGCCTGCGCGCGGAACCAGAGCTGGACCGCGGCGGCGGATGCGGTCGCGATCAGGATTGCGATCGCCGTGACCGCGGCCTGAGCGAGCGAGGCAAACGCCAGCGCGGCCACCAGCGGCGTAAACACCACCGCGATGGCGATCAGCACCACCTCGATTTTGGCGCGGATCACGCGTGACGGCGGCAGCGGCGCGGTCGCTACCAGGTCGGGCGCGTCCTCGCCCGAGATGGTCAGCCACGCGAGCCCGCCGGCGAGTTGGCCTGCGGCCATGACGATGACGGGCGTGATCAGCACGATCGCGGTCGACGTACCGGAGAAGCTGCGCCACAGCATCAGCGCCGGCGGCAGCAGATAGAGCATCTGCATCAGGCTCTGCGACAGCAGCCACGGATCGCGCCGCAGCAGCAGGAATTCCTTGCGGCGCAGCGCCTGCTGCCGCGAGCCGGGCCGGAACGTGCGGGAACGCCCTTGCGTGACCGTGGCCGGATTGGCGGCGACGCGCGCGACCGTGTCGGCAAACCGCGGCGCGAACACCGCCATCACGACGCCGAGCAGCACGAGCGCCGTGGCGAGCAGCAGCAACATGATCTCGAGATCGCCGAGCGATGCGCGCGCCGGCCACCAGACCAGGTTGTCGAGCGCGGGGGCGATGCGTGCCGCGGTGGCGGAGGTCAGAAAGGCAAAGCGCGACAGCGTGCCATAGGACAGCACGGCGACGATCTGCAGAGCGATGACGAAGCCGGCGCCGATGACGGCGGAGACGATCTGCGCCGCCATCCGCGTCCGGCTCGGCCCGATCACGCAAAACAGGAACGCGGTGACGGCGATCGCCGCGGCCGCCGCCGACAGGCCGATCGCCAGCACGACGCCGAAGCCGGCGAGCCAGCGCGGGCCGCCGAGATAGACCAGCACGTCGATGAACGGTGTCGACAGCAGCAGCGCCATGCTGCTCACCGTCAGCGCGATCGCGGCGATCCGGATCGAGAAGATGTTGGTGAGCTTCGCCGGCGACGACATGATCAGATCGAGATCGGCGCGGGCGAGAACACCCGCGTCACCGATTCGATTGCCTGCGAGAGCATCAAGGCCCAGGACAGGAAGATCGTCGCGGTCAGCACGATCAGCGAGGACGGATCGAGCGGAAACCTGAGGTCGACATAGCGGGCGACCACGGCATAGGCCGGCAGATGCAGGATCGCCGCGAAGACCAAGAGACCGATCAGGGCGCGATTGCGCCGGCGCCGGCCGCCGGTCATCATCGCCAGCCATTCGCGCCAGGCCAGGCGGAATTCGTGGCGCGCGAACCACGTGAGATGGGCGGTCGAGCTCACGCGGCCGCCGCTT
Source organism: Bradyrhizobium viridifuturi (assembly GCF_001238275.1). Lineage (GTDB taxonomy): Bacteria > Pseudomonadota > Alphaproteobacteria > Rhizobiales > Xanthobacteraceae > Bradyrhizobium > Bradyrhizobium viridifuturi. The sequence goes on from NZ_LGTB01000046.1 coordinate 58,496, forward strand.
CGGTATCGACCAGCGCGATGAACATGTCTTCGAGCGTGGTGTCGTTGCGGCCGTTCCGCTCGCGCAGCTCGGCCAGTGTGCCCTCGGCGATCAACCTGCCCGACGCGATCACGCCGATCCGGTCGGCCATGCGCTCGGCGACCTCGAGAATATGGGTGGTCATGATCACAGTGCAGCCGGTGCGGACGCGCTCCTGCAGCAGCCCCTTGACGTGACGCGCCGACAGCGCGTCGAGGCCGGTCAGCGGCTCATCAAGAATGATCAGGCGGGGATCGTGCACCAGCGCGCCGGCGAGCGCCACCTTCTGGCGCATGCCCTTGGAGAAACCTTCGCAGCGCTCGTTGAGATGCGGCTCGAGCCCGAGCGAGATCAGGAGATTGCGCGCCGACTGCTCCGACGTGCGGGGATCGATGCCCCACAGGCCGGCGACGAATTCGAGATATTCGAGCGGCGTCAGCTTGTCATAGATCATCGGCTCGTCGGACACCCAGGCCATGATCTGCTTGGCGGCGACCGGATCGGCCAGCGCATCGATGCCGAGGATCGACACCGAACCGGCATCGGGCCGCAATAGCCCGGCCACCATGCGCAGCGTCGTGGTCTTGCCGGCGCCGTTCGGCCCGAGCAGCGCGTAGAATTCGCCGACCCGGATGGTGAGATCGAGCGCGTCGACCGCCGGGCGGTCAAAACGCTTGGTTAACCCTCGCAGGGCCAGTGCGGACAGTTGCGATGTCATGATGTGGTGGCGATCCGGGAGTTCGCTCGTCGGTTGCGTAACCTTGGACAAAAACCATTTCGGTGCAATGAATCGCACGGGGCAAATCGAATGCGATATCCGTATTAGTCCGTGCTGCGGCATATCTCCGTAAATGTGATGATATAGCCGGAACAGCGGTTTGTTGACAGGGATCGGCCGTTTTGGCTCAATCGGGGCGGACATAGGCGGCTTTCAGCGCTTCCGACACAAGGGCGTGAAGGCGGGATGCGACGAGCGATCGGATAAGAATCGCCGGGCATCGGGGAGGGAACGATGCTGGACTTTGTTCAGCAGCTCGTCAGCGGCATCGCGCTCGGCTGCGTTTACGGCCTGATCGCGCTCGGCTTCGTGCTGGTCTACAAGGCAACCGAGGTCGTCAATTTCGCGCAAGGCGATTTGATGATGCTGGGCGGCTTTTTCGCCTTCACCTTCATCGGCATGCTCGGGCTGAACTACTGGGTCGGCTTCGCCGGCGCGGTGATCTGCATGGCGCTGTTCGGCATGCTGGCCGAGCGGCTCGTGGTGCGGCCGATCCTCGGCTATCCGCAATTCTCCATCATCATGGCGACGATCGGGCTCGGCTATTTCCTGCGCTCGGTCGCCGGCATGATCTGGGGCACCGACGACTTCAAGATCGAGACGCCGTTCAGCCAGGGCGTGCTGCGGATCGGCAGCCTGGTGCTCGCCTATGACAAATTGTCGGTGATCGCGGCGACCATCATCCTGTGCGCGCTGCTCTACCTGTTCTTCAACCGCACCACGCTCGGCACCGCGATGCGCGCCAGCTCCGAGAACATGTTGGCTGCCTATTACATGGGCATTCCAGTCAAGCGCGTGGTCTCGATCGTCTGGGCGATCTCGGCCGCGGTGGCGACCTGCGCCGGCGTGCTGCTGGCGCCGATCACCTTCATCCATTCCAATGTCGGCCTGGTGCTGGGGCTGAAGGCGTTTCCGGCCGCGGTGCTCGGCGGCTTCGGCTCGATCCCGGGCGCGGTGGTCGGCGGCGTCCTGATCGGCGTGATCGAGAGCATGGCCGGTTTCTACCTGCCGCAGGGCTGGAAGGACGTCGCGCCCTACATCGTGCTGCTCGCAGTGCTGCTGCTCAAGCCCGAAGGCCTGTTCGGCCTTCACGTACGAAAAAAGGTCTGAGGAGCGACATATGCGGTTTCTCTTCAAGACCGACTACGAAGACGACATCAGGCTGTTCCCGCATTCCGGCTACGTCTATTCCTACGGCCTGCTGCTCGCGGTGCTCGTGATCGCGCCCTACGTGCTGTCCAGCTACCTGATGAGCCAGTTGGTCTTCGTCTGCATCTATGCGACGGTCGGCGTCGGGCTGATGATCCTGACCGGCTTCACCGGACAGGCCTCGCTCGGCCACGCCGCGTTTCTGGCGATCGGCGCCTATACCGCGGCCTATCTGCAGCAGTTCAACGTGCCGTTTCCGGTCTACTTCCTCGCCGCGGGGCTGTTGACCGGCGTGGTCGGCGCGCTGGTCGGATTTCCGGCGCTGCGGCTGCAGGGCATCTACCTCGTGATCGCGACGATCTCGTTTGCCTTCATCGTCGAGGAGATCATGGCGCGCTGGGAAAGCGTGACCAACGGCAATGAGGGCATGCGGGTCAAGACCATGCAGTTGCTCGGCACCACGGTGTCGCGCGACGGCCCGACCTTCTATTATCTCTGCCTTGCCGTGCTGGTGCTGACCATCGTCGGCACGCTCAATTTGCTGCGCTCGCCGACCGGGCGCGCCTTTGTCGCGATCCGCGACAGCGAGACCGCGGCGCGCAGCATGGGCATTAATGTCGCGCTCTACAAGGTGAAGTCGTTCGCGATCTCGGCTGCTATCACCGGCTTTGCCGGCGTGCTGTTCGCCCACAAGCTCTCCTTCATCTCGCCCGAGATGTTCACGTTGCAGCTCTCGATCGAGTTCATCATCGTGATCCTGATCGGCGGCACGTTCAGCCTGCACGGCGCGGTGCTGGGCGCGATCTTCCTGGTCATGATCGATCCGTTCCTGACCTATCTGAAGGACGACATGCCCGGCGTGATCGCAGGCGCCGCCGCCACGCTCGGCGCCGGCACGGAGCGCGCAGGCCACATCCAGGATGCGGTCGCGGCGTTTGCCTCCGCCAATGGGCTGAAGGGCGCGATCTACGGCGTGATCATCGTGGTGTTCGTGCTCTTTGAACCGCTGGGACTCTATGGCCGCTGGCTCAAGATCAAGCTGTTCTTCCAGCTGTTCCCGCTCTACAAGCGCGCGACCTTCAAGCGGCAGAAGATCTATGTGAAATCGGAGCGGAACCGATGAGCTATTTCCGTGCCGAAAACCTGTCGCTGCATTTCGGTGGCCTCAAGGCGGTCGATGCCGTCAGCTTCGCGGTCGAGAAGGGCGAGATCCTCTCGATCATCGGGCCTAACGGCGCCGGCAAGAGCTCGATCTTCAACCTGATCTCGCGCATCTACCCGCCGACCTCGGGCAAGATCTTCTTCGAGGATCAGGACATCACCCAGGAGCCGGCCTACGACATCGCAAAGCTCGGCATCGCGCGCACCTTCCAGAACATCGAGCTGTTCGAGAATGCGACCGTGCTGAGCAATCTCCTGGTCGGCCGCCATCGCCATTCCACCACCCAGCTCTGGCAGGAGCTCTTGTTCCTGCCGAGCGTGCGCGCCGGCGAGAAGGCGCACCGCCGCCGGGTCGAGCAGGTGATCGAATTCCTCGATCTCGAGCCCTACCGCGACAAGCTGATCTCGGGCCTGCCTTACGGGGTGCGCAAGGTGATCGAGCTGGCGCGCGCGCTGTGCTCGGAGCCGAAGCTGATCCTGCTCGACGAGCCGTCATCAGGCCTCAATGTCGAAGAGACCGACGACATGTCGTTCTGGATCCGCGACATGAAGAGCGAGCTCGGCATTACGGTCTTGATGGTCGAGCACGACATGACGCTGGTCAACCGGGTCTCCGACCGCGTGATCGCGCTGAACTACGGCCGCGTGCTGGCGATGGGCTCGCCGTCCGAGGTGCAGCACCATCCCGACGTCGTCGCAGCCTATCTCGGCGCCTGAGGACGATGCCATGAGCACATCGGACATCATCCTGAAACTCTCCAACATCGAGAGCTATTACGGGCCGATCATGGCGATCCGCGGCATCAGCCTCGAGGTGCCGCGCAGCCGGATCGTGACGCTGCTCGGCGCCAACGGCGCCGGCAAGACCACGGTGCTGAAGACAATCTCCGGCATCCTCGATCCGCAGAAGGGCTCGATCGAATTCCTCGGCAAGCCGATCCAGCGCATGGAGGCCGACCGGATCGTACGGCTCGGCCTCAGCCACGTGCCGGAGGGGCGCGAGGTGTTTCCGTTCCTGTCGGTGCGCGAGAACCTGATGATGGGCGCGTATCTGCGCAAGGACCGCGACGGTGTGGCGCAGGACCTCGAGCGCGTCTACGGCTATTTTCCACGGCTGAAGGAGCGGCTCGGCCAGCCGGCCGGGCAGCTTTCGGGCGGCGAGCAGCAGATGCTGGCGATCGGACGGGCGCTGATGAACCGGCCGACGCTGCTGCTGCTGGACGAGCCGTCGCTTGGGCTGTCGCCGATCCTGGTGAAGGAGATCTTCACCATCATCCGCCGCGTCAACGAGGAGCAGGGCATGTCGATCCTGCTGGTCGAGCAGAATGCCAAGATCGCGCTGGAGACGGCGCATTACGGCTATGTGCTGGAGATCGGCCGCGTCGTCATGAACGACACCTGCGAGCGGTTGCTCAATTCGCCCGATATCCAGGAGTTCTATCTCGGCGCCAAGGAAGCCGGCGCGCGGGGCGAGCGGCGCTGGAAAAAGAAGAAGACGTGGCGGTAGGGAAGACTTGGCGTCAGGGAAGACTTGGCGTTGAAGGCCTGGTGCTGGAGAAGGGTTGGCGTCGACGAAAGTAGCGCTGAGGAAGGTTTGGCACTGGCAGCGAGTTGGAGCTAGATTTCAGGCCTGTTTCGCCGACAAGACCGGCAGCCGAGCCGGCGCGCGAAGCAGGCGGCAGAGGAGGGAGCGCGCATGGCAGGACCAGCGGTGCTGACGGTCGCCGACACGATCGCGAGGAGCTTTCTGCTCGCGGTGCAAACGCGTGGCGACAGGCCCGCAATCCGCGAAAAGAAGTTCGGCATCTGGCAACCGACCAGCTGGCGCGAATGGCTGCAGATCTCCAAGGACATCGCCTTCGCCCTGCATGCGACCGGCTTCCGCCCTGGCGACGTCGCTCGATCATCGCCAACGCGGTGCCGGAATGGGTCTATGCCGACATGGGTATCCTGTGCGCCGGCGGCGTGTCCTCCGGCATCTACCCGACCGATTCGGCGGCGCAGGTCGAATACCTCGTCAATGATTCCCGCACGCGGGTGATCTTCGTCGAGGACGAGGAGCAGCTCGACAAGGTGCTGACCTGCCGGTCGCGCTGTCCGACGCTTGAGAAGATCATCGTGTTCGACATGGAGGGGCTCTCCGGCTTCTCCGATCCGATGGTGCTGTCGCTCGCCGAGTTCACGGCGCTCGGCCGCAATCATGCGCAGGGCAATGACGCCTTGTGGGATGAGATGACCGGCAGCCGCACCGCCTCCGATCTGGCGATCCTGGTCTACACGTCGGGCACCACGGGCCCGCCCAAGGGCGCGATTCATTCCAACCGCAGCGTGACGCACCAGATGCGCCACGCCAACGACCTCTATCCCTCGACCGACAGCGAGGAGCGGCTGGTGTTCCTGCCGCTCTGCCACGTCGCCGAGCGGGTCGGCGGCTATTACATCTCGCTCGCGCTCGGCTCGGTGATGAATTTCGCCGAGAGCCCGGAAACGGTGCCGGACAATCTGCGCGAGGTGCAGCCGACCGCATTCCTCGCGGTGCCCAGGATCTGGGAGAAGTTCTATTCCGGCATCACCATCGCGCTGAAGGACGCGACCCCGTTCCAGAACTGGATGTACGCGCGCGCGCTCGCGATCGGCAACCGGATGACCGAATGCCGGCTGGAGGGCGAGGCGCCGCCGCTGCCGCTGCGGCTCGCCAACCGTGCGGCCTACTGGCTGGTGTTCCGCAACATCCGCCGCATGCTCGGGCTCGACCGCTGCCGGATCGCGCTGACCGGCGCGGCGCCGATCTCGCCGGATCTGATCCGCTGGTATCTCGCGCTCGGCATCGACATGCGTGAGGTCTACGGCCAGACCGAGAATTGCGGCGTCGCGACCATGATGCCGGCGGACCGCATCAAGCTCGGCTCGGTCGGCAAGGCCGCGCCATGGGGCGAGGTGATGATCTGTCCGAAGGGCGAGATCCTGATCAAGGGCGACTACCTGTTCATGGGCTATCTCAACCAGCCGGAGAAGACCGCCGAGACGATCGACGCGAAGGGCTGGTTGCACACCGGCGATGTCGGTGCGATCGACAATGAAGCTATGTCAAAATCACCGACCGGATGAAGGACATCATCATCACGTCAGGCGGCAAGAACATCACGCCGTCCGAGATCGAGAACCAGCTCAAATTCTCGCCCTACGTCTCCGACGCGGTCGTGATCGGCGACAAGCGGCCGTACCTGACCTGCCTGATCATGATCGATCAGGAGAACGTCGAGAAGTACGCCCAGGACCAGGACATCCCGTTCACCAACTATGCGAGCCTGTGCCGCGCCCGCGAGATCCAGGACCTGATCCACCGCGAGGTCGAGGCGGTCAACGCCAAGTTCGCGCGCGTCGAGACCATCAAGAAATTCTACCTGATCGAACGCCAGCTCACGCCGGAAGACGAGGAGCTGACGCCGACCATGAAGCTGAAGCGCAGCTTCGTGAACAAGCGCTACGCGGCCGAGATCGACGCCATGTATGGCGAACGGGCGGTGGCATAGAGCATGATCCGGAAAAGTGTGAAGCGGTTTTCCGAATAGATCATGCTCAAGGAGAGAGCTGAGAAGCGATTGGCGAAGGAGCGAGAAGGCCCGACCCTTCGCTCACCATGGGCCGTTGTTAAGGAGGAGACTGCAATGTCGAAATCGCTGAAGGCGCTGGGCCTTGCGGTGAGCGCGCTGGCGCTGACCTGTCTGCCGGCCGCAGCCCAGACCAAGGTCACCAATGAAGGCATCTCGCCGACCGAGATCGTGATCGGAACGCACCAGGATCTGTCCGGCCCGATCAAGGTCTGGGGCGTTCCGGTGTCGAACGGCATGAAGATGGCGGTTGAGGAGATCAACGCCAGCGGCGGCATCAACGGCCGCAAGATCAAGATGATCCTGGAGGACAATGGCTACGACCCGAAGAAGGCCGTGCTGGCCTCGCAGAAGATGGTCGAGCGCGACAAGATCTTCGCGATGATCGGGCCGATGGGCTCGCCGACCGTGCTCGCCGCGCAGGATATCCTGTTCGACGCCGGCGTGCTGCAGCTGTTCCCGCTGACCGCCGCCGAATTCACCTTCAAGTTCGATCCCGCCAAGCCGCAGGAGCGGCTGAAGTTCAACAACCTGCTGCCCTATGTCGAGAGCACGCGCGCCGCGCTCAAATACATGATGGACTGGAAGAACTTCAAGAAGCCCTGCATCATGCACCAGGACGACGAGTACGGTAAGAACGTGCTCGACGGCTTCAATCAGCAGCTCGCTGCGATGAAGGTGCAGCCCGCCTCGATCACCAGCTACAAGCGCGGCGCCTCCGACTTCTCGGCGCAGGTCGCCAAGATGAAGGCCGACGGCTGCGACCTCGTCGTGCTCGGCACCGTGATCCGCGAGACCATCGGCGCGATGAACGAGGCCAGGAAGCTCGGCTGGGACGTCACCTTCCTCGGCGCCACCCCGACCAACGTGCTCGAAGTGCCCGCGCTCGGCAAGGAAGCCGTCGAGGGCCTCTACGCCGCGTCAGGCTTCGAGATTCCCTATGAGGACACGGCCAAGGGCAAGGTGAAGGACTGGCTGCTCAGCTACAAGAAGATGTTCAACTCCGACGCCAACACCCAGGCGATCATCGGCTACAACGCGGTGATGACGTTTGCCTTCTACGCCCAGAAGGCGGGCAAGGATCTCACCGGCCAGAAGATGCTCGATGCGCTGGAGTCGGGCGACAAGTTCCTCGATATCTTCAGCTCGCCGCCGACCAAGTTCTCCAAGACGGATCATCTCGCCAACACCATCACCCAGGTGCAGCAGGTCAAGGGCGGCCGCTGGGTTCTGGTGAAGGACAACCTGATGTTCTGAAGTCGTGGCGGAGGTTCGGCACTCCGTCATTGCGAACGCAGCGAAGCAATCCATACCCTCGTGAGTGGGAACATGGATTGCTTCATCGCTCCATTCCTCGCAATGACGGAACGTGTGTGAACCCTGTCTTCGACTCACCGCTCCGCCGGCCGCCACGCGGCCTCGGTGACGGGCGGCGCATCGACATAACGATTGACGCCGTTCTGGTCGATCACGAAGGTCGGCCGGAAGCTCCTGATGTCGGCGTCCTCGATCATCGCCATGCGGCGGTTGTCGAGCGTCAGCCAGTGGCCGTCGAGCCGCGCTGCGACCACGGCATGGTCCTCGCCGCCCAGCAGGTCGTGCATGACCACGATCCGCAAATCCTCCGGCGCGACACCGGCCTTGGCGAGCGCCACGAACTTGGCGATCGCATAGTCCTCGCAGTCGCCGCTGCCGCGGGCGAAGGTGGCGAGCGGCGTGGCCCAGACGTCGGGCTCGCCGTAAGTCGCGAGATCGCTGCCCGGGCGGATCGCCAGATTGATCGCGCGGTTGATCTCGCCGAGACGGGCGCGCCCGTTGCGCGCGCGACCGGCATCGACGATCGCCAGGAACCGCTGCGCTTCGGGCGAGGCACAGCCTGCACGGTCGCTCTCGCAGGCGGCGAGTTGCACCAGTTCATCCGCGAGCTGGCGCTGCACGCCGAGCCATTTGTCGTGCAGGCCGCCGCCGGCAAGCAGGCTGGTCGCAAGGCCGAACGGTTCGGTGGACTGTCGGAGCAGGGTCGCCGGGCCGGGCGACAGCAGCGAGGCGGCATTGAGCTCGGCAATTGGCGCGGCCAAAGCCAAGCCGAAGCCCAGCATGACGGCGCGCAGCGCGAACGAGCGAAGCGAGAATCCCATGTGACACCCCCTGTCCGCTCATCGGCGGGTGGACACTACACCGCACACGCGACCGGATCGTTTCATGCCGCGAGCATGACCAGCGATCCCCTCAAATCGACTTAAGATGTGGGAGATCCGGGCAGGAGGCTAAAGGGCGCGTGGTCCGGGTCCCGAAAACTTTACCGGTTTGTGAAACCAACCCGCGAACCTTTTTCCACCGCGAAGCGCCTCACCCTTGCCTACTGGTTAACCCAGCCAGTCCGCGCGCGGGATAGCTGGGATTTGTAAGCCAAGTCACAGCTTTAGCCGGAAAAATCGGGTCAAATGCCCTCTCGGGGCTGCGGGGAAATAAAGGCAAGTACAGAAATGCCAATCAATACCACGAATACGTGGCTCAGTACCCATCTTGGCTCAAATCCCATCTCATGGTACCGTCAGGCAGGTTCGGAATACACGACTCATGTGAGAGTGAGCCAAGTCACATCCGGTCAAACCGCGCGACCAGAGCACCTTGCGAAAGCAAAGGATGGTTTCGCCAAGCTTTATCCGATGATATGCAGGCGTAATCATTCGGATATTTTACCAATATTAACCCCCGTGCGGTGATCCGCAGTGAACTTTGTCGAGAAATTCGACGGCCATTTGCCGAGCGCGGACGCTTACGCCCGCGGATCGGCATACGTCGAAAGCGTTACCTCGAATGCTCCGCCTGGCGCGATCACGGTCGACGACGGGCAATTGCTGTTCACCGGCGACTTCAAGCGAACCGGGCTCGATCTCGTCATCTCGAAGGACGATCGGGAACTCGTCCTGCACGACTATTTCAAGGGCGAGAAACGCGCGGCGCTGGCGTCGCCTGAAGGCGCGCATCTCACCGGCGACCTCGTCAACGCACTCACCGGCTACACCCAATATGCCCAGGCCGGCGGTGCCGCGGAGCCGGCCAAGGTCATCGGCCATGTCACCAAGCTGACGGGCAGCGCCACCGCCGTCCGTAACGGCGTCGCTGTTGTCCTGAACCAGGGCGACAACGTCAACAAGGGCGACGTGGTGCAGTCGGGCAGCGACTCGACGCTCGGCATCACCTTCATCGACGGCACCGTGTTCGGTCTCGGACCGAACGCCAAGATGGTGCTGAACGAGATGATCTACGACCCGAACGGGTCGAACAATTCGTCGCTGATGAGCCTCGTCTCGGGCACCATCTCGTTCGTCGCCGGCGCGACCGCCAAGCATGGCGACATGAAGGTCGATACGCCGGTCGCGACCATGGGCATCCGCGGCACCGCGGTGCTGGTCGAGATCGATTTCGACGTGCAGGGCTCCGGCGGCGTGCCGCCGGCCAAATTCCAGGTGCTGGTGGAGCCCGACGGCACCACCGGCTCCTACATCCTGTTCGACAAGACGACGCTCAATCCGATCGCGACCGTCGATCAGGCCGGCACCCAGACCATCGTCAACGGTCAGGGCAGCGTCAGCTTCGTCTCGTCGGCGCAACTGTCGACCGATGCGCAGAAGCTGATCTCGGACGTCTTCGCGCTGAAGTTCACCGACAACAACAATCCCAATACCAAGCTCACGACGAACTTCACGGATAGCATCGTCCCGGTCACGACCATCCTCAAGCTCGCGACCGGCGACGTGACCCTGCCGACAAGCTTCCTGCTGGCCCTTACCGGCAATGCCGGGCCAGAGGGCCCTTCCGTGAAGCCCGATCATGCTCCCGGTGCGCCGCATGTCGTGACCCAGAATGCTTCGTTCACCGAACAGGCCGGGCTGACCCATAGCACGCTGCCCGACACGGTGACCGGCCAGATCACCTGGACGGACGTCAATCTCGGCGACAAGCCCACTGCGGCGGTCAGCTTCAGCACCTTCAGCTACCACGACGCCGGCGGCAACGACGTGACTTCGCAGCTCACGGCGGCGGAACAGGCGGCCATCAAGGCGGTCGAGATCCCGTTGCTGCTCACGCCCGATCCGAACAATACCAATTTCGGTTCGGCGACCTGGACCTACAGCCTTGCCGACGGCGCCTTCGACTTCCTGGCCGCTGGCGAGACCTTGACGCTGACCTATCTGGTGCGCGTCGACAACAACTATGCGCCGAGCAACGAGACCGCGTTCAAGACCGTCACCATCACGATCACCGGCACCAACGACACGCCGGTGGTGACGTCCGCGGCGCAGGCCGGTTCGATCACCGAGCTGCCATGGACGACGAGCTCCGGCGCGCCGGATACCGCGCACGGCACGGTCACGTTCACCGATGCGGATCTGACCGACACCCACACGGTCACCATCACCGGCGTCACCGAATCCGGCGTCACCACGGGACTTGCCGACCAGGCCACCGTGCTGAGCTGGCTATCGCTCGGCGCGCTCACCGATTCGACCGACGGCGTGACGGGATCGCGCGCCTGGGCGTTCTCGGCGACCGACAAGAGCTTCGACTATCTCGCCGCGGGCGAGACGCTGACGCTGACCTACACGATCCAGATCAACGACCAGCATGGCGGCGTCGTCACGGTCCCGGTCACGATCACGATCGTCGGCACCGATGACATGCCGGTGATCACGTCGCCGACCCAGGCCGCCGCCATCACCGAAACCCCGGAGACGACCGGCTCGGTGAGCCACGATACCGCGTCCGGCACGGTGACCTTCACCGACGTGGACCTCAGCGACACCCACAGCGTCACCGTGGCCGGCGTCGCCGAAACGGGCGTCACATCAGGGCTCCCCGATCAGGCGACGATCCTGAGCTGGCTGTCGCTCGGCGCGCTGTCGGATTCGACCGGCGGCGTGACCGGATCGAATATCTGGACGTTTTCGGCCGCGGACACGAGTTTCGACTATCTCGCCGCAGGCGAGACGCTGGCGCTGACCTATACGGTCCAGGTCGACGACCATCATGGCGGCGTCGTCACCCAACCAGTCACGATCACCATCACGGGCACCAACGACGTCCCGACATTCACCGCCGAGCCGCAGACCACCACCATCGCCGAGCAACCCGATACGACGGGTTCATCGAAGCCGGACGTGGCCCAGGGCGTTGTGGGCTTTGCCGACGTCGATCTCAGCGACACCCACACCGTGTCCATCACCGGAGTGACCGAGCAGGGGACGACCACGGGCCTGCCCGAGAATGAGTCCACGATCCTGAACTGGCTGTCGCTGGGGGCGCTGACGGATTCGACCGGCCACGTGACCGGATCGCAGGCCTGGACCTTCTCGGCCGCGGACCAGAATTTCGACTACCTCGCCGCCGGCGAGACGCTGACGCTGATCTACACGATCCAGGTCGACGATCATCATGGCGGTGTGGTCAGTCAGCCGGTGACGATTACGATCACTGGCAGCAATGACGCGCCGACCGTCACGTCGGAAGCGCAGACGGCCACCATCGCCGAGCAGCCCGACACCACGGGATCGTCCAAGCCGGACAGCGCATCGGGCACCCTGATTTTCACCGATGTGGACCTCAGCGACACCCACACGATGACCATCACCGGCGTTGCCGAAGCCGGAGCGACCGCAGGCCTGCCCGAGGACCAGTCCATCATCCTGAACTGGCTGTCGCTGGGGACGCTGACGGATTCGACCGGCGGGCTGACCGGATCGCAGGCCTGGACCTTCTCGGCCGCGGACCAGAATTTCGACTACCTCGCCGCCGGCGAGACGCTGACGCTGACCTACACGATCCAGCTCGACGATCATCATGGCGGCGTCATCAACACGCCCGTCACGATCACGATCAACGGCGCCAACGACGCGCCGACGCTCGCCGACGTCAACGCTGGCACGCTCACCGACACCGCCGCCTATGACACGTTCAGCCCGCTCACCGGCACGCTGCACGGCCATGACGTCGACGACGGTGAGACGGCAACGCTGAGCTATGCCATCCTGAACTCCGACCATGCCGCGGTCACGCAGATCTCAGGTCTCTACGGCCTGCTCACGGTCAACCCGGACGGCACCTACAACTATGTTCCCGACGCCGCCGCGATCAACGCGCTACCCAAGGGGACCTTTGCCGACACGTTCACGGTCGAGACGATCGATGCGCATGGCGCCGTTGGAACGGCGACGCTGACGGTCGACGTCATCGGCGCCAACGATGCACCTGTGATCCATACCGACAATATCAGCATTACCGAGAATCCAAACGGGACGGACACGATCTCCGGCCTCACCGTGACGGATGTCGATGCCACGGCCACCGAGAACTTCCTGCTGGCGGCGACGACGGTCGGTTCGGGCAGCAGCGTGACACCGCCCGCGCAAGCGGGGCACCTCACCGACATCAACGCGGCGCTCGCATCGTCGGCGCTCACCTATCACCCCGGCACCGCGCCGACCGACACCGTCACGCTCTCCGTGACCGACGGCAACGGCGCGAGCGATACGGTCAACCTGATCTTCAACGTCCAGCAAAATCCGACCGCGCCGGTGACCCTGACGAGCACCACTGGCAAGGACGTGCTGTTCGGGACGGCGGGTTACCAGGACCAGTTCGTCTTCGCGCCGAACTTCAACCACGACACGATCCTGAACTTCAAGCCCGGCGTCGACCACATCGACCTGACCGCGGTGGTTTCGACCAGCAGCGTCGATACCTGGATCAGCCAGCACGTCTCACAGTCGCCGACCAACGCGGCCGATACGCTGATCACGATCGACAGCGCGGACACCATCACGCTGCGCAACGTCAGCCCCGCGACGCTTGGCCACAACGACTTCCTGCTTCACGTCACGTGACGGCTGTGCGGCCGAGCCGCCATGGGCGGCGGGTCGGGTCGGGCTGATTGTGCACCGCGCATGCCGGCTCCATTGGAACAAACTCTCCGCGCGTGATATCCAGACGGCATGAAACGGCTGAAGGCGATACGGAGGTGGTTCGCACGGCGCTTCGGTTATGCGCGGCTGGCCTGCGTGGCGCTGTTGATCGGCTTTGCTGCGCTGCGGGCTGTGGATCCGGCTCCGGTGCAGGAGATTCGCGTCAGGACGTTCGATACCTTCCAAGTGCTCGAACCCCGCCAGAAGACCGCGCGGCCCGTCACCATCGTCGATATCGACGAGAAGAGCCTCGCCGATCCCCGGCTCGGGCAATGGCCGTGGCCGCGGACACGGCTTGCCGACATCGTCATCAATCTCACCCGGCTCGGCGCCGTGGTGATCGCGTTCGACGCGGTGTTCTCCGAGCCGGACCGTCTCAATCCGGATATCGCGGCCGATACGTTCAGCAGCCTCGATGAGGAGATGCGCGCCCGGCTGCGGCAGCTGCCGAGCAACGATAGCATCTTCGCCGACGCCATCAAGAACTCGCGCGTGGTGCTCGGCGAATCCGGCGGTCCCAATGTGCGCGCCGACCTCAACGAAAAGCTGCCGGTCACCGGGCTTGCGATGCTCGGCGAGGAGCCGCAGCAGTTCATGTTCCAGTTTCCGGGATTGTTGCGCAACGTGCCGGTGCTCGAGGAGGCCGCCGCCGGGCGGGGCCTGTTCACGATCAGGCCGGAGCGCGACGGCATCGTCAGGCGGGTGCCGATGATGATGGTCGCGCAGGGCGTCACCATGCCGTCGCTGACGTTCGAAATGCTGCGGGTGGCGGGCGGCTCCGGCACCATCCTGATCAAGGCCGACAAGGGCGGCATCCAGAGCCTCGGCATCAAGGGCTTTGCGATTCCGACCGATCTCTACGGCCAGCTCTGGATCCATTACGCCCGCCGTGACCCCTCGATCTATGTTTCGGCCGTCGACGTGCTGGATGGGCGGGTCTCGCCGGACCGGATCGCGGGCAAGCTGATCCTGATCGGCACTTCCTCGGTCGGGCTGAACGACATCAAGACCACACCGGTGACGCCGGCCATGCCCGGGGTCGAGGTTCATGCCCAGGTGCTGGAGAGCGCGCTCACCGGTGACGTCGTTTCGCAGCCGAGTTACGGCATCGCCATCGAATTCCTCGCCGCGATGATCATGGGGCTCCTGGTCATCGCCTTCGCGCCGAAATTCGGTCCGGTGACGCTGGTCGTTGTCGGCGGCTTGTTCGCCTCGGTGCTGATCGGCACCTCCTGGTATTTCTATTCCCAGCACCGGCTCCTGATCGATTTCACCTATCCGCTGATGTCGACCACGGCGATCTATCTGACGCTGATCTTCTCCGCCTTCGTGCGCGAACAGCAGCAACGCCGGCAGATCAGGTCGCAGTTCGTGCAATATATGTCGCCCGCGCTGGTCGAGCAGCTGGCGCAGTCGCCGGAGCGGCTCGTGCTCGGCGGCGAGGAGCGCGAGATGACCATCATGTTCTCGGACATGCGCGGTTTCACCACGATCTCGGAGACCTACAAGAGCGATCCGCAGGGTCTCACGACGCTGATGAACCGCTTCCTCACGCCGCTTTCCAACGCGATCCTCGCCCGCAAGGGCACGATCGACAAATATATGGGCGACGCCATCATGGCGTTCTGGAACGCGCCGCTCGACGACAAGCAGCACCAGCTCAACGCCTGCGACGCCGCGCTCGACATGCTGGAGCGCGTCGACGTCCTCAACCGCGCGCGTGAGCAGGAGGCCCAGGAGGGTGGCCACGTCTATGTGCCGCTCAACATCGGCGTCGGTCTCAACACCGGCACTTGCGTGGTCGGCAATATGGGCTCCGACGTCCGCTTCGACTATTCGGTGTTCGGCGACAGCGTCAATCTGGCCTCGCGGCTGGAAGGCCAATCCAAGGAGTACGGCTTCCCGATCATCGTCGGCTCGAAGACCGCGCTCGCGGTGAAGGAGAAGTTCGCGATCCTCGAACTCGACTTCATCATGGTGAAAGGCAAGAAGGAGCCCGAGGTGATCTATGCGATCGCCGGGCGCGAAGACGTCGCCGGCTCCGGCCGCTTCCAGCGGCTGCGCAACCTGACCATCGAGATGCTGGCCTGCTACCGCAGCCGCGATTGGGATGGCGCGCTCGCCGCGATCGAGCGCGGCCGCAAGACCGACGAGGCGCAGGCGTTGCAATATCTCTACCGCCTCTATGAGGCCCGCATCCGCGCTTTCCAGAAGGAGCCGCCGCCGGACGATTGGGACGGCGCCTTTGCGTTGACGACGAAGTAGGCTTCGTCGTCCCGGCGCAGGCCGGACCCATACGCCGCGGCCGGCGTGATGGGCAAGCGGCCAGACGGCCTTCCAACAACACCTAGTCGTGGTTATGGGTCCCGGCCTGCGCCGGGACGACGGCGGAGAGGTTTACGCGGCGACGACCAGCAACCTACTCCAGCCCGATCTGCGTCAGATCCTGGAACCAGTGCTGCGCCTGCACGAAGGTCTTCACCTTCGGCGACAGCGCGTGCGGATTGGTGTCATGCACCACCCAGACCAGCGCGGCATCGTCGACGATCAGCGCGTGGGCCTGCGCCAGCAACGCATCCTGTTTGGCGGTGTCGAAAGTCTGCTTGGCTTCGTCGATCAGCGCGTCGACCTTCGGGTTCTTGTAGCCGCCCCAGTTGACGCCCGTCGGCGCCACCTGGCCGGAATGGAAGAACCGCACGATGGCATAGAGCGGGTCCGAGGTGACATAGGCGATGTTGTTGGCGGTGATGCCGGCGTTCATCTCGTCGGCCGCGCCCTTGCGCCAATGGGAATACAACGTCTCGAGCTCGACCACCTTGAAATCGATATCGATGCCGATCTCCTTGAAGCTCTGCTGCAGGAATTCGTTCATCGGCAGCGACAACATCTGTCCGGTACCGCCCTGGGCGATGATGAAGGTCGTCTTCAGCGGCTTGTCCTTGGAATAGCCGGCTTCCTCCACCAGCTTCTTCGCGGCCGCGAGATCGTATTTCAGTTCGAACGTCGGCTTGCCGAACCATGGGCTCGACGGGTCGACCTGGCCCTTGGCCGGCTTGGCCAAACCATTCATCAGGCCGACCACCGCGTCGCGGTCGATCGCGAGGTTGAGCGCCTTGCGCAAGCGGATGTCGGTCCATGGCGAGCCCGGCAGCACGCTCAGATGATAATTCCAGACATGCGGTGTCACGTTGTCGACGATCCGCATGCCGGCGGCCTTGAGCTGCGGCACGGCGTCGGGCGCCGGCGTTTCGATCAAATCCACCTGCCCGGCGAGCAGCGCGTTGGTGCGGGTCAGGGCCTCCGGCATCGGGATCAGGATCAGCTTGTCGGCCTTCGCGAGCCGCTTCTTGTCCCAATAGTCCGGGTTCTTTGTCAGCTCGGCCAGCTCGCGCGGCACCAGCTTGGTCAACTTGAACGGACCGGTGCCGGAGGGCTGGCTGGCGAACTTGTTCCAGTCCTTGCCGAGCTTCTCATATTGCGCGGGGCTCGAGACCAGGAACCAGAGCATCTGGTAGGGGAAGAAGGAATCGACCGTCTTGGTGGTGATCTCGACGGTGAAGTCGTCGATCTTGGCGTAGCTCGCAACCGAGGGCAGGCGGGTCTTCACCTGCGCGCTCTGCCGCTTGTCGAATTGCGGCGCTTTGTCGTTCAGCACCTTGTCGAGATTCCAGATTACGGCGTCGGCGTTGAAGTCGCTGCCGTCGTGGAATTTGACGTTCCTGCGCAGCGTGAAGCGCCACTTGGTCTTGTCGTTGTCGTCGACCTTCCACTCGGTCGCAAGCCCGGGCACCAGTTTGCCCGGCCGGTCGGCAACATCCATCTCCCAGGCCACCAGCGGATCGTAGATCGTGTAGGCCGTGAACTGATAGGCGCCGGCGCCGCGATCGGGCTGGCCGGTCGTCAGCGGAATGTCGGCCATCGAAATGCCGTAGCGCACAATGGACTCCGCGCGCGCCGACATCGCCGGCCACCCCGCAGTCAGGGCAAGCGCCATTGCTGCCATCAGGATCGAATTGCGCGCACGCATATAAAGGCTCCGTTGGTGGGGAAGTCGGAGCCAAAAACTTGCAAGCATGATGCCAGAATAGGCACCATGGCCCGGCCTTAGCCTAAGGTGGGAAGAAATGACGCGCCCGGCGGTAAATTGCTGAAGAACTATTCCCCTTGGCACAGGCATTGCATACGCTTGCCCAAGAAATAATCACCAAAACGTCACCAGACTTCGAAGGGGTTGCTCAGATGCGTAACAGGAAGACCAATGCGACGGCGATCATGCTGGCGCTCGCGATGGCCAATTTTGTGCCGGCGATCGCCCGCGCCGAGACCGTGCTGCGCATTGGCATGACGGCTGCCGATATTCCGCGCACGCTCGGCCAGCCCGACCAGGGTTTTGAGGGCAATCGCTTCACCGGCCTGACGATGTACGACGCGCTGACGATGTGGGACCTGTCCTCGTCGGACAAGGCGAGCGCGATGATCCCGGGCCTCGCCACCGAGTGGAAGGTCGACGACAACGACAAGACCAAGTGGGTGTTCAAGCTGCGTCCCGGCGTCGTCTTTCACGACGGCTCGCCGTTCAACGCCGACGCGGTGGTCTGGAATGTCGACAAGGTGCTGAAGCAGGACGCGCCGCAATATGACGCGAGCCAGGTCGGCGTCACCGCCTCGCGCATGCCGACCCTGGTCTCGGCGCGCAAGATCGACGACATGACGGTGGAATTGACCACCAAGGAGCCCGACAGCTTCCTGCCGATCAACCTCACCAATCTGTTCATCGCCAGCCCGGCCAAGTGGCAGCAGTTCTACGACAAGGCGGAAGGCGCCGATGCCAAGGCGAAGTCGCAGGCCGCATGGGCGGCGTTCGCCAAGGATGCGTCGGGCACCGGCCCGTGGAAGATGTCGAGCTTCACGCCGCGCGAGCGCCTTGAGCTGGTGAAGAACGAGAACTATTGGGACAAGGCGCGGGTGCCGAAGACCGACAAGATGGTGCTGCTGCCGATGCCGGAGGCTAACGCGCGCACCGCGGCGCTGCTGTCCGGGCAGGTCAACTGGATCGAGGCACCGGCGCCGGACGCGCTGCCCGAGATCAAGCAGCGTGGCTTCAATCTCTATTCCAACGAGGAGCCGCATGTCTGGCCCTGGCAGTTCTCGCGCGTCGAGGGCTCGCCGTGGAACGATATCCGCGTCCGCAAGGCCGCCAACCTCTGCATCGATCGCGAAGGACTGCGCGACGGCCTGCTCGCGGGCCTGATGGTGCCTGCGACCGGCACGTTCGAGCCCGGCCATCCCTGGCGCGGCAACCCGACGTTCCAGATCAAGTACGACAAGCCGGCCGCACAGAAGCTGATGCAGGAGGCGGGCTTCGGTCCGAACAAGAAGCTGACGGTCAAGATCCAGACCTCGGCGTCGGGTTCGGGCCAGATGCTGCCATTGCCGATGAACGAATATCTGCAACAGGCTTTGGCGGAGTGCTACTTCGATGTGCAGCTCGACGTCATCGAGTGGAATACGCTGTTCACCAACTGGCGGCGCGGCGCCAAGGATCCGTCGGCCAACGGCTCGAACGCGATCAACGTCACCTATGCGGCGATGGATCCATTCTTCGCGCTGGTGCGTTTCCTGCAATCCGGCATGGCGCCGCCGGTCTCGAACAATTGGGGCTTCAACAACAATCCGAAATTCGACGAGCTGGTGAAGAAGGCCCGCCAGACCTTCGAGCCTGCGGCCCGCGACGCAGCGCTCGCCGAACTGCATGCGGCCTCGGTCGATGATGCGGCGTTCCTTTACGTCGCCCACGACGTGGCGCCGCGTGCGATGAGCCCGAAGATCAAGGGATTCGTGCAGCCGAAGAGCTGGTTCGTCGACTTCTCGCCGGTCACGGTCGCGCCGTGACACGGGAGGCATAGACCGGTGCACCCTCTCCCCTTGTGGGAGAGGGTGGCTTCGCCACCGGGTCGCGCGAAGCGCCGCCCGATGGTAAGCTTCCGCGAAGCCGGGTGAGGGGTCGTCTCCGCGGACACCCCTCATTGTCGTGAACTGACTGGAGCCGCGGACAGAACCCCTCATCCGGCGCGCTTTGCGCGCCACCTTCTCCCACAAGGGGCGAAGGAAGAGAGAACGCAACGTGCTCGCCTATACGTCCAGACGGATCGTCTACGTCATTCCGATCGTGCTCAGCGTCGCGCTGGTGTGCTTTCTCCTGGTGCACATCACGCCCGGCGACCCGCTGGTCGCGGTGCTGCCGGCCGATGCCTCGCAGGAGCTCGCTGCGCAACTGCGTTCAGCCTACGGCTTCGATCGTCCGCTGCCCGTGCAATTCGGCCTGTGGCTGTGGCGCGCGATCCATGGTGATCTCGGCAACTCGATTGCGACCGGGCGGCCGGTCCTGTCGGAGGTGATGCGCGCAGTAGGCAACACCGTGATGCTGGCGGTTGCCGCCGCGATGATCGGCTTCACGCTCGGCCTGCTGTTCGGCCTGATCGCCGGCTATTTCCGCGACACCTGGGTCGACAAGGTCGCGACATCGATTGCCATCGCCGGCGTCTCGCTGCCGCATTACTGGCTCGGCATGGTGCTGGTCATCATCTTCTCGGTGCAGCTCAACTGGCTGCCCGCGGTCGGCGCCGGTCCCGGCGGCTCCGGCGCCTGGGCATGGGACTGGGAGCATCTGCGCTATCTGGTGCTGCCGGCGATCACCACCTCGGTGATCCCGATGGGCATTGTCACCCGCACGGTGCGTGCGCTGACCGGTGACATTCTGAGCCAGGATTTCGTCGAAGCGCTGCGCGCCAAGGGCCTGCGCGAGACCGAAGTGTTCCGTCACGTCATCAAGAACGCGGCGCCGACCGCGCTCGCGGTGATGGGCTTGCAGCTCGGCTATATGCTCGGCGGCTCGATCCTGATCGAGACCGTGTTCTCCTGGCCGGGTTCGGGCCTCTTGCTCAACTCGGCGATCTTCCAGCGCGACCTGCCGCTGCTGCAGGGCACGATCCTGGTGCTGGCGCTGTTCTTCGTGCTGCTCAATCTCCTGGTCGACATCGCGCAGGCCGCGATCGATCCGCGCATCAAGCGGAGCTAACCATGAGTGCGATGTCAGATACTGCATTGCAAGCCGCACCCGCGAGCAAGGCGCGCGGCTACTGGGCGACGGTCGGGCGACGGATCAGGCGCGACAAGGTCAGCATGGCCTGCGCGATCATCCTGCTGCTGATCTTTGCCTCGGCGCTGCTGGCGCCGTGGCTGCATCTCGCCGATCCCTATCAGGGCTCGATGATCCGCCGTCTCCGCCATATCGGCACGCCGGGCTATCCGCTCGGCACCGACGAGCTCGGCCGCGACATGCTGGCGCGTCTGATCTATGGCGGCCGTCTCTCGTTGGTGATCGGCATCCTGCCGGTGATCTTCGCATTCGTGATCGGCACCTCGCTCGGCCTCGTCGCCGGCTACGTCGGCGGCAAGCTCAACACCGCGATCATGCGAACCGTCGACGTGTTCTACGCCTTCCCGTCGGTGCTGCTGGCGATCGCGATCTCGGGCGCGCTCGGCGCCGGCATCACCAATTCGATCGTGTCGCTGACCATCGTGTTCGTGCCGCAGATCACCCGCGTCGCCGAAAGCGTCACCACCGGCGTCCGCAACATGGATTTCGTCGAGGCGGCGCGCGCCTCCGGCGCCGGTCCCTTTACCATCATGCGCGTTCACATGCTCGGCAATGTGCTCGGCCCGATCTTCGTCTACGCCACCGGCCTGATCTCGGTGTCGATGATCCTGGCCGCCGGCCTCTCTTTCCTTGGGCTGGGTACAAAGCCACCGGAGCCGGAATGGGGCCTGATGCTGAACACGTTGCGCACCGCGATCTATGTCAATCCGTGGGTCGCGGCGCTGCCGGGTGCGATGATCTTCGCGGTCTCGATCTGCTTCAATCTGCTCAGCGACGGCATGCGCAGCGCCATGGACATCAGGAACTAGTGCGATGACGGATGCCAATCCCGTGACCGACATGCTGGAGCCGGTCGCCGACATCGGCGGTGCCGCGCAGCCGCTGCTGCAGGTGAACGGGCTGACCAAGCACTTCCCGGTGCGCGGCGGGTTGTTCGGCCCGCGCAAGACCGTGCGCGCCGTCGACGACGTCAGCTTCGCGGTCATGAAGGGCGAGACCGTCGGTATCGTCGGCGAATCCGGCTGCGGCAAATCGACCACGGCGCGGCTGCTGATGCATCTGATGCCCCGTGATGGCGGCGACATCATCTATGATGGCCGGCAGGTCGGGCCGGCGCTCTCGCTGCGCGATCTTCGGCGCGGCGTGCAGATGGTATTTCAGGACAGCTACGCGTCGCTCAACCCGCGCCTTACCATCGAGGAATCCATCGCCTTTGGACCAAAGGTCCACGGCATGGCCGACGACACGGCGCGGACGCTGGCGCGCGAACTGCTCGGCAAGGTCGGCCTGCGGCCGGAGATTTTCGCCAACCGCTATCCGCATGAAGTGTCCGGCGGCCAGCGCCAGCGCGTCAACATCGCCCGCGCGCTCGCGCTGTCGCCGCGGCTCGTGATCCTCGATGAGGCGGTTTCCGCGCTCGACAAGTCGGTCGAGGCGCAGGTGCTCAATCTGCTCGCCGATTTGAAGCGCGAATTCGGCCTGACCTATCTCTTCATCAGCCACGATCTCAACGTCGTCCGCTACATCTCCGATCGCGTTCTGGTGATGTATCTTGGCGAGGTCGTCGAACTCGGCCCGGTCGATGCGGTCTGGGATGCGCCGGCGCATCCCTATACCCGCGCGCTGCTGGCGGCGATGCCGTCATCCGATCCCGACAAGCGCACCGAGGTGCCGCCGATTTCCGGCGATCCGCCCAACCCGATCGATCCGCCGCCGGGCTGTCGGTTTCACACCCGTTGTCCGTTTGCGGAGCCGCTCTGCGCAAACGATACGCCAAAACTCAGCGATCTCGATACAATGGGCCATCAAGCGGCGTGCTACATGGCCATTCCTGGCTCGGGGCACAGCCGCGCGCCGGCAAAAGCAAAAGGAGAAAACGCGGCATGACCAGACCCACTCCCAAGGACGTCAAGGTGATCGCGCACGTCGCCGACGTGCCCGCTGATGATGAAGTCGCCACCCGCATCGCCAACTCGATCGGACCCGCATTCGACGGCTTCGCGCCGATCGCCGGCACGCTGCCCTTCGATCTCGAACCCGCGAGCTTCCTGCTGGCGCAGATCGCAAAGGTGTCGAAATGAGCGCTGATCCGGCCCTGATGACGCTGACCGCGGTCGCCGAGGCGATCGCCGAGAAGAAGGTCTCCTCGCATGAGGTGACGCGTGCCGTGCTGCATCGCATTGCGCAATGGCAGCCGCGTCTCAACGCCTTTATGGCAATTGAATCCGAACAGGCGCTTGCCGCGGCGGCCGAGGCTGATGCCGACCTCGCCAAAGGCAGGAGTCGTGGCGCGCTGCACGGCGTGCCGCTGGCGCACAAGGACATGTATTACGACGCCGGCAAGGTCGTGACCTGTGGCTCGCTGATCCGCCGCGACTTCGTGCCGAAGACAACGTCGACGGCGTTGCAGCGGCTGAAGGATGCCGGGCAGATCCGGCTCGGCTCGCTGCAGATGGTCGAGTTCGCCTATGGGCCGACCGGTCACAACGTGCATTACGGTGCGGTGCGCAATCCCTGGAATGTCGAGCACATCACCGGCGGTTCGTCATCCGGCTCGGGCTCGGCGGTCGCCGCACGGCTCACCTTCGCCGCGCTCGGCTCCGACACCGGCGGCTCGATCCGCATGCCGGCGCATTTCTGCGGTGTTACCGGCCTGAAGACGACCGTCGGCCGCGTCAGCCGCGCCGGCGCGATGCCGCTGTCGCAGTCGCTCGATACCGTCGGTCCACTGGCGCAGACCGCGGAGGATTGCGCGCTGCTGCTCGGCCTGATGGCCGGCGCCGACCCCGAGGATCTCACCGCGTCGACGCAGCCGGTGCCGGACTACATGGCTGCGACCAGGCAGCCGCTGAAGGGTCTCAAGATCGGCGTCCCGACGGCGTTCTATGTCGACGACCTCGATTCGGAGGTGGCGCGCGTCCTCGATGAGACGGTGGCGACGCTGAAGCGGGAGGGCGCCGAAATCGTCAAGGTCGAGCTGCCCGACCAGCGCCAGCTTGGTGCGGCGTCGCAACTGGTGCTCGCGGTCGAGGCTGCCGCCCTCCACAAGCGCTGGATGATCGAGCGGCCGCAGGATTACGGTGCGCAGGTCCTGATGCGGCTGCAGAACGGCCTGACCATTCCTGCCGTCACCTACCTCGAGGCGATGCGTTGGCGTGGGCCCGCGCTCGCCGCGCACAATGCGGCGGTCAACGGCGTCGATGCTGTGATCGCGCCGTCCTCGCCGGTGCCGGCGCCGACAATCGCAGAGAGCGATGTCGGTAACGGTCCGGGTGCGGAGGCGGTGATCCAGCGGCTGACGCGGTTCACCCGTCCGGTCAACTATCTCGGCCTGCCGTCGCTCTCGATTCCCTCCGGCTTCACCAAGACGGGACTGCCGGTCGGCATGCAGTTGATCGGCCGCTCCTTCGAGGAGGCCACACTGCTCCGGATCGGCGCCGCGTTCCAGCGCGCGACCGATTTCCACGCCAAGGTGCCCAAGCTCGCATGACCAACCTCGTCGAGATCAACAACCTCAACATCCGCTTCACCGGCGATCGCACGGTCCATGCCGTGAACGATCTCAGCCTGTCGCTCGGCGAAGGCGAGGTGTTGGGGCTGCTCGGCGAGTCCGGCTCGGGCAAGAGCGTGACCTTGCGCGCGCTGATGCGGCTGCTGCCGCGGAAGCGCACGCAGATCTCCGGCAGCGTCAAGGTGCTGGGCCGGGAGGTGCTGGCAATGGACGACGGGGCGCTGTCCGCATTCCGCGGCCAGACCGTCTCGATGATCTTCCAGGAGCCGGCGCTGGCGCTCGATCCGGTTTACACCATCGGCCGCCAGATCGCCGAGACAGTGATGCGTCACGAAGGCAAGAGCGAGCGCGAGGCCACGGCGCGTGCGCTCGAGATGCTCGAAGTGGTGCGGATCCCCTCGGCGAAGCGGCGGCTGGAGTCCTATCCGCACGAGATGTCGGGCGGCATGCGTCAGCGTGCGATGATCGCGCTCGCGCTGGCCTGCAAGCCGAAGATCCTGCTCGCGGACGAGCCGACCACCGCGCTCGATGCCACCGTGCAGATCCAGATCCTGTTGCTGCTGCGCGAGTTGCAGCGCGAGTTCGGCATGTCGGTCATCTTTGTCACCCACGACATCGGCGTTGCGATCGAGATCTGCGACCGCGTCGCGGTGATGTATGCCGGGCAGATTGTGGAGCAGGGCGCCTTGCGCGATATCGTGCGCACGCCGGTGCATCCCTATGCCAAGGGCCTGCTGGCCTCGACCATTCACGGCGCGATGCGCGGTCAGCGGCTCGAAACCATCCCGGGCACGCCGCCCTCGCTCGACCACGCGCCGGCGAGCTGCTCGTTTGCACCGCGTTGCAAGTTCGCCGAACAGCGGTGTAGCGAAAGCTTGCCGCCGAATGTGCCGGTCGCACCGGGCCACCAGGCGCGCTGCGTCCTGGCGGAGCCCAGCGTCGCGACGGCCTAGATTTCTGTTTGACGCGTTTTCTTCACGCGAAGCGGAGCCCACTTCGCTCGAAAACGCGCTTAGCTCGCCCGCGCGACCGCGTCTGCGATCCAGCGCCGCACCGCTGAAATCCGCCGGTCCCACGCCTGCTCGGTGCGGGAGACCAGATAGATCGTCTCGTGATGTGCCGGCTCGAACGCAAACGGCGCCACCAGCCGCTTGCCGAAGCCCGGCCGCGCCTTGATGAGGGGCGCCAACGCCAGCGCCACGCCGAGCCCATGCTCGGCGGCTTCCAGCATCGCCGGCACGCTGTCGAGCCACAGATGCCCGCGCGGGGCGAGATGCGGCAGCCCGGCCTCCTTCAGCCAGGCCGGCCACGCCCGCGGTTGCGTCGTGACGTGGATCAGCACCTCGCGCGACAGGTCCGCAGGAGCCCGAAGCCCTGCCTTGACCAGCGCCGGCGTGCAGACCGGCAATCCCCTGACCTGGACTAGCGGCTCGACCTTGAGCCCGGCGGCGTGTTCCCGGCCGTAGCGGATCGCGACGTCGACACGGGAGCCGTTGAAGTCGGCATATTGATGGGTGGCCTCGATCCGCAGTGTCAGTTGCGGATGGCGCCGCTTGAACTCCGGCAGCGCCGGCAGCAGCACCGCGCTGGTGAAGAACGGCAGCGAGCTGATCCACAGTTCCCCGCCGGTCTCGCCGCGTTGCCGCAGCATGTCGCGGCTCGCCTCGTCCAGCGTCGCCAGCGCCGCCGACACCTTTGCAAGGTAGCGTTCGCCGTCCGCGGTCAGCCGCACCGAGCGCGCGCCGCGGACGAATAGCCTGGTGCCGAACTGCTGTTCCAGCCCGCGGATCTGGTGGCTGATCGCCGACGGGCTCAGCGACAGGTCGCGGGCGGCGCGGCGAAAGCTGAGTTGCGTCGCCGCACGCTCGAAGGCGAGCAGTGCCGAAAGCGGCGGGATGACCCGCGGATCGGGAGCATCCAATGGGTGAATCCTGTTCACCTCGAGTGATGAATGGCCTTTTGTCATAGCCGCTATACTTGGATCAGATTGGCCGAACGCTCAATCCCGCTCACCTCAGGACCACTCGCCTTGGCCATCTTCGAACCTACTGCCACGCCGCATCACTGGAGGCCCGCCGCGCTGGCGGCCGGGCCGTTCGCTGGCCTTCAGGGCGGCGCGGTCGCGAGCCTCCTGACCGCCGAGGTCGAAGCCATGGCCAACGCGCGCAACTGGGGCACCGCGATCTCGGCATCGGTCTGGTTCCTGCGGCCGACACCGATGGCGGAATTGCGCACGCATGTCACCGTGGTGACCGAAGGCGGCCGGGTCAGCGTCGTCGACAACACGCTCTGGCCGGCCGGCGAGGCGCAACCCTGCGCGACCGTGCGGGTGACGTTGTCGCGCGAACGTGCGGTCGAGGTCCACGGTTTTCAGGCCAGTACGGCCGACCCGGTCGATCCCATGCGCTTTCCGTTGCGCAGCCCGCACGCCGTCCACGGCCGCAGTTGGTTCATGGACGCGATGGAGGTCCGGGCCGGCGACGACGTCGCCTGGTTTCGCATGCATCATGAGGTGATCGCGGATGCCGGCCCGCTCGCGCGCGTGCTCGGTCCGGCCGACTGGACCCACGGCATCGCACGCCCGGTGCAGGACGCGGTGGCGATCCCAATCCGAACCTCGCGGTGCAGCTGTTCAGGCCGCCGCGCGGCGCGTGGATCGGCATCCGCGCCGAGGCCCGCTGGCGCCCGGAGGCCGGGCTTGGCATCGGCAGCGGGGTCTTGCTCGATGTCGACGGCGAGATCGGCCGGGTCGCGATGTCGGTCGTTCTCGTGCCCTTGCCGAGAAGTGCGTCCGCCGCAGGCCCGGGTTCCGCGGCCGGTTAACCCTAATTATTCCGTCAACTGTCTGTGGGATCACAAAAATAGACCGCGAACCATGCTTTGGTTGGGGCGACTTAAAATGGACGGTGGTCGCAAACGTCTATACAACGTGGTGATCACGTAACTCTTTTGTTTTGCAGAGATCGGTTTTTATGGCAGCCGCGCCCGCTGTCCGGCGTTCTGAACTGGCTGAGGCGCTGCGCGCATGCCGCAGTGCCTTCATCGGCGTCGGCCTCATCAGTTGCATGATCAACCTGCTGTATCTGACAGGTTCGATGTTCATGCTGCAGGTCTATGACCGCGTGCTGCCGAGCCGCAGTGTGCCGACCCTGGTCGGCCTCGTCGTCATCGCGGCCGTGCTCTACATCGCCCAGGGAGTGCTCGATCTCTTGCGCGGACGAATTCTCGGCCGCGTCGGCACTTCGCTCGACGAGGCGCTCAATGCGCGGGTGTTCGACACCATCGTGCGGCTGCCGCTGATGGCCGGCAATCGCAGCGAGGGCCTGCAGCCGCTGCGCGATCTCGACAATGTACGCTCCTTCCTCGGCAGCATGGGCCCCGGCGCGTTCTTCGATCTGCCCTGGTTGCCGTTCTACATGCTGATCTGCTTCGCGTTCCACTGGCTGCTCGGCGTCACGGCACTGGTCGGCGCGATCATCCTGGTGACGCTGACCTTGATCACCGAATACATGTCGCGCACGCCCGCCAGGGAAGCGATGTCGCTCGCGGCGCGGCGCAACGATCTCGCCGCCTCCAGCCGCCGCAATGCCGAAGTGCTGGTGGCGATGGGCATGGCCGGGCGGATGAACAAGCGCTGGAACGAGGCCAACGAGGAGTATCTCTCCGGTAACCAGCGTGCCAGCGACGTCACCGGCGGGCTCGGTGCGGTCGCCAAGGTGCTGCGCATGATGCTGCAATCGGCCGTGCTCGCGGTCGGTGCCTATCTCGTGATCCACCAGGAGGCCACCGGCGGCATCATCATCGCCGGTTCGATCCTGAGCGCGCGGGCGCTGGCGCCGGTCGATCTTGCGATCGCGCATTGGAAGAGCTTCGTCGCCGCGCGGCAGAGCTGGCAGCGCCTCAACCGCCTGCTGCAGCAGATTCCGGCGCGGCCGACGCAGACGCTGCTGCAGCCGCCGGAGAAGAAGCTGACGGTCGAGGCGGTGACCATGGTTGCGCCGGGCGACCAGCGTCCCATCGTGCAGGACGTCAGCTTCGCCGTCGAAGCCGGCAGCGGCGTCGGCGTGATCGGCCCGAGCGGGTCCGGCAAATCGTCGTTGATCCGGGCGCTGGTCGGCGTCTGGGTGCCGGCGCGCGGCAAGGTGCGGCTCGACGGTGCCGCGCTCGACCAATGGTCGTCGGACGAACTCGGCCGCTATGTCGGCTATCTGCCGCAGGACGTCGAACTGTTCGCCGGCAGCGTCGCGCAGAACATCTGCCGGTTCGATCCCGACGCCAAGTCCGACGGCATCATCGCGGCGGCCAAGGAGGCCGGCGTGCATGAGATGATCATCAAGATGCGCGAGGGTTACGACACCCAGGTCGGCGAGCAGGGCACCGCTCTCTCCGCCGGCCAGGCGCAGCGCGTGGCGCTGGCGCGTGCGCTCTACGGCAGTCCGTTCCTGATCGTGCTGGATGAGCCGAACTCCAACCTCGACAGCGAGGGCGACGAGGCGCTGACTCGCGCGGTGCGCGGCGCCCGCGAGCGTGGCGCCGTCGTCATCGTGGTCGCGCACCGGCCAATCGGCATCGAGGGCGTCGACCAGCTGCTGGTGCTGAAGGACGGCCGCATGCAGACCTTCGGGCCGAAGGAAACCGTGCTGGCGCAGGTGCTGCAGCGCGCCGCCCCGCCGGTGCCGACGCCGATCAAGATCGTTGCCGATGCCGGGGCGACCAAGTCATGAACGACCGCATGACCGATCAGCCGCGCAACGCACATGCTTCGATCCGGAAGCACCTCGTGGTCGGCCTCGCCGTGGTTCTGGTGCTGGGCGGCGGCGTCGGCGGCTGGGCGGCGGCGGTGCCGATCTCGGGCGCGCTGATTGCGCCGGGCTCGGTGGTGGTCGATACCAACGTCAAGAAGGTGCAGCATCCGACCGGCGGCGTCGTCGGCGAAATCCTTGCGCGCGACGGCGACACGGTGAAGGCGGGCGATGTCGTCGTGCGTCTCGACGAGACTGTCGTGAAGGCGAGCCTTGCGATCGTGGTCAAGACGCTGAACGGCCTCTATGCGCGCGCGGCCCGGCTCCAGGGCGAGCAGCAGGCGCTCGACAAGATCGCGTTTCCGCCGCAGCTCACCGAGCAGGCGAGGGATCCCGACGTTCGCGATATCATGGCGAGCGAAACCAAGCTGTTCGAGGTGCGGGTCAACGGCCGCACCGGCCAGAAGGCGCAGTTGCGCGAGCGCGTGACCCAGCTCAACGAGGAGATCGCGGGCCTGCAGGCGCAGGAAGCCGCCAAGGACAAGGAGATCGCGCTTGTGCAGCAGGAGCTGGTCGGCGTTCGCCAGCTCTATGAGCAGCATCTGGTGCAGCTCACCCGCCTGACCACGCTGGAGCGCGACGCGGCGCGTCTCGCCGGCGAACGCGCGCAGTACATCGCCTCGCGCGCCCAGGCCAAGGGTAAGATCACCGAGACGGAGCTGCAGATCATCCAGGTCGACAAGGACATGCTGTCGGAAGTCTCGAAGGACCTGCGCGAGACCAACGACAAGATCGGTGAGTTCGTCGAGCGCAAGGTGACTGCCGAGGATCAGCTCCGTCGCATCGAGATCCGCGCGCCGCAGGACGGCGTGGTGCTGCAATCGACCGTCCACACCGTCGGCGGCGTCATCACCGCGGGCGATGCCATCATGATGATCGTGCCGAAGGCCGACGATCTGTCGGTCGAGGCCAAGGTCAATCCGCAGGACATCGACAAGCTGCAGGTCGGCCAGAAGACGCTGTTGCGGCTCTCCGCCTTCAACCAGCGCACCACGCCCGAGCTCAACGGCGTCGTCACCCGCGTTTCCGCCGACACCACCACCGACCAGCGCACCGGGCAGAGCTACTACACCATCCGCGTCTCGATGCCGCCGGAAGAGGTCGCGCGCCTCGGCAGCGAGGTGAAGATCATCCCCGGCATGCCGGTGGAAGCCTTCGTCCAGACCGGCGACCGCACCATGCTGTCGTATCTGATGAAGCCGTTGAGCGACCAGTTCATGCGCTCGTTCCGCGAGAAGTAGGGTTTTCGCGCCGTTCTCTCCACACGTCGTCCCGGCGTAAGCCGGGACCCATAA
>NZ_LGTB01000047.1 GCF_001238275.1 Bradyrhizobium viridifuturi
CGAGCCGCCGAAGGCACCGCCGCCGCTGCGCGCGCCCCGAGCGTGCCGTGACGCCGCCGCCACCGCCTCCCCCGGCTCCGCCGCCGATCGCAACCCAGGCGCCGCCGGCCGCACCCGCGGCATCGAACGCCGATGCCAATCTCGCCGAGATGGCGCAGCGGCTCGAGGCGGCCCTGCGCCGCCCGACCGGTGCCGGCGAGACCGTCGCGCCGCCGGTTGCGCCCGAGGCGCCGCCGGTCCGCGCGCCGCGCAGCGAACCGTCAGCCCCGCCCGCCGGCGGACAGAAGAGCGGGTTCGAGAACCTCGAGGACGAGATGGCATCGCTGCTCGGCCGACCGAAGAATCCTTCGTGAGGTTCGGGGCCGTCCCGCGTAGAGTTTTTTTCATCGCTGTCCTGATCGCCGCCGGATCCTTCGCCGATCCGGCGATGGCGCAGGACATCTCCATCAATCTCGGCGGCGGCAATGGCGGCGTGACCGAGCGCGCGATCCAGCTGATCGCGCTGCTCACGGTGCTGTCGATCGCGCCGTCGATCCTGGTCATGATGACGTCGTTCACGCGCATCGTGGTCGTGCTCTCGCTGCTGCGCACCGCGCTCGGCACCGCAACGGCGCCGCCGAACTCGGTGATGATCGCGCTCGCGATGTTCCTCACCGCCTTCGTGATGGGCCCGGTGCTGCAGAAATCCTATGACGACGGCATCAAGCCGCTGGTCGCCAACCAGATCGGCGTCGAGGAGGCGTTGCAGCGCGCCTCGGTGCCGTTGCGCGGTTTCATGCAGAAGAACGTCCGCGAGAAGGATTTGAAGTTGTTCATGGACCTCTCCGGCGAGCCGCCGCCGGCGACGCCCGAGGAGATGTCGCTGCGCATCCTGGTGCCGGCCTTCATGATCTCCGAGCTGAAGCGCGCCTTCGAGATCGGCTTCCTGCTGTTTCTGCCATTCCTGATCATCGACCTCGTGGTCGCTTCCGTCCTGATGTCGATGGGCATGATGATGCTGCCGCCGGTCGTGGTGTCGCTGCCGTTCAAGCTGATCTTCTTCGTCCTGGTCGACGGCTGGGCGCTGGTCGCCGGCAGCCTGGTGCAGAGTTACGGGGGGTAGCCCCGCGTAACATTCATGGCCTGTCGGCTGGATCGGCGGTGCCGTTGCACTATCATGCGCGGCACCGCATCCAGGGAGCCGCGCCGTGCAGCAGCCATTCGACCGCGCCGCAGAAGACCTCGGTAACGCCATCCATCTCGAGCACGTCAACGTGCAGGTGCCCGACCAGCGCCTCGCCACGCTGTTCTACGTCGCCGGCGTCGGGCTGACCCGCGATCCCTATCTGATGGTGTCCGACAGCAACATGTGGGTGAATGCCGGCCGCAGCCAGTTTCATCTGCCGAGCGGCCGGCCGCAGGTGCTGCGCGGCCACACGGGAATCGTGATCGCTGGAAGGCAAGCCCTGCTCGCGAGGCTCGCCGCGGTCGCCCCCAAGCTCGAAGGCACCGCGTTCAGCTATCGCGAGCACAACGATCACGTCGAGGCCATCTGCCCGTGGGGCAACCGCCTGCGCTGCTTTGAACCGGACGCCGAACGGTTCGGACGGATCGCGCTCGGCATGCCCTATGTCGAATTCGACGTGCCGCGCGGCACTGCTGAAGCGATCAGCCGGTTCTATCCCGAGATCATGGGCATCCCCGCCAGCGTCGCGAACGGCAACGGAGCTGTCGCACGGGCGAAGGTCGGCAAGGACCAGTATCTGCAATTCCGCGAGACCGACCAGGCGCAAGGCGAGTTCGACGGCCATCACGTCCAGATCTACATCACGGACTTCTCGGGCCCCTACAAGCGGCTGCGCGAACGCAATCTGGTCTCGCGCGAGGACAATCAGTACCAGTACCGCTTCTGCGACATCGTCGATCCCGCCAATGGACGGCATCTGTTCACCGTCGAGCACGAGGTGCGCAGCGCCACCCATCCGATGTATCTGCGCCCGCTGGTCAACCGTAATCCTGATCAGACCAACCGCACCTTCGCCAACGGCTACGACCAGGCGCCGTGGGCGATGGGGCCGGACCAGTACGACGGTTGAGCGCCCGCATCTCCGCGTCACGCCATCACTGCAAATTCCAGCAACGAGACGACATGCTTCCCTCCCAGCGCCACCTGTTCGAGATCCCACGCGAGGTCTGCTACCTGAACTCGGCGTCCTACAGCCCGTTGCCGCTCAAGACGCTGGACGCCGGCCGCATGGCAGTCGGGCGCAAGGGCCAGCCCTGGCGGATCGAAGCCGATTTTGCCGCTCGCCAGCATGAACGTGCCCGCAGCGCGGCGGCCCGCCTGATCAATGCCGATCCGAATGACGTCGCACTGATCCCCGCGATCAGCTATGGCGTCGCGACTGTGGCGAAGGCGCTGACCGTTCCGCGCGGCACCCGCGTCGTCGTGCTGGAGAACGATCACTCGTCGCCGGTGCTGGAATGGCACGCCCGCGCCGAGACGCACGGGTTCGTCGTCGACACCGTGCGGCAACCTACCGACGGCGACTGGACATCGGCGGTGCTCGCAACGGTCGAGCGCCCGGGCGCGCCGCCGGTCGGCCTTGCCTCGATCTCCTCGGTGCACTGGTCGGACGGCGGCATGATCGACGTCGATCGAGTGCAAGCCGTGCTGCGCCGACAGGGGGCGATGTTCGTCATCGACGCGACGCAGAGCGCCGGTGTCGTGGCGATGGACGTGACGAAGCTCGATCCGGATGCGGTGATCTTCCCGACCTACAAATGGCTGATCGGCCCCTACGGCCGCGCCTTCCTCTATATCGCAAAACGCCACCAGAACGGCGTGCCGCTGGAGCAGACCTCCGCCGGCCGTCGCAACGTCAACTCCGAGAACCCGGTTTATTTCGGCGATCTCGCCTATGTCGACAATGCCCGCCGCTACGACATGGGCGAGCGCGATCATTTCATCACGCTGGAAATGGCCTCGATCGGCATGGAGATGATGGCCGAATGGGGCGCCGCCGCCGTCAGCGAGCGGCTCGCGATGCTGACGCAGCGGATCGCCGAGGGCGTCCGTGATCTCGGGCTCGACGTGCCGGCGCAGGGCGTGCGCGCGCCGCACATCCTGAGCCTTGGAATCGCCGGCGGCATCCCGAAGGAGCTGATCGCGCGGCTTGCCGCCGAGAACATCCACGTCGCGCTGCGGTTGGGGCGGATGCGGATCTCGCCGCACGTCTTCAACGACGAGGCCGATCTCGACCGCCTCGTCGCCGCATTGAGCAAGGCGCTGCGTGGCTAGCTGAACTCGCGCCCTCGCGCGACGACGCTGAACAATTCAATCGCGAGCGCTGCGGCCACGCCGGCCGCGCCGATCAGGAACAGCAGCGCATAGTCGCCGCCGCTCTGCGCGAACAGATAAGACAGGCCGTAGGCGGCCGCCGCCTGGAACAGCGCGAACGTCGTGGTGGCCTGCGCCCAAGCCGAGCGCTGGCTCGCGGCGGAATGCGGGATCAGTTCGTGGATGCGGCCGATCACCAGCGGCACGATCCCGGGTGTGAAGCCGCCGACGATGAGGCTCGACACGATCATCGCAGCAGGCGCGTTCGTGACCGCGGGCATCGCGACCGCGACCGCCTCGATCAGGAACGCCGCGCGCAGCGCCGCCGCGAAGCCGGCGCGATCGGCGAGATGTCCCGTCAGCAGCGGGCCGACCACGGCGCCGATGCCATACAGCACCCAGTAGTACGATCCTGCCGCGATCCCCTGCCCGAGACCACGGGCGACGAAATCGACCAGGAACACCATGTGCGGCACCAGCGCCAGCGCATTGAGGCCGTATTCCACGCACAGCGCGATCACCAGCGGCGAGCGCACGCCGTGCGCCGCGATGTGCGCCTCGGCTGCACCATGCGCGGCAGGCGCCTCGGCAGGCCACGCCTTCCAGCTGATCAAGGTCAACACCGCGGACAGCACGCCGAGGCCGTACCAGGCCTGCTTGACGCCCTGTTGCAGCAGCAGCGGCACCAGCGTGCCAGAGGCTGCGACGCCGAGGCCAACGCCGGCGAAGATCACGCCACCGATCAGGCCGCGCTTGCTTGGCGCGGTGTGCGGCAGGATCGCGGTCGCCGCCAGCACCATGATCACGCCGCCGCTGATCCCGGCGAGGAAGCGGAATCCGAAGAACCAGATGAACGAGATCGGCACCGCGCAGGCGAAGCAGGTGACGGCGGCCAGCAGCATCATGCCGCGCAGCGCCCACACCGAGCCGATCCGCGCGCCGAGGTCACGCGCGATCAGCGCGCCGGCGAGGTAGCCGGCCAGGTTGGCGGCGCCGAGATAGACCGCTTCCGCCGGCGTGAACCACTTCGCCGCGATCAATGCAGGGATCAGCGGCGTGTAGGCGAAGCGCGCCAGTCCAAGCCCGACCAGCGAGGCACAAAGCCCTGCGGCGGCTGACAGCCACAGCGGCCCACCCGCATCGCGATGCGGCCCGGCACGATGGCGCCGATCATGATCGACATTGGCTGACATGGACATCGCAGTAGGCCCTCCGGCCGTTCGTGAAAAATGATTAGTTGCGATCGCAGCAATCGCTCGCAGCGATCACTGCTCACCTCTCCCGATCGGAGAGGTGCAGGGCTCTTCTGGTGAAGGCCGTCAGCGGCAAGAAGCTGCAGCTGCAAGCTTCCTGCGATATTCCAGCGCGGGAAGGCCGCCCCAGCCCCAATTGTCGGTGTCGACTTCCTCGATGACGACGAAGGTCGATTCCAGGGGCTTGCCGAGCACGTCGCGCAGCAACTCGCTGGCGCCCTTGATCAGAGCGGCCTTCTCCGCCGGCGTGGTGGACGACGCACCGGGCGTCGTCCCCTCACGCGTGACCTGGATGGTGACGATAGGCATGACTGTCTCCCGATCGCTTCAGTGCCCGGCGCTCTGGCCGCCGTCGACATGCAAGATCTCGCCGGTGACGAAGCCCGCGTTCTCCAGGAACAGCACCGCGTCGACGATGTCCTTCGCCTCGCCCATCCGGCCGACCGGATGTTGCCTGGCGAGGAAGTCGAGCGTCGCAGGCGGGTGCATCGGCGTCTTGATCACGCCGGGCGAGACCGCATTCACGCGGATGCCCTTGGCGGCGTATTCAATGGCAAGCGACTTGGTCGCGGCATTCAGGCCGCCCTTGGTCAGCGACGCGAGCACCGAGGGCACGTTGCTGTTGGCATGATCGACCAGGCTGGTCGTGATCTGCACGATGTGTCCCGATCCCTGCTTCTCCATCTCCCTGGCGACACGGCGGGTGATGTAGAAGAAGCCGTTGAGGTTGGTCGCGAGCACCGCGGCGTAGTCCTGGTCGGTGTAATCGGTGAACGGCTTGGCGACGAAGATGCCGGCATTGTTGACCAGCGTGTCGATCCGGCCGAAATGCCCAAGCGCCTGCTTGACGATGCGCTCGGCAACCTCGGGATCGCCGATGTCACCCGGCACGGCCAGAACATCGAGGTCCGACGACGGCTTGATGTTGCGGGAGTTAGCGACGACGCGCCAGTTGCGGTTGCGATAACCCTTCAGGATCGCCTCGCCGAGGCCCTGCGACGCACCGGTGATGATGGCAACCTTCTGCTCTGCACCCATGATTCCTCTCCATCCGTTGCTGAAGCGACGCAGCGCCGCTTCGATGGAGAGGAACCTAGATACATCCGCATTCCGCGCGAATGGCCGCTATTCGGCAGACACTCTTCCGCGGCGCGAACGAATGAGCACGGCCCGGGGAAAGAAAGTAAGAGACGGCTCCATCGTGCTTGGCTTCATCGGGTCTTGGCTCATCGGGTCTTGGCGCCGGCCTTGCTGGCCTCGCGCGACAACCGCTCGAAATAGCGCTTCAGCTTTGGCGCCGCGAAGTCGACGAAGGCGCGCACCTTCGGCACGTCGAAGCGGCCCTGCGGCGCCAAGAAATGCACCGGCAGCGGCGGATGCTCGTCCTTGGCAAGCAGGATCCGCAGCCGCCCGTCACGGATCTCCTCGGCGATGTGGTACGAGAACAACCGCGTGACGCCGTACCCCTCGCTGGCCGACGCAACCGCTGCCCGCACCGTGTTGACGACCAGCCGTGGCGTGAACTGGACCGCACGCGCGATCTTCGACTTCGCGGCCGGCGGAAAGCTCCAGGAGTCGAGACCAAAATGCGTCATCGCGATGATCTGGTGCTTCGCCAGATCGGC
This sequence comes from Bradyrhizobium viridifuturi, assembly GCF_001238275.1. Taxonomy (GTDB): domain Bacteria; phylum Pseudomonadota; class Alphaproteobacteria; order Rhizobiales; family Xanthobacteraceae; genus Bradyrhizobium; species Bradyrhizobium viridifuturi. The sequence continues at coordinate 6,198 of NZ_LGTB01000047.1, forward strand.
CGGCTCGCCGATCAGGGGATGCCCCGCGAGATAGCCCGGCGACGCCGCGACCACGCGGCGCACCTCGCCGAGCTTGATGGCGACGAAATTGGAATCGGAGAGATGCGCGATGCGGAGCGCAACGTCGAAGCCTTCGTCGATCAGATTGACGGTGCGATCGAGCATCACGAGCCGCACCGTCACCGCCGGATGGTCCGCCATGAAGGCGTCGAGCACCGGCCGCAGCACGTCCTCGCCCACGACGATCGGCGCGGTGATGGTCAGCGTGCCGCGCGGCGCGGCCCGTTCGCCGCCGGCCGAGATGTCGGCTTCCTCGAGCTCGCTGAGGATACGTCGGCACGCCGCCGCATAGCGCTGGCCGGTATCGCTCAGCTTCAGCGACCGCGTGGTGCGATGAAGCAGCTCGGCGCCGACGTGATGCTCGAGGAACGCAATCGCCCGGCTGACCGCCGCCGGCGATCGCCGCAGCTTGCGGCCCGCACCGGCAAGGCTGCCCTCGTCGACCGCCGCGACGAAGACCTTCATGGCGTCGATGCGGTCCATCGGTCCCCCCGCTTCGCCGCCGCCGCTAACCCTTTACATCGTATTGCTTGCTGAGGTGGTCGCCGATCTGCACCAGCATCGCGACGCATTCGGGATAGCCGGGCCTCGCCACCGTCGCCTCGTTGGCGCTGGCGCGGAATTCCCAGCTGTCGCCGTCGCGCAGCACGGAAATGTCGATGCCGTCGGGGCAGTCGGCATGCACCTTCAGCTCGGCCCGCGCCATCGCGATGAGTTCGGCTTCGGTCTTGATCGGCTTGCTCATGTGACGACGTCCTCCCGGCTGGCAATATCAGCCATGGTTGCCGAATTGGCAGCAGGATGTCGAGAGCGCGAACGCGATCACGACCTCTTGCAATTGACAAATCGCACCTCCCCGGCGAACATTCGGCCGGGTCGATACCACCTGCCGCTTGCACCCCGCCCGGGGACGGTGAATGTATCAAGCCGGTTTCAGGCTTCCTTTGCCCGCACGAACGGGTCAGCAACGCACGCCCCTGACGCTTTCCGTTCGTCGATGCAGAGGACCAATCCATGCGCGACTTCCGTGATGCCAAGGCCATGGCGCAGACGCTGCGCGAAACGCTCGGCGCCAAATCGATCCCCCTCACCCACAGCGACAGCCTGGAGCTGATCGCCAGGCTGTTCGGTCAGCGCGACTGGAACACGCTGGCGGCGCGGATACAGGCTGCCGGGCCGCCAAGCATGTCGGCCCAGGCCGCCGCAGACCCCGCTGCGGAATCACCGCCGATCGCGGCGCGGCAGGAGATCGCCGTCGATCCAGCCGCGCTCGATCATTATTCCGGGTTCTACCAGCTCAATGACCGCGCCGTGTTCACGGTGACGCCCGATGGACATCATCTGATGATGCAGCTCACAGGACAGCGCGCGGTGCGGTTCTTTGCCGAGAGCCCAACCGAATTCTTCGCCAAGATCGTCGATGCGCAAGTCAGCTTCGTCGTCGGACCGGACGGACGGGCCACCTCGCTGGTTCTGCATCAGAACGGCAGCGATATTCCTATGGCGCGCATCGACGCCGCAACGGCAACGAAGATCGCCGATCAGACGGCGGAGCGCGTCAAGCACCAGTCAGCCAGCCCTGGAACCGAAGCTGCGCTTCATCGCCTGATCGATGGGATCGCATCGGGGAAGCCCGATTACAACGCGATGAGCCCGGCGCTGGCGGCGGCCACCCGCAAGCAAATGCAGTGGCTCCAGCCTCTCGCGGACCTCGGCAACATCCAGTCGATCCGCTTTCTCGGTGTCGGCGAACAGGGCGAAGACGTCTACAGCGTCAGGCAGGACAACGGAGCCACGCACTGGCGTATTGCGCTCGACGACAAGGGGATCATTTCCTCGGCGTGGGTGACGCCTGGACCGTAGCAGCCTGCGCTGCTACTGACCCGCGCTGGCGCGGCGCTCGCCCTTGATCGCCGGCAGCGCGCTCACCGGCGCAGCCTTCGGCATGTCGGGCACCGATCCGGTCGACACCGGATCGGGCAGCGGCGCGCGGGCGGTGGCGTCGGGGAAGCGGGTCTTCATCTCGCGGATGAAGCCGTCGAGCGTGTCGACGCTGGCGGCCATCCGCGCGATCTGGGCGAACTCCGCGCTCGAGGTCGCGACCGGCTTGCTGGCCGCGTCGAACGCGAGCTTGTCGGCATCGCCGGACATCAGCGGCGCGTATTTTTCGCGGAACCGGGACAGCCCGATGGCGTCCTCGGCGAGCGCGTAGCCGACCACGGCGCGGATGACGTCGGCCTTCTCGCTGGGATTGAGCGGGGTGAAATCGCGCCAGCGGTCGCCGTAATAGAGCTCGATCTGCTCGGACGCCTCGCGCCAGTGCCGCGACGCCCAGTAGATGTCGGAGCGCAGCCGGATCGCCTCGCGCCCGGTGATGTTCGAGATGATGTCGAGCGCGAGGTCGTGCCGCCCGACGTCGCTCTGCGCGCGCGCTTCGAGCAGCAGCCGCTGCTGGCGCAGTTCGCCGGAGAGGTCCGCGATCCGGGTCGAGCGCAGCGCGCCGATGGCGCGATCAGGCTTGCGGTTCATCAGATAGACCATCGCAAGCCGCGCGGCGACCTGGGCGCGCGCCGCGCCTTCCAGCCGCTTGTCGACCTGGTATTGCAGGAGGTCGGCGGCCTGGTCGAGCAGATCGACACCGACGAGGCGGTCGGCGAGACGGCGGATCATCTCGTCGCCGCGGCGGCCGATCGGCGTCAGTTCGCGATATTCGTAGAAGGTGCCGAGCGCATCGATCGGCGCCATCTCGTCGCCCTTGGGGCCGAGATAGAGCTGCACGAACAGTGCCGAGGCGGCATCCTGCGCCTGGCGCGATTCCGGCGCGTTCGGCTGCAGCCGGGTCGCGGCACGCGTCACCGCGAAGGCGTCGGCATAGCGCGCGGTCTCGGCATAGATCTTCGACAGCACATAGAGCGTCTTCAATTCGATATTGTCGCCGCGCCACAGCATCGACAACAGCTCGAGCTCCTTCAGCACATCGTCGCGGCCGATCTCGCCGCGTTTCTGCTTGAGCAGGGTCTCGAGCAGCATGCCTTCGGCAGCGGCCTGGCGATCGGCCGAATTGGCGGCGAAGCGGTAGGCGTCGAGCGCATCCTTCTCCTGGCCGAGGGCTTCGGCGAGCCGGCCGCGCAGCACCGCAACCGCGGGCTTGAGCGCATCGGGAACGCCGACCACATCAAGATCGCTCTTGCGCCGCGCGCGCCGGCATAGTCCTTGACCTCGAGCGAGGCCTTCATCGAATCCATCGTGACGATGCGCTGCAGGTCGGGCGGCAGCGTCGCGACCGAGAACTCGGCGTTCTTGAATTTTTCGCGCGCCTCGGCCCATTTGCCTTCGCGGGCAAAGGCCAGCCCCTTCCACAATTGGGAATCGTAGCCGTTGCCGATCACGGGATTGGCGAGATCCTTCAGACCGCGTTCGGGGTGGCCGATCAGGATGCTGGCGACCGCGTGCACCATCACCACCGACGGTGTCTCGCTGCCGCGCTTGCTCTCGGACAGGATCAGGTTGGCGACGCCATGGGCTTCCTGGTACATGCCGCGCGCCATGTAGAACTCGGCGAGATCGAGCCGCGCCTGCGGCAGCTGCTCGGCATTGGCGGTCGAAGCCGCCGCAATCAGGCCGTCGAGCTGCTTGAGGAAATTCTCCGACTGGTTCTTGCGCCACTCGTCCGGATCGAACAGCGGCTTCACCGCCGCGGTCGCGCGCTCGGCGGCAACGTCGGCCGACGACAACGTCAGGCCGCCGGGCCGGCCCAGCATCACCTTGTCGGCGCCGACCTCGGCCTTGACGTCGTCGGCGTTCGGATGAACCACGACGCCGTGGATCGATTCCAGCAGCGAGAGCTCGACGAAATCCTGCCGCTTGATGATGCCGCGGGTCGGCGGGGGCGCGGTCACCACCCAGAGCGTATCGCCGGCATCGGGATCGACCAGTTTGTGCAACTGGCCGGGATTGGCGAGCGGCACGCTGACATTGGCGAGCGACGGCTCGCTGATGTTGCGCACCACGGTCAGCGGCAATGGCGGCTTCTGCACGCGGTCGGCAAAGGTCAGCGCCCAGCTCACGCCTTGCGAACGGTCGTCGCTTTCGAGCGACGGCATCTGCGGCCGGTTGAGGCGGAAGCGCACCGCCTGCCCCTTCTCCAGCGCGATCCGGCTGACGTCCGCGATCAGCGAGCCGCCCTTGGCGCGGATCGGATCGACATCGATCGCCTCAGGCGTGTCGAACACCATCCACACGGTGTCGGCGCGGCGGAACAGTGCCGCCGGCGTTGCTGCGGGGAACGAGAACGTCACGCGAAGCCCGTCGCTGTCGCGCTGGGCGTCGACCGAGGAGCTGGCGCCGGACTTGGCGCCGGCGCGGGCTTCGGCTGGCGATGGTGCGGCGGTGGGCTTCGGCGTCTCCATCGCCGGCGCGGCCGCGACGGCGGGAGCAGGCTTCGGCGCTTCGCTGACCGGCGGTTTGTCTTGTTCCGCCGCGGCACCGGCGCTGCCCTCGCGCGGCGCTGGCGGCGCAGCCGCATTCTCGGCGCCGGCCGCTGGTGCAGCCGCGATCTTCGGCAGTTCCGGATCGGCTAGCTCCGATCTCGGCTGTTCGGGTTTGGCGGGCGCCGTGGCCGGTTGTTCGGTCGTAGCCTGCTCGGGCTTGGCCGGCTCGGATGGTGGCGGCTCGGACCGGGTCTGCTCCGATGTCGCCTGCTCAGATTTGGCAGGCTCCGCTTTGGGTTGACCGGGCCGGATCTCGATCTTGGCCTGCCGCGCGAAGCTTTCCGATGTCACCGGCGCGATCGCCGCGCCCTTCTTGCTGCGCGGCGTCGGCAGCAACGAGCTCAGCGAGGGCTTTGCAGCCTGCTGCTGCTCGCTCTGCTGGAAAGCGACATCGACGATGTAGTTCTTCTCGTCGCGGAACGAATGCACGTCGACATCGCCGATCAGGGTCACATCGACCGCCGAGGTGTCCGTATCGGCGCGCGAACTGATCGACGCGACGTTCGGCGGAGCGGCGACCTTGGCATCGGCAAGGTCGAAGCTCAGCACCGAGTTGAAGGACAATGTCAGCTTCTGCTCGTTCAGCACCGAGGAGACGCTGACCCCGTCGGGAACCTCGAACACGAAACGGACGAAGGTGGGCTGCACCAGCGCGCGAACGCGGATCGGCGGCTTCTTCCTGGCGGCGTCGGCGGCGCGCTGGATGCGCAGCAAGCGCTCGGCGGCGCGGGCCCGCTCCGCCAGTTCGCGGATCACGTCCTGCGGCAGCGACGGCGGCGGGCCGGTCCAGCCGTCGGGCAGGAAGTCGACGAAGATGCGCTCGCCGGCGGTCATGGTGTTGACGGTGACGCGGCGCGCCAGCGACAGGCGGATCGCCGAACCGTCAGGATCGCGTCGGGCGGCGCCGACATAGTCGGGCACCGCATCCGACAGTTTCTCAACGGGGATATCGACCGGACGCTTGAAGCGGATCACGATGATCGAACCGGCGGTCGTGACCTCCGACTCGACATCCTCCTTCAGCTTCAGCACCAGCCTTGCATAGCCGTTCGCGGCCGAGAATGTCGCCTCACCCGGCACCGGGTCGTCGGCATGCGCCACGGTCGGGAATGTGAGGCTCGTCAGGGCAAGGCCGGTGGCGAGCAGGCACAGGCGCGCGGTCCGCGCCCAGGCGCGGCCTAGCGACCATGTTCCAGCGGCAGCCGTTCGCGCCATCTCGAAACGTTTTCTCGGGACCTCAGCCATACCAGCGCGAAGCGCCCTCGCCCACGCGCCCCGATCTTGGATCGGGCGACGTTAAGGAGCTGTTAACGTAAACTCATCGACCGCATTTTCGAGGGGCGGCGTATGCGCCTCGTTCCGCATTCGCTCACCTGCGGGCTTGGCTCGTGCCCTCCGCCAGCGCCGCCAACGGCGAGCGCTCGCCCTGTTGCCGAGCGGCCGATCGCGCTGATCTCAAATCCGGAATTAACTCTCGGAACGAGCCCGGGAATGCCCGGCCTTGCCCGGCCCGGAAACGCAATGATAAATTCCACTTTTGATTGCTTTAAGATTTTTCAAACCAAAGTCATGAACGAAGTCTCACGCCGGAATGCTTCTGCAGGAGATGACCCGGCGCAGGCAATCGCCTGTGCTCTCCTGATCGCGTTTGCGGTCTTGCCGTTCGTCAGTGGTAACGGCGAGGGCCCCGGGTTCGATTTTTCATGTTTCTGGGGCGCGGGCACGTTGGCGCTCGATGGCCACGCGGCCGCTGCCTATGACTGGGAGCAACTGCATCGGCAACTTCTGCTTCGGATGCCGCCGATCGATCAGCTCCGCTTTCCCTACGATCAGATTCCACTGCCATTCTTTTATCCGCCAGTGTTTCTCCTGGTCCTGGCGCCGCTTGCGTTGCTGCCGTTTCCGACCGCGTTCTGGGTCTGGAGCGCGGCAAAACTGTCTTGCTGGCTCCTTGTCATCTATGCCATCCGGCCGCGCCCTGGCGCTCTGCTGCTGGCACTCGCGACCCCGCCGGTCTTCTATGATGTGTTTCACGGCCAAACCGGCCTGCTTGCCTCGGCGCTGCTCGGCGGCATCCTGCTGACGCTGGAAAGGCGCCCGCTCCTCAGTGGCGTCCTGATCGCGTTGCTCGTCTTCAAGCCTCAATTCGGTGTGCTGCTTCCCTTCGTGTTGATCGCGACCAGGCGCTGGAACGTCATCGTCATCGCAGCCTTGGCAACGCTGGTTCTCGTGCTGCTCACCGGAGCGATCTTCGGCTGGGATACGTTCAAGGCATTCGGCGAAGGGGCAACGACTGTTTCGACGCGGCTCCAGGCTGGTGGAGGGGTCGCCTGGTACAATCTGTCGAGTGTTTATGGCCTGCTTCGGGTTGCCGGCCTTGGTTACGGGCTGGCTTGGTCGCTCCACATGGCCGTCGCGGCAGCCGCCCTGATCTGGGTGGTCACCCTATGGCGTCGCAACGTCGGCTTCGCCCTGCAGGCAGCCAGCCTGCTCGCGGCCACGCCGCTCATGTCTCCCTACTTTGTCATCTACGATCTTCCGATCCTGGCGATGGCGCTGGTCTTCCTGATGAAGGCTGACCTCGATCAGGGCTCGCTGGTCGGCAACCGGCGAGCCATCCGTATCGGTCTCGGCGTCATCGTCGTCCTGGGATACGCTTTCCCGTTCGTGCTCGTGCCGGTTGGTCCGTTCATGTGCGCAACGGTGATCGCGATCATCTGGATGAAATGCAGGCAACCTGATCTCAGGCCGGATCCGGCTTACGGCTGAACCTGCCGACACCTGGCAATCGACGGGCGGCGCGGTCAGCGCCCGTCAATTGGTCTTCGGCGCAAGCATCTTGCCTTCGATCTTGGGGAGATCGTCCGTCGATGCCGACTTGTCGCCGCCGGCGCGGCGGGCGAGTTCGACGGTGAGCCGCTCGGCAGCTTCGGGCTGCATGAGACCGAGAATGTCGGACATCTTGCGCGGCTGGATCTGCGAGGCGATCTGGTAGAGCACGTTCATTTCCAGGCGATCGAAAACCTTGGCGGCATCCTTCGGCTTCATGTTCTCGTACATGGTGACGATGCCCTTGAAGCGCGCACCTCGGCTTCCGCCTTGGCGGCGGCGTCGGCGTTCGCCTTGGCATCGTTGGCCTTGGCCTCCTCGACCTTGGCCTCGATGCGCTTCTCGGCCGCCTTCAACAGGCTCTCGCGGATCTCGACCTCGCGTGCGCGCGTCTCGAGCTCCTGGCGGCGCGATTGCAACCGTTCCAGGATCGCTCGCTCGGATGCCGACACCGGCGCCGGCGCATCCAGGTTGACCACCACGCCGTCGGGCTTCGACAGCTCCGCGGCCGGTGCGGCCGGCTTCGGTGCTTCGTCCTTCTTGTCGTCCTTCTTGGCGTCCTTGTTCTCGACCGACCCCGTGATGTCGCCGGGATCGGCCTTGCTCTTGCTGTCGAGGACCGCCTTGCCGGCGCCGGGGAAGTTGAAATTCTGCTGCGCCCAAGAGGGGCCGGCAGGCGGCGCGTCCTCGGCAAACACATAACCGCTATCGAGCACGAGGCCGGCGACCTTCAGCACCATCAGGCCGAAGATCGCGACCAGCACCACAGGCATCACTCTGATGTCACGAAGCAACTTCATGCAGCGAGGCCGCCGGCCCTCCTGCGCTCGGTGAAGGCTTCAGCCGCCGCGGCAACCGCGCGCGCGGCGGAAACCCTCGGTGCCGGCGCCACTGGCGCGGCGGGCGCAGCTGCCTGTGAAGGTGCCCGCGCGGCTCCGCCGGCCGCGCGGCCGCCGCGATCTTGGACAGGCGGCGGACCACCCCGTCACCTTCGGCGAGCTGGGTCTTCAGCAGCGCCGACATCTGCGTCGCCGCGTCGAGCTGGTTGCCCAGATTCTCATTGACGTCGCGCACCGCGTGCTTCAGCCCGCCGATCGCCCGCTCGGCGATCTCGGTTGCGGTGATCAGTTCGGCGATCGTCGCCTTCAGCGAGTGCTCGTCCGCCTTCAGCCGCTGCAGGCGCTTGTTGAGCAGCCAGCAATAGCCGATCGTCAGCATCAGCAGCACGGCCACCAGACTCTCGATCGCTAGTCCAAGCACATGACTCATGGTGCCTCCATCATCTTGGTCCGCTCGTCCGCCTTCTCGAACATCGCGAAGGTGGTTTGGGGTTTACGCAAATTCTTGGTGACGCGGATCGCGACACGGTCGCCGACGCGGCCCATGCGGCCTTCCGTCAGGGTGACGTTGCCGCAACGCACCGAGACCAGCGCGTCGGAGCGGATGTCCAGCGGCAGCGTGTCGCCGACCTTGAGCTTCATCAGCTCCTTCAGCGGGATCTCGGCCTCGTACAGCACCGCATCGACCGAAATTTCGGCCTGCGCCACCTCGGTCGCGAAATGACCTTCCCAGATCGGGTCGCGGCCGAATTTTTCGCCCATGAACATCTGCAACAGCACGTTGCGGATCGGTTCGATGGTAGCATAGGGCAGCAGCAATTCGACGTTGCCGCCGCGGTCTTCCATGTCGATGCGCAGGCGGACCAGAATCGCGGCGTTGGCCGGGCGGCTGATCGCGGCAAAGCGCGGATTGGTCTCGAGCCGGTCGATCGTGAAGGTCACCGGCGACAGCGGCCGGAACGCCTGCTCGGCATCCGACAGCACCACCTCGACCAGCCGCTTCACCAGATTGGTCTCGATCGTGGTGTAGGGCCGCCCCTCGATCTTGAGCTGGGTCTGGCCGCGGCGGCCGCCGAGCAGCACGTCGATCATCGAATAGATCAGGTTGGAATCGACCATGGCGAGGCCGAAATTCTCCCACTCCTCCGCCTTGAACACCGAGAGCACCGCCGGCAGCGGGATCGAGTTCATGTAGTCGCCGAACCGCACCGAGGTGATGCGGTCGAGCGAGACCTCGACGTTGTCGGAGGTGAAATTGCGCAAGCTCGTCGTCATCAACCGCACCAGGCGGTCGAACACGATTTCGAGCATCGGCAGACGCTCGTAGGACACCATCGCGGAATCGATGATGGCGCGGATGCCGGAATGGTCGTCGAGGCTGACGTCGCCGACGGTGAAGCCGAGGAGATTGTCGATCTCCTCCTGCGACAGCACGCGCTCGCCATTGGTGTTCTTACTGCCGAAGTCGCGGCTGCCGTCCTCGACCATGGCGGCCCATTGCAGCGCCATGTTCTCGGTGAGTTCGTTCTTGGCAGCTTCCGCCGCGGCCGCCGCGGGATCCTCGGAATCGAGCGAGGCTTCCCATTGGGCCGCAATGGCGTCCTGGTCCATCTGGTCGTTGCCGGCCATGGCCTTACATCCACCCCGTCACTGGATCACGACTTCCTTGAACAGCACCGCGTTCACTGAATTGGGCGCCAGCGCGAGGTTGACGCGCTTGGTCAGCTCTTCCTTGAGACGGAACAGGCCGGCAGAACCGTTGAGGTCGCTCGGGCGCAGCTCGCGCATATAGGTCTGGAACAGGTCGGTGACGCGCGGCAGCGCCGGCTTGATCGCCTCGGCCTGCTTCTCTTCCTTGACCTCGAGCACGAGCTTCAGCTTGAGATATTGTACGCGCTCGCCGGGTGCGCCGACCAGGTTGACCAGCATGTCCGGCACGTCGACGAAGCTCGGCGGCTTCGGCGGCGGCGCTTCGGCGTGCTGCTCCTCGCCGTGGCCGCGCATGAAGAAGAACCATCCGCCCGCGCCCGCGCCGAGCACGACGAGGAAGCCGACGACGGCAATGATCAGCTTGAGCTTGCCCTTCTTCGGTGCGGCCGCGCCTTCGCCGCTATCCGTCTTTTCCTCGTCCGCCATCGTCCGCCCGCTTCAACAGAAGGATGCGAACGCGATTTGCCCCAGCTTTGGCCTGAAGACGCGATACAAATGCCGCCGGCGCACACGCGCCCCAATGCCGGCAACACTGGGGTCATAATGGTTAACGGAAGCTTAGGATTTACCATCCACTAGGAAAAAACTGCCGGGCAAACATGGTCAACAAGACCTTTCTGCCGCCCCCTACGGTACCCGCCCATGCACCTAAGCCATTCAAATATCTATCTATTTCAAGTTGGCACGGCTTTCGCTGAGAGGACGACGTGACCAGTGGGTTTGGGAGAACCCAATGGTTACTGACGGGTCCGGCGTGAAGGTTTGGGAGAACCTGCATTCGGATCGCCTCACAGGGGAGAACCACCGATGCAGAATACGCTTCTGGTCGGCCTATCGAAGCAGATGGTGCTGGAACGGCAGATGGATGTCGTTTCCAACAACATCGCGAACATGACCACCAACGGCTACAAGGCCGACCGCTCGCTGTTCCAGGAGTATCTCTCCTCGAACGCGCATGAGGACAATTTCGCCGGCGCCGACCGCCGCGTCTCCTTTGTGCAGGACCGCGCGACCTTCCACGACTTCTCGCAGGGTCCGACCGAAGAGACCAAGAACCCGCTCGACGTCGCGATCGACGGCAGCGCCTTCCTGGTGGTGCAGACGCCGGCCGGCGAGCGCTACACCCGCGAAGGCAATCTTCAGATCAACAACCGCGGCCAGCTGGTCACCGCCTCGGGCTACCAGGTGCTCGGCACCTCCGGCCCGATCACGTTCCAGCAGACCGATCACGACGTCAACATCGCCCCCGACGGCAACATCTCCGTGCTCGAGGGCACGTCCCGCCTCGACTCGATCCGCGGCAAGCTGCGCCTCGTCTCGTTCGCGCAGGCCCAGCGCCTGCTCAAGGAAGGCTCCAACCTCTACGCGCCCGGCGAGGGCGCGCAGCCGCTGCCGGACACCAAGTCCCAGATCCGCCAGGGCTTCATCGAGAAGTCGAACGTCAATTCCGTCGTCGAGATGAGCCGCATGATCGAGATCACGCGGACCTACACCCAAATCGCCTCGCTGCTGCAGCAGCAGAGCGACCTGCACAAATCGGCGATCGAGAAGCTCGCCGACGTGCCGAACTGATCCGGGGGATTGACCGATGCGCGCTCTTTATACTGCAGCGACCGGAATGGCGGCACAGGAACTCTCTGTTCAGGTGATCTCCAACAACATCGCGAACCTGCGCACCACCGGCTACAAGAAGCAGCGCGCCGCGTTCCAGGACCTGATCTACGACCATGTGCGCCGGGTCGGTGCGCAGGCCTCCGACCAGAACACCATCATGCCGATGGGCATCGACCTCGGCGGCGGCGTCAAGACCGTCGGCACGCCGCGGATGATGACCCAGGGCACGCTGTCGCCGACCGGCAACGATCTCGACATCGCGATCCGCGGCGAAGGCTTCTTCAAGATCCTGATGCCGGACGGCACCTTCACCTACACCCGCGACGGTTCGTTCCAGATGGACAACCAGGGCCGGATCGTCAACGCGCAGGGCAATCTGGTGCAGCCGACGATCACGATCCCGCAGAACGCCTCCGGCCTCACCATCAATGCGCAGGGCCAGGTCTCGGTGACGCTGCCGGGCCAGACCGCATCGACCAACATCGGCACGATCGGCCTGACCCGCTTCATCAACAAGGCCGGGCTGATGCCGATCGGCGACAATCTGTTCCAGGAAACGCCGGCCTCCGGCCAGCCGCAGGACGGCACCGCCAACACCGACGGCTATGGCGACATGCAGCAGAGCAACCTCGAACAGGCCAACGTCGAGGTGGTCTCGGAAATCTCCGACCTGATCGCAGCGCAGCGCGCCTACGAGATGAACTCGAAGGTGGTCTCCGCCGCCGACCAGATGATGCAGTCGACCTCCAACCTGTTCCGCTGAGGATGATGTCGATGATCGCCCGCTCACTCCTGATTGCAGCCGCGCTCCTCGCGGTGACGGCGGTGCCGGCCGCCGCGCAGAGCCGCAGCGAGACCATCGCAGTGCCGACGCTGCGCGCCAGCACCACGGTCGCGGACGACATCGTGCGGGTCGGCGACCTGATCGACAACGCCGGCAGCGCCGGCACCATCGCGATCTACCGCGCGCCCGACCTCGGCACGACAGGCACGCTGCCGGTCGCGCAGGTAATCAACGTGCTGCGCTCGCATCAGGTGATCGGCGTCGATACCCGCGAGCTGAAGGAGATCACCGTCACGCGGCTTGCGCGGACCATCGACAGCAAGGAGATCGAGCAGCAGCTGTCGCGCGCGCTCGAGGGCCGCCACGGCCTCGGCCGGGCCGGCAACATCGCGCTGACCTTCGACCGCGATCCCGGCGATATCAGACTGGAGGCGACCAACACCGGCGCGATGCAGCCGATCGCGGTGCGCTACGACCCGCGCTCGACGCGTTTCGACGTCACCTTCGAGATCAGCAACGACGCCGGCACGGCGCCGTACAAGCTGCGCCTCACCGGCACCGCGATCGAAACCATCGAGGCCGCCGTGCTGACCCGCAATGTCGAACGCGGCGACGTGCTGAAGGCCTCCGACGTGATGATCGAGCGCCGTCCGAAGGCCGAAATCGGCAACGACGCGGCGATGCGCGACAGCTCGATCGGCATGCAGGTGCGCCGCCAGCTCCGCGCCGGCCAGGCGCTGCGCGTCGCCGACATGGCGAAACCCGATCTCGTCACCCGCGACCAGAACGTCGTGCTGATCTACCGCACCGCCGGCATCTATCTCACCATCCGCGGCAAGGCGATGGACGGCGGCGCCGAGGGCGACGTCGTCAGCGTGATGAACCTGCAGTCCAAGCGCGCCGTCTCCGGCGTCGTCACCGGCCGCGGCGAGGTCTCGATCTCGGTCGCGACCCCGCGGGCGGCACCTGGCGCCGATGCCACCTCTTCCGATTCCGCTCCCGTCAAGCTGAGTTCAGTCGCACCAAACGCCGAGTAAAGTTCATGTCCCAGTATCGTATCAACCGCCTCATCCTGACCGGTGCGCTGTTCGCACTCGGAACGATCGCCAGCGGTTGCTCGTCGATCGACCGTCTCTCCCAGATCGGCGAACAGCCGAAGCTGACGTCCATCGACAATCCGACGACGCAGCCCGGCTACAAGCCGGTGCAGATGCCGATGCCGAAGCCCGAGGTCGCCTCCTACAGCCCGAACTCGCTGTGGCGCAGCGGCTCCCGCGCCTTCTTCAAGGACCAGCGCGCCGCGCGCGTCGGCGACCTCCTGACCATCACGGTGAATTTCACCGACAAGGCCGCGATCGCCAACGAGACCCAGCGCAGCAGAACCAACTCGGAAGACTCCGGGGTCACCAACTTCCTGGGCTCGCAGACCATTACGCAGGCCAACAAGATCCTGCCCGGAAAGATCCTGACCGCCGACTCCACCGCGTCCAGCGACGGCAAGGGCTCGGTGAACCGCCAGGAAGCGTTGCAGACCAGCGTCGCCGCCGTCGTCACCCAGGTGTTGCCGAACGGCAATCTGGTGGTCGAGGGCAAGCAGGAGATCCGCGTCAACTTCGAAATCCGCGAGCTGATCGTGGCCGGCATCGTGCGCCCGGAGGACATCCAGAGCGACAACACCATCGACTCCTCGAAGATCGCCCAGGCCCGCATCGCCTATGGCGGCCGCGGCCAGATCACCGACGTGCAGCAGCCGCGCTACGGCCAGCAGGTTCTCGACGTGCTCTTGCCCTTCTAGCCGCGTGATCCCGCAAAGGGATGAGGATCATGCCTGAGTAAGACTTTCACGAGCTCCCACATCTCGTCGCGAACCTAGGCGCGACGCGGTGTACCAACACGGCCCTCGCCAGCTCCCCTGGCGGGGGCGTGGCATTTGCAGCGCGGCTCCTGTGACCGGTCGCATGCACTCGCGCTGTCGTCGCGCACCAGTCCGATACCTCTGCGTGCAAGTCGCGCGATCGCCTTCTCGGTTCGTTAACCGTCGCAGCAGCCCGCAGTGGCAGTCCCGACGCTTGCAACGTAGCAAGAGAACAACGCAGGGTTTCTGTTTGTATGACGGTCATGCAAAGAGACGGACAATATGCGGCGTGGTTCCGGACGCCGCGCGGCGAAGGCACCGGAATAGTCCAGCTGGCAAATGGCAGGATCAGCGGCGGCGACGCCATGTTCACCTATGGCGGCTCCTATCAGCTCAACGATGACCGCTTCACCGCCGTGCTGACGACGCGCCGCTATGTCGACGGTCCGTTCACCACCGTGTTCGGCTGCGACGAGGTCGAGGCGGAGCTGACCGGCTCGTTCAGCGGCAATCGCGCGGTGTGCATGGGAACGGCCAAGCAAGCCCCCGGCGTGGTGTTCGAGGCCACGCTATTCTTGCAGCAACCGGAAACTGCGCCCACCCCGCCGCCGAAATCCGCGCCGGCGTCTGCCGGCCTCGCAAGGCTGCCAAGGCCCGCTGTCAGCCGCCGTTCACCGAACCCGTTCGCGGGCAAGCGCATCGTCTGACCCGCCCCCTTCCCGATGGCGTCCACGCCAGAGCCGGCGTACGATCATGCCCGCGCATCAAAGCGCAGCCCGATCGATCCAGCCGGAAGGAGCAAACCATGTATGCCGCCATCCGTCAGGCCAAGGCAAAGACCGGCACCGCCGAAGAACTCGCGCGCCGGATCAAGGAAGGCGCAATCCCGATCATCAGCGATGTCGAAGGCTTCATGGCCTATTACGTGGTCTATGCCGGCGACGACACCGTCACCGCGATCAGCATCTTCAACAATCATGCCGGCGCCGAGGAAGCCAATCGCCGCGCACTGGCCTGGATCGACGACAATCTCGGTCCCTTGCTGGTCGGGCAGGCAACTGCTGTAGCGGGTCCGGTGATCGTACATACGAAGGCGTGACGGCCGCTTCCCCGGCAAGCTTCACCCGGCAGAACTTTCCTGCGGCACGATTGACGCTCGCAGCATCGTCGCGATCTGCTTGAAAACGCTGAGGTGGCGTATGGCACGCCGTTTGCTCCGCGACTGCAGCATTGCAACGGGGACAGCGCGCGCAGATGACGTCCATCTCGGCCTTTGGATCGGTCGCAGCCAGCATGACGACTGGCACATTGAAGAAGCCGTTGACTGCCGATGCCTCCGGGTCCGCGCAAGCCACCGGCGGCAGCGCTTCCGACGACAGCGTCGAGCAGAAGTTTCTCAAATACGCGCAGATGAGCCCGATGGACCGCATGCGCGCCAACATCCTCAAGAGCATGGGACTGTCGGAGGAAGACCTGAAGAACATGACGCCGGATCAGCGCGCCGCGGTCGAGCAGAAGATCAAGGAGCTGATCGAGCAGTCGTTCCAGAAGAATGCCGGCAAGGCCGGCCAGGCGGTCGACATTTCGGCCTAGGTTGGCCGCGTGCAACCCGACGCACGACCGAAATCGCTAGATCGGATAGCGCCATTTGAGCGCGCGCCGCACGAACACCAGAGCCACGGCATCCGCGAGGAGAGCGAGCCAAAGCAACGCCGGCGCTGACCGGAAGCCGATGTGAATGATGCAGTACGCAAGCCCGATCAGACCGGCGAGCAGTGCTGTCCACGTCCAGAACAGCGGCGAGCGGAAGATTCCGGTTGGAGCGGCGTCAAGCAATCTGGAACCAGACTGCGTCGGGAGAAGCGAGCCCAGCACGGCCTCCCAAAGCGCTTCCCAGTCCATTGCCAACAGCTCCACCTTTCAGATTTATCGGACCGGCGATCGGCGGGTTCAACCCGAGCGTTCTCGCCGGCCTCGAACGGCGCCGCGCGTCGTTGCACCGCTAGGCGGACACGGCTGCGGGCATCGGCATTGCACGCATCGCCATCGATGATCTGCCGAGCATCGCCTCGACCTTCATCGCCGCCAGCCACAGCAGCGCGCCGCAAGTGAGGTCGATGACGTAATGGCCGCCGATCGGGATCGTCGAGACCAGGACGAGGAGATTCCAGATCAGGGTGATGCCGAACAGCCATCGTGTGCCGATCGTCGCGAAAAATCGTCATCAAAGCGAGGCAGGTATGGAACGACGGAAACGTCACCACGCCCTGCAGATTGCTCAACGACAGCTCCGGAGCGGCGGCGTTACGGAAGTATTCGAACTTGGCGAGATGATAATTCCCGGCATGCTCAGGCAGCGCCTTGAGGATCGCCAGAGGATAGTCGAAATAGACAAAGGCGCCCTTGGCGGGCCAGAACACCGAGAACATCGTCGACGCAACGATCGTCAGGGCGAATACGAACACCAGTTGCCAGAGCTTGTCGAAGCGCCTTGTCGCCGCCAGGAGGACGAACAGCGCGGCAATCTGCACGAAGGAACTGCAATATGCCGCAGCGAGCAATTCAGTCAGCCATGGATGGTTCGCAAACCATGGGATGATCGACGAGCAAATCGATTCCGATGAGACGATCGGCCTCGGCGAGACTGTCGTCGATCAGGGGAAATTTGTATCTGAGGCCGACGAGGCTGATCGTTGCGGCCGCCGCAGCCGACCAGAAGAACACGGCAACGGCTGCGGCCAGGTTGGACAGAACCGGTGCGGACCGCCATCTGCCATAGACGATATCGACGGCAAGCAGAAAGCCCATCAGGCCCGAAAACAGCGCCAGGCTTTCCGGCTCGACGTCGATCTGGAATTTCCAGAGCAGGAAGCCGGCGAAACCGCTCGCCGCGATGCCGATCAGCCATGAACCGCGCTCGACCCGCTGATGAGGTTGCGGTGTTCGAGGTGCGCTAGCTGCTGTTCTCGGGGAGGCCTGCGGTGCGACTTCGGTGTCCGCCGACGAAGCGATCCGTGACGGACCGACCAACTGACTGAACATTGCGACTGCCATTCCAGCGGGCGCCTCGACACGAGACCCGCTCATTCCACAGCCACAGGTTTAGCAGCCGTCCTTTCAATTGTGTCGGTAAGACAGTACAACCTGTGGCAGGTCGCCCGGCATTCGTATCCGATGGTAAAAACTTTGTTTCTGATTGTTGCCGATCTTGGGGCTCGGGTTCCCGCGCGCGGAACCAAGCTCCCTTGCAATCATCCGGCTATCACCCGAGCTCGGCCCCGTCGCTCAGGACAATGAAAACCGTGCCGCCGAAATCGTATCGCGCGACCTCGCGCATGCCGAGCCGCAGATGGGCTTTCAGCGAGCGCGGATTTTCTTCCCTGATGAAGAGGATTGCTTCGCGGCCGGGAAATAGCGTCTGAAGCATCGCGTACAGCGCGTCGAGGACACCCAGACCGCGCGCGTCCTGGGCGACGCACACCGGGCCGTACACATACGCATCGGGACTCCCTGGCCAGGCCTTCAGCATGGCCTGCACCGACGGCGCGTCGTCGAATCCCTTCGCCGAGGTCAGCAGCGCGCCGAGCAGCCGGCCGGCCTCGCCGGTCGCGACCACGATCGATTGCCCGCGTGCCATGCGCGCGGCGATCGCCTCGCGCGGCCATTGCCCGAGCAGCATCCCGCCGCGATCGCCGGAATTGGCCATCAGCAGCGCCGAGATCGCGTCGGCGTCCGACGGTATGGCGAGCCGGGTTCTGATCATTTTGGACAGACCGGATCAACCGGCCGCATGCAGGCGCAGTTCATGCCTTCTTCGCGGCTGCGCGAGTGCGCACGGCTTTCTTCGCCGACTTCTTCGCTGGCTTCTTCGACTTGGCCTGGTTGAGCTCGATCGCAGCACGGATCAGGGCCTTCAATGCAGCGGCGTTGATCTTGTCGCCCTCGAACAGGTCGATCGCGCGCCGCACATTGCCCTCGAAGCCGGTGTTGAACAGCTTGTCGGGATCCGGAAGCTGCGCGCCATACATGAAGGTCAGCTTCACCTTGCCCTTGTGCGCGTTACCGACCGCGATGATGCCGTCGCGCGACCACACCGGGCTGCCCATCCACTTCCATTCCTCGATGATGCCGGGGTCGGCGGCGAGGATGCTCTTGCGCAGGCTGGCAAGGGTCTTGCCGCGCCAGTCGGTGAGATCCTCGATCATCTGGTCGATCCGTTCCGATGCCGTCATCGTTGCCTCACGCCTCCTCGCCTGCCCCAATCAATCATACTTGCGATGCCGGGGTCGATCCCCCGAACCGGCGTCGTGGCGCCAGATAGGGCAACGCGAACAGGTACAGGCCGCTGAGCAGCATGAGGATCAGCGGGAACAGCGCCAGCAGGCCGATCCAGGTCGCCTGCTGCTCCGCGACCATCGCGACGATGTTGACGATGACGGCGACCGTGAAGACGATCGAGAGCCAGCGGTGCGATTGCCTGATCCAGTTGTTCCAGTTCATGTGATCTCCTGTTGTGTGTGTCCGTGTGCGGTCGTCATTGCGAGGAGCGATAGCGACGAAGCAATCCGTCGTGCGGTACAGAGATGGATTGCTTCGCTTGCAATGACGCGAGAAACGATCAGCCTTCGCGTACCAGCAGCTGATCGAGCTTCTCGAAAAACTGCTTCCACCCGGCATGGGCGCCGCCATAGGCCTGCTTCTGATGCGGCTGGAAGCCGGACTGCTCGACGCGCAGACGGGTGCCGCGTGCCGTCGGCGTCAGCGTGAACACCACCACGCTCTCGAGATTATAGGCGGCATCCTCATGCGCGAAATTCCAGGTGTAGGACAGCGTCTTGTGCGGCTCGATGGCGAGCACCTTGCAGTCCAGCACGCCGCCCCACTCGCCGCGCAGATTGAAGCTGTGCCCGACCTCGGGCTTGAAGTCGTTCTTCATCAGCCACTCCTCCATCAAATGCGGTTGGGTCAGCGCGCGCCAGAGCTTTTCCGGCGGATGAGAAAATTCGCGCTCGACGATCGCCGAGCGCATCTCACGGGTGGTGTTGTTCATTGGTCCATCCTTTTGAGGAGATCTTCGAGGTGGTCGAACCGGTTCTGCCAGAAACCGGCCATCTGGCTGGTCCAGTCGATCAGCGGCGCCAGCGCACCGAGTTGCGCGCTGTAATGCGTCTGCCTGCCTTCATGGCGATCGCGCACCAGGCCGGCCTGCTTCAGCACGCCGAGATGCTTCGACACCGCCGGCTGGGAAATCCGCGCCCGCGCCGTCAGCGCGCTGACGGTCTGCTCGCCCTCGCGGCACAGGCGCTCGAAGATCGCCCGGCGGGTCGGGTCTGCGAGGGTTCGAAACAGCACGTCGTGAGCGTCTAGCATTTGCAATCAATAACCCGTTGGTTATAGATCTACATATAACTAGCCAGCTATGAATTAGTCAAGCGGGAATTCGGTTATGATGGATCGCCCGGTGTTGAACGGCTCAGTCCTGATCCCAAACGCCGGCTTTTTCATAACCCATGAGTTATTCACTGAAGCCGATTTGTCCGCTGGCTCACGGCGCGAACGATGGGGACTCCGTGAGCGGAGGGCGAAAGCACTTCGGCCTCCGGAATACCGGATCACCTGCAAGCGCATGCGCGGGTGACGACACCGGTTGTTGAACCATCCACATCGTCATCCTGGCATAAGCCAGGACTCATTACCCCGAGCGATGATTGTTGGGCGACGCTGAGGCCCCATTCCCGCCTATCAGCAACTGCAGTGGCTATGGGTCCCTGCTTCCGTGCGCAATTGCGCACCAGGCAGGGACGACCGTTGTGGCGGTGGCGACCGCAAGCATGCGCATGCACGTCGTTGCGAAGAAGTTGCGCTTACCCTACAAATATCGCGCGGATGCGGTCCCTGTTCACGGAGAACCTTGATGTGCGAGCTCTGCGACGTCACACCTTCCGGCCAGACCTCCCGACGATCCTTCCTCGCTGCCGCGGCGTGCACCGCCGCCAGTCTCGCATTCGCTGCCCCTGTCGCCGCCAAGGAGACAAAACCGCCGCCGAAGCCGCAGAACGTGCTGCCGCCGGACGCCGCGCTCGACCGGCTGGTGAAGGGCAATCTCCGCTATGTCGAAGGCATTTCGCGGCGGCATGATTTCAAGCACGAGCGCGAGGCGCTGGCCGGCGGACAGAATCCGTTCGCCGGCATCCTGAGTTGCGCGGATTCCCGCATCGCGCCGGAGTACGCCTTCGACACCGGCCGCGGCGATCTGTTCGTCTGCCGTGTCGCCGGCAATTTCGCCAGCGACGAGATGGTCGCGAGCCTCGAATATGCGTCGTCGGTGCTCGGCGTGCCGCTGTTCATGGTACTCGGCCATGACAGCTGCGGGGCAGTCGACGCCGCGATCAAGTCGCTGAAGGACAACACCACCCTGCCCGGCCACCTGCCCTCGCTGGTCACTGCGATCGCGCCGGCGGTGAAGGCAACCGAGGGCAAGCCGGGCGACCACCTCGCCAACGCCATCAGGCAGAACGTCATCGACAATGTCGCCAAGCTCAAGACGGCGACGCCGATCCTCAACGCCGCGGTCGATCAGGGCAAGCTCAGGATTGTCGGCGCGGTCTACCGGCTGACCGACGGCAAGGTCGAGCTGGTCGCGGACGGCAAGCGGCCGGCGACTTGAACCTCGGCGCGGCCTGCGACCACAGAAGCCAAGAACGACGTCGCGCGAGCGACATGGAGAAGGCGGATGTGGCGCGGGAGCGAATGGATAGCTGGAGTGCTGCTCCTGCTGGTTGCTTCGTTGCCGGCGCGCGCCGCCGTCGAGCCCTGCAATACCACGCAGAAGCGGATCGAAATGACCGCGTTGCTCCGCCGCGCCGCGGAGGACCGGCCGGTCAACATCACCTTCGCAACCCGGGCCGACGGCGTAAGGCTGCCCGCCGCCGTGGTCGAGAAATATCCGGAGGAGATCACGATCATCCTGCAACACGAATTCGATCGCCTCGTGGTGAGCGATGACGGCTTCGAGGTCGGCGTCTGGTTCAATCGAAAATATGCCAGGCTGGCCGTGCCGTTCGACGCCGTCAGGAGCCTGTGGGACGGCAAGGTTCTGATGTGCACGAACGATCAAATGTAGGAAACAGTGGCACCCCGACGCGGAAGGCATGCAAGATCGCTCCGAGCACTCAGCGTCGTCACTGCGAAAGCAGGGACCCATAACCACGAATGCTGATTGTTGCGCATCGCCGGAACGACGAGCCCCGTTCACGACAACGGCCGCGGCGTATGGGTCCCTGCTCCGGTGCGCAATTGCGCACTAGGCAGCGACGCCATCTTTATTTGGAGACGAGCCCGCCAACCCAACTTCACATCAGGTGAACGTCGCTTCCACCTTGCCGAGCCCGTCGAGCTCCATCACGACCACGTCGCCCGGCTTAAGCCACACCGTCTTGACCAGGCTGCCGGTCATGACGATCTGGCCGGCATGCAGGCCACGGCCCTCGGCGGCGAGATGATTGGCAAGCCAGGCGAGCGCGTTGTGCGGATGGCCGAGCACGTCGGCGCCGGTGCCGCGTCCCTCCTCCTTGCCATTGACCATCGCGCGTCCCACGACGTCGCGCAGATCGGGCGCAGTGATGCGCGGCACGGCCTCGCCGAGCACACAGCCGGCGGCGAAGAAATCGTCGGCGATCAATGTCGGCGCGCCGAGCGTCTCCCATTTGACATAACGGTCGTCGACGATCTCGATCGCGGGATAGTAGGCCTCGATCGCCTCCGCGACCCATTCGGCGGTGAATGGCGCTTCGCTCGCAGCCAGATTACGCGCCAGCTTCACCGCGATCTCGCATTCGACGCCGACATGGACGAAGTCGGCCGCCGGCAGCCGCACGCCACTGTCATGCACGAGCTTCTCGAACACGCCACCGCCGCAGGGGTGCGGGATGTTGATGTACTCCTGCATCACCGCGCTGGTGCAGCCGATCTTGTAGCCGACGAGGCTGCCGACCTGCGGCTGCAGCAGATCATGCAGCGCGTACTGCACCTGGTAGCCTTCGGCCTCGTCGAGCGGCACGACGTCTTTCGGAAGCGCCTTGAGCGGCGCGCGGCTGCGACGCGCGCTGGCAATCGCCTTTGCGGCCGCGAGGACCCGATCCATCTGCGCAGCCTCCCTGATGCTGTGTCTGCTCACGGCAATTCAGCACTCGCCGACGTGTCTGGCAAGCGTGCCGGACGGAAGGGGCCGTCAGGTTTTGACCAGGCCGAGCCTGATCAGGCTTTCGGCGGTCGCGAGGATCATCTCCTCATTGCCGCGCGGCTTCCAGCCGAGCAGGTTCTGCGCCTTGGAGCTCGTCGAGCGGCGCACCTTGCCGAGCAGCGGCAGGGCGGCGCGCGCCAGCGGATTGCGCCGTGCGGCGAGCCGCATCATCCAGTCCGGCGCCTGGAACCGGGGCACGCGCCGCGCCTTGCCGCCGAGCTTCCTGCGCAGCAGGCGGGCCACCTGCAGCACCGACATGGTCTCGCCGGCGACCGCGAGGAACCGCTCCCCCTTGGCCCTCGGCGAAGTCATGGCGCGCAGGTGCAGGTCGGCAACATCGCGGACGTCGACGAGACCGAAATGGATCCGCGGCACCGCCGGCATCGCGCCGTCGAGCAGCGACTTGATGATGCCGATCGACTCGGAGAAATCGGGACCGAGCGCCGGGCCGAACACGGCGGTCGGATTGACCACGGCAAGCTCGAGGCCATTGCCCTCGCGCGCGACGAAATCCCAGGCGGCGCGCTCGGCCAGTGTCTTGGACTTCGGATAGGCCTGCACGTCGGGGCCCTTGAGATTGGTCCAGACGGTTTCGTCGAACGGCTTGGCTTGCGGCGGATGGCCATAGCCGATCGCCGCAAACGACGACGTCACGACGACGCGTTTGACGCCGGCCTCGCGCGCCGCGCGCAACACCCGCAGCGTGCCTTCCCGCGCCGGAACGATCAGCTCGTTCTCGTCGTCCGGCACATGGGAGCCGAGCGGCGATGCAACATGCAGCACGTAATCGCATCCGCTGGCCGCCTCGCGCCAGCCGTCATCGCGCGTCAGGTCCGCGGTCACGAAGCCGATCTGGTCGGCCGTATCAGCGCCGCCTTCGCGCAGCATCGCGATCACGTCCTTGCTACGGTCCGGATTGCGCACCGTGGTGCGTACCGCATGCCCATCGGCCAGCAGTTGCAGAATGGTATGCACGCCGATGAAACCCGTTCCGCCCGTGACCAACACCGTGCTCATGTCCTCGCCCTTTCGATGGTTCGTCGGGGTCGGACATCGCAATGCCCACCCTGCACAGGCCGCATCTGGTCACTATCTCTGCTCGAGCAAGTAGAATGAAAATCGAGACCGGTATGGAAAACAATACCAGTGATGTGTGTGACGGCGGTGACTGCGACCGCTGCCCCACCGACCCGACTTTGCTGATCGACTCCAAGCAGGCGATCCACGCGCTCAGCGGCAAGTGGAAGCTCGAGATCCTGTTCACGCTGATGCACGGCGGCGTGCGGTTCGGCGCGCTACGTCGCGCGCTGGTGCCGATCACCCAGCATATGCTCACTGCGCAACTGCGCGAGCTCGAGCGCGACGGGCTGGTGGCGCGCAAGGTGCTGGCCGAGAAGCCGCTGCAGGTCGAATACGAGCTGACGGATTCGGCCTGGGGCCTGACGCCGGCTTTCCGCGAATTGCTGGCGTGGTCGAAGACTTACGGTCCGCGCCGCAGCACCGCGGCAAGCGAGGCGGCACTCGAAGCCGGGCTGGCCTGAATGTCGCCTCGCCTTTAGATCGACGGGTCACCGCATACCAAGCGCCTGCCGGATCGCGATCTCGACTGGAGAGTACGCACCGTCCTGACGCGCGAGCCGGTAAGGCTCGCCGGAACCGAGCGCCGGCTGAGCCATGAAGCGCGGCCGCTTGCCCCGGTGCTTCTGCGCGGCATGCACCAGGAACGGATGGCACAGATAGACCGTGCCCGCCTCGCCGGTCGCCAGCGCAAGCTCGCAGTCGGCGCCCATGTGCTCGAGGTTCATCCGCGCACGTCCGGCCTCTCCGGCCGGCGCGAGGTAGCGCGCCATCGGCAGATGCGAGCCGACCCTGATCCGGGTCGGCGCATCGTCCTCGCCGACATCGGAGAACAGGAACAGCATCAACAGCGCGCGGCCGCGCGAGTTGACGTTGACCCGCCAGGTGGAGAAGTCGCTCCGCTCGTCCGGATCGCAGTCCTCGCCGGGAAAGCTGACATCGACATGCCAGCCGGCGTCGCCGGGATCATCCGGATGCGGGAAGCGCACCGGAAAGGTCCCGATGTTGTGGCGCGGAGACCAACGGCCGGAACCGGCGATCTGGTCGAATGCGCGATGCAGCACCGGCGTGTTGATCGCCTGCCGGAACGGTTCCTCGCCGTAGCCGGGCAGCCGCACCACCGGGCGCGTCCATGTCGATGGATCGTGCTCGCTGCACGGAAGATCCCGCCACATGATGGCGCGGCCAGCATAGGCGAGTTCGCGGGGGAAGGCGTTGTCGATCCTGACAAAGCCCTGTTCGATGAATTGCGCGATTTGCGCGTCGCTCAGCGCACGCGCGTCGTCGGGGTGAATCATGATTGTCTCTCAAACTGTCGCCAGCCATCGATGGTCCGCGCTGCGCGGAACCTGGCCGGCCCATTCGGATCACTGGACTCCCACGAGCCCATGCTCGCGGGGAACGATCAGCGTTTCCTGTCGGAAACGGGATCAGTCCAGGAAGAAGACCGATGCGATGTTGAGAGTACGTGTCATCATGGCGGCGCGAACCTACGACCGGTGCGCGCCGGAATCAATCAGGAGTGGCCAGCCGCCACTATTCGTCGCGATAGACCTTCTCGCGCTTCTCGTGGCGTTCCTGCGCCTCCACCGACAGCGTTGCGATCGGGCGGGCTTCGAGCCGCTTCAGCGAGATCGGGTCACCGGTCTCCTCGCAATAGCCGTAGGTGTTGTCTTCGATGCGCTGGAGCGCCGCGTCGATCTTCGAGATCAGCTTGCGCTGACGGTCGCGGGCACGGAGTTCGATCGCGCGGTCGGTTTCCGAGGAAGCTCGGTCCGCGAGGTCGGGGTGATTGACGTTCTCTTCCTGCAACGTCTGCAGCGTGACCTTCGATTCGCGGAGGATCTCATCCTTCCAGGCCAGCAGCTTGGCGCGGAAATAGTCGCGCTGCCGCTCATTCATGAAAGGCTCTTTTTCAGTCGGCCGGTAGTTCTTCAGCTTTTCCAAAGGCAGCCATGTCCCTGTGAGGCGGAGGGAACAGGACCCCTCCGCGCGGCGCCTTATATAGCCACGTCATGTGACAGACAATATCTGCCACCGCGAAAGGAGGGCCGCCCCCAAGGCCTTGCACAGGCAAACTTATCCGCCCTGCCTGGGGGCCGCCCCGCCCCCTCAATAGCCGACCGTGAAACGCTGCCGCAGATGGGCCGGACGCTCGATTTCGTCGGCGAGTGCAACTGCGAAATCCTCGAACGAGATCGAGCTTTTGCCGTCGGCGGCGGTCAGAAGCTGGTCGGTCCCGAGCCGGAACTTGCCGGTCCGCTCACCCGCCACGAACAGCGCCGAGGGAGACAAAAAGGTCCAGTTCAGGTCGCTTTCGCGGCGCAGCAGGTCAAGGAATTCGGCCCCCTTCGAGGCTTCGGCCTTGTACTGGGGCGGGAAGTTCGGGGTGGTCACCAGGCGGACGCCGGGGGCCACTTCGAGGCTGCCGGCGCCGCCGACCACGAGATAGCGGCCGACCCCGGAGCTTGGCTGCCCCGATCAGCGTGAGGGGGTCGCTGACCGAGAAATGGACGGAACTGATCGCGGCATCGTGCCCGGCCCACAGCGCTGCGAGGCCCGCCTGGTCGTTCACGTCCCCCTTCCTGGCGGTCACGCCCGGCAGGGTCGCGATCTTCTCCGGATTGCGGGCGATGGCGGTGACGGCATGGCCGCGGCGGGCCAGTTCCGCCGTGATGCGCGAGCCGGCCTGGCCGGATGCGCCGGCGATGGCGATCTTCATCTCAAGTCTCCGATTGGTAGTTTCCGATGGTGACTAGATAGCGAAATGGATGTAGGTGTGAAGAAGACACTCTTGTCTCACCTGATTACGCCGGAGTAACCCGATGAAAGCCTCGAGCCTGAAGCCGGACGCCTATGCCGCCAATTGCCCGACGCGGCAGATCCTCGACCGGGTCGGCGACAAATGGGCGGTGCTGATCCTGCTGCTGCTGCGCAGCGAGCCGATGCGCTTCAACCAGCTTCGCCGCGCCATTGAGGGCATTTCGCAGAAGATGCTGTCGCAGGTGCTGAAGAGCCTGGAGCGTGACGGGCTGCTGCGCCGCCGCGCGATCGCAACCGTTCCCGTCACCGTCGAGTATTCGATCACGCCGCTCGGATCGACACTCGCCGAGGCGGTCGATCCGCTGCGTGACTGGGCCGAGCAGAATCTGAAGGAGGTGCTGGCTGCGCAACGCCGCTACGATCAGCAGCGCAAGGCACTGGCGGCCTGAGGCGATGGCGGCGTGAAACAGGTCAGGCGATCAAGAGGCGCCTAGTATTGCCCGGCCTTGGCGAGCTCGACTTCGACGCGCAGCTCGATCTCACCGAGCACGGCATCGAGGCCGGGATCGCCGGAGGATTCCTTGAGGCTCGCCGCGGCATCGCGCAGCCGGTTCACGGTCGAGGAATCGAAATTGCCGGACAGCAGTCCGAGCTTGAGCGCGTCGAGCACGTCGAGAGCGCCCTTGCCGCGGGCCACCGAGCGCTTGCGGCGTTCGGTCGGGTCCTCGACGCCCTGCAGCGCGAGAAGCGCATCGAGGCTGGCGGCGGCCTTTGGTGCTGAGGTGGAGCGAACCTCCTCCTGCGCGCTCGTTGCATCCGGCAGCGAGAAGCCGCTCGACGAGGTGCGCCGCGTGGCGCTGGTGGACGTGCCAAGCGTGGTGCCGTTCGGTCCGTAGATGCGCATCGCCATGATCCCGCAGGCCTGAATGCCGCGAGCATCGCCGTTTTATGGTTAACGATGCGTAAACGACCCGGCAATTTCTGCCGCCGCACGGCAGTTTCGCGCTCCCTGGCCAACCGCAGCCAAACGGGAGCCAGACAATTTCGATAAATATATCAATACATTGCCCCAACAAAACGAAGTGGCACGCAGATCGCATGGTTAATGGCGGATCGCCGTCATGGGAGTGTCGCGTGATCCGCCAGTGAGTTTGAGGGGAGCATCAGGATGCCCGGCATCCGCATCGTAAGCTTATTCGGGTTGGCCTGCGCCGCGCTGCTGGCGCTAGCGGCTTCCGCCATGCCCGCGGCCGCGACCTCGCGGATCAAAGATCTCGCCAACATCGAGGGCGTGCGGCAGAACCAGCTGATCGGCTACGGCCTCGTGGTTGGCCTCAATGGCACCGGCGACACGCTCAACAACATCCCCTTCACCAAGCAATCGCTGCAGGCGATGCTCGAGCGCATGGGTGTCAACATCCGCGGCGCCACCATCCGTACCGGCAACGTCGCCGCCGTGATGGTCACCGGCAACCTGCCGCCGTTCGGCACCCAGGGCACGCGCATGGACGTCACCGTCTCGGCGCTCGGCGACGCCAAGGACCTGCGCGGCGGCACCCTGCTCGTCACCCCCCTACTCGGCGCGACGGCAATGTTTACGCCGTGGCGCAGGGCACGCTGGCGATCTCCGGCTTCAACGCCGAGGGCGAGGCCGCCAAGGTCGTGCGCGGCGTGCCGACGGTCGGCCGCATCGCCAACGGCGCCATCATCGAGCGCGAGATCGAGTTCGCGCTCAACCGCCTGCCCAATGTGCGGCTCGCACTGCGCAACGCCGACTTCACCACCGCCAAGCGGATCGCCGCCGCGGTCAACGACTATCTCGGCGTCAAGACCGCCGAGCCGCTCGATCCCTCGACGGTGCAGCTCTCGATCCCGCCAGAGTTCAAGGGCAACGTGGTCGCCTTCCTGACCGAGATCGAACAGTTGCAGGTCGATCCCGACCTCGCCGCGCGGATCGTGATCGACGAACGCTCCGGCATCATCGTGATGGGCCGCGACGTCCGCGTCGCCACCGTCGCAGTGGCGCAGGGCAATCTCACCGTCACGATCTCGGAAACCCCGCAGGTCAGCCAGCCCAATCCGCTGTCGCGCGGCCGCACCGTGGTGACGCCGCGCAGCAATGTGCAGGTCAGCGAGGACGGCAAGAAGTTCGCGGTGGTCAAGGACGGCGTCTCGCTGCAACAGCTCGTCGACGGCCTCAACGGCCTCGGCATCGGGCCGCGCGACCTCATCAGCATCCTGCAGGCGATCAAGGCCGCCGGCGCGATCGAAGCCGACATCGAGGTGATGTGATGGCGAGCCTGATCAACAGCACCACCGGCAGCATGCCGAACAAGGCGCTGATGCCGATGTTCAACGGCCGCCCCGATCCCGTGCTGCAGGACGCGATGAAGAAGGTCACGCCGCAGCAGATCACCAAGGCGAAGGCCACCGCGACCGACTTCGAATCGATGTTCCTCAACACGATGTTCTCGCAGATGACGACCGGCCTGAAGGGCGAAGGCCCCTACGGCGACACGGTCGGCACCGGGCCGTGGCGCTCGATGCTGACCGACGAGTATTCGAAGAACTTCGCCAAGTCAGGCGGCGTCGGCATTTCCAACGAAGTGTTCCGCTCGCTGATCCTGCAGCAGGCGAACAAGAGCTAGTTCTGTTTTCTAAGGAGCAGCGCGATGAACCAGCGTCCACAGCAGCCGCGGCCAGCCTCCGCCCCCGCCGCGCGAAGTGCGACGTCGACGCCTCCCGACGTCGCGCGTCTTGCCAACGAGCTGACCGAGGTGATGAGCGCGCTGCTCGTCGTCGTCGAGCAGGAGACCGAGTTCGTCCGTGCCGGCAAGATCCGCGAGGGCATGCGGCTCGAGGCGCAGAAGTCGGAGCTGTCGCGGCGCTACATGCTCGCGGTCGAGCATCTGAAATCGATGCAGAAGATGCTGTCGCAGACCGACCCCGAACTGCTCGCAACGCTGCGGCGTCATCACGAGACGTTCCGCGCGATGCTGCAGGTCAACCTGACGGTGCTTGCGACCGCGCACGCCGTCTCCGAAGGCATCGTGCGCGGCGTCAATGCCGAGGTGCAGCGCCGCAATATCCCGAACACCTACACCGCGAACGGACAGCGCGCCGCGCCGGGTCCGCGCAACATGACGCCGATCGCCGTCAGCCGCACGCTCTGACGCGCACGGCCAACAATTTAATTCAATTCGACGCGGCCCTGGCAGCACGCCGTTCAGCGTGTTCCCTAACACCCTATTGAGAGGTTCCCCGTAGAGTTGCGGATCGTGAGGGGTTGGGATTTGACTCAAGCAAACTAGTGCCTGTGCACTACGAGGCTGTCATGAGTACAGATTTCAACATCAAGCCGGTGGGGGCACCGGTCGCAGCGCCGATCATCACTCCCGTGAGCGATACGGCGCAGAAGGCGGTGAAGACCGAATTGCCGACGAGCCAGAGCGTCACCGCTCCGGAGCCGAGCGTGCGCGTCACGATCGACCCGAACGCCGTCAACGCGTCAATTTCAAACCAGGCCCCAGCGGTGACCGACCAGGTCATCATCGATCGCGACGCACGCGCCGTGGTCTACCAGGTGGTCGACAATCGCACCAACCTGGTGGTGAGGCAATTTCCGGAAGAAGCCGTCTTGCGCCGCCGCGCCTATTTCCACGCGCTCGATCTCAGCAAGGACGCGCCGACGCGGGCGCGCGCCACCGACCGCCACGCATAGACGCAGGCGAGCGGTGCCTCACTTCTGTGTAGCGTAGGCCTTGTCGAGATAGGTCGATCCGGTGGCCGGATCGGTGACGACATTGGCGATCAGCGCCATCCCCTGCTGCACCAGCGAGAACTTGGTATCGCCGATCCGGAACGCGCCGTCCTTGATCAGGACGTCCTGATACTTGTTGGTGCCGTCGCTCTGATAGTGGACCTTGGCGCGGAAGCCCTCGACGTTCGACACCGAGATGTTGAACGACTTGTTGTTGGCGTACTTGCCGCTCCAGCTGCCCTGATAGAGCTTCGGATCGACCGCCACATAGGGCGTGTTCGACGGAACGGTCAGCCCGACGGTCTTGTAGTTGGCGGACAGGATGCTCAACACATCGGCCATAGTCGAGAGCTCCGCTGCGGACGGTGTCGATCAGCCGCGGCCCGCGAGGCCGGCGGCGATGTTGCAGTTGATGTCGATCAGCGACTTCAGCTTCGCCGGGTCCGGATTCATCTGGATGTCGATGGTCTGCTTCATCACGAACACGCTGATGTTGGCGATGTTCTGACGCACCTCGAGCGGCTGCGGATTATCGTTGCCTTCCGCCGCGCTGAGGAAGATCGACCACAACCGGCGATTGAACAGCAAAGCGTGATCGAGCGCCTTGTCGAGGCCGTTCCAGTTCGCCTGGACTTCCTGCAGCTGCCGCGCGGCCTTCAGGAGCGCCTGCGCTTCGATTTCACGGGGGGACGCCGTCGTCGTTGAGGTACGAGCGTAGGCCTGGGCTGCATTCGACATTAATGACCTCGATGGGATGCGGATTTCTCGAGCCGCGGAGACGCAATTCTAGCGCCCGATATTTATGCATCCGGCGCCTTTAAATATGGTTAGCAGGCGTTACGAAATGCGCCGTTCTTACGGCATGGACAGATACCGTAATATCCCGGAGACAAACGAGAAACGGCGGGGTTGCCCCCGCCGTTCCTGAACCAGGTTTTGGTGCGCTCAGCGCAGCAGCTGCAGCACGCTCTGCTGGCTCTGGTTGGCGAGCGCGAGCGCCGAGACGGCGATCGACTGGCGGGTCGACAGCGCCTGGCTGTTGGCCGCTTCCTCGTTGGTGTCGGCCAGCGTCAGGTTGGACGAACCGGTCTGCAGCACGTTGATCAGGTTTTTCGAGAAGTCCTGACGGATCTGCACGATCGAGAGGTTCGAACCCAGCGTCGAGGCTTCGCTGCGCAACGCGGAGCTCGCCGTGCCCAGCGACGAGATGACGCTGTTCGCCGAGTTGTTGTCGAGGAAGTCGGTGCCCGCCGTCAGCGACTTCAGGCCGAGGCCGGTGGCGTTGAAGGTGACGCCGGTGATGCTGAGCGTGGACTTGCCGGTCTCGTTGAAGGTCAGCTTCAGGCTGTCGCCGTTCAACAGGTTGATGCCGTTGAACGAGGCATCCTGCGCCGTCGTCGTGATCTGCGAGATGGTGTTGTTGTACTGCTGCACCAGGGCCGCGCGCGCCGACTGCGAGGCGGAGTCGGCAACCGGAGCCGTGCCGGCCGCGCTGAACGTCGCGGTGCCGCCGCCGGTGTTGGTGAAGGTCACCGCACCGATCGTCGCGGACGCCGCGTCATTGGTCGTGGTGATGACGAGCTTATTGGAGCTGTCGAGGCTCGCCGTCAGGTTGCTGGCCGACAGCGCCGTGTTCAACTGCGCCAGCGACGAGTTGGCTCCGAAGGTGAAGGTGAAGGCGGGCTGACCGGCCGAGGCCGCGATCGCCAGCACGTCGCCGCTCTTGATCGTGGTGCCGTCGACCAGGTTGGCCGCCGTACCGCCGAGCGCTGCGGTCGAGGTGACCTGCGAGCGGGTGGTGTAGCCCGTCGGGCTCTGCAGCACCTGGTTGGCAATCGACTTCGCGGTATCGACCAGCTTCTGCAGCGAGGTGATGCCGGTGTTGGCAGCCTGCAGCACCTGCACACCGTTGCCGATGCCGTCGAGCAGGTTGTTGATGTCGCTGGCGCGGTTGTCGAGCGACTGGGCGGTGAAGAAGTTGGTCGGGTTGTCGAGCGCCGTGTTGACCTTCTTGCCGGTGGCAAGGCGGTTCTGCGTGGTGGAGAGCAGATCGGCGGTGGACTGGAGGGAGAGGAGGTTCTGGCGAACGGAGGACGAGAGAATGATATCGGACATTTTCATACCTTTCTGGTGTGAAACTGAGGAAAGAACCGCGCCAATCCTTTCTGATCGGGCGGATGGCCGATCCTGCGGGTCGAGCCGCCAAGGAAAAAGAAATCTCCAGCGCGGCATTTCAATCAAATGCCGAAGAATAAAATTGTCGCTATTGGGCGAAGTTCGCCGTGAAAACTACTGAGACGATTGCCGATTCCGGCTGAACCACGACGCCTGCGCCGGCCCGTCATTCACCAAGCGTTAACCATCATGGGAAAGGATCGCTGACGCATCGGCCCCGAGCCGCGACGGTGGCTGCTAAGCAGTGCCGAGCACAACTGCGTTCCGCAAGCGACGACATCGCGCGACTGCCCGGCAAAGGAGAACGGTCATGGCCCTGAAGGTCGAACTCAAACCGAACGAGCGCATCATCGTCGGCAATTGCGTGATCACCAACACCGATCAGCGCGCCCGCCTCCTGATCGACGGCGACCGCATCCCGATCCTGCGCGAGAAGGATATCCTGACGCCGGAGACCGCGGACACGCCGGCGAAGCTGATCTATCTCGCCGTCCAGCTGATGTATCTGTCGCCGGACCCGATGGCGCACCACCCGACCTATTTCAGCCTGGTGCGCGACATCATCACCGCGATGCCGAGCGCCTGGCCGTTCATCGAAAGCGTCAACAACTTCATCCTCAACGGCGACCTCTATCACGCGTTGAAGGAATCCAAGAAGCTGATCGCGCACGAAGAGAAGCTGCTGGAGAGCGTGCGCGGTCCGCAAAAGCCCAATCAGGACGATACCCGCAAGAGCGCGTAGAGCTTCGCGTCTTGACGTGTCGTCTTTACGCGAACCGGCGTCCACTTCGCCTGAAAACGCTCTGGCCTCTTGCCTGAACGAAAAAGGCCTCCGCGAGGAGGCCTTTTTGCTGGCTGGAGATGGGCGGCGGGCAATCAGCTGATCGGCAGATATTTCAACAGCGTGGTCTGATACAGCATCGACGTGGTCTGGTACGACGCCTGCAGGCTGGTCTGCAACGCCAGGATCTTGGTCGCGACCTCGTCCTGATTGACGCCCTCGACCGAGTCCAGCATCGTTTCCGCCATGCTCTTGACCTGGGTCTGGCGATCGGTGGCCGCCTTGGTTGCCGTCTGCGCGCCGGCGAACTCGGCCTGCACGTCCTGGATCTGCTGCTGGCCGTTCTGCGGCGCGAGGTTGCCGCTGACGCGCTGCGCCAGCGCCGTCACCTGCGCGCTTGCATTCGGATTGCTGGCGTTGGTGGTGACCGCCGCATAGACCGCGACATTCTGCAACAGATAGCGGAACGCCTGCTCGTTGGCGCGCGCGCCATACTGCACGGTGATCGACTGATCGACCTGCGCGACGGCGGTGCCGCGCGCCGAGCCCGGGCCGCTTTCGCCGGTGTACCAGTACACGGTGTTGGCGGGAGTGCCCGTGACCAGGCTGGTCGCCGTGTCGAACGGCGGTCCCCCGACCCTGAGCGGCGCAGGCGCCGCGGTCGTGTTGTTGGCGATGCCGAGCGCGCCGAGTGCCGCCGTGTTGGAGCTCGAGATCGAGAGGCTTTGTCCATCGGCGCCATGCAGGGTGATCACACCATTGCTGATGGTCGACGGGTTCTTGGTGCCGCTGATCTGGTCGATCTTGGCCATCAGCGTCTGCACGCTGTCGGTGATGTTGACCTGATTGCCGGTCGCGCCCGAGGCGACGAAGGTGATCAGGGTCCCGTTCACCGTGATGGTGTCGCCGGCCGCAAAGCTCGTGGATAGCGAGTCGGTACCCGCCGCCCCCGAAAGCGCCGTGGCACCCGTGATCGGCGCCGGCGGCGTGTTCTGGTTGTTGACGGCGGCGCCCGAGACCGTCGCGACCGGATTGAAGAAGTTGTTCGACGCCGCGACCGCGGAGGCAGCGACGAGCGACGTGTCGCTCAAGGTCTTGATCGACGAGGTCAGCGTCGACTGCAGGTTCGCCGTCGTCGCCGTGGTGTCGGCGCCGATCAGGAAAGATCCGGCCGGCGGCGGATTCGTCGTCGTCGCCGTGAGCTCGATCGAATCGGTGGTGCCGTCGGGCAGCGTGAAGTTGAACTTGATCTTGTCGCCGTCCTTCGGATTGACGGCGCCGAGATCGACCGAGGTGGACTTCGGCGTGCCGGCCGGCTGCGTCACGGTGGCGCCGGTCAACGACGATTGTACCGACAGCAGCTTCAGGCCGAACGGCGAGCCGTCCTCGGCGACACTGGTCACCGTGGTGGTCGCCGGCGGCGACGAGACGCTCAGGCGTCCCATCAGGTTGGCGCCCTGATCGGCCTGCTTGCGCTCGTTGATGAGCTGGGTCAGGCCGGCCTGGGTTGCGGTGCCCTTCAACATCGTGTCGGCGGACACCGTCGCCGGCGTATCCATGGCACGGCCGGAGAACAAGTAACGATCGCCCGACTGGGTGTTGAGCATCGCGACCGCGTTGGCGAAGGCGGCCTGCGCCGTGATCTGGCCCGAGGTCTGGCCGCTGTCGTTGAGCGTCAACGTCGCGGTCGTCGAGGCGTTCTTCACCTGGGTGCGACGTCGGACAGCCCCTGCAGGGTCAGATTGGCGACACCGAGCCGCGTGTTGAGGTTGGTCGCCGTATCGGAGAACGCGTTGATGCTGCTGATCTGCGCACGCAGGCTGAGCGCAAAGCCGCGATCGAGCCCCTGCCCCGCATAGGTCGTCGACACCTTGCCGGTCGCAAGCTGCGTCGTCAGGTCGTTGAGCTGACTGCGCAGGTTGAGGATCGTGGTGCCGATATAGGAAGTTCTGCCGCTTACGCCGTCGATCGACATGTTACCCTCACGTGAGCTGCAGCAGCGCGTCGTACATCTGCTTGATCGACGACATCACGCGCGCATTGGCCGAATAGGCGTTCTGGAGCGAGAGCAGATGCGCCATCTCCTCGTCCATGTTGACGCCGGAGGTCGAGTCCATCTTGGTTTGCAGCGTATTCAGGACGACGTCCTGACCGTCGGCCAATTGCTTGGCC
This sequence comes from Bradyrhizobium viridifuturi, assembly GCF_001238275.1. Lineage (GTDB taxonomy): Bacteria > Pseudomonadota > Alphaproteobacteria > Rhizobiales > Xanthobacteraceae > Bradyrhizobium > Bradyrhizobium viridifuturi. The sequence goes on from NZ_LGTB01000047.1 coordinate 41,349, forward strand.
GCGGTCGCCGACTCGCCCTGCTGGCTGATGAACTGCTTGGCAAAGTTCAGCAGCGTGCCGGTGAACGGCGCGCCCGTGGTGCCAAGGCCGGTCTGCGGCGAATAGCTGTACGACGCGTTCGACAGCTGGTTCAGAATGAGGTTGGCGCGCGTGGTGTCGCCGGCCGGCGTCTGCGGGTTAGTCGCGTACACGACCATGCGCGAGGGATCGCCGACCAGGGCGGTGTTGACGCTGATGCGTGCGGCAAGGCCGGTCGACTGCGAGCCGTTCGCGGTGATCGCGCCGGTGTAGAGCCCGCCATTGTCGGTGAACAGCGGAAGCTGGGGATCGCCCGAGGTCAGCGACGAGACGGTTGTCGTGACCGAGGCCGCGGTCACGTCGGCTTTGTTGGCGGCGCCGTCGTCGAGCACCCGCAGCGTCGACCCGGACGGATTGGAGAACTGCAATCCCGTTCCGCCGAGCGCGCCGTTGAGCTGCGACAGCACCGAACTCATGCCGCCGGAGAAATCCACCCCCAGCACCTCGTCGTTCGGATCGACGGTCGCGGTATTGCTCAGCGGCAGCACGCTCGGGTCGTCGACGCGGACGATCGACAGATTGTGCGTGAGGCCGGTGGTGTTGTCCTTGTAGGAGACGTGGATGGTGTTGCCGCTCTGCAGCCCCGAGAGATCGAGGTCAAAGCCGGACTGTGCCCCCGCGGTCGCCGCGGTGCCCGCCGTGGTCTTGTCCGACGCTGCGCTCGACATCGCGGCGGCGAACTGGTCGATCTGCGTCTGGGCCTGCACCAGCGTCTTGTCGCGCAGCTCGAGATAGGCGGCGATCTTGCCGGACCGGATCGAGTTGGTCGACACCATGTCGTAGGTGCCGCCATGCGGGAACGTGATGGTGATGGTGCCGACCGTGCTCTTGGTCGGGTCGGAATTGTACTGCGTATTGGGCGTCATCGTGCCCTGGGCGTTGAAGCTGAGTGTCGCCGCTTCGGTGCCCACCAGCTGCACGCCGGAATTGGTAAACACCGTCACCTGGTTCTGGCTGTTGGTGACAGTGCGGATGTCCATCAGCTGCGAGAGTTGCGTGACGTAGCGGTCGCGCTGGTCGAGCAATGCCGCGGTCGACGCATCGGTCGTGCCGGCATTGGCCGCGAGCTGGACATTGAGGCGCGCGATCTGCTGCATCGCATTGTTGGCGGTGTTGACCGAGTCGCTGATGCCGGCCTCGGCATTGGCGCGCAGCGTCTGGATCCCCTGCGAGGTCGCATTGAGCTGCTGCGCCATGGATTGCGCGGCATTGACCACGCCGATGCGGGCCGACTGCGAGTCCGGGCTGGTCGACAGCCCCTGCAGCGCGGTCAGGAACTTGTTGTAGGCGTCCTCGATCGTGCCGGTGGAGTCGGGATTGCCGTAGACGCCCTGCAGATTGGCCAGGAATTCGGAGCGGACGTCGGCGTAGGCGGCACCCGACGTCTCGGTGCGAAGCTGGGTCTGCAGGAATTCGTCGAGCTGGCGGTTGACGCCGGTGATCAGGACGCTCGAGCCGAACTGGCCGGTGGTGCCGGTATCCTGGTTCAGCGTCTTCCTGACGTAGCCGGGCGTTTCGGCGTTGGCGACGTTCGACGACACGAGCGAGAGCGAGGCCTGCGTGGCACGCAGGCCCGACATCGCGGTGGAAAGGGCTTGGCTCAAACCCATGTTGTGTACTCGCCTTTACTGCTTCACACGTGCATCATCGATGCGATCAGCGCACGACGTTCAAGAGGTCCTGCACCATCGAATTGGTCGTCGTGATCACCTTGGTGTTGGCCGAATAGGCCTGCTGGGTCACGATCAGCTTGGTGAACTCGTCGGCAATATCGGTGTTCGAGCTCTCGAGCGACGAACCGACGATGGTGCCGGCCTTGCCGAACAGCGCCGCGCCGGACTCGTCGGTCGCCTCGAACGCACCGCCGTCGATGCGCTTGAGGAAATTGGTGCCGTTGAAGGTCGCCACCGAGATTTCCGCGAGGTCGATGTTGCGGCCGTTGGTGTAGTTGCCGACGATGCGGCCGTTGGTCGATACGCTGACCGATTGCAGCTGGCCGGCGGGGAAGCCGTCCTGCTGGATCTGGTTGACCTGGACGTTGCCGTTGGCGTCCGCGAACTGGGTCACGCCGCCGGAGCCGAAATTGATCACGGGGTTGCCGAGCGACACGCCGTTGACGACGGCGTTGTTGAGCGTCACCGACGAGATCGCCGGCGACATCTGGCCGTTCGACGCGAAGGTGAAGTTGACGTTGGCGTTCTGCCAGGAAACCTGCGTACCGGTCGCATTCGGATTGACCTGATAGAACAGGTTCCAGGTGTCGGTGTGTCCGGAGCCGAGCGACGAGCTGTCGGTCTTGGCCCAGCGGAATTGCAGGTTCACCGGCGCACCCGAGACGTCGTAGGCCGTGACGGCGCCGCCCGAGACGGATTCGTTCAGGAAGGTCGAGTTATCGTTGCCGACCACCTGGCCGGTGCCGACCGTGCCGCCGCCGCCGCGGGTCGCGACCGCCGAGCCGGTGAAGCCGAGCGCCGCGAAGGCAGTCGAGTTCGAGCTCGTCACGTTGAGGTCAGCCGCGGTGCCTGAATGCAGGGTGATCTTGCCGCCGCTGATCGTCGATGGCGTTGCGGTACCGGTGATCGCGTCGATCTTGGCGAGCAGCGTTCCGATGCTGTCGGTGACGTTGAGTTGATTGCCGGTCGCGCCCGAAGCCACGAAGGTGATGACGGTGCCGTTCACCGTGATCGTATCGGCCGGCACGACGGGCGGACCGGCAGAGCCGGCGCTGAAGTTGGTATTGATCGAGTCGCTGCCTGCTGCGCCCGACAGCAAGGTCGCGGCGGTGTTGGCCACCGAGGGGGTCGCCTTGTTGTTCTGCGCGGTGCCGGTGACGGAGGAATCGGTATACGGCGCGGCCGGCGTGCCCAGCACCAGCGGGTTATGTCCGGCGCTGAACGCACCCGGCCGGATCAGCTCCGAGCCGGGAACCGAGGTGTCGTGCGCAGTGGTCAGGGGATAGGACGCGAGGTTGGCGCGATAGTCGATCTTGGTGGTCTGCTGCGCCGGCAGGAAGTCGTTCTTGAACCGCAGCACCTGCGGCGAGGAGCCCGACGGGTTGCCGGTGGTCGGGTCGATCGGCACGCCCTCGAGATAATAGCCGGCGCCGTTGACCAGATAGCCGTCCTTGTTGAGCTGGAAATCGCCGCGGCGGGTGTAGCGGTCGACGCCGTCGAACACCGGCGAGCCGTCGGTGAAGCTGCCGGGCTTTTGCACCGCAAAGAAGCCGTTGCCGTTGATCGCCATGAAGGTCGCGACCGACGCCGACTGCACGTCGCCCTGCACCGAGTTGGTCGAACGCGACTGCGCGGTGACGCCGCCGGCGAGCTGCGCGGTCAGCGCGGTCTGCGGGACGAGGTCGAGGAAAGAGGTATCGATGCGCTTGAAGGCCGTGGTCTGCGAGTTGGCGATGTTGCCGGAGATGTTCTCCAGCGCGTACGACCCTGCGCGCAAGCCACCGACCGCCGTCGTAAGTGCGCCGAAGATACCCATGACATGTTCTCCAATTCGATTCCCGGCGGCTGGCAATCAGCAGATGGCCGCATCGGCGGAGCATGTCGCAAAGGTCGTGCCAGGAAACGAATCGTAACAAAATCATGCGCTTGAAAAAAAAGCCCCGGTCGTTTAACCGGGGCACAATTGCCGGGCAGGCAACAATTGCCGGGGACCGAGCGCAATTCTGAACTGCGCTCCTTCGCCCGAGGCGTTATGGGCGCCGTCAGGTTGCCGACGGAGCCGCCGGGTGAAACACCAGCGCAAAACCATCCATGCAGTAGCGCAGGCCGGTCGGTTTCGGGCCGTCGTCGAAGACATGGCCGAGATGGCCGCCGCAGCGGCGGCAATGCACCTCGGTGCGCAGCATGCCGAAGGTGCGGTCCGACGTGGTGCCGACCGCTTTGTCCAGCGGCTTCCAGAAGCTCGGCCAGCCGGTGCCGCTCTCATACTTGGTCTCGGACGAGAACAGCGGCAGGTCGCAGCCGGCGCAGGCGAAGGTGCCCTTGCGGTGCTCCTTGAGCAGCGGGCTCGATCCCGGCCGCTCGGTGCCCTGGTTGCGCAGGATCTCGTATTGCTGCGGGGTTAGCTGCGCCTTCCATTCGGCGTCGGTCTTCTCGATCTCGAATTTCTCGGCGGCCTGCGCCGGCGAGGTGCGCAGCCAGCGGAACGCGGCGAAGCTCAGCAGGCTGGCGACGGAAGCAAGCAGGATACGGCGATCGATCATCAATCATCTCCGATGCGGACGGCCAAACAGGCTCGCCAACAGATACGAACCCCGCCGCCGGACGTTACATCCGCCCGTCGGATATCCGCTCACTTTCTTGCGAGGCGTGAGGATACCGCTCCTCGCCATCCTCGATCTGCCGGGGCGGCGCGGGCGGCGCCACCGGCCGCACGGCAGCCCCGGGCGGACGGCGGGGTGCCGGCCCCCGGGTTCCCGCCTTGAGATTGGCTTCGGCCAGCCGTGCCTCGCGGGCCCGCTCCCTCGCCCGTGCTCCCTCGCGGTAACGCGCGAGGACGCCCGCCGCCGACGAAGCGCCCCTCGCCCACAGGCTGACGAAATGCCCGGCGACGCGACCCGTGGTGCCGCCGGCCCAGACCAGCTCGAACGGCGAAAACAGCCGCCAGCGGTCATCGCCCCACAGAATGCTGCGCGCGATCAACTGGCCCGCGAGCGCCGAGGTGTTGAGCCCCTGCCGGCCGAAGCCGCTCGCCACCCACAGGCCCCTGCGCAATTGGCCGATCTGCGGCATGCCATGCACGGTGACGCCGACCGCGCCGCCGAACGTATCGGCGATCGGAGGCTTGCCGAGCTGCGGAAACACCGTGGCGATGCGGCGCTGCACGGCTGCACCGAACCGCTTCGGCCGCGCATCCCAGGTGGTTTCGGGACTGGCCCACAACAACCGATCGCCATCGACGACGCGGAAATGGTCGATGCCGTCGCTGTCGACGACCGAGCCCGTAAAGGCGATCGTCTCCGCCAGCCGCTCCCCGAGCGGCTCGGTCAGCGCCGCGTAGCGCCACACCGGAAGCAGCGTATCGGACAGGCGCTTCAGCGGCGCACCGAGATGGATATTGCCGGCGAGGACGATGTGGTTGGCGCGCAGTCGCGCCGACGGCGTCACGATGCGTTTGCGGATGCCGGAAAAATCGATGCTGACGACCGGCGTCTCCTCGAAGATCCGCACACCCGCGCGCGTCGCCAGCGCGGCGAGGCCGTGGACGTATTTGCGGCCGTCGATCTGGAACGCCTTCGGATAGTAGATGCCGTGGAAATAGCGGCCGGTCCGCAGCACGCTGCGCACGCGATCGACCTGCCAGCCTTCGACTTCGGTCGCAAATTCCTCGCCCAGCGTCTGCAAGCGGCTGATCAGCGCCTCGCCGACATCGACATTGGAGACCTCCAGCGCGCCGTCGCTTGGGCTGATGCCCGGGATCAACTCCTCGGTGGCGGTGGCGCGAACATAGTCGGCGCCCTCCTTCGACAGCGCCCACAATTCGCGGGCGTCATCGAGGCCGACGCGCTCGATCACATCTGCGATCGGCAAGCCGAAGCCCGGCATCACGGTGCCGAGATGGTGGCCGGAGGCGTTCCAGCCGACCTGGCGGCCCTCGAGCACGGCGACGCTGGCGCCGAGCCGTGCCGCCTCGCGGGCCACCGTCAGCCCGGCCAGCCCCGCCCCGACCACGCAGATATCGACGTCGAGGTCGAACGCCAGGCGGTCACGAAACGGCGAGGCCGCCGCATCGGGGCCGTCCGCCGCACTTGTGGAAGTCTCGCTCATGTCGTTTCTTACGAACCGCTGCGGCGCTTGTCACCTTGTCCAGGGCATGAGCCTGTAGAATTAATTCGACCAGACCGAATCGAGATGGAAGTCCATGCGCCGTTTGCTACTGCTGCGTCACGCCAAGACCGAACACGACGCGCCCTCGGGGCAGGACCAGGACCGCCGTCTCGACGAGCGCGGCCACCGCGATGCTGCCGAGATCGGCGGCTGGATCGCTCGCCACCCGCCTTTGCCCAATCTGGCGCTGGTGTCGCCCGCGGTCCGCACCACGCAGACCTTCGAGATCGTGCGCGAGGCACTGAAGGGCGCGGGACCTGCGCCGAAGGTCGACTTCGTCCCGGAACTCTACGGCGCCGATCCGGCGCAGCTGCTGACCGCGATCCGGATGGCCTCGGTCACCGATCCGAAGCAGCTGATGCTGATCGGACATAATCCCGGCATGCACGAGCTGGCGCTGGCGCTGACGCTGACCGGCAGCGGCGACGAGGCGGCCAAGCGCGCGCTCGCCGACAATCTGCCGACCTCGGGGCTCGCCGTGTTCGACTTCGCGATCGACGACTGGAACGAGGTCTCCTTCCGGCGCGGCAAGCTCGTCCTGTTCGTCAGCCCTAAACTGTTGAAGCAGGCCTCGCGCGGCTGACGCAAGCGGACACCGCCGCTCCGCCATGCTATGTTGACGATCGCGCGACAGGGGGACCGGTTCGCGTCGACCACGAGCTACTGCAAGAACAAGAAGGCGCGCGTCCCGCCACAGGGACCAAACGGCTCCAGACCAATCGCGGACAGGAGGCGCTGATGTACAAGTCCATTCTCGTGCCGATCGACCTCGCCGATACCGATCTGGCGAAGCCTGCGATCGCAACCGCTGCGACGCTGTCGCAAACCTGGAACGGCGCGGTGCGTCTGCTCAACGTGCTGCCGATGACGCCGGTGATGCTCGCCGAATACGTGCCGGCGGATTTCGACAGCCAGCAGCGTGAAACATCGGAAGAGGCGCTGGCGATCGTGGCGCGCGAATCCGGCATCGCGCCCGGGCGCATCTCCGGCGTGGTCCGCCAGGGCGGCATCTATCACGAGATCCTCGAGGAGGCCGCGACCATGAAGGCCGACCTGATCGTGATGACCTCGCACCGCCCGGCGATGCGCACCTACTTCCTCGGCTCCAATGCCGGCCACGTGGTGCGCTACGCCAAATGCTCGGTGCTGGTGGTCCGGCACTGAAGCGCGATCGGTCCGGCCGCACCGCGCACCATCTCGACGACCGCGGCAGGTGCGCGCCGCCGAAATATCGAAAATAACCCCATGCAAAGGAGCCAGGTGGCCGCTTCCCCGCCCGGCCCCCCTCGCCCGCACGGGATCAGCTCAACGGATCCGCACCAGCTCCAGGTCGAAGTTGCCGGCCACCGCGGTCTCGATCTGGCAGCGCGAGATCCCGATGTCGCGCAGCGTCCGGTCGTCGAGCTGGCGCAGCGTCTTGATCGCCTCGCGGCGCACCCAATAGGTCGCGAATGCATCGCCCGACACGCGGAGCAATCGGAGCAATCCGCCCAACATACTGGACCGCACGGGCGCTGCGGCGGCTGAGGATATCGTCGTCATTGTCATCTCCATCGATGCCCAGACGGCAAAGCTATGCCGTTGACACAAATGCCGTTTCAGCACCTGCGCCGTCGTGACCTCGGATTGCTTGCGCTCTCCTCGGTGCAATCATGGGCTTGTTCCCTCTTAAATGATCCGGTACATTGCTCGGAGCAAGGAAAACATTGCTCTCGGTGCAATAATGTCGAGATTCGAATATCTGAAGCTGGCGGATGCGGTGGCCGCCGAGATCGCCAGCGGCGCGCTGAAGGCGGGCGACCGCCTGCCGCCGCAGCGTCATTTCGCCTATGACCGCAACATCGCGGTCTCGACCGCGAGCCGGGTCTATACCGAGCTGTTGCGGCGCGGGCTGGTGGTCGGCGAAGTCGGCCGCGGCACCTTCGTGTCCGGCGAGGCGCGCCGCGGCAACGCGGCCCCGCCCGAGCCGCGCGGCGCCCGCATCGACCTCGAATTCAACTATCCGCTGCTGCCGCACCAGGCGACGATGATCGCAAAGAGCCTCGAGGGGCTGGAGCGGCCCGAGGTGCTCGAGGGCGCGCTGCGGCCGGCGACCAGTTACGGCACGCGGGCGGCGCGGACGATCTCCTCGGAATTCCTCGCGCGCAAGAGCTGGGCGCCGAATCCCGACCAGATCGTGTTCACCGCCAACGGCCGACAATGCATCGCCGCGGCGCTCGCCGCCGTGGTGCCGCCTGGCGGACGCTGCGGCGTCGAGGCGCTGACCTACCCGTTCGTGAAGGGCATTGCCGGGCGGCTCGGCATCACGCTGGTGCCGCTCGCGATGGACGAGCACGGCGTGCGCCCGGATGCGGTGCAGAAGGCGCATCGCGAGGCCCATCTGTCCGCGCTCTACGTCCAGCCCACGATCCAGAACCCGCTCAGCATCACGATGCCGGCCGAGCGCCGCGCCGAGCTGTTGCGCGTGATCGAGAAGCTCGGCCTCGTCGTCATCGAGGACGGCGTCTATGGATTCCTCGACGACGAGGTGCCGCTGGCCGCGCTCGCGCCCGACAGCTGCATCGTGCTCGACAGCCTGTCGAAGAAGGTCGCGCCCGGCCTTGCGCTCGGCTTCATCGTCTCGCCGCCGCGGCTGCGCGAAAGCATCATGGCCGCGGTGCGCTCGGGCGGCTGGACCGCGTCGGGATACGCCTTCGCGGCGGGTCAGCGTCTGATGGCCGACGGCACCGCCGCCGAATTGTCACGGCTGAAGCGAATCGACGCCGGCCGCCGCCAGCAGATCGCAGCGAAGCATCTGGCCAATTTCGAGATCCAGACCAACCCGAAGTCCTATCATCTCTGGCTGACCCTGCCGCCACATTGGCGCTCGCAGACCCTGGTCGCGGCCGCGGCACGCCGCGACATCGCGCTGACGCCGTCGACGACCTTCGCCGCCACGCCTGGGCACGCGCCCAATGCGGTGCGGCTTGCGCTCGCCGCGCCGCCGATGGAGCAACTGGACCTCGGCCTGCGGACGCTGGCGGGAATGCTGAGCGCGACCGAAGAGGATTTTGACTCGACGGAGTGACATCGCACGTTCACTCCGAGGCGCCGGCCTTCCGCTGCTCGACGCGACAGAGCATCAAAAACCACAGGCCGCATACGTCTTCCGGGCGAGACGAAAATGCGCGCCGTCGGCGACGAAGTCCACATCCAGGCACTGGTTGCCTCGGCGAAACTCCCCGATCACGCCGCACTGCAGATATTCGAGGTTGATCCGCCAGCGCTTCTCTTGCGGCGAGTAGGTCGCAAAGTCGTGCTGCGCGACCGGCGTGTCCTTGCAGATTCCGGCAATATATTGCCGCACTTCGAGCGGCAGAGAATCGATGTGATGGGGATCAACCAGATCATGCTTGTTGCCGACGCTGCCGCCCTTGGAAAGAGCCGGCGCGACACTCAAGAGCACTAGGCCCAGAGCCAGAACGGGGGTCCGGATTGTCATCTGACACTCCAGCTGGAAGCAATTCAGACGGAATGTTACAGCGTGTTGCTTACAGCCCGCTGACAGTCCGGACCGGCGAGAACGTACAGATTTGCCGTTCAGGCAACCGGCCACTGCGCGATGAATCCCCGCGCCATGTACGGCTCGATCTTGTCCCATTCCGTCAGGACGCGGCGACGAAATTCGGGAACGGTGTGCCAGAGCGCACGCGGGACCGCAAAGCTGTCCACCGTCACCAGCATCTTCTCGACCTCCGGCCAGTGCCGATGCAGCGTCATGGGATAGCGCCGCGCGGTCCAGCTGTTGCCGAGACAGATCACGCTCCTGATATTGGCGAGCCCCAACGCCGCGTCGATCACCGGCAGCGAGAAGATCACGTTCTCGCCGGTGTTCTGCGCGCGATGCTCCTCCAGGATCCGCTCCGGCTGCACGCCGCCCGCGACCATCGCGGCCTTGATGACCTCGCATTCCGAGCGGCCATCGCCCGGCGTGATGCCGCCGCTCACGATCGACCAGCGCGCGAAGCCGTCGCGCCAGAGCCGGACCGCCGTGTCGACCCGCTCGGCGACATCGCCGCGGGTGCCGAACACGAAAAGGAGATCGGCGGGCTTGAGCGGCGTCTCGATCAGGTGCCGGGCATTGATCGCGGCGATCTCGTCGTCGGACGGCATCCGCAAACTTCGATCGTCCATGCCCCTGCCCGCTCCGTTCGCGACACCACACGCCGACGATGCCGCGCGCGAGGCAGTGCACGAAGTCACGTTTCATTGCGCTTGATTGCGGTCCGGCTTGGGCAACGGCTTGGGCAGCAGCGTCTCGGGCAATTGATCGAAGCTGTAGCGCCGCGGCCGGTTGCGGCTGACGAAGCCGCCGACCTGCCAGCTGAACAGCGCGGCGAAGCCAAGCAGGAACAGCGCGCCGGTCCAGTTGGATGTCATGAGCGCCATCACCAGCAGGCCGACCATCGCCACTGCAAGCCACGCCAGCACGGCCAGCGCCGCGATGTATGTCTTCGGCCCGAGACCTCCGGACAGCCTCGCCGTGCTGCCGGCCGCCTGCATCCGGCGATGCAGCTCGATGATGAAGTCACGATAGAGATGCCCCTGCGGCGCGACCAGCGTCGCGGTCTGCCATGTGGTCGAGAGGATCGCGATCCGACCGCCCTTGGCGTTGTCGAGGTCGGCGCGAAACCGCTGCTGCTGCATCGACACCGGGCGATAGGACAGCTTCACGGCGGAAATGTCGTTGTAGTCCCACACCCCCGAGCGGCCGGCGATCCGCCACGCCAGCCCATCCTCGGTCAGCTCGAACTGGTGCGCCGAGCCGACCAACGAGGCCTTGTAGGCATAGCGCACGGCGGCGCCCTCGCCTGCCTCCGACCGCTGCTGCAACCTTGTTGGCAATCCGCCGTTCCACCTGTTCGGACACATCCGCGCGCTTGCATGGAGTGTCACGCCTATCCTACAAGCGAGTCATGCCCGAGACGACCTATTTTCCGCGTTACCTCATCCTCGGCGGCGCGATGATATCCGGCGTGCTGCTGGCGCTGGCCGTGCATATGCTCGGCGCGCGCTACGGGCTCGATCTCGGCGGGCTGTGGCGCTCCGATAGCCACGAATTCATGCCGGCAGGTGCAGCGATCGCCTGGTGGCTGATCGCGAGCGTCGGGTTCTCCGGCGGCTACTTCACCGCCAACCTGATGCACAGCGCGGTGGCCGGGCAGATTCCGCAGCGGATGCGCCAGTTCCTGATCGTCGTCGGCGTGCTGATGCTGGCCGGCGCCGGCCAGGCGGCCTCGGCTCCGAGCGCGGTGTCGACCATCTCCGCCGTGCTCGCCGGCCTCGCCGCCCTGTGCCTCGGCGCCGTGATGGCGTTTTGCGGTGCCTATTTTGCGCTGAGGAAGAACTAGCGCGTCTACTCGTAAACGTCCGGACTCCGAGGTAGGTCGCTCCGCTTGGCCGCCACAGACGGCTTATGACCCATCTCCGGCATCACCCCTCCGGCACCCCGGCTATGCGCATGCCCTCACAGAGGCGCTCTTGTCCAGAGAGATAAATAGGATTGTCGCTTATCTTGGCGGCGCGCAAGCGGCGGATCGTAAAGCCCGGGTTGAGCGCAAATCCCGCTTTCGCAGCAGTTCGCGCCTCATCGAGCGCGCCGAGCAAGCCCAAGGCAGCGGCGAGCGAAAAATGGGCGAGAGGATAAGTGGGGTTGGCCTCAATGCTTCGTCGCAGCCAACTGACAGCTTCGGCATCCGCACCGAGATGTAGCTTTGCCATGCCCACAAAACGCATCAACCGGTTGGCAACGAGATCGCGAGGGGACAGACGGAGAGCATCGAGTACATGGCCTTCAGTCTCGGTAGCACGACCCATATAGAATTTGGCTAAACCAATAACGCCATGAGCATAGGCCAAATTGCGATCAAGTGCTAATGCCTGCTCGCATTCGGTAATCCCTTGCGCGGCGCGGTTTGTGTTGATGTAGATGAGTGCCAGTGTCAGGCGGGCCGCGGCAATGCTGGGAGCTAGTGAACGTGCTTTGATCGCGTTCGCTTCGGCCGCCGAAAGAAGCGCGGCTCGTTCGTCCGTTAGCAGGTCGGCTCCCATTGTCAGATCGACGTTTGCCATGCCGATCAACGCCCAAGCCGCTCCGACCCCTTGGGGATCGATCACCAAAGCACGTTCAAAAAAGCCGCGCGCCCTGGCCAAGTCCTCAAGCGTCGGCCCGTTGTACAAGCAGGCAGTACCCTGAAAGAACAGGTCTAGTGCGTCGGGATGCCGCAAGCGCTCCGCTTTTCGTGCCTCGACTACAACGAGTTGGGCACCGAACGAGTTGGCGAGCCTCGATACGATTTCGTCCTGCATATCGAAGAGATCGGCGACAGGTTTTTCGAAGCGCTCGGCCCAAAGATGTTTACGGCTTTCGGCATCGATGAGATGCACGTTCACTCGAAGCCGCTTGCCAATGCGCTGCATGGAGCCTCCAAGCACGTACCGGACGTTCAACTCGCGGCCGACTTGCTGTACGTCGATTGCTTTGCCCTTGTATGAGAACGCGCTGTTTCGGGCGATTACGAACAAGCCAGCGATACGCGACAAGTCCGTTGTCAAGTTCTCGGTTACACCATCGACGAAGTAATCTTGTTCGGGATCGCCGCTGAGGTTGGCGAACGGCAGTACAACGATGGAAACACGAGGCGGTGAAGGTACGCTCGATCCCGTGCGCTGACACCGTGTCGTTGGGTTGGGTTCATCCCAGATCACGGCATAGGCTCGAACCGGACGGTCGATGTTTTTTAGGTTCTGCTCGCCGAGATCGGCGATCTTGCCTCCAACCTTGCCTTGGACTTGCTCGTAAACAGCAGAGGAGATGCAGATCCCGCCGGGCACAGCAATGCCCTCGAGTCGTGCCGCGATATTGACGCCATCGCCAAAGATGTCGTGAGGCTCGACGAGCACATCACCAATGTTGACGCCCACGCGAAAAGCGATGCGCTTGTCTTCCGGGTCGCCGGTCGTAAGTTCGTGGACCCGGGCTTGGAACTTCATCGCAGCCCGAACCGCTTCGACCGCGCTCGAAAACTCCACCAGGAACCCGTCGCCGGTGTTCTTCACGATCCGGCCACCGTGTTCCGCAATTGCGGGCTCGACGCCGTCAGCGAGGAGCCTCATGAGCTTGGCGTGCGTAGCCTCCTCGTCATTGTGCATGAGCCGCGAATAACTCGCCACGTCAGCCGCCAATATCGCCGTCAACCTGCGCTGGACCCGCATTGACCGCTCCTGCAGCATAGTCGCAATCCAACCAGTTACTTTACTACAACAAGTTGAAAGGATTGCCCATCCGCTACGTCGCCTATTGGCCCCAAGGCCGACATGCCGCCATCTCGGTTTCAACGTCACCTTTCGAGTGCAAAGCGGACCGCTACCAATTTGCGAACAACGCCGAGCCAAGTGGAGGCCGGTTCGCGTCAAGAAACCGCGTCCGACAAGAATCAAGTCAGACGACCGATCGCTCCGGCATCCGGTGCAACATCTGGCGACGTCAGCCGCCGGCCGCGGCGGGCTGAACAGATAGCCCTGCGCCTGGGTTCAGCCTTCCTGACGCAGCAGGTCGAACTGGGTATCGGTCTCGACGCCCTCCGCCGTGCCAAGGCGACCAAATTCTGCAACACAGCCAAATGACGCGATGTGCCAAGAACGGACTATGCAGCCGACATATTCTTCACGGTCGCCTCGGCTTGCTCAGCGAGCCAATTCACGAACAATTCGACGCTGCGATCGCCGATCAAATGAGCCGGCCACTGCGCAACCTGAATTTTCGTGCACTCGACGATGGGGTAATTCGCTAGTGCGGACACGAGGCGTCCAGAAGACACCGCATCCGCGACAAGAAGTGAGCGCCCAAGGGTCACACCGGCTCCCTCGGTCGCAGCCGACATGCACATTCCGATGTCGTCCAGTGTCACGCTGCCGGCGGCAGCACCCGATTTCGGCAAACCCAGACGCCTGAACCAGGTAGGCCATCCCCAGTCGCCGGTCCCATTGTCGCCCTTGTGAATGAGCGGCAAAGCCAGCAGGCCGTTGGGGTCCTTCAAGGGACGCCGTTGAGGCAACAAGTGCGGCGCACAGACGGGAAAAATCCGCTCCCAAAACAACGGCAATTGAGTCGACGTCCGCCGTGCGTCTTCGATGGCGTTCCAGACAATTCGCACGTCGAACGGACGCTTTGAGCTTTCCGCAGTCTCCAATGGCTTGAGATCGACGTTGATGGACGGATGTCGCGACGCAAAGTCCGGCAGCCGGCGGACCAGCCACCACGTGGCCAGCGCAGAGCTTGCGCCGACACGTAACGTCGCGCGATTTGGGCGCCGCCGTACCTGGGCATCCAGTGCACCAAGCGCGTCGAGTGCTGCTGCAAGCTCTTGCCTGAGCCGCGCGCCGGCAGGTGTTATCCCGATCCCTGGATTCTGCCGCTGCAGCAGTGCTACCCCGAAGTGTCCTCCAGTTTTCGAATCTGATGGCTGACCGCACTCTGCGTGACGCCCAACTCGGCCGCGGCGCGGGTGAACGAGCCATGGCGGGTGACAGCGTCGAACGCGACGAGGGGCGCAAAAGGTGGCAAGCGGCGTGGCATTTCGATTTCCTCAAGCCATGATACAGATTCATGGGCTTTTGAGGAACCATCATTCGACCGAAGCCTGTCGCTCGGCCATCCATGCTCCATGGAGGCCGGAAACGACCATGCTCGACAAACCTCGGCAGAACGATGATGAAACACCGAGCGCCAGTCGGCCTGCCAACGATCGCCATCGCGCCGATCTCATTTCCCGGGAAACGGCGACGCTGCTTGCAGCGTGCTTGAGCGGCTTCCTGTTTCAAGTCGACCTGACGGCCTTGGCGGCTGCTTTACCCGACATCGGCCGCGACCTCGGTGCCGCTTCCGCACGAGCGGCCTGGACCATCGACATCTACAGCCTTGCCTTGATCTTCTGTTTGCCGATCGCAGGCAGCCTTGCCGACAGATACGGACGCGTTCGAATGTTCACTTGTGGCGCAGGGCTGTTTGGCCTGGCGTCCCTGCTGTGCGCATGCGCGAGCACGCTCGACGTTTTGCTGACATTCCGCGCATTGCAGGGTATCGCCGGTGCCTGCATCACCAGCACCTCGTCCGCCCTCCTGGCTGGTGTCTACGAGGGACCTCGGCGCGCGCGGGCGTTTGGACTTTGGGGCACTATCGTCGGAGCCTCGATGGTCGCCGGCCCGCCGCTCGGATCGTTGCTGGCTGATACGATCGGGTGGCGTTGGATCTTCTGGATCAACTTGCCGCTTTGCGCAGTGCTGGTTTCTCTGGCGCAATGCAAGATCGGCAACGGCCTCGACCGGCAGCACTCGAACGCCAGGGTAGACTGGCTCGGTGCTGGCCTTCTCGCGATCACGTCGGCGGCGCTCGCGTTCATGTTGCTGGAATCACCCCTGCTTGGCGGCATCGCGTCGGCGACGTGCCTGACAGGCCTCGCCGCTTCGGGGATTGCGCTGCTCGTGTTCGTTTGGTTGGAACAGCGACACCCCAACCCCGCCTTCGATCCCAAGCTGTTCGGATCGCGACAGTTCATCGCAATGTGCCTCGTCCCGATCGCGGGATCGATCGGATTCTGGTCGCTGCTCGTCTACGTGCCGCAATTGGCGCGCGGACCATTGGGGCTCAATCCGCTCGAGGCGGGCTGGCTCCTGGTCGCGCTCACATTGCCGATGATGGTGTTGCCGCGCTATGGAGCGGCCTTGACGACCCGCATCCCGTCACGGTCGTTCTTCTGTGGCGGTCTCGCGCTGATCGGGATGGCTGACGTGGCACTCGGTGCGATCTCCGGCGCAAATCGGGGGCCGGACACGCTGGCAATGACGGTCATCGCGCTGCTCGTCAGCGGGTCAGGTTGTGCGGTGATCAACGCTCAGATCACTGCCGCCGCCGTGTCGGTCGTTCCAAGCGATCGTGCCGCGACCGCATCGGCCATTTGCGTCACCATGCGCCAAATCGGCTTCAGCTTCGGGATCGCACTTTTGGGCGCGGCCCTGCAACGCAGTTCGAATGGCGACTATCTCGCCGCGTTCATCGTTGCAGGCGCATCGACCCTTGCCCTGACGACCATCGTCTATTGGCTTATGGACGGGAAGCAGGCCGCATAGCAGCGAGTGATCGACGCAGTAAGCGGACGCCGGTTCAATCAGGCGACCGACCGTTCCGGCATCCGGTGCAACATCTTGGCGACGTCGGCCGCCGGCCGCGGCGGGCTGAACAGATAGCCTTGCGCCTGCGTGCAGCCTTCCTGGCGCAGCAGGTCGAACTGGGTATCGGTCTCGACGCCCTCCGCCGTGGTGACGATGCCGAGACTCTTGCCGAGACCGGTGACCGCGCGCACGATCGCCATCGAGTCCTCGCGCGTCGCCAGATCCGTCACGAACGAACGGTCGATCTTGATCTTGTCGAACGGGAAGCTGCGCAGATAGCTCAGCGACGAATAGCCGGTGCCGAAATCGTCGAGCGAGATGCGGACGCCGAAACCGCGCAGCTCGTGCAGCACCGTGAGCGTCGCCTCGCTGTTCTGCAGCAGCACCGATTCGGTGATCTCGAGCTCGAGCCGATCCGGCGACAGGCCCGACGCATCCAGCGCCGCCCTCACCGACGACACCAGGTTCGGATTCTTGAACTGCACCGGAGACAGGTTGACGGCAACCGCGATATCCGCGGGCCATCTTGCGGCCTCCGCGCAAGCCTTGCGCAGCACGATCTCGCCGAGCGGGACGATCAGTCCGGTTTCCTCGGCGACTGGGATGAAGTTGTTGGGCGCGATCAGCCCGCGCAGACTGTGATTCCAGCGGGCCAGCGCCTCGAAGGCGACCACTCGATCGCCCTCGACGTCGCGGATCGGCTGGTAATAGACCTCGAACTCGTCGTGCTCGAGCGCAAGCCGCAAGTCACGCTCCAGCAGCCGGCGCGCCTGCGCGCGCGCATCCATCCCGGTCTCGAAGAACCGGTAGGTGCCGCGTCCGTCGGCCTTGGCGCGGTACAGGGCGAGATCGGCCTTTTGCAGCAGCTCGTCGGGATCCTTGCCGTCCTCGGGTGCGAGCGAGATGCCGATGCTGACGCCGATCACGAGCTGGTGGCCTTCGATCTCGTAGGGCGCGGCGATCCGCTCGACCACGACGCTTGCCAGCGACGACACCACGGAGGGCTCGCAATTGCTGCAGAACTGCACGATGGCGAATTCGTCACCGCCGAGCCGTGCCACGGTGTCGTGCTCGGTCACGCATTCGCCGAGCCGGCGCGCGACCTCGCGGAGCAGCGCATCGCCGATCGGATGTCCGAGCGTATCGTTGATCTCCTTGAAATGATCGAGATCGAGGCAGAGCACCGCGAGCTGGTCGGAGCGCTTGGCGAGCCGCGAGGCCTTCTCGAGCTGCTCGCGGAACAGCGTGCGATTCGGCAGGTTGGTCAGCGCGTCATGCCGCGCCATATGTGAAATCTGTTCCTGGGCCTGCTGCCATTCGGTGATGTCTTCGAAAGTCGCAACCCAGCCGCCGCCCTTCATCGGCTGGTCGACGACACGGATCGCGCGCTCGTTGCGGCTGATGATCCGCGTTCCGCTGTTGCCGGCCTTCGCCTCGGCGATCAGGGCCTCGCAGAGCTCTTCGGGATCGCCATCCCACTCGCCGACGGAATGCAGGTCCTGCAGGACGTCGATCAGCAAACGCCCCTGCAACGGCACCCGACTGCGGCCCATCATCTCGCTGTAGCGCTCGTTGAACAGCATGATCCGGCCATCGGCATCGAACATGCAGAGGCCCTGCGACATGTTCTCGAGCGCGGTGTCCAGCACCACCTTCTGCTTGTGGAGCTCGGTCTTGGCGCGGCGATCGAGGATGGAGGCGATCAGCGACAGCCCGAGGATCGCGAAGGCGGCAACCGCGGTCATGAACGAGAGCACGCGCGGCGAGACCGAAAGCCCATCGGGAACGATGGTCGGATCCGGAAAGAGCGTCACGGCGCCCATCGCGGTGAAATGATGCGAGACGATCGCAACGGTCAGAAGACCGGTCGCGGCCGCGGTGATGCCAAGACGTTCACCGCGGGTGGCGACGACCAGCGCGAGCGCGCCGAACAGGCTTCCGAATGCGATCGAGGCGAACACGATGCCGGGCGACCAGACGACGCGCGCCGGCAATTCCAGCCCCAGCATGCCGGTGTAGTGCATCGCCGCGACACCGACTCCGACGATGGCGCCACCGGCGGCGACCGTCGGCCAGCGTTCGTTGAGCGTTGCGACGGCGAGCCCGATGGCCAGGATCGCAACCGCGAGCACCAGCGAGAGCAGCGTGATCGGAATGTTGTAGCCGGCCTCGATGCCGGGATCGTACGCCAGCATGGCGACGAAATGGGTGGCCCAGATACCGCAACCGCCGACGGCCGCGTCGAGGCCGATCCAGATCTCACGGGCGCGGCCCTGTGCGGCGCGAGCCCGGTGAAACAGGCTGATCGCGACGGCGCTGGCGAGCAGGCAGATCACCCCACCGAGGACGACCAACCGCCAGTCATGTTCCAAGGTGAGACAGGTGAATACGCGATACATATAGGCCCCCGTTATGGACCCATAAGAACAAGCGTATTCGTGTACGAACGGTAACCGCACCGCAGCAAGGTTCCACGGATGGTGAAGAAGCCTTGAATGCGCACGATACAATCACGGAAGACGGCAATCCGCCGGTGCAATTCGTCTCAGCCGCGCAACCCCGGCACCAGTTCGGCTCCGGTCTCGACCTTGAGCGACGAGCCGGCGAAGTCATTTCCGATCGACTGGCAACGGCCGCCGAGATGCTTGGCGAGGAACGCTTCGGTGACGCCGTAGAACGCAAGCCGGTTTTCCGGCCGCACAAAGCCGTGCCCCTCGTCGGCGAATGTGATGTAAGTCACCGGTACGTCACGCTGCTTGAGCGCGTTGACCATCTGCTCGGACTCGGCAGCCACAACTCTCACATCGCGCATGCCCTGTGCGATCAGGATCGGCTTCACGGCACGGTCGATGTGGGTCAGCGGCGAACGCTCGACCAGGAACGCCCGGCCGGCCTCGGTGCCGGGATCGCCGAGCCGGTTCTTCCAGATGCTGATCCACGGACCCCAATAGGGCGGGATCGTCGCCATGAAGGTGACCAGATTGGAGATCCCGAACAGATCGACGATGCAGGCGAACACGTCCGGTGTCCTGGTCGCCGCGACCAGCGCCGAATAGCCGCCATAGCTGCCGCCGAAGAAGCCGACGCGCTTCGGATCGGCGATGCCCTGCGCGATCGCCCAATCGACCGCATCGATCAGATCGTCATGCATCTTGCCGCCCCATTCGTGGTCGGCGGCGGTGACGAAGGCTTTGCCGAAACCGGTCGAGCCGCGGTAGTTGACGGCCAGCACCGCATAGCCGCGGTTGGCGAGCCACTGATGGACCGGGCTGAACCCCCAGCTGTCGCGGTAGTACGGCCCGCCATGGATCACCAGCACCAGCGGCACGCGGCCCGCTTCGGCTTCGACCGGCCGGGTCAGGTAGCAGTTGAGGCGCAGGCCATCGCGCGAGGGAATCGCGACCGGCTCCAGCTTGCGCAGCGCGAGACCGTCGAGCGCGCGGCGCTGGGTGAACAGCTTGCGCACCTCGCGGGTCTTGCGGTCGAACAACGCAAATTCACCGCTCTCGGTGTCGCGCTCGAAATGGACCGTGCCGAGGCGGAGATCATCGCTGTTGCTGACGAAGCTGATGTCGCCGGCGCCGTAGCGGCTCAGATCGGCGAGGTCGTTGGTGAGGCTCTGATCGACGGCGTGCCAGCGCATCCGGTCGGTGATCGCCAGCGCCGCCAACGGCCGGCGCTCCTCGTCGAAGATCGCCCGCACGATGTCGGCATCATCGTCGGCCGCAAGCAGCGTGGTCTGGCGCGTCGCCATGTTGAGCGCGAACAACGCCGCCTTGTCGCGGCCACGTGAATCGATCAGGTACAGCGTCTTGCCGTCGGTGCTGAAATCGAGCAGCTGGGTCGTATCGGTCTCGGCGATCGGCACCGTCATGAACGGAGCCCAGCTGCCGTCCGGATGGCGCTCGAACATCTCGGCGGAGCCGTCGGCGATCAGGCGCGACGCCAGCCGCAGCTGGAACGTGCTGTCGGTGATCAGCCCGGTGTAGTCGTGGTTCTCGTAGACGAGTTCGCTGCCGCCGGTCACGATGTTGACGCGGTACATGTCGAAGTAGCGCTTGTCGCGCTGGTTGTGCCGCAGCAGCATCTCCTCGGGAAACTTGCGATCGGATTCCTGCAGGAAGGCCCTGACGCCGGTCTCCGGCGACAACGGCACAATCTTCCCGTCGGTGATGTCGACGCTGGCGGCACGCCAGTTCTCGTCGCCGTCACGCTCGCGGAAGAACACCACGTGGCGATTGGTATGTGCCCAGCGATAGCCGGCCGAGATGTTGCGATCGGTGACGCGGGTCACCGGCCGTGCCGCCTTGGGATCGGACAGCGGGGCGACCCAGAGATTGTTCACACCATCGAGCGGCGCGACGTAGGACAACTGCGTGCCGTCGGGGCTAAGGCGGACGTTGATGTAGTCAGGATTGTCGAAGAATACCTTGCGCGCGATCAGGGCGGCTGCCTCACCGCGCGCCGAACCGATCAGGCCGACAAATGGCAGCGACGCGCCAAGCATCGCGGCGCGGCGCAGCAACAGGCGACGGTCGATTGGCGCAGGCATCTGATTGCCCCCCGTCGGCGACTGTCACCGACGGCGCGAGGTTAAATGCGGCACCGCGACCGCGCAACGACGGCCTGGTTCATTGCCGCGCTTGTGATGAGGCACCGATCCAGACCAGCGCGGCGGCAGCAAGCAAGACGCCGGCGGAGATCACGAGGGCCGCGTGCAGGCCTGCCATGAAGGCCGCGGAGCGGCCGACCATCGAGCCGAACAGCGCGACGCCGAGCACGCTGCCGGTCTGCCGGGTCGCATTCAGCACCCCGGCCGCGATTCCGGCGTGCTGCGGCTCGGCGCTGCCGAGCAGCGTCGAAGTCAAAGGCGGCACCAGCAGGCCGAGGCCGCCGCTGATCGCGAGCAGTTGCAGGCAGATCGCGCGATAGCCGGTGCCTGGACCGATCAACAGCATCGCCAGGCATCCGGCGGCCGAGATCGCGGCGCCGAGCGCGATCGCCGACGGCGCGCCGATCCGCTCCGCGGCATGCGGCGCGATCAGGTTGGCGGGCAGCACTGCGCCGAGCATCGGCACGAATGCGAGGCCGGTTGCAAACGCCGACAATCCGTTGACCTGCTGGAAGTACAGGCTGAGCACGAAGATCAGCCCGTAGAATGCGACGTTGACCAGCAGGCCGACCATCGAGGTCAGCGCGAACATCCGGTGGCTGAACAGCGAGAGCGGCAGCATCGGCTGCGCGGCGCGCACCTCGCGCCAGACGAACAGCACGGAGAACACGGCGGCCAGCGCGAAGCCTGCGACCACGAACGGGCTGCTCCAGCCAAGCGCGCCGCCTTCGATCAGCGCGCCGGCCAGCGTGCTGAGCGCGGCGATCGCTGCAATTTGCCCGGGCAGATCGAGCCTGTGCTGCTGATGGCGGGTGGTTTCGCCGGCAAAGCGCCAGGCGAGCCACAACCCGGCGAGGCCGATCGGCAGGTTGACCAGGAAGATCGCGCGCCAGCCGACCAGCGTGATCAGCGCGCCGCCGACGAACGGGCCGGCGGTCAATGCAAGGCTCGCGCCTGCGGCCCAGACGCCGACCGCGCGTCCGCGCGCCGTCTCGTCCGCATGGGCGTGGCGGAGCAGCGCCAGCGAGTTCGGCACCAGGATCGCCGCGGCCAGTCCCTGCACGCAGCGCGCGGCGATCAGCGTCACGGCGTCGGGCGCGACGGCGCAGACGAGCGATGAAGCGGTGAAGATGGCAAAGCCGGCCATGAAGATGCGCTTGGCGCCGATCCGGTCGCCGAGCGCACCGGCGGTCAGGATGAAGGCGGCAAACGCGATGGTGTAGGCGCTGACCACCCATTGCAGCTCGGCAACGCCGCCGCCGAGCGAGCCGCCGATGGCGTTGAGCGCCGTGTTGACGATGGTGACGTCGAGCTGCACGACGCCGTAACCGAGACTCATGGCAGCGAGCGTCAACGTCGCCGCCAGCCCGGCCGTCCGCCGATGCCGTGCCGCGCGCCGGTCCGGCACGCGCCGGACGTTCGGGGATGTCTGTTGCATGGTCTTGACCTCGCTCTTCGCAACCAATGCCAGAGGTAGGTCTTCGTTTCACAGTAACACTTCGCTACTGATCGAAGTATGACATCGCCATGTTGCGCGGGCCGTGCGGCCGCGGCGATCTTGCGCGGCGTTTTGCCTCAATAGACCTACGGACCGCCCCCCAAGGCGCCTCATTCCCGCCCAAACGGTGATCCACAGCCCTTCACGCGCATGCACGCATCGACTTCACGCTTTGGTAAACGCCGCGGCCACCTTCAATGTCCCCATGCTGACGCATACCGTCTATTCGCTTCGCTCCGACAGCCCCGCGGCGATAGCAAAAATCGGCAAAAAGCGCGACAAAACCGGCTGAAACGCCGGAACATACACCTGGTCCGCTGCCGCAGCGGACATGGCCGCGACTCACATTCCGCAGAGCGAGAACATATGTAGGGCGTATGACAATGACGCTGGACGGGAGCCGAACCTTGGCTTGTCAAGGGCTGCACAACGCATCGGTTTTGCCTTATGGGTCATCGCGTACGGTGCGTTTGCCCGTCACCCGTCGCCATTCGTGACCGGGTCCCACTGAAATTGTCCCTGCCGGGAGGATGAATGCTTCGGCTGCTGACCGCGCTTAGGCGTGGCTTCAAGGAAACGATCGGCTGGAAACGGCTCGGGATCGCCGCGAGTGTGTTGATCATCGCGTTCGCGATCACGACGCTGGTCCACACCCTGAAGGGCGTCGATACCGGCATCATCCTCACCGCGCTGACCGACATCGCGCCGCACCGGATCGCGCTCGCGGCGCTCTGCGTGGTCGGAGCGTTCTGCACCCTCACCTTCTATGACTTCTTCGCGCTGCGCACGATCGGCAAGACCCACGTCCCCTACCGTATTGCAGCGCTATCGAGCTTCACCAGCTACACGATCGGCCACAACATCGGCGCCACCGTCTTTACCGGCGGCGCGATCCGCTTCCGGATCTATTCCGACTACGGCCTCTCCGCGATCGACGTCGCCAAGATCTGCTTTCTGTCGGGACTGACCTTCTGGCTCGGCAATCTGTTCGTGCTCGGCTTCGGCATGGCCTGGCACCCGGCGGCCGCATCGGCGATGGATCTGCTGCCGCCGGCGATGAACCGTCTGATCGCGCTCGGCTGCCTTGCCGGCATCGGCGCCTATTTCGTCTGGCTCTTGACCGGCGACAAGCGCCGCGAGCTCGGCCAGAACGGCTGGAAGGTGGTGCTGCCCTCGGCCAAGCTGACGCTGCTCCAGATCATCATCGGCGTGGTCGATCTCGGCTTCTGCGCGCTCGCGATGTACCTCCTGATGCCGACCGAGCCGCATATCGACTTCGTCTCGCTGGCGGTGGTGTTCATCCTGGCGACGCTGCTCGGCTTCGCAAGCCACGCTCCGGGCTCGATCGGCGTGTTCGACGCCGCGATGCTGGTGGCGCTGCCCGAGTTCAGCAAGGAGCAATTGCTGGCGACGCTGGTGGTGTTCCGGATCCTCTATTTCCTGATCCCGTTCGGGATCTCGATCTCGATCATGGGCATGCGCGAGCTGTGGCTCAACGTGGTGCGGCCATGGCAGGAACGAAAGAGATTAAGCCAAGCCTGCACGGCTTCGGCGACCGTGCGGCAACCGATCGAAAGCCGGCAGCAGCAGATCAGGCGGCTGAGACGGTAACAGCGACGTTATCAGCCCTCGGTCCCGGTTTCGATGCCGGATTTTTGGTCCCCGCAGCCGCTTCTCTTATTTTCGCCGTACCGCTCGCGTCAAACCGCGCCATGATTGGCTTTTTGGTTCGATTTTCGTTTCGTGTGATGGTCTGCAGCGTGCTGCTCGGCAGCGCGCTTGCCGCGGTATTGGTTCCGGCGGCCGCGCAGGCGCAGGATGACCAGCTCTCGATCTCCTGGGAGGTCCGCAACCGCTTCCGCCTGTTCCGCGAGGAGCGCGACTTCCGCCTGCATGTCGAAAGCGGGCTCGGCCGCAGCGTGCTGGCCTCGGAACAGGCGCTGGAACTGCAAAGCGACGGCCGCGGCTGGGCGCGCAACACGGTGAATCGGCTCTGCATCGACCTGCAGGGCCGCGTCAGCGAGCCCTGCACCCGCGACAACGTCAAGGAAAGCTACCTGACGCCGATCGATCATCCGATCACCGTACGGCTCACCGGCCCGGTTCCGGTCGGGGCGACCTGCGCCTGGTCGTTCGACGACGGCGACGGGCCGCAATCCCAAACCTTCGATTGCGCCGAGCCGGTCAATCTGCGCGTCCGCTACGGCCGCACCACAGTCGCGACCGTCGAGGTCGCGAGCGGCTCGGACGCCAACCAGCGCGTGACGACGCAGATCGCGGTACGCGACCTGCTGATCGCGGGCCTCGGCGACAGCATCGCGTCCGGCGAAGGCAATCCCGATCGCGCGATTGCACTCTCCGACGACGGATTCTGTTTCCGCTCCTATCTCGGCGGAGCGCAATATTACCGGCCGAGCCGTGCCGGCTTCAAAGGCGGGCGCGCCTGCGAAGCGCCGGACACCCTGACGAACTGGCAGCGCCACAGCGCGCTGTGGCTCAACTCGGCCTGCCATCGCTCGCTGTACAGCTACCAGACCCGCACCGCGCTTGCGCTCGCCGTGCAATATCCGCACATCGCGGTGACCTACCTGCCGCTGGCCTGCACCGGCGCCACCATCGCCGACGGGCTGCTCGGCTCGCAGCAGGCGCGCGAGTGCCTGCCGACGAAGACCGCCAACACCTGCTCGGGCACCGTCAACGGCCAGATCGCCGAGCTGCGCACGGCACTCGCAGCCGCCAAGCGCCGGCAGCCGGACCGCGCGCTCGATCTCGTGCTGCTGTCGATCGGCGCCAACGACATCTACTTCTCCGGCCTCGTCGCCAACGTGATCGTCGACACGCCGACCGAACGCGCGCTGTTCAGCCAGGGCGGCTCGATGGCCAGCGTCGAAGATGCGCGTTCGGCGCTGGCGCGCGACCTGCCGGCCGATTTCGCCAAGCTGCGCGATGCGCTGAAGCCGCTGCTCGGCGGCGACCTGTCGCGCGTGATCTACACCGCCTATGCCAATCCGGCGCTGGCCAATGGCGGCGCGCCCTGCCCCGGCGGCCGCGCCGGCTTCGAGATCCATCCTTCGTTCAACGCCGATCCCAAGCGACTCGCTTCGGTCTCGAGCTTCGTGCAGAACGAGTTCCTGCCGCAGCTCAAGGCGATCGCGCAGTGCCAGTCCGGCATCATCTGCCGCAATCCGCAGGCCGACCGCATGACCTTCGTCGATGCGCATCAGGACGCGTTCGCAAGCCACGGCTTCTGCGCGCGCGCCTCGACCGATCCGGAATTCGACCGCGACTGCTTCGCCGCCAACGGCGACAGCTTCGTCTCCGACATCGTCGCCGCGGCGAGCCAGCCGCTGAAATGCGGCCGCAGCGCCGGCGAATACCGCGCCTATTTGCCACGCGCGCGCTGGATTCGCGACGCCAATGACAGCTATTTCGCGGCGATGACCTATCCGCAAGGCCTGCCGTCCTCGATGCAGCCAACCGACATCCACGACGCGACATGGGGCATCCTGTCGGCGGTGTATGGCGGCGCGGTGCATCCCAGCGCCGAAGGTCATGCGGCGATGGCCGATGCGGCGGTGCCCGCGGCCGCCACCGTGCTGCAATTGAACACCGCGGTGCCCGAGGTGCTGTCCGAGCCGGTGGCACCATTGCCGACCGCGCCGGAGCAGCGCTGAACGCGCGCGCCGCACGAGGGCGAACGCGAGCGCACCTGATCCGGATCGGAGCGTGAAACGTCCTAGTGCCGCTTCGTCGCAGGCAACGGCGCAGGCGCCGGCGGCTTCACCGCAGCGGCTTGCGCCGGCAGATATTTGGCAACGATCGCGGGATCGAGCTGCGCCAGCGCGGTGTCGGGCAGCCGGGTCCAGACCTCGTCCTTGCCGAACAGCGAGATGCCGAGATAGCCGCGCATGGTCAGCGTCTGCCCGTCGGCGCTCAGCGTCATCTTGGCCTTGTAGATCTTGCCGTTGCGCGGATCGAGCACGTTGCCGCCTTCATAGGCGAGCCCGTTGCGCTTCATGTCGCGGATCAGCGGAATGCCGAGCCACGGCATGTCTTTGCGATCGTCGGTGCATTTCGAGCAGACCGGATTGGGCGGATCGCCGGGCGATGCAAACATCTTTGCGATCATGCCTTCGAACAGGCCGTTGCGCTCGATCACCAGGAACCAGCCTTCGGGCTTGCCGTCCTCGATCTTCTGCCAGAGGCCGGCCGCCGACGGCTCGGCCGCGGCCGCCGCAAGCGGAGCAGCCAGCGCAAAGGTCGCAGCGAGCGCCAAGATCAGCCGAAGTCTGGATAGCGTGTTCCGCATCATCATCACCTGATCAATCGACAAACTCGACTACGCGCAGACTACGGCCATTTGACGGAGCGTTCCAGTGCCCGCGCCACGCGGGACATGGCCCATGCCCCCGGCATTGGTCGCTGCCGGAGCGGAATCAGTTCACGCCAAGCTTCTTCTGCAAACTTGATGACGAGGTTGTGTACTGGAACACCAGCCGCTTGTCCGGATACACGTAGCGGTGCGCCTTCTGCGCCATCAGCGCGCCTTCGTGGAAGCCGGAGAGAATGAGCTTCAGCTTGCCCGGATAGGTGTTGATGTCGCCGATCGCGAAGATGCCTGAAACGTTGGTCTCGAATGCCGCGGTGTCGACCGGCACCAGGTTGTTCTCCAGCGCCACGCCCCAGTTCGCGACCGGACCGAGCTTCATGGTGAGCCCGAAGAACGGCAGCATCGTATCGCAGGCGATCGTCGACATCGCATTGTCGTTGCCCTTCAGGGCGGCGCCCGAGAGCTGACCGTTGGCGCCCTCGAGCCCGGTGACCTGGCCGATCCTGAGATCCATCTTGCCGTCGGCAACCAGCGTACGCATCTGCTCGACGCTGTGCGGCGCTGCGCGGAAATCGTCGCGCCGATGCAGCAGCGTGATGCGCTTGGCGATCGGATGCAGGTTGAGCGTCCAGTCGAGCGCGGAGTCGCCGCCGCCGACGATCAGGATGTTCTTGTCGCGGAACTGCTCCATCTTGCGCACGGCGTAAAACACCGAGGTGCCTTCATAGGCCTCGATGCCCGGCACCGGCGGACGCTTCGGCTGGAACGAGCCGCCGCCTGCGGAGATCACCACGACCTTGGCTTCGAACTCCTTGCCGGCATCGGTCTTCACGCGGAACAGGGGATCGCCGATCTTCTCGATGCTCTCCACCATCTCGTTGAGATGGAAGGTCGGGTTGAACGGCTTGATCTGCTCCAGCAGCTGATCGGTGAGGCCCTGGCCGGTGACGAAGGGAATGCCGGGAATGTCGTAGATCGGCTTCTCGGGATAAAGCTCGGCACACTGCCCGCCGATCTTGTCGAGGATGTCGACCAGATGCACCTTCATGTCGAGCAGGCCCAGTTCGAACACGGCGAACAGTCCGCAGGGGCCCGCGCCAATAATCAGCACATCGGTTTTGATCGCTTCGCTCATATCCGCTTCTTTTCAAGTTGAGATTGGCGGGGCGGCTTGCGCCTGCCCAGCCAAGTATGGCCGGATCGGGACATGCATAATAGGGGTAGAGGCTGCCGCGGCAACCCCTTGCAGAGCCTTCGTAACTCGGCTGTATGGACAGAAACTGACGGAGATCAATTCTCGTGAACGCCCCTGTCCGCGTGGATGACACGCCGCGCCTGGAAGATTTCCCCTATCGGCTGTCCGACAATGTGCGGTTTGCCGATCTCGACCCCAACGGCCACGTCAACAACGCCGTCTATGCAAGCTATTTTGAGACCGGCCGCGTCACGCTGGTGAAGGATCGCAGCATGGGGCTGATGCCGGCGGGACTCGGCTGGATCATGGTGCGCCTCGACATCCACTTCCGCGCCGAACTGCACTGGCCGGGCCAGATCGAGCTCGGGCTTGGTCTCGTCAAGTTCGGACGGACATCGACCACCTTCGATCAGGTGGTGTTTTCGGAAGGGCGATGCGTGGCGTCCGCGAAGGCGGTCACTGTGATGATCGATGAGGCCACGCGCAGGCCGACGCCGCTGCCGGCGGAGGTCAAGGAGAACTTCCGCCGCTGGATCCGTCGCGGGGTGAATCCGGACGGCGAGTAACGGAGCTCAGGCCTGCCGTTCCGGCGTCGACACGACCAGTCCGTCGAGTTCGTCGCTCACCTTGATCTGGCAGGACAGCCGCGAATTCGGACGCACGTCGAAGCCGAAATCCAGCATGTCCTCTTCCATCGGCGACGGCGCGCCGACCTTCTCGCGCCAGGCTTCATCGACATAGACATGGCAGGTCGCACAGGCGCAGGCGCCGCCGCATTCGGCCTCAATACCGGGAATGGCGTTGCGGATCGCGCCTTCCATCACCGTCGCGCCGTTCTCGATCTCAACTGTGCGTTTCTCGCCGGTATGGTCGATAAAGTGGATTTTGGCCATGATTGCTCGTGCTGCCGGAATGCGCCGGACGATGGATGGAAAGGTCCCGGGCAGTCGTATAACGGGTCGATCCGCGCAGCGCCAGCGCGGAGACCGAAAACCTGCCGGCGGGGAAAGGACGGCGCCTGCGCCGTGGCGGCAGGCCGAGGGGATGCCGGAGGCCTAGGATCGGCCGAGAATCAGCTCGATCGCGGTACGCGCCTCGGCAATCGCGGCCCCGAGCGCCGCGAGCAGTTGGGCCGGATCGGAGCCACCGGTCAGCGCGGTTTCCAGGTTGGCGGCAGCCTCGGCGACGCCGAAGGCGCCGATCGCCCGCGCCGATCCCTTCAGGGTGTGGGCATGGGTCGGTGCCTCCTGCGGCAGGGCAGCCAGCTCGCCAAGGATCCGGGCCGACTGGGTGGAGAACATCGCCAGCACTTCCCGTTCCAGGGCAAGATCGCCCAGCGTCATGCGCCGGAGGTGATCGACGTCGATCGGCCCGTCGCCGGGCGCGAGCGGCGGCGATTGCGTCCATTCAACCCGTTCGAGATGAAGCGGCATGGCCTGTCCCTGTCGTCTCTGCCCGGGTCTTCCCCGGCGGACCATTGGCGAGCCAATCACGAAACTGGTTAACGAATTGTTGTCGGGATGATCGGCAAAACCGCCCGATTCTGGACAATTTCCGGACACAATCGACCCTCTGCGGCAGGAATTTCGAGTACCCATAAGGCCTTATGGCGCAAAGCTGTTAACGATGATTAAGAAAGTATTAATCGCAAGCATTTCATTCGCATCACTCTCCCCATAGGATGTTTGCGGATGTAGCGGACAAGCCGCCGAGGGGGCGCTTGCGCTCCGCTTGTGGGCACCGGCTTCGAGCTTGCGTGGGGACGATCGCAGGCTCGCCGACGCGTAAAATAGTGAGAGGGCTCAGACTGAACATGGCGAACACTCCCAAGAAGGTCAAAGATCCCACCGAAGTCGCGCTTTCTGCCATCCAGGAAGCCCTCAACATCAGCGAACAGGGCGCCGAAAGCCGCGGTGCCCTCAACGAAGGCGCGGCGCCGCCCAGCCTGCCGCCGTCAGCTTCGGATTTTTCCGCCACATCGTTCGATCAGCGTCCGAACACCGACCGCTCGGCGTTCGAGCCGATCGAGGAACCGCGCGCTCCGCGCCGCGCCGCCAACGATGATCGCGAGACCATCGGCCAGATGCTGCAGACGCTGCAGGGAGGGCGTGCCCGCAACGCCTTCACGCTGTTCTTCGTCTGCTCCGGCGCCTGGCTGCTCGGCGGCGTCATCCTCACCGTCGCGTTTTGGCCTGCGCTGCAGGCGTCGATGGCCCAGGGCACCGGCGTGCTCGTGCTCGCCGGCCTCGCCGCACTGTTCGCCGTTCCGATTCTGCTGTTCTACTACCTCGCCAGCCTCGCCTCGCACGGCCAACGCATGCAGATGATCGCGCAATCGATGGCGCAGGTCGCGATGCGATTCTCCGAGCCGGAAAACGCCGCCGCCGATTCCATGGTGACGGTCGGCCAGGCGATCCGCCGCGAAGTCGCGGCGATGGGCGACGGCGTCGAGCGCGCGATTGCGCGTGCCGGCGAGCTCGAGACCCTCGTCGCCAACGAGGTGGCGGCGCTCGAACGCGCCTATTCCGACAATGAAGTGCGCATCCGCGCGTTGCTGCAGGACATCGCCCACCAGCGCGACAATCTGGTCGGCCAGGCCGAGCAGGTGCGCAGCGCCATCTCCGGCGTGCAGATCGACCTGCGCCACGACATCGCGCTGATCTCCGACGCGATCGCCTCGCGCGTCGACGAGGTCGCCAAGAGCATCACCGGCGCGCTGGAAGAGCGCGGCCAGCACATCACGACCGCGCTGAGCCATGCCGGCGACAACATGATTCTCGCGCTCGGCGAGCGCGGCGGCGACCTGCTCGATCGCCTCGAGGAAGCCAGCGCCGAGACCACGCGCGCGGTGATGGACGCCTCCGAGCGGCTCACCACCAGCCTCAACTTCAAGACCGGCCACGTCCATGACGAGTTCGTCGATCTGGCCGACCGCGTCCACGAGATGCTGAACGAGCGCGTCGACCGCATCACTGGCGAGTTCGAGCAACGTTCGTCCGCCATCGTCGACGGCATCTCCGACCGCACCGAGGAGGTCCACGACTCGCTGAAGAACTCCGCCGACTCGCTGCTGCTCGAGCTCGAGCTGCGCAGCAACGACCTCGTCAGCAAGATCGACGACGCAGGCAACCGCCTCGCCGGCCAGATCATGACGTCCGGCGACCGGGCGAGCGAAGCGCTCGACGTCACCGTCAATTCGCTGGTCGCCAAGGTGGTGGGCCAGACCGAGACCGCGCACGACTCGCTGTCGCTGCAGATGAGCGCGTTCGACGACCTGGTGAAGAACCACGGCAGCGAGCTCGCCGAGAAGTTCGCCCGCGACTCCGGCACGCTCGGCGCGCTGATCACCCGCCACATCTCGGAATTCGACCGCACGGTGAAGACCTTCGGCGGCGACATCGTCGAGCGCATGGGCCAGCGGACCCAGGACATCGCCGACAGCCTGAAGACCTATGTCGACACCTTCGACAATCGCGTGACCACCAACAGCGGCGAGATCACCGCCTCGCTCGACCAGCGCCTGCTGCAGTTCGAGACCACGCTCGGCAGCCGCGTCTCCACGCTAGATGCCTCGCTGACCGACAAGCTGTCCTCGTTCGACTCTTCGCTCGCCAGCAAGATCGGCTCATTCGACGGCCGCCTGCAGTCGCTGGATGACGCGATCGACGGCCGCATGAAGACGCTCGAGGTCACCTTCGAGAGCCGCGCCAAGTCGGTCACCGACACCATCGACGGCCACCTCGGCACGCTCGCGACGCAGCTGACCGAAGGCGCCACCCAGGCGATCCACTCGATCGACTCGCGTCTCGGCCTGCTCACCACGACCCTGACCGAGGGCACCGTGCAGGCGATCGCCGCGGTCGATCACCGCATCAACGGCGTCACCGAGACGATCGACGGCCACAGCATCCGCCTCGTCGACACCATCAACGGCCACAGCACCCGCCTCGCCGACACCATCAACGGTCACAACAACCGCCTCGTCGAGACCATCAGTGGCCACAGCTCGAACCTGACCGACACGATCTCGGCGCGCTTCGCCGACATCCAGCAGGGCATCGAGAGCAGCGTCGGCGTCATCGCCGGTGACATCGATACCCGCGTCGCCCAGTTCGAGGACCTGCTCGGCTCGCGCGTCGAGGCCGTCGCCGGCCGCATCGAGAGCAGCGGCCGCCAGGCCAGCGAGGACCTGATGTCCCGCGCCGAGCTGCTGTCGTCCAGCATCAAGTCGCACGTCGAGGATGCCGAGCGCTCGCTGACCAACCTCGTGGTCAACACCAGCGAAACCATCCAGACCGGCGCGCGCACCGCGCAGCAGGCCCTGCTCACCGTGTCCGCCGATGTCGGCAACCAGCTCAAGCTGAGCTCGGCCGAGGTCGAGGGCGTGCTGACTGCGGTCGGCACCAGCGCCGCCAACTCGATCCTCACCAGCGCCCGCGATGCCCAGGTCTCGCTGGTCTCCGCCTCCGGCGACGTTGCCTCGCAGATCAAGGCGCTGTCCGAGGACGTCGAACGCACCCTGCAGGCGGCCGGCAGCGCCACCGCAGCCTCCGTGCTGTCGGGCGCCCGCGACGCGCAGACCACGCTGGTCAGCGCTTCGGTCGAGGCTGCAAGCCAGGTCAAGTCGCTGGCCGCCGATGTCGAGGCATCGCTGTCGATGTCCGGCTCTGCCGCCGCCGAAGCGATCATGACCGGTGCCCGCGAGGCCCAAACCACGCTGATCTCGACCTCGACCGACGTCACCGGTCAGGTGAAGTCGCTCGCCAGCGACGTCGAGCGCTCGCTGTCGATGGCCGGCTCGGCCACCGCGGAAGCCGTCGTCGCCTCCGCCCGCGAGGCCCAGAGCACGCTGGCCGGTGCATCCACCGAAGCCGCCAACCTGGTCCGCGCGCTCGCGGCCGACATGCAGCAC
>NZ_LGTB01000048.1 GCF_001238275.1 Bradyrhizobium viridifuturi
CCGATGCCGTCCATCAGTCGGCGACGGGGGCGCGACCGCGGCCCAGTCTGGCGCCTCGGCGTCGCGCGCCTGGATCAGCGCCGCGCGCAGGCCGGCGAGGCGGTCGGGGTCTCGCAGCGCTGGCAGGCCGGTGCGGCGGAGCAGCGCGCGCAGCGGCGGATTGCCTAGCGCGGTCCGGTAGAACTTTCCGAGATGGGGATCGCCGCCGCGATAGGCCTGCAATACGGGGTCGCAGACGTCGTAAAGCGACGGGCCGTCCTTTTTGGCGGTCAGCGACCGGCACACGGCCCCGGCGATCTCGTGAAGGCTCATGAATCCCTTTCTCAAGGAACCGGTTAACGCCGCAGCCCCGGCGGTGTTTCCCCCGGTTCTCCCCCAAACGCGCAAGCCTTTGGAAAGCTACATGAATCCGTACAAAATACAAATGTGATCGAGGTCACGTAACGGGATTTTAACGGCGTCAATGGCCTGTGCCGGGCGGCAGCATGCAGCAAATCGGGTTGCCCCGGCCTGCCGTCCGGGTTAAGGGAGTGTTTGTTGCGGCGCCGCAAATTGAGATCAATCAACGGCACACACAGCTCAACCCCATTAAACCTGACCGCTTCTGACGCGACTAACTGGCGCGATTTTGTTCGAGCGCCTTCGGGACAAGGATTGGGACTAGGAACGCTATGAACCTTAGGCAGCTTCAACTTTCCCGTCGCACCATCGCCGTCTGCGTGGCGGTGGCCGGCACGGTGTCGCTGGCGATCGGTGCCCATGCCGCGCTCAACAAGCGCACGCTCGATGTCGCAAAGGAACCCGCGGGGGCTGTCGCCGTCGGCAGCACCGGCAGCATTGCGGCCGGCGCCTCCCGTCTCGCACTGATCATCGGCAATGGCCATTACCCGGACGCCTCAGCGCCGCTGGCCCAGCCGATCAACGATGCCCGCACGCTGTCGTCAGCGCTGCGCCACGAGGGTTTTGACGTCGACGTGGTCGAGGATGCGACCAAGGACGACATGTTCCGCGCGGTCGAGCGCATGAAGGCCAAGATCCGCCCTGACACCGTCGTGATGCTGTTCTTCGGCGGCTACGGCGTGCAGGTCGGCCGGGAAAGCTACATGATCCCGGTCGATGCCACGATCTGGAAGGAAGCCGACGTCAAGCGCACCGGCGTCAGCGTCGAGTCCGTGCTCGATGCGATGAAGGAGCGCGGTGCCAAGGCCAAGCTCGTGGTGCTCGATGCGTCGCGTCGCAATCCCTATGAGCGCCGCTTCCGCGCCTTCTCGCACGGCCTCGCCCCGATCAGCCCGCCGGAGAACACCATCGTGCTGAGCTCGACGACGCCGGGCAAGGTCGCCGATGACTCCAAGGGCGCCAACAGCGTCCTGGTCTCGGAGCTGATCAACAATCTCAACGCCCAGGCCGGCGCAGAGACCGCCTTCAACAAGACCCGCGTCGCGATCTCGCGCGCGAGCGAAGGCGAGCAGGTGCCGAGCGTGTCGTCCTCGCTGCTGGAAGACATCAAGCTCGGCGGCTGAGGCCGAGCTCTTTCCGCGCGTCGTCCCTGCGAAAGCAGGGACCGATCACCACGGGGCGGCGTTGTTGAAGCGCGCTGTGGCCACAACTCTTCAAGACAATTCACATTGGTGGTTATGGGTCCCGGGTCGCGCTTCGCTTGCCCGGGACGACACCGTTTATCCGGTGCCCACTCACTTAGCGTCGGCGCTCGCCCCCACCGGGCGCACCGGATCGCCCTCGCGCAGCAGCGCGCCGGCGCGGGCGACGACGATGTCGCCCTCCTGGATGCCGTCGCGGATCTCGACCTGGCCGGCCGACATCAATCCCGTCTCCACCCGCCGCGTCTCGACGCGGCCGCCGCGCACCACCTGCACCACGGTGCCGGCGGTGGAATAGAGGATCGCGGTCAGCGGCACCGCGACGCCGCAGCTCTGCCCGGTCTTGATCTGCGCGCGGCCGGACGAATTCACCAGCAGCCGCTTGTTGCCGCCGATCCCGACGAACACCTGGCCGAGCTGGCTGTTCGGCTCGATGGTTGGCGCGATCAACCGCACCTTGCCGTCCATCTCGCCGGCACCGATGATCTTCAGCTTTGCGCTCTGTTCGGTCTTCAGCTTGGCGATGTCGCGGGTCGGCACCATGCCGACCAGGTCGTATTCGCTCTTGGCGATGATCGAGAACAGCGCGTCCTTGCCGGAGGCCGGCGCGCCGACGATCGCCGATGATGCCGAGATCGTGCCCGCCACCGGCGCCGTGAGGTTGATCGAGTTGGCGCCGTCAGTCAGCCGCGCCAGCACCTGGCCCGCGGTGACGGTGTCGCCGGGATCGGCCTTCACCTCCGCGACCTTCAAGCCGAACCGGTCGGGCCGCACCTGTTGCTCGTCGCGCGGCAGCACGATGCCCGAGACCTCGACGATATTGCCGAAGCAGTATTTCGAGGCCTTCAGCACCGTCACCGCCGCGCCCTTCGGCACGGCGTCGGCCTCGCCCGCGGCGGACGCGGGAGTGGCCGCGAGCACAAACAGCGCGGAGGCGGCCACGGCTAAAGCGCGGTGTCCGTAGGATGGGTAGAGCGAAGCGAAACCCATCAATCGCTGGAGCCGCAAACTCATCTGCAAACTATTCCCAAAATGAGGGCCTCCTCATTACCAGATGCGGCCTCGCCGAACCAGCCGGCTGCGCCGTCTCTGTCGCGCCGGCATCGCCTGCCAGCGCGAGCTTCGCCAGTTCTTCCGCGCGCCAGATGTGCCGCAGGATCTCCGGATTCACCCGCTCGGCATGGGTCACCGGCAGCATGTGGCCGGCGGCGGGCAGATGCCGCAGCTCGGCGCCATCAATGATCGCGGCGAGCTTGGCGACGATGCGCTGCGTCACATAGGGCGACAGCCGCCCGACATCAACAGCGTCGGCACCTTCAGCGCGGACGCGGCCGCCGCCACGCCGTGGAGATCGAGCGCGGCGTTGAAATCGTACGGCAGCTTGTCGGCCTGCTCGATCATCCGCAGCCGCCCGCTCGGCGAGAACTGCTCGCGCGGGCCGGAGCCGGCCCAGAACGCGGTGAACGCCTCCACCGCCTCCAGCGCCGCGCCGTCGAAAATATCCTGCGACACCACCCGCGCGATCCCTGCGAAGCGCTCGTACAGCCGCGCATCGGCGGGCGTGTCGCGCAGCAATGTCGGCAGCACCGGCTCGATCAATGTCAGGCTGCGAACGCGCGACGCATAGGCCGACGCGGTCGCCAGCCGAAACGCGATCGCTCCGCCATAGGAATGCCCGATCAGATGGATCGGTCCGGTGGCCTTGGCGAGCCAGGGCTCGAGCCGCGCGATCTCGCCATCCAGCGTCCGCGGCCAGTCGCGCCCGCAGGCGGCGACACCATAGCCGGAAATATCCGGCGCCATGAACCCGTCGCCGCCGAGCGCGGCCGCGAGTTTCGTCCATTGCCGACCCGACCCCAGCGAGCAGTGCAGCGCCACCACCGACGCCGCAGCCGGCGCCCCGTCGAATCCCGTCATCAGACCATCCTGCTTGTTCTTGTTGTCGCGCAGGCGCGCGTTCGCACGCGCCCGTCATGACGCGAGCGAGCAGGGGGATGGGTTATTCCTGGGAGGGGTGGACGTGGTCGGGATCGTGATTGCGGAGGCAACCAGATTCACTTGATGTTGATTTGTCGCGAGAATGCCGGCGCACTTTTCTCAGCTGCTTGATAATCGAATCAAGATCGGGACCGCATATTCGCTGTCGTCCCTGCGGAAGCAGGGACCCATAACCACGAATGACGATTGTGGTGCGATGCTCGGCCACAGCGTCGCGCCGTAACCTCGCCCTGTGGTTATGGTCCCGGGTCGCGCTACGCTTGCCCGGGACGACGTGGGGAGAGAGCGCGGGCTTACTTCGCCGCTCGCGCGCGGCAGTCCGTCAGCGCACGATGCGCTTGACGCGTCGTGTGGGCTTTGGCTTGGCGGCCGTCGGCGCTTCCATCTGCGCCGCGGCATCGGCATCGCGGGCTTCGCGGAGCGCGCGCAGGCGCTCCATGTTCTGGCGCACGGCGATTGCCTCGCGCTCGACATCGGCCATGGCGCGGGCACCCTCTTCGGCCGCAAGCCGCTGGCGTTCGGCGCGCGCGAGGCTGTCGGGGGTGGGAGCAGGCGGCGTTCGGGTGGCCATGGTCATCCTTGCTTCAAATACGCCAAGGCCCGCCCAACCTGTGCAGATCGAGCGGGCCTGGCAGTCACTCCAGTACATCCGTGGAATGACGCTGCGGCATGAGCTGAGCATCATCCGGAAAGCCTGAACCGGCTTTCCTTTGCGACCAACGCGAAGCGTCAGGTCGCAGAAGGATGCGGACTCAGGCCAGCTGAAGATTCTCGGCGCTGGTCTTGCCACGCATCTTGTCGGTCTTCAGCTCGAACGACACCTTCTGGCCTTCGGCGAGGCCCGACAGACCGGCGCGCTCGACGGCGCTGATGTGAACGAACACATCCTTGCTGCCGTCATCCGGCTGAATGAAACCAAAGCCCTTCTGGCCGTTGAACCACTTCACAGTACCTGTTGCCATATCTCTTCTCCAAAGCAGACATTTCGCGTGATGGACGCGTCACCAATTCAACTGGCGATGTCTTTGGAGGAAGGCCGATGGGACCATTCAACAAGGCGCAACGGCTAATCGAACAGTGGTAATATATACCCGTTTGGCGCGAAAACAAGCCGGGCGCGGGACCGGTTCCGTGACGCGCCTCACTCCGCCGCAGCTTCCGCTGATGGCTCGCCTTTCCAGCTGAGAATCTCCGCAGCCAGGATCGGGTGGTTGAAGCCCTTCACGACGAGGTCGTCGATGGCGCGGCCTTCGACGTAAGGCTCGACCATGCCGTAGACGCGGCGGCTGACCACGATCTGGTTGGGCTTGGCTTCGCCGCACAGGCGGGAGGCGAGGTTGGTGACGCTGCCGATCGCGGCATATTCCAGCCGCTGCTCGAAGCCGACCTGGCCGAGCGTCGCATAGCCGAGCGCAATGCCGATGCCGAAGCCGAGACTATGGCCGCGGTTGCGCCATTTCTCGGTCAGCGGGCCGACCGTGTCGCGCATCTCCACCGCCATTCGCACGGCGCGCGCGGTGTGGTCGGCGAGCTGGATCGGCGCGTTGAACAGGATCATCACGCCGTCGCCGGCATATTTGTCGAGCGTGCCTTCATACTTAAAGATCAGCTTTCCGAGCGCCGCGTGGTATTCGCGCAGCACGTTCATCGCCTCTTCCGGCTCGGTCGCCTCGGTGAAGGCCGTAAAGCCGCGCAGGTCGCAGAACACCACCGTCACCTCGCGGCGGTGGCTCTCGAGCAGGCCCTCGGGATTGTCGGACGAGGCGATCAGCTGCGCCACCTGCGGCGCCAGGAAACGCTCGAGCTTGCGGATGCGCTCGATCTCGCCGAGCTGGGTCTCGACCCGCGCCTCCAGCGACTTGTTCCAATCGGTGAGCTGCTCGGTCTGCTGCTTGAGCTTGTCGGCCTGCTCGCGCACGGTGGAATTGGCCTGTTCCAGCGCGTGGCTCTTCTGGTCGACCTCGGTGAACAACCGCGCATTGCGCATCGCCAGCACGGCCTGGTGCGCGAAGGTCTTCATCAGGCCGATCAAGCCCGCGGGGAAATCGCCGGCCGCCTTGCGCAGCACCACCAGCGAGCCGAGCACGCCCTGCTGGTCGACCAGCGGCACCACCAGCACCGAGTGGAAGCCGGCGCCGACCACGACATCGCGCAAGGGATGCTCGGGCTGGGACTCTTGTCCCAACGCGTTTTCTTCACGCGAACCGGTATCCACTTCGCTCGAAAACGCTCTGGTGGCGAGATCCGGGAACGCCAGCGGCTCGCCCTTGGCGGCGGCCTCGCCGAGCGGGCTGTTGTCAGCGTCGATCGCGCGATGGTGACCTTCGGCGTCGCCGTCGATGCCGATCGATTGCGTCAGGTTGAATGCACGCCGCGCGGCGTCATAGCCATAGATCAGCACGGCGTCGGCATGGGTGATCTCGAGCGCGCGGGCGGCGACCGTCGGCAGCACGGCGTTGAGGTCGAGCGAGGACGCCACCGCGCGGCCGACCTCCTCCAGCACCTTCAGCTCGTTGATCGACTGCGCAAGGTCGCGGGTGCGCTCCTTCACCTTGGCCTCGAGATCGGAGTAGGTCTCGGCAAGCTGTCCGGCCATGCTGTTGAATTGCCCGGCGAGCTCTTCCAGCTCGTCTGATGTCTTGACCTCGATGCGATGGCCGAAATCGCCGGCGCCGAGCCGCCGCGCGCCCGTGCGCAGCGCAGTGATCGGCACCAGCATGCGCCGCGCCAGGATGGTGCCGGCGATGATCGCGACCACGAGGCCGAGCGCGATCAGGAGCGCGATGCGCACCAGCTGGTCGCGGATCGGGGAGAGCGCCTGCGACGTCGGCTGCTCATAGAACACGTGCCAGCCGAGGTTCGGCGCCGATGTCGCTGTTGTCAGCACCGCGTTGCCGTCGACATCCTTGCCGGAGGTGATCGGCCTAGCGTTGTGCGAGAGCACCGCGGCGACCTGCGGCAGCGCGGCGAGATCCTTGCCGACCTCCGGCCCCTTCGACGAGCTCGCCAGCACGCGGCCCTTGGCGTCGACGACATAGGCATAGGCGGTGCGGCCGACCTGGGAATCGCCGAAATAATCGTTGAGGAAGCGCAGGTCGATCTCGGCCACGGTGACGCCGGCATTGAAGCCGGAATGCTGCTCGCCGATCGACATAAACGGCCGCTCGTCGCGGAAATACGCTGGCGCGTAAGCGGTGCCGCGCTCGACCGCCTCGGTGAAGCGGAGGTCGCGGGAGAGATCGGCGTTGGAGTTCACCGTGACGGTCTGGCGCGACAGCCGCAGCAGCTCGCGGCCCTGGCCGTTGATCAGCGTGAGCTGGTTTACTGCCGGCACCTGGCCGAGCAGCTGGGCATAGTCGGCGCGGCGCAGCTCGATCGTGTTGGAGGAGGCGCGGGTCACCCAGGAGATCTGGCGCTCGAGGTCGGAGAGCGACTGCTCGATGTGCTTGGCGGTGGCGTCCGCCTTCTCGCTCATCGCGTCGGTCAGCGTGCTCTTGATGCCGCGGTAGCTGATCCAGGTCTCGAGCGCGCCGTTGACCGCCAGCACGAACACGACGAGGCCGACCAGCGCGAGGACGTATTTGGCGAACAGGCCGCCGCGCAGGAACCAGTTCTTGCCCTTGTCCGTAGCCCCGTTCATCCAGCCTCGTCCGTCCCCTCCAATCCGTCGGGTGCGCCAATGTATCCCGCGCTGTTTAGCACGGATCGGCAGGGTGGGGCGGCCCCTCCAGCCGCATGGTTAGCCGTGTTGGCCTTCGATATTGGCGTGGGACATCCGGGAATATCAGCGATTGAACAGCTGCCGCAGCACGTCGTTCATCGCCGGGTTGTCGCGCTGCTCGGCAGTGTCGGCGGGCGGGGGGCTAGGCGGCGGCGCAGCGGCCTGCGGTGCGTCCGGGGTGGGCTGGGCGAGGCTGCGGCTCGGGCGGGAGGCGTTGCCTTGATTGAGGGTGGAGAGGCCCTGCTGCAGCAGGTTCCCGATGGTGTCGCCGAGTTGCCCGCCGAGCGGGTTGGTCTGGCCGGCGCCGCCGCCAGGTGGCTGACCGGTGCCGGGCTGTGTGCCGGTTCCACCGCCCTGCACGCCGTTGAGCAGGTTGGTGAGCCCGTTGAGGCCCTGGCTCAGCCCCTGGCCGTTCGCCCCGAACAGGCCCTTGCCCATCTCCTTCAGCTTGGCATAGGCGGCCTGGGGATTGTCGAGGATGCCCTGCATCTCCGGATAGATCCGCGGGCTGACCCAGGGCCCCTCGACCATCACGGGAATGCCGAGGCCGACCGGATTGCCGGTGCGGCCCTGGCCCTCGGTGGTCATCACCAGCTGCGGCTCGACGCGGAACCCGATCTGGCGGGTGTTGAGATCGATCGTGCCGACCCCGCTCATCTTCACCAGCGGACCGATCAGGTTGAGATCGGTGGTGACGGCCTGGCCCTTGTCGAGCTTGAACGAGGCCGAGAGCTGGCTGAGATCGGTCGACAGCGCCTCACCCTGCTGCCAGCCGGACAAGGTGCCGGTGGTGAGGTTGCGGATCATCTGCGCGACGTTGAGGCCGAGGATCTTGCCGTCCTGGAACACGACGAAGGTGGTGCCGCCGAGATTGCCGACGATGGCGCGCTCGCTATTGCCCTGCGAGGTCAGCGCGAGCTTCGCCTGCATCCTGCCGTCGAGCTTGTCGAACTCGGCGAGGCTGTTCAGCACCGGCAGCGCCCGCACGCCGGCAAGGTCGAGCCGCAACGCGTAGGTCGGTGTCGCGCTTCTCGCGTCGATGGTGACGTCGCCATTGGCGGTGCCCTCATAGGCGCCGAGATTGGTGAGCTTACCCTTCAGCACGCCGCTGTCGACCGACGCCTCGATCGCAGCCTGCGCGAAGCGGCCATCGCCGATCACGAGCTCCGCCGCCGAGATGCGCGCCTGCGCGTCGACATAGTTGAGCCCGGCAAGATCGATCGAGGCGTTGCTCCAGCTGTTGGTGCCCAGTGGCTGCGTGGTTCCGGACTGGTCCGGCGGCATCGCGATCGAGATGCGCTGGAAGTCGAGATCGAGCTTCACCAGCGGCTTGTTGCTGGCGAAATCCACCGAAGCCCAGCCGGTGAAGCCGCCGTCGCCGAGCGTGCCGGATACGCCGTTGAACATCACAACCGTGCCGTTCAACCGCGCTTCCGCATTGGCCTTGATCGTCGCCGGCAACAGGCCGGGCGCATCGATGGTGAATTCGGCCGGCACGTTCTGGCGCTCGAGCGGCGCCTGCGGCGCGGTCGCGCGGATCTCGAACTTCAGCGGCTTGTCGCCCGTGCGCGCGTCACCGGTGACGACGATCTTGCGGTCGTCGCCGATGGTCGCGTCCAGCTTCAGCGCCTCGACCCGGTTCTCGACCCGGTCGCGCACATTGGAGAACACGATGGTGCCGCCGGTGATGCCGACATGCCGGATCGTGATGCCGCCTTGATCGGACGTGGAGGACTTCGCCGGCGGATTGTGGTCGCGGGTGCGCTCGCGCTGCAACGGCAGATTGACCACCGGCTTCTCGATCACGAGGTCGGTGATGTCGGCCGGCCCGACCACAGGCTCGCCAGCGTCATCTCGGCTGCGACGCGGCTCGCTGCGAACCGGCTGCCGGCCTCGCGCTCCCGCGGGTCCTGCAACACGACGTCGCTGAGCGTCAGATTGACCGTCGGCCAGAGGCTAACCTTGGCGCCGCCATTGATGCTGAGCTTGAAGCCGGTCTCGCGCTCGACCCGCTCGGTAATGGCAGACGTCAGGAAGGAGGACGGGATCCCGACCGCGGCCACCAGGGCGACGATCACGATCACGGCAGCAATGGCGGCCCCGGCGAATTTCAGTGCTCTCATCTCGATATTCCAGGCCGGGCGGACAGGGTTCCACCGCGCAAAGGCACGGCCGGTCGCACGAGATTACCCCGCAAACGAGGCCTCGCTGCAATGACCGCAAAAATAATCCGTTACCAGCATGAACTTATGTGACCTC
This sequence comes from Bradyrhizobium viridifuturi, assembly GCF_001238275.1. Taxonomy (GTDB): domain Bacteria; phylum Pseudomonadota; class Alphaproteobacteria; order Rhizobiales; family Xanthobacteraceae; genus Bradyrhizobium; species Bradyrhizobium viridifuturi. The sequence goes on from NZ_LGTB01000048.1 coordinate 9,580, forward strand.
TCACACACTCTTATGAGGGTGATTTTTGCTAACCGGGCGTCAGGGGACCGCTCGGATGGATTTGGAAGGCAATACAATGAGCAAACAGGCCGAATTTGCGGTCATTCTGAAAATGAACCCGATGTTCGCCGATCTCGGTGCGGACGAGTTGCAGCGGCTTTCGGGCCTCTGCCACACCCAGCAGCTCGCCACCGGCGAGGTGCTGTTCCAGAAAGGCGATCCCGGCGACGCCCTGTTCGGGGTCCGCCGCGGCCAGATGCGCATCGAGACTGGGGCCTCCGACGGCAGCCGGCTCACACTGAACTTCATGGGATCCGGCGATCTGTTCGGCGAAGTCGCCGTCCTCGACGGCCAGGATCGCACCGCGGATGCGACCGCGGGCGAGCCCACCGAGTTGTTCGTCTTGCGGCGGGAGGATTTCCTCGGCTTCCTCGAGCGTGAGCCGAAGGTCGCGGTCAGGCTGATCGCATTGCTGTGCCAGCGCATCCGCTGGCAGAGCGAGCGGATGGAAGAATCCGTGCTGCAGCCATTGCCGGTCCGACTTGCACGCCGGCTCTGTGCGCTGGCCGAGGATTTCGGCTCCGAGGTGCACATCTCGCAGGAACAGCTCGGCATATTCGTCGGCGCCGCGCGCGAGAGCGTCAACCGGCAACTGCAGACCTGGCGCAAGGACGGCATCGTCGACCTGCAGCGCGGCCGGATCATGCTGCACAACATGACCAAGCTGACGGCGGTCGCGCGCAACGATTAGAGCGTTTTCGAGCGAAGTAGTCGCCGGCTCGCGTCAAGAAAACGCGTCGACCAAGAAATGATGGCATGCAACGCGCGCGCGAGGATTTGATCCTCTCGCGCGCGTCGCTTGCGAATGCTGACGCACTCCTGCCTAAAAGACGTGCTTGCATGACGAGGCCGGTATCGCTTTCATCGGCCCGCCGGTCCTTGGGGTGACACCCAGCTTTGCTGGCCTCACGCCATCCACCTGCAAACCCCTGCGGTCTCTTTCCCGTTGACCGCAGGGGTTTTGCGTTCCGGGTGTTGCGTTTTTTGGCGCAGCGAGATCGCCGAGCACATCTTCGTCCCTCAAACGCATCGACAAAGACACCTGCGGCGGAGTCCCTCATGACGCCGCGCTCTCTCCGGGCGCGGCAAATGCGCACCGTGCGGGAAGCATCAATTCAGGGATCGACGTGCTATAGACTGACCAAAAAGGGAGATTCGCCATGGATCAGCAGGGCGCGGGCGGCAAGCCACCGGTCAAGTCGCAGGAGGATCTCCGCGGCCATTTCGGGCAGGTGAGCCCGCTCGCCGAGAAGAAGGTCCTCCACCATCTCGACAAGTTCTGCCGCGACTTCATCGCGCTCTCGCCGTTCCTCATCATCGCCTCCAGCGACGGCAACGGTCATGCCGACGCCAGCCCGCGCGGCGACGCGCCCGGCTTCGTCTCGGTGATTGACGACAAGACGCTGCTGATCCCGGACCGGCGCGGCAACAACCGCGTCGATACGTTCGGCAATATCATCGCGTCGCCCGGGGTCGGGTTGATCTTCATGGTGCCGGGCATCAACGAGACCCTGCGCATCAACGGGCGGGCGGAGATTTCGCAGGAGCCGGATCTCTTGACCCCGCTGACGGTGCAGAACGTGACGCCGATCATCGGCCTCAAGGTGTATGTCGATGAAGTCTACTTCCATTGCGGCAAGGCGCTGATGCGCTCGAAGCTGTGGAGCCCCGCTGCGCAGGTCGAACGCAACAGCTTCCCGACGCTCGGCCGGATCATCGCCGAGCAGACCGCCGCCATCGACGTCGAGGTCGCCGAGAAGGCGATGGAAGAGGCCTATCGCACGAGGCTCTACTGACCCGACCGCTAGGGTGACGTGATTTGCCTCAGGAGCGCCGTATCGCCGAACTCGACGAGTTCGGCGATCTTGCCGTTCTCGATCCTAAAGAGGTCGACGACCTCCGTCGTGACGGTGATGTCCTTCGGAATGAAGCGGACCGTGATGGTCGAGTGCACGGCGACGCGGTCACCATCGATGAGGAAGCTCGTGACCTTGCGATCCACGAACTGGAACGCCGTGATGAAATCCGACAGCGCCTGCCGGACATTCGCGTGCCCTTCGACGGCGCCGGTCAGATGAAGAGCCTCTTTGTCACCGACCAGTTCGAAACTCGCGCCGGGGCCAAATGCTTTCATCAGCTCATCAATGTCGCCCTTGTTGCGCGCGGCATATGCCTCAGTGATCAAGCGATGGATTGCTTCGCGGTCTGTCATCGGGAGCCCTCCTCTCCGGTCTGAAAGACCGCTACTCTACCACACCGAGAGTGCAGCCGGCTCGCAACTTCTGGAATGCGGACCCTGATTTACTCCGCGGCGGGCGAGATCATGCTCGACGGGCCGCCCTGCCGCTTGGTCTCGTCGGGCTTCGGCTCGCTCGGGGTCAGCTCGTGGTCGGCATGCGAGACCACGAGCCGCTTGCCGAAGCGCCAGATCAGGCCGCCGATGTCGTCCATCACCATGAACATCGCCGGCACGAACACCAGCGACAGCACGGTCGAGAAGATCAGGCCGCCGATCACCGCGAGCGCCATCGGCGAGCGGAATTCGCCGCCGGCGCCGAACGCCAGCGCTGACGGCATCATGCCGGCGGCCATCGCGATCGTGGTCATCACGATCGGCCGGGCGCGCTTCATGCCGGCGTCGATCATGGCCTCTTCGCGCGCCTTGCCGTCGCGGATCGCCTCCACCGCGAACTCCACCAGCATGATGGCGTTCTTGGTGACGATGCCCATCAGCATCAGGATGCCGATCCACACCGGCGTGGTGAGCTGCTTGCCGGTCAGAAGCAGCGCGCCGATCGCGCCGCCGATCGAGAGCGGCAGCGAGAACAGGATGGTGATTGGCTGCAGGAAGGTGCCGAACAGCAGCACCAGCACGGCATAGACCATCATCAGGCCGGCGGTGATCGCGGTGGCGAAGCCGTCGGACAGCTCGGCGAGGCTCTCGGCGTCGCCCGACGGGCTGACCTTGACACCCTTCGGCAGGCTTTTCATGACCGGCAGGTCGTAGATCAGCTTGGTGGCATCGCCGAGTGCGGCATTGCCGACCAAGTCGGCAGCGACAGTCGCCTGCCGCTCGCGGTCGTAGCGGTTGATGCTGGTCGGGCCCTGGTCGAGCTGGATGTCGGCGACGACGGAGAGCGGCACGCCGCCGCGCTCGCCGCGCTGGCCGAGCGGCACGCGCAGCTGCTCCAGCATCTGCAAATCGCTGCGCGCATTGTCTTCGAGCTGGACGCGGATCGGCACCTGGCGGTCGCCGGCGTCGAACTTGGCGAGCGCCGGGCCGACGTCGCCGATGGTGGCGACGCGGATGGTCTGCGACAGGCTCTCGGTCGAGACGCCGAGCCGCGCCGCGAGCTCGGCGCGCGGTCGGATGCGCAGCTCGGGCCGGTCGAGCGCGGTCTCCGAGATCACATTGGCGATGATCGGGATCCGCTTCATCTGCGTCGCCAGCTCGCTGGCGACGTTGTTGACGATATTGCTGTCGGTGCCGGTGACGACCAGCGAGATGGCACGCAGGCCATTCTCGTCGAGGAACCAGAACCGGATGTCGGGAACGTTGTCGAGCTCCTTGCCGATCGACAGCTCCAGCTCGCGCTGGGTGATCCTGCGGTCGGCCTCGGCGTGTAGTTGATGATCAATGCGGCGCGCCGCACCTCCTGGATACCCGGCGGCACCCGGCCGCCGTCGACGAACACGCTACGCACCTCGGGCCGCTTGCGCAGCCGCGCCACGATCTCCTCGGTGACCTTCTCGGTGTAGGCAAGCTGCGAGCCGGGCGGCAGCTCCATCGCGAGCAACGAGCGCGCGGTGTCCTGCGCCGGCAGGAAGCCCTGCGGCAGCAACGTGATGCTCCAGATCGAAGCGGCGAACACCGCAAAGCCGAGCAGCACGGTGATGTAGTGGTGCTTCACCGACCAGGTGACGAGGCTGTGATAGGTGCGCAGGATGCGGCCGGGCGGCGGATCGTCGTGGTCGTGATGCTTGAGGAAGTAGGCCGCCAGCATCGGCGTCACGAAGCGCGCCGCGAGCAGCGAGAAGAACACCTGCACCGACACGGTGATACCGAACTGCTTGAAGAACTGCCCGGCGATCCCCGACATGAAGCTCGCGGGTGCAAAGATCGCGATGATGGTGAGCGAGATCGCGATCACCGCGAGGCCGATCTCGTCGGCGGCTTCGAGCGCGGCACGATACGGCGTCTTGCCCATCCGCATGTGGCGGACGATGTTCTCGATCTCGACGATGGCGTCGTCGACCAGGATGCCGGTCGACAGCGTGATGGCGAGGAATGAGACCAGGTTGAGCGAGAAACCGAGCAGGTCCATCGCCCAGAACGCCGGGAAAATCGACAGCGGCAGCGAGACCGCGGCGATGATGGTGGCGCGGATGTCGCGCAGGAACAGCAGCACGATGATGACGGCGAGGATCGCGCCCTCAAACAAGGTCGAGATCGCAGCTTCGTAATTGCCCTTGGTGAATTCGACCGAGGTGTCGATCAGCTTGAGGTCGACGTCGGGATAGGCCACCTTCAGCGCGTCGATCCGCTTCTGCACCGCGGCGGCGACCACGACGTCGCTGGCGCCCTTGGAGCGCTTGATGCCGAGCGCCACCACGGGCTCGCCATTGAAACGGGCGAAGGTGCGCCGGTCGGCGATGGTGTCGGTAACGGTGCCGAGATCGTCGAGCCGGATCTCGCCGCCGCCGAACAGCGGAATCATGGTGCCGGCGAGCTCGTTAAGGGTCTTGGCGCCGGCCAGCGTGCGGATCGCCTGGTCGTTCTTGCCGATCTCGGCACGGCCGCCGGCGACGTCGACATTGGTGCCGCGCAGGATCTGGCTGACATTGACCGCGGTGAGGCCCACGGCCTGCAATTTGTCGGGATCGAGCGAGACCAGGATCTCGCGCTCGACACCGCCGATGCGCTCGACCTGGGCGACGCCACGCACGCCCTGCAGCGCGCGCTTTACCACTCGTCGACAAAGTATGAGAGCTGCTCCGGCGTCTTGCCGGGCGAGATCGCCGCATAGGTAACGATCGGCAGGCCGATCACGTCGACGCGCTGGATCAGCGGCTCGGTGACGTTCTGCGGCAGGTTGGCGCGCACGCGGGTCACCGCGTCCTTGACGTCGTTGAGCGCGCGGTCGGTGTTGGTCTCCAGCGCGAACTGGATCGTGGTCACCGACAGGCCGTCGGTGATCGACGAGGAGATGTGGCGTACGCCCTCGACGCCGGAGACGCCGTCTTCGATCGTCTTGGTGACCTGCGACTCAAGTTCCGAGGGCGCGGCGCCGAACTGCGAGACCGCGACCGAGATCACCGGAATGTCGGCGCTCGGCAGCCGCGTCACCGCGAGCTTGGTGAAGGAGACCCACCCCAGCACCAGCAGGATGATCGAGAAGACGATCGAGGGAAGCGGGTTCCGGATCGACCATGCCGAGATGTTCAAAGCCATTAGCGTGCCCGAATTAGCGTGATCGCGTGCGATCGAGTTCGTCGGCGAACATGGTCTTGATCTGGTCGCCGTCATGCAGCGAGGTGCCAGCATCGGCCACGACGATTTCGCCGACGTCGAGGCCTTCAAGGATTTCAGTCGAGGTGTCCGAGGTCAGTCCGACGCGCACCCTGCGGGTCTCGACGGTGTTGCCCTTCACCACCTGCAGGGTCAGGCGGTCGATCGCGGTGCGCGGCACCGCGACGCCGCAGGAGCGCTTGGCATCGATATTGGCGCGCGCGAACATGCCGACCTTCAGCGTCGGATTGTTGTTGATGGTGATGCGGACGTGACCGAGCTGAGTGGCGCGGTCGATCTGCGGCGAGATCTGGCGGACCTTGCCGACGATGTCGGGCGCGTCGTCGCGGCTGATCCGCACATTGGCGCCGGGATTGAGCTTCAGGAGCTGGAAGCCCGGCACCTCGGCGTCGAGCTCGATCTCGTTGTTGACCGAGATCTTGAACATCGGCGGAGCCTGCGGCGATGCCGGCGCGCCGGGCGCGGTGCGCACCTCGGTGATGAGGCCGGCCGCCGGCGCCCGCAGCACGACCGGTTTGGCATTGCCTTGAGCCGCTTGTTGCGGCGGCGGGGTCAATCGCGCCAGTTCCTGGTTCTCGGTCACGGTGTCGCCCTCGCGGACCAGCACGTCGGTGACCTTGGAGCCGTCCTGGTCGACATTCACCTGCGCTTCGCGGCGCGGCACGATGAAGCCGGTGACGCGGACCATGTCGGAGAAGCAGGCATTGGTCGATTTCGTCACCACGACCAGCGCCTGGCCGGGCGTCTCTTTTTCCTCCGGATGGGAGCGGTGCTCGAACGCGTAATAGGCGACAGCCAGCGCGAGGAAAACCACCGTGCCGAGCGCAGGCTTGAGGTATTGGGAAAAATTCATCGCCTGATCAATCCAGAACTTGGCGCGTATCGACAGGGATTGTCTTGGGCGCTCGTCGAAGTCTCATCACGCTCGCCATCGTATTCCTTGAGCCTGCGGAAGGCCGGTGTCCATTGTTCCGGATCAAGCCCTGACGTCGTGTGAGGCGGGTCACCTGTGGGCTGCTCCGGGCTTCTGCCCTCAAGCAAATGCGCCCCGCCGGGGTGCGGGACGCATTGTAACCTCAAAAAGCGGCCACGCCACCGCCGATCGGCTCTGGATCACTTGAACCAGATCACTTGGGCCAGATCACTTGGACGCCGTGTCCTTGTTTTCGACGTTGACGACCTGGACGCGCCGGTTGACCTCCGCCATCGGGTGGCTCGGGTCCTTGAGCTTGCTCTTGCCATAGCCGACGGTGACCAGATCGGTGCCATTGATGCCGTATTTGTCGACCAGATAGCGCTTGATGGCGTCGGCGCGGCGCTCCGAGAGGCCCTGATTGTATTCCTCGCCGCCGGCGGCGTCGGTGTGGCCGGCGACCACGAAGGTCGAGCCCTTCAGGTCCTGGTTGGTCAGGGCGCGGCCGAGCGCCTGCACCGAGGGCAGCGACTTCGCGCTGATGTCGGCGGAGTTGTAGTCGAAGTTGATCTCGAGATCGATCTTCGGCTTGTCCTGGACGATGGTCGCGATTTCATCGCGTTCGGTCGAGGACAGCGAGCGGGTGGCGCGGCCGCGGACGCTCTGCATGAACTTGGCCTGGTCGGCGTTCAATCCCGGCGCGGAGGTCTGCGGGCCGACCGAGAGGCCGCGGGTCAGCGGCTTCTTCTCGGGCGTCAGCGCCTTGATGATCTGGTCTTCGGTGACATCGTCACCGGCGCGGGCGGCCGCCATGCCGAACGACAGCATGGCGCCGGCGGTCACGATTGAAAGGATCGCGGCCTTTGCCGACGGCTTGAACATTTCAGTCCCTCCTGCGCAGGCTGGCGCGGTTCCATGCAACGCTTCAGATCGATTGGCCGGCATTGCTGCCCGGCACGCACCCTCTGATTAGTCGCGTAATTTCATCAGCGGTTCGAGTCGCGGGCCGGCTGCGTTTGATTTGTCATTGCACGCCGTAGTCGGCGAATTCCTTGACGATGTTGGGGTCCATCGCCTTGGCGTTGGCGATGTCGAGATCGCCTTCCGCGACCGCGCCGTTGCGCTTCTTGGCAAGGCCGCGCCCGTACAGCGACGAGGTCAGCCGCGGGTTGATCTTCAGCGCGGCGTCGAAATCGGCGATGGCGTTCTTGTTCTGCCCGCCCTTCAGGTTCATCAGGCCGCGGCTGTCGAGCGCATCGACGAAGTTCGGACGCAGCCGCAGCGCCTCGTTGCAGTCCTTCAGGGCCGCCTGCAGGTCGCCCATCACGGTGCGGACCCAGCAGCGGTTGTTGTAGGCCTCGACGTCCTTCGGGTTCAGCCGCAGCGAATTGGTGAAGTCCTTCACCGCGAGGTCATAGGCACCCTTGCTGGCATAGACCTGGCCGCGGCGATACAGCGCAGCCGCATCGTCAGGGTTCTTGTCCAGTTTCTCGCTCAGGCTCTTGATTGTCGGATCGTCGGCGAGCACGGGCGAATTGCTCGGCGCCGGCGTGGGCTGGATCACCACCGGCGGCGGAGGTGCAGGCGGCGGCAGCGCAATCTCCGGCGCTTCGGCGCGGGCGGCGGAGCGTCGGTGCTGTCGCGACGGAGGGCTTCGGCGGGGCGGGCGGCGGCGTCGGTGCCGTTGCGGCTGGAGGCGCCGGTGCTGGTGTCGGCGTTGCCGCGGGCGGTGCCGGCGGGGGCGCGACCGGCGGTGCCGTCGCGACCTCGGTTGACGGCGATGCGCTCGGCGCTGGCGCGGCATTCGGCGATCCCGGCGTGCCGCTTTGAGGGGCTGCTCCGCCTGGAATGAACGAGAAATCTTCTGCCAGCGAGGACGAGATCCACGGCACCTGTTCCTGCCGCGAGGCACGGGTGACGCCGACGCGGGTGCGGTTCAGCGTTTCCTCCGCCATCAGGTCCGGGGTGCGGATCTCCTTCAGGAGTTCCCGCACGAACAGGCTGCGGTCGCTGCCATTGTCGGAGACGACCGACGACAGCGCGGCCGAATACATCACCAGCGTGCCGTTGGGGGCGATGACCGGGGCGAGCCCGGCCGAGAAGCTGCGGAAGCGGCGCTCAAACGGGTTGCGCCTGGAGGCGTCGATCAGGGCGATCTTCACCCCGGCGCCGCGGCTGTTGATCTCGCCGAGCACGGTCTCGAGGCTGAAGCCGTCGCGGCGGACGTCGGCCTCGGCCCAGATCTGGGCGTCGACCGGGATCATGTAGCTCTGCCGGTTGGACTGGATGCCGTAACCCGAGAAGAAGATCAGCGCGACCGAGCCCGGCTTGATCTTGCCATAGAGCCGGTCGAAGGCGCGGCGCATGCCGTCACCGGTCAGGTTCTCGCCGACCTCGACGGTGAAGCCGTCGCGTTTGAGTTCGTCGGCGACGTCACGGGCGTCGTTGACCGGCTCCTTCAGCGGCGCGTCGGCGTCGGGATATTTGGCGTTGCCGATGACCAGCGCGAAGCGGTCGCCGGCGGCGAAGGAAGGGAGAGGCGACGCGATTGAAAAAATCAGCGTGGCGAGCAAGGCAAGGCGGATTTTCATAATCGCGGCAAATCCAGATCGCGGCATTCCAATGAAATGGCGCCGCTTCCAGCCTGCGCCTCGGGAACCTTACTCTAGCGAATACCTATTATCAAACCACCGCCAAACCTCCGTCAACGGCTTGTAGCGCCGTCGTTTATCGCGATGACGATCATAAGGCCGCAGTGCAACAGCATGCGGTCATGGCGGCCATCGCCGTCCCGGCATGGTGCTGGTTCCGGCGAGCCGATAATGTGATTGCATTCACAGAGGCTGCGGCCGCCCTGTCATGCACTCGTCGTACCCCGCGCGGTTTGACCTTTGCGCGAGGCGATGGCTTTGTGTCCGGGACGGCAAGCCATTCAAAAAAGATCTGCAAACAAGACTGCAAACAAGAGCGAACCGATGGGAAACGCCTACGAGATCTACGCCCTGCGCTATGCGACGATGTCGCCGCGCACGCCTCACCTCAACTTCCTGGTCCCCGATCCGCACGACACCACGGCGCAGGATCTCGACTACTTCGTCTGGCTGATCCGCGGCCACGGCCGCGACATCCTGGTCGATACCGGCTTCAACGCCGAGGAAGCCAAGGCGCGGGCCCGCAAGCTGACGCTCAACCCGGTGGATGCGCTGGCCGGCTTCGGCGTCAGCGCCGACGCCATCCGTGACGTCATCGTCACCCATCTGCATTATGACCACGCCGGCAATCTGGATCGCTTCCCGAACGCCAAATTCCATCTGCAGGAACGCGAGATGAGCTACGCGACCGGCCGCTGCATGTGCAACGGCATGCTGCGCCATCCGTTCTCCATCGAACATGTCACGCAGATGGTCCGCCACGTCTATGGCGAGCGCGTCACCTTCCATTCCGGCGATGGCGAGATCGCGCCCGGCGTCACCGTGCATCGCGTCGGCGGCCATTCCGACGGCCTGCAGGTGGTGCGGGTCGAGACCGCGCGCGGTCCGGTGGTGTTGGCGTCGGACGCCGCGCACTACTATGCGAACCTGCACAAGAAGAGCCCGTTCCCGATCGTCTACAATGTCGGCGACATGGCGCAGGGCTGGGAGACTGTCGAGCGGCTCGCCGGTCATCCCGATCGCTTCATCCCCGGACACGATCCGATCGTCAGCGAGATCTATCCGCGCGCCAGCGACAAGGTCGATGCGTTCGCCCTGCATCTGGCGCCATCGCGATCGTTCGCGAAATAGCCTGGTCGCTCGGGCGGCGCATCTCCAACATTCAAGAAACGTCAAGAAGAAGCAGCGATATGACTGAATACAGGACTCTCGGGTTCATCGGCCTCGGCGTGATGGGTGAGCCGATTTGCCGCAACCTCGTCAAGAAGAGCGGCAAGCGCGTCGTAGTGTTCGACCTTGCGGCCGAACCGTTGCAACGGCTCCGCGCCGACGGCGCCGAGGTGGCTGAAACGGTCGCCGACGTCATCAAGCATAGCGACGTGCTGTTCCTCTGCCTGCCGAGCGCCAAGCATGTGCGCGCGGTGTTCGAGGGCGACGGCATTCTGAAGAATGTGCGGAGTGGCCAAATCGTGGTCGATCTCGGCACCTCCTCGGTGAGCCAGACCCGCGACTTTGCCGCGCAGCTCAAGGCCAAGGGGGCAGCCTGGGCCGATGCGCCGATTGCGCGCACGCGGCAGGCGGCGCAGGACGGCACGCTCAGCGTGATGGTCGGCGCGGTGCCCGCGCTCTACGCCGCGATCGAGCCCTTGATCCGCTGTTTCGCCACCGACGTCACCAATTGCGGCGATGTCGGCGCCGGGCAGGTGACAAAAATCCTCAACAACATGGTGCTGTTCGAGACCGTGAATGCGCTGGCTGAGGCGGTCGCGGTGGCCAAGCACAATGGCGTCGATCCGAAGCTCTTGCTCGAAACCTTGTCGAAGGGCTCGGCCGACAGCTTCGCGCTGCGCAACCACGGCATGAAAGCGATCGTGCCCGGCGTGTTTCCCGAGCGCGCCTTCTCGACCGAATATGCGCTGAAGGATCTGTCCTACGCGCTGGAGCTTGCCGCCGATGCCGGCATCACAATCCGCGGTGCCGAGCTGATCGGCGCGGTGCTGCAGGAGGCGATCGACAAGGGATCGAAGGATAATTACTTCCCCGTGATCGCGAAGCACATCGACAAGGCGTAGTCCTCTCCACCTTCATTCCGGGGCTCGCGCAGCGCACGCCCGGAATGACGTGAGATAGGGCGGGGCGCCAGTCAGCCACCAGCGTCGTCCTGGCGAAGGCCAGGACCCATAACCACAAATGTTCGTTGTTGGGCTTCGCTGCAACGACGAGTCCCGTTCACAACTCCGGCTGCGGAGTATGGGTCCTGGCTTTCGCCAGGACGACAGCGGAGACTGAGGCTTTAATACACGTCCTTCGCGTCGGCCTCTTCGCTGGTCTGCACCAGCTCGAGGCTGCTCTCGACCTTGCCGAGCAGGCGGCCGAGGTCGCGGCGCTCCTGCGCCGAGAGGCAGGACAGGATCTCCTGCTCCTTGCGCAACAGGCGCGGGATCAGCTCCTCGTACAGCGCCTGGCCCTTCCTGGTCAGCCGCAGGCGGAATTCGCGGCGGTCGTCGGCGTTCTCGACGCGCTCGACGATCTCGCGCTCCATCAGCGCCGACACCGCGCGGCTGATGGTGGACTTATGCGTGCGGGTGCAATGCGCGATGTATTGCGCGCTGCAGGGATCGCTGCGGAAGCCGAGCGTGGCGAGCACGCGCCACTCGGGAATGTCGAGGCCGTAGCGTGCCTGATACTCGCTCGACAGCGCCGAGGACACTTCGGCCGCCACCCGGTTGAGGCGGAACGGCATGAAATGAAACAGGTCGAGGCGCTTCTTCGCCGGCGCGGCATCGTCGCGCGCGTCCGCTTCCACGGCGCTGCGCGGCCGGGTTGGAGGCTGGCTTGCAGAGGTCCTGGCCAAAAATTCCTCCAATATGAGTTGACGGCGGGGCCGACTGGGAGTTTAAGATAGTTGCAAGTGAGACTAATTTAGCAAGGTCGCGGCCGGCTCGCAAGGTCTTGGTCGTAAACCAGTCACACAAGACGCAGCCAGAAGCCGGCAGCATCAGAGCGTTTTCGAGCGAAGTGGATACCGGTTCGCGTGAAGAAAACGCGTCAAAACAAGAAGCGAGAGCCCCGTTCCGATTAAATCGGAACGGACAAGGCTCAAGGGAACATCCAGGGTCACGCAAGTAGGGTCAAGAAATGGCATCAGCCAGTTCGGCACAGGCCAAAACCCAGTTCGGCTATCGTCGTCACCCCGACCAGGACCGGTCGGGTGCCAATGTGGCGGAGTATCCGGTCGTCGTGGTCGGCGCCGGGCCGGTCGGACTGTCGCTCGCGATCGATCTCGCGCAGCGCGGCCAGCGCGTGGTGCTGCTCGACGACGCCGACCGGATCGGCGAGGGTTCGCGCGCGATCTGCTTCTCGAAGCGCTCGCTGGAGTTCTGGGATCGGCTCGGCGTCGGCGACCGCATGGTCGAGAAGGGCGTGGTGTGGAGCGTCGGCAAGATTTTTCACGGCGCCTCGCAGCTCTATCAGTTCAATTTGCTTCCCGAAGAGGGCCACAAGCGGCCCGCCTTCATCAACCTGCAGCAGTTCTATGCCGAGGCCTACCTGGTCGACCGCGTCGAGCAACTGCCTGAGATCGATCTGCGCTGGCGCAACAAGGTGATCGCGCTGGAGAGCCGCAATGACGGCGTCGCGCTGACCATTGCAACGCCTGAAGGCTCCTACCAGGTGCATGCGTCGTTTGTCGTCGCCTGCGACGGCGCCCGTTCCTCGCTGCGGCAGATGGTCGGCGCCGAGTTCGCGGGCCAGGTGTTCGAGGACCAGTTCCTGATCGCCGACGTCAAGATGACGGCGGCATTCCCGACCGAGCGCTGGTTCTGGTTCGATCCGCCGTTCCATGCCGGGCGCTCGGCGCTGTTGCACAAGCAGCCGGACGACATCTGGCGCATCGACCTGCAGCTCAATCCGGATGCCGATCCCATCGCCGAGAAGCAGCCGGAGAATGTCCGGCCGCGAATCGAGCGCATGCTGGGGCATGACAAGTTCGAGTTCGAGTGGATCTCGCTGTACAAGTTCCAGTGCCGCCGGATGGCCAGGTTCGTCCACGGCCGGGTGATCTTCGCCGGCGATTCCGCCCATCAGGTGTCGCCGTTCGGCGCGCGCGGCGCCAATTCCGGGCTCGAGGACGCCGAGAATCTGGCGTGGAAGCTCGACCGCGTGCTGCGCCGGCTGTCGCCGGAAGGCCTGCTGGAGACGTATCACATCGAGCGCAGCGCGGCGGCGGACGAGAACATCCGCGAGTCCACGCGCTCGACCGACTTCATGGCGCCGGTGACGAAGCAGGAGGCGCGGCTGCGCCAGGCGGTGCTGTCGCTCGCCGAGGATACCGAGTTCGGCAAGCGCATGGTCAATGGCGGGCGGCTGTCGGTGCCGTCGGTCTACGACACGCCGCTGTCGAGCGGCGATCGCGACAATTGGCGCGGCGGCCCGCGGCCGGGCGCCTCGATGCCGGATGCACCGGTGACGGAGCAGGGCGGCGGTTCCAGCTATCTGACCGAGGTTTTCATCAAGCAGGGAACGCGCTTCACGCTGCTGGAGTTTGGCAACGGCAAGGGCTGCGACCTCCCCGAGGGCGTCGGCACCATCCGGGTCGGTGGCGATAACGGCCTGATCGACGCACAGGGTCTTGCCGGCAAGCGTTACGATGCGGAGCCCGGCACCGCCTATCTGCTGCGGCCGGATGGTTATGTCGCGGCGCGCTTTCGGAATGCAGCGCGGCCTGCGCTCGATGCGGCGCTGGCGCGCGCATCCGGCCTGAATTGAGGTGTAGCTGATGGCGCTGTCGACCAGTTCGAACTTCGCAAAGCCCGATGACGCCTTCCGCGCCATCGTTGAGGCGCATCGCGGCCTCACCGACGCGCAGAGCGCCGATCTCGATGCCGCGCTGGTTCTGGTGCTCGCCAACCATATCGGCGATCTCGACGTGCTGCGCGAGGCGATCGCACTGGCGAAGCGGCGGATGCCGGACGCGAGCCAGCAGCAGCAACAGCAACAACAATAGCACCGATCAAACGAACAGGATTGAACTGATGGCCAAAGGTTTCGCATCGACCACGGATCTCGGGGAGAAGAAGGTCACCTTCTCCGAGATCGGCACTGATCTCTATGCCTTTACCGCCGAGGGCGATCCCAACACCGCGGTGATCGTCGGGGACGATGGCTGCCTGGTGTTCGACGCGCAGGCAACGCCGGCGATGGCCAACAAGGTGATCGAGCGGGTCAAGACCGTCACCGACAAGCCGATCAAATATGTCGTGCTGTCGCATTATCACGCGGTGCGCGTGCTCGGCGCCTCGGCCTATCACGCGCAGGGCATCGTGGCCTCGCAGGAGACCTATCGCCTGATCCATGAGCGCGGCCAGCAGGACTGGGATTCCGAATACGGACGCTTCCCGCGCCTGTTTCAGGATGCGGCGAGCATTCCCGGCCTGACCTGGCCGACGCTGACCTTCGAGGGCGAGATGTCGATCTATCTCGGCAAGCGCGAGGTGCGGCTGATGCAGCTCGGCGCCGGCCATACCTCGGGCGACATCGTCGCCTGGGTGCCGGATGCGAGGTGATGTTCTCGGGTGATCTGATCGAATATCACTCGGCCTGCTATTGCGGCGACGCGCATCTGCGCGAATGGCCGATGACCTTGAACGAGATCCGCGCCTTCAATCCGAAGGCGATCGCGCCGGGCCGCGGCGATGCGCTGAAGGGCCTCGAGACCGGCCGCGATGCGATCGCGATGACCCGCGATTTCGTCACCACGCTCTATGGCGCCGCCGAATCGTCGGTCGCCAGGGGCCGCAGCCTGAAAGAATCGATGGCGGCGACGCGCGAGGTGATGGATCCGAAGTTCTCGAGCTTCGCGATCTACGAGCACTGCCTGCCGTTCAACGTTTCGCGTGCCTATGACGAGGCGTCAGGGATCGACGATCCCGTGATCTGGACCGACAAGCGCGACCAGGAAATGTGGGCCGCCCTGCAAGGAGGAGGATAGACATGAACATCAATACCTCGCCTGATCAGATCGTGCGCAGCTCGGGGCAAGTCACCCCGGGCTACATGTCCGGCTTCGGCAACAGTTTCGAGACCGAGGCACTGCCCGGCGCACTGCCGATGGGGCGCAACTCGCCGCAGCGCTGCGCCTACGGGCTCTACGCCGAGCAGCTCTCCGGCTCGCCGTTCACGGCGCCGCGCGGTACCAATGAGCGCTCCTGGCTGTATCGCATCCGTCCGTCGGTGCGGCACTCCGGCCGCTTCGCCAAGGCCGATGCCGGGTTGTGGCGCACCGCGCCATGCCACGAATACGACATGCCGATCGCGCAACTGCGCTGGGACCCCGCGCCGATCCCGAAGGAAGACATGACCTTCCTGCAGGGCGTGCAGACCATGACCACGGCGGGCGATGCGAACACCCAGGCCGGCATGGCGGCGCACGTCTATCTCATCACCAAATCGATGGTCGACCAGCATTTCTACAATGCCGACGGCGAGATGATGTTCGTGCTGCAGCAGGGCAACCTGCGCCTGGTCACCGAGTTCGGCCGCATCGATGCCGAGCCCGGCGAGATCGTGGTGATCCCGCGCGGCGTCAAGTTCCGCGTCGAGATTCCGAATGGACCTGCGCGCGGCTATCTCTGCGAAAACTACGGCGGCGCCTTCACGCTGCCGGAGCGCGGCCCGATCGGTGCTAACTGCCTGGCCAATTCGCGCGACTTCCTGACGCCGGTCGCCGCCTACGAGGACAAGGACACGCCGACCGAGCTCTTCGTGAAATGGGGCGGCTCGCTGTTCAAGACCACGCTGCCGCATTCGCCGATCGACGTGGTCGCCTGGCACGGCAATTACGCGCCCTATAAATACGATCTGCGTACCTTCTCGCCGGTCGGTGCGATCGCCTTCGATCATCCCGATCCGTCGATCTTCACGGTGCTGACCTCGCCGTCGGAGACCGCCGGCACCGCGAATATCGACTTCGTGATCTTCCCGGAGCGCTGGATGGTGGCCGACAACACCTTCCGCCCGCCGTGGTACCACATGAACATCATGTCGGAGTTCATGGGGCTGATCTACGGGGTCTACGACGCCAAGCCGCAGGGCTTCGTGCCCGGCGGCATCTCGCTGCACAACATGATGCTGCCGCACGGCCCCGACCGCGAAGCCTTCGAGCATGCCAGCAACGGTGAGCTCAAGCCGGTCAAGCTGATCGGCACGATGGCCTTCATGTTCGAGACCCGTTTCCCGCAGCGCGTGACCGAGCACGCGGCGAAGTCGTCGACGCTGCAGGATGATTACTCGGATTGCTGGAAGGGACTGGAGAAGAAGTTCGACCCGACCAAGCCGTAGCCCTTCATCCTCCCCTGGAGGGGGAGGGTCGACGCGAATGAAATGAGCGGCGGGGTGGGGTGACAGTCTCTCCCTTGAGGCGGTCCCCGAGTGGAGGGATCATCCCACCCCTCTCGCATTTCGCTTCGCTCCATGCGAGCCGACCCTCCCCCTCCAGGGGAGGGTGGCGAAAATGGCATCACCATTACTGCATTGAGAAAATCATGCCGCACCCCAACGACCCCAAGCTCCGCTCCTTCATCGACGTCGCCCCGACCTCCGACTTTCCGATCCAGAACCTGCCCTACGGCGTGTTCTCCGCGAATGGACTGGCGCCGCGCGTCGGTGTCGCGATCGGCGACTACGTGCTCGACCTCTGGGAGCTCGAGCAGGACTCGCGGCTCGATGTCGGGCCGCTCGGCGTGTTCTCGCAGCCGTCGCTCAACGCATTCATGGCGCTCGGGCCGAAAGTGTGGTCGGCGACGCGGGCGCGGATCAGCGAGCTGTTGCGCGCCGATCATCCGGAGCTGCGCGACAACAAGGAGTTGCGCGCGCGGGCGCTGGTGCCGATGGCCGACGTCAGGCTGCACATGCCGTTTGCGGTGTCCGGCTACACCGATTTCTATTCGTCGAAGGAGCACGCCACCAATGTCGGCGTCATGTTCCGCGGCAAGGACAATGCGCTGCAGCCGAACTGGCTGCACATGCCGATCGGCTACAACGGCCGCGCCTCGACGGTGGTGGTGTCGGGCACCAAGGTCAAACGGCCGCGCGGGCAATTGAAGCCGCCGACCGCCGAGGTGCCGAGCTTCGGCCCCTGCAAGCGGCTCGACTTCGAGCTGGAGATGGGGGTCGTCGTTGGGCAGAGATCGGCGATGGGCGAGATGCTGACCGAGAAGCAGGCCGAGGAGATGATCTTCGGCTTCGTCATCCTCAACGATTGGAGCGCACGCGACATCCAGCAATGGGAGTATGTGCCGCTCGGCCCGTTCCAGGCCAAGGCGTTCGCGACCTCGATCAGCCCGTGGGTGGTGACGCGCGAGGCGCTGGAGCCGTTCCGGATGCAGGGCCCGAAGCAAGAGCCGGAACCGCTGGCCTATCTGAAGCAGGCGAGGCCGAACAATTACGATCTCGCGCTCGACGTGAGCTTGCGTGCCGGTGCGATGAACGAGGCGAAGACCATCTGCAGCACCAGCTTCAAGTACATGTACTGGTCGTCGGTGCAGCAGCTCGTGCACCACGCCTCCAGCGGCTGCGCGATGAATGTCGGCGATCTGCTCGGCAGCGGCACGATCTCCGGCCCCGAGAAGCACCAGCGCGGCAGTCTCCTGGAGATCAGCTGGAACGGCACCGAGCCGGTCGAGCTTGCCGGCGGCGTCAAGCGTTCATTCCTCGAAGACGGCGATTCGCTTGTCATGCGCGGCTGGTGCCAGGGCGACGGCTACCGCGTCGGGTTCGGTGAAGTCGAGGGTACGATCGTCGCGGCGGAGTAGCTACGTCTCATTCCGGGGCGATGCGGAGCATCGAACCCGGAATCTCGAGATTCCGGGTCTGGTCGTTCGGACCATCCCGGAATGACGGGCTAACCGAATTACCGATCTTCCGGCCTGATATCCCGTAAGCGCGCGGTATGTGCCGCGCAGTCCTCGCGGCTGTATTTCAGGTGCACCCGCTTGTCCGACGGCGGCTGATTCACGGTGCAGACTCCCGCCCGCCACGGCTTGGCCGGGCGGATCGGACGTGGCGCAAAACCGCCGCCGCAGTTCGGGCAGACATTGCCGAGCTTGGTCTCGACGCAATCCGCACAGAACGTGCATTCATAGGAGCAGATCCGCGCGTCGAGCGCGCTCGGTGGCAGGTCCTTGTCGCAATATTCGCAGTTCGGTCGCAGCTGCAGCGCCATGGTCGTCTCTCTAACTGGATGCTGGCGGAATGATCGCAGGTCGTGCCACCGAAGCGAATGACGGAATTCCCTCGATTTGAGCCATCACGCCTGGAGAGATTTCAGCGGCAGCCTGGTGCTTTCCTTCAGGCGGTCGAGCACGATCGATGAGCGCACATGCGCCACGCTCTGGTGCGGCATCAGCACGTTGTTGACGATGTCGGACAGGCTCTTGAGGTCGCGCAGCATCACCTTGAGCACGTAGTCGGCGTCGCCGGTCAGCGCGTAGGCCTCCTGGATGTCGTCGACCCGGTTGACCAGCTCGCGAAACCGCTTGGCGTTGTCGGGCGAATGGGTCGCCAGCGTGATGTGGATGAAGGCGATCAGGCCGAAGCCGAGCGCCTCGCCGGCGAGGTCGGCGTGATAGCCCGCGATCACCTTCTCCTCCTCCAGCCGCATCCGCCGCCGCGAGCATTGCGAGGCCGATAGCCCGACGAGGTCGGCCAGCTGCTGGTTGGTCAGCCGGCCGTCATCCTGCAGGGCGGCGAGCATTTTGAGGTCGAAGGCGTCGACTTCCGGCATGCATAAAATGTCCATTCTGTGCACGAGTCATGCGTAATAATAGCGAAACGAGCCTCAATTTGCACGCACGTTGCGCAGCAGGTGACGGAAAATGATCTTGAGACAAATCAGGGAGTTACCGCTATGGGTCCGTTTCCGCACGATGCGCCGCCGGCCGAAATCAGCACCGACAATCCGATGGGCACCGACGGCTTCGAGTTCGTCGAATATGCCCACCCCAATCCGGCTGAGCTGCACGCTTTGTTCAAGCTGATGGGGTTTGTCGCGGTCGCCCGGCACCGGACCAAGGCGATCACGGTCTATCGCCAGGGCGACATCAATTATCTCGTCAACGAGCAGCCTGGCACCCACGGCTTCAACTTCGTCGCCGCGCACGGCCCGTGCGCGCCGTCGATGGCGTTCCGTGTGGTTGATGCCAAGCACGCTTATGAGCGCGCGATCGCGCTCGGCGCGGAGCCGGCGGATGTGTCGTCCGCCGCGAAGACGCTCGATGTGCCCGCGATCAAGGGCATCGGCGGCAGCCTGCTCTATTTCGTCGACCGCTACGGCGCCAAGGGCTCGGCCTATGATGCCGAGTTCGAGTGGTTGGGCGCCGCCAACCCGCGCCCGGCGGGCTCGGGCCTCTATTACATCGATCATCTCACCCACAACGTGCATCGCGGCCGCATGGATGTCTGGACTGGCTTCTACGAAAAACTGTTCAACTTCCGCCAGATCCGCTTCTTCGACATCGAGGGCCGCGCATCTGGCCTGTTCTCCCGCGCGCTGACCAGTCCGGACGGGAAGATCCGGATTCCGATCAACGAGGATGCCGGCGATTCCGGGCAGATCGAGGAATATCTCAACGTCTATCACGGCGAGGGCATCCAGCACATCGCCTGCGGCGCGCGCGATATCCACGCGACGGTCGAGAGGCTGCGCGCGGACGGCCTGCCGTTCATGCCGTCGCCGCCCGACACCTATTTCGAGCGGATCGATGCCCGCCTGCCGAAGCACGGTGAAGACGTTGCGCGGCTTCAGACGAATGGCATTCTGATCGACGGCGAGGGCGTTGTCGACGGCGGCCAGACCAAGGTGCTGCTGCAGATCTTCTCGGCGAACGCGATCGGCCCGATCTTCTTCGAATTCATCCAGCGCAAGGGCGACGACGGCTTCGGCGAAGGCAACTTCAAGGCGCTGTTCGAATCGATCGAGGAAGACCAGATCCGTCGCGGCGTGCTCAAGGTCGACCACGCCGCGTAAGCGTGTCGTAGAGCCAGGCCAGCGCAAAGCAAGGTGTCGTCCCTGCGAAAGCCGGGACCCATACCGCGGAATCTATCGAGTTTGCCGGGTGGCAGTCCCGCGGAATAATGGTGCGCTACACCGACGTTCCGGGGTTATGGGTCCCGGCTTTCGCCGGGACGACAGCGCGATCTATTTCGTCGCTTTCCACTCGGTCGTCACATCGCCAATGCTCGCCAATTCCGGCTCACGGATGGCGGACGGCGTGCGCGAGAAGCGCGGTGCAGGCGCGGGCTGGGTGACGCCGTGGCGTTCGACGAACACCTGGCGGGCCGCCATGTGCGGATGTTTGGGCGCTTCCTCCATGGTGAGGATCGGCGCGAAGCAGATGTCGGTGCCTTCCATGATCTTGCACCAGTCGGCGCGCGACTTGCTCTTGAACACCTTTTCCAGCTTCGCCTTCAGCGCCGGCCAGGCCTTGCGGTCCATCTGGGCGTCGAAGTCGGCGTCGGTCAGGTCGGCATGCTTGCGCAGCAGTGCGTAGAACTGCGGCTCGATCGAGCCGATCGAGATGAAGTTGCCGCAAGAGCATTCGTAGACGCCGTAGAAATGCGCGCCGCCGTCCAGGAAATTCTGGTCGCGGCCGCCGCTCCAGCGGCCCTGCGCGGCCATGTCGTAGAACATCGACATCAGCGAAGCCGCGCCGTCGCACATCGCGGTATCGACCACCTGGCCCTTGCCGGACTTCTGCGCTTCCAGCAGCGCCGCGAGCACGCCGACCACGAGGTAGAGCGCGCCGCCGCCGAAATCGCCGACCAGATTGAGTGGCGGCACCGGCTTCTCCTTGGTGCCGATCGCAGCGAGTGCGCCGGTGATCGAGATGTAGTTGATGTCGTGGCCGGCGGCGTTGGCCAGCGGGCCTTCCTGGCCCCAGCCGGTCATGCGGCCATAGACCAGCTTCGGATTGCGCGCGAGCACGACATCAGGGCCGAGGCCGAGGCGCTCCATCACGCCGGGACGAAAGCCTTCGATCAGTGCATCGGCATGGCTGAGCAGGTCGAGTACTTCGGCAATGGCCGCCTTGTTCTTGAGATCGAGCTCGATGACCTTGCGGCCGCGGGTTGCCACTGCCTTCAAATTCTTGCCCGCGCCGACCCGGTCCAGCGTGATGACCTCGGCGCCCATGTCGGCGAGCAGCATGCAGGCGAACGGACCGGGACCGATGCCGGCGAATTCGACGATGCGGAAGCCTGTGAGCGGGCCCGAGGTGCGAGCGGCGGTTTGGGAGGCGGGCTTGTCGAGCACGTGATGGTTCCGTTGTTGCTGTGAAGGGGTAGTCGAAGGGTCTTGTCCGCAGAGAGCCGGTGCGTCCGGCGTCAGGCGGGCGCGCTGCCGCCAAGGGCGCGGTCAGGCGATTGGGTGCCGTGGCGATTGGTGCTGCCGAACGTCATGAGTCCACTCCCCGCGACCGTCCGTCTGACGGTATTTTTAATTAGCTGATTAGCTAAATTCTCTCGCCTTATGGGGGATGTGGCAAGCCTTTTCGGCTGGAATGCCAGCAAAACGCGAACGGCGCGCATCGCTGCGCGCCGTCTGCATAGGTTCAGGAGGGATAGCGGCTAGCCGGCGGCGGTCACCGCCCGCTGTCCCATCACCTTCACGAGGTTGGCGCGGTAATCCGCCGAGCCGTGGATGTCGGCGAGCAGGCCGCTCGCCGGGATCGTGACGCTGTCGAGCGCCGACGCGGCCCAGTTCGCCTTGAGCGCCTGTTCGATCGGCGCCACCCGCATCACGCCGCTCTGCGAGGCGCCGGTGGCGGCGACGCGGACGTCGCCCGCCTTGGTCTTGGCGACGAACACGCCGGTCAGCGCGAAACGCGAGGCCGGGTGCCGCATCTTGGCATAGCCGGCCTTGGCGGGGACCGGGAACGACACGGCGGTGATCATCTCGCCATCCTCGAGTGCCGTCGTGAACAGGCCCTTGAAGAAGTCCTCCGCCGGGATCGACCGCTTGTTGGTCTTGACCACGGCGCCGAGCGCCAGCACCGCCGCCGGATAGTCCGCCGCCGGGTCGTTGTTGGCGAGCGAGCCGCCGATCGTGCCGCGATGACGCACGGCGGGATCGCCGATCATCGACGCCAGATGGGCGAGCGCCGGGATCGCCTTCTGCACGGCCTCGCTTTGCGCGACGTCGTAATGCGTCGTCGCGGCCTTGATGGTGACGGTGTCGCCGGACACGTCGATGCCGATCATGTCCTTGATCTTGGCGACGTCGATCACGTCGGATGGTGCAGCAAGCCGCTGCTTCATCACGGGGAGCAAGGTCTGTCCGCCGGACAGGAACTTGGAGTCCGTGCCCTTGGCGAACTGCGCCACGGCATCGTCGATCGAGGATGCGCGGTGATAAGTCGTCTCGTACATCGTATCCTCCCTCAACCGTGAATGGCGTGCCAGACGCGATCGGGCGTCGCCGGCATTTCCAGCTTGTTGTTGCCGATGGCGTCCGTGATCGCGTTGATC
The DNA here is from genome assembly GCF_001238275.1 of Bradyrhizobium viridifuturi. Taxonomy (GTDB): domain Bacteria; phylum Pseudomonadota; class Alphaproteobacteria; order Rhizobiales; family Xanthobacteraceae; genus Bradyrhizobium; species Bradyrhizobium viridifuturi. Next base: position 32,255 of record NZ_LGTB01000048.1, read on the forward strand.
ACGGCAGCAGAGGCGCCGATCGCGCCGGCTTCACCGCAGCCCTTGACGCCGAGCGGATTGCCCGGACACAGCGTCGTGGTGTGGGAGAGCTGGAACGACGGCAGGTCGTCGGCGCGCGGCATGGTGTAATCCATGAACGACGCGGTCACGAGCTGGCCGGTGTCGTCATAGACGGCACCTTCGAGCAGCGCCTGGCCGATGCCCTGGGCAAGGCCGCCATGGACCTGGCCTTCGACGATCATCGGGTTGATCAGCCGGCCGAAATCGTCCGCCGCCACGAAGTTGACGAAGGAAGTCTTGCCGGTGCCGGGATCGACCTCGAGCTCGCAGATATAGGCGCCGGCCGGGAAGGTGAAGTTGGTCGGGTCGTAGAACGCCGTCTCCTTCAGACCCGGCTCCATGCCGTCGGGCAGGTTGTGCGCGGTGTAGGCGGCGAGCGCGACCATCGGCAGCGCGATCGACTTATCGGTGCCGGTGACCTTGAACTCGCCATTCTCGATCACGATGTCGCTCTCGGATGCCTCGAGCGCATGTGCCGCGATCTTCTTGGCCTTGGCCTCGACCTTCTCCATCGCCTTCACGATCGCCGTACCGCCAACCGCAAGCGAGCGCGACCCGTAGGTGCCCATGCCGAACTGCACCTTGTCGGTATCGCCATGGACGATCGAGACCTGGCTGATCGGCACGCCGAGCCGTTCTGCGATGATCTGGCAGAACGTCGTCTCGTGGCCCTGGCCGTGGCTGTGCGAGCCGGTGAGCACCTCGATGGTACCGACCGGGTTGACGCGGATCTCAGCCGATTCCCACAGGCCGACGCCGGCGCCGAGGCTGCCGACCGCCTTCGACGGCGCGATGCCGCAGGCCTCGATGTAGCAGGAGACGCCGATGCCGCGCAGCTTGCCACTGGCTTTCGCCTTGGCCTTGCGCGCCGGGAAGCCGGCATAGTCGATCGCTTTCATCGCGGCGTCGATCGAGGCGTGGAAGTCGCCGATGTCATACGCCATGATGACCGGCGTCTGATACGGGAACGCGGTGATGAAGTTCTTCTTGCGCAGCTCGGCCGGATCGACCTTCAACTGCCGCGCCGCCGTCTCCATCATGCGCTCGATCAGATAGCTCGCCTCGGGACGGCCGGCGCCGCGATAGGCGTCGACCGGCGTCGTATTGGTGTAGACGCCGATCACCTCGCGTAGATCGCCGGGATCACGTACTGGCCCGACAGCAGCGTCGCGTAGAGATAGGTCGGCACCGCCGAGGAGAACAGCGACATATAGGCGCCGAAATTGGCGTGGGTCTTCACCCGCAAGCCAAGGATCTTGTTGTCCTTGTCGAACGCCATCTCCGCCTTCGAGACATGGTCGCGGCCATGCGCGTCGGTGAGGAAGGCCTCCGAACGGTCACCGGTCCACTTCACCGGACGACCCACCTTCTTGGAGGCCCACAGCGCCACCATCTCTTCCGGATAGATGTAGATCTTGGAGCCGAAGCCGCCGCCGACGTCGGGCGCGATCACGCGCAGCTTGTGCTCGGGCGCGATGTTGTAGAACGCCGACAGCACGAGGCGGGCGACGTGCGGATTCTGCGAGGTCGTGTAGAGCGTGTAGTGCTCTTCGGCCTGGTCGTAATGCGCGACCGCGGCGCGCGGCTCCATCGCATTCGGCACCAGGCGGTTGTTGGTGAGGTCCAGCGTCACCACATTGGCCGCCTTGCTGAACGCATCCTTGACCGCGGCTTCGTCGCCGAGATGCCAGTCATAGACGATGTTGCCGGGGGCCTCGGGGTGCAGCTGCGGCGCGCCGGGCTTGATCGCGGCCTTGATGTCGGCCGCCGCGGGAAGCTCCTCGTAGTCAATGACGACGGCTTCCGCCGCGTCCTTGGCCTGGTTCTTGGTCTCGGCGATCACCACCGCAACCGCCTGTCCGACGAAGCGCACGGTCTCCGGCGCCATCGCCGGCCACGCGCCCATCTTCATCGGCGAACCATCCTTCGAGGTGATTGCCCAGCCGCAGATCAGATTGCCGACCTTGTCGTCGACGATCTGTTGACCGGTCAGCACCGCGATCACGCCGGGCATCTTCATGGCCTCGGCCGAGTTGATGCCCTTGACCTTGGCATGGGCATGCGGGCTGCGGATGAAGTGAGCGTAACTCATGCCGACCATTTTGACGTCGTCGACGTAACGTCCTTGTCCGGTGATGAACCGGCGATCTTCCTTGCGCACGACGCGTGCGCCAATTCCTTCAACACCCATGGTCTAGTCCTCCCGACCGGAGATTCGATTTGCCGCCGTTTCCATCGAGACCGGCGGTGATGAGCTTGATCGCGTGCGGAGCGGGGCGCGCTATTCGGCGGCCTGCGCCACCTTCATGCGGCCGGCAGCGTCGAGCACCGCCTTGACGATGTTGTGGTAGCCGGTGCAGCGGCAGATGTTGCCTTCGAGCTCGTGACGAACCGTTTCCTCGTCGAGCTTGCCGCCATGGCGATGCACGATATCGACCGCGGACATGATCATGCCGGGGGTGCAATAGCCGCACTGCAGGCCATGATTGTCGCGGAACGCCGCCTGCATCGGGTGCAGCTCGTCGCCCTTGGCGAGGCCTTCGATGGTGGTGACGTTGGAGCCCGCCGCCTGGCCGGCCAGCATGGTGCAGGATTTGACCGCCCGTCCATCGACATGGACGACGCAGGCGCCGCACTGGCTGGTATCGCAGCCGACATGGGTGCCGGTGAGGTTCAGGTTTTCGCGCAACAGGTGCACGAGGAGGGTTCGGTCCTCGACGTCGACCGAGACCGCCTTGCCGTTTACCGTCAGTTTGACTGTAGACACGCGTTTCTCCCAATAGCTTCGTTATGGGCCCAGTAGACCACGCTTCTTATGGGTCGTAACCGCGATCAAAGTCGTAGTTACGGCCCTGTCATGAAGGCTCCGGGCTGTGCCTGTGATCCTAGCAGGCGGCCGTTCAATGGGCAATTTGCAAGCGGCCGGCGGCGCCCTCCGGCGTGACGAAAATGCGCTGCGGCGCAAGCGATTTTCGGCAGATGGATGCTGCTTGCGGCACGTCAAAATCGCGGCCGCGATTGCTACTACCTTCCGCCTATAACGACGCGGAGGCGTTGCTGGCATTTTCATCGTCGATGTAGCGACACAAGATCGCTGATCCATGCATTTGGGTAGAGAGACGCGCGCGCGATGCATCCATCGCGGCAACGAAACCATATTGGAGGAAGCCAATGAAGCTGAGGAGCGGGATTTTCTTTGCCGGCGTGTCGCTGGTCGCCATGGTGATGGCGGGTATTACTGCGTCGAAAGCGAATGACTCCGTCACAAAGGCGGCATCTGATCCGAACGGATGGGCGATCGCCGGCCACGACTACGGCAACACGCGCTTCAGCCCGCTGAAGCAGATCAATTCAGAGAACGCCGGCAAGCTGCAGCTCGTCTACTCGATGTCGCTGGCTTCGCTGCGCTCCAACGAGGCTTCGCCGGTCGTGATCGGCAAGAACCTCTATGTGTCGACCTCGTGGGGGCCGAAATACGTCTATGCGATCGACGCCGCGACCGGCGCGCGCAAATGGACCTGGCAGCCCGACATTCCGGATGACGTGCTTCAATACGCCTGCTGCGACGTCAACAGCCGCGGCGTGTCCTATGCCGACGGCAAGATCTTCGTCGGCCGGCTCGACGGCAAGCTCACCGCGCTCGATGCCGAGACCGGCAAGGAGCTCTGGACCTCGACCGTCGTCGACTACAAGCAGGGCTCGGTCATCACCTCGCCGCCGCTCGTCGTCCGCGACAAGGTCATCACCGGCTTCGGCGGCGGCGAATACGGCGTCCGCGGCTCGCTGCAGGCGTTCTCGCTCAAGGACGGCAAGCTGCTCTGGCAGACCTTCACGGTGCCGGCGCCGGGCGAGCCCGGCAGCGACACCTGGAAGGGCGATACCGGGCTGCATGGCGGCGGCGCCGCCTGGCTGGTCGGCTCCTATGACGCCAAGTCCGACACCGTCTACTGGGGCACCAGCAATCCGGGACCGTGGAATACCGCGGTGCGCTCCACCGGCGACGGCAATTTCGGCAAGCTGACCAACCTCTACACCGCCTCGACGCTGGCGATCGATCCCAACACCGGCAAGATCAAGTGGCACATCCAGGGCACGCCGGCCGACGCCTGGGATTATGACGGCGTCAACGAGCTGCTGCTCGCCGACCTGAAGATCAAGGGCGCCGAGACGCCGGTCCTGATGAAGGCGGACCGCAACGGCTTCTTCTTCGTGGCCAACCGCGAGACCGGCAAGGTGATCTCGGCCGAGAAATACGTGTTCGCCAACTGGGCCAAGAAGTGGGACATCAACACGATGCGGGCGGAAGAGGATCCGGACAAACGTCCCGGCCCGGGCCATCCCGCCAAGGATATCTGCCCGAACCTGATCGGCGGCAAGAACTGGCAGCCGATGTCGTTCAACCCTGGGACCGGCCTCGTCTACATCCCGAGCAACAATGTCTGCATGGACTGGTCGGTCTCCGACGTGAACTACAAGCGCGGCGTGTTCTATCTCGGCGCCGAATTCCCGACCAAGCCCGGCCCCGGCGGCTTCCTCGGCGAACTCGTGGCCTGGGATCCCGTGGCCAACAAGAAGGTGTGGAGCATCAAGGAAGACCTGCCCTTCAACGGCGGCACGCTGACGACCGGCGGCAACCTGGTGTTCTCAGGCAATCTGCACGGTGACTTCCGCGCCATCGATGCCAAGAACGGCAAGGTGCTGTGGAGCAAGAACCTCGGCAGCGGCATCGGTGCCGGTCCGGTGACCTATTCGGTCGACGGCAAGCAGTATGTCGCGATCGTGGTCGGACGTACCGCGGCGCTGCCGGCCTTCCTCGGTGACATCGGCAAGAAGATGGTCGCCGCGGCGCCGGAAGGCGGCTCGCTGTTCGTGTTCGCCCTGCAGTAACCGTCGCGTCATGGAGGCAGCATTGTCCGTGTCCATCAAGTGCAATGAAGTACCCAACCCGGCGCGCAGCGTGCAGTTGGGTAAGGCGATCCGGACCGTGCTGCTGTCCGCCACACTGCTCGCGCCGGCCTTCGCGGCCGGCGCGGACGAAGCAAAACCGCCGCTGCGGCTCTGCGCCGATCCGACCAACCTGCCGTTCTCGAGCGATGAGCCGGGCAAGCCCGGTCTCTATCTCGAGATCGGCCAGGCAGTCGCGCAAAAGCTCGGCCGCACGGTGAGCTATAATTGGTACAAGTCCTATTTCGGCAAGCGCACCGTGCGGGAGACGCTGCTCAGCAAGCAGTGCGACGCCATGGTCGGGCTGCCCTTGATCGACGATTTCATGGGCCCGGCGGTGATCTTCTCGAAGCCGATCGCCCATGAAGGCTACGCGCTGGTCGGCGCCAGGGATCGCAAGCTTGGCGGCATCGATGACCTCAGGGGATTGCGGGTTGCGGTGCAGTATCAGTCGACGCCGCAGAACGTGCTGGCGCTGCGCGACGATATCCAGAAGATGACCGTGCTCAGCCCCGAGGAGGGCATGACAGCTCTCGATCAGGGCAAGGTCGATGTCGCCTTCATCTGGGCGCCGGTGGCCGGTTGGCTCAACAAGACCAGCTACGGTGACAAGTACCAGATCGTCTCGACCGAGGGCGACGGCCTGCTCTGGGCGACTGCGATCGGTTTCGCCAAGACGTCGGGCGCCTTGCGCAATGAAGTCGACGGCGTCCTGCCCTCGCTGCAGGGGGATATTTCCGCGCTGTTCGCCAAATATGGCGTGCCGAACGGCGCCGCGGTGAAGTTCGGCCGGGCAGACCAGGCAACCACGTCGTCCGTCGGCGCGACCGAGCCGGTCACGGTCGGGCAGACGGCCGCAGCCGACAAGCCGGTTCAGACCGCCGCGACTTCAGGGGACGCAAAAGGGGACGCCACAGCAGATGCCAAAGCGGGGCGGGAGGTGTTCAATGGTACCTGCGCCCATTGCCACGGTCCGGACGCGGTGCAGGCCGAACGAAAGATCGACCTCAGGCTGCTCAAGAAGCGCTATGCTGACGACATGGAATCGACATTCTGGAAGACGGTCCACGACGGGCGGCCAGCCAAGGGCATGCCGGCCTGGAAGGACGTCTTCAGCGACGACGAGCTCAGAAACGTATATGCCTATCTGCAGAGCGTGCAGGATACCGGCGGGTCGAACTAGACGAACAGCAGTGCGAGGGTCCTCATGATGGGGTTCCTGATCATCGACGATCACCCCCTGTTCGGGGAGGCGCTTGGCAATGCCATCCGCATCTCGCATCCCGATGCCCGAATCTATGAGGCGACCTCGATCAAGGGGGCGCTCGGCATCCTCGCGAGCGAGCCGAACATCGATCTGGCGCTGCTCGATCTGTTGCTGCCCGACGTCGTGGGCTTCTCCGGCTTCCAGAAGCTCAGGGATCGCTATCCGCGGCTGCCGATCGCCATCGTCTCCAGTGAAGAAGACAAGCACACCATCCGCGAGGCGCTGGAAATGGGCGCGGTCGGCTATCTGCCGAAATCGACCTCGCTCGGCGAACTCTCGCAGGCGATCGCGCGCGTGCTGAGCGGATCGGTCTCGGCGCCGCGCGATTTCGTCGCGGTCGGCGCGCTGGACCAGTCCGAGACGGCGCGAACGCTGCGCGAGCGCATCCAGAAGCTGACGCCGCAGCAGATCCGCGTGCTGCACTTGATCATCCGTGGCCTGCAGAACCGCGAGATCGCCTCCGAACTCAAGCTAGCGGAATCCACTGTCAAGGCGCATGTCACCGAGATCCTGCGCAAGCTGAAGCTGTTCAGCCGCAACAAGGCGATCATCGAACTCGGCAAGATTCCGCTTCCGGTGCTTGAAACCAGCTCGGGTACGAAAGCAGAGAAGGCGCCCTAGACTTGCTGCACTGCGAGGCGGCCGCATTGGATATCCTGCCTATAGGCTGCCGGTCAGCTTTGAGATAACGTCGCGCGCATATGGTTGTCATCAGCGACCCGAGGGAGGACGGCGCAGCATTGACCACGACCGCGCCTCTGGCGGACGAGCCGCCGCTCGATAGCGCGGGTGCGCCTCGACTGCTGATCGTCGAGGATCACCCGCTGTTCCGCGCCGCCTTGATCGGCGTGATCGGGGCCGAGTTTCCCGATGCCGAGGTATTGCAGGCAACTTCTATCGATGGCGCGCTTGATGTGATCGCCGCCCGCGACGGTCTCGACTTGATCCTGCTCGATCTGTCGATGCCCGGAACGACGGGCCTGCTCGGCGCCTACCGGGTGCGGGCCGCGTCGCCGCGCAGCGCGCTGGCGATCGTATCCGCGCATGACGATTCCCGGATCATCGGCGGCGCGATCTCGCTCGGCATTTCCGGGTTCATTCCGAAGTCGACGCCGAAGGTCGAGCTGGCGCGCCTGTTGCGCGGCATTCTCGAAGGCGAGGTGTGCCTGCCGACGCGCTTCCGCGATGCCGCCGCTGCGCGCAAGGCGCAGGCCGAAACCAGGGAGCTGGTGCAGCAGCTCGGCCAGTTCACCGCCCAGCAGCTTCGCGTGCTCGACATGATCTGCCGCGGATTGCAGAACAAGCACATCGCCTATGAGCTCGATATCTCGGTCACCACCGTGAAGGTGCATGTCTCGGAAATCCTGCGCAAGCTCGGCGTGCGCAGCCGGACCGAGGCCATCATCGCGCTGTCGAAACTGGATTTCGGCAAGCACGACCATGCCCGGTGAGGGCCGCGCCGTCGTCGCGCCTCGTCAGAGCCGCGCGCCCGACTGCTCCGCCGCCAGCAGGAACGACAGCAGCGAGCGCATCTCGGCGGGCTTGATCGGCTTCTTCAGGAGTTCGTGGCCGAAGGCCGAGACGTCGGAGGCAGCCTTGGCCGAGTAGTCGGCGGTGACGATGATCGCCGGGACCTTGGCGTTGATCTCGCCGCGGATCACGTCGACCGCCTGGATTCCGGTCTCGCCATTGTCGAGATGCAGGTCGGCGATGATGGCGTCGGGAACGCCGTCGAGCGCGTGGATGCGCTCGAGCGCCTCGGCCTTCGAGATCGTCACCGCGACGTCGCAACCCCATTTTTCCAGCAGATGGGCGAGGCCCTCGGCGCTGGAGAGGTCGTTCTCGATCAGCAGGATTTTCGCGCCTTCCATGCCGCCATAGCGATAGTCGACGCTGGCCTGCTCGCGCACCGGGATCGCAACCGGATCGAGGGTGCGAGGCACCGTGACCGAGAACACCGAGCCCTTGCCGGCGCGCGAGCTCAGCCTGATGTTGTGGCCGAGCAGGTCGGCGAACCGGCGCACGATCGAAAGGCCGAGCCCGATGCCCGCCTTGTCGGCGGCGCCGGCGTCACCGCGCTGAAACTCGACGAAGATCGCCTCGCGCTGGGCCTCCGGGATGCCCGGCCCGGTGTCGTGCACCTCGATGCAGATATCGTCGCCCCTGGCGCGGCATCCCATCAGCACGGTCCCGCGCTGGGTGTAGCGCAGCGCGTTGGCCAAAAGGTTCTGCAGGATCCGGCGCAGCATCAGCGGGTCGGACCGGACCACCGCCGACGACGGCATGATGCGGAAGTCGAGATTGCGCTTGGCGGCGGTCGCCACGAATTCCTGCTGCAGCGGCTCGAACAGCGAGGCGATCGCGACCGGACCGAACTCGGGCCTGAGCACGCCGGCATCGAGCTTCGAGATGTCGAGCAGCGTCCGCAGCATGTCCTCGAGCGTCGCGAGCGAACGGTCGATCTGGTCGGTCAGCGCGACACTCTTGGGCTCGGTCGCCGTTTCGGTCAGCGCGGACAGCGTCAGCCGCGCCGCATTCAGCGGCTGCAACAGATCGTGCGTCACCGAAACCAGCACCGACGACTTCAGCGAGCTTGCCGCCTCGGCCTGCTGCTTGGCCTGCAGCAGGCGTCCATTGGTCTTCTCCAGCGATTGCAGGGCCTGCTTGAGCTGCTGGGTGCGGTCACGCACCTGCTGATCGAGCGCAATGGCGGTCTCGAATAGCGAAAAGGCGTTGAGCTGCTGGTCGGTCGAACGTTCGACGCGCGACATCAGCGCTGCGTTGATCTTGCGCAGCTTCTCGGCTTCGCGTTCGAGGGCCGAAATGCGCGTGGTCTTCGTATCAGTCATTGCGGCGCGTTGGTCCGCTTGCCGATGGCGACGCCGGTCAGCGTTTGGTTGACATGCATGGAGCGATACTGCTCGCCATAGGTCTGAAAGCCAATCACTTTGTTGCGGCGATAGAGCTCCGACATCTCGCGCGACTGCTGGCGCTGCTCGACGTCGAGCCGGCGCAGCACGCATTCGAAGCCGATGAACATCGAGACCTCGCCGAGATCCTCGGTCAGCTCCTCGAGCAGGCGGCTCGTCACGTCGATCGGGTCGCGCTCGCGCGCCACCGTCAGCACCATGCCCTCGTCGATGGCGCAGAAGAATTGCAGCGACCCGTCGGGATTGGTGCGCTGGATCGATCGCGCGTAATAGGCACCGCCGACGCGGACCAGCACCGGATGCGCCGCGAACGAGAACAGCTCGAGCTTGTTGTCGCTGAGGCCGACGGCGCGGGAATATTCCAGCGCGGCGGGCTCGGCGTTCAGCTCCTTGACGATGCGGTGCTCGATGTCGGCCTCGGTCACCACCATCTTGGTCGAGGTCGGCTCGAAATGGTCGCACTTGAACAGGCGGAACGGCAGCCGGGTCCGGATCAGGATCAGGACGGCGGCGTCGGTATGGGCCGCGCCGCCGTGGAAGACCCAGGACTTCTCGAAGCGCAGGCCATCGCCGGCTGAGCCGCCGACCACCGGGATGTCGCCGAGCGATGCGTAGATCGCCGACATGATGGTTTCCTCACGCTGGCACATGCCGTCGATGAACAGCAGCCCGAAGGAATCGTCGGTGTGATCGCAATGCTCGGTGCGCTGCGCGAACTCGCTCTGCAATTCGGTGCAGATCGAGCGGCCGTGGTCGACCCGAAACGTCGAGAGGTCGAACAGCGGCCGGGCCGCGATGACGAAATCGGCCGCGTCGAAGCCCATCGCGACCACGCTGTCCTCCTCCCAGCCGCCGGGCGATAGTTCGCCCGCCGTGGTGCAACCGAAGATCGGAACGTCGGGCATCCGGCCGGACAGTTCGGCAATGAATTGCTGCGGGTCATAGAACGGCGACACGAACACCACGAGCATGGCGAGATCAACCGCCGCCAGTTGGCGCGCGATCTCGTCGGCGGCCTCCCGCGGCCCGTTGGTCTTTGCCTGCACCACGACAATGCTGTCGGTGGCGCTGCCGTTCTGCTTCGCCAAGGGCGTTCTCCCTAACCAGAATTTCTTGTTTTTCTTGGCGCGGCCGGTGGTCCCCGCGCGGGGTCTCGAGGGCATCCGGGCCATGCCGCGATGGTTCGCGATCCGGCCAGCCTTTATATCCTAGGTCGTGAGGGGGAATGTCATTGGCCGGGCCAATTCGCCGGCAGCTGCGCTCGCCGCAAGCGCCAACGGCGCCGCTCGACGCGATGACATGGGACACCTCCCGATGTGTTCTCCTGGCCCGGGCAGGGACAGGTTTGATCGGTTCTAACGTATCGGGCCGGACCCGCGCGTCAATCACCTTGCCCGCACCCCCGGGCCGACCAAGGTAGTACCGGTCCCGGACGGGCGGCGGCTGCTCATTTACCGGGCCTTATTGATTCTGCCTTAGTTTTGCCCTCCGGGGACTGGGGCGGGTTGCCGCCGGACCCCGCGTGGTTTTCAGAATGAAGACGGGGGTTGGAATGCCGGGACTGAAGCGATCGTCATCGATCAGGCTCCCAACCCTCAGATTCCGCGCCAAGATCATGCTCGGCTTTGCCGTCACCCTGGCGCTTTCGGCAGCCACCATGGGCTTCGCCTATATGGCTTCGAGCGGGTCTCCGCCGGCGTCGGCTCCTATCGCCAGAGCGTCGCGGAAGCCGATCTCGCCCGCAACATCGATCGCGAACTGATCTCCTATCGTTCGCTGGCGCGCTACTACGTCGCGACCGGCAAGGAGGACGACGCCAAGGCCGCGCTCGCCGCCGAGGCCAGCCTGAAGGACGCCATCGTGGCGTCGATGAAGGGCACCACCAATCCGGCCCGGCTCGAGCAGGTCGCCAAGCTGGAACGCGAATTCCGCGCCTTCACCAAGATCTTTGCCGAGATCGTCCGCATCAAGGACGACAGCGCGCAGGTCGCGCAGAACAAGCTGACACGCAGCGCGACCTCGATGCGCTACAAGCTCGACGATCTGCCGAGCAATGCCGATGATTCCGAGCTGCAATCGATTCAGTTCGGCGCCAAGAAGGTCGCCGACCAGCTGCAGTCGATCACCGGCGCCGTCAACACCTTCGTCGTCAATGGCGACAAGACCGTCGCCTCCAGCGCGCTCGCCCGGCTGAAATTCGCCGACAATCTGGTGAAGGGCATCACCTCGAAGGACGAGCGGATCACCCAGAGCGTGAAGGACATCACCGCGCTGCTCGAGGAATACCGCGAGGCGCTCGCCAAGCTGATCGCGAATGCCAAGTCGATCGACGAGCTGACCGTCGAGATGACGGAATCGGCGGCTGCCATCAGCCAGGGCGCGGCGGCGATGAAGTCCGATCTGCTCGCCGACCAGAAGCGGCTCGAGACCGAATCGCACTCCATGATCGGCGAGACCGAACAGCTGATCCTGATGCTCGCGGCCGGCAGCTTTGTGCTCGGGCTGGTTTGGGCATTCCTGCTCGGCAAGGGCATTTCGCGTCCGATCGCGGCGATGTGTGCGGCGATGCGCGAGCTCGCGGCGGGCAATTTCGACGTCGTGCTGCCGGGCCTCGGCCGTCGCGACGAGCTCGGCGAGATGGCCGGTGCCGTGGAAGAGTTCAAGGTCCAGGCGGTCGCCAAGGCCGAGCGCGACGCCGCGACGCAGGAAGCGCAGAACAAGGCGAGCGCGACCGCGCGACGCGCGGAGCTCATCCGCTTCGCCGACGAATTCGAATCCGCCGTCGGCTCGATCGTCTCCAATGTGTCGGCTTCCGCCGTGCAGCTCGAATCCGCAGCCGGGACACTGACCCGGACCGCAGAGACCACGCAGAACCTGTCGAGCCAGGTCGCCGGCGCCTCCGAGGAGGCCTCCAGCAACATGCAGTCGGTTGCGTCTGCGACCGAGGAATTGTCGGCGTCGGTCGACGAGATCGGCCGCCGCGCCAAGGAATCCAGCCAGATCGCCGATTCCGCCGTGCGCCAGGCCGAGCAGACTGATGCGCGGATCGGCAAGCTCTCGCGCGCCGCGCAGGAGATCGGCGACGTCGTCAAGCTGATCACGGCGATCGCCGAGCAGACCAATCTGCTGGCGTTGAACGCCACCATCGAGGCCGCGCGCGCCGGTGATGCGGGCCGCGGCTTTGCGGTGGTTGCCTCCGAAGTGAAGTCGCTCGCAAGCCAGACCGCCAGGGCGACCGACGAGATCTCCACGCACATCACCGGCATGCAGGCCGCGACGCAGGAATCGGTTGCCGCGATCAAGGAGATCGGCGGCACGATCGGGCAGATCTCGGGGATCGCGACCAATATCGCAAGCTCGGTCGAGCAGCAGAGCGCGGCAACGCAGGAGATCGCGCGCAGTGTGCAGAACGTCGCGCAGGGCACCCAGGAAACCGCATCCAGCGTCACCCAGGTCAACCGCGGCGCGACCGAGACGGGTGCTGCCTCCGAGGAAGTGCTGAACTCGGCGCGTTCGTTGTCGGTCGAGAGCTCGCGGCTGCGCGAGGAGCTCGATCGCTTCATGGCGAACATCCGCGCGGCGTAGATTGGTTTGCCGTAACTGACAACCACGGTCGTCCTGGCGAAAGCCAGGACCCATACGCCGTGGCCCTCGAAAGGGGCAAGCGGCGAGTTGTCCTTCACCAATAGACAGTGGTGGTAATGGGTCCTGGCTTTCGCCAGGACGACGGCAGATGAGACGGCGCGACTAATCCCGCCCGAACTGGTGCTTCAACTCGACCTTGGCGCGTTCCAGTCGTGACCGCTCGGTCTTCGGCAGCGTCTTGCCGGCACGATTGATATAGAAGGTCAGCATCGAGAGCGCGGAGCGGTAGGCGCCGCTCTTGCGGCGCGTGCTGTGCTCGGCGGATTGTTTCAGCGATGATGCGATCTTCTTCGCGCTGGTCTGCTTGAACACGCCGTGCTTGAGGTCGAGCGCGTCGCTCTCCTTGGTCACACGTTGCGACCAGCGCTTCGAGGGCGTCTTTGCGCCGCGCTTGTGACGCGTTGTGCTTGCCGATCGTGCCGTTGATCTTGGCGGCGGCTTTCTTGCTGTCTTGCGCGCGGCCTTCTTGCGTGCGGCCATCGATGCCTCCGTGACTTTTGAGCCGAGAACAGCGCGCAGCGGCGGCGGTTCCTATGCCGCATTGCGGGAACTCTTGCCGGCCTGCGGCGTTAACGTCGCGTGGCGGGCACTCCGTTTGCCGCAATCCTGGGAAAAAGAACCTTGGAACGCATCGTTCCGGGGATTTTCTCATTGGTCCAATCTGATGAATTTGCAGCGGACACAATTGAGTTCTGCGACAGCGACTGACCGAACGGTGTCGCCGGATGCACAGGGCGACGGGCGCATCATCGAGACCTCGATTCCGCTTCGGCTCGACCATCTCAGCTGGAGCGGCTTCCACACCCGCGTGGTGCTGGCGCTTGGCATCACCTGGATTCTCGACGGGCTCGAGGTGACGTTGGCCGGCGCGCTGTCGGGCGCGCTGAAGAACAGCCCGACCATGAGCTTCTCCAACGCCGATGTCGGCCTTGCCAGCAGCGCCTATCTTGCCGGTGCCGTGCTCGGCGCGCTCGGCTTCGGCTGGCTCACCGACCGGATCGGCCGCAAGAAGTTGTTCTTCATCACGCTCGCGCTCTATCTGTCCGCGACAGCCGCGACCGCGCTGTCGTGGAATGTCGCAAGCTACGCGCTGTTTCGCTTTCTCACCGGCGCCGGTATCGGCGGCGAATACACCGCGATCAATTCGACCATCCAGGAGCTGGTGCCGGCGCGCTATCGCGGCTGGACCGATCTCGTCATCAACGGCAGCTTCTGGATCGGGGCTGCGATCGGCGCGGTGAGCGCGATCGTCCTGCTCGATCCCGCGTGGCTTGCGCCCGATCATGGCTGGCGGATCGCCTATTTCACCGGCGCGGCGCTCGGCCTCGTGGTGCTGTTGATGCGGATGTGGATCCCGGAAAGCCCGCGCTGGCTGATGATCCATGGGCGCCCCGATGAGGCTCACAAGATCGTCGCCGGCATCGAGACCTCCGTGCTCGGCCATGAACAGCCGAGTGAAGGCTTCGAGAAGATCAAGCTCAAGATGCGCGATCACACGCCGCTGCGCGAGGTCGCGGTGACGCTGTTCTCGACCTACCGGCAGCGTTCGCTGGTCGGGCTGACGCTGATGGCCGCGCAGGCCTTCTTCTACAATGCGATCTTCTTCACCTTCGCGCTGATCCTGACCGATTTCTTCGGCATCGCCGCCAGCAATGTCGGCTGGTACATCCTTCCCTTTGCCGCCGGCAACTTCCTCGGGCCGCTGCTGCTCGGCCGCCTGTTCGACACGCTCGGCCGCCGCACCATGATCGTGCTGACCTATGCCACCTCGGGCGTGCTGCTTGCGCTGTCCGGCTATCTGTTCTCGATCGGCGTGCTCAGTGCGCAGACCCAGACCATCGCCTGGATGGTGATCTTCTTCTTCGCCTCGCCGGCGGCGAGCGCCGCCTATCTCACCGTCAGCGAGACGTTTCCGCTGGAGGTCCGTGCGCTTGCGATCGCCGTCTTCTATGCCGTCGGCACCGGCATCGGCGGCGTGATCGGGCCGGCGCTGTTCGGCGTGCTGATCGACACCGGATCGCGCAACAGCGTCTTCGCCGGCTACCTCCTGGGGTCGGTACTCATGTTGGTCGCCGCAGCCGTCGCATGGCGCTATGCCGTCGCGGCCGAGCGAAAATCGCTCGAATCGGTCGCGCGACCATTGGCATTTGTGGAGTAGACTATGACGAAGCATGATGTGGCCGAAATGCCCCCGGATGATGACATCGCCCCTGACGCCAGGATTGGCAGCGTGCCGACGCCGGCATCGTTGATTCCGGCGCTGGATCGCACCGCGGTGCTGCTCGACATCGACGGCACGCTGCTCGATTTCGCGCCGACGCCGCGCGAGGTCTGGGTGCCCCCGAAGCTCGCGACCACGCTGAAGCAATTGCATGAGCGAACCGGCGGCGCGCTGGCGTTGGTCAGCGGCCGCTCGCTCAACGACATCGACCTGATCTTCGCCCCGGAGGTGTTTCCCGCGATCGGCGGCCATGGCGCCGAGATGCGGCTGCAGCCGGACAGCGAGGCGGTTGCCGCGCACGCGCCGCCGCTCGACAAGGAATTGAAGCGGCGTCTCGCCGCGATCGCAAAGCTCAGCCCCGGCATTCTGCTCGAGGACAAGGGTTACTCGCTGGCGCTGCACTATCGGCTGGCGCCGGCGGCGGAGAAGGCGATCTATGAAGCGGTGTCGCTGATCCGCGCCGAATTGCCGAATGCGCCGATCGAGGTGCTGCCGGGCAAGAGCGTCTGCGAGATCAAGCATTCCGGCTTCACCAAGGCGACCGGCGTGCTCGAGCTGATGACGCATGAGCCATTCAAGGGACGCCGCCCGTTCTTCATCGGCGACGACGTCACCGACGAGACCGTATTCGCGATCATGCCTGAATATGACGGTCTGGCATTTTCCGTCGGGCGTCGCGCGGCCGGTATCGCTGGACATTTCGATGGGCCGGGCGATGTGCGGGCGTTTCTCGCTCGGCTGCTCGACGACGATAGGGACGTGAATCTGTCCTAACCAAATCAACCGCATCGTGGGTTCGAATCGAATGCGGTGCTTTTGCGTCGTGTGAGCGACCTCGCGCGCAATTTTCTTTTCGCGAGTTCCCGCGAGTTCCTTAAGCGTGCGCCAGAATTTGGTTTCAATTGGGAGAAATGTTGATCCGGAACCATCTTGATGAATGGTTGTTAATACGCGAGTTGACCAACAGGAGGGGACCTGGTGAACCTCGTCGTCGTATCGAACCGCGTCTCGCGCGGAAAACCTAATGAACCCATGACGGGGGGGCTTGCAGCGGCCTTGTTGCCGGTGGTGGAAAAGACAGGGGCAATATGGGTTGGTTCCAGCGGACGGGTCCGCGACGGGAACCACAAGGAACCTTTCGCAGAAGTCGAAGCTCTCGGCGCAGGCGCGCTGGCGATGCTCGATCTGCCGGCCGCGCACTACGGCGGCTACTATGAAGCTTTGCCAATTCGGCGTTGTGGCCCGCGATGCATTCGCGCGCCGATCTGATTCGTGCTCGCACGAGGACTACACCAGCTATCGCGAAGTGAACGCGTTCATGGCGCGCGCGCTGCTGCGCTTCCGCAAGCCGGACTCCGTGTTCTGGATCCAGGACTATCACTTCCTCGCGCTCGGCGCCGAGCTGCGCGATCTCGGCGTGGCGCAGCGATCGGCTTCTTCCTGCATACGCCGTGGCCGGCACGCGCGGTGATCGCGGGCGTGCCCAATCATCGCGAGCTGATCGAGGCGATGCTGTCCTATGATCTGATCGGCTTCCAGACCGACGAGGACTGCGAGAACTTCCTGAGCTATGTGCAGAACGATCTCGAATTCGAGGTGCGGGACGGCGTGATCAACTCGTCGTTCGGCCGCACCCGCGCCGCGGTGTTTCCGATCGGCATCGATCCCGGCAAGTTCGCCCAGCAGGCCACCAAGGCGATGACGCATCCCGACGTGACGCGGCTGCGGCGCAGCCTCAACGGCGAGAGGCTCGCGATCGGTGTCGACCGGCTCGACTATTCCAAGGGTCTCGTCAACCGCATCAAGGCGTTCGACAAGATGTGGACGCTGCATCCGGCACTGAAGCGTTCGGTGTCGCTGCTGCAGATCGCGACGCCCTCGCGCGGCGCGATCGAGGCCTATGGCAATCTCGCCAGCGAGGTGGCGAAGCTCGTCACCGATGTCAACGGTGTGCATGGCGAGGTGGACTGGACGCCGATCCGCTATCTCAACAAGGGCTTTGGCCAGGGCGTGCTCGCGGGGCTCTACCGCACCGCGCAGGTCGGCGTGGTGACGCCGCTGCAGGACGGCATGAACCTCGTTGCCAAGGAGTATGTCGCAGCTCAAAACCCGGCCGATCCCGGCGTGCTGGTGCTGTCGAAATTCGCCGGCGCGGCGAACGAGCTCGACGCCGCGCTGCTGGTCAATCCGCACGACATCGATGGCATGGCACGCGCCCTGGCAATGGCGCTCGCGATGCCGCTGACCGAGCGGCGGATGCGCTGGGAAGCAATGATGGAGAAGCTCAACGGCGGCACCATCCAGCAATGGTTCGCCGATTTCATCGAGGCGCTGCAGGATACGCACACTACGGCAAACGCGGCGCTGCCGGAGCCGCCATCCCTGTGGCCGCGCCGCACGGCGGATTTTGCCGCGCGATATCACTGAGGAGCACTGAACGTGGAGGATGGGCAGGGGTGCATGACCCCGTGCCCACCTCGGTGCGGCGTGAGCTCAAGGGCGGTAACGCCGGCAGTCTCGGACGGCATCGAAAGTAGCCGGCCGCCGCGCGATGGCTTACGGCCTAAGCACTGCGCCACAATGCGCAGTTGCGCACCGAGGAGTGGCGGGATCGCCAAATCGGCGTCATCGGCTGATTTGCGCCAGGCAGCGACCTGCAACCGGCAAAAATCCCCTGCGGTGGCCAGTAAGACGGCGAGGTGTGGCCGTAGTCAGCGCCAATTTACCCAATATTTTCAATCAATTGGGGAAATTTTGCGCTTCGACCCTGCGCTCCCTTGCAAAATCCGCCTCAGCCCTTCAAGAGAGGCCTCCCGGAGAGATGGCCGAGTGGCTTAAGGCGCACGCTTGGAAAGCGTGTGTGCGGGAAACCGTACCGTGGGTTCGAATCCCACTCTCTCCGCCACTTTGTCCCAAAATGTCGTACCGCGGAACGGAGACATGCCCGAAAACTCGGCCGTTTTCGTGTATTTTCTCGCTCTGGAGAAGCTCGGCCGTACTAAAAATGGCCCGTGAATGGGCCTGGAGAACGCGTTTTTCTCCGAATCCTAGAACGCCGGATATCGGTACGGTACGGCAATTTCGCGGAAAACAAAGCCCTCATAGGGGGCCGGTTTCGAATCTCTCTCGCTCACCAAAGGCGTTTTCAAACACGATCGGTTAAGCTGAGAGTTCTGTTGAAGCGATTTAGCAGGCCAAACGCAAACTAAGTAACCGTTCGATCCTGGAAGCGTGTGGTCGATGAGGAAGCTGGCTGACTCCGGAAATTCCGAGCTCGTGGCGTCTCACCGTTCGCCAGGTGGTCGAATTACCGACAGTTGACGAGGTTATGTCTCGGGCGCCCTATTGCGAACAGGCCCCTTTGAGCGCGTCCCATTCCTCAAGGTGGGTCCCTTTTCGATACCTTTTAGCGCGAGCCGCGTTTTTGCTTCTCTGGCCTCCCTGAGCGACGCGACTGATTGAGGCGATCCGCCTGGGTGGAAAGAGTATCGCTCGTCGCTGACTTTTGTTGGTTGTTCTCGATGCATTTCCTACGACGAAAGTTTCGCGGCTCTGCCGCAATACGCCAAAAGTTTAAGCTGTTCGTCTACGTGCGATTTCTAATTGTGCTACCCTCGGTCGAAAACAGTCGGTAAAACCGGTATAAACGGTTGGGGGTATGGCCTGTATGAAGAATAAGTCGTCCGTTGTTGCTGCGTTCACGCCTGAGGCCGTCCTAAAACGTAAAGTCCGTGCTCATCTCCGAAAACTTGGATTCGACAAGTCCAGCGATGGATCATTGTGCCCACCTTCATCATCGAAGGAAACTGTTCGCTCGCTGCACTCTGATCAACGCAAGACGGGATTGAAGGCACACCGCGCATTCATTTCAAACACTTTTCCTAGGTTGAAGAAATACCTTGCGGAAGGGAATGACATCGACCCCGCAAAACTCTTGCCTGAGCTAGAGCTCATCGAAGCCGAGACGTGGCAATCGGAGTTGTTCCGCCTGGCTAGCCTGTCCTGGTCTGTCCCGGTGTCCAACGGATTCGGCCGTCGCCTACGCTACCTCGTCTGGGACAGGGGCAATGACAAACTCATGGGCATCATCGCGATCGGAGACCCCGTTTTCAATCTCAAAGCCCGGGATGACCTGTTTGCATGGACGGTAAAGGATCGCGGAAAACGCCTCGTCAATATCCTCGATGCCTACGTTCTGGGAGCCGTGCCTCCGTACAACATGTTACTGGGCGGCAAGCTTGTTTCTTGCCTCGTCCGTTCACGTGAAGTGCGCGACGATTTCAAGGAGCGATATGGAGATACGCGCGGCATCATTTCACGCAAGAAAAAGAAAGCCCAATTGGTCGTTGTCACTACGAGCTCTTCACTGGGCCGTTCGTCGGTTTACAATCGGCTTAAGCTTGGCAAGCAAGAATACTTCCGCTCTATCGGTTTCACTCAAGGTTGGGGACATTTCCACGTGCCCGACGCGCTTTTTACAGAGCTCCGGGATTACCTTCGCAAACGTAAGCACAAGTATGTTGATGGCCACGGATTTGGCGAGGGCCCGAATTGGCGCTTACGCACGATCCGCGCGGCTTTTGATGCGCTCGGCTTTAAAGCAGATTTGCTGAAGCACGGTATTGGCCGCGAAATATTTGTCTGCGAGCTTGCACACAACGCGGGCCGCATCCTACGCGGTGAAGCTGTTCGAGCGAATTATCAGGGCCTGCAATCCGTTGCAGAAATTGGCTTACTCGCTCGCGACCGCTGGATCATCCCGCGGGCGTTGCGCCGGCCAGAGTTTCGCGATTGGACGCATGACCATTTCAAGGCCCTGCTGGCGGCGAAGCAGAGGTTAGAGCAGGCCGCGGAAAATACCGTGGCGTTCCAGCCCAACAAGCGGACGACAGGCTAATGTACTGGGCGGCCGAGCGCAGGGGCGGGAAGCGCGTTCACGCTGAAAGCGCGACGAAGGGGCGCGCTTATCGGTGCCCCAATCCACGCTGCAATGCAGAGGTCTTCCTGCGCTCTGGCCGCTGGCGTGCCGATCACTTCGCGCACATGCCAGGACAAGGAAAACCCGAGTGCGAAGACTTTCACTATACAGATGACCTCGCGCGCGCGGTATCGATGCTGCCCACGCCGCGAGAAATCGTACACATCGATCCGCTGCATCTCAGTATTGAACTTGAACCGCTACCTCACAAAGGTATGCCAGCCAAGTGGCGGCTCCGCCTGACAGTTCCAAAATCACCGGACGTGCATGGGCAGATATCAATTGACCTGAGCGATCGTGATTCCCGCAGGATCAATTTGAGTAAGCTCGCTCTCGGCCCAGAGACGTATACGGTCGCGTTAGACACTCTCGAGTTCGGAGCGAACTGGGTCAGCCACGATGTCCTTCCAGAATACCGGGAGGTGGTCCGGAACCGCATAGCCGGGCTCGACCCCGGGATGGGCAATGCCTTCGAGGCATGCCGCTCGAAACTGAAGCCCCGGACCTATTCCCTCTTTTGGGGAGAAAGCTACTACCTCAGTTGGAAAGCTGACCGCGCGATGAGTTTGCCGGGCTCCCTTGCTGCGAAGCCCCTTGCGCAAATGGATGGCTGGAATTGTGCGCTCGTCGCCCTACCGCACGACTCCGACGCCGAGATTGAAGCTTGGCTTGACGAACATTGCGGCCTGACGGTTGCGCGGCCCACGCGCGATTGGGCGATCCTTCATCCTGCGCCCTACGCCTTGGGGGAAGATGGCGATCTCTATATTCCGCCAAATGATTGCGTCATCCTAGCCTTGAAATCCAGCGGTGTCGGACCCGCGGGAGCTCTGACCTGCTCGGTCGGACGTTCATCCATTGTAACCGAACTTGATGATGCGGAACGGCAGCACCTCATTGCGGTTGAAGATATCAGCAAAGCTGGAGCGCAGAACATCTATCTCAGTTGGGACGGCTCTTACGTCGCAACGCTCGCAACGAAGGCCTATCCGCTTGATGTTCCAGACCACGCCGTACTTGTCACGTGCGAAGGCCAGAACGGGAGGGTTCAAGCAGGCCTTCACGCGGCGGCCGCTCAAGCGCTGCTTGCCGATGTACGGCAAGGTCGTCTCTCACTGATTGACGTATCCGGGCACCCGTTGCTTCGAGGGACCTTCCGCTATCGCCAGGCAAATGCGATGGACTGGGACGAACTTCCTTTGAATTTCCTGAGCCCTTCGGCAGATATGCGACGGGGGTTGCTCGGCGAGGGCCTGATCGGCCAAATCAACGCAGCCTTTGGAGATACGTGCCTCGATATCGAACTAACTTTCGGGCCGTTCGGTGGCTTCCAATGCGCTGGCAATCTTAAACCAGCCGCGCAATCACAACAGGCCATACTCTCTGTGCCACGCGCACTCCGCGCTCGGATAGAGTGGCTTTCCCGAGCCTGCCGCTCGTACTCTGATCGTCACCACCGGCCGATCGGAACCCTAGATGCCCCTTCCTTGCTCGAACATTTTGCGCAGCTTCGAGTGCCCACGAATCTGCTTTCGCATCAGCGTTCCATCGGCAAGGAATTAAGAATGAACCAACTCCGAGGCGGCCATGAGTGATCGCCTTACGCCGGGGCCAGATGCCAAGACGCGCATCCAAGCGCATAGCGAAGCTGACTTTCAGTCATTCTTCGACGAGCTCCCGGTGCCCGCAATGCAGCGGGTGGCACGCCACCTACCGAGAATCGACGGTTTCCGTCCTACGAGTAGCCTGGGCATTGCAAGGCAGAAGACTGCGTTAGCCCGCAAGCTCAGCAAGCCAAATGCCACCGATCGCGATTACCATGGGCTTTACCTCATCTGGCGGGAGTGGATCTACGTTTCGTTCAAGAATGCCGCCTCGATCCAAGAGCTTATCGATCAAGTCGAAGAAGCGGCCGATACCACGCAAGATGAAGAGACACGCCGCCTTGCCGTCGATAGCAAGATCGACGCATTATTCGCCAAATTGAACGAGGACTCGCGGCAGAATCTCTGCACCCGTGAGCAGATTGAACGGTTCTTGGCTTTTAGTCCGTTGCCTGACACGAAGACAGCGCAGAGTATGGTCTCTGCATCCAAGGCCGCATCCGATGTCGAGCACGACACGAAGTTCAATGAGCTACCCGAGCGCATTCAGCGCACAGAAGACCAAGTCAGGGACGCGGCCGCACAAGTTAGGTCGCTCTCCGAGCGAATCGACCAAAACGTGCAGTCGGTTACTCAAGCCCAGTCGGACATTCGCGCTCTCCGCGTCGCGACCGAGCAGTTCAAGCAAGATCATGACCTGCTACGAGCAGACGGGCAAAAGTACGCCGCCGAGCAAGGCCGCCTGAAGGACGCCGTCGCTGCAAACAATAAGACGAGCGACACGCGCTTCAGGGCATTCTCTGACCAATTCAGCGAGTTGCAGTCGGCCATAGATCTGCTCCGAGCCCAGTCTCCCGACATTGTCCGAATTGACGATGCGTTGGCAAAACTCTCGGTATCGGCCAACGACGCTTTAGACCGAGATCGCGCCTCGGATGCCGCTTTGGCGCGGTTGCAAGCGGACCTTGATCTGTTGACGCGGGACCTCATCACTCTCAGCGATGATCGCACGGTTAACGATAAGCTGGCTTCGTTGATGGCGCGTATCGGCGATCTAGAGTCGAAAGCGGCGCGCGGACCGCTTCAGGTGGGTGCCGCCCCTGTTGGACTGCAAGAGTTCAAGGCGGGGTTACAGTGGGAGGCAATCTCGTTCACCACAGCTGCGCCACCGGTGGCCGTCGAAACGATTGGCCAAATCGTTTCCGCATTTTCTACCACGCTCCAATCGATTGGCCTCCGCAAGCAGGCAGCAGAAGTGTTCGGAGAAGAGTGCACCGCGGCCGTGGTCTCACGGCAGGCAATCTTTCTAAAGGGAGCGTTCGCAGGCCACGTTGCCCGTGCGCTTTCTGCGTCCCTGGCCAGTTCTTCCTCCATCCGTCTGTCGATACCCGTGGGCTTGGAGAGCGACGCGAAGGTCCGCGCAGTTATTGCCGATGCGTTCAGCGATGAACGGCCCGAGCTTCGCGGCCTTGTAATCGACGCCGTCGATATGGTTCCTGCCCAGATGCTTCGCGATCTTATCGTCGACTGCGTAACAGCCCAACGCGGCATGGTGTCCCGAACTCGATTTGCAGTCTTTGGAACGCTCATTGATAGCGTTGCATCGATCCCCATCGAGAAGGGGCTGTTTGAGATGGGTCCCGTCTTCGATTTAGACGTACTCGACTGGCGGATGAGCTATGCGGGTGACACGGCGGTCGCAGCTCACACCCTCGCGAAAACCAAGGATCAGGGTTTTTGGGACATGCTCGCCAAGGAGACGGCGGATACGGACGAGGCGAGCCGGCTGGGACGGCTCTTTTCTACGCGGCGCGACCCTGCCGTTGAGCAAGCCATTTTGCGAGCTTATAAGGCTCTGGTCCTCGTTCGGAAGCGCGCCAGCAATATCACGCCACTTCAATCGCTGTTCTATGGTTGGCTTCTTCCCTATTGGCGAACGCGCTCAGTCCACCGCGCACAGGTTGACGACGAATTGGACGGCGGGAAAGTTAATGGCTCTGAAGTCGACCCCCGCCTAGCAGCCCTTTTGGCTAACTTCCCCCAAGAGGCGTCGCGATGAGCACCATCGCACGGGAGCCACTCCAAGCTATCCAAGCCAAGCTGGCTGTTGCGCTCCGTTCGGCTAGCGACACATCCTCCGTGGCAAGCGCGCTCGTAGCGGACCACATCCGAGCCTCCCTTTATGGTGTTTTCACTTCTCGCGGCGCGCAGGCGGTTCCTACCACACGCCTCCTGTCCAACGCGCGCCGAGCCTTGAACTTGATGTGGCCTGACATTTCTAGGGCCAGCGAAGCTGCCCCAGGTTCCAAGGAGTTTTGCTCCGACATCCTCGATCGCATTGCAGCGTTAGGAGATGCATGGCAGGCGGGGAAAGGCCAATGGTTAACAACGCCGATGCGCGTTGTAATTCCTGAGGCATCCGACCGGTGCTTGATTGTCGGATCATCTCCCCTAGCGTTGGCTCAGCGCCGCCTTGGCGCGACGATATCCTGCGGCGGCCCGGCTCGCTTTGCTGATATCAAGCATATCGGCGATCTATCCATGGGGCAGGCAGTTGATACTTGGCTCGGAACGGCACCGCCTCTCACTACTTGGACGGCGCACACCATCGATGCAGCGAACTCGCGCATGCAGGACGTGGGTGGCCTTGCGGCAGACCAACTCGAGATTTACGGCCCTGATATTCTCCGCAACCTGCGCCGTCCACATCGCTGGATCCCGGCCCGGGAGATTGCCGTCGCAGTTTCGGGAACACGGCTTTGCCGCCCGACACTCCAGTATGCTGCCCATTATGATCGGCCATACTATCTGGCGCAGTTTGGATTCAGTGAAGGTTCGTTGACGCTCCAGTGTCAGGCACCAATAAAATACGATATCAGCCTCCGCCTACGGTTCGGGCTCGACATCATCCTCGAAACTCCGCGCAAGCTCGTCATGGCGCAGGGCCAAGGCTTCTTCACGATTGATAAGCCGTTGCGGCTTCCTGAGCCAGAAGCTCGTGCATTTGCCTTGGGCTGGCCTGAGCTAGGAAGCCCAACCGAGCGGCTAGCCTTTCATAACGATGCACTCCCCATCGTAATGCACGCTTTGAAGCGCCTATCCATAAATCCTGACTTTGTCCGGAGGACCGTTATATGACGGACGCGACAATCCCCGACCATGGCGTGCACGCCACTTCGCATCGGCTCACCGAGAGTCTTCGTTCGTATATCGAGGCGCAATATCACATTCGCGACGAGAGTCTGATCCGCGAGCGAAGGCGTTTGTTAGAAGAGCATGGGGCCGTTAGTCAGGTCCCATTCGTGGAATCGACCCCCGTCTATGAACTCGGCGACACCTATGATGATCTTAAAATTCCGCCAGCCGCCAAGATACTCCTCAATCAACTGGCCGGCCTCAATGTGGGCCTCTATCCAAACCCTTACGTTCACCAAGCCACCGCTCTCGAAGCCTTTTTCGATCGCAATGCTGACCTGATCGTTGCCACCGGCACGGGCTCGGGCAAGACGGAAAGCTTTTTGATGCCAATACTTGGGCAGTTGGCCGTCGAGGCGGCGGGTCGCTCTCAATCAGCAGCCCTGCCCGGCATGCGGGCACTTTTGCTCTATCCGATGAACGCCCTTGTCAATGACCAGCTATCTCGAATCCGGCGCCTTTTTGGCAGCGTGCAAGCGGCCGGAGCGATTAAAATGGGTCGCTCGCTGCCAGTGCGCTTTGCAAGCTACACCGGCCGCACGGCTTATCCAGGGCCTCGCGACTCTAAGCGCGACGGTGAACGGATTGAGCCTCTCTTCGAAGAGTTTTACCTGCCGATCGTCGGCAAGCCGGCAAAGGAAGCTCAACTCCGGGCGATAGGCCAGCTTCCTGAAAAGGACCTCGTCAATTTTTTTGGCAAGGCTGCCGAGGGAATTCAGACCACCCGGACCGGGAAGACGAGGCGGCTACGCAACTGGAAGAACCGCCTTCTGACACAAGACAACGATCGCGAATTGATGACGCGCCACGAAACGCAGGCACGTTGCCCAGAATTGCTTATTACGAACTATTCCATGCTCGAATATATGCTCATGCGGCCTATCGAGCGCCCCATTTTCCAACAAACGCGCGACTGGCTTCAATCGGACCCAAGCAATGAACTCATCCTCGTCCTGGACGAAGCCCACATGTATCGCGGCGCAGGTGGAGCTGAAGTTGCGCTTCTCCTGCGTAGGCTCTTGTCGCGCCTAAACGTCCCGCGCACGCGTGTCCGCTTCATCCTTACCAGCGCGAGCCTCGGGAGCGACGCCGAAGCAACGCGCGCAATAACCCAATTTGGCCGAGATCTTACTGGCCTCGCTGAAGACTCTCCTCGCCAATTTGAGCTTATCCGCGGCACGCGGGAGGAGCGAAGTGGGGAACGCGCCGGGACAATCGACGAAGCACGGGCCTTACACGCGTTCGACCTCGCGCATTTCGAACGCCATGCGACTGATGAAAATGCAGCGCGGGCCGCCGTCGTGGAACTGTCGGCAAAGCTCGGATGGCCGGCACTTCCTGATGGCACTGACTTAGCCGACCATCTCTTCGAGCACCTGACCGGCTTTGGACCAGCAGAGCGCCTTATCCAACTTGTAGCCGGGACCGCAGTGCCCCTGCCCGAGGTTGAGAAGGAACTCTTTGGTGACAACGACCTTGCGCAGCGCGCGACCGCTTCGCTCATTGCGTTGGCAACTTTCGCACGCAGGCAGCGCGACAAGCGTGTCCTGCTTCCCACGCGCCTCCACATGTTTTTCAGGGGGCTGCCGGCTCTATTCGCTTGCATTAATCCTCAATGCACGGCCGTTCGCGAACAACATCCTAATCCTATCCTAGGCCGCCTTCATACCCACGCGCGCGAACGATGCCATTGCGGGTCAAGGGTCTACGAATTGTCGACGCACCGCGAATGCGGGACTGCATTTATTCGCGGATATATGAGTGGACCACACGGCGATTTCCTTTGGCACCAACCATCTGGCCTCTTGCGCGAAGGACATCAGGCTCCGCTTGCGGAAGTCGAACTTCTTGTTCAGGGAGATCCCCATCATGAAAGAGCCGATCGTTGCGTAACTGCTTGGCTAGACATTCGGAGCGGCCGTGTCCTGCACACTGAGCCAGACGATATGGATGGCTTCCGGCGTGTATACCTTCCCGAGGATGACACGTGGACCCGAAGCGTCCGCTTTCCCTCATGTCCTGTTTGCCGCGAGACGACAGTGCGCAGCGGGCGATCAAGCATCATGGATCATTCAACGAAGGGAGAAGCGCCCTTCGCCAACCTTGTAAAAACGCAACTGGATTCCCAGCCCGCGGTCGCCGAGGAGACGCGCATACTTCCGAATGGTGGCCGCAAGGTGCTGCTCTTTTCCGATGGGCGACAAAAAGCTGCCCGCTTAGCCCGCGACATCCCGCGGGAGGTCGAGCAGGATATTTTTCGCCAAGTGCTTGCCGTGGCGGCGGCCAGGTTACGTGCAATCGGCCGAGAACCGCGGCCAATCGTGCACCTCTACACGACCGTCCTCACAGTCCTCCGCGATTTCAACCTGCCCATGTTCGACCGAGAGGACGCACGGAAGATCGAAAGTGAAATCGCCAAGCTTGAGCGCGATTACGACGGGGACGACCTTGCGACGCTCCTGACTGAGTTTGTGCCGGCAGAACCGCCGCCACGCTACAAGGTCGCGCTGCTGAAGCAGCTTTGCGGCCGCTACTACTCCCTCTCCGGCACCTCGGTCGGCACCGTCCTTCCTGTTGCGAAATCGCGAACTAAGCTTCGCAAAACCGTTCGCGCCTCGGTCCCCACGCTTACTGATTCCGATGTGGACGAACTCGCGGCGACTTGGATGTGCGAACTCTGTGACCGCTTCGCCTTGGACAAAGACATACCGGCGACCATCCGGGCGAAAGCGGCGGGATATTTTACGAACGAATGGGGCACCGACGGCAAATTTGAGAAGGCCCTTCGCGTAAAGCTCGGCTCTATTCTCAGAATAACGGAGCCCGCGATCGTTTCGATTGAAACTGCCTTCAGGGAGGAACTTGCGTGGAAAGATGATAGCAACGCTTATTTCCTCGACCCGGACAAGCTCCATATTCACATTGATCTGCAAGCACTGTGGTATCAATGCCACGAGTGCACGGAGCTCGCGCCATCGACTATACGCCATCACTGCCTATCGTGCGCCTCAACACAGATCGAGCCACTTGACCCACATGCGAGCGAGTATATTCGCGCGCGTAAGGGCTTTTGGCGAAACCCTGTTCACAATGCGCTCGGGCCATATGCGAAACTCCGAAGCATATCGGTCGAAGAGCACACCGCACAACTTTCAAACCGGGACAATACGCGCGTCCATGCGACTACGGAAAAGTTCGAGCTTCGCTTCCGTGACATCCAGATTGAGGACCGTGACAAGGCCATCGACGTCCTAAGCTGCACAACCACGATGGAGGTCGGTGTCGATATCGGCTCCCTTGTTGCGGTCGGCCTAAGGAACGTCCCGCCCCAACGCGAAAATTACCAGCAGCGCGCCGGACGAGCTGGCCGGAGAGGCTCATCGGTATCGACCGTGCTCACTTATGCGCAGAACGGTCCCCACGACAGCTACTACTACGACAATCCGAGGCCATTGTCGCTGGCCCGCCACGAAATCCGGACATCAAGATCGACAATCCAAAGATCGCGCGCCGGCATGTAGCCTCCTATTTGTTGCAGACGTTCTTTCATCGCTACATGGATGAGCACAACATCACGACTGGCAACCAAACTTCGGCGCTCTTCCGCGCGCTCGGCAAAGCAAATGACTTCTTTTTTGGAGATGCCAACGCAGGCCCTACCTTTGCGGCCTTCCGGCTTTGGGTCGATGGGAATATCATTGCTGCCGCTGGGTTCAATCGTGCGCAGATAAAATCGTGGCTCCCAAGCTCGCTGCGAGTGCCCGATAGCGACATCGATCATTGGATCGGCACCGTAGCCCAAGACTTGCTCGATAATCTCGAGTCGCTAAAGTCCGAACTGAAGCCAACTGCGCCACTGCCCGCCGGGGCGGTGGAAACTACGGAGGAAGACAACGGAGACGGCGAGCCTGATGATGACCGTAACGCGCTTGGCGACGAAGAGCTGTTGGAGTTCCTGTTTAGCCGCGGGATGCTCCCCAGCTACGCGTTTCCCACAGATCTCACGAGCTTCCTCGTCGAGAAGCTTGTGAAGCAAGCGAACGGCACATGGAAGATGGAAATTTTGGAGCGGCCGCAGCAGGGCATCGGGAAAGCGCTCAGCGAATATGCGCCTGGCCGATTGATCGTGATTAACAAGGAGACATATCGATCGGGAGGCGTCACGGCCAATGTCCTGCCGACCGTGCACGATCGCGCTCCTGAGCTATTCGACGACATCTCGGAGCTCGTCCACTGCAACACGTGCAGCTTTGTGCGCGATCTAGAAAATGAAGACGGCGCCCAGACGGAATGCCCCGTTTGCGGCGGCGAGCTTGAGCGCACGCGTATGATCAAGCCGCAGGTCTTCTTACCCGAAGACGGCCGGGCTCTCCCAGAGGATGATCGCGAGCAAGAAATCACCTACGCGACGAGCGCCCAATTTCCTGTCCCTGTCGGGGCAAACGATTTGCCCGAGTTGCGCCGATTAGGACCAAATCTCGCTTTTGAGGTTACGACTGATCGTCGCCTGGTGACCGTCAATAAGGGGCAAACCCAGAATGAAGCCTCGCAGGGCTTTTGGATTTGTGACAAGTGCGGCCGCGCTGAAGGAGAAGAGCCCGCCCACGCCCCGCATGAGCGTCCCTACAAGATTGAGTTTGCATTCAATCAACCCAAGCCCAGCAAGCTTTGCATGGGCACATTCCAGAATGTATTCCTTGGGCACGTCTTCGCTACTGACCTGCTCTTGATGCGCTTCACTCTCGCGCCCCCGATGGCGGTCGATACGAGCAGCCCCGTCGTATTGCGCGCCATTGAGGACGCTTTGTACTCAATCTCAGAAGCACTGCGGCTGGCCGCCAGCCGTCACCCCCAACTAGACCTCGACCCCTCGGAATTCGGATCGGGCTTCCGTATCGTCCCCTCAAACGACGCGGACCAGCTTCACCTTGACGTTTACCTCTACGACACGCTTTCGGGAGGCGCTGGATATGCCGAACTCGCCGGAAGATGCTTGAACGCCATTCTCGCAGACGTCTTAAAGCTTTTAGAGAACTGTCCGGCTAAGTGCGACCGATCTTGCGAAAGCTGCTTGCGTCACTACCACAACCAGCACCTCAAAGACCGCCTGGACCGTTTCATCGGCGCCCAATTGCTGCGATACGGGCTATCGGGAGAACTTCCCCGTGAACTCACGGCCGCAATTCAATCGGCGGACTTAGCGGGCCTAGCTCGGCTGCTCCAGCTTGACGGATTTACGTGTACGCCGCTCGCTCATGTTGACGGGGCGACCGTTCCCCTAATGGTTGCGCGTGGCAGCCACCGCGCGCTGATTGGGACGCAATCTGGCTTGCTTCAAGAACATTGGGATGGCCATTCGCTCGCCCAACTACTTGGGCGAGAGCAAGGGCGGGTGCTTAATGAGTTTATCCTGAGGAGGAATCTGCCGGACGAGCACCAGTTGATCCGCTCGCTCTTCCCATCGTAGTGTCTAGAAGGCCATGTGCCTTATTCCGCTATGCTTTGACGGCCACCGACCGTCAATATTGCGAAGCAGTTCAGAAACGAGCGACGTCGGGTGGGTCGATATTCAGGAATTTAGGAGTTTCACGAGTTTCGGCCCTCATGGTTCAAAAGCGGACGCCCGTAAGCGTGCGCCGAGCACGCCATCTTCAGCGTCTGTTGTGCTTTAAGAATTCCTAGCCGCGTTGAATCCAGGTTGATCACCAGCCCTCCCGCGCAGCCTAAATCGCGTTCAGACAGATGGAACTTACCGATACGGCGGAGCGCGCATTATCTCGGCCTACGCCCCCGCGGCGCGGTGGCGAACGTTAGCCCAAGAACCTTAGCTCGGAGCCGCACCGCGGCTTCGCTTCGGTTCATCTTAACGGCAATGTCGACGGCCTTCATCGATCAGCTCTTGCAGAGTGACGTCTTCAGCGGGATCCCAGAGTCGGTTCTTCGGCATTGTGATGCAAATCAGTCTTTGAGGCCAATTCGTATTGGTGCGCCTTCTCTAGCAGCGCGTCTCTGATCGGGCCGGGTGGAAGAAGAGCGGCCTGTCTCCGCGCTTCGCGGGCACACTCAGAGCTGACTTCTTGCTCTCTCGTCATGGCTCGTCTCCAGCTCCTTGCGGACGGCCGCAGCAGAATTCCCGACCTTATCGACCGCCTTACGAAGCTCTTCCTTTGAAACGCCGAGCGCATGAGCCCAGCATTTCATTTGATCAGGCGCATGCACATTGATCTTTGAACGCTCGAACTGATCTTTCTTCGTAAGGCTGTCCATTCCCAAATAACTCGGGCTCGGGGGCTCCGTTCCTAAGTAGGAACTGGCGAGCCGATTCATGTGTTCATCCGAGCAGGAGGTGTCGACATGGCAAAGGCAGCATGGAAACGACCGGGTTCACCCATCGGCAAAAAGGGCGCGCGAAAGGCCAACCCTAAGTACAAACGCCGTTCGCGTCAGCCGTGGACCGATAAGGAAGTCAGCCAGCTTCGATCGCTCGCAAAGGCGAACACGCCTACGGGTGTGATCAGCCTCAAGATGGAGAGACCGAAGGGCTCGATTGCGAGTAAGGCGCAGCGCGAGGGCATCTCGCTCCGGCCGATCAACCGCTCGCCCTACAATCGTCGTAAGACGACAGCGCGGCGCTAGTTATTGGAGGGCGGGGGCTCCGAGAGAACCCCGCTTACATCGGGCTCCTCCACGCCCTGATCGATGT
Organism: Bradyrhizobium viridifuturi; assembly: GCF_001238275.1. GTDB lineage: Bacteria > Pseudomonadota > Alphaproteobacteria > Rhizobiales > Xanthobacteraceae > Bradyrhizobium > Bradyrhizobium viridifuturi. Next base: position 63,802 of record NZ_LGTB01000048.1, read on the forward strand.
CGTCGGAGCTGTTGCACGCGCACCTCATGCCTGCGCCGCACTGGCACCCACGCGGGTCTTTCGTCCACGCAAGGTGAGGATGGTTTTCGCAGACCCAGCCCAGGCCGCCGCAGATCGGACAATTGGGGTTGATCATGCCGCGAGCAGGCGCTTGTAGCGCCGGTAGGCGTCAATGGCATTGTTCGCGAGCATCAGCGCCCGATGCTCCCCAGCCCGCGCCATGTCGTCGATACTTCTGAGAAGGAAGCGGCTCGCGTCGCTGCATCTGTGATTTCGCCGGAGCGCTCGAGGAAGTCCCAGGCGATCTGAATCGACTTCTCCACGAGGATTGGCAACGGCTCGCTCATAAAAGCAAAACAGGCCTGGAGCTCGATGGTTCCTTTGACAATATACACCGGGCCGGCCTGGCTATGCACCCCTACCGTTATAGCTTACGTTGTCGCCGGGCCGCGGGCGAGGGCCCGCGAAGTCCAGTCTCGATACCTAAAGCTGTTTTACTCCCGCCTCGGTCTCGTACGTGCAATCTCGATCATGAAAACACGAAATCGTAGCCTGCTCGTCTTTATTGTTGCCGTTGTAGGTATCGGTTGGCTGATCGGGGCAACCAACTTGCCTGGCGCATGGTACGCTGCGCTGCAGAAGCCACCATTCAATCCGCCGAACTGGGTGTTCGCGCCAACCTGGACCATTCTGTACGTGATGATCGCCATCGCTGGATGGCGCACCTACCTACAGGAGGTCAATGGCCTGTCTTTGCAGGTCTGGCTCGGACAGATGGCACTTAATTTTCTCTGGTCTCCCGTTGTCTTCCGATTGCATAACTTGGCTATGGGCCTTTCGGTCATCGTTCTACTGCTCAGTTTGATACTGCTTTTTATAGGTCTGCAATGGCGGACCAATCGGCTGGCAGCGCTCTTATTTATCCCGTACGCGGCCTGGGTGGCGTTTGCGTCGCTCTTAAACTTCTCTCTGTACCGCTTAAACTGATCCGCCGAAAGGATCGCGCTCATCCTCCTAAGCTCTGACGGTACGTCGCTCAGAGAGAGATCGTTGTGAACGGTGCACGATTGCGTCGCACAACGAGGTTCGGGCTTTCGAAGGAAGCCAATGGATGTAAATTAGCAACGGGCTCACAGGGCGGGACCGACGACATGCGGCGGACACTGCTGATCAATCCTTTTAATCTGCTCGCCGAAACGCCCGGCCAGCGCGCGGATCCGGCTCAAAGATACACGCCAGTGTGCGATCGTTGCGGCTCAGATGACATTGTTTGTCACGCAACGATCCAGTGGAGCAATGAGGCCCAAGACTGGCAATTGACGAGTACGTTCGGGCAGCCGGCGCACTGCAATCGCTGCAAATCGTCGTGCGGCATGGAGTGGCTTGCGTTCAGCTAGTCACGTGTTGCCATCTGCTGCAAGAGAGCTTCTTGCCGGTCCCACTCGACTGGGAGCGACTTGAGCAGAGTTGCCAGATCAAGCCCGATGGGTTGTTGGCCGTTGAGAATCGCTTCCGTGAGCGCTGGCGAGAGGAGCGTCAGTCGGAGTACCCGGCAGAGATAGGATTCGTTGATCTTCTCGGCCTTTGCCAATTCGCGGACTGAAGCAAAGAGGTTCGACTCGAGCATGCCCCGCCATCGATGAGCGCGAACGAGCGCCTTGATCATGGTGTTGTCGACGCGTGTGGGAGCCGGCGACCAGGGCGATGCGTCGGCCGGGGTGACAACGCGCTTTCGACCTCCCTGTCGGCGGAGCGCAATTGGGATACTCACAACAATCGAGCGTCCATCACGACTTAGTTTGGGGCGGCCGGGCGAGCCGATCGTAATAGGAGCTGGGCGAGTCATTCGGCGGCCTGTAGGAGGTTTGGCTTTGTAGTGAGCTGGGCCGTTAGTGAAGTGAGGCCGTCAACCCTAAGGGTGATGTCCAGCCTGTCCGACCTGAGATCGGCGCGCTCAACCAGCAGCTCAACGATGCGAGCTTGCTCTGCTGGGAACAGCTCATTCCATAGCTCGTCAAATCCGACTAGGGCTTCGCGGACTTCGTTCTCAGTGACGTCTTTGCGCTGCTTGCGGGCTGCACGCCAAGTCTGCACGATGACTTCAGGCGTTCGGAGCAGAAGGCGAACTTGATCGATGACGATACGCTCGATCTCGGCAGCCGGCACCATTCTGACCGGACAGTCGGACCTGCCCTGCTTCAGAGCAGTTTGGCTGATGTAGTAGCGGTAGAGCCGCCCGGATTTCCGCGTGTTGGTTGGCGTCATGGCCGCCCCATCAGGAGCAAAGAGGAGGCCTCTCAGCAGTGCTGGCGATCGCGCACGGGCATTGTTTGCTCGCTTGCGGGGGCTCTCCTTCAAGATGCCGTGGACCTGGTCCCAGAGCTTGCGATCGATAATCGCTTCGTGCTCACCGGGATAGGATGTACCCTTATGCACGGCCTCGCCGATATAGACCCGGTTGTGGAGGATCTTGTACAGGACTCCCTTGTCCAGCAGGTGGCCATATCGGTTTTTCGCGCCGGCGGCTACGAGTTCGCGAGCCAATAGCGTTGCTGACTTAACCTGGACAAATCGTCGAAAGATCGATCGCACGCGTTCAGCATCCGGCTCATGGATGAGCAGCTTGCGGTCGCGGACTTCGTAGCCGAGGGGCGTCCAGCCTCCCATCCACTTACCGCGTTTGCGGGAGGCAGCAACCTTGTCGCGAATGCGCTCGCCGATCACTTCTCGCTCGAACTGCGCAAACGTGATCAGGATGTTCAGCGCCATGCGGCCCATGGCGTCCTTGGTATTGAAGGACTGAGTCACAGAGACAAATGTGACGCCGTGCTGTTCGAAGAGCTCGACCAGCTGGAGGAAATCGAGCATCGATCGAGAGAGGCGGTCGATCTTATAGACCACGATGACATCAATCTTCCCGGCTTTGATGTCCGCCAGCAGCCGCTTGAGGGCGGGTCGTTCCAGCGTGCCGCCCGAGAAGCCGCCATCGTCGTAGCGGTCTGAAACTGGGGCCCAGCCCTCGGCTCTTTGGCTCGTGATGTAGGCCTCACAGGACTCCCGCTGCGCGTCGAGTGAGTTGAAGTCCATGTCCAGCCCTTCCTCACTCGACTTGCGAGTGTAGACGGCGCAACGCGTTTTAAGAACAGCGCCCGGCCGGGCGCTCACATCAAATAGGCTGCTTGAGCGCTTTGCTCCCCTTTGGGGACGATGGCGCAGGCTCATTTGCGATCCAGCGTGTTCTTAAGGCCAAAAAAGACCCAGCCATTCCATTTGGTGCCTGTGATGTCGCGGGCAACCGAGGAGAGGGACTTGTAGGGCCGACCAAGATATTCGAAGTCGTTCAAACGAACGGTCACCGAATACTCCACGCCTTGCCATTCTCGGATCAACTTGGTTCCGGCGATTGGGCGCAGGGCGGGCCGGGCTTTTCGCTCAGTTGGCTCCTGATTGGCATATTGCTTGGCCATGGCCTGCAGGCGATCATGAGTCTCGCGGCTGAGCCCGCCGTAAGCCAGCTCCTGGATCCGGTAAGCCAATCGATTCTCCAGGAAGCGCCGGTTGTAGGCTGGAGGCTCGGTATCAAAGAGCTCGCGCCAGCGGGCTTTAAGAACGTCGACAGGGGCGCTCTTCAGGGCCGCCAGTTGCGACAGGACGTGGGTCTTCACAGGGCCAATTCCTTGTTATTTTGCCGGACATGACCCTCAACCAGCCCGTCACAGTCGAGCGGATTTTCTTCATGACGGTGCGATAAAGGACTGGACTTTCGTTCCAGAAGACGCTGGAGGCCGGCGGCCAGAAGGGCCCCTAGTTCGCTCAGTTGGTCATCGTGTTGTGCAGTCATACGCCGTTACTCGGCGTATTCATCTGCCCGGTCCAACGCTTTCACATGAAACCGTAGAGATAGGTATTAGGTCGTAGTGGAGCGCAGAGCATAAGGGAAGATTGTTGTGAGGAATCGTTTGGCGCACAAGTCCCAGGCGGTCTTGTATAGACAGGCCGCGTGATTTTGATTCGGCTCAAAACTTCAACGATCGCTCGCGGGAGCCAATGGAAACGAAATCGATCAACGAACTAACTGATCTCGCCGATTTCTGTCTCGCCAAAGCGTTTCTAAAGTACGTCTTTGGAGAGGCGGAGATTTCTGCGTTTGAAGGGCGGCTCAAGCCTGCCCATTCGACTATGTTCTCCGAAGGACAATTTCCGGGTCCGTTCGTCGACTACCATTGGCCTTTGCATATTTCTGCAGAAAGTCTTGCAGACGCCTTTGTGAGCTCACCCGTGGTGTTGATGGGTCAACTGTCACCCACGCCATCTGTGCTGGAAGTTGCAGTCGCCAAGCTTATAGCCCACCGTATCGCAACGCTCGTGGATCGCTTTGTCGCACGAGAGATTGTTGCGGTCGGGACATTTGTCGCTACGGGCGTCGAGGGCCCCATAGGCGCTGGCCAGTGGAGGCGCCAGGATCTCGTTATTGACCTCGAGAACAGCGCGCTTTGTGAAGTGCGGAACCACCGTCCTGTTGCCGTGTGGACGGGCGTCTGGCTGCAAGAGGTGATCCAACCGGTGCAGACGCTCTCGGTATTGCAGCCGCCATCGGAGGAGCCTGGCAAGGCGCGGAAGCAAATCCAGACCACGGCCAAATCTCGTGCCGAATGCATAGTTTGGCTTAAATCACTGATGGCGAATTCGACAGCTTCCCCCTTAACGAATGAAGAGCTCTGGGCAGAGGCAAAGGCAAAATGGGGGAGCACACTTAGCAAACGAGAGTTCGACCGGTGCCGGGCTGATGTTCTCCGCGATCTGAACGACGATCAGCGCTATCTGTGGGCCCGACCAGGTCCGAAGCCGAGATCTCCGCGGTTCTAATCACCGCACTTCGAGATCGCGGCGTCTATTTTCGGGGTTCAAACGTAGCCAGTCTTACTGCATCGAAACCGATGCAGTTGATGACATGCCCCTCAAGAGCAATGAAGACCTAGACGCGCTGCTTAGAGAGCAGGATGCGGCAGATTTGCTGAGTCTGTCCGTTCGGACGCTCCAGTCGTGGCGAATACGTATGGCTGGCCCACCTTTCGTTCAAGTGGGTCGCGCCGTTCGATATCGCCGACGCGATTTGATCGACTGGATCAACGCAAATACCTGCGGCGGATCCCTGGTGCAGCGGCCATGAAGGATAATCGATCGGCCAGGTCTGGTCATTCGGCTTGCGAAACGCCTGTTGAGCATTCGGTCTATCTCGGCCGTCAGCGCCTTGGCCGTTACTCGCGAGTTTCGCCGAAACTCTATGCCGCGTTTGATGCGGAAGATCGCCAGTTGGGCGTTTTCTTTGGCCGCCGCGCAGCATATGCCGCAATCTCGAATCTTTCGAACTGCCAGACGAACTGTTCCGATAAGGAGGAGTTCTGATGAGTTGGCAGGCAACAGCGTGGGCATTGCATCAGGACGTGGGCCATTGCGGACGGAAACTGTTGCTAATCGCAATAGCAAACTATGCCGACGAGCGTGGTTTTTGCTGGCCGTCGCAGGAGACGCTGAGCAGATACGCCGAAATGTCTCTCGATACGGTCCAGAGGCAGACAAAAAAGCTCATTACCCAGGGCTTGATCTCCGTCGCTAGAGCGCCGAAGCGCCGCGGTCAGTGGCAAACGTTTCGCTACCAGCTCAACATGTCCGACGCGGCAAGCAAGCCGCAAAATGCGGTTCGGCCTGAATTCGTTCAGCCGGCTACGAGTAACCCGCGTCTCGTGTTTGCAGATTGCGGCCCGACCAGGCCGCACCCAGCACGGCGACCGAGCCGCATAGCTTTGCGGCCTAAACCTTCAATAGAACCTCCAATAGAACCTTCAATTGCCGCTGGTGATGACGCGCGTTGGCGAGCAACCGCCGATCTAGGTGTGGCTAACCCGTACATGGATGCGAGCGCACAAGGTCGGGCGGGTGGTGCGGAGAGACTGAAAGCCTTCCAAGCTAGGCAAGAGCGGATCGAAGTCATCCAGAATCGCATAGCTCAGCGGTTAGGCGGCTGGGATGCGCTTATGCGAATGCCTGATCGCGAACTGGAGCGCATCACAGCATTGGAACGACGCGGACTACTCGACGACAAGGGGCTCAGCGAAGCCGTGTTGCGCTCGCTATCGGCCGACCGCCATGACCAAGTCGCAGCCAGTTTCAAATGCGGGCCGGCTGTTGGCACGGTAGGGGAGTAACTCAGATCTTGAGACCTTCCACGTTGGGATCGGCGACTGAGAGCCGAGTTTAGGCGAAATGGCAGGAATTGTTTTTGAGGGCGTGCGGCCGCGTCCGACGTATCGCGACCGAACGAAGCGAAATCTCGACGGATGTCTTGAATTCGGGCGGCAAGCCGAAGCACATGGAGAGACGAGGAATGACTGAACAAGCTGTACCAGCGCAGGAGTTGGAGCCCACTCTGCAGTTCGAGTATTGGCCGCTCGACCGGTTGATTCCATATGCGCGCAACGCGAGGACACACAGCGCCGGGCAGATTGCGGAGATAGCAGGGAGTATTCGCGCATTTGGCTTTTCGAATCCTATCCTGATTAGCGAGGCGGGAGATATCATTGCTGGCCACGGCCGCTTGGCCGCAGCCCGAAAGCTTGGGTTGAGCGAGGCGCCGGTGGTTGTTCTGCGGGGCCTGACTGAAGTTCAACGGCGACAGTTGGTACTCGCCGACAATCGGATTGCCTTAAATGCCGGTTGGGATGCCGAAATGCTCAGCCTCGAATTAGCCGACCTTTCGGGGATAGGGGCAGATCTTTCGACGCTTGGCTTTACAACCAAGGAATTGGCAAGGGCACTTTCACGCGTGGAAGGTGGTCTTATTAATGAGGACGAGGTTCCAGAAGTCGCCGAATCTGCGACGTCGCAGCCGGGAGATATTTGGCAGTTGGGTGCCCATCGCATCGCATGTGGTGACTCTAGGGACGCTGGTCTCGTGGAGGCACTCCTCGCAGGAATCGTGCCGCAGTTGATGGTCACCGATCCACCCTATGGTGTTGAATACGACCCGGAATGGCGCCACCGCCGTGGTGTCAACAACTCGGCACGTAAGGGTAAAATCCGCAACGACGAGATCGCGGATTGGACGCCGACCTGGGATTTGTTCCCTGGCGAGATCGCTTATGTGTGGCATGGAGCTCTTCGCTCGACGATCGTTGCTGAAAGCCTGGCCAACAGTGGCTTCAATGTCCGCGCACAAATCATCTGGGCTAAAGAGAGGCTCGTGATGAGCCAGGGCGACTACCACTGGCAACACGAACCTTGCTGGTACGCCGTTCGCAAAAAGGGCTTCTGGGCGGGGGACCGCAAGCAAACCACGCTGTGGACAATCGGTAGCGGCGGACAGGACGCGGAAACCCGGCACGCGACGCAAAAGCCTGTTGAGTGCATGCGTCGGCCCATGCTGAACAATTCCAGCCCAGGGCAAGCCATTTACGAACCATTCCTCGGTAGTGGGACCACGCTGATTGCGGCGCAATCGTGTGGGCGCGTTTGCTACGGGCTTGAGATTGATCCGCTGTTCGTCGACCTTGCGGTCCGCCGTTGGCAAGCCTTCACCGGCGAGCGTGCCCAGCGCGCTAGCGATGCCGTGCTCTTTGACGAGCTTGAGCAGAAAATACCCTTGGCTGAGGAAGTGCCGTGATGCGCGGCCGGCGTCCCAAACCTACGAGGATCAAAGCATTGACTGGCAATCCAGGTAAGCGCCCTCTCAATCCACATGAACCAAGGCCGGAGCCTGCATTGCCGGAATGTCCTCCTCAGCTAAGCCCGGTCGCTCGGCAGGAATGGCTTCGCCTTACCGGAGAGCTCTCCAAGCTGAATTTGGTCACTCACCTTGATCGTGGTGCGCTCGCCACTTATTGCGCAGCCTACGCGCTATGGGCAGAGGCGATGGAGCAGATTCAGAAGTATGGGACGATGGTGAAGTCGCCGACAGGCTATCCGATCCAGTCGCCGTACCTCTCAATTGCCAACAGGCAGGCTGAGATGATGATGCGCATTGCGTCAGAGTTTGGCTTTACGCCGGCAAGCCGCAGCAGGATATCAGCTCCGCCACCAGACCAACTGCCGTTGCTAGAACTGGCGTCAGATGAGTATGGAGAAGAAAAGGTGGAGGAGGAGGATGGGGGGTAGTCAATTCCTCTTCGCCGCTCAGCTTCCGGACCGGCCCCACATCCATTCAGGGATTTTTTTTCGTCCAACTAGAATTTCGCTCCAAACGAGCAAGACGAGACAACGGTCCTTTACGAAAAAGCTCGACATTTGAATCGCTTGCGGCCGCCCCGAACGTCGATCAGCAGGTGCCTCCGTCCAAAAAGAGCAATTGTTTTCAGATGGTCTCGGCCGGGGCTTCGGAACGGAGCGCAGTGCGAGCGACAAATTGTCGC
>NZ_LGTB01000049.1 GCF_001238275.1 Bradyrhizobium viridifuturi
ATCGCAGTGATCACGAGCGCGACATGGCCGGCGTGATCGAACACCGGGGCGGCGAAGGCGTTGACGCCGGGTAGGGGATCGCCGATCGCGCGCGCGAGCCCGTGGCTTCGGACCTCGGCCAGCATCTCCGTCGTCTTTGCGCCGATGGTCTCGCGTTTCGGATTGTAGCCGACGCCGAGGCGATCGAGGCCGCTTTCGAGTGCGGTCTTGACGGCGTTCGGCGGCATGAAGGCAGCGAAGGCACGGCCGGTCGCGGTCTCCAGCAGCGCCACCACCGATCCGACGCGCATCGCGATATGCACGGGATGGCTCGGCTCCTCGAGCCGCACCACGGTGGCGCCGTGGGTGCCCCAGACCGACAGCGACACCGCATGATTGATGCTGTCGGCGAGCGCGGCGATCCTGGGAGTCGCGATCCGCACCGCGGAGAGCCGGCGCAAGCTGATCAGGCCGAGCTCGAGCGCCAGCGCGCCGATCTCGTAACGGCCGGTGGTCTCGTCCTGCTCGATCAAGCCGATGCGCGAAAAACTGACGAGATAGGGATGCGCCTTGGCCGGCGGCATGCCGGCTTCGCGCGCGAGGTCGCGCAGCATCATCGGCTCGCCGCTGCGGGCGAGCGCGCGAAGCAATTCTCCGCCGACCTCGATCGACTGTATGCCGCGGCTTTCTCTCGTCATCGCGTCCTGCCAACTCTCCGACAACGTCCTTATACGGCGAGAAACCCTCCGTCGACCGGCATGGTCACGCCGTTCACATAAGACGCCAGCTCCGACGCCAGGAACACCACCGGTCCGACCAGCTCCTCTGGCTGCCCGACGCGGCCGAGCGGCGTGCGGCTCACAAATCCGGCCAGCCGGGCAGGGTCGTTGCGGGTTGCTTCGGTCATCGCTGTCTCGATCACGCCGGGCGCGATCGCGTTGACGCGGATGCCGTCGGCGGCAAGCTCGCGGGCGAGCGCCTGAGTCAGGAGCTTCACGCCGCCCTTGGACGGCGCGTAGCCCAGCGTGTCGGCAACGCCGAGGAAGGAGGCGATCGAGCCGAGATTGATGATCGCGCCACGGGTCTCGCGCAGCGCCGGCAGGAACGCGTGGGTGACGTTGAAGGTGCCGGTCAAATTGACGTCGAGTACCCGCCGCCAATTGTCCTGCGCCTGCGGCGAGTCGATGCCCTCGCGGATGATGATGCCGGCATTGTTGACCAGGATGGCGATCGGCCCAATGTCTCGCGAAATTTGTTGCGCCAGCGCGTAACAGGCCTCGACATCGGTCACGTCGAGGTCGAAGGACCATGCCGCGCGGCCGCGCTCGCGGATGTCGGCTGCGGTTTGCTCGGCGCCGGCGCGATCGATGTCGGTCACGACAACGTCGGCGCCGTGGGCCGCGAGGCCGAGCGCGATGGCGCGTCCATTGCCGTGCGCCGCTCCGGTGACCAGCGCGCGCTTGCCGGCAAGCAGGTTCGGCAATGTGCTCATGCCGCGCTTCGCTCTGCCGCTGCGCCGGCGATGTGCTTGCCTGCGATGTAGCCGAAGGTCAGCGCGGGGCCGAGCGTGATGCCGGCGCCGGGATAATTTCCGCCCATGATGCTTGCCATGTCGTTGCCGGCGGCATAGAGGCCGGCAATCGGCTGGCCGTCGGCATCCAGCGCGCGGGCATTGGCGTCGGTGCGGATGCCGGCATAGGTACCGAGATCGCCGATCACCATCCTGATGGCGTAGAACGGCCCGTGCTGGATCGGTGCGATGCAGGGATTGGGGCCGTGCAGCGCATCGCCCTGGTAGCGATTGTAGGCGCGCGAGCCCTTGCCGAAGGCGGGATCGCGCCCCTCGGCCGCGGTCGTGTTGAATTCGGCGACGGTTGCCTCGAATGCCCCGGCGTCGATGCCGGCCTGCGCGGCGAGCTCTGCGAGCGTCGTGCCGCGCTTGAGATAGCCAGTCTTCAGATGATGGCCCAGCGGCATCGGGCGCGGCGGCACGCAGCCGAGGCCGTATTTGCGCAACGTCTCGTGATCGCAGACGAGATATGCCGCGATCTCTTCGCCGGGCTTCGCTGCCTTGATCATCGCCTGCACGAAGTCGTGGTAGGAATTGCCTTCATTGGCAAAGCGCTTGCCGTCGCGCATGACAGCGATCACGCCGGGCTTGGCGCGATCGATGAAATGCGGCATCACGCCCTTCGAGCCGTCCTTGCGGGTGGTGACCGAGACCGGCACCCAGGCCGCGGCATTCGGCAACGAGTCGTCGACGCGGCCACCGGCGGATTCCGCGAGCCGCAAGCCGTCGCCGGTGTTGCCGGTCGGTCCCGGCGAGTAATGTTCCTTTCCCGTGGGCGCATGCGGAAACATCTTCTGCCGCCGCGCGACGTCATGCGGGAAGCCGCCGCAGGCGAGCACGACGCCGCGTTTGGCGTTGATGCGGACGGTGCGGCCCTCGCGCACCACGATTGCGCCGCGCACCACGCCGTTCTCGACAATCAACTCGCGCACCGGTGAGTTGAGCCAGAGCGGGATCTTGAGGTCGAAGGCGGATTTCGCCAGCCGTCCAGCCAGCGCGTTGCCGTTGGTCAGCGTCATGCCGCGGCCGTTGCGCACCACGTCAACGGCGTGCTTCGACAGCCGCTTGGCGACATAGGCGGCCGAGGTGATCGACCGCGTCGCGCGCATGAAATGCACGATCTCCTTGCCGGAGCCGAGCATCATGCCGAACACGGTGAGCTCGGGCAGGGGGCTGCCGAGATTCTTCAGGGCGTCGCCGAGCTCGTGAGCGTCGAACGGCCGCGTCACCATCGAGCGGCCGCCCTGCGCGCCGCCGGGCGCTTCGGCATGATAGTCCGGGAAGGTCAGCGGCATGTCGAAACGAACCGCGGTCTTCGTTGTGAAGAAGTCGACCGCCTTCGGCCCTTCGGTCAGGAACGCATCGACGCGCGCGGCGTCGAAGCTGTTGCCGGCCTCGTGGCGCAGATAGGTTTTGGCCTGGTCGGGGCTCTCTTCGATGCCCCAGGCCTTCGCGAGCGAGGTGCCGGGGATCCACAGCCAACCGCCGGAGCGCGCGGTGGTGCCGCCGAACCGCGGCTCCTTCTCGACGACGAGGACCTTCAGGCCGTGATGGCCCGCGGTGACCGCCGCCGACAGCCCGGCGCAGCCGGAGCCGACGACGAGTGCATCGCAGTGATATGTTTCTTCGTTGGCCACGCGATCGATCCTATTTCTTGAGCAGCGGGCACTTCGACTCGGAGACCGGACGAAACGCGTCCTCGCCCTTCACCGTCTTGATGATGTCGAGATAATCCCACGGCTCCTTGGATTCCGAGGGCTTCTTCACCCTCGCCAGATACATGTCGCGGATGACGCGGCCGTCCTCGCGCAGCTTGCCGCCGTGCACGAAGGTGTCCTCGATCGGAAGCTCGCGCATCTTTGCCATCACCTTCTGCGGATCGTCGGTGCCGGCAGCCTGGATCGCCTTCAGATAATGCAGCACCGAGCCGTAGACGCCGGTCTGGATCATGGTCGGCATCACATTGGTGCGGGCGAAGAACTTCCTCGACCAGGCGCGCGTCTTCTCGTCCATGTTCCAGTACGACGCCGTCGTCATATAGGTGCCCTGCGCGGCGTTGAGGCCGATCGCATGCACGTCGGTGTCGAACATCAGGAGGCCGACCAGCTTCTGGCCGCCCTGCACGAGGCCGAACTCGCCGGACTGCTTGATCGAATTGTCGGTGTCCTGGCCGGCATTGGCGAACGCCACCACATCGGCCTTCGAGCTTTGCGCCTGCAGTGCAAAGGAGGAGAAGTCCGCCGTGTTGGTCGGATGCTTGACGCCGCCGAGCACCTTGCCGCCCATCTCGTTGATGAAGCGCGTGGCGTCCTTCTCGAGCTGCTGGCCGAAGGCATAGTCCGCGGTGATGAAGTACCAGGACTTGCCGCCCTCCGCGATCACCGCCGAAGCCGTGACCTTCGACAGCGCGTAGGTGTCGTACGTGAAGTGCACGGTGTTCGGGCTGCACAACTCGTCGGTTAGCGAGCTCGCGCCAGGGCCGGACAGCAGCGCGATCTTGTTGCGCTCGCGCACCATGTTGTGCACGGCGATCGCGATGCCGGAATTGGGAATATCGACGACGGCGTCGACCTTGTTGTTGTCGAACCAGCCGCGCACGATCTGGACGCCGACATCGGTCTTCATCTGGTGGTCGGCGGAGATGATCTCGATCGGCTTGCCGAGCACGGTGGGGCCGAATTCCTCGACCGCCATCTTGGCCGCCTCGACCGAGCCCGGGCCGGAATTGTCGCGGCCCCAGCTCGACAGGTCGGTCAGCACGCCGATGCGCACGACGTCGTCGGAAACCTGGGCATGAGCGGCCGTCGTCATGACAGTGAGAATGGCTGCCGCCAAAACGTGTCTCATCGTTCCTCCTCATGGATATCCGCATTCTCTGGCGGGTCGATCCAGAGTTAGTAATTATCAATCTATTTGTCAATGACGAATTTTGATGTGTGAATGTTGTCACACAGTGCCCTCCTCGAATGCGGCGGCGCTTCACATTTGGTGAGCATACGCTTACATGGCTCATCCGGGATGGCGCTGCGGGGCTTCCAGCTCACGCCAGAGCTTGCGGCAGTACCAAGTCACTATGAACAGGGGAATTTTCGCGGACGGCGATGCGCTTCGCCGCCCGCGCGGAGCCAGCCTTCGTCGGGATCGGCTCTTGCGGGGGCGGTGCACGAAGAGCGTCGGCGGGCTGCGATCATAGACGGATCATGTTGAGACAGCTCTTCGCGCCGCAGCTCGTTATTCTCTACGTGCTGGCGGCCTCCACGCTCTACGTCCACTTCCGCGGCAAACAGCGGCTGCGCTTCGCCCGTCAGCTCGGCGATCACTCGACCTATCTCGCACCCTACAATGTGCTGATGTATGCTGGCTCCGCGGTGCCCAACACGCCGGTGATCCCGGTCGAGCAGTTTCCCGAGCTGAAGAAGTTGTCAGACAACTGGGAGACGATCCGCGACGAGGCGACACGGCTGTTCGACGAGGGCTTCATCCGCGCCGCGGCCAAGAACAACGACTGGGGCTTCTATTCGTTCTTCAAGAGCGGCTGGAAGCGCTTCTATCTGAATGGTACGACGACTTCCTGCCGTCGGCGCGGACGCTGTGCCCGCAGACGGTGGAGCTGCTCAATTCGATCCCGAACGTGCACGGTGCGATGTTCGCGATGCTGCCGCCCGGCGGCAAGCTAGGGGCGCATCGCGATCCGTTCGCCGGCTCCTTGCGCTATCACCTTGGCCTGGTGACGCCGAACTCGAACCAGTGCCGCATTCTCGTCGACGGCGTCGAATGCGTCTGGCGCGACGGCGAGGCCTTCATGTTCGACGAGACCTTCATTCACAGCGCCGAGAACAAGACCAGCGTCAACCGCATCATCCTGTTCTGCGATGTCGAGCGCCCGATGAAGTACGGCTTCATGACGGCGATGAACCGCTGGGTCAGCCACAACATCGTCAAGGCATCGGCGACCCAGAACGTCGACGGCGAGCATGTCGGCGCGCTGAACAAGGTGTTCGGCAAGCTGTACGAGCTCCACCTCGGCAGCCGCAAGGTCAAGGAATGGAACCGAAGCGTCTACTACACGCTGAAATATTCCGCGACCGCGCTGATCCTCGGCCTGATCGTGGTGTCGGCGTTGCGCTGATCGCGCACGGGCTCGCTACCTTGAATGCAAAAGCCCCGGAGCATGCTCCGGGGCTTTTTGTCTAAGACGTGACGCGCGAGCGCGTCAGTCGCGTTCGAAAACCTTGGCGCCGGGGTAGACGCGCCTGGCGTAGGCGACCACCCACTCGCGGTCCTGGGTTTCCAGGAACGGAGTTCGGATCTTGCACGACCCGACGATGAGGTGCCACAGGCCATCCAGCTTCTGAATGTTGACGATCATTTCAGTGTTCCTCGGGAACCTGCGTTCAAGTCGATATTTGCTGCCCGCGATAGTCGTGCGCTGCGCTCCCCGGAGCAGTGATCCCGATCACAGATTTCGCAACGCAAGTCGCGCCCACGATGAATCTGTTGCTGGTCGCGCCGGCACAGCGACGCCGACAGCAGTGCATCCGATGGAGCAGTCGGGAGTATAGGAATCACGCGCCATCGCTCTCTACTGTACGAGCGTAAACGCAGGGCATCACAAGGAATCGGTGAGCCTATACCAAGGTATGTTGTGACCGCGTTGATCCTCGGGCCGATCGTAATATGGGGGTTGCAGCGATCGGAGTGGCGCCGCTGCAGACGGGGCTGGTGAGGACGGGAAGCCACGTCTGACCGGCGAGCAACAATGCGTATTGCCTAGCTCAACAAGATTCACCCTGGCGCAGGCGTGGCGGAGCCAATCAATCGGCGCTACGTCTGCTTCTGACAGGTTTCGCGCCGATCTTTCACCGTCGCCCAAAAATACGTTTCGTTCCGATATTCGAACGAAAGAACGCCGGTAACTTCAAGGCCATTTTCCGCATCAACGTATCCGACCCGACATAGGTACTTGATCGTGTCCTTCACGATGGGCGGCCTTCGATAAATCGCGACGGGCTGTAGCGGCGTTATGGGCTGCCCCAAGTAGCTGCTGAACTTTGCCTCTGCAAAGTCTTTCAGTACGGAGCATTGGAAGCGAGCATTTGCCTGTCGATGGCCACTTGAACAGAGGTGAGCTTGCGATGCTGTCCCGATAAAGACCGCATTTTGTCTTCGTTCCGTAGATCTGATGGACTTGCTCTGGGCGAATTCGCGTTTGGAGGCGACCTCGTATGAACCGCCGGCAGTGTCAAATTTCAGTCGAATGATTGAGTTTGGATCGCAGATGTTGAAACACCAATTGTCGCTCATCAATGACGATATTTCCGGAAGCTGGTCGTGATGCGCTTGAGCTACCTCTGACTGAACGACTCTTGCAAGGAAAACCGCATCCTGCCTGGGCAGCTGATCCAGCGCGGCCAGAAAGTACCTGGTGTAAGCGGATGGCTGGTTCTTGTCGGCCGCGTCGCCGGATTCCTGTCCGGCTCTGGCCGAGTACATGATGAGATTTCCGGAAAGCGCTTTGATTGAAGTGAGCCCCTTGGTCTCTAGCCCGATCTGATTGTCCCGACACGCATCAAATATCCAAACCGACACTGCGGCTCGCTTCTTCACCAAGTCGGAACGCCACTTTTCGATCGAGAACAACTTGAGATTGGATGCATTGCTGCTGGCGGCCATGTCAGATCGACGGAAATCCCGGGCTACCAGGTAGTTCAGATTGTCGACGGCAACTCCATGGCCGGAAAAGTAAATGACGACGGCGTCGCCGGGCCTGACAGAGTTCACAAATGTGGCCCAGCGGTCGGTCAGCTTTCTGAATGTCGTATTTTCCTCGTCGACGAGCGTGACCTGCTGGTACGCAAATTTCGACAGTTGTTTGGCAACCAGACTGGCGTCGTTCTTTGGTCCCAACAGTCGCAACGCCTCGTCGTCATAGTTCGAAATTCCTACGACGAAAGCGCGTCGGACCGGCTCGGCCTGCGCAAGCCCGAGCGGATAGACGCTCGGGAGCAGGATGAATAACAGGCCCAGCAGCTTCGCGCGAGCGAAGGCCAGGCCGCGTGAACGTACGCTTCCCAGATCTTGGAGCATCAGACAGCTTCCCATGCGCCGGCTCAGCCAATTCGAGTTGGCTGAGCTCCTGTCGTCACGCTTTGCTATCGTTGATTGGGACGGCTTGGATCCGGATAAAGATAGATCTGCCTTCCATTCACCCTTACAACGGGGGTGATCAGCGCTTTCTTGCCCTGCGATTTTCCGCGAGCGTCCTTAACTGCATCGCATGCGGCCTTGGCAACTTGCCCAACCTGGTCAATCGATAGTTCTGCAACGCCTGGGAACATCACTGCTGCCAATTTCGCGACTGTGATCGCCGCCGGCAAATACTGGCAACCCGAATCAATCGCTCGCTGTGCATCGTTTGAATCGCAGCCGACCAAAAACAGCGAGCTGAAACCAGCAAACAATATGGCTCTAATTTTCATGGATTCCTCCTCCCCATATAGCCCAAGCTAAAACTGTCTCATTTTGGGGAGCCCCGCAAGTACAAGTTGAGTGGATTCGTGGGGAGAGGCCACGTATCTCTACGGTTGTCGCGCGCGAAAATGGGTGGCCGACCAATCCGCCATTCGACCAAGACCTGGCGGATGGTGCGTCGCTCATCCGCCAGACGATTTCTGCCTCGTTGCGGCTTACGGTTCCCGATTGGCGCCGACGCCGAGTGAACCGATCGCGTCGGAAGCGGCATCGATATCGGCCGCCGTGATCGGCTGGTCGACGATGAACAGATAGCATCCCGCCGAGACGACGCCGATCAGGGCGCCGACGACGAGCGCCGGCACGAACGAACCGGTCTTCTGCACGATCAGGCCGGTCACGGTCGGCGCCAGCGCGCCGCCGAGATAGCCGCCGAAGTTCTGCACCGAACCGATCGAGGCGGTGCAATTGGTCGGCACCGCGACCGAGCTCAACGCCCAGGCGCAGGTGCTGGTGACATAGACCAGGAACAGCGAGATCGAGATGAAGGCGATCGCCAGCGTGTTGCTCTCGACATAGGCCGCGGCCACCGTGCAGGCCGCCGTTCCGAGCAGCGAGATCGCGGCCGGGTAGCGCCGGCTCCTGAGCGGCTCGACGCCGCGGCGCACCAGGATGTCGGCGATGTATCCGCCAATGACGCCGCCGACGACACCGCAGGCGAACGGGACCGCCGCCGCCCATCCGGTGTATTTTACGCTCATATGGCGTTCGATCTCGAGATAACCCGGCAGCCAGGCGGTGTAGATCCAGGTCAGGTAGATGCAGCCGAAATAGCCGAAGATCATGCCCCAGGTGGTGCGGAAGCGGAACAGCTGCGACCAGTCGCGGAACGTGACCTTGGTGCGCTGGCCGGGAGGATCGCCCTGCGTCCGGTAGGCGTTCTCGTGAGCGGTGAGCGCGACCTGCTCGGGATTGCGATAGAGCGCATACCAGCAGGCGGCGACGACGAGGCCGGCGACGCCCATGATCACGAACATCGTGCGCCAGCCGAATGTCAGCATGAGGTAGGTCAGCAGCGGCACGGCGATGGCCGTGCCGAGCGATGACGCGCAATTGAAGACGCCGGTCGCAAGGCCGCGGTCGCGCTGATTGAACCAGTCCCGGACCACGCGCGCGCCGGTCGGGAACTGAGGGGCCTCGCCGATTCCGAGCAGGACGCGGGCCCCGAAGAACTGACCGAAACTCTGCACCAGGCCACCGATGAGTTGCGCGAGCGACCACAGGCTGAGGCCCATGGCGAGAAGCAGGCGCGGACCCAGCCTGTCGACCATCGCCCCGGTGGGGAGCTGTGAGAACGCGTAGGCCCAGAGGAACGCCGAAAGCAGATAGCCCATGTCGGCAATCGACAATCCGAGTTCCTCGCGGATCAGGGGATTGGCAACTGCGAGGGTCGCGCGATCGATGTAATTGACGACCCCTGCAACGACCAGCAGAGCCAGCGCGACGCGCTGAATTGATTTCAGACGTGGCGTCGCAAGCTCGATTCCCGACATGATTCGTTTTTCCTCACCTTTGATTTTGCCGGACAGTATCGGCGTGTGTCGTGTCGAACCAGAACGGAAGTTGCGCGGCCTGCGTTGCGAATTTGACATGGACAAAATGTTGTCTCGCGCTCCCGATTGCTCTCCGGCATGACGAGTGATCACGCGCTCGCGATGATGTGATCGGGCACCGTGCAACGATTCAAAGCCGCGGTGCGGCCGACCCACCCAATCCGGGCATCGGCGCCGGCTTCATCGCACTGTCATCAACGGCTGCGAGGCAATTGATCCGGCCGCATGGCCGGACAAGAACTTGGCGGACAAGAACTCGGGTTCCGGTCATGCGCATCGAAGTGCTACAGTCCTGACCGGCATCCTACCGAAAGGCCTTCTCATGTCCCAGTCCACTGCAGATTTCGCCACCACCGCGCTCAGCGGCTACGAACTGTTGGCCGATCCGCAGTTGAACAAGGGCACGGCGTTCTCCGAGGCCGAGCGCGAGGCGTTCGACCTGCACGGCCTGCTGCCGCCCAATATCCTGACGCTGGACGAGCAGGTCTCGCGCCGCCTCGAGGCGTTGCGCGGCTACGAGACCGACATCGAGCGCTATGCCTTCCTGCGCGAATTGCAGGACACCAACGAGACACTGTTCTACGCGCTCCTGGTCAGCAATCTGGAAGAGCTGCTGCCGATCGTCTACACGCCGACCGTCGGCGAGGGCTGCCAGAAATTCAGTCGGCTGTTTCGCAAGCGCGGGGGCTGTTCCTCAGCATTCCGCACCAGCACCGGATCGACCGCATCTTTGCCCATCCGCGCTTCGATCACGTCGAAGCGATCGTGGTGACCGACGGCGAGCGCATCCTCGGCCTCGGCGACCAGGGCGCCGGCGGCATGGGCATTCCGATCGGCAAGCTCGCGCTCTATACCGGTTGCGGTGGCCTGCATCCGGCGACCACGCTGCCGATCATGCTCGATGTCGGCACCGACAATCCCGACTGCCTGGCCGATCCGCTCTATATCGGCTGGCGCAACGAGCGCGTCCGCGGCCAGGCCTACGACGACTTCATCGAGGCGTTCGTCTCGGCGGTGGTGAAGCGCTGGCCGCGCGTGCTGCTGCAGTGGGAGGACTTTGCCAAGAACAACGCGACGCGGATGCTCGAGCGCTATCGCGACCGGCTCCTGACCTTCAACGACGACATCCAGGGCACCGCGGCGGTGGCGACCGGCGCCTTACTTTCTGCGATCAACGTCACCGGCGTGCCGCTCACCGAGCAGCGCGTCGCCGTTCTCGGCGCCGGCTCCGCCGGCTGCGGCATCGCCAGCCTGATCCGCGCCGCGATGGTCGATGCCGGCCTGTCCGAGAGCGAGGCGGCGAAGCGCTTCTTCATGGTCGACCGCGACGGGCTGCTGCTCGAAGGCATGAGCGGGCTCGCCCCGTTCCAGCTTCCGTTCGTGCAGAGCAAGCAGGCGATCGCAGGCTGGCAGCTAAGCCATCCCGACAAGATCGCGCTGCTCGACGTGGTGCGCAACGCCAGGCCGACCGTGCTGATCGGCGTCTCCGGCCAGGCCGGCGCGTTCTCCGAACCGATCGTCCGCGCGATGGCCGAGTGCAACAAGCGGCCGGTGATCTTCCCGCTGTCGAATCCGACCTCGCGCGAGGAGGCGGCGCCGGCCGACATCGAGGCCTGGACCGAGGGGCGGGCGTTGATCGGCGTCGGCAGCCCGTTCCCGCCGATCACCCGCGACGGCGCGCGCTTCAAGGTCGACCAGACCAACAATTCCTACATCTTCCCGGGCGTCGGCGTCGGCGCGCTCGCGGTCGGCGCCAGCCGGGTCAGCGACGGCATGTTCATGGCCGCCGCCAAGGCGCTCGCCAGCGTCTCGCCCGCCCGCAACAACCCGAAGCACAATCTGCTGCCGCCGGTCAGCGCGCTGCGCGAAGTCGCGCTGACGGTGGCGCTGGCGGTGGCGCTCCAGGCGCACAAGGAAGGACTCGCCAAGGATATTCCGATCGATCAGGTCGAGGCCCGCATCCACGCCAAGGTCTGGACGCCGCGCTACGTTCCGTATCGGCGCAGCGATCGGCCCTAGGGCAGGACACTTGCGTCCTGCCAGTCTCGCGCGCCTCGTACTGACGTGATCCGGCCGACGACGATGGCGCCGAGCCCGAAGCAGACACAGAGCGCGCAGACCGACGTCCATCCGCCGTGCGTCCAGGCAACTCCGGCAAGCGCGGAGCCTGCGGCTCCGCCGAGGAAGAACAATCCGGTATAGAGCCCGTTCAGGCGGCCGCGAATGTCCGGACGCAGGCAATTGACGGCATGCGTCCCAACGTCTGATCGCCGATCACGCCGAGATCGATGATGACCGCAGCCAGAACCAGCAGCAACGCGGCGCCGCGGTCCGTCGCCGGATCGAAGCCAAGTCGACCGGCACCGAAGATGAAGGCGAGACCGGATCCGGCGACCACGCAGATATGGGCAAGGCGTGTCGCCGTCTCGTCGAGACGCCGATCGGCGGCCCATCCGGCGACCGGCGCCACGATCGCTCCGCCGATGCCGGCGAGGGCAAACGCGCCGATCCCGATCTGTCCAAGCTCGAACGGAGGCGCTGCGAGCAGCAGCGGCACGCCGGTCCAGAAGGCGCCGAAAGCCCCCATGCACAACGCCTGGCACGCCGCGCGCTGCTGCAGCACCGGCTCGCTGCGCAGCACTATCCAGAGCGACGAGATCAGTTCGCGGAAGCTCAAGCGGCTGGCTTGCGAACGCGCAGGCACGATCAATGCGCAGGCGAGGCAGACCACCGCCAGCACAACAGCGTCGGCGAGGTAAGCTCCACGCCAGCCGAACAGGCTGGCCGTCAGGCTAGCGCTCGGTCGCGACAGCAGCACGCCGATCATCAACCCGCTCATGACCCTGCCGATCACGCGGCCGCGCGCTGCCGGCTCCGCGAGACCGGCTGCGAGCGGCACGACCATTTGCGTGGCGCTGGTCGTCAGCCCTACGACGAATGCGCTGAGCAGGAAGAGCGTCGCCGACGGCGAGCAGGCCGCGGCCGCCAGCGCAATGGTCCCGGCCAGCAGCGTCGCCAGCATGACAGAGCGCATCCGGAAGATATCGATCAACGGGACAAGCAGCACGAGCCCGGCGGTATAGCCCAGCATCGGCATCATGGCGATCAGGCCGGCTGCGCTTTCCGTCAGTCCGAACGAGGCGGCGATCGGAGCTGACAGAGACTGCGCGGCGAACAACGGCAAGACGATCACCGCGATCGCCGCGCTCAGTGCGGCGGTGAGAGCACTCTGCATCGTCGTCAAGAGATCCCGAGGCGTTGGATGGTTATAGCGGCTTCATCAGATCCGCGGCGGTTGCGTCACGCGGCGCGATATAGATCGCGAGCAGGGTCGCCGGCTCGGTCGAACTCGGGTTGCGCGAAACACGATGAATGGCGCCGGCCGGCTCCCACCAGGCTTCGCCGGCGCTGTAGGTCCGTTCCGGGCCGTCGCCGACCTGCGATGCCACCATGCCCGACACGACATAGGCCATCACGCCGTTGGCATGGGCGTGCACGGGCGATCCGGTTCCCGGCGGATAGGTCACCTCGACGAGCGTGATGTCGCGCGCCGGATCGCCCGGCAGACGCTGCCTGATCACATCGCGCCGGGAGGACTGTTTCGTTCCCGATGCAGTCTGTTGCGGCTGCGCATTGGCGTCTGATCCTCTCGCAGCGGCGAGGGCCGCGAGCAGCGCTGCGATCGAGGCGCGATTGAAGTCGCGTCGAAGCATGGTGGATGTCATGTCGTGGGCTCCTGTGTTGATCCAGGGCCACCATCTAGCGGGCGAATGGTCTATTCATAAGGGCCAAGAGTCTCCATATTGGCTAGGCCATGATGAAGCGTCCGAACAGACTGACGGCCGATCTGGTTCGAAGCGGCGGCATGCCGCTTTCGCGCCAGCTCTATGAGCGCTTCCGGCGCGCGATCGCGTCCGGGCAGCTGCGGCCGGGCGACCGGCTGCCTTCGATCCGCGTTCTTGCCGCGGAGCTCGCGATGGCGCGCGGCACCGTCGACGCCGCCTATGCCATGCTGGCCGGGGAGGGCTACGTCGTCACGCGCAGCCAGGCGGGGACGATCGTGTCGCCGGAGTTGCGCGACGCCGCAGCGCTCGATGACGATGCGATGCGTCCGGTGCGGTCCAGCAGCCGGCCGAGCGGGCGCGCCGAACCCCTGCTGCTGCAGATGGGACTGCCCGCCATCGATCTCTTCCCGCGCAAGCTCTGGACCCATGTGATCGCGCAGGAGGCGCGGCGGAGCTCCGCTTCCGACATGATGTATCCGGATCCGGCCGGCTTCGAACCGTTGCGGCAGGCGATCGCGGCTTATCTGGCATCCTCACGCGGAATCGCCTGCGACTGGCGCCAGGTGCTGGTGACCAACGGCTTTCAGGGCGGCCTCGATCTGGCGCTGCGGATCCTGCTGCGGCGCGGCGATCGCGCGTGGATCGAAGACCCCTGCTTTCCGCCGGTGCGCGCCGCACTCGAATTGGCCCACGCCAGACTGGTCGCTGTGCCCATCGACTCTGACGGAATGCAGGTCGGCGAAGGCATCAGGCAGGCGCGGCGGGCACGGCTCGCAGTTGTCACGCCGTCGCATCAAAGTCCGCTGGGCGTCTCGCTTTCGCTGCCGCGCCGTATGGAGCTGCTTCGGTGGGCGAACCAGGCGAATGCCTATGTCATCGAGGACGACTATGACAGCGAGTTCCGCTTCGTCGGCCGGCCGCTGCCGGCATTGAAGAGTCTCGATCGCGGCCAGCGGGTGATCTATTCGGGGACGTTCAGCAAGACGCTCTTTCCGGGCTTGCGGCTCGGCTATCTGGTGCTGCCGGATTGCCTGCTCGACAACTTCATCGCGGTCACGGCCGGCCATGGCAGCGGCCTCAATCCCTTCGCTCAGCGGGTCGTTGCAGGCTTCATGGCGGAAGGCCACTTCGCGCGCCATCTGAAGCGGATGCGGAAGCTCTATGCTGCTCGCCGTGCCGCCCTCGCTGCCGCGCTGACCGCCGAATTCGGCGAGCGCATCGGGATCGAGCTGCAGCCAGGCGGCATGCACCTGCTGCTTCGGTTCATGAGCCGCGCGCAGGATACAAAGGTTGCGCAGCTTGCCCGGGCTGATGGATTTGGCGCCGAGCCGCTGTCGAGCCGCTGCGTTCGGAATGACTGCGGGCAGGGCTTGCTGGTTGGCTTCACCAATGCTGCTGAGGCCGATGCGCCGGCGATCGCGCGGCGGCTGAGGCGCGCAATTGAGCCCGTGACCGAGCGGCGAACGCGAGCCGACTAAAGTACTAGGCTCCACGTTTCATTCCGCTGGAACCTTCGGCGCAGCGATCTCGTTCGTACTCAAACGACCCGATCGGTCAGACATCCACCCCGGGGGCTTGTCCGAGGGAGACGCTCCCATGACGACATTCGGCCCTGCGCTTGGCCCAACCTCCGGGCTCGACGCCAACCAACTCACGCCAGCCGAGCATCAGCTCCAGCTGCGCCGCGCGGTGATCGCCTCCACGGTCGGAACCGCGATCGAATGGTATGACTTCTTCCTCTACAGCACCGTCACCGGGCTAGTGTTCGCGAAGCTGTTCTTTCCGCATTCCGACCCCTGGGTCGGTACGCTGGAAGCTTTCGCGATCTACGCGGTCGGCTTCATCGCCCGGCCGATCGGGGCTGCGATCTTCGGCCACTATGGCGACCGCATCGGCCGCAAGTCGACGCTGATCGCGACGCTGCTGCTGATGGGCCTCGCGACCGCGGCGGTGGCATTGGTGCCGACCTATTCCAGCATCGGCATCTGGGGTGCGGTGATCCTCACCGTGCTGCGTTTCGTTCAGGGTGTCGGCGTCGGCGGCGAATGGGGCGGCTCGGTGCTGATGTCGATGGAATGGGCGCGCAACGATCGCTCGCGCGGACTGATCGCGTCATGGCCGCAATTCGGCGTGCCTTGCGGATTGTTCCTCGCCAATCTTGCCGTGCTCGCCTTCAGCCAGATGTCAGGCGACCAGTTCCTGGCATGGGGCTGGCGCGTTCCGTTCGCGCTCAGCATCATCCTAGTCGGTGTCGGCCTCTACATCCGGCTCGGCATTCTGGAAACGCCAGTGTTCAGCAAGCTGTTGGCCGAACGTCAGCTCGACCGCACGCCGATGCTGACGGTGATCCGCGACCATCCGAAGGAGATCCTGCTGTCCGCCTTCGCGCGCATGGCCGAGCAGGCGCCATTCTACATCTTCACCGCCTTCGTGTTCTCCTACGGCATCGGCACGCTGAAGATGTCGCGCGACATGTTGCTGACGGCGGTACTCGCCGCGTCGGTGGTCTCGTTCGTCTCGATCCCGGTGTTCGGGCATCTCTCCGACCAGATCGGCCGCAAGAACATGTACATGATCGGCGCGGCTGCGACCGGTGTGTTCGGTTTCATCTACTTCGCGATGCTCAACACCGGATCGGTGGCGGTCATCTTCCTCGCGATCATTCTCTCGCTGGTTCCGCATGACATGATGTACGGGCCGCAGGCCGCGCTGATCGCAGAGAGCTTCACCGGACGCCTGCGCTACAGCGGCGCCTCGCTGGGCTACCAGCTCGCATCTGTCATCGCCGGTGGACCGGCGCCGCTGGTCGCGGCCTGGCTGTTCGGCACCTATCATTCGTCGATTGCGATCGCGGTCTACATCGCGATCTGCGCCGTCATCACGCTGGTCGCAACCGCGCTGATGACCGACTACACCGGCAAGGACATCAACGCAGCGGCCGCGCATCAGCGGTGAGTGTGAGACGGCAAGGAGCAGCAGATGGTGAAATGGCGAAAGGAATCGGCGCTCGATCTCTACAATTTGGCCGCAGCGATCTTCCTGCTCGCTGCGCCGTGGTTGTTCGCGCATGCCAACCCGACCGCGGCGATCGATCTCAGGATCAGTGGAGCCGCGATCGCGATCATGTCGCTGGCGGCGATCGCAGCGTTCGCGATCTGGGAGGAGTGGATCAATCTGTTCGTCGGCTGCTGGCTGATCGTCTCGCCTTGGCTGCTCGGCTTCACCCACACCCGCGCGATGCACTTTGCCATCGCTGCGGGTGCGGTGGTCGCGTTCATGGCGCTGCTCGAACTGTGGCTCGAGTACGAGAAGACCCATCTTGGCGCAGCCGCGCCGCAGGACGCCGCAAAGCACTAGAGGTTAGCAGCCGCGGCAGATGCCCCTGATCTTGCGGTCGACGATTGCATCTTCCTGGTCGATGATCTGCTGCGATGATGCTGCCGCGGCCGGAATGTCGGCGGCCCGCGGCTGGCGATGGCCGACCGGCGCCAGCCACGGTCTGGTCGCGGTTTCGTTTGATGCGTAGGCATTCGTATCCTGAACCGTCGTCTGCGCGAAGCAAGCGGTCGCCATTGCCGCAGACAAGAAAGCGGCCAGGCCAAGTTGTTTGCCGAGTCGTCGAAGATCAATCATGAGAAGCTCCGTGCCGTCATCGCCGCGTTTGCGCGCGGCCTTGATGAAATGGATTGTCCGCGTCGTTCCGGTATTCCCGATCCGCGATCGTGATGAAGTGCTCGCGGTTCGGTGATCGCACGTGATGAAATATTTCTTGGCGAACACGGTCGTTGGTCACAGGAGCCGAGCTTGGTCGGCTTCATCCACGCGGAGAATTCTTATGACCAAATTGACCTTCGCTGCGCTTGCGCTGGTTGCGGCAGCTGCATATTCGGCTCAGGCGTCGGCCGCCAACAACAATGCTGCGGCGCGGCGTGCCCATGCCTCGATGACGACAACGACGACGCCGATCAGCAGCAAGACGACTGATTGCGTGCGCGCGCCGAAGGTCGGATCGTTCGCAACCGCGCCCTTCACCGAGCCGCCCTGCATGCCCGGCACGATGCGCTGACCGCGTGCGGCGAAAAGCCCCGGACCTCAAGTCCGGGTCTTCCCGGCTGATACGATGTTCGCCGGGCAGCGCCCGCGCGTGACCCACGTCACAGGCGCCCTGCGACGATCATGCGAGGATTGCGGCGTCGGAGCTGGTGCGTGGTGCCCGGCCCGAGTTCAAGGAGACGTCGCATGACACGCAATTCGCTGATTGCTTTCGCTGCCGTTGTCGCGTTCGGCGTTACCGCGCTGGGCTCCGCACAGGCGGGTGGACTTCACATGGTGCCGCCGAAGAATGTCGGTGCGAAACTGCCGCCGGGCGGCTCGGGCGGCTCGAGCGGCTCGGGCGGTTCGGGTGGCCCGCATCGCCAGCCGGTCGATCCGCCGCCTTACCTCGGAACGGGTTACAGCGGTGACAGTGCGGGTGGCAGCGGAGGTGGCGGATACTTCGGCGACCCCAATCATCCCGGACACGAGCAATTCTGAAAACGCAAACGGCCCCGAACCAGGTTCGGGGCCGCGCTGTGCTGCTGGGTTGCAGCGGGTAACTATTCAGGCTTGCCGATCGTCACGGCGAGCTTGCCGACGCCGTCGACGCCGCATTCGAGCTTGTCGCCCACCTGCAACTGCGAGACTCCGGCCGGCGTGCCGGTCATGATGATGTCGCCGGCGGCGAGCTTCACCTGCTGCGAGAGCTGCCAGATGATCTCCGGCACGTTCCAGATCAATTCGGTGAGGTCGCCCTTCTGCGCTTCCTTGCCGTTGACGGTGAGCCAGATCTTGCCGGCCTTGGGGTGGCCGATCTTCGAGGCCGGCTGGATCGCGGAGCAGGGCGCCGAATAGTCGAACGACTTGCCGATCTCCCAGGGCCGCTCCTTCTTGCGTGAGGCGATCTGCAGGTCGCGGCGGGTCAGGTCGATGCCGACGGCATAGCCGTAGACGTGCTCCAGCGCCTTGTCGGCGGGAATGTTGAGCCCGCCGCTCTTCATCGCCACCACCAACTCGACCTCATGATGCAGGTCCTTGGTCAGCGGCGGGTAGGGGATCGTCGCGCCATCAGGCACCAGCATGTCGGCATGCTTGCCGAAGAAGAACGGCGGTGCACGCTCGTCATTGCCCATCTCCCTGATATGCTCGAGATAGTTGCGGCCGACGCACCAGATGCGGCGGACCGGATAGGTGCCGGACTCGCCGACGACGGGAAGCGAGGGCTGCGGGGGAAGCGGAATGACGGTGGAGGCGGCGTTCATGAACGGGTCCCGGAGGGTTGAAGGAGGGAGCGCGGGCGGTTTTTACGCGCTTACGCCGCTCAGGGCTAGTGGCTGCGGTTGCACCGGGCGCAGAGGTGAGGCCAGCTTTCCGCCGGGCGCGGCTGCCTTCGGCAGGCGCGAGCGGTGATGCCGACGCGGAGATGGCTTTCGATCGGTCTTGCCCTGGTCGCGGCGGTCCTGGCCACCTCCGCCGTTCGCTTTTTTGTGGTGACCCCGGAACGGATCGATCGGGGACAGAACAAGGTCCAGCGCGTGGCCGTGGACATCACGCCCGCCGCGCAGGCCTTGCAGGCGACGCTTGACGTGGCGGACATGCACGCGGACAGCCTGTTGTGGAAGCGCGATCTGATCGCGCGATCGGATCGTGGCCATATCGACTTGCCGCGCTTGATCGAGGGCCGGTACGCCTTGCAGGTGTTCTCGTCGGTCACCAAGTCGCCCAAGGGCCAGAACTACGATGCCAACGCCGACGACACCGACACGATCACGAACCTCGCCATCATCGATCTGCAGCCGCCTCGGACGTGGTTCTCGCCGCTGCAGCGCTCGTTGTGGCATGCGGAGAAATTGCACAGCTTCGCCGACAGGTCCGCTGGCCGGCTTCGCGTGGTCACGACACCGGCCGACATCGATCGCCTCCTCGCGGATCGCAAGAACGGCGTGACGGTGGTCGGCGGCATGCTCTCGGTCGAAGGCCTGCATGATCTCGAAGGCAATATCGACAATCTCGATGTGCTCTACGCCGCCGGCTTCAGGATGGCCGGCCTCACGCACTTCTTCGACAATGATGTCGCAGGCTCGATGCACGGCGTGGCAAAGGGCGGGCTGACGCCGCTCGGCCGGCAGGTGGTGCAGCGGATGGAAGCGATCGGAATGATCGTCGACCTCGCCCATGCGAGCCACGCGGCGGTCGCCGACGTGCTGGCGATGGCGACGCGTCCGGTGGTTTCGAGCCACGGCGGCGTTCAGGCGACCTGCAAGGTCAACCGCAATCTCACCGACGATGAGGTCAGGGGCGTCGCGAGGACCGGCGGCGTGATCGGCATCGGCTTCTGGCAGGGCGCCGTGTGTTCGCTCGATCCAAAGAATGTCGCGCGGGCGATCGCCCATGTCCGCGACCTCGTCGGGATCGACCATGTCGGCCTCGGCTCGGATTTCGACGGCTCGACCATCACGGGATTCGATGCCGGCGGGATCGCCGCCGTGACCCAGGCGCTGATGTCGAGCGGGTTCTCCGAGGACGACATCCGCAAGGTCATGGGCGGCAATGTCCTGCGCGTGCTGCGCGCAGGCATCGTCCCGAAGGACGGGAAAGGATGATCAGCCGGCAGCGCTGATCGGCGCCAGTGCCAGCGGCGCGTCTTGACGGTGTTGCAGGCGGAAGAACGAGGCGTAGCGGCCGCCGCGGCGCAACAGTTCCTCGTGACGCCCGCGCTCGACGATCTCGCCGCGCTCGACCACCAGGATCGCATCGGCATGCATGATGGTGTGCAGGCGGTGCGCGATCACGATCGTGGTGCGGCCCTGGCAGAGATGCTCGATCGCCTCCTGCACCTGCTTTTCGGACTCCGAGTCGAGCGCGGCGGTGGCCTCGTCGAGCAGGATGATCGGCGCGTTCTTGATCAGCGCGCGGGCGACCGCGATGCGCTGGCGCTGCCCGCCGGACAGCTGCGTGCCGTGCTCGCCGACCGGCGTGTCGTAGCCGAGCGGGAAGCTCATGATGAAGTCGTGCGCGCAGGCGGCCTTGGCGGCGTCGATGATCTCGGTCTCGGTGGCGCCGCCTTTGCCGAAGGCGATGTTGGCGCGGATGGTGTCGCGGAACAGATAGACGTCCTGGCCGACATAGGCGGTCTGCTGCCGCAGCGATCTGCGCGAGACTTGTGAGATCGACTGGCCGTCGATCAGGATTTCGCCCTCCTGCGTCTCGTAGAAGCGCAGCAGCAGCGCGAGCACGGTGGATTTGCCGCCGCCGGAGGGGCCGACCAGGGCGGTGACCTTGCCGGGCTCGGCCGTGAAGCTCATGCGGTTCAGCACCGCTTCACCGGGGCGATAGGCGAAGCTGACGTCGCGCAGCTCGATCCGCGCGTCGGAAAGCTTCAGCGCCGGCTTGTCGTCATCGACCTGCTCGCTGGCCGGGCTGTCGACCACCTCGAGCAGCATCCGCGCGCCGACCAATTGGCTGTTGAGGTCGATGTTGAGACGCGCCAGCCGCTTGGCCGGCTCGGTCGCCATCAGGAAGGCGGTCAGGAACGTGAAGAACTGCCCCGGCGTGGAGCCGAGCGCCACCACGCTATAGCCGCCATACATCAGGCAGCCGGCGACGGCAAAGCCGCCGAGCATCTCCATCAGCGGATTGGAGCGGTTGGCGACCCGCGCCATCTTGTTGGCGTTGCGCTCGACGATCGAGATGTTCTCGTCGATCCGCTGCTGCATGGCGTCTTCCAGCGTGAACGCCTTTACGGTGCGGATGCCTTGCAGCGATTCCTGCATCGTCTCCATGATATCGGCTGTGCCGGTGAACTGGTTGTAGGCGAGACCCTTGATCCGCTTCACCAGCCTGCGCAGCATCAGCATCGCCGGCGGCACCGCCACGAGCCCGATGAACGACATCAGCGGGTCCTGCCAGATCATCACCGCGAGCATGCTGATCAGCATCAGGAAGTCGCGGCCGATCGCATTGACCAGCATGTTGAGCACGTCGGTGATCGACTTGGCGCCGGCGGTGAGCCGCGCCAGGAACTCGGACGAGTGCCGCTGCGAAAAGAAGCCGATGCTCTCGCTCATCAGCTTGGCGAACAATTGCCGCTGGTTCCGCGCCAGGATCGCGTTGCTGATCTTCGACAGGATCACCATGTGGCCGTAGGTCGCCACGCCCTTGATGAACAGCAGCACCACGGTGATCCCGGCGAACATGGCGATGCCGGGGATGTTCTTGTCGACATAGGCCTGGTTGATCACCTGGCCGAGCACATAGGTGGCGCCCGCCGTCGAGCCGGCGGCAACCGCCATCAGGGCGAACGCCGTCAGATAACGCCGCCAGTAGGTGATCCCCTGTTCCGTGACCAGGCGGCGGATCAGGATCGCCGCGCCGTAGGGATCGTCGGTAATTTTCTTTGGAAACTGAGCCATCCGCGTTCCATTGACGGCGGGCAGCGCCGGCCGTCAGGGTTGCGGACCTCATTGCCCGCTTGGCGGGGCTTTTTCAAGCACAATAAAGGCTTGATAACGGCTTGATTTTTAGGCCGATTCTGCCTGTCGCGCGGCGCCCCCGCGCTCCCGGAACAGCTTCTCCTCCCAGGCCAGCGCGTGGCTCGCGATGGTCTCGAGATCATCGTAGCGCGGGGTCCAGTCGAGCAGCGAGCGGATCCGTGTCGTATCCGCCACCATGGTCATGATGTCGCCTGGCCGGCGCGCGGCATAGGCGACCGCGAAATTGCGCATCGAGACCCGGCGCACCGCCTCGATGGTCTCGAGCACGGAATAGCCGCGGCCGTAGCCGCAATTCATCGTCACCGATTGCCCGCCGCCGCGCAGATAGGCCAGCGCCGAGCGGTGCGCCTCGACGAGGTCGCTGACATGGATGAAGTCGCGCACGCAACTGCCGTCCTGGGTCGGATAGTCGGTGCCGAAAACGTCGATCTTGGCGCGCTGCCCGGTCGCGGCCTCGACCGCGATCTTGAGCAGATGGGTGGCGCCGATGGTGGCAAGGCCGACGCGGCCTTTCGGGTCGGCACCGGCGACGTTGAAGTAGCGCAGCACCACGTAGTTCATGCCATGCGCCGATGCGACATCGTGCAGCATGATCTCGGTCATCAGCTTGGACGAGCCGTAGGGCGACAGCGGACGAGTCGGCGCGATCTCCGGCACCGGTACCTGGTCCGGATTGCCGTAGACGGCGGCGGTCGAGGAGAAGATGAAGCGGCTGACGCCACCCTTCACGGCAGCATTGAGCAGGCTGCGCGTCGTCATGGTGTTGTTGCGGTAATAGCCGAGCGGATCGCGCATCGAATCCGGCACCACCACCGAGCCGGCGAAATGGATGATGCTGTCGATGCCGTGCTGTGCGATCACGCCCTCGACGAGGTTCTCGTCGCCGGCATCGCCGATGAACAGCGGAACGCCTTCGGGCAGGAATGCGGAGAAGCCGGTGGAAAGATTGTCGACGACGACGACGCTTTCGCCGGCATCGACCAGCGCATGAACCATGTGACTTCCGATATAGCCGGCACCGCCGGTCACGAGCACGGTCATGTGTAGAGCTCTCCCGATATCTTTAACCGGCGATGCTAGCGGGAGTGCGGTGAAGAGGGGGTTTCGCCGCGGCCGAACTGGCCACTATGCTTAATGTTGCGTATAGGAACTGGCGCGAAACGGAGACTTGCGTGCCGATCGAGAACACACCTGCCGGCGAGCTTGAGCTCATCGTGCCCAACCTGCACCGGCGCTATTCGGGTGTCACCGCGACCAACCGCATGGTCGCGCCGAAGCTTGCAAAGATGTTTCGCGCAGGCTGGCTCGGCTCGCACCGCCCCGACGGCATCGACGCGATGGGATTTGCCGATCTGATGCGGCTGTGGCGGCGCGCTCAGCCGGTGATCTGGCACGCGCGGCGCAACGACGAGATGATCGCAGGGCTCGTGCTGCGTGCGCTCGGCTGGCCGCTGAAGCTGCTGTTCACCTCGGCCGCGCAGCGTCATCACACATGGCTGACGCGCTGGCTGATCCGCAACATGGATGCGATCATCGCCACCAGCCCGCTGTCGGCCTCTTATCTCAAGCGCGACGCCACGGTGGTGATGCACGGCGTCGACACCGATCGCTATGCGCCGCCGGCCGATCGCGCGGCGGCGTTTGCCGAGAGTGGATTGGCGGGACGCCATGCGATCGGCTGCTTCGGGCGGGTGCGCGCGCAGAAGGGCAGCGACGTGTTCGTCGAGGCGATGTGCAGGCTGCTGCCGCGCTATCCCGATTTCACCGCCGTCATCGTCGGCGCCGTGGTGCCGGAGCAACTCGCCTTCGCGGGCGAGCTGAAGCGGAAGATCGAGGCCGCGGGGCTACAATCGCGCATCGTCATCACGGGTGAACTGCCGATCGAGGATGTCGTGCGCTGGTACCAGCGGCTGACGATCTATGCCTTCACCTCACGCAACGAGGGCTTTGGCCTGACCCTGATCGAGGCGATGTCGGCCGGCGCTGCGCTCGTGGCCGCGCGCGCGGGCGCCGCCGAGTTCGTGGTCGAGGATGGCGCGACCGGCGTGCTGACGCCGCCCGGCGACGCCGACGCGCTGGCGGCCGCGCTCGAGCCGCTGATGCGCGATCCGGCATCGGCCGAAGCGATGGGGGCGCGGGCGCGCCAACGAGTTGTGGATAAGTTCAGCCTGGATGCGGAGGCGGCCGCGATCGCCAGGGTCTATCGCACGCTGATCTGAGCCAGCACGCGCTGCGCAATCTCCACGACCTCCTCGGCCGCAATGTCGCGCATGCAGCGATGATCGTTCATGGTGCAGACCGTGCGCTGGCACGGCTGGCAAGGCAGCTTGCTTTTGGTCTGTCGCACCGTCGCGGCGAGCGGATTGAGGGGCGCCCAGAGATACGGATCGGTCGGACCGAAGATGCCCATGGTCGGCGTGCCGATCGCGGCCGCGATGTGCATCAGCCCGGAATCGTTGGCGATCGCGACACTGGCCGCGGCGATCGCCAGCACGCCGTTGCGCAAATCGGTGCCGGTGAGATCGCGGACCCGCGCACCGCCGGCAGCCACGATCTCCTGCGCCAATGCCTTCTCGCCGGGGCCGCCGACCACCCAGACGTCGAACCCGCGTTCGGCGAACAGCCGCGCGGCCTCCGGATAATAGGTCCATCGCTTGGAGGCGCCGACCGAGCCGGGGCCCAATACGATGGCGGGATTGCTGCCGAGCCCGTTGGCCTGCCGCCATTGTCCGATCTCGTCGCGGGAACCCGAAGCTGCGGCACCGGCCATTCGGGAGGTCGGGCGGCGCCGTCCGGTAGCGCTAGGATGGCGTTCTTGTCGATGAAGCGCGGCTGCTTCTGTTCGCCCCACCGCATCGCATTGATCAGGCCGAACCGTGCCTCGCCGAAGAAGCCGATCCGCTCCGGGATGCCCGCCAGCGCCGGTGCAATGGCGGACTTCCAGGTCCGAGGCAGCACCAGCGCGGTGGCGTAATTCCGCGCTCGAAGCTCGGCCGCCAGTGCCCGCTGCTGGGCCAGCGCCAGCCGGCTGCGCGGCAGGTCGAACACGATCCCGGCGCGGACACCGGGCATGTAGTCGACCAGAGGGGCGCAAAGCCTTGACGTCAGCAGGTCAACCGGCCGGTTCGGCCAGCGCTTGCGAAGCACCCTGACCACAGTGTGGCCGCGCACGAAATCGCCGATCCAAACATAGGGCACGACGAGGATAGGTCTGGTATCCTCGGCATCCTCAGTTTCGATATCAGATATTGAATCAATATTCATTTCTAAATGGGCCAAGGCCGGACCGGCGCGGCCAAGTCGGTAACCGGTTCGCGATAAGAGGTAAAGCCGTCGTTGCCTGTGGCGCGGGAGTGGGGCAAAGCTGGCGGCTGACAACGGGAATCTGGCGGGATTTCATCATGTTTCTGGTAACCGGGGGCGCCGGTTTTATCGGCTCGAACGTCGTGGCTGCGTTGAATGACGCCGGGCGCAGCGACGTTGCGGTCTGCGACATCCTTGGACAGGACGGCAAGTGGCGGAACCTGGCCAAGCGTCAGCTGGCCGACGTTGTTCCCCCGGCCGAGCTTGGTGACTGGCTGAAGGGGCGGCGGCTTTCAGCCGTCATCCATCTCGGCGCGATTTCCGAGACCACGGCGACCGACGGCGATCTGGTGATCGAGACCAATTTCCGTCTCTCGATGCGGCTGCTCGACTGGTGCACCGCGAATGCGACCCCTTTCATCTATGCCTCCTCGGCTGCGACCTATGGCGACGGTGAGCAGGGCTTTGACGACGACGCCTCGGTCGAGGCGCTGAAGCGGCTGCGGCCGATGAACCTGTACGGCTGGAGCAAGAACCTGTTCGATCTCGCCGTCGCCGAGCGCGCTCTGAAAGGCGAACCCCTGCCGCCGCAATGGGCCGGGCTGAAATTCTTCAACGTGTTCGGCCCGAATGAATATCACAAGGGTCCGATGATGAGCGTGCTGGCGCGCCGCTTCGACGACATCAAAGCCGGCCGCGTCGTGCAGCTGTTCAAGTCGCATCGCGAGGGCATCGCCGACGGCGACCAGCGCCGCGACTTCATCTATGTCGACGACGTCGTGCGGGTAATGATGTGGCTGATCGCGACGCCGAGGGTCTCCGGGCTGTTCAATGTCGGCACCGGCAAGGCGCGCAGCTTCAAGGACCTGATCGTCTCGGCGTATGGCGCGCTCGGGCTGCAGCCGAACATCCAGTATGTCGACATGCCCGAGCAGATTCGCGGCAGTTACCAATACTTCACCGAGAGCGTCGTCGATCGTCTCGCGCACGCTGGGTACAATGGCGGATTCACCCGCCTGGAAGACGCGGTCGGGGCCTATGTGAACGGCTTCCTCGATCGCGCGGATCGCTATCGCTAGAGCGGATGACGGTGACTGATGTTCGATTTTGAAGCGATCTCCCGTGCAATGTCCGGCCAGACCGTGCTCTGCGTCGGCGACCTCATGCTCGACGAGTTCGTCTATGGCGAGGTGTCGCGGATCTCGCCGGAGGCGCCGGCGCCGGTGATCGCGGTCAGGCGCAGCGAGATCAATATCGGCGGCGCTGGCAACGTCGCGCGCAATATCGCCTCGCTCGGCGGGCGCTGCATCTTCGTCGGCCTGATCGGCGAGGATGCCGCCGGCACGGTGCTCTCGGAGGCGCTGGCGAAGGAGGCCGGCATCGAAACCGTGCTGGTGCGCGACGCCGCGCGGCCGACCACGCGCAAGGTGCGCTTCGTCTCCGAACAGTTCTCGACCCACATGCTGCGCTCCGATTGGGAGCTCGCGGCGCCGGCGGCGCCCGCCGTCGAGCAGCAGTTGATCGACGCCATCCTGCCGCGCCTTGCGCAGGCCGACATCGTGCTGCTGTCCGACTATGCCAAGGGCGTGCTCACCGCGCGCGTGATCCGCAACGTGATCGACGCCGCGCGTCAGGCGAAAAAGCGCGTGATCGTCGATCCCAAGAGCGCCAATCTCGCGATCTATCGCGGCGCGACCGTGCTGACGCCGAACCGCAAGGAGTTCGCCGAGGCGACCCGCAGCCGCGCCGACAGCCATGACAACATCGCGCAGGCGGCGCCCGATGCGATGGTCCTCGCCGATTGCGAGGCGATGCTGGTGACGCAGGGCGAGCGCGGCATGACCCTGGTGACGCGGGATGGCGGATCGATCCATGTGCCGGCGCTGCCGGTCAAGGTGCGTGACGTCTCCGGGGCCGGCGATACCGTCGCCGCGGCGCTGGCGCTCGCGCTCGCCGGCGGTGCCGACTGGGACGGCGCGCTGCGGATCGCGAGTGCCGCGGCGGCGGTTGCGGTCGGCAAGACCGGCACTGCGATCGTCAGGTCCGCCGAACTGCGGCGACGGATCCTGCCTCACGCGTCGCTCGCGGCCGAGGAGAAGATCGTCCCGGCCGGTGGCGATATCGATGCGTATCTAGAGGAATGGCGCCGGCAGGATCTGCGCATCGGCTTCACCAATGGCTGTTTCGACATCCTGCATCCCGGTCACGTCAAGGTCCTGACCGCCGCGCGCGCGCCTGTGACCGCCTCATCGTCGGCTTGAACAGCGATGCCTCGGTGAAGCGACTGAAGGGCGAGGGGCGTCCGGTGCAGAACGAGCGCGCCCGCGCCGAGGTCCTGGCGGCGCTGGAAGCCGTCGATCTCGTCGCGATCTTCGAGGAAGACACGCCGATCAATCTGATCACCAAGGTGCGGCCGAGCGTGCTGGTCAAGGGCGGTGACTACATCCGCGAGCAGGTGGTCGGTCACGAGATCGTCGAGGCCGCCGGTGGCGAGGTGGTGCTGGTCGAGATCCTGCAGGGCCACAGCACGACGTCGCTGGTTGCCCGCGCCCGCGAGGGCAAGGCGTGAGCGCGAGCATGGCATCATCGGCACCGACCGCGGCGTGTCCGGCCTGGCGCGATCCGGCGCGCTGGCACACCACGACCGACGTCGTCGCGGTTCTGATCGCGCTGTCGCTGCCGTGGTCGACCTCGCTGGTCGGTATCTTCGGTGTGGTGCTGCTGATCGCGATTGCGCCGACCGTCGACCTCCGGGCGTTCTGGACGTTGCTGAAGCGGCCGATCTGCGTGGCGCCGATCGCGTTGTTCTGCCTCGCGCTCGCCGGAACGCTGTGGTCGGACGCCGCCTGGGGCACGAGATTGTATGCCGTCGGGCCGACCGCAAAGCTCCTGGTGCTCCCGGTGCTGCTCTATCATTTCCAGCGCTCGACCCGCGGCACGTGGGTATTCGTGGCTTTCCTCGTGTCCTGCACGCTGCTGATGCTGATGTCCTGGCTGGTGCTGGCCTATCCGCACCTCGCGCTGCGGGCGGCCGCGCCGGGCGAACAGGGGGTGTTCGTCAAGAACTACATTGACCAGAGCCAGGAATTCACGCTGTGCGCGGTCGCGCTGGCCTATCCGATCGTGATGTTGCTGCGGGACAAACGCATCTTGCCGGCCGTGCTGCTGTTGGCTATTGCGCTCAGCCTGTTCGCCAACATGGCGCTCGTGGTGGTGTCGCGGACGGCGATCGTGACGGTTCCGATCATGTTCGCGGTGTTTGCGCTGCTGCATCTGCGCTGGCGCAGCATCGTCCTGATCCTTTGCGCGGCCGCCGCGTTGTCCGTGGTGGCGTGGTATGGATCGTCGCCGCTGCGACGGACGGCCGAGTCATTCGGGCGTGACTACAAGCTCTACATGGAGCGCAACGAGCCGACGTCGCTCGGCTTGCGGCTCGAATTCTGGCGCAAGTCGCTCGGCTTCTTCGCCGAAGCCCCGGTCATCGGCCACGGCACCGGAGCAACGCGGGGCCTGTTCGAGCGCGTCGCGACCGGCGGCATGAACCAGGCTTCCGCCGAAGTGATCGGAAATCCCCACAATCAAACGTTGAACGTCGCCGTGCAGTGGGGCATTGTGGGTGTGGCGATACTGTACGCGATGTGGCTACTGCACCTGTTGCTGTTCCGCGGCGACGGCCTCGTCAACTGGATCGGGCTTCTCGTCGTGGTACAGAATATTACAAGTTCGTTGTTTAATTCACACATCTTCGACTTTCACGAAGGCTGGATGTATGTGCTGGGCGTCGGGGTTGCTGGCGGCATGGCGTTGAAGGGGCGATCGGGGACCGATTTGGAACCCGAGCCTTCGATCCGTCCATGATCGCTGGCAAGGGCTCCGCAGATACGCTACAGCCTGCCAATGTCTTGTCGCCAACTCCCAGTTGCCAGCAACCCGTCTGCTAGATGACGCGTCTTTCACAATTCACCCTGCGCAACTTCCTGATCCTGGCGCATGACGCGCTCGCGACGACGTTTGCGTTGCTGGCGAGCTTCTATCTGCGGTTCGAAGGCAGCCTGCTCACGGATCGGTTGCCGCATCTGCTGCGCATTCTGCCGTGGTTCGTGCTGTTCAGCATTGTGGTCAGCTATTTCTCCAACCTGACGACGGCGAAATGGCGCTTCACCTCGTTGCCGGACGCGGTGAACATCCTGCGGGTCGCAGCGGTGCTGACGCTGGCGCTGGTCGTGCTGGACTACGTCTACTTTTTCACGGGAGCAGCCTCGCTGAGCCCGGTGTTCCTCGGCCGGGTCACGATCATCCTGTTCTTCTTCCTGGAAGTGTTCGCGCTGAGCGCGTTGCGGCTGGGTTATCGCTACTTCCGTTATTCGCGCACGCGGCTTCATGCCCGGTCCGACAATGCCGCGCCGGCGCTGCTGGTCGGGCGCACGGCCGATGCCGAAGTCGTGCTGCGCGGCATCGAGAACGGTGCCATCAAGCGGCTCTGGCCGGTCGGCGTGCTGTCGCCCTCGGCCGCGGACCGCGGCCAGATGATCCGCAACATCCCCGTCGTCGGCGGCGTCGATGACATCGAGGCCGTGATTCGGGATTTCGAGAGCCGGCAGCGGCCGATCAAGCGCGTGGTCATGACGCCCTCGGCCTTCGAGCCGGACGCGCATCCGGAGAGCCTGCTGATGCGCGCCAAGCGGCTTGGCCTGATGGTCAGCCGCCTGCCGTCGCTGGAGGGCGGCGATGCGCCGCGGCTCACCAATGTCGCGGTCGAGGACCTGCTGCTGCGTCCGAGCCAGAAGATCGACTACGCCCGGCTCGAGGCGCTGGTGAAGGGCAAGTCCGTCATCGTGACCGGTGGCGGCGGCTCGATCGGTGCGGAGATCTGCGACCGGGTCGCGACCTTCGGCGCCGCGCGCCTCTTGGTCGTCGAGAACTCCGAGCCTGCGCTCTATGCGGTCACCGAGGCGCTGTCCGCGCGCGACACCGGCCCCGAGATCGAGGGCAGGATCGCCGACATCAGGGATCGCGAGCGTATCACGCGCCTGATGAGCGAGTTCAAGCCCGACATCGTGTTCCATGCCGCGGCGCTCAAGCATGTGCCGATCCTGGAGCGCGACTGGAGCGAAGGGGTCAAGACCAACATCTTCGGGTCTGTGAACGTCGCCGACGCGGCGCGCGCCGCGGGCGCGAGCGCCATGGTGATGATCTCGACCGACAAGGCGATCGAGCCGGTATCGATGCTCGGCCTGACCAAGCGGTTCGCCGAGATGTATTGTCAGGCGATGGATCACGACCTGATGATCGAAGCCAAGGGCAAGTCGCATATGCGGCTGATCTCGGTGCGGTTCGGCAATGTGCTGGCGTCCAACGGATCCGTGGTGCCGAAATTCAAGGCGCAGATCGAGGCCGGCGGGCCGATCACCGTCACCCATCCGGACATGGTCCGTTATTTCATGACGATCCGCGAAGCCTGCGATCTCGTGATCACCGCCGCGACCCACGCAATGACGCCGGCACGGCCTGACGTCTCGGTCTATGTGCTGAACATGGGGCAGCCGGTGAAGATCGTCGATCTCGCCGAGCGGATGATCCGCCTGTCGGGCCTGCAACCGGGCGTCGACGTCGAGATCGTGTTTAGCGGCATCCGTCCGGGCGAGCGGCTGAACGAGATCCTGTTCGCAAGCCAGGAGCCGACACTCGAAATCGGCGTCGCCGGCGTCATGGCCGCCAAGCCGAACCAGCCTCCGATGTCGACGCTGCGCAAGTGGCTCGCGGCGCTCGAAGATGCGATCGAGCGAGATGACCGCGTGACTATCCATGCCGTCCTCCAGGACGCGGTGCCCGAGTTCGGGTCGAATGCCGCCTGACGGCGCCGTCCCGCTGACGATGAGGCAGGACCGTTTCGAAAGCCATTGATGCCCAGTTCTCGAAAAGTCGTGGTCGCCAGCCAGCACTATCCGCCGGACCACAGCACGACCGCCGCGATCATGTCTGCGATCGCCGAACGGATCGCGCAGGAGGCGGAGGTGGTGGTGGTCTCGGGGATGCCGGGCTCGGCGAGGCGCCGGCGCCGGGGCGGCCCGCCGTCGTCGAGATCAGGAACTGGCTGCCGGGAAAGGCGGCGCTGATCAAGCGCGCACTGGCCGAGGCGCTGTTCACCGGCCGGATGTTCTTTGCGCTGTTGTCGCGGCTGCAGCGGGGCGACGTGGCGCTGACGGTGACTGCTCCGTTCGCGCTTCCCTATGCGGTTGCCATCGCGGCGAGGCTGAAGGGGGCCAGGTCGGCCTTGATCCTGCACGACCTGTTTCCGGACGTTCTCGTGATGGCCGGACTGCTGCGGCCGTCTTCGCTGGTCGCGCGGGCGATGCGCGGCATCAACGCGCTGATGTTCCGTGTCTTGAACGTGGTGATCGTCATCGGCCGCGACGCCGAGAAGCTGCTGCTGCGCTATGGCGGGATGACGCCGGACAAGATCAGGTTCATTCCGAACTGGGCCACGCTCGCCCCCGGCAATCGTCCCGTCAGCCCCGACAATCCGTTTCGCAGGGCGATTGCCGCCCGCTTCGTCGTCGGCCTGTCCGGCAATCTGGGCTTCACCCACGATCCGGACATCGTCTTCCAGGCCGCGCGGCTGTTGCGCGACGAGCCCGATATCCACTTCGTGCTCTCGGGATGGGGCATGGGCTTTGCGCGGTTGAAGGAGATGCAGGCCGCAGCGCAACTCGCCAACGTCACGCTGGTCGACCGCGTCGCGGATGGCGAGCTGGATGCGCTGCTCTCCAGTGCGGATGTCTGGCTCATCCCCTATCGCAAGGACGTTGCCGGTGTATCGGTGCCAAGCCGGTTCTATAATCTGCTCGCGGCCGGCCGGCCGGTCATCCTGGTCTCCGAGCCCGAGGCCGAGGCAGCCTTGACCGTCAGCGAGAACGGGCTCGGCTGGGTCGTCACGCCGGGGCGGCCCGATCAACTCGCCGATGCCGTCAGGCTGGCGTCGCGATCGCAGGACACGGAGATGGCCGAGCGCGCCGTCGCAACCGCGCGGACCTTCAGTGCCGAGCGGGCCCTGTCGAGCTATGCTGCGCTGGTCGCAGAGCTGTTATCCAATCACGATATGGAGCGGACAGCATGACTGATCGCCGCCCGACGGTTCTGGTGACGGGTGCGAGCGGCTTCGTTGGCCGCCATGTGGTGCCCGAGCTGGCGCAGAACGGCTGGCTGGTGCGGCGCGCGGTGCGAACCGCGCCGCAGGATGCAAACGACGTGGCGATCGGCTCGCTCAGCCCTGCCACTGACTGGCGCGCCGCGCTCGAGGGCGTGGACGCCGTCGTTCATCTTGCGGCTCGCGTTCACCAGCAGTCCGACGAACAGGCGATCGAGCTCTACCGCAACGTCAATATCGAGGGCACGCTGCATCTGGCGCGTTCGGCGGTTGCGGCGGGGGTTCGGGATTTCGTCTTTGTCAGCACGATCCTGGTGCATGGGCGCAGCAATTACGGGCGCCCTCCGTTTCGCGAGGATGATGTCCTGACGCCCCGCGGCCTCTACGGAAACTCGAAAGCGGCCGCCGAAGTCGGGCTCAAGGAGATTGCGCCGGGCAGCGGCATGAGGGTGACCGTGATCAGGCCGCCGCTGATCTACGGCGCCGGTGCGAAAGGCAATTTCGCCTTGCTCAAGCGCGCGGTGCTCAATCGCATGCCGCTTCCGCTGGCCTATGTGAGGAACCGCCGCGCGTTCCTGTCGGCGGAAAACCTAGCGTCGTTCATCCTGCATCGCTTGTCGCAACCGGGAAACGATTTCGACGTGTTTCTGGTGGCCGATCGCGAGCAGGTCTCGACGCGGGAGTTCGTCGAACGGTTGGCCCGCGCGGCGGAAACCTCGCCGCGCCTGTTCTGGCTGCCACCGCCGCTCCTGAAGGTGTCGCTGACGATGGGTGGCCGCAAGGAGGCCTATGACAGCCTGTTCGCCTCGCTTGAACTCGATCTGTCCAAGATCGCAAGCACCGGATGGCAGCAGCCGATCAGCCTCGATGAGGGGCTGAGGCGCGCGTTGAGCCGAACCGATATCTGAGCCGGTCAGAATGCGCGCGAGAACCGGCGCAGCTGCCAGGCGACTGCGATCGCGCCGGCCAGCAGCAGGGCGAGGTCAGCAACCAGCGAGTTGAGCGCGACCGAGGCGAATGCGAGCAGCGCCAGCACCAGGTTGAGCGCAAAGACTTCGCCGACCACACGCCACACCGTGAAGCCGTTGTCGGTCGCGCGTTGATAGAAGTGCGAGCGATGCGCGGCCCAGAATGGCTCGCGCCGCGCCATGCGGCGAAACAGCGTGACCGTCGCATCCGTCAAATAGTATAGCGGCAGCAGCAGCGCGGCGGCAAATTGCTGATGCAGCGCGAGCTCGAGCAGGCACCAGCCGAGCAGCAGGCCGATCGGCAGGCTGCCGACATCGCCAAGGAATATCTTGGCCACC
Source organism: Bradyrhizobium viridifuturi (assembly GCF_001238275.1). Classification (GTDB taxonomy): domain Bacteria; phylum Pseudomonadota; class Alphaproteobacteria; order Rhizobiales; family Xanthobacteraceae; genus Bradyrhizobium; species Bradyrhizobium viridifuturi. Next base: position 33,704 of record NZ_LGTB01000049.1, read on the forward strand.
GGCCGGTTGAACGGCGCGAAGCCGAGCAGCGCGCCGCACAACGCGGCCGCGACCAGCGTGGTTGCCGCGGGGACATGGCCGAACCAGCCGAGCAGGGCGACCGCCACCGTGATCGGCACGGCCTCAGCCGCCGTCATCAGGTCGAGCCCGTCCATGAAGTTGACGAGGTTCACGAACCAGAGGCCGGCGACCAGCAACAGGCTGCGTTCGAGCCAGAGCGGGCAGGCCGAGACGAGCCTGTGCTCGCCCGGCATCAACAACACCACGGCGGCAACGGCGGCGCCCTGGAGCAGCAGCCGCGGGACGACGGGCAGGGAGCGGAGGTCGTCGGCAAAGCCTACCACCGCGATGAACAGGCAGGCCGCGAACACCGTGAATGGAATCGTCAGGTCCGGCGATCCGGCCAGCACGATGACGATCCCGCCTGCGAGCAGCGTGGCCGCAATGACCGCGATGCCGGCGCCCTGCGGCGTTGGAATGCGGTGCGACGAGCGCGCATTCGGTTTCGCCAGCGCCACGCGCAGCAGCACCGGCCGTGTCGCCCGGATCAGGACGGCCGAGATCGATGCGGCCAGAGCCGCTGCGATCAACGACAGGAGGATCTCGAAGCTGCTCATGCTGGTCCGGTCGCTGCGATCCCGGGACTCACGATTGCGATCCCGGGACTTCGATCGGCGCTGCGCCCTTGGCGGCCTTTTCGGGGCTCAGGATCCACACCAGGCCGCCGAATACGCCGACCGCGAACGACACCGCGCCGAACAACAGCGAGATGTTGACACCCTCGTTCGCGATCAATCCGGCATAGCCGAAGGCCAGCGCCATGGTGGCCTCGCGCACGCCCCAGCCGGCGATCGAGATCGGCATCATCGTGATCAGCATCACCGGCGGCAACAGCTGGAAGATCTGGCCGAAGGTGACCGGGGCGGTGATCGACTTCACCACGCACCAGGCGATCACGACCGTCACCACGTGAATGGCGATCGAGAGCGCCGCCACCCGCAATCCGTGCTTGCGGCTGAACAGCACCCGGTTCGCGATGACCGCGCAGGCGTGGATGTGGTGCGTTGCCCACCATTGCTTCAGCCAGGCCCACGGCAACAGGCCGATCACCAGGAAGCCGAATCCGGCCGCGAGCGCCGCAAGGTCGAGCAGCAGCAATGCGGTCCAGCCGTTGGAATCGGAGATCAGCCGGTAACTCCAGGGCAGGGTGGCCGCGATCACGACGGCGAGCGCGATCAGTCCGACCGCGCGGTCGACGAAGATCGAATAGGTGGCTGCCCGCCAGCCGGCACCGGCGCGCGCGACGAGCCAGAGCCGCACGGCGTCGCCGCCGATCGAGGACGGCAGGGTCTGGTTGAAGAAGGTGCCGATCACGTTGAAGCGCATCGCCTGGGCGGTCCCCAGCGGCGCGCCGCACTCGACGCTGATCTCGCGCCAGCGCAGCACCCCGAGAAAGATCTGCAGGAAGGTGATCGCAATGGCGAGGCCGAGCCAGCCGAGGCTCTCGACCTGGATGCGGGAGGCCAGATCGTACAGATTGACCTTGCGCAGCGAGAAATAGAGCAGCGCGGCCGAGATCAGGATCTTGACGGTCGAAAGCAGGATTCGGCGCATTTCCGTTCGCGCTGCCAGGTTTCAGGATGTGTCAAAAACAGCGCAAAACGCTTTCGCGCGCCCAAATTCGCCGCCTTGGTATGGTTTCCGCGGCGATCTGGCAATACCCGTACTGGTCCCTATTGCGGCAGGCGCGACGGGGCGGCTAAACAGGCTGGAGCGGGGACGCCCCGCCGCTCACCGGGAGTTTTACGAAACCGGTAAAATCCGACCAGACGCGTGGGGGCGCGTGACTGCTCGGATCGTGCTCTCCAGGAACAGGGCTGCCGGCCGCGGCGGCCCGGCCAATTCGGTGTGCCGTCCGCGGATGGATACGATAGGACGTGCACGACAGGACTAGAGGCATCGATGGATCGACGAATTATTCCCCTGATCATGTGTGGCGGCGCTGGCACGCGGCTCTGGCCGGCGTCACGCGAGGTGCATCCGAAGCAGTTCCTGTCGCTGTTCGGGGCGCGCTCGACCTTCCAGGAGACGCTGCTGCGGGTCTCTGATCCGACCTTGTTCGAGCGTCCCATCGTGATCACCAACGAGGCCTATCGCTTCATGGTGCTGGAGCAGCTGGCCGAGATCGGCCGCGAGGCCGACGTGCTGCTCGAGCCGATGCGCCGCGACTCCGGGCCCGCCATCGCGGCCGGTGCGGCGTTCGCGCAGAGCCGCGACAATGAAGCGATCGTGCTGGCGCTCGCCGCCGATCATCTGGTGCGGGACACGCTGGCCTTCGTGGCCGCGTGCCGCGGCGGATTGGTGGCTGCCGAAGCCGGCCGCATCGTGACATTCGGCGTCAAGCCGGAACGGCCTGCCACCGAATACGGCTACATCAGCCCGGGCGCGGTGGTCGCCGGCGAGGTGCGCGCGGTGGCAAAATTCGTCGAGAAGCCGGATGCCGCGACGGCGGCAGGCTATATCGATGCGGGTTACCTCTGGAACAGCGGCAATTTCATGTTCCGCGCCAGCGTGCTGCTCGACGAGTATCGCAACGTCGATGCGGACAGCATTGCTGCGGTGGAGCAGTCGGTCGCTAACGCAACGCGCGATCTCAGCTTCGTCAAGCTCGATGCATCGGCATTCGGCGCGGCAGAGGCGATCTCGATCGACTACGCCGTGATGGAGAAGACCGCTCTTGCCGCGGTGGAGCCAGTGGCGTGCGGCTGGTCCGACATCGGCTCGTGGCGTCAGGTCTGGGAGCTCTCCGACAAGGACAGTCTCGGCAATGCGGCGCGCGGTGCGGCGGTGTTCGAGGACAGCCGCAATTGCAACGTCGCGACCGACCGGGCGCTGGTCGCGCTCGAAGGCGTCGACGACCTCGTCGTGGTTGCGACCCAGGACGCCGTGCTGGTGTCGCGCCAGAAAGACGCCAACGGGCTGAAGCGGCTGGTCGCGAAATTGAAGGTCACCGCGCCCGGGGTGACCGAGAACCACATCAAGGTGCATCGCCCCTGGGGCTCCTATCAGTCGGTCGACAATGGCGACCGCCACCAGGTCAAGCGCATCATCGTCAAGCCGGGCGGGCGGCTGTCCCTGCAGAAGCACCATCACCGCTCCGAGCACTGGATCGTGGTGCGCGGCACCGCGCAGGTCACCGTCAACGAGCTGGTTAAGACGGTGCACGAGAACGAGTCGATCTACATCCCGATCGGCGCGGTGCACCGGCTGGAGAATCCCGGCAAGATCCAGCTCGAGCTGATCGAGGTGCAGACCGGCAGCTACTTCGGCGAGGACGACATCATCCGCATCGAGGACGACTATCAGCGCAGCTGAGGCGCCGGTTCCCGCGCGAATCTGCGGCCGCGGGGCGATGTAACTCTTTGAATCAAAACGTGTCCGGATTTCGCCCTTGGCAATCGCCACATTTGTGACGCCGTGCTATAGCGGCTGCCAACGAAGCGGGGTGATTTGCGCCGAAGGCGCAGATCGGGAAGAGGGCCTAGGTGCTGATTCCCTCGGAGCCGGTGTGGCTCCCTGAGGAGCCGGGACAACCGCCAGAACGTTACTTGGGGTCTACGATATGAATGCAAAAGTGTCCGTAGCCGGCGCGAAGGCCGATATCGGCCGCGCCCTGCGCGTCGGCGTGATCGGCGCCGGCGTGATGGGCAGCAACCATGCCCGCGTGCTGGCTGGACTGCCCGGCGTCACGTTGATCGGCATCGTCGATCCGCTGCCCGAACACCGCACGCGCGCCATCGACCTGGTCGGCTGCCGCGCCTTCGAAAGCCTCGATCAGCTGTTCGCCGAGGGCATCGATGCGGTGACGATTGCAGCTCCCACCCATCTCCATCACGAGATCGCGCTCGCCTGCATCGCGCGCAACATCCACATCCTGGTCGAGAAGCCGGTCGCATCCACGGTCGAAGAGGGCCGCGAGATCGTCGCCGCCGCCGAGCGGGCCGGCGTCACGCTGATGGTCGGCCATGTCGAGCGTTTCAACCCGGCGGTTGCCGCGATCAAGCAGGCGATCTCGGGCGAGGACATCCTGTCGATCGGCATCACCCGGGTCGGACCGTTCCCGCCGCGGATGTCCAATGTCGGCGTCGTGATCGATCTCGCAGTGCATGACATCGATTTGATCCGCTGGTTCACCGAGTCCGACATCGTCGAGGTGCAGCCGCAGCTCTCGAGCGCGGTGGCCGAGCGCGAGGACATCGCGCTGCTCCAGTTCCGCACGGCGTCCGGCGTGCTCGCCCACATCAACACCAACTGGCTGACGCCGTTCAAGGCGCGCAACGTCACGGTCGCGACCCGCGGCAAGTATGTGATGGGCGACCTGCTCACGCGCCAGGTCACCGAATGTTTCGGCTTCAAGCCGGACGGCAGCTATTCGATGCGTCATCTGCCGGTCGGACACGACGAGCCGCTCCGCGCCGAACTGATCGCCTTCCTCGATGCCGTGCGAAGCGGCAAGCTGCCGGCGGTGTCCGGCGACGAAGGCGTCGCCAGCCTCGAGATCGCGATCCGCTGCCTGGAAGCGCCCGCACGGCCCGCCGCCTCGACGATGCGCAAGGGACCGCGCCGCATCGCCGGCTGATCGTCTTCACCGGCTGATTGTCATCCATCCAACACGTGCAAAGAGCTTCCATGAACCAGCATATGCAGCTTGAGCCCATTCCCTTCATCGATATTTCCGCGCAGCGCCGGCGGCTCGGCAAGTCGATCGATGACGCGGTCGCGCGCGTGCTCGACCATTGCCAGTTCATCAACGGGCCCGAGGTCACCGCGCTGGAGAAGGCGCTGGCGAACTATACCGGCGCCAAGCAAGTGGTGAGCTGCGCCAGCGGCACCGACGCGCTGCTGATGGTCTTGATGGCGAAGAATGTCGGCCCGGGCGATGCGGTGCTGTGCCCGACCTTCACCTTCTGCGCGACCGGCGAGGTCGTGACGCTGACCGGTGCGACGCCGGTCTTCGTCGATGTCGACGAGGAGACCTTCAACATCGACGTCAACTCGCTGAAGCGCGGCATTGCGACGGCGCGGGCGCGCGGACTGAAGCCGGTGGCCGTGATCCCGGTCGACCTGTTCGGCCAGAGCGCCGACCACGATGCCATCAGCGCGGTCGCCGAGGCCGAGGGCCTTTTCGTGCTGGATGACGCCGCGCAGGGCTTTGGCGCCACCTACAAGAACCGCAGGCTCGGCACTTTCGGGCTCGCGACCGGCACCAGCTTCTTCCCGGCCAAGCCGCTCGGCTGCTTTGGCGACGGCGGCGCGATCTTCACCGACGACGAGGAGCTCGCACGCACGCTGCGCAGCATCCGCGTCCACGGGCAGGGCTCGGACAAGTACGACAACGTCCGGCTCGGCCTCACCGCGCGGCTCGACACCATGCAGGCGGCGATCCTGCTCGAGAAGCTGAAGATATTCGACGACGAGATCGCGGCGCGCAACAAGGTCGCGGAACGCTATTCGCGCGCCCTCGGCAACCTCGTCGCGGTGCCGCGCGTTGCTCCCGGCTGCACCTCGGTGTGGGCGCAGTACACCATCCGCCTGTCCGAGGGCATCGATCGCGACGCTTTCGCGGCGGCGTTGAAGGCGCAGGGCGTCCCGACCATGATCTACTATCCGAAGTCGGTCCATCAGCAGACGGCCTACAGCCACTATCCGGTTGCCGACGGTGGCCTGCCGGTCAGCGAGCGGCTGTCGAAGGACGTCATTGCCCTGCCGATGCACCCCTATCTCGACGAGGCGGCGCAGGACCGCGTCATCGCGGCTGTGCGCAGCGCGCTACAGGCATGATCCCGAAAAGTGGTTTCCGGTTTTCGGGCTCGATCATGCCTAAATCGTTAACGGCCTGATACGAAACTTTTTCGTAACGCAATCATGCGCTAGAAGCAGCGCATGCTTGGGCGCATCTTCACCGTCGGCGGCTATACCCTGCTCTCGCGGGTCACCGGGTTCGCACGCGACATCATGCTCGCGGCGATCCTCGGCGCCGGACCGGTCGCCGACGCGTTCTTCGTGGCGCTGCGGCTACCTAATCATTTCCGCGCGATCTTTGCCGAAGGCGCCTTCAACGCCGCCTTCGTGCCGGCCTACGCCCATGTCCATGGCGAGCGGGGCGAGGCGTCGGCACGGCTGTTCGCCGACCGCATCTTCACGCTGCTGTTCGCCTCGCAGGTGATCCTGCTTGTGGTGGCGATGGCATTCATGCCGCAGGCGATGAGCATCCTCGCCCCGGGCTTCACCGACGACGCCGAACAGCGCAGGCTCGCGATCGAACTGACGCGGATCACCTTTCCCTATCTGCTGCTGATCACGCTGGTGACGCTCTATGGCGGCATGCTCAACGTGATGCATCGCTTCGCCAGCGCCGCCGCGGCACCGATCTTCCTCAACCTCGCGATGATGATGACGCTGGCGCTCGCCGCGTTCTTCCCCAGCGCCGGTCATGCCGCGGCCTGGGGTGTCCTGATCTCGGGCTTCCTGCAATTTGCCCTGCTCGCCGGCGACCTCTCGCGCCATGGCGGCCTGCCGCGGTTTGCGCCGCTGAGGCTCGACGAGGACGTCCGCGCCTTCTTCCGCGCGCTGGGCCCGGCGACCCTGGGTTCGATGGGGACGCAGGTGGCGCTGTTCGCCGACACCATCATCGCGACCTTCCTGCCCGCGGGCGCGCTGTCCGCGCTGTATTATGCCGACCGCCTCAACCAATTGCCGATCGGCGTGATCGGGATCGCGATCGGCACCGTGCTGCTGCCGGAGATGTCGCGGCGCCTGACCGCCGACGATCACGTCGGCGCCATGGCCGCGCAGCGCCGCGCCTTCGATTTCACCCTGCTGTTCTCGGTGCCGTTCGTGGCGGCGTTCCTGACGGTTGCCGATCCGATCATGCGCGCGATGTTCGCCCGCGGCGCGTTCTCGAAGGCCGATGCCGCGAGCGCGGGCGCAACGCTGGCGGCCTATGCGGTCGGGCTGATTCCCTTCGTGATGATTCGCAGCGCGGTTGCGACGTTCTACGCCCGCAAGGATACCGCAACCCCGGTGAAGGCGGCGCTGACCGGGGTCGCGGTCAACGTCGCGCTGAAGATCGCACTGGTCGGCACGCTGGCGCAGGTCGGGCTCGCGCTGGCAACCGCGGTCGGCGCCTGGGTCAACCTGCTGCTCGTGCTGTTCTTCGCCGTGCGCCGCGGCTATCTCGCGCGCGATCGCGCGCTGATCCGTTCGTTCGGCACTTTTGCGATTTGCGGCGTGCTGCTCGCGGTCGCGCTGTGGCTGACCTCGCATTTCGCGGTGGTGTGGTTTGCGCCGATGCAGCATTTCCGCGACGAGATGATCCTGCTGCTGCTGGTTGCGGTCGGCGTCTTCGTCTATGCCCTGCTGATCCTCACGCTGTTCGGCCGCGGCTGGCTGTTTGCCCTGCGGCGCGTATAGTTTTACCTGTCAAATCAAATGCATAGGAGCCGGTTGTGCGATAGCGCCGCGTGCGGCGGAAAGCGGTTTGCGCTTCGCGGACAACCACGCCAATATGCGCAAAACACACCAAGGAAATTGGAGAGACGATGGCAGCTCCCATCAAATTCGGCGTCGGACAGAGTGTGCGGCGCAAGGAGGACGACGCTCTGATTCGCGGCAAGGGCCGCTACACCGACGACGTCGCACCGTCTCCCGCATTGCACGCGCTGATGCTGCGCTCGCCGCATGCGCATGCGACCTACACGATCGATGCCGGCAAGGCCCGCGGCATGCCCGGCGTGGCGCTGATCCTGACCGCGGCCGATGTCGCCGAACTGGGCGGCCTGCCGTGCCTGTTCAACCTCGAAACCGATCCGTTCACGGCGCCGCCTTATCCGATCCTTGCAAAGGATGAAGTCCGCCATGTCGGCGACGCTATCGCCTTTGTGGTCGCCGATACCGTCGATCATGCCCGTGACGCGATCGAGGCGATCGACGTCAAATGGACGCCGCTGCCGGCGGTGGCAGGCCTCGTCAACGCGGTGAAGAAGGGCGCGCCGCAGGTCTGGCCGGACAAGCCCGGCAACGTGCTGTTCGACGTCTCGATCGGCGACAAGGGCGCCGCCGAGGCCGCCTTCGCCAAGGCGCATGCGGTGGCCGAGATCACCATCGTTAATCCGCGCGTCATCACCAACTTCATGGAGACGCGGGCCGCGGTCGCCGAATACGACGCCAAGAAGGATCATTTGACGCTGACGATCGGCAGCCAGGGCAGCCATCGGCTGCGCGAGATCCTCTGCGACATGATCCTGAAGATGCCGAAGGAGAACATGCGGGTGATCTGCCCGGATGTCGGCGGCGGCTTCGGCACAAAACTGTTTCCCTATCGCGAATATGCGCTGATCTCGGTCGCGGCGCGCAAGCTCAAGAAGTCGGTCAAATGGACCGCCGAGCGCTCCGACCATTTCATGGGCGACGCGCAGGGCCGCGACAATCTCACCACCGCGAAGATGGCGCTCGCCGAGGATGGCAAATTCCTCGGCATGGATGTCGACCTGATGGGCGACATGGGCGCCTATCTTTCGACCTTCGCACCCTATATCCCGCACGGCGGCGCCGGCATGTTGCCGGGCCTCTATGACATCCAGGCCTTCCATTGCCGCGTCCGCACCGTGTTCACCAACACGGTGCCGGTCGATGCCTATCGCGGCGCCGGTCGCCCGGAGGCAGCCTATGTGATCGAGCGGCTGGTCGACGCGGCCGCGCGAAAGCTCGGCATGACGCCGGATGCCATCCGCCGCAAGAACTTCATTCCGCCGAAGTCGCTGCCCTACACGACCGCGACCGGCAAGGTGTACGATTCCGGTGACTTCGTCGCGCACATGAAGCGCGCGATGGAGATCGCCAACTGGAAGGAGTTTCCCAAGCGCGCCAAGGCGGCCAAGAAGGACGGCCTGGTGCGGGGCATCGGCATGGCGAGCTATGTCGAGGTCTGCGGCACCATGGGCGAGGAGACCGCCAACGTGGCGCTCGATCCCAATGGCGATATCTCGATCCTGATCGGCACCCAGTCGAGCGGGCAGGGCCACCAGACCGCCTATGCGCAGATCGTCGCCGAGCAGTTCGGCGTGCCGCCCGAGCGGGTCCATGTGCTGCAGGGCGACACCGACAAGATCGCGACCGGCCTCGGCACCGGCGGTTCGGCATCGATCCCGTCCGGCGGCGTCAGCGTGCAGCGGGCGACGCACGAACTCGGCAACAAGCTGAAGGAGCTTGCGGCGCAGGCGCTGGAAGCCGGCGCCGGCGACCTCGAGATCGCAGACGGCCGCATCCGCATCGCCGGCACCGACCGCTCGGTCAGCTTTGCCGATCTCGCCAAGCGTCCCGGCGGCGACACATCGAAGATGAACGCAAGCGCGACCTTCGCGAGCGCCGACGGCACCTATCCGAACGGCACGCATCTCGCCGAGGTCGAGATCGATCCCTCAACCGGCATCATCAAGATCGTCAGCTACGTCATCGTCGACGATTTCGGCGTCACGCTGAATCCGCTGATGCTGGCCGGCCAGGTTCATGGCGGCGCGATGCAGGGCATCGGCCAGGCGCTGATGGAGCAGGCGGTCTACAGCCAGACCGACGGCCAGCTCGTCACCGGCACTTTCATGGACTATGCGATGCCGCGTGCTTCGGACGGCCCGTCCTTCGTGTTCGAGACCCACAACGTGCCGTGCACGACCAACCCGATGGGCGTGAAGGGCGCGGGCGAGGCCGGCGCGATCGGCTCATGCCCGGCGGTCGTCAATGCGATCGTCGAGGGGCTGCATCGCGAGTTCGGGATCGACCACATCGACATGCCGGCGACGCCCGAGCGGGTCTGGGTCGCGATCCGCGAGGCGCAGCGCCGCCATACTCTCTGATAAATTGTCGCAGGCGGAATGAAGATTCCGCCTGCGGTGTTTGCAAACCAGGCCGGCCGCGCACCTGCGGACCGGGACAGAGCGAATTGAGGGATTTTGCCGATGAAGCGGATTGTCGTCGTTGCTGCGATGCTGGTGTTGAGTGCGGGTGCCGTCGTGGCCGACCAGGAACAGGTCAAGCAGACCCAGGCCCAGATGAAGGAGACCGGCAAGAACGCCGGTGCGCTCGGCGCCATCATCAAGGGCGAGAAGCCCTATGACCAGACAACCGTCGACGCTGCGCTGGCGAAGTTCGAGGACACCGCCAAGAAGCTGCCGACGCTGTTCCCCGAAAGCAGCAAGGGCCTCAAGACGGATGGCGATTACTCGGCCGGGCCGAAGATCTGGGAAGACAAGGCCGGCTTCGAGCAGCACATCGCGAGCTTTGCCAAGTCCGTCACCGACGCCAAGGGCAAGATCAAGGATGTCGACACGTTGAAGGCCGAACTGACGGTGATCGGCAAGCAGTGCGGCGGCTGCCACGAGACCTATCGCCTGAAGAAGGGCTGATGGTCATCGGGCCGTCATCGTTCGAGCAATGAAGAGGGCGGACGTCGTGACGCGTCCGCCCTTTGTTGTGCTGGCCGTTTGTCGTTGACCTTACTTCGTCACCTGGCCGCGGATCTCGCCGCCCGGGTTCGCCGCGGTGTGGACGTTGACGTAATACTTGCCGGCGAGGAGGTCAGCGGCCTGCGCGTCGGTCAGCGTGGCGCTGCCTTCGACCGGGCTCGACGTCGCGTTCGGGATTGCCACTGCGACACCGGAATTCTTGCCGGCTTCGGCGGGGCCGTGGAAATGCGCTGCGGTCGCAGGGCCCGTCAGGCCGGAATAGGTCAGCTTCCAGCTCAGTTTCTTTGTGGCGGCATCGTAATCGATGTCGGCGGTGCCGGTACCGGCGCTGGTATTCGCAGGCACTTCAGACTTGGCGTCCAGCTTGGCGTGCAGCTTTTCGGCCAGGGCCGGGCCCGCGAATGCAATCGCGGCGCCGAGCGTCAGCGTGGCTAGCAAGGTCTTGTTTGGCATGGTTCTCTCCCCTTTGACGTCACACGATGGTTGCAATCTTCAAACCGCGGCGCTCCGGATTTATTCCCAAATTGATCGGGAGTGCGACAAATTTGATGCGAGCTTGTGCGACCGGTTGCAATCATACTGGTTGATGAACTGACGCGACCAATGACGGATCGGTGAATGTTGCGACGAATTCTCCTGCTGGCTGGCCTGGCCGGCCTGATCGGCTTCGGTGTGTTCTGGTGGCTGACGATCCCCGCGACCGTCGCCGCAGGCGCGCTGCCCGCCTACCAGCCCAACCTCGCCAACGGGCTCACAACGTTCAATGCGGGTGGATGTTCCTCCTGCCATGCGGTGCCGAAGCAGGACGACCGCACCAGGCTCGGCGGCGGGCTCGCGATCCCGTCGCCGTTCGGCACCTTCTACGCGCCGAACATCTCGCCCGATCCGAACGATGGTATCGGGCGCTGGAGCGAGGCCGATTTCGTCACCGCGGTCATGAAGGGCACCTCGCCGTCGGGGACGCACTATTTCCCGGCTTTTCCGTACACGTCTTATCAGCACGCCAGGGTCAACGACGTGCGCGACCTGTTCGCCTATCTGAAGACCCTGCCGCCGGTCGCCGGCAAGGTGCGCGACCACGACGTGCCGTTTCCCTTCAACATCAGGCGCAATGTCGGGGTCTGGAAATTCCTGTTCATGGACGGCAAGCCGTTCGTCGCCGACGCAAGCCGCTCGGCGCATTGGTATCGCGGCGCCTATCTCGTCAACAGCTTCGGCCATTGCGCCGAGTGTCACAGCCCGCGGAATTTCCTCGGCGGCATCGTCAGCTCGCAACGTTTCGCCGGTGGCCCGAATCCCGAGGGCGAGGGCTGGGTGCCCAACATCACGCCGCGGGGGATCGCCGACTGGAGCACCAAGGATATCGCCTACTTCCTCGAGAGCGGACAGACACCGGACGGCGATAGCGCCGGCGGCTCGATGGTGCGCGTGATCCGCAACACCTCGCAGCTCTCGCCGTCCGATCGCGACGCGATCGCCGACTACATCAAGTCGCTGCCGCCAGTCGACGGACCGCCGAAGCCGACGCGCAAGGCGGACAAGACGAATCCCTCCTGATGGCGCGGTGACGGCTCCTATCTGCGATGCTTGACCTGCTATCCGCGCCACGCGCCGGCGGCAATGACCATCAGGCCGCCGGCGATCGCGAGGTCCTTGAAGAACAGCGTTCGTTCCGCCTTGTTGGCGAGGTCGAGGTGAAATCCGAACGCGGTCGCAAGGCAGAACAGCGCCAGCGCGGCGGCGGCGAGCCATGATTGCCAGCCGATCAGCAACGCCAGGCCCGCGCCAAGCTCGAGCGCGATGACCAGCGGCAGCAGCAAGCCGGGAATGTGGTGTGCCGCCATGTGGTCGAGGAACGGCTTGGGGCCGGCGATCTTGGCTGCGCCGGCAAGGATGAACAGCAACGCGAGCAGGCTTCGTCCGGCAATCGTTACCATCGTGATCGGCATCAGTGGACCCTCCGGGCTTGTCATTGCTTGTTCCGAGCGTGGCTTCTCGCCTGTGAAGCGAACAGGACGGCGGACAGGATGAAGGCAAAGACGAAGAAGATCGTCCGTCCCAGCACCAGCGCCTTCGCCTGCTCCACCGGCGTGACCGAAATCAGGACGCCGAACGGGATGTAGCACCACAGCACCACGGCGATCGTCCGGCCGAGCCTGCCGAATTGCAGGAAGCCGAACGAGAACAGCAGGGCCGCGAAATAACTGGCGTGAAACTTGACCTGGGAGGCGATCATCTGCAGCTCCCCGTCGGCCGGCGACAGCGGCAATCCGTTCTGGATCGCATGCACCATGGTCATGATGTGGTGGTTCTCGACGCAATCGAGGACAACGGTGAGCATCATGGCGGCGAGCGCAATGCCGAGCAGATAGGGGTCCAACATCGTGCGCAGCCGGGCGGCCAGCACGGTGAAAAATGCGCCGTAGAAGATCATGAAGAGATTATCGAGCCCGAGATTGAGCCGCACACCGAACGGCACGAGCTGGGTTCCAAGATGGGCGCCATAGCTTTCCACGGAGCGGGCGGTCTGGAAGAAGTCCTGCGAACCCTTGGTGGTGAGGATACCGATCACCATGGCGGCGACGGTCAACGCCGCGAGCGTCGCCAGAATCGCGAGCGTGCGGTCCAATCCCCTGATCTGCATGATATAGCTACTCCGTGCGCGTCCAGCCGACTCGTCGAGTTATAAATATCAACTGCTATCTGAAATTAGATATCAGATGATATCTGAAAATCAATTGGTATTTGCAAATTCGGGAGGCCGATCCGTTGCCCAGGTTGAATCGCGAGGAAAGTCAGGCGCGTACGAAGACTCTCCTGATCGAGGCGGCGCGCGAGGAGATCATCAAGAAGGGGTTTGCGCAGGCCTCGGTGCGCGACATCGCCGACGCGGCCGGATTTTCGCAGGGCGCGTTCTATTCGAATTTTCCGGACAAGGAGGCGATCCTCCTGGAGCTGGTGCAACAGCACCAATCCGAGGAGCGTGCAAAAATCGAAAGCGTATTGGGCCAGGCATCCGGCGAGCCTGCGAAGGTGATGGCCGGCCTCGAAAAATGGGCCGCCACCGCCAATTCGGATCCGGGGTTTGCCGTGCTGGCGATCGAGCTACAATTGCAGGCGCTGCGGAGCCCGACTTTCGCGCAAGGCTATAACGAGCTCAACCGCAAGCACCGCCGTGCCCTCGGCGTGCTGGTGACGCGTCTGTTCGAAGCGCTTGGCAAGCAGCCGCCCGCCGATCCCGTCGAGATCGCCACCGGCTTCATCGCATTGGGCCGCGGCATGGCGCTCTTGTCGCGGGCCGGCGAAGTCAGTCGCAGTGGCCGGATCGTCGTCACATTCCTGAAGGCGTTGATCGACGCGGCGCCATCAGCCTAGAGCATGATCCGGAAAAGTGCGAAGCGGTTTTCCGAAAAGATCATGCCTAAGCAAGAATCTAAAGCGCGATGATGGTTCAACCTAATCGCGCTTTAGCGGCGCGCCCGTCCAATCCGGCACGCGTGAAGATCGCTGCGCTACTTCGCGCCGAATGCCTTGAAGGTGATGATGGTGAGGGTGTCCTGGATGCCCGGGATCACCTGAACCTTCTCGTTGATGAAATGGCCGATGTCGGTGTCGTGGTCGACATAGAACTTGACCAGCAGATCGTAATTGCCCGCGGTGGAATAGATCTCGGAGGCAATCTCGGCTTCCGCCAGCGCGTTGGCGACGGTGTAGGACTGGCCGAGCTTGCATTTGATCTGGACGAAGAAAGGAACCATCAAAGTCGTCTCCGGGGATTTGGCCGACTATAGGCCAAAAACCGGCGGCCAAGGCAAGGGGACAAGGGGGCAGGCGCAGGGCCAACTTGCGGTAAAGTCAGGCGAACTTGCTGGCAATCGGCGGCCGGGCTAGGACAGATGATGGTCTCATTCCAGATGGTCTCATTCCTATCAAACGCCGGTGCCGCAAAATGACGCCGGTCGCGCTCACCATTGCCGGCTCGGATTCCTCGGGCGGGGCGGGCATCCAGGCCGACCTCAAGAGCTTTGCCGCGCTCGGGGTCTATGGCGCCTCTGCCATCACGGCGCTGACCGCGCAGAACACCACGGGGGTCAGCGGCATCCAGCCGGTGCCCGCCGCATTCGTCACCGCCCAGATCGATGCCGTGTTCTCCGATCTTGCCGTCGGCGCGGTCAAGATCGGCATGGTGGCGCAGGCCGAGACCATCGCGGCGATCGCCGATGGGCTGAAGCGCTGGGCGCCGCGGCACATCGTGCTCGACCCGGTGATGGTCGCAACCTCGGGCGATCGGCTGCTCGCCGCCGAGGCGGTCGATGCGCTGAAGACCATGCTGTTTCCGCTGGCCTCACTGGTCACGCCGAACCTGCCGGAAGCAGCGGCGCTGCTGAACGAGCCGGTCGCCGCAAGCGAGGCCGACGTCGAGCGGCAGGGCAAACGATTGCTGGCGATGGGCTGTCGCGCGGTGCTGGTGAAGGGCGGTCACGGCCACGGCGCCGACAGCATCGACTACCTGATCGAAGGCGAGTGCAGCATCGCGCTATCGGCGCCGCGCATCGCGACATCAAACACCCACGGCACCGGCTGCTCGCTGTCGTCGGCGATCGCGGCAGGACTCGCGAAGGGCGAGACGATGGAGATCGCCGTGCGCAACGCCAAGACATGGATCTCAGAGGCGATCGCCGCCGCCGATCGCTTCGCCGTCGGCCGCGGCCACGGGCCGGTGCATCACTTCCACAAATATTATTGAGCTGCCGCAGCGCGTAGCTCCGTCGGCTGCGCACCTTGTTCCGCCGCGACATGCAGCAACACCGCGTCTGTTGCGCACAGCGGCGACCGCCGATGTCGCCAGATTGTCGCATGCGGCTGTTATCCGCAGGGCAGGGGCGCGCTGCTGATTCTCGTTAACTCTTTGTGGAGCCTCAGGTCGCGGGGATCGTCATCGCCTTGTCACAGGAATCTGTTAGGTGCACGGGCATGGGAAGTGACTCCTTGAGTGAAGAAAGCCCCGAGCGGCGCTTTCGCACTTTGTTTATCTCCGATGTCCATCTCGGAGCCCGCGGTTCGCAAGCCGACCGTCTGCTGGACTTCCTCCGCTCTCACGATGCCGACACGATCTACCTCGTTGGTGATATCGTCGATGGCTGGGCGCTGAAGTCGAACTGGTACTGGCCGCAGACCCACAACGATTTCGTGCAGAAGATGCTGCGCAAGGCGCGCAAGGGCGCCAAGGTGATCTACGTCCCCGGCAACCACGACGAGTTCCTGCGCAAATATTACGGCACGCATTTCGGCGGCATCGATGTGGTGGAGAACACTGTCCATACCGGCGCCGACGGCAAGCGCTATCTCGTGATCCACGGCGACATCTTCGATCTCGTGGTGCAGAACGCGCGCTGGCTCGCCCATCTCGGCGACAAGGCCTACGACTTCGCGATCCAGATGAATCGCTTCGTCAACTTCTTCCGCAAGATGTTCGGCGTTCCCTACTGGTCGCTGTCGCAATGGGCCAAGCTGAAGGTCAAGAAGGCGGTGAACTATATCGGCGCGTTCGAGGCCACGCTTGCGGGCGAGGCGCGGCGCCACGGCTGTGACGGCGTGATCTGCGGACACATCCACTACGCGACGATTCATGACGAACACGGCATCCGCTACATGAATTGCGGCGACTGGGTGGAGAGCTGCACCGCGCTCGCCGAGCACGAGGACGGCAGCTTCGAAATCATCACCTGGACCGACCCGGTGCGCCGGATCGCGCAAGTTCCGCGAGTGACGGCACGCGCTGCATGACGCATATCCTGGTCGCGACCGATGCGTGGCATCCCCAGGTCAACGGGGTTGTCCGCACGCTGACCATGATGGCACAGGCGGCGAAATCGCTCGGCGTCGAGGTCAGTTTCCTGACGCCGGACGAGTTCCGCACCTTCGCGATGCCGAGCTACCGCGATCTCCGGCTGGCGCTGCCGTACCGCGCCAAGGTCGCGAGCCTGATCGAGGCGGCCAGGCCCGACAGCATCCATATCGCGACCGAAGGCCCGATCGGGCTTTCGGTTCGCCGCTATTGCCGCAAGCACGGCCTGCCGTTCACGACGAGCTTCCACACCCGCTTCCCCGAATATGTCTCGGCCCGCTCGCCGGTTCCGGAAGCCTGGGTGTGGCGCGCGCTGCGCTGGTTCCACAGGCCGAGCCGGGCGGTGATGGCGGCAACCCCGGCGCTGGCCGCCGAGCTGCGCCAGCGCGGCTTCCGCAACGTGGTGCTGTGGTCGCGCGGCGTCGATACCGCGCTGTTCCATCCGCGCGACGTCGACCTCTGCCTGCCGCAGCCGGTCTATCTCAGCGTCGGCCGGGTGGCGGTGGAAAAGAACCTCGAGGCATTCCTCGATCTCGATCTGCCCGGCACCAAGGTGGTGGTCGGGGACGGCCCGGCGCGGGCGGCGCTGGAGCGGAAATATCCCGAAGCCGTCTTCCTCGGCGCCCGCCACGGGGAAGAATTGGCTGAAATCTATGCCGCGGCCGATGTGTTCGTTTTCCCCAGCCGCACCGATACGTTCGGCCTGGTGCTGCTCGAGGCATTGGCGAGCGGCCTGCCGGTTGCCGCTTTTCCGGTCACCGGTCCCCGTGACGTGATCGGCGCGGCGCCGGTCGGCGTGCTCGATGAGGATCTGCACCATGCCTGCCTGGAGGCGCTCAGCATCCCGCCGCAGGCTGCGTCGATTTCGCCGCGCTCCACACCTGGCAGGCGTCGGCCCGGGTGTTCATCGAGCGCTGCATGAACATCCGCCCCGCGCGCCCGACGGCGAGGGGGAAGTGTTCGAATTCGGCGCCGAGGAGCACCATTTCGCGGCCCTGCCGGCCCCGCATCCCACCTCACGCTAGACAAGTCACACTAAAGCGTCTTGCCGGGCTGCATCCCACCGCGATACAAATCGCAAATGACGGACACCGTTCTAAATCCACCCGTCGCTGCCGCGGACATCGATGCCGCCGCAAGGGTGGTCGCGCCGTTCGCGGTGCGCACGCCGCTCCTGACCTTCCCCGTTCTCAATGAACGTGTCGGCAGCCGGGTCTTCCTCAAGCCCGAGATGCTGCAGCGGACCGGGTCGTTCAAGTTCCGCGGCGCCTTCAACAAGCTCGCCTCGATCCCGCAGGACCAGCGGAGCGGGGGCGTCGTGGCGTTCTCCTCGGGCAATCACGCCCAAGGCGTCGCCGCGGCGGCAAAGATCCTCAACATGCAGGCGACCATCGTGATGCCTGCGGACTCGCCGCTCACCAAGCGCGAGCGGACCAAATCCTATGGCGCCGAAGTCGTGCTCTACGATCGCGATCGCGACGACCGCGCGGCGATCGCGAGCGGCATCGCCAGCAAGCGTGGCGCCACCCTGGTGCCTCCCTATGACGATCCCCTTGTGATCGCGGGCCAGGGTACCGCCGGCCGCGAGATCGCCGAGGACATGGCGGCGCTCGGGCTCACGCCCGACATCGTGGTCGCGCCGGCGTCGGGCGGCGGCTTGATCGCGGGGGTCGCCACCGCGGTGAAGGCAAAATATCCGCAGGCCCAGGTGATCGTCGCCGAGCCCGCGGGCTATGACGATCACGCCCTGTCGCTCAAGGTCGGGCATCGCGAGGCGCATGCGGTTGCGCCGCGCACCATCTGCGATGCGCTGATGGCGATGATGCCGGGCGAGCTCACCTTTGCGATCAACAGCAAGTTGCTCGCAAACGGTGTGAACGCTTCCGACGAAGAGGTTGGTGCAGCTGTTGCTTTTGCCTATCGCGAGCTGAAGCTCGTGGTCGAACCCGGTGGCGCCATCGGGCTCGCCGCGCTGCTTGCGGGGCGGATCGACGCCAAGGGCAAGAACGTCGTCATCGTGCTCTCGGGCGGCAATGTCGACGCCGACCTGTTCGCGAAGCTCGTCGCCTGAGATCGGCGTTTTGAAAAGCTGCGGGGGCAGGGCGATGGTCGCTCTGCCCCCGTTTCGTTGTGCGGCGTGGCCGATCAGTGCCTGAAGCCGCCATGGTGGCCGCCGCCCATTCCGCCGGGATGCGAGCCTGACGGGCTTGCGTGGAACACGGCACGGCCACCCCCGCCTGATCGCATCCGATCGACTTGCATAGTCTGCCGGCCGGTGCGGACGCGGTGCCGGTCGCCGTCCTTCATGATCGGGCTTGATGCGTTCTTGCCGGCATTTGCAGCAGGAAGGCTCGCGATGTTGCCTTTGCCGATCGTGCTCGGCATCCCGGCCGGCTTCGCTCCGGGCGCGGGCATGTTGACGATCCTGCCGCCGCCGATCTGGCCATTGCCGCCGGCGCCCTGCAGGCCCGCATTGACCGGCTGCAAGGCCAGGTGATTTGAAAGCCGCGTGAACTGCATCAGCGGCACCGCCTTCGGCTGCATCTGCAGCTTCAAGGCCTGCTGCGCGTAGGGACCGCCGGCGAAATTGTCGTGGAAGGTCTTGTAGGCGAACGGCGTGTTGGCAAGCACCGCCTTGTGCCATGCCGCGACCTGCAGCCAGTTGGTCAGCAGGAAGCGGATACGGTCGCACAGCGGATCGCGCGGATAGAGCCGGATGAACTCCTCGTAATAATCCGGCCGGCCCTCCGACAGCACGAAGTCATAGGCCTGGCGCACCGAGCGATTCGGCAGGTTCGATGCCATCTGCACGACTGGGTCGTTCGCGGGCACACGCGATGACGCGACGGCGGTGTCGCCGAAGAAATAGAAATCGGAGGTCAGCGACGAGCTTTCCCACGGCGTCTGGCGGCCGTCGGTCGTCGAGTTGACCTCGAGGCGAATGCGCTTGAACAGCTGCTCGATCGGCAGGTTGGGCTCGCGCGCCAGCCGCAGGAAGGCGTTGGTGTAGGGGCTGTGGCCGTTGCTGCCGTCCTGCGCCTCCATGCCGGGCGCGGTCGAATAGCCGACGATCGAGCCGTTCGGTGCGTCGACGACGGCAAGGCCGCGGCCGGCTTCGTTGACGTTGGGAAACGGGTTGTTGCGGCAGGCATCGAGCACCACGATCCGCATCCGGCTCGGGATGTTCTCCAGCGTGCCCATCACGTCGACGAGGCGCACCGAATTGCCGTCGAGGTCGGACGGCGTCGCGATCTTCGCATCGACCGGGATCAAATAGTTCTCGCCCGCGAGCTGCACGCCGTGGCCGGCGTAGTAGATCATGGCGACCGTGCCCGGGCCACGCGCCGCGACCTTGTCGGAGAAATCCCGCAACACCTTCACCATGTCGCCCTGCCGGAGGTCGGTCGCGGAGATCACCTCGAAGCCGGCCGCGTTCAACAGCTCGGCCATCGACTGCGCGTCATTGCCGGGATTGGCGAGTTTTGGCGCATTCTCATAGTTCGCATTGCCGATCACGAGCGCCACGCGCTGCTCGGGGCCGCGTAGTACAGCCGGCGTCGCTGCGGTCGGTGTTGCCGGCGAAGCGGTCTGATCGATGGATGGTGCCGGTGCCTGCGTTGCATTGCCGACGGTGACGCCGGTGGCCTCGGCAAACGCTGTGCCGGGCGCAGCAAGGCTCAACAGGCCGAGCAAGGCGGCCGATATCATGATGGATGTCAGGCGGACCATCGCGCGCTCCCAATGCTGATCCCGGTGCGGACCGGTCGCAGGGGAGGCTAGACGCGGATGCGGCCGCGGTACGTGAGCTGGGTCACGGAGCGTGGGCGGTCAATCGGAGGTGAAGCCGTAGCGTGAGCACGCCTGCGCTTACGAGAAGAACGCGATCTTCTCGGCCTGAGTCATGCGGCGGATCGGCGCGAGCGGATCGTTGGCCGCGACGTTCGGTTTTTTCAAAAGGCCGCTGGCGATGATGGTGGAGCCGAGCGAGACCTCTGCCGCAGGAGCCGGCGCAGCCGCAACGGTCGGCGGGAGAGGCGGTGGCACCGCCGCCGGAGCCGCTGCAACCGCCGCTTCCACCACCAGTGCTGGCTCGAGCTTGTCCTCGACCTTCGGCTCGGGCTCCGGTGCAGGCTCGGGCTGAATGGCCGGTGCAACCATTTCGGGCTCTGGCTCGGCGGCCATCGCTTCGGCGACACGCAGCTCCTCGGCGGCGCGCATTTCCTCGGCGATCGCCTCTTCGTCGACCGGATCGGGTGCGCCCATTTCCATCGCGATCAGGTCGAGCACCGCTTCGTCATGGGCGTCGGCGGCCGCCTCGTCGGTGACGCGGGCGAGTTCGGCGGCCTCGGCTTCGGCCAGTGCGGCTTCAGCCTTGAGCCAGGCTTCGCTCGGCTGCGGTATTGCCACCGTGGCAGCCTCGGCGGGCGGCGTTGCAGCGGGCATCGCGGCTTCGGCGGCCGGCGCTGCAGCGGCTTCCTGAGGCGGTGTCGACGGCGCGGGCGGCGACGTCGCAACGGGGATCGCGCTCTCTGCGGCGCTTTCGGCTGACGGCGGCGATGAAGCAGTGGCCGCTGCCGGTTCCGCAACCGGTGCTTCGGCCATGACCGGCTTGGTCGCAGGCATTGCCGCCTTGTCCGGATCGAACTCGCTGAGCCGGCGGGCGAGCCCCGCGAAGGCAGCGTCCAGCACGGCCTTGGCGTCGTCCATCGAAACCTGTGACGCGCCGGCCTCGATCGCACCGGCCTGCGAATCGATGATGTCGCAGATCCGCCCATCATTGCCGATCTCGCGCAGCCGCCAGGAGATCTCCCGGATCACCCGCACGCCCTTGCGCACCGGCGCAAGATTCTGTTCGAAGCTGACGCCGTCGAGCGCTGTGATGGCGGAGGCCTGGGCGGCCTCGATCGCGCCGCGCAGCGCGGCCAGCGCTTGCGCCAATTGCTCGTCCCTGACGGCAGCTTGGGCAGCCTGCCGCTGCGCGCTGAGGCTGTCCTCGATCCGCGCCACGGCATCGAGCACCATGCGGGTGTCGGCGTTGCGGTTGCGCTTGGCATATTCGCCGAGGAACCAGCGGCCCCGCGAGGTCTCCATGAAGGCCGCGCTGATCGCGGCATAGTCCTCCTCGCTCGGCAGGGCCGCGCGGGCGGATATCGGCGACAGGGCGAATGCTTCTTCGGCCATCACAATCTCTTCGCGCAAATCACAGCGCGTTACGCTAACGATCACCACGATATCGCGCGAATCGCAATTGAATTGATGTCTTCCGAATCACAAATCCCCATTGCAGCAAAGGTTGCATCGCGGCGATTCGCGCGAAGGCTCGCGGCATTCTACGCCACGCTGTTCGGCATGACCGGGGTCCATCTGCCGTTCTTCACCGTGTGGCTGAAGGCGATCGGGATCGACGCCACCTGGATCGGCATCATCACCGCGGTGCCGCCGGTGACGCGCTTCACCGTGCTGCCGCTGGTCACAGCAGCCGCGGAACGGCGCCAGATGCTGCGCGGCGCCATCATCGCCACGGGAATAGCCACCGCGTTCGGTTTTGCCGTGATCGGCACCCAGCACCAGCCGTTCGTGCTGCTCGCGGTCTATGCGCTGACCTGCTGCGTCTGGACGCCGATGGTGCCGCTCACCGACGCCTACGCGCTGCGCGGCGTCAGGCAGTTCGGCCTCAGCTATGGACCGCTGCGGCTCTGGGGCTCGGCCGCCTTCGCGGTCTGCGCGCTGATCAGCGGGTTCCTGCTGCGCTATGTCGCGGAGGTCGACCTGATCTGGATCATCACGGCCGTGACTGTGCTCGGCGCGCTGGTCGGGTTGACCTTGCGGCCGCTGGGCCGCCCGGTCGCCGCAGTCACGCACGCGGCCGGTTCGCCGCGGCTCCTGCGCAATCCCACTTTCCTCGCCATCATCGTGGCCTCGGCGCTGATCCAGGGCAGCCACGGCGCCTACTACATCTTCGCCTCGATTGCCTGGCAGCAGGCCGGCTTCAGCGGCCTGACCATCGCGGTGCTCTGGGTGCTCGGCGTAATCGCCGAGATCGTGCTGTTCGCTGCCTCGCCACGCCTCACGCTGCCATCGGCGGTGCTGGTGATGATCGCGGCCGCCAGCGCCGTCGCGCGCTGGGCGATCACCGCGCAGGACCCGCCGCTTGCGGTGCTGGCCGTGGTCCAGCTCGGACATGGCTTAAGCTTCGGTCTGACCCAGGTCGGCATCATGGGGCTGATGGTGCATCACGTGCCGGTTCATGTGATGGCGCGCGCGCAGGGCTATCTCACCGCCTGCGGCGGCATCGTCGCCAGCACCACGGCGATCATCAGCGGCATGGTCTATGCGCGCTTCGGGCTCGGCGTCTACGACATGATGGCCGCGATGGCGGCGGCAGGCGGGCTCGTGATGTGGCTGGCGCGTCGTCGCCTAACCCATCATCATCCCCACAGCGCCGCGTCGGGCGGATAGACCAGGCTGCCCTCGTAGCGCAGGCCATTGTCGCGGTCCTTCGCCAGCAGCAGCGGACCGTCGAGATCGACGAAGCGCGCGGCTTGCGCGATCAGCATCGCCGGCGCCATCGACAGCGAGGTTGCGACCATGCAGCCGATCATGATCTCGAAGCCGAGCGCGCGGGCGGCGTCCGCCATGGCAAGCGCCTCGGTCAGCCCGCCGGTCTTGTCGAGCTTGATGTTGACCGCGTCATAGCGGCCGCGCAGGCCCGCGAGCGAGGCGCGGTCATGCACGCTCTCGTCGGCGCACACCGCAACCGGGCGCTTGATCCGCGCCAGCGCCTCGTCCTTGCCCGCCGGCAGCGGCTGCTCGATCAGCGTGACGCCGGCATCGGCGCAGGCTTTGAGGTTGGCGGCAAGGTTGTCCTCGGTCCAGGCTTCATTGGCATCGACGATCAGTTCGGAGCGCGGTGCCGCCTTGCGCACGGCGGCGATCCGCGCGCCATCGCCGTCGCCGCCGAGCTTGATCTTGAGCAGCGCGCGATGCGCGGCCTTCGCGGTGGCCTCCGCCATCACTTCGGGTATCCCGAGCGAGATCGTGTAGGCGGTGGTGCGGGGTTCCGGTGCGGGCTGGCCGAGCAGGTTCCAGATCCGCTGACCGGCGCGTTTGGCCTCGAGGTCCGCCAGGGCGCAGTCCAGCGCATTGCGGGCGGCCCCGGCCGGCATCCGCCCCTGCAAGGCCGCGCGATCCATGCCGCCGGCGAGCGGCTCCTGCATCGCCTGGATGGCCTCCAGGGTTGCCTCCGGCGTTTCGCCGTAGCGTGGGTAGGGCACGCATTCGCCGCGGCCGGTGAGGCCGCCCTGGCTGACCTCCGCAACCACGACGACGGCCTCGGTTTTGGCGCCGCGGCTGATCGTAAACGAGCCTGCGATCGGCCAGCGCTCGATCCGAGCATTCAAGGAAATGGTCCGGGACGGGCTGGAAGTCATTTTAAAGTCTACTATTTCCTGAACCGTAGCTTGCGACGCGCAACCAACTATGGCTGGTTAGTGACAGATTCGACAAGCCGATCCGGGATCGCCGGAGATCTGCGTGAGCGGCGGCCAGCCGGCTTGAGGGGTGGGCAAAAGGTGAGCGGCGACCCGACACTGGAGCGGATAGCCCAAGGCGAAGGACTGGCGTTGTGCGCGGCGGGCAACTGGACCGCCCGCTTTGCGCCGGCGCTCGAGCGGATCGTCTCCGACGCCGAGAAGCTGCGTGGCAGCCGTCCCCACATCTTCATCGACGTGTCGCAGGTCGCGAGCCTCGACACCTTCGGCGCCTGGCTGATCGAGCGGCTGCGCCGCAGCCTGAGCGATGCCAGCGCCGAAGCCGAGATCGCGGGCCTCTCGGCCAACTATTCCAGCCTGGTCGACGAGGTCCGCCGCGTCGGCCCCGCGCCCAAGGCGGCGCGCGAACCGCTGCTGATATCGGGCATGCTCGAGCAGATCGGGCGCACCGTGGCCGGGATCGGCGGCACCATCATCGGGCTGGTCGACATGCTCGGCGCGGTGCTGGCGGCGGCCGCCAAGGTGCTGATCCATCCGCGCAGCTTCCGCTTCACCTCGACGGTGCATCACCTCGAGCAGGTCTGCCTGCGCGCGGTGCCGATCGTGGTGCTGATCACCTTCCTGATCGGCTGCATCATCTCGCAGCAGGGCATCTTCCACTTCCGCAGGTTCGGCGCCGACATCTTCGTGGTCGACATGCTCGGCGTGCTGGTGCTGCGCGAGATCGGCGTGCTCTTGGTCGCGATCATGGTCGCGGGCCGCTCCGGCTCGGCCTATACCGCCGAGCTCGGCTCGATGAAGATGCGCGAGGAGATCGACGCGCTGCGCACCATGGGCTTCGATCCGATCGAGGTCCTGATCCTGCCGCGTATGCTGGCGCTGGTATTGGCGCTGCCGATCCTGGCCTTCCTCGGCGCGATGGCCGCGCTCTATGGCGGCGGCCTGGTGGCCTGGCTCTATGGCGGCGTCGATCCGGAGGCATTCCTGCTCCGCCTTCGTGATGCCATATCGATCGACCATTTCATCGTCGGCATGGTCAAGGCGCCGGTCATGGCGGCGGTGATCGGCATCGTCGCCTGCGTCGAGGGGCTGGCGGTGCAGGGCTCCGCGGAATCGCTCGGTCAGCACACCACCGCCTCGGTGGTGAAAGGGATCTTCTTCGTGATCGTGATGGACGGCGTGTTCGCGATCTTCTTCGCCTCGATCGGGATGTGATCATGGCGGAAGAAGACAACGACGCCATCATCCGGGTTCGCGACATCACCGTGCAATTCGGCGAGACGCGCGTGCTCGACGGCCTCAACCTCGACGTCAAGCGCGGCGAGATCCTGGGCTTCGTCGGGCCGTCGGGCGCCGGCAAGTCGGTGCTGACCCGCACCATCATCGGGCTCGTGCCGAAGGTCTCCGGCAGCATCGAAGTGTTCGGCGTCGATCTCGATGCCGCGAGCTCGTCGCAGCGCCGCGCCGTCGAGCGGCGCTGGGGCATCCTGTTCCAGCAGGGCGCGCTGTTCTCCTCGCTGACGGTGCGCCAGAACATCCAGTTTCCGGCGCGCGAATACCTGCGCGTCTCGCAGCGGCTGCTCGACGAGATCATGGTCGCGAAGCTGGTGATGGTCGGCCTCAAGCCCGAGGTCGCCGATCGCTATCCGTCGGAGCTGTCCGGCGGCATGATCAAGCGCGTCGCGCTGGCGCGCGCACTCGCGCTCGATCCGGAGCTCGTGTTTCTCGACGAGCCGACGTCGGGCCTCGATCCGATCGCGCCGGCGATTTCGACGAACTGGTGCGCACCTTGCAGCGCACTTTGGGGCTGACCGTTTTCATGGTAACCCACGATCTCGACAGTCTTTACACCGCGTGCGACCGTATCGCCGTTTTAGGGAACGGTAAGATCATTGCTGCAGGATCGATCGCCGACATGAAGGCATCGCAGCATCCCTGGCTGCAGCAATATTTCAACGGCAAGCGCGCCCGAGCCGTTGTGGCCTAGCCCATGATCCCGCAACGAGGAGACCGGTTTTCGGACGAGATCATGCGCCAACAGGAAATTCGACGGGTTCGTGCGGACTGGCTGCGCGAGAGCCCAAGAGTGAATAACGCGAGCAATTGATGGAAACGCGGGCGAACTACGTCTTGATCGGGGCTTTTACGCTGGCGGTGATCGCCGCAGCGTTCGGCTTCGTGCTGTGGTTCCAGAGCCTGCACACCACCAAGCAGCGCAGCCCGTTGCGGGTGATCTTCGAGGGGCCGGCGTCGGGCCTGCGCAATGGCGGCAATGTCAATTTCAACGGTATCCGAATAGGGGAAGTGGTTTCGGTGAAGCTCGATAACCCGCGGCGCGTGGTCGCGCTGGCGATGATCGAGAACAACGCACCGCTCCGCAAGGACACCCTGGTCGGCCTCGAATTCCAGGGGCTGACCGGCGTCGCCGCGATCTCGCTGAAGGGCGGCGAGGAGGCCGCCCCGCCGGTGCCGCTCGATGAGGACGGCATCCCGGTTCTGACCGCCGACCCCAACGCATTGCAGGACGTCACCGAAGCGATCCGGGCCACCCTGCAGAACGTCAACCGCATCGTCGCCGACAATCAGCAGTCGGTGAAGAATTCGCTGAAGAACCTCGAGGTCTTCACCGAGGCGCTGGCGCGCAATTCCGAGAAGATCGACAACGTCATGGTCAAGGTCGACGGCGTGATGGCCAAGGCCGATAATCTGATGCTGGGCCTCAATGCAATCGCCGGCGGCAACAACGGCAGCGAGCTGAACCAGATGGTGAAGTCGATCCGCGAGCTCGCCGACAATGTCGACAAGCGCTCCAATCTCTTGATCAACGACGGCCGCCGCACGCTCGCCGACATCAGCCGCGCCGTGAACAATTTCGACCGCAATCCGAGCCGGGTGATCTTCGGCGGCAGCAACAACGCCGCACCCGAGCCCGCGCCGGCTCCGGCCGCCGCAGCGCCTGGGCCGCGGCGCCGGCAGTAGGCTGCGCCGCCTGCTCGGTTTCGACGACCCTCGCACTTCTATTGTGGCGCGGCCTGAGTTGGCTCCAGTGCTTCAGGAGCGAAGCGGCGATAGCGGGGATCCGCGTCCGGGTGCTCCGAGCGGATCGTCAAACTGCGAATGTGGTGGGGATTGGATGTGGCACTGACGAGGCCCGGCGTGCCCGACCATTTGCTGGACGCATTGTGGGGCTCATCGGAGGCAGGCCTGACCGGCGCCGTTTGAACGACATGCGCATCGGGTGCGGGCTTGGCGCCTTCCGTTATTTTGACGGTCCGGATCTTGGACGGCTGGATCTGATCCGCCGTCGCAACCGCGGCGAACCCGATTGTCTGCAGCACCGTCAGAGCAACGACGGAGTACCAGCCTGCGAGCAGCATCCGAGGCCTCTCAGCTCGTTCCCGCGCAATTTATCCCTGCATCGGTCAAAAGCAAAACGGAGGCATTGCTGCCTCCGTTTCCGGTTTCGCGATCGTCGGGCGCTTACCCCAGCCGTCCCGCGGCGTGCGCGAGCAGGGTGTAGACCAGCCCGGTCTCCGAGGTGAGGTGGCCAGCCAGCTCCTGCTGGCCGCGGCCTTCGCGGGCGACTTCGTCGAGCAGGCGCTCGAACTCCGCGATGTAGCGGTCGACCGTCTGCTTGAAGCCGCGGTCGGCGCGGTACTTGCGGGCCACTTCGTCGAACGCCTTCTGGCCGGCCGGCGTGTAGAGGCGCTTGGAGAACGCCTTGTTCTCGCCGCGCTGGTAGCGATCCCACATCTCGGCGGCCAGGGTGCGGTCCATCAGCCGGCCGATGTCGAGCGACAGCGACTCCAGCGGATTGGCGGCCGGCTGCTGCTGCGGACGCGGGCGCTGCTGGGCGTCGCGGCTGCGGGGCGGGCGGCGGTGCGTCGCTGCGGTTGAGCAGGTCGGACAGCCAGCCGTCGGCGTGTTGGGGCCGGCCGGGCTGACCGAGGGGGCCTCGGTGCGACGCGAGGCCGCCATGCCGAGATCGGGCGGCGGCAGCGTCGAGGCGCTGTTGCCGTTGTCACGGATGCTGTCCCGCATCCGCACGTCGGCACGGCCGCCGGCAGCAGCCATCACCGGCTCCTCGTGGCGCACGCTGGCGCGGGTGGTCGAAACCACGTCGAGCCCGCGGCCGTGATGAGCGACGATGCGGTTCAGCTCGGCGAGCGCCTCGATCTGGTCGACGATCACCTTGCGCATCTGCGCGGTGTTTTCGGCGGCCTCCTGCGGCATCTCGAGCACGCCGCGGCGCAGCTCGTTGCGGGTGGCCTCGAGCTCGCTGTGCATCTCGCTCGCCATCTGCTTCATCGCCGTGACCATCGCGGAGAACTTCTCCGTCGATTCCTTGAACATCGCGTCGGTCTCGGCGTTGCTCTGCTGGTAGAGCTCGTTCATGGCGTCGACGGTCTGCTGACGCTCGTTCTCGGCCGCCTGGCGCACCGCCTCGAACTGCCGGCTGATCGCAGCCGAACCCGCGCCTGCGGTCTCCGCCACCACGCGCGCGATGTCGCGGGCGCGTTCCTCGGCCGCGCCGAGCGATTCATCGAGCAGCCCGGTGAAGCGCGACAGCCGCTGGTCGAGATCAGTGGTGCGCAGGTCGATGGTGGTGACCAGCGCTTCGAGCGCCGACTTGCGCTCGCTGACGGAAGCCGTCGTCGAGCGATTGGCCTGCTCGACCACGCAGCCGCCTCGATCAGCGCCTTGCCATGGGTCTCGAACTGGCTCGACAGCGCGCCGAGATCTTCCAGCGCCTTGCCGGTCTTGCTGTTGAACACCGTGAGCTGGTCTTCCAGCGTCTGGGTCGCCACGCCGTTGCGCGAGGTGACGTCGTTCATGGCGGACACGAAGTCGGCCACGCGGGTCACCAGTGCGCGCTCCAGCGAGTTGAGGTTGTCGTGGGCGCCGGTCAACACCTCCTGCAGCAGGATGTTGCCCTCGCGCAGCCGCTCGAACAGCGCCACCGTATCGGTGCGCAGGATCTTGCTGGTCTCCTGCATCTCGGTGACGGCCGAGATCGAGACCTGGCGCGACTGGTCGATCGCCGCGCGCGAGGCCTGCTCGAGCTCCTTGAGCGACTTCGCCACCGCGCCGGTCGCCTGATCGCCGGCCGAGGTGATGTTGCGCGCGACATCGCCGCCATGCGCCGACATCGACTGCGAGAAGGCGAGGCCGCGGGTTTCGATCGCCTTCAGCGCGTCTGCCGTGGCGCGATCCATGTCGGCCGACAGTTGCGTGGTCTTGGCGGTCAACGCCTCGACCAGCGAGCCGCGGCGGCCGTCGACCATCTGCGACAGACGCTCGGCCTGCTGCTGCACATAGGTGACGATCTCGTCGGTCTTGCCGGTCATCGCCGAGCCGAACGCGCTGGTCGCGGACAGCACCGAACGCTCGATGTCGGCGGAGGTCGTCTTGACCTTGGTCGAGACCTCGTTGGACATGGTGATCAGTGCGGCCTGTGCGTTCTGCGCAGAGGTCTGGATGTTGTCGGTGGTCTTGGCCGTGACCGAGCCCAGCGCGCGCTCGATATCGGTCGAGAGCGTGCGGATCTGCGCGGCGGCATCGGCGGAGGTCGCCGCAAACGAGCTCTGGGCTTCGCGGGCGCTGCCCAGGATGGTCTGCGCGGTCTCGGCGCTGGCGGTGGTCAGCGAGCGCTCGATCTCGACGGAGATCGTGCGGATCTGGGCTGCAGCCTCGCTCGACGTTGTGACGAACGAGTTCTGGGCATCGCGGGCACTGCCGAGGATCGACTGGGCGGTGTTGGTGCCGACCGACGTCAGGGTGCGCTCGACATCGGCTGCCAGCGACTTGACGTGGTTGGCGGCATCGGTCGACGCGGTGACGAGGGTGTTCTGCGCCTCGCGAGCGCCGGCCGTCAGCACCTCGATGGTGCCGGAACCGGCCATCGACAGCGCGCGCTGGATGTCGGCGGCAAGCGACGACACCTTGCTCGCTGCGTCGGTCGACGCATTGACCAGCGTGCTCTGCGCTTCACGCGCGCCCGATGTGATCGATTCCGCGGTGGCGGAGCCGGCCATCGACAGCGAGCGCTCCATGTCGGCCGCGAGGGTGCGGACCAGATCGG
>NZ_LGTB01000050.1 GCF_001238275.1 Bradyrhizobium viridifuturi
GCGGGCGGGTGGGGCTCTCTCCACGATATGACTCGCGGAGACGACCCCCACCCCACCTCCCCCGCAAGCGGGAGAGGGGGCCGAGCGACGTGCTCACCTGACGAGGTGCCTCACCCGCATAACCATGGAGACCTCCGATGTCCGGCCCGCTCCATCTCGCGATTATCGTCACAGCACACCTGCTCTGCATGACCTTGTTGGTCGCGCTGTCGGTTTGATAGCGTCGCTCCGGGACCTTGATCCATCGGAGAGAACAACAATGAACCTATCGATGAAAGACCGCGTCGCGGTGGTCACCGGCGGCAGCAAGGGTATCGGGATCGCGGTGGCGCGGCGGTTTGCGGAATCCGGCGCCAAGGTCGCGATCCTCGCCCGCGGCGCGGCCGACCTCGCCGCGGCGCGCGAGGCCCTCGCCAAGGACGGCCTCGTGGTGCGGGATTATGTCTGCGACGTCGCCAAGGCCGCCGATATCAAGACGGCCCATGACAAGATCGTCGCCGATCTCGGCGGGATCGACGTACTGGTCAACAACGCCGGCACCGCGCGCACGCTGGCGTTCGAGAGCATCAGCGACGAGGCCTGGCAAGAGGACCTCGACCTGAAACTGTTCGCCGCGATCCGGTTCAGCCGGCTGGTCTGGCCGGGCATGAAGCAGCGCAAATGGGGCCGCATCATCAACGTGCTCAACACCTTCGCGAAGGCACCGGCCGGCAATTCGGCACCGACTTCGGTGTCGCGCGCCGCCGGCATGGCGCTGACCAAGGTCATGGCCAATGAAGGCGGCGCGCACAACATCCTGGTGAATGCGCTGCTGGTCGGCCTGATCATGAGCGATCAATGGGTCAAGCGGCATGCTGCCCAAGCGCCGACCACGGATTTCGGGGAATTTGCCAAGGGCCTTGCCAAGGGCACGCCGCTCGGCCGCATCGGCGAAGCGGAGGAGTTCGCCAACCTCGCCTGCTTCCTGGCCTCGGAGCAAGGCTCCTACATCACCGGCACCGCCATCAATGTCGATGGTGGCCGATCGCCGGTGGTCTAGAGCCCCGATTCTGGTTCGAGCAGAACCGGAGCTCCAGA
The DNA here is from genome assembly GCF_001238275.1 of Bradyrhizobium viridifuturi. GTDB lineage: Bacteria > Pseudomonadota > Alphaproteobacteria > Rhizobiales > Xanthobacteraceae > Bradyrhizobium > Bradyrhizobium viridifuturi. The sequence goes on from NZ_LGTB01000050.1 coordinate 1,078, forward strand.
TTTCTTGCTTTGGCAGGCAGCAACCCAGGCAGGTAGCGACGGCTCAAAAGCAAAAGGCCTCCGTCACCGGAGGCCTTTTCGTCTTAAACCGCGTCCTTGGCGGCCTTGACCGGCCGTGCGCGGACGATCTTCCGGGCCGGCTTGGCCTTGAACATCATCTCTTCGCCGGTGAAGGGGTTGGTGCCCTTGCGCGCCTTGGTCGCAGGCTTCTTGACGACCACGAACTTCGCGAAGCCGGGGACGAGGAACACCCCGGCCTTCTTCAGCTCCTTGTGGCCGACATCGACGAGCGAGTCCAAAACGTTCTTGACGTCGCGCTTGGAGAGTTCGGTGGTGGTCGCGATCTTCTCGATCACTTGCGACTTCGACAGTTGGGTAGCCATGGTTGCTCCATTGATTCTGGAGTGGGCACGATATGGCGGAAAACGCCGAGAAAAACAGTGTTTTCTGCACTCCCCACCACAATATCGCTGTGGACAGCCCCCGAATCAGGGATTTTTCCAGTGTTTTTTCCAGTCAAGGCGCTTCCGACCCCTAAAATTACAGGCTTTGCGCCGCTTCGGGGCTCCCGAAACGGGCCTTCGAGAGAATCACTTGGCGCATCTCGCGCCGTCGCCATGCGACAATGCGGCGCGCAATCCGGGTTGCGAGGCACTGCAGCAGGCCACTTCAGGTTTCGGAAACGATCCTCCAAAAGGCCGAGGCATTAGAAAATGACTCGGGTTCCCATTCCATCGTAACATCGCAAAGGGGCACCACGACCGACCTGCTGGCCGCCCCGATCCAAGCCTTTATGTACGTCCTGACCAGTTCCGGAGACCCGCGTATGGATTTGTCCCGCCTTGAGATCAACCGCCGCACGGCCCTGCTGACCTCGGCCGCGATCGCGGCCAACGTCCTCAATCCGATGCGGGCCTTCGCGCAGGAAACCCCGCGCAAGGGCGGCGTTTTCAACGTCCATTACGGCGCCGAGCAGCGCCAGCTCAACCCGAGCATCCAGGCCTCGACCGGCGTCTACATCATCGGCGGCAAGATCCAGGAGAATCTGGTCGACCTCGACGCCCAGGGACAGCCGGTCGGCGTGCTGGCCGAGAGCTGGGAGGCGACGCCGGACGGCAAGACGGTCACCTTCAAGCTGCGCAAGGGCATCACCTGGCACGACGGCAAGCCGTTCACCTCGGAGGACGTCGCCTTCACCGCGATGAACATGTGGAAGAAGATACTCAACTACGGATCGACGCTGCAGCTGTTCCTGACGGCGGTCGATACGCCCGATCCGCAGACCGCAATCTTCCGCTACGAGCGGCCGATGCCGCTGAACCTGTTGCTGCGGGCCCTGCCCGACCTCGGCTACGTCTCCGCCAAGCATCTCTATGAGAGCGGCGACATCCGCCAGAACCCGACCAACCTGGCGCCGGTCGGCACCGGCCCGTTCAAATTCGTCAAATATGAGCGCGGGCAATACATCATCGCCGACCGCAACCCGGACTACTGGCGACCCAACGCCCCCTATCTCGACCGCATCGTCTGGAAGGTGATCACCGACCGCGCCGCCGCGGCCGCGCAGATGGAGGCCGGCGAGCTGCACTACAGTCCGTTCTCCGGGCTGACGATCTCGGATATGGCGCGGCTCGGCAAGGACAAGCGCTTCATCGTCTCGACCAAGGGCAATGAGGGCAACGCCCGCACCAACACCATCGAGTTCAACTTCCGCCGCAAGGAATTGGCCGACATCCGCGTCCGCCGCGCCATCGCGCATGCGATCAACGTGCCGTTCTTCATCGAGAATTTCCTGGGCGATTTCGCCAAGCTCGGCACCGGCCCGATCCCCTCGACCTCGACCGACTTCTATCCCGGGCCGAACACGCCGCAATATCCCTATGACAAGGCCAAGGCGGTCGCGCTGCTCGACGAGGCCGGCTTCAAGGCCAGTGGCGGCAACCGCTTCGCGCTGAAGCTGCTGCCGGCGCCGTGGGGCGAGGACATCTCGCTGTGGTCGACCTTCATCCAGCAATCGCTGGGCGAAGTCGGAATCCAGGTCGACATCGTGCGCAACGACGGCGGCGGCTTCCTCAAGCAGGTCTATGACGACCACGCCTTCGACCTCGCCACCGGCTGGCATCAGTACCGCAACGATCCCGCGGTCTCCACCACGGTGTGGTACCGCTCCGGCCAGCCCAAGGGCGCGCCGTGGACCAACCAGTGGGGCTGGGAGGACAAGACCGTCGATGCCACCATCGACAACGCCGCCACCGAGGTCGATCCGGTCAAGCGCAAGGCGCTCTATGCCGACTTCGTCAAGGAGGTGAACACCGAGCTGCCGGTCTGGATGCCGATCGAGCAGATCTTCGTCACCGTGATCACCGCCAAGGCGCGCAACCACTCCAATACGCCGCGCTGGGGCTCGGCGAGCTGGCACGATCTTTGGCTTTCGGCCTAGCCCTGGATCAGTAAAATAGCGGCATGCGTATCCTGAGCCTTGCGGGGCGGCGGCTCGCCGCCTCGATTCCGACTTTGTTCCTGATCTTGATCGGCGTGTTCCTGCTGCTGCAGCTCGCGCCGGGCGACACCGTCGACGCGCTGATGGCGCAGATGGGCGGCGGCGATGCCGCGACGGCGCAACAGCTGCGCAAACTGTACGGTCTCGACCTCTCGGTTCCGGCGCAGCTCGGCAATTATCTGTGGCACCTGGTGCGGCTCGATCTCGGCTTCTCCTCGATCTACGGCAAGCCGGTGGCGACCGTGATCCTGGAACGGCTGCCGCCGACCATCCTCTTGATGACGGCGTCGCTGTCGTTTGCGTTCTTCTTCGGCCTCGTGTTCGGCGTGATCGCCTCGCGCGGCGTCAACCGCTGGCCGGATACGCTGATCTCGACGCTCGGCCTGATCTTCTACGCCACGCCCTCGTTCTGGTTCGGACTGATGGCGATCGTGGTATTCTCGGTCTATCTGCAATGGCTGCCGCCGGGCGGTTTCGAGGACATCGGCACCGTGCAGACCGGGATCTGGCGCGTGCTCGACATCGCCGCGCACCTCGTGCTGCCTACACTGACGCTCGGGCTGATCTTCCTTGCGATCTACCTGCGCATCATGCGTGCCTCGATGCTGGAGGTCCTGAACCTCGACTTCGTCCGCACCGCCCGCGCCAAGGGGCTGGACGAGACCCACGTCATCACCCGCCACGTGCTGCGCAACGCGCTGCTCCCGATGGTGACGCTGATCGGACTGCAGGCCGGCACCATGCTCGGCGGCTCGGTCGTGGTAGAGAGCGTGTTCTCGCTGCCCGGCCTCGGCCGCCTCGCCTATGAATCGGTGGTGCAGCGCGACCTCAACACCCTGCTCGGCATCGTGTTCGTGTCTGCGCTGCTGGTCATCGCGGTGAACTTCGTGGTCGACCTGCTCTACGCGCGGCTCGATCCCCGCATCGCGGCGGAGGGCTGACGATGGACGCGCTGAAACGCTACTTCCGCAGCCCGGCCGCGGTGATCGGCCTGATCCTGCTGCTGCTGGTGATCGCGATGGCGATCAGCGCGGGTTTCCTGTATCCGCGCGATCCGCTCGCGCTGGCCGGCCGGCCGCTGGTCTGGCCGTTCTCCAATCCGCGCTTCCTGCTCGGGACCGATAATTCCGGCCGCGACATCGCCGCGCAGATCTTCTACGGCGCGCGGATCTCGCTGCTGATCGGCGGCGTCGCCACCGTGATCGCGATCCTGATCGGCATTCTGGTCGGCGCCTTCGCCGGCTATTACGGCGGCTGGGTCGACAATGTCCTGATGCGGATCACCGAGGCGTTCCAGACCCTGCCGAACTTCGTGCTGCTGCTGGTCTTGGTCGCGGTGTTCGGCTCGACCCTCACCACGGTGACCATTGCAGTCGGCGTGGTGTCGTGGCCGGCGCCGGCGCGGCTGACCCGCGCCGAGTTCCTGTCGCTGCGCAACCGAGAATTCGTCCAGGCCGGCAAGACGCTCGGCATGAAGGACGTCCAGCTCATCCTCGGCGAGATCCTGCCCAACGCGCTGCCGCCTGTCATCGTCTATGCCAGCGTGGTGATGGCGGTCGCAATCCTGCTGGAAAGCGCACTGGCATTCCTGAGGCTGTCCGATCCCAACGTCGCCTCCTGGGGCAATCTGATCGGGCTCGGCCGCGACGTGCTGCGGGTGCAGTGGTACGTCTCGGCGATCCCCGGCATTGCGATCCTCGTCACCGTGCTCGCGGTGTCCCTGGTCGGCCAGGGCCTCAACGATGCGCTCAATCCGAGGCTGAAGAGCCGATGAGCGAACCCGTCCTTTCGCTCGACGGCCTGACGGTACGCCTGCCCAAGGGCGCCGACCGGCCGCACGCGCTGTCCGATGTCTCATTGTCTGTCGCGTCGAACGAGATCCTCTGCGTGGTCGGCGAATCCGGATCCGGCAAGTCGATGATGGCGAACGCCATCATGCGGCTGCTGCCGAACGAGGTGACGATCGAACGCGGCCGTATGATGTTCGACGGCCGCGACCTCTGTGCGACCGCCCCGGCCGCGATGCGCGAGGTCCGCGGCGCCGGCATCGCAATGATCTTCCAGGAGCCGATGACGGCGCTCAATCCGCTGCGCACCATCGGCGACCAGATCGGCGAAATGTTCGCGATCCACACCGGCCTGTCCAAGACCGCGATCAATGCGCGGGTATTGGCGCTGCTTGAGGACGTTCGTATCCCCGATCCCAAGGCGGCCGCAAAGGCCTATCCGCACGAACTCTCCGGCGGCCAGCGTCAGCGCGCCATGATCGCGATGGCGCTCGCGCTCGACCCAAAACTCCTGATCGCGGACGAGCCGACCACCGCGCTCGACGTCACGACGCAGGCCCAGATCCTGAAGCTGATCCGCGATCTGCAGCAGCGCAAGAAGACCGCGGTGCTGTTCATCACCCATGATTTCGGCGTGGTCGCCGAGATCGCCGACCGCGTCGTGGTGATGCAGCACGGCGCGATCGTCGAGCAGGGTACCGCCGACGAGGTGCTGAACGATCCGCAGCATGCCTACACCAGGCAGCTGATCGCAGCCGTGCCGCCGCTGAAGGCGCCGCCGCCGCGCATCCTGTCAGGCAAGGACATCCTGACCATCGACGGGGTTTCAAAAACCTACCGTACCGGCGGCTTCCTCGGCCGCGGCGCCCGGGTCACGGAAGCCGTCAAGAACGTCTCGCTGCATCTGCCGCGCGGCGCGACGCTCGGCATCGTCGGCGAGTCCGGTTCGGGCAAATCGACGCTGGCGCGCTGCATCGTCCGGCTGATCGATCCCGAGACCGGCTCGATCGTGCTCGACGGCAAGGACTGGGCCAAGCTTGGCCGCGACGAGATCAGGCGCGAGACCCGTCATATCCAGATGGTGTTCCAGGATCCGTTCGCCTCGCTCAACCCACGCCGCAAGGCGGCTGAACTGGTGGCGCAGGGACCGATCGTGCACGGCACCGACCGCGCCACCGCGATCGCAGAAGCGCGAAAGCTGTTCGAGCTGGTCGGGCTCGACCCGTCCGCCGGCGACCGCTTCCCGCACGAATTCTCCGGCGGCCAGCGCCAGCGCATCGGGATGGCGCGCGCGCTTGCGCTGAAGCCGGACGTGCTGGTCGCCGACGAGCCGGTCTCGGCGCTCGACGTCTCGGTGCAGGCGCAGGTCCTGAAACTGCTTGCCGAACTGCGCCAGCAGCTTGGCCTCTCGATCATCTTCATCACCCACGATCTGCGTGTTGCCGCGCAGATCTGCGATCTCGTCGCTGTCATGAAGGATGGCGCCGTGGTCGAGCAAGGGCTGACCGCCGAAGTGTTCGGCAAGCCGCAGCATCCCTACACGCAGGCACTGCTCTCGGCGATCCCCGGCGGCGACTTCACGCGAAAGCGCGACGCCTTGATCGCCTGATCAAGCCGCGCGCTCTAACGCGAGCGGCGCGAGGCCAGGAAATACTCGGCCCAGCGCAGCAGCTCGAAGCGATCGCCCCTGACCAGCTCCTGGGCGTCGCGCTGCCGGTACAGCAGCAGCATCCAGGGCGCGAGCTTGCGCAGCAAGCCATGCGCCATGTACTGCACCGGCTCGGTGAACGGCAGCGCCAGCTCGCTCTCCGGCACGCCCTGCACTGCCTTCGCCAATTCGCGACCGAGCGGAATCGTCAGCGCGACGGCACGGCCGTTGCAGCCGGTCCAGCCATAGGCATTCGGTCCGAGCCGATGCATGCGCGGCAGGAAATCGGCCGTCATTCCGACATAGCCGTTCCAGACATAGTCGAACGAGACATCGCCGATCTGCGGCCACAATCGCTGCAACCGCTCGGTCACCCGTGCCTTCAGCCGCCCGGTCTTGTCGCCCGGGCCGAGCACGGCGCCGCCGGTGACGAGGCGATTGCGCGCGTCGTAGCGCGCGAAATACAGCTCGCCATGGGTGTCCGACATCGCCTGCCGGCCGGGGATGATGGTCTTGCGGACATTGTCCGACAGCGGCTGCGTCGCCATCTGCCACGACAGCACCGGCATCACCTCGGTCGCGATCTCGGGCACCAGCGATTTCGCAAACTCGCCGCTATAGGCATTGGTCGCGACAACAAGCGCACGGCCGGAGATCTCGCCCTTCTCGGTCTTCACCACCCAGCGATCGCCGCGGCGCTCGAAGCTCAGCGCATGCGAACGGGGATAGATCCGCCCACCGAGGCCGAGCACCGTGCGCGCAAGGCCGCGTGCCAGCGCCAGCGGATTGACGTGGCCGCCGGTCCTGTTCCAGAAACCGCCATACCACGCATCCGAGCCGAGCATGTCCCTCGTCTGTTCGCGCGACAGCAATTCGACCGCGCGCCGAGTTTCGACCATTGCTGCACCCGCCGCTCCGCGATCTTGATGCGGCCCGGCGAATGCACCGGCTGCACCCAGCCGGCCTGCTCCTGTTCGGCTGCGATGTTGTAGCGCTTGACGACCTCGAACAGCATGGCCGCGCTGTCGCGCAGCATCGCGACGAAGCGCTCGCCGGCGGCGCCGTGCCGCTTGATGATGTCATCGGGATCGGGGCGCGACAGCGTCGGGATCACCTGCCCGTTGTTGCGGCCTGAGGCGCCCCAGCCCGGCTCGGCGGCCTCGACGATCGCGACGTCGACATTGGCCTCGCGCAGGTGCAGCGCAGTCGACAGCCCGGTGAAGCCGCCGCCGATGATGACGACATCGGCCTGCTGCGTGCCGGTCAATTCGGGGCAATCGGGGCCTGACGGCGTCGCTGCGGCCCAGAGCGAATTGGGCCAGCGCACGGCATTGCTGCTCATCATGATCCTTTCTTGCGGGCGCCCGGTCATTCTGGTTAGCTTTACTCTACTCTCCTATTTCAGCCGGGAAGACAACAAGTGGCACTCAAGAACGTCATCGGAATCGATCACGCCGTGGTCATGGTGAAAGACCTCGACAAGGCCGCCGAGAATTACAAGCGGCTCGGCTTTACCGTGTCGCCGCGCGGCACCCACAGTGCGCATATGGGATCGGGCAACTACACCATCATGTTCGACCCCGACTACATGGAATTGCTCGGCGTGCTGACGCCGACGGAACATAATGCGCCGGCGCGCGCTTTCCTCGAGAAACGCGGCGAAGGCATCGAGCGGATCGCGTTCACGGCGGTGGATTCCGCCGCCGGCGCCGAGGAGATCCGCGCACGCGGCTACGCGCCGATCGGGCCGACCGATTTCGAGCGCCCGGTGACGTTGCCGAACGGCACGGTCTCCGCGGCAAAATTCCGCACCTTCCAGTGGCCGACCAACGAGGCGCCCGGCGCGTCCGCATCTTCGCCTGCCAGCACAAGACCCGCGAGACGGTGTGGATTCCCGAATTGATGACGCACGCCAATGGGGCAAAACGCCTCAAGCAGGTGCTGATCGTCTCGCCCGATCCCGCAGCCGATGCTGCGCATCTCTCCAAGATGATCGATATCGCGGTGAGGAACGATCCCGACGGTGCGGTTGCGGTGCCGTCCGGCGGCGACCGCGCCGACTTCGTGTTCCTCACCAGGGAGCAGCTCGGCAAGCGCTATCCCGGCGTGTCGCTGGATGGCCTGTCCGATCGCGGCGGCGCCGGCCTCGTGATCGCAGCCGACCTTGCCGCCACCGAGAAGGCGCTGGGCGCGACCGGCGTGAAGAGCGGCGGCGGCATCACCGTGCCGCCGGCTGCGGCGAACGGCACCCTGCTCGCCTTCGTCAAGGCATAGCGACCCAAGCTCGCGCGGCGCTGCATCATGCGGCGCCGCCACTCGAGCATCGATGCGAGCCTTGATTGCATCGATGCTTGACCTGCATCGATTGATGTACGATCCGTCTGGAAAACCGGTGTTCACTTTTCCGGATCATGCTCTAGTATCTCTCCCAAATAAGAACCGTCCCAGGGGAGAGAAACATGTCGCATCACCTGATCTCGCGCCGGCAGATGCTGGCCGGCACCGCCGCCGCCGGCGCGGTTGGATTGACCGGGTTTCCGGCCCGCGCCGAGGTCAACTGGAAGAAATACTCCGGCACCACGCTCGAAGTCAGCCTCGCCAAGGGACCGCGCGGCGACAATCTGCAAAAATACATCAAGGAATTCACCGAGCTCACCGGCATCAAGGTGGAATCCGAGCAGGTCCCCGAGCAGCAGCAGCGCCAGAAATGCGTGATCGAGCTGTCGTCGGGCAAGCCGAGCTTCGACGTCGTCCACCTCAGCTATCACGTGCAGAAGCGGCAGTTCGAGAAGGCCGGCTGGCTCGCCGACATGTCGCCCTATCTCAAGGATCCGAGCATGACGCTGCCGGATCTGGTCGAGAGCGATTTCTCCGCGGCCGGCCTGCAATATGCGCGCAACGACAAGGGCCAGATGCTGTCGCTGCCGTGGTCGGTCGACTACTTCATCCTCTACTACAACAAGGAGCTGTTCCAGAAGAAGGGCGTCGAGGTCCCGAAGACACTGGACGAGATGGCGGTCGCAGCCGAGAAGCTCACCGATCCCAAGGAAGGCATCTACGGCTTCGTCGGCCGCGGCCTGCGCAACGCCAACATGGCGATGTGGACCAATTTCTATCTGAACTATGGCGGCGAATTCCTCGATGCCAAGGGCAACATCCTGACCGACGGCCCCGAGGCGATCGAGGCCACCAAACTCTATCAACGGCTGCTGACGAAATGCGCGCCGCCCGGCGTCGCCGGCTTCAACTGGATGGAGTCGATGGCCTCGTTCACGCAAGGCCGATCGGCGATGTGGATCGACGCCGACGGCTGGGCGCCCCCGCTGGAGGACCCGGCCGCCTCGCGCGTCGTCGGCAAGGTCGGCTACACGCTGGTGCCCGCCGGCCCGAAGGGAAAATTCTCATCGACCTATGGCGACGGCGTCGGCATTGCGGCGGCGAGCAAGAACAAGGAAGCCGCCTATCTGCTGTGCCAATGGGTGGTCTCGCGGGGCCAGGGCGCCCGCCTGCTGCAGGCCGGCGGCGGCGTGCCATTCCGCAACTCGATCGTCGACGATGCCGAGGTCGCCAAGGGCGTGAAGACCAAGGAATGGCTGCAGTCGGTGGTCGACTCGGCCAAGATCTCCAAGCTCGGTCTGCCCGTCATCATCCCGGTCGCCGAATTCCGCGACATCGTCGGTGCGGCGCTGACCGCGACGCTGTCGGGCGCCGATCCCGCCACCGAGCTGAAAAAGGCGCACGAGCAATTCCGCCCCATCCTGGAGCGTAGCGAAAAAGCGTGAGCGTGGTGACACAAGCTTCGCCGGTGGCAGCCGAACAGGCCGCCCCGGCGCGTGAATGGCGGCCGCCGTCGTACTGGCCATTCGTGATCCCGGCGCTCGTCGTGGTGCTGGCTGTGATCATCTTTCCCTGGGTGTTCACGATCTGGATGAGCCTGCAGGAATGGAAGGTCGGCTCGCCCACCACCTTCGTCGGGCTCGCCAACTATTTGCGGCTGCCGACCGATCCTCGCTTCGTCGAGGCGGTCGGGCACACGCTGTCCTACACCGCGCTCTCGGTGCTGCTGCCGCTGGTGTTCGGCACGCTGGCCGCTGTCGTGTTTCACCAGAAGTTCGCCGCGCGCGGCTTCCTGCGCGGCATCTTCATCATGCCGATGATGGCAACGCCGGTGGCGATCGCGCTGGTCTGGACCATGATGTTCCACCCGCAGCTCGGCGTGCTGAACTATCTGCTGTCGCTGGTCGGCCTGCCGCCGCAGCTCTGGGTGTTCAACCCGACGACGGTGATCCCCTCGCTGGTGCTGGTCGAGACCTGGCAATGGACGCCGCTGGTGATGCTGATCGTGCTCGGCGGCCTCGCCGCGATCCCGACCGAACCCTATGAGAGCGCGCAGATCGACGGCGCCAATTTCTGGCAGGTGTTCCGCTTCATCACGCTTCCCCTGATCATGCCGTTCCTGTTCATCGCCGGCATGATCCGCATGATCGACGCGGTGAAAAGCTTCGACATCATCTTCGCGATCACGCAAGGCGGGCCGGGCTCGGCGTCGGAGACCATCAACGTCTATCTCTACAGCGTCGCCTTCGTCTATTACGACCTCGGCTACGGCTCGGCGATCGCGGTGGTGTTCTTCCTGCTGATCGTCGCGTTGGCGGCGCTGCTGCTCTACTTGCGCAAGCGCCTGCTGTGGACGTCCCAGCTCGGGAGCGAGGCATGAACCTGCGCTATGTGCTGGGCCGGATCGGGCTGTGGCTGTCGGTGTTCGTCATCGTCTCACCGGCGATCCTGTTCTTCCTCTGGATGGGCTCGCTGTCGCTGAAATTCGAGATCGACAACGCCTCCTATCCGCCAGTGTTCTTTCCGGAGCATATCGCCTGGAAGAACTATGCCGACGTGTTCGCCTCCAACCGCTTCCTGACCTATTTCACCAACAGCCTCGTCGTCACCGGCTGCGCCACCGGACTTGCAATGCTGGTCGGCGTGCCCGCGGGCTACGGCATCGCGCGGATGGCCGCGCATAAATCGGCGATCGTGATCCTGATCGCGCGCATCACGCCGGGCCTGTCCTACCTGATCCCGCTGTTCCTGCTGTTCCAGTGGCTCGGCCTGCTCGGCACGCTGGTGCCGCAGATCATCATCCATCTCGTGGTCACGGTGCCGATCGTGATCTGGATCATGATCGGCTATTTCGAGACCACGCCGCTGGAGCTGGAGGAAGCCGCGCTGATCGACGGCGCGACGCGCTGGCAGGTGTTCCGCCATGTTGCGCTGCCGATCGCGAGGCCCGGCCTTGCGGTCGCCTTCATCCTCGCGGTGATCTTCTCCTGGAACAACTTCGTGTTCGGCATCGTGCTGGCCGGGCGCGAGACCCGCACGCTGCCGGTCGCCGTCTACAACATGATCTCGTTCGACCAGCTGAGCTGGGGCCCGCTGGCTGCCGCGGCGCTGATCGTGACCGCGCCGGTGCTGCTGCTCACCGTGATGGCGCAGCGGCAGATCGTTGCGGGACTGACGGCCGGTGCGGTGAAGGGCGGCTAGGGCAAGATGAAGTTATGGGGGCGTCGCAGGGGGCGCTGCTAAAATATCGAAAACAACCCCATGCAAAGGTGCCGGCGGCGGCTCCAGGTAGATCGGTCAGCTTGACACGTTGGGCAACTCAGGGATAAGTTTCTAATATTCCGAAATTGCGCAGACATCCGCTCTCGCCAGGACGCCTCGACCAAGCTCATTCGGCAACTTCGGCTTCCTGAGCGTCCCCTTGCCTTCCTCCGCCGTCAGATCGTCGAGCCGCACGATACCGGCCGGGCGACAGGCCGTGATGCCGGTGGAACAGCTTCGAGAACGCCGCCGCCGTCTCGTAACCGACCCGGCTCGCAATGCGTGCGATCGGCTCGTCGCTGGTTTCAAGCAGGAACGCGGCTTCTGCCATCCGGCGTTCGATGACGTAACGATGCATGGACTGGCCGACGAGCCTGGTGAAACGGGCCGAAAATGCCGAACGGCCGAGCCCCACGCGGCGGCCGAGGTCGCTCAGGGCCCAGGGCCGCTCCGGGTTTTCGTGGATCAGCTTCAGTGCGGGCCCGATGTGCGGGTCGGATATCGCTCCGAGCCACCCGCCCTCTCCGGGACCGAGAGATGCGATCCAGCTTCGGAGCACCTCGACAAAGAGCACTTCCGTCAATCGCGAAAGCGCGACGCGTTGACCGGGACGCTCAGTCGCAGACTCGCTCATCAAGCGGCGCAGGATTGCTTCAAGCCAACCATTGTCCGCCGTTGGCTTCAGCAAGAGCACGGGTGGAAGTAACTCCAGCACGTTGCCAAGCAGCGGCCGCGACACCGTGAAATTGCCGCAGAGCATGGCCGAGAGCGGCTTGGCACGGCCGCCGTGACGAATGAAGCCAAGACGCGGCGACGATCGATCGATATCCACGATCCGCAGCGGCTCGGCCCGGCGATCCGAATAAAACACATGGGGCTCTCCGCGCGTGATGACGACAAAGTCGCCCCCGGTCATCTGGATTTTCTGCCCCTGTCCGACCGCAAGGGTCGCTGCGCCTTGGCTGAGATAGTGAAACAGAGCGTAGGGACGCGCCGGCAACTCAAGACGCCAGGGATGACCCAGCTCGAAGTGAAAGAGCAGCGTCCCGCTCAGACGAACGCGATCGAGCACCTGCGCGAGTATGTCCATGCCCGCCGAGATTAGTCCTGCGGACGATTGGACACAACATCCGGACGATTGATCTCTATCGTCCGAAGGGGCCGTGGAATACCAGATACCGCCGCGGGCCGACGTGACGTGCGGCAACCATTTCGCCAACGGCAGATGGAAGAACCGCGACCTGCTGGAAACGCCTGCCCCATTCCCCCGGACCATGTTCGTCCGATACGTCAACAGGAACAATCGATGCGAAATCTCCTCCTCTCAGCCGCCACCATACTGCTGGCCGGATCGACATTGGTCGGCTCGGCCAATTCCGCCGAACTGCCCAAGGGGGCAGCCCACAACATCGTGCTGGTGCACGGCGCGTTCGTGGACCAGACCAGTTGGCAACCCGTCGCCGATATTCTCACGAAGAAAGGCTACAACGTCACGCTCGTAGAAAATCCGCTCACTTCGCTTACCGCCGACGTCGATGCCACCAAGCAGGCGCTCGCGAAGCAGGACGGCAAGACCGTCCTCGTCGGCCACTCATGGGGCGGCGTGGTGATCACGGAAGCCGGCAACGATCCCAAGATCTCGGCACTGGTCTATGTTTCCGCCTTCGCGCCGGAGGTCGGCGAATCCCTGGCGTCGCTGGCCAAGGCCGGCCCGCCGACGGAAGGCGGCAATGCGATCCATCCCGACGCGAAGGGCAATCTGTACATCGATCCCAAGGTGTTTCCGTCGGCTGTCGCGGCAGACCTGCCGCCGGAAATCGCCGCGCACCTGGCCAATTCGCAGCTTCCGTTGAACCACGTTGCGTTCGAAGCCCCCGTCGACATTGCGGCCTGGCATGACAAGCCGACGTTCTACGTCATCAGCACGAAGGACAAGGTCATCGCGCCGGAGGCCCAGAAGTCGTTCGCAGCCAGGATGAAGGCCCAGACGACGGAAGTCGCCGGCAGCCATGCCTCGCTCGTCGTCCATGCGAAGCAAGTCGCTGAGGTCATCGAAAAGGCGGCGCTCGCGAAGTGACAGTGCCGGTCCCGGCGCGTTCGCGTCGGGAGCGGTCACGACGCGAGCTGGACGTTCGAAGGGAATTTCCTGCATGTACTACAAGACATTTCTGGTCGCTATCGCGGCCTCAGTTCTTGCCACCGGCACTGTCACGTCAGCATCCCCCGCCGCCAGGCAAGAGCCGCTGGATGCTACGACCCTCAGCGCGATAAAATCGAAGTTCGGCAAACTGATGGAATTAGCCAACAAGCACGATTTCAAGGCTCTGCATGGGATGTTCTGGCAATCGCCCTCGACCCTGTTGGTGGCCAAGAGCGCGATCCAGTCCGAGGGGAACTGGGCCGGCTTTTGGGGCAACGAGGCGATTGACCAAAAGCTTCATGATATCGGCACCTCCGGCCCGGTCGTGCTCGAGCCGGATTATTCGAAGCTCAGGATTGTCGGCCTGACGCGCGACGTCGCCGAGTCCTACGTGCCGATGAACATCACGGTCTCTTATGCGGGGCAGGATGGAACACCCAGGCCGTTTCTGATGATCATCAATTGGCTTCGGATCGGAAAGGACTGGAAGGTCGCTTCCGAAATCATTCTGCCGGTGCCGCCCGCACCCGCCGCCAAGGGCTAGGCGCTTCGATCCTGCTATGGCTGCGCGTTAATGAAGGCCGCGTTCCCAACTAGGCCGTGCACCCATGACTCCGCCCGCCGAACGACGTCAGCATTATCGTCAGAAGCCGACAAAAGAGGCGCGCTTGGTCGTGTCGGCTTTGGGCCAACAACAGACATGGATGTCGATAGTGGAATCATCGCGGGGAGGACGCGGCCCATCACGGTTATTTTTTTGAAACCGCGAAACCGGGCTCGCGTAGCTGGACAGTTTGAGGGATAGCAGAAAACCCTGGCTTTGACGTCAATCTTCGTTTCCAACCAGAATCGCCAACGTGATCTCGCCATCGGTAATGTAGTGATTGACGCGTTCGGCGAGAAGATTTTCCCCCGCCTGATAGACTTTCACCGCTTCGATGGTTCGAATCCTCTTTAACTCACCGATAATGTGATCGCGCTCTGCATTCGTATCCGAATCTGTGGCGTGGGTGATTTGAAATGAAAGACGAGTGAGGGATAGGCCGGTGTCCCTGGTGCCAGCTCCTATCCAAAGAACGCATTCGTTTTCCGTCGGGCGTTCGGTGTTTAGCCAGAAATCTGCTGTTCCCCAAGTTGCCTGGGCACGCGTTTGACTCAAGGCCCAGAACCTTACGTGGTGGCGCTTCCGAGGGCTGTTATCGATCGCCTTTTGAAAACCGATGTCCTGGCCCCGCCCGAAAAGATAGAGGGTGCTGAACGGGGCGGTGGGGTATGGAGTGTTGAGCACAAAGGCTCGGACCATGCCCCATGAACTGGCTAGACTAAGCCGATCTGCCTCCGACCAGCCGAGCGCTGCGAAGGCCCCGCGAAGCTGCTGGAGCGTACCGACGAGCACGACGTTCACGGGATCTCCCGGCAGCCCGTCGCCCGTAATCGTGTAACTCGGCACACGTTTGCTTTGCAGAATCTTCAAGCCCATCCGAATCGCACGTGGCAGGACGAGATATGCGGCGATTCCGTAGGTGGCACTAATTGCCAGGATCCAAGGTAGCCTGCGATCCGCAGTTTCAAAAACAACAAAGACAATCAACCAAACACAGAAGATTCCCAATCCAAAGATCAGCAAACGCTGCACAAGAAGCTTGAGCAATCTCATCTTGCACGGCCTCGTTGAAACCCCGTCGGTCCGACAGCTGAGGATTTGGCGGGTCTTCGATGCCAGTGGTTCGGCTCCGTCAATAAGATTGCGGATACAGGCTGTCAGCGCCGAACTTGGCTCGCACCGCCAATCAGGAAAGCGGATTGAATCGATCAGGTCACGCAACGGCCAGGCTGCAGGAGCCTTGCGACTTCCGTGAGCGTGCTGACCATGGGTTCGCAGGCGACTGTCGGCTTACGGCTCTGATTCCACAGCGGCGTCTTGGTGATACGGGCTTGCGCAGACGGAACACGGATCAGGACCGATGTATCGGCTTGATCGTTCAAGCGCACAGAAACCATTTTCGTCTGGACTGCGAACGGCTTGGGGGCAGCAAGTTGATCTGCCTTGCCGGCTCGGTTGACGATCTGACCTGGCCGCTCAGAGCCCGCCTGCCAGCGGTCGCCGAGGTCGTGACCTGAAGCGAATTGCACGGCACCGATCGTCAATGCAGTCGCGAGAGCGACTAAAAAACCTTTGCGAATCTGTGACATGCCCTTGTTCCCCGCCCCACGGCGATCGTTGTTCTTTTTGCAGTTGACCTTTTCCCATCGCTTCCAAGGCTATTTTTAACCGCCTGATTGTTTCACCATGCCTTCGTGAAGGCCGGAAAATGGTTTCATCCCGGCAGATTTTGCTTCGTCGCCCCTCGAACACTACTCGGCGGCGGGTATTCCAGAGGAAGCGGCGACCATTGGCTGAGGGCCGCATGGGGTCACAAGGCGGTATCCCTGAAGTCGGGTCGCGTGTCTGCTTCACCGCTGAAAGCGAGCATTTTGGAGTGGTCGGTACGCGCCCTAGCGCTTTTCCCGTTCCGACGGAATTGGAACGGGGCTCTAGATTCCTGTTCTGACGTGTTTTCTTTACGCGACCGGTATCCACTTCGCTCGAAAGCGCTCTAGGCAGCAAGCGCCTTCAGCACCGCGGCTGAATCGGCGACCCAGCCGAAGATGCCGCCCTGGGCCTTGATCATCTTCAGGCCCATCTCGTGGAATTCCGGGAAGTAGGACGCGCAGCCGTCGGAGATGACGACGCAGCGGTAGCCGCGGTCGTTGGCCTCGCGCACCGTGGTGTTGACGCAGACTTCGGTGGTGACGCCGCAGACCAGCAGATTCTCGATGCCGTATTTTTGCAGGACGTCGCCGAATTCGGTGGCGTAGAACGCGCCCTTGCCCGGCTTGTCGATCACGATCTCGCTGTCGAGCGGATAAAGCTCGGAGATGATGTCATGCCCTGCCTCGCCGCGGATCAGGATCCGCCCCATCGGTCCGGGATCGCCGATCCGAAGTGACGGCGCACCGCGTTCGACCTTCGCCGGCGGCGCGTCGGAGAGATCGGGCAGATGGCCCTCGCGGGTATGGACCACCAGCAGCCCGGCATCGCGCACCGCCGCGAGCACCGCGGCGATCGGCTGCACCGCGCGGGCGAGCTGGCTGACGTCGTTGCCGAGCGTCTCGCCGAAACCGCCGGGCTCCATGAAATCGCGCTGCATGTCGATGATGACGAGCGCGGTCTTGCTCCAGTCGAGCGTGATCGGCGCCGGCTCCGCCGCGATTGTCCCGCCTGAATTCGCCATGACGCACTCCCCCGAATGCGAGAAGATCCGCGCTTGATTAAGCAAACCGCGTGCCACTGAGCAATCACCGGCAGCTGATTTGCCGATCGTCCGATCCTGCTGGCATGATCGTTGCTAGCTGGGAGCTGGACCGGAGCCCGACCGAACGAAGATCATCGTTCGCGAAATGACAGCCGATTTCAAACAGGCGGGAGGACAGGCATGAACGGACTTGGCGGCCTCAACAAGTCACCCAATGGCGTCGTGATCGGACTGGTGCAGCTGCAGCTGCCCGTGGTTGCGACCAAGGCCGATCTGGCGCGGCAGACCGAGCGCATCGTCTGGATGGTCGGCAAGGCACGGCGCAATCTCGCCACCATGGATCTGGTGGTGTTTCCCGAATATTCGCTGCACGGCCTCTCGATGGATACCAATCCGGAGATCATGTGCCGGCTCGACGGGCCCGAAGTCGCGGCCTTCAAGCAGGCTTGCATCGACAACAAGATCTGGGGCTGCTTCTCCATCATGGAGTTCAACCCGCACGGCAATCCCTACAATTCAGGGCTGATCATCGACGATCACGGCGAGATCAAGCTCTACTACCGCAAATTCCATCCCTGGATTCCGGTCGAGCCGTGGGAGCCGGGCGACATCGGCATTCCGGTGATCGATGGGCCGAAAGGTGCGAGGATCGCGCTGATCATCTGCCATGACGGCATGTTCCCGGAAATGGCGCGCGAATGCGCCTACAAGGGCGCGGAGATCATGATCCGCACTGCGGGCTACACCGCGCCGATCCGCGACAGCTGGCGCTTCACCAACCAGGCCAACGCGTTCCAGAACCTGATGGTGACCGCCAATGTCTGCATGTGCGGCTCGGACGGCTCGTTCGACTCGATGGGCGAAGGCATGATCGTCAATTTCGACGGCAGCATCATCGCGCACGGGACCACGGGACGGGCCGACGAGATCATCACCGCCGAGGTGCGGCCCGACCTCGTGCGCGAGGCGCGGATCAACTGGGGCGTCGAGAACAACATCTATCAGCTGTGGCACCGCGGCTATGTCGCGGTGAAGGGCGGCGCGATGGATTGCCCCTACACCTTCATGCAGGACATGGTGTCCGGCCGCTTCCGCCTGCCCTGGGAGGATCAGGTCAAGATCACCGACGGCACGTCCTGCGGCTTTGCCGCGCCGACACGGATGTTCGGCAAGACCGCGAAGGCCGCAGAATAGGCGGCCGGTGGCTCAAGCGGGATGCCTGCTCTTCGAACCGTCATCCCGCTCCAGCCGTTCGATTTGAGCATGATCTCCGCGCAAACGCTGCGCGTTTGTCGCGAGGGAAAACCGCTACACACTTTTCCGGATCATGCCCTACTTGAAGAAGTGCACGAGGCCGATGCTCAAGGCCAGCAGCAGCATCAGCGACAGCGTGACCGCGGCCGTCACCCGGCCGCCGACGGTCGACAGCACCCGCACATCGACACCGAGCCCGAGTGCGGCCATCGAGACGACGGTGAGGATCGCCGCCGTCCTGGTCACCGGCGCGATCGCGATGTCGGGCACCAGCTGGAACGAGCGCAGCGCGGCCAGCACCAGGAAGCCGATAATGAACCAGGGCACCAGCTTGAACGGGCTGATCGAGGCGGTTTTTGCAGTGTCCTCCTTGGCTGCGCCCTTGCGCCGCCGCGCCACGAACAGCGAGAGGGCGACCACGATCGGGCCCAGCATCAGGACGCGCACCAGCTTCACCAGCGTGCCGATCTGGGTCGAGACGATGCCGGCCGGCACGGTCGCCGCCAGCACCTGCGGCACGGCATAGACCGTGAGCCCGGCGAGAATGCCGTATTGCGTCGCGGTCAGCTTCAAGAGCGGGATCAGGAGCGGCAGGCCGAGCACCATCAGCACGCCGAGGATGGCGGTGAACGAGATCGACGAGGCGATGTCGTCGCCATCGGCCTCGATCACCGGCGCCACCGCGGCGATCGCGGAATTGCCGCAGATCGAATTGCCGCAGGCGATCAGGATCGCAAGCTTGGTCTTGAGCCCGAGCAGGCGGGCGAGGCCATAGCTCACCGCCAGCATGATCACGACGGTCGCGGCGATCGCACCGATCAGAAGCCAGCCCGACGCCAGGATTGCGGCGAAGCTGATGGACGCGCCGAGCAGCATCACCGCGACCTCGAGCAGCTGCTTGGCGCTGAAGGCGATGCCCGAGCGCCAGCGCTCCGAGGGCTCCCAGGCGGTCCGCACCGCCATCCCGAGCAGGATCGCGACCACAAGCGCCTCGATATAGGGGTGGTCGAACACCCGCTCCTCGGCGGCCTGGATGCCGAGCGAGATGACCGTGACCACCCCGCAGAGCAGAATGCCCGGAATGAGCAGGATGATGCCCTTCAGCATCCCCTGCTTCTGCCCCTGATCTTGTTCTTGTTCCGGCACGAAATCCTCTTTTCGGAGAAGATTTTATGCGCTCGGGCGGGCCGCTTGGCTAATATCTTTTCGGACTGCCCCGATAGAGAGAAGTTATGTCCCTTAACCTGCATCTGCTCCGCCTGTTCGCGGCCGTGGCGAAAAGTGGAAGTTTCTCCCGCGCCGCCGACCTCCTGCACATCAGCCAGCCGGCGATCTCCAAGGGCGTGCGGGATTTCGAGCTGCAGGTCGGCTGCCGGCTGCTCGACCGCACGCCGAAGGGGGTGCGGCCGACCCGGGAGGGCGCGGCGCTGGCCCGCCATGCCGAGACGCTGTTCGCGGCCGAGCGCGCCGCCGAGGACGAGTTGCAGGCGCTGCGCAACCTCGACAGCGGCTCGCTGCGGATCGGCGCCAGCACCACGATCGCGACCTACATGATCCCGGAATATCTCGGCGTGTTCCACCGCGCCTTTCCCGGCATCGACCTGCATGTGGTGAGCGCCAATACCAGCGACATCGCGGCGCTGATGCTGGGGCACGAGGTCGAGATCGCGCTGGTCGAGGGGCCGGTCGAGGACGAGAACCTGACCAGCGAGGCCTGGCGCACCGACGTGATGGTCCTGATCACAGGCCCCGATCACCGCTTCGCGGCTGCCGCAGGCCCGATCGACGTCCGCCTGCTCAACGACGAGATCCTGATCGTGCGCGAGCCCGGCTCCGGCACGCGCGAGGTGGTGGCGCAGGCGCTGGCCGCCCACCGCGTCGAGCCCCAACGAACGCTGGAGATCGGCAGCACCGAGGCGATCAAGCAGGCGGTGGCATCAGGCGTCGGCGTCGCCATCGTGTCGATCGCGACGATCGACGATCAGGTGAAGCTCGGGAAACTGAAGGTCATCCCGATCAAGGGCGTCCATATCGAACGCACGCTGTGGCAGCTGAAATCGCCCGGCCGGCTCGACGTGCCGGCGGCGGTGGCGTTCGAGGGGATCATTCGGGAGGCGCGGGCCGCGAAGACGGCGCCGCGGATAGCTGCCGCTAGAGCGCGGCGAACAGACCCTGCGCCCAGGCAACGGCACGCTCGAAGCTGAACACGCCGGGCTCGAAATAGACCGCGCGTGCCAGCACGATGCCGACCACCAGCACCCAGAACACGCTGGTGCCCGCGGTCTTCAGCCATTTCGACACGCCCTCGGTCGCGGCCGAAGAATCGACTGCGGGGACCGGCTCACCGAAGGGATCGAATGCGGATTGGCTCATCGTCGTAACCATCTGGACTACCCGCAGAATGTCGCGACGGCGGGGGCGAAAGCAAGGGTAGCAGAATGCCTTTTACGGCGGTACCTTGGAAGGACGTTTTCCGGCTCGAAAGGCCGGGAGGATTTCCTTCTCGGCGCTTCAATCCGCCGTCAACTATCGGTCCCGCGCAGCGGGGCCGTGCGCGGCAGGGTGATCCGCACGCGCGTCCCCATGCCCGGGGCGCTGTCGAGATGGAGCTCGCCGCCCAGCCGGTTCGTGACGATGTTGTGGACGATGTGCAGGCCGAGCCCGATCCGTCCGATGTCGCGGCGCGTGGTGAAGAATGGATCGAAGGCCTGCCGCAGCACATCGCGGTCCATCCCGCAGCCATCGTCGGCGAACAGGATTTCGACCTGGTCCACGCCCGATGCGCGCAGCCGGATCGTGATGGTGCCGCCCTTGCCGTCCGGAAATGCGTGCACCACCGAATTGACGAACAGGTTTGATAGCGCCTGGCCGTACGGACCCGGATAGCTGTTCATCACGAGACCCGACGGACAATCGACCTCGAGCGCCAGATTGTTCTTCGGCAATGCCGGACGCAGGTTCGAGAGCACCTGCTCGGTCACCTCGCCGAGATCGAACGCGCTGCGGTCGAAATAGCTGCGATCGACCGCGACCTGCTTGAACGACTGCACCAGGTCGGCCGCGCGCTTGAGGTTGCCGACCAACAGCGACGAGGCGCTTTCGACGACCTCGATGAAGTCGCTGAGGCTGGACCGCTTCAGCTTGCCGCGCGCCGCCTCCGCGGCGAAGTCCGCGCATTTCTGCTCCAGCACCGAAGCGACCGTGAGGCTGGTGCCGACCGGGCTGTTGATCTCGTGCGCGACGCCAGCCACCAGCCGGCCCAGCGCCGCGAGCTTCTCCGCCTCGATCAGCGACGCCTGGGTCTCCTGCAGATGATGCAAGGCCTTCTCGGCCGCATCGCGCGCGGCGCGGATCTCGCGTTCGCTGCGTTTGCGATCAGTGATCTCCTCGGCCGCAACGTTGACACCGACGATGCTGCCGTTCGGCTCGCGCTGCGGATGCCAATGCGTGATCCAGCATCGCTCGTCATTGTGGCCGGGGCGCTGGCCGTAGACCTCCACGCCGGTCACGGGTTCGCCGGTCTCCATGATCGAGCGCACGATGCCTTCGACCGCGGTGGCCAGCGCGGGCACGCAATCATGCACAGTGCGTCCGAGATGACCTTCGACCGAAATGCCGCAGATCTCGGTGAGGCGCTGGTTGATCTGGAGATAACGGCAGTCGGGAGAGAGGTAGGCAAGACCGATCGGTGCAGTGTCATAGATCAGCTGCAGCGCCGGTTGTTTTGGGAACTGAACGTCGTGGACGACGGACGACCGCATGTCCTTCCCCCCGTTGACGCCAAGTCTAGCGGTTCACGATGTTCCCGCAATAGGCGGAGCCGAGCCGGCAGTGGCGGTCGGCCCTGTCCAGATTCGGCACGGGTTGAGGTTGGCGGAGCCGGGATCGGTACCGGCCGCCTCGCGGCAGCCCTCAGCTATTCACTGTACCGTGCGCTCGGAAATTCTCGACGAAACGCAGCAGCACCCGCGCGCCGGTGTCGGCATCGGCGAGCTCGACATGCTCGGCCGGATTATGACTGATCCCGCCGCGGCAGCGCACGAAGATCATGCCGATGTCGGCGACGTCGACCATCGCCATGCCGTCATGCCCAGCCCCGCTCGGCAACTCGAACACGGCATGGCCTTCGGCAGCGACGGCCGCGGCGATCTGCGTCTTGAGCCATGGCGCGCAGGGCACGCTGCGGTTCTCGTGGGTGACGTCGATCTGAAGTGCGAGCTCGCGGCGCTTTGCGATCGCCTCGATCTGCCGCACGATGTCGGCGACGGCGCGCTTGCGATGCATGTCGCTCTGCGAGCGGATGTCCATCGTGAAGGACACCTTGCCCGGGATCACGTTGGTGGCGCCGGGCATGGCGTTGATATAGCCGACGGTGCCGACGAGGCCGGCTTCATCGCTGCGGCAGAATTGCTCGATCGCAACGATGCATTCGGCGGCGCCGGTCAGCGCATCGCGCCGCAGCGGCATCGGCACGGTGCCGGCATGGCCGGCGAAGCCGGTGAGATTGGCGGCGAGCCGGGTCGCTCCGGAAATCGCGCTGACGACGCCGACCGGCAGCGCCTTCTGTTCCAGCACGGGCCCTTGCTCGATGTGCAGCTCGACATAGCCGAGCAATTCGCGGCGGGCGCGCGCCGCCTTGCCGATATGATCCGGATCGAGCCCGAAGGCGATCAGCGCATCGCGCATCGTCGTGCCGGCGCGATCACGGGTGTTGAGCACGCTCTCGTCGAACGTGCCGGCGACCGCGCGGCTGCCGAGCAGGGTCGAGGCGAAGCGCACGCCCTCCTCGTCGGCGAAGCCGACGATCTCGATCGCGAACGGCAGCCGCTTGCCGCGCCGGTTCAGATCGGCAACGCAGGCGATCGCGGTGATGACGCCGAGCGGGCCGTCCCACCTTCCGGCATCGCGCACCGTGTCGTAATGCGAGCCGAGCATCAGCGCCGGCAGGCCCGGCCGCTCGCCCTCGTAGCGGCCGCAGACATTGCCGATCGCATCGAGATGCGCGCTCATGCCGGCCTCGCGCATCCAGGACAGGATCAGATCGGCCGCCCTGCGATGCTCGTCGGTGAGGAAGACGCGCGCCAGATGCTCCGGCGTCTCCGAGATCGCCGCGAGTTGATCGATCCGCGCCACGATTTCGTCGCCAAGGGAAGACGGGTTTGAGGACGGATTCGAGGACGGTTTTGTCTCACTCATGCTGTTTCCCATCGGTCCAACCCGGCGCCGGAGCCCGCTTCACTGGTAGCAGGCCCGGTCCGATTCACCAGCCGGCAAATGCCGCCGTCTGCGACGCTGCGAGCCCGGCTCGCAGCGACCGCTCGGCGGTTAGCGGTTGCTTAACGGCATTGCATACAACGAAGAATGATCGCCTATAAATTAGGCATGATTGGTTTTGCCGATTCCAAAGGCGCACCACATCGATCATCATTCGTATTCACAATCAGCTACTTACGGAACCGTGACTGCCAAACGTGCTCTGGCACGAAGCTTGCGACACTCCGTCAAGCGCTGCCGTTACGGCGGCTGCGACTAGGACAGGCGGACCGGCCCGCCGGAGGGAGCACGCGATGGATTTTGGCAGGATTTCAAGAAGGCATTTATTGCAGGGAAGCGCGGCATTGGCGCTTGGCAGCACGCTCGGCATTCGCGGCGCGGCGGCGGCGGAAACCACGGTCGGCTTCATCTATGTCGGGTCGCGCGACGACTACGGCTACAACCAGGCCCACGCCCAGGGCGCGGCGGCGGTGAAGAAGCTGCCCGGCATCAAGGTGGTCGAGGAAGAGAAGGTGCCGGAGACCGATGCGGTCGAGAAGACCATCGAGTCGATGGTCAATCTCGACGGCGCCACGCTGCTGTTTCCGACCTCGTTCGGCTACTACAACCCGCACGTCGTCAAGATGGCGACCAAGTTTCCCAAGCTGCACTTCGAGCATTGCGGCGGCCTGTGGACCGACAAGGACCCGAAGAACGCCGGCAGCTATTTCGGCTATATCGACGAGGCGCAATACATCTCCGGGATCGTCGCCGGCTATTCGACCAAGAGCGGCAAGCTCGGCTTCGTCGCGGCCAAGCCGATCCCCCAGGTGCTGCGCAACATCAACGCGTTCACGCTCGGCGCCCGGCTCGCCAATCCGAAGGCGACCACCCAGGTGATCTTCACCGGCGACTGGTCGATGCCGGTCAAGGAAGCCGAGGCCACCAACAGCTTGATCGACCAGGGCGTCGACGTGCTGACCTGCCATGTCGACGGACCGAAGACGATGGTCGAGAACGCCGCGCGTCGCGGCGCGATGGTGTGCGGCTATCACGTCAACCAGTCGCCGCTGGCGCCGAAGGCCTATCTCACCGGCGCCGAATGGAATTGGGAAGCGCTGTACCCGAAATTCGTCAAGATGATCGTAGCCGGCGAACCGATCCCGAACTTCTATCGCGGCGGCCTGAAGGAAGAGATCGTCAAGGTCTCGCCCTATGGCGAGATGGTCTCGGCCGAGGCGCGCAAGCATGCCGACAACGTCAAGGCCAAGTTCATGTCCGGCGAATACACCATCTTCAAGGGCCCGCTCGTCGACAACAAGGGCAAGACGGTGATCGCTTCCGGCACCGACCGCGGCCAGCAGGATCCCGAACTCGAGAAGATGGACTATCTGGTCGAGGGCGTGATCGGAGCCACCGCGTGACGACCGAGGCGGCGGAATCGGTGGAGGCGGCCGGCGTTGCTCCGGCCGCCGATCCCGGATTCCTCCAGCGCTACGGCGCGAGCATCGAGTACATCCTGATCCCGGGCGCGGCGCTGGTCGGCGCGCTCGCGGTGTTCGGCGGCTTCATTGCGCTCTACGGCAAGAACCCGCTCGACCTCTATTTCTACATGTATTACGGCGCGTTCGGCACCTGGTTCTCCTGGCAGAACACGCTGACCCGCGCCGCGCCGCTGATCCTGACCGCGCTGTGCACGGCGCTGCCGGCACAGCTCGGCATGGTGATCATCGGCGGCGAAGGCGCACTCCTGATCGGCGCGCTGTCGGCGACGTCGGCGGCGCTGGCATTGCAGGGCGCTGCGCCGATCGTGGTGCAGATCGCGATGGTGATCGCGGGCATGATCGGCGGCGGCCTCTGGATCACGCTGTCGGGCGGCCTGCGGCAGTATCGCGGCGTCAACGAGACGATCTCGAGCCTGCTGCTGGTCTATATCGCGCTTGCCATCCTCAACCATCTGGTCGAGGGGCCGATGCGCGATCCGGCGAGCCTCAACAAGCCGTCGACGCGCGAGATCGGCGCGG
Organism: Bradyrhizobium viridifuturi; assembly: GCF_001238275.1. Taxonomy (GTDB): domain Bacteria; phylum Pseudomonadota; class Alphaproteobacteria; order Rhizobiales; family Xanthobacteraceae; genus Bradyrhizobium; species Bradyrhizobium viridifuturi. The sequence goes on from NZ_LGTB01000050.1 coordinate 26,578, forward strand.
CCAACATGATCGGCAGCATTCCCGGCACCGACGTGCATTGGGGCCTGGTGTTCGGCCTCGTCGCGGCCATTGCCGCCTATATCCTGATCTATCACACGACGTTCGGCTTCGCCGCGCGCGTTGCCGGCGGAAACATCCGCGCCGCCAAGATCGTCGGGCTTTCCGTCGGCAAGCTGATCCTCACCGTCTGCTTCCTTGCCGGCAGCTGTGCCGGGCTTGCCGGCATGATCGAGGTCGCGGCCGTGCAGGGCCGCACCAATGCCAACCTCGCGGCGGGCTACGGATTCACCGGCATCCTGGTCGCGTTCCTGGCGCGGCAGAATCCGCTTGCGATCATTCCGGTGGCGATTCTGCTCGGCGGCATCTCAGCCTCCGGCGGCCTGCTGCAGCGGCGGCTCGGCCTGCCCGATGCCTCCGTGCTGGTGCTGCAAGGCATCATCTTCGTGTTCGTGCTGGCAAGCGACGCGCTCTACGGGCGGATCGGCTTCCTGAAGGGAAAGTCCTGACATGGCGGATGCATCGCTCGGGCTCTGGACCGTACCGCTCGCCGTGTTCGGCGGCGCCATCCGCGTCTCGACGCCGTTCTTGTTCGTCAGCCTCGGCGAATGCATCACCGAGCGGTCTGGCCGCATCAATCTCGGCCTCGAGGGCACGCTGGTGATGGGCGCGATGAGCGCCTACGGCATCTCCTATCTCTCCGGCTCGCCGTGGCTTGGCGTGCTCGCGGCCGGCATCACCGGCGCGCTGTTCGGCGCGCTGCATGCCGGGATCTGCTCGCTGCCGCGCGTCAACGACATCGCGGTCGGCATCGCGCTGATGCTGCTCGGCACTGGCCTCGCCTTTTTCCTCGGCAAGCCGCTGATCGAGCCGACCGCCGCGCGGCTGCCGGCGATCGATTTCGGCTGGTGGAGCGATGTGCCGCAGCTGCGCGCGGCGCTGCGCATCAACGTGCTGTTCCTGATCGGCGTCGCCATCGCGCCGCTGCTCTACTGGGCATTCCGGACCACGCGCTGGGGCCTGTTGATCCGCACCGCCGGCGAGAGCGCGGATGCCGCGCGCGCGATGGGCCATTCGGTGCTGCTGATCCGGTTGCGCGCCACCATGGTCGGCGGCTTCCTCGCCGGGATCGGCGGCTCGTTCCTGTCGCTGTTCTATCCCGGCAGCTGGAACGAAGGCCTCTCCTCCGGCCAGGGCATCACCGCGGTGGCGCTCGTCATCTTCGCGCGCTGGGATCCGATGCTGTGCCTATGGGCCTCGCTCGCCTTTGGCGGCGCCGCGGCGCTCGGGCCCGCGCTGCAATCGGTCGGCATCACCTCCGGCTATCATTTGTTCAATGCCGCGCCCTACATCCTGACCTTGGCGATCATGATCATCACCTGCTCGCCGAAGCGCACGCTGACCGGCGCACCCGCCGAATTGTCCATCACCCGATAGAGCCAGCGAGATCATTCATGCCCGAGCGCTTCATCAAGTCCGAGCCCTACGCCTGGCCCTACAATGGCGACCTGCGGCCGGAGAACACCGCGCTTATCATTATCGACATGCAGACCGATTTCTGCGGCGTCGGCGGTTATGTCGACAAGATGGGCTACGACCTGTCGCTGACGCGGGCGCCGATCGAGCCGATCAGAAAGCTGCTCGCCGTGATGCGTGCGCAGGGCTTTCACATCATCCACACCCGCGAAGGCCACCGGGCCGACCTGGCCGACCTGCCCGCCAACAAGCGCTGGCGCTCGCGCCAGATCGGCGCCGGAATCGGAGACCCCGGCCCCTGCGGCCGCATCCTGGTGCGCGGCGAACCCGGCTGGGAAATCATCCCCGATCTCGCGCCGCTGCCGGGCGAACCCATCATCGACAAGCCCGGCAAGGGATCGTTCTGCGCCACCGATCTCGAACTGATGCTGCGGCTGCGCGGCATCGAGAACATCGTGCTGACCGGCATCACCACCGATGTCTGCGTCCACACCACGATGCGCGAGGCCAATGACCGCGGCTTCGAATGCGTGCTGGTCGAGGATTGCTGCGGGGCGACCGACAGGAGCAATCACGACCACGCGCTGAAGATGATCAAGATGCAGGGCGGCGTGTTCGGCGCAGTGACGAAATCCGCTGACCTGATCGGGGCATTGTCGTGATCATCGGCGAACCGCCCGCACCGTCAGGCGCGTTCGGCGTCGACGCCATCGCCATGACGATGCGGTTCGGCGACTTCCTCGCGCTCGACAATGTCGAGCTCAAGGTGCGCCCCGGCTCGTTCCACGCGCTGCTGGGCGAGAACGGCGCGGGCAAGAGCACGCTGGTGAAATGCATCATGGGCTATTACCATGCCACCGAGGGCGACATCATCGTCGGCGGTCGCCAGCAGAGCATCGCCAATCCCAAGAACGCGCATGCGCTCGGCCTCGGCATGGTCTACCAGCACTTCACGCTGGTGCCGGCGATGACGGTTGCCGAGAACCTGGTATTGGCGCGCGACGACGTGCCTCCGGTGGTCGACTGGCGCAAGGAGAAGAAGGAGCTCGAGGCCTTCCTGGCGCGGATGCCGTTCAAGGTGCCGCTCGACGCAAAGGTCTCCGACATCTCCGCCGGCGAGCGGCAGAAATGCGAGATCCTCAAGCAGCTCTATCTGAAGCGTCGCTTCCTGATCCTCGACGAGCCGACCTCGGTGCTGACGCCGGGCGAGGCCGACGAGGTGCTCGGCATGCTGCGCGCGATGGTGGTCGCGGGCGAATTGACCATCCTGATGATCACGCACAAGTTCCGCGAGGTGATGGCGTTTGCCGACGAGGTGACGATCCTGCGCCGCGGCAAGCTCGCCGGCACCGGCCGGGTCGCCGACCTCACGCCCGACGAGATGGCGCGCACCATGATCGGCGCCGAGCAGTTGACGGTGCAGCCGCCGCGCACCGGTGAGACCGGCGCAGCGCGGCTCGAGCTCGACAAGCTCACTGCGCTTGACGATGCCGGCGCGATTGCCGTGCACGGCGTCTCGCTGACGGTGAAGAGCGGCGAGATCGTCGGCATCGCCGGCGTGTCCGGCAATGGTCAGCGCCAGTTGGTCGAGGTGCTGGCGGGCCAGCGCGAAGCCGAAAGTGGCGTGATCCGCGTCCAGGGCGAGACTTACTCGGCGAGCCGCGAGGAGATGCGGCGGCACAGGATGTCGCTATTGCCGGAGGAGCCGCTGAAGAACGCCTGTGTCGGCGGCATGAGCGTCGCCGACAACATCGCCTTCCGCGAGTTCGACCGCGCCCCGTTCGCGCGCGGCGGCTGGTGGCTGAATCGCTCGGCGTTCCGCGCCGACGCCGAACGCAAGATCAACCGCTACAAGATCAAGACCCGCACGCCGGAGACGCCGATCGCGGCGCTGTCGGGCGGCAACGTGCAGCGCGCGGTGCTGGCGCGCGAGCTCTCGGGCGACGTCGAGGTGCTGGTCGCCGCCAATCCCTGCTTCGGGCTCGACTTCGCGGCGGTGGCGCAGATCCACGCCGAGATCATGGCTGCCCGCAACCGCGGCGCGGCGGTGCTGCTGGTCAGCGAAGACCTCGACGAATTGCTGGAACTGTCGGACCGGCTGGTCGTGATGTTCCACGGCGCGTTCGTGCACGAAGCCCGTGCGAGCGAAGCCGACCTCACCGAGATCGGCCGGCATATGGCGGGGCATTAGATCGGGGCGCTAGGCGATCTCGAACGCTTCTGCGGCGAGATGCCTGAGATTGGCGTGCCAGTGCTCGGCGATCTGAAGCCGGGTCGGCACCCAGACGTGCTCGTGCTTCGCGATGTAGTCGAGGAAGCGCATCAGCGCGGCGGCGCGGCCGGGACGGCCGACGACGCGGCAATGCAGCCCGACCGACATCATCTTGGGAGACGTCGCGCCCTCGGCATAGAGCACGTCGAAACTGTCCTTCAGATAGGTGTAGAACTCGTCGCCGCCGCCAAAACCCTGTGCGTTGATGAAGCGCATGTCGTTGGCATCGAGCGTGTAGGGGATCACGAGATGCGGCTCGGTGCCGGCAGCCTTGATCCAGTACGGCAGATCGTCGGCATAGGAATCGCAGAGATAGCGCAGACCGCCCGCTTCCATCAAAAGCCGCAGCGTGTTGATCGAGGAGCGGCCGGTGTACCAGCCGAGCGGCGGCGCCCCGGTCGCCTCGGTATGCACCGCGACGGCGCGGGCGATCTCCGCGCGCTCCTCGTCCTCCGACATGTCCTTGTGCTCGACCCAGCGCAGGCTGTGGCTTGCGATATCCCAGCCCGCCTCCTGCATCGCGGTGACCACGTCCGGATTGCGCTTCAGCGCCATCGCGACGCCGAACACGGTCGCCGGCAGCTTCCGCTCGGTGAACATCCGCCACAGCCGCCAGAAGCCGGCGCGCGAGCCATATTCGAACATCGTCTCGATGTTGGCGTGACGCTGGCCGACCCAGGGCTGCGCGCCCAGCACGTCGGACAGGAACGCTTCCGAGGCGCGATCGCCGTGCAGGATGTTGTTCTCGCCGCCCTCCTCGAAATTGACCACGAACTGCACCGCGACACGCGCGGCGTCTGGCCATTTCGGATCCGGCGGCGTGCGGCCGTAGCCGCGGAGATCGCGCGGGTAGCGGGCCTCGGTCACATCAGACTTCCTCGAAGCGGATGTTCTGCGCGCCCTTCCACAAAACGGTCTTGCCGAAGGCGGTGAGATTCTCCAGCCCCGAGGTCAGCGTGATGAAATGATTGCCGGCGAGTTGGCCCATCTTGCTGGCGAAGTGCACGCCGCCATAGGCGAGCAGGATTTCGGTCTCGCTGATGCCGCCGGGATAGAGGATGATCTGGCCCGGCGCCGGATAGCTGGTGTGGTTCTCGTAGGAGACGCCGAAATCGAGATCGCCGAGCGGCATCCAGACGCCCTCGCCGCTCCAGCGCACGTGGATCGCCTGGCTCTCGAACGGCATCGCCTTGCGGAACGCGGCGACCGTCTTCGGCGCCAGCTGTTCCTCGAAACGGGCGTCAAAGGTGAAATCGCCGGCGCGGACAATCAGTTTGCTCATCGGACTCTCGTGGGTACTGGAAGAAGTGATGCTCCAACCATTGCCGCCGGCCCGCGCCGGACGCAAGGCCGATTCCGGCCCAAAATGCCGGTTTTTGCCGCAAGGGCGGCTGCCGCAACGCAGATTTGAGCAGGGTTGCGTTGCGCCCCGCCTCCCCCTTTGCGAACCTGACTGCACTCACAGGAGGACGGTTGATGACAACAAACAGCTTGCACGGACATGTGGCGCTGGTGACCGGCGGATCGCGCGGCATTGGTGCTGCGATCGTCAAGATGCTGGCGGAGGCCGGAGCTGCCGTCGCCATCAACTATCGCGAACGCTCGGCCGAGGCCGAGACACTGGCGAAGGGCATCATTGCCGCCGGCGGCCGGGCGGTCGCGATCGCCGCCGACGTCTCGGAGGCTGCAGCCGTCGCCGGCCTGGTCGAGCGTGCCAAGGCCGAGCTCGGCCCGATCGACATCCTCGTCAACAATGCCGGGATCGCGATCGTCAGGGGTGTCGACGATCTCACCGAGGAGGATTTCGACCGCACCATCACGGTCAATCTCAAGTCGGCGTTCCTGTGCACGCAGGCGGTGCTGCCGATGATGCGCACCCGGAAATGGGGCCGCATCGTCAACATCTCCTCCGGTGCCGCGCGCGGCGCGGGCTCGATCGGCCCGCACTACAATGCATCGAAGGCGGCCATGGAGGGCATGACCCGCGGCTATGCCGCACGCCTCGTCAAAGAGGGCATCACCGTCAACGCGGTCGCGCCCTCGCTGATCGAGACCGACATGATGAAGGGACAGAGCGACCTGGTCAGCCGGATCCCGGTCGGCCGCTTCGGCACCGCCGAAGAGGTGGCGCAGGCCGTGATGCTGCTGGTCAACAATCCTTACATGACCGGACAGACCATCGCGATGAGCGGCGGCATGGCGTTCAACTAGGGCTGGCACATCTTGACCCGACAGCGCGATTGCCCTACGCCTCAGGCCATGAACCGCTCGATCCTGATCGCCAATTTCTGGTGGCTCGCCGACTGACAGGCGGGCCGAAACGCGTTCATGCATTTTCGGGGCCGCCGCATTGGGCGGCCTTTTTCATGTCAGCAGCCCGCATGCGGCGTCCCCATTCAACCGAATGGAGATAGCCATGACCAAACCGATCATCCTCACCGGCGACCGCACCACCGGGCCGCTGCATCTCGGCCATTACGCCGGCTCGCTCCGCAGCCGCCTGAGATTTCAGGACACCCATACGCAATTCCTGCTGCTCGCCGACATGCAGGCGCTGACCGACAATGCGCACGACGTCGGCAAGGTCCGCAGCAACGTCATCGAGGTTGCGCTGGATTATCTCGCCGTCGGGATCGATCCGAGCGGACGTCAATCTGCCTGCAGTCGCAGCTTCCCGCGCTCGCCGAACTGTCGATGCTCTATCTCAACCTCGTCACCGTCGCACGGCTGGAGCGCAACCCCACCATCAAGGACGAGATCCGCGCGCGCGGTTTCGGGCGCGACATCCCGGCGGGCTTCCTGTGCTACCCGGTGGCGCAGGCTGCCGACATCACCGCGTTTCGTGCCACTGTCGTCCCGGTCGGCGAGGACCAGGCACCGCTGATCGAGCAGACCAACGAGATCGTCCGGCGCGTCAACACGCTCGCCGGCCGGCCGCTGCTGCCGGAGGCCGAGGCCATCATCCCGCGCGCCGGACGGCTGCCCGGCATCGACGGGCGTGCGAAGATGAGTAAGTCCGCGGGCAATGCGATCCCGCTCTCGGCCTCGCCCGATGACATCTCGGCCGCGGTGCGGGCGATGTTCACCGATCCCGGTCATCTGCGCGTCGCCGACCCCGGCAAGGTCGAGGGCAATGTCGTCTTTACATACCTCGACGCGTTCGACGACGATCATGACGCCGTCGAGGAGCTGAAGGCGCATTATCGGCACGGCGGCCTCGGCGACGTGACGGTCAAGCGGCGGCTTGAAGACATCCTGCAAGCCCTGGTCGCGCCGATCCGGACACGGCGCGCCGAGCTCTCGACCAATCGCGATCACGTCGTCGACGCGATCAGGCGCGGAACCCTGAAAGCGCGGGAGATCACCGAGCGCACCAAGCGCGACGTCATGGCGGGGCTCGGCTTGTTCCAGCTCTGAACCTGTCATCAAACCATGGCAGGAACTGTGCTTGGCTAGGGCAGTTGTCCGTTTTCAGCATGATCTCCTCGGAAACCGCTTCGCACTTTTCCGGATCATGCTGTGGCGAAACCGGATTTGGAGCCTGTCGTGATCGATCCGAAAACGCTTCTCGAACGCGCCGCGCAGTTGGCCAATCAGCCAAGGGCGAAGAGGACCAAGGCATCCGCGAGCGGCTGCTGCGCATGGCCGAACACTATCGCGATCTCGCCGCGCATGAGGCCTGGGCGCATGAAAACCCGCCATCGGTCGGCGCGCTCACGGGAGCGCTCGGCAGCCGCCCGCATTGAGCTGCTCGCGCAAGCGATGTCGTTTTGTCAGCTGACGCGAATCCGGTAGCTGAGCGACTGACGCGCTCGCGGGGCGATCAGCATCAGGCCGGGCTTGTCGGCGAACTCGCCATCGAACTCCGCCGGACTGGCAAAACCGTACCATGGCTCGATGCAAAGGAACGGAGCCCCGCCAACCTTCGACCAGACGCCAAGTTCGCGGAAGCCGCGCCAGGAAATCTCGATCGCCGGGCCTTGCGTGGCTGCTGCCGGACCCAGTGTCGCCGTGAAGAGGATCGATGTGCTTGCGATCTGATCGAAGACCATCGCGTCGTCATCGAACAGTTCCTCCGTCAGCGCAAGCATTCTGCCCTTGACCGGATTGGGTTCAGGTTGCCGCCGCATCAATCCATCCTTCAACCGCCGGATCGGCGCGCCCTCAGGCTTGCCGAAGGTCAGCGTGTAGGCCTCCTTCGGCAGCCCCGGCACCAGCGGCCAATTGAACGCGGGATGACCGCCGAGCGAGGCCGGCAGCATCTCGTCGCCGGTGTTGATGATCTCGAAGCCGACCTCGAGATCGGCGCCATCGACGGCGTAGGTGACTTCCAGCCTGAACGCGAAGGGATAGCGCGCCCGGGTTTCCGCATCGTCTGACAGCGCGAGCTTGCACGACCGGGCGCTCTGCTCCAGCCAGTCGAAGCGGCGGTCGCGCGCGAAGCCGTGCTGCGTCATCGGATAGGTCTTGCCGTCGTGGCGAAGCGTGTCGTTCTTCAACCGGCCGACGATCGGGAACAGGATCGGCGCATGGCGCGGCCATTGCGGGCCGGCCTGCCACAGCAGTTCCCTGCCCTCGGCGTTCCTGAGCGACGACAATTCGGCGCCCTGGGCGTTGATGGTTGCGGCAATCCCGTCGCCGCGCAGGGTGTGACTGTCGCTCATGGATGGCCTCGTCGGGGTTGCACTGTGCCCCGTCACGAGATGTTCGATACCGGCGAAGCCGTCAACCCCAAAGCGATGGGGCCGCCCGCGCGTGGCGGCCCCGGGCGCCAAGCCTAACCGGTGATCTTGGAGAAATCGGGCTGGCGGCGCTCGGCAAACGCCGCAAAAGCCTCGCGCGCTTCGGCGCTCATCAATCGCTCCTGGAAGATCTTGCCCTCGCGCGCCATCTGCGCGCTGATCGCTGCGGGATCACGCATCAGCGCCTTGGTGTGCTGCAGCGAGCCGAACGGCCGCTTCGCCAATGCGTCCGCCGCGCCGCGTGCCCTGGCCCGGAGATCCGCGAGCGGCACCACCGCGTTGGCGAGGCCGATCGCAACAGCGGTCTCCGCCTCGACCGGTTCACCGAGCGCGAACATCGCATAGGCGCGCGCGTAGCCGATCCGCTGCGGCAGCAGATAGGTCGAGGCCGCCTCCGGCACTAGCGCAAGATTGACGAATGGCGTGATCAGCCGCGCGGTCGGCGCGAGATAAACGAGGTCGCAATGCAGCAGCATGGTGGTGCCGATGCCGACCGCATTGCCCTGCACGGCAGCGACCAGCGGCCGCGTCGCCTTGGCAAGACAGCCAAGGAAGCGGCTCACATGACGCTCGCCCTGCACGCCGCGCGACACCGCCGCGAAATCGGCAAGATCGTTGCCGGCGGTAAAGCTGTCGCCGTCGCCCTGCAACAGCACGGCGCGGATCGAGGAATCGCCTTCCGCGCGTTCGAGCGCGTCGGCCATCGCGCCATACATCGCATTGGTAATCGCATTCTTCTTGTCCGGACGCGCCATCGTCACGGTGAGAACGCCATTGTCCAGCGCCACGGTCACTTCACTCATGTCTCACTCCTTTGATTGCTACTTGTTTGGCGCGTTTTCTTCACGCGAACCGGTACCCGCTTCGCGCGAAAACGCTCTAACCGTCTTTGTCCTTCGGAAACTTCTCTTGCAGGCTGATCAGCCAGCGCGACACCACGTCGATCTCGGCCTCCGAGAACCCGTCCATCAGGCGATTGTTGATCACCCTGGTCCGCGTCGCGGCGCGCTTGCCGAGTTCCTGCCCTGCCGGCGTCAGATAGAGCCGCTGGCTGCGTCCGTCCTCACCATCCCGCCGGCGCTTCACGAGGCCGGCGCGCTCCATCCGGTCGGCGAGCCCGGTCATCGCCGACGGCACGATGTCGAGCGCCTGCGATACGTCGCCGATCAGCGCGCCGTCATTGCGGCCGAGGAAGAACAGCACGCCCGCCTGCGCCGACGTCAGGTCGTGCGCGGCCGTCTCCTGATCGATGGCGCGTTGCAGCCGTCGATAGGCCACGGTCAGAAGGAAGATCAGCCGGTGTTCCGCTTTCATGCGGTCGTTATATATTTCGCACGCGAAATATCAAGATATTTCGTGCGCGAAATATCTGGCGATGTCCGTTTGCTTTTTTGCGGCTCCTCAATAGTTCGGCATCCAAGTCCCGTAAAATGCCAAAGATGAGCCCTCTCAACCGCTTTGATTGCGACATTTTGATCGCGTCGCCGGATCGTTGCGCCGTGCTCCAGCAGAAAACCCTTGATCGACATCGACCAAACGGGAAATCTTGCATCGGGCAGCCGCGCCTTGCTTTGCGGCTTCGGCGGCACCACGGGAGTGTCATGACGTCAGCGGCTAGTCCGGACAGGGAGCGCGTTGCCCGCCCGATGCGGCCGCGCCATCTCAGCCAGGCCATGCGTTGTGAGACCGCGTTTCGCCTGATCCTGTCGGAATGCCTCGAGGAAGTCGCGACCAATCACGAGGCCCTGAGCTCCGGCGATCCCACGGCGCTGCACCAGACCCGGATCGCACTGACGCGGCTGAAGGCGGCGGTCGCCTTTTACGGCCCGATGGTGGCGGACAGCGAATGGACGCGACTGAAATCCGAACTGAAATGGCTGAGCGCCCATCTCGGCGCAACGCGCGACCTCGATGTGGCGATCACGAACAGCAAGGGCTTGCCCGAGGAGCGCATGCTCCAGACCGCGCGAGCCGACGCCTTCGACGCGCTCAAGGAGGCGCTGCAAAGCGATCGATACTGGCAATGGTTCGACGGCATGTGGGACTGGGTCGGCAGCGGCCCCTGGACCACACCGCAGAACCGCCGCGCCGCGCAGCGGCGGGCGGTACCGGTCGCGGTGTTTCACGCCCGCCGGTTGGCGCGGTGGCATGGCAAACTGTGCCAGAAGAGCCGCGGGCTGCAAGGCATGGGCAAGACCAAGCGCCACCGGGTCCGGCTCGCCAGCAAGCGGCTGCGCTACGCCATCGAGTTCTCGGAGGGTGGCTTGCCTGCCGATGTCTACGCGTCTTGGCGGCACGTGCTGAAGCAGCTGCGCAAGGGACAGCAACTGCTCGGCGAGCTGAACGACGACGAGGTCCGTCGCGCGCTGCTCGAAAATGCCGATTCCCTTGCGCAGCACGCCCACGAGCGCAAGGCCAAGCACCAGCGCGTGCACGAGCGGAAGCGCAAGAGCCAGCTGTTGCGCCGCGCCGCGGCGGTCTACCGGAAGCTTGCCGAATGAACGCAGTCCTCCCATTCGCACACGGCGATTCCGCCCGTTTTCATCATCCTCTCCTTTGTGGTCATTCCCATGCCTGACGGCTCATCTACGACACATCTCTATCGTCCCAAGCTCTTCACCACGCTTACCGAAGGTTACGGCCTTGCCGCCTTCCGGCACGACGTGATGGCAGGCCTGACGGTAGCCGTGGTGGCACTGCCGCTGTCGATGGCGATCGCGGTGGCCTCCGGCGTGACGCCGGAGCGCGGGCTGTTCACGGCCATCGTCGGCGGCTTCCTGGTCTCCGCGCTGGGCGGCAGCCGCTTTCAGATCGGCGGCCCGGCCGGCGCCTTCATCGTGCTGGTCGCGGCAACCGCCGCGAAGTTCGGCGTCGAAGGCCTGCTGCTCACCGTCATGGTCTCCGGCCTCATGCTGACGCTGATCGGCGCATCGGGACTTGGCTCGCTGATCCGCTACATTCCGCATCCCGTGACCGTCGGCTTCACCTGCGGAATTGCGGTCACCATTCTGGCCAGCCAGTTGCGCGATCTCGGCGGGCTGACGCTTTCGGGTGCCGAGCCAGGGCCGTTCCTGCCGAAGCTCGCGGCGCTCGGTCACGCCCTGCCGACGCTGAACTGGTCCGCGCTCGCGGTCGGCGTCGGCTCGGCGGCGGTGATCTTCGTGTTGCGCGCCTGGCGGCCAGCTTGGCCGGCGATGCTGATTGCGATTGCGATCGCATCGGTCGCGGCGCTGCTGCTGCATCTGCCGGTCGAGACCATCGGCACCCGGTTCGGCGAAATTCCGCGCGGCCTGCCGGTGCCGCATCTGCCGGAATTCTCCTGGGCGCTGCTGCTGCAGATCCTGCCGGCGTCGCTGTCCTTCACGTTGCTCGGCGGCGTCGAGAGCCTGCTCTCGGCAAAAGTCGCCGACGGCATGACCGGCCGCAAGCACCGCTCCAACATGGAGCTGGTGGCACAGGGCATCGCCAACGTCGCATCGGCGTTTTTTGGCGGAATCAGCGTCACCGGCACGATCGCGCGGACCGCGACCAACATCCGGGCGGGCGCGCGCAGCCCGCTGTCCGGCATGCTGCATTCGGCGTTCCTGCTGTCGTTCATGATCGTGGCGGCGCCGCTTGCGAGCTACATCCCGCTGCCGGCGCTGGCCGGCGTCCTCGTCGTCGTCTGCTGGTACATGGCGGAGAAGGAAGCGTTCGTGCACCTGATCACGAACTGGCGCGCTGCCGCGGTGCTGCTCCCGACCTTCGGCCTGACGGTGTTCGAGGATCTGACGTTCGGCATCATCTCGGGATGCGTGATCGCCGCGCTGCTCGCCGGCGTCGACCGTTGGCAGCGAAGGGGAACCAACTAACCGCTGTCGCGCAGCACCAGCTCGAAGCCGAGATCGATCCGGCGCTCGCCGCCGCGCTCAAGCGTCAAGGTCGCCGCGGTGCGGCCGATCGCGTCGCCGTGCACACTGATGGTGCTCAGCGTCGGCGAGATCAGCTGGCCCATTTCGAGATCGCCGAGCCCGATCACGGCAACCGGCTGCGCCGATGCGGGCCCGTCACGCAGCAGCCCGGCCTTGCGCAGCCCCGACATGAAACCGATCGCATGTGCATCGTTGGCGGCGAACACGGCATCGACGTCGGGCAGCTTTGCATGCGCCGCCACGCTGCCGGAGGCGTTGCGCTCCAGGATCAACCGGCGCGGCTCGGCGAGGCCGCTTGCCACCGCCTCGTCCCTGAAGCCGAGCCAGCGGCGCGTGCCCCGCGGATCGTCTCCGCCGATGAAGGCAAGCTGCTTGCGTCCTTGCGCAACCAGATGCTTCGCGACGGCCGTGCCGGCCTTGTAATTGTCGAAGCCCGCGACCGCATCGATCGGGTTTGCCGGCAGATCCCAGGTCTCGACGATCGGGATGCGCGCATTGCGCAGCAGGCGGCTGCCCTCCTCCGTTGCCGGCGAGCGACCATTATGATCGCCTCGGGCCGCCGCGACAGCAGCGCCGCCAGCATGCGGTCCTCGCGCACCGCGTCGTAGCGCGACTGCGCCAGGATCACCGAGAAGCCGAGCGGCTCGAGCTTGTCGGACAGGCCCTGCACCGTATCGGCGAAGATCGAATTGGCGATGGTCGGCACCAGCACGCCGACCGAATTGGTCCGCGCGCTCGCCAACGCCCCGGCCACCAGGTTCGGGATATAGCCGAGATCGCGCATTGCCCGCTCGACCCGCGCCCTCGTCTCCGGGGCGACCAGATCGGGCATCCGCACCACCCGGCTCACCGTGATCGAGGACACGCCGGCGCGCTTGGCCACCTCTGAGAGGGTGGGCGCGGCGCCGGCCGGGCCAGTCCCGGGTTCGGTCAGTTCGGAGCTCATGGCCGGAGCCTGCACGATTCCGGGTTGCCAAGCCATGATGTTAGCGCTAGCATCAGCCAATGTTAGCGCTAACATGACGCAAATTGGGAGAAACAGCATGATTTCGGACGAGCAGGCCCAAGCCTACAGGCGCGACGGGGTGATCGTGGTCCCCGAGGTGCTCAACCAGGAGACCCTGGGGCGGGTGCGCACGGTTCTCGCGGAGCTGGTGGCCGGCGCCGCCGCGGTAACCGAACACACCGATGTCTACGACCTCGAACCGGGCCATACGCCGGAGCAGCCGCGCGTCCGCCGCATCAAGGCGCCGCACAGGGTGCACCCGATCTTCGACGAGATCGTCCGCAGCCCGGCCGTGATCTCGATCCTGACCAGACTGATCGGCCCCGGCCTTCGCCTGCACGGCTCCAAGCTCAACATGAAGTCGGCGCAATACGGCTCGCCGGTCGAGTGGCATCAGGACTGGGCGTTCTATCCGCATACCAATGACGACATCCTCGCGATCGGCGTGCTGCTCGACGATTGCGACATCGAGAACGGCCCGATGCTGGTGACGCCGGGATCGCACACCGGCGACACGATGTGGGATCATCACGGCGAGGACGGCTGCTTTGCCGGCCTGATCGATCCGGACCAGATCCAGGACGACATCAAGCGCGCGGTGCCCTGCATGGGCAAGGCCGGCAGCATGTCGTTCCACCATGTGCGCGCGCTGCACGGCTCGGCGACCAATACGTCGAACCGGCCGCGCAATCTGCTGCTCTATGAAGTCGCCGCCAGCGACGCCTGGCCGCTGATGGGCGTGAAGGACTTCGACGAGTTCAACGGCCGCCTGCTGGCAGGCCCGCCGGTGGTCGCGCCGCGGCTGACCGACGTGCCGGTGCGGATGCCGTTGCCGCCGGCCAAACGGCAGGGATCGATCTACGAGACCCAGTCGGCGTCGAAGAAATCCTACTTCACGGGCGCGGCCTGAAGACGACGACAATGCCCGCGGCCAAGCCGCGGGCATTGCTGCTTTCAAGACATAAAAACAAACACTACGGGGAAACGAATGACCAAGATGGCAGATGGCGCCAGCAATTCGCGCCTGCGTGTGATTCTTGCAGCCAGCATCGGCTCCGCGCTCGAATGGTACGACTTCTTCCTCTACGGCACCGCCGCCGCGCTGGTGTTCGGCGAGCTGTTCTTCCCGAAGAGCGATCCGGTGGTCGGCACGCTGCTGTCGTTCCTGACCTTCGGCGTCGGCTTCGTGGTGCGGCCGTTCGGCGGCCTGTTGTTCGGCATCCTCGGCGACCGCTATGGCCGCAAGCCGGTGCTGGTCGCAACGCTGCTGATGATCGGCATCGGCACCACCGCGATCGGCTTCCTGCCGACCTATGCGCAGATCGGTGTCTGGGCGCCGGTCCTGCTGGTCGCGATGCGCGTCATCCAGGGCCTCGGCGCGGCGCCGAGTATGGCGGCGCGGTGATCTATCTGGTCGAGAACGCGCCGCCGAAGCATCGCGGCTTCTGGGGCGGCTTCGCGCCGCTCGGCGTCTCCGTCGGCAATCTGCTCGCCGCCGGCGCCTTCGCGCTGGTGACGATGCTACCGCGCGAGGCGCTGATGAGCTGGGGTTGGCGGCTGCCTTTCCTGGCAAGCTTCCTCCTGATCGTGGTCGGCATCTTCGTCCGCATGCGCATCACCGAGACGCCGGTTTATACCGAGGCGGTGGTTGCGCGCGGCAAGGTCGAGAGCAATCCGGCGATGGAGGCACTGCGCCAGCACCCGCGCAACTTCTTCGTCGTGCTCGGCGCGCGGATGGCCGAGAACGGGCTCGGCTATTTCTTCCCGGTGTTCGGTCTGAGCTACGTGATCACGACGCTCGACGTGCCGAAAGCGGACGCGCTCAGCGCGCTGATGCTGGCGTTCACGGTCGAGCTGTTTGCGATCCTCGGCTTTGCCGCGCTGTCTGATAGAATCGGACGGCGTCCGGTCTACATGTTCGGCGCACTCGCCGGCGTCGCGCTTGCCTTCCCGTTCTTCTGGATGGTCGGCACCAAGGAATGGATCATGATCGCGCTCGCCTTCATCCTGGCGCGCGCCGTGGTGACGGCGGCGATGTTCGGGCCGCAGGCGGCGTATTTCGCCGAGCTGTTCCCGCCGCAGCGCCGCTTTGCGGGTTTCGCCTTCGCCCGCGAGCTCGGCTCGCTGCTGTCGGGCGGCCCGGCGCCGTTCGTTGCCACCGCACTGGTGGCGGCATACGGGACCTGGTGGCCGGTCGCCTGCTACGCGATGTTCCTATCGGCCTGTACGGTGGTTGCGATCTGGATCGGGCCGGAGACCTATCAGGAGAACATCGCCGCCGATGCCAGCGAACAGGCAGAGCTGCCCGCGGCGATCCCGGCGCGGGCCTGATCGGTGGCGCAACGACTCCGTATCCTGCAGTCGCTCTGGGCGATGGAGCGGCGGCTGGCGGACGAGGCCGAATGGCCGCTGCAAACCCAGCTCGCGATGATCCGCGATGCCGGGTTTGACGGCGCCGGCGTTCGCTTCATCGATCCGGCCTTCGCGCGCGAGGTGACGAGCTTCCTGCGCGCGCATGGCATGATCTGGCAGGCGCAATGCTACCCGAAGGGCATCGACGACCTGAAGCCGGTGCTCGAGCTGGTCGCCGAGCTCGGCGCCGATCACGTCAACCTGCAGCCGGACGTCCGGCCACGCAGGCTCGCCGATTGCATTCCCCTGCTCGAAGGCTGGCGGCGGCTCGCCACGGAGGCCGGCATCGCCGTGCATGTCGAGACCCATCGCGACCGCATGACGACCGACCTGTTCTTCATGCTCGATTTGCTCGACTGCTTTCCCGACCTGCGGCTTACCGCCGATCTCTCGCATTATCTGGTCGGCCGCGAATTCGCCTGGCCGGTCGATGACGTCAACCACGCGATGATCCATCGCATCCTCGACCATGCCTGGGGCATCCACGGCCGCATCGCGAGCCGCGAGCAGGTGCAGATCTCGCCCGGCTTCCCGCAGCACCAGGGCTGGGTGTCGCTATTCACAGCCTGGTGGGAGTACGGCATCCGGTCCTGGCGGAAGCGCGCCGGGCCCGATGCGACCCTGACCTTCCTGTGCGAGCTCGGGCCCGCGCCCTATGCCATCACCGGCCCCGACGGCCGGGAATTGTCCGACCGCTGGCAGGACGCGCTGGCCATGAAGGACATGATCCGCGGGCTATGGGATCGCATCGCAAGCGAGCCGCAAGGCGCGCTCCCGCGTTGATTCAATCAGGCCGCGGCGGCATTCTGACCCGAAGCGCAACTCAGAACGCAGCGAGCAACCGTGCGCAATCATGGCCGGGCAGATCCAATTCGACGCCTCGCTCGCGTCGTCGTCCCGGCTATTGCCGCCTTGGTCTGCACGAAGGCGACCGCAGCCGAACTGACGCCTGATGTCGCGGCCATGCCGCGCGTCGCGACGATCGATCCGCGCTTTCAGTCGTACAACATCGAGATGGTCGAGGTGACCGGCGGACGATTCTGGAAGCCCTATGGCGCCGCCGGTGCACAGGCGGATGCCAAGGCAGAACGGTTCGCACCGCGCACGCCGATCGATCTGCGCGATGACAGGCTGCGAAAACTCGCGGCAGCGCTCGCTCCGGCCTACCTTCGCGTCAGCGGAACCTGGGCCAACAGCACGTTCTTTGCGGATACCGGTGCGCCGCCGACCACACCGCCGGCCGGCTTCAAGGGCGTGCTGACACGCCGGCAATGGCTAGATGTGATCGACTTCTCGCACGCCGTCGATGCCCGCATCGTCACGTCCTTTGCGATCAGCGCCGGCACGCGAGACGCTACGGGACGATGGACCCCCGAACAGGCCCGGCAGCTTCTCGCCTTCACGCGGTCGACCGGCGGCGAAATCGCCGCCGCCGAGTTCATGAACGAACCCGACCTGCCGGCAATCGGCGGCGCCCCTGACCGCTACGATGCCGCGCCTACGGCAGGGACTTTGCTGCGTTCCGCACCTTCATGAAGACGACAGCGCCTGACGTGACGATCCTCGGGCCCGGCACGATCGGCACCGGCGCGGATGCGCAAGCGCGCTTCGCCGTATCGGCGAAAGGCATCGATGTGGTCTCCTACCATCACTACGGTGCGCTCTCGGCGCGATGCGGCGGCGATCGCACGGCGAGGCAGGCATTGTCGGACGAATGGCTGGCGCGAACCGGCAACGCACTTGCGTTCTACCGGACGCTGCGCGACCGTCTCACACCGGGCAAGGCGATCTGGCTGACCGAGACTGCCGAGACGGCGTGCGGCGGCAACCGCTGGGCCGCCACCTTCGCCGACACTTTCCGCTACCTCGATCAGCTCGGGCGATTGGCCAAGGCCGGCGTTCAGATTGTCATGCACAACACGCTTGCCGCGAGCGACTATGGGCTGCTCGACGAGCGAACCCATCTGCCGCGGCCGAACTACTGGGCCGCGCTGCTATGGCGGCGGTTGATGGGAACGACCGTGCTCGATGCCGGCATTCCCGTGCAGCCCGGCTTCCATGTCTATGCGCATTGCGCACGCGACATGCCCGGCGGAATAGCCCTGCTCGTCATCAACAATGACCGCCGACGACAACGCAAGCTGACGCTCCCGGCCGCTTCGCAACGCTACACGTTGGCAAGCGAAAAGCTCGCCGACGGCAATGTTCGGCTCAATGGCAGCACGCTCGCGCTTGGAGCTTCCGACCAGCTTCCCGCCCTGAACGGCACGCCAGCTGCGGCGGGAGCGATCGTATTTGCGCCGGCAACGATCACATTCCTGACCGTTGCCAATGCCGGCAATATCAATTGCCCGTAGTGACCGAGACTTCGGCTTATGCCGCGTCGCGGCCGGCCTCGGTGGCCTCCGGCGGACGCGCCACCAGATGGCCGAGCATGATCGCCGTCATCAACCGCTCCATCTCGAGCCGTGCGGTGACATGCGACATGGTCGGCCGGCTGCCCAGCGCGAGCTGGTTGACATCGTCGACCGCCGTCAGGCCGCGCGGATAGAATTCGCGGAAGATGACGCGCTCGGCCAGGCCGTCGACCAGGCGGAAATTCAGCGTCTTCGACAGCTCGCTGAGCGCCTCGCCAACGAGGCGCTTGTTGCGTGAACCGAGGGTCGAGAGGCGATTGCGCAGCACCACCCACTCGAATGCCGGCTGATCGTTTCCGGTGCGCTGCTGCCGCGCCTCCTCCACCATCTTGGAATAGTGGCTGATACCGGTCACCTTGAAGTCGTTCGGATCGACGGTGCCGAGCACGTCGAAGTCGAGGAAACTGTCATTCAGCGGCGTGATCAGCGTGTTCGCCAGCGAATGCGTGAACGTCGTCAGATAGGTATCGTGACCGGGGCAGTCGATGACGACGAAATCATGCGACCGGCTGAGCCGCTCGACGATCTCGGCGAGCGCGCTGCGCCCGAGCGTCTCGACCTCGCTGCTCCTGCCGCTCACCGTCTCGAAGCACATATGCGCCGGGACGCCGAGATCCAGCGAGGTTTCCCGCTCCCAGTCGCGCCGGTTCTCGACGTAATGCGTCAGCGACTTCTGCTTGTTGTCGAGATCGATGGTGGCGACACGCTGCCCCGCCTTGATCAGCGCGATGGCGACGTGCATGGCAATCGTCGACTTGCCAGAGCCACCCTTGTTGTTTCCTACAACGATTACGCGTGCGTTTGTCATGGGAATCCCTACCGGACGCTTGAGTCAAAGCAGGACGAAACAGAATTTAATGAATGGTACGAATCTCCCTGATTCGACGAATCTCGACAAGAGTCGTCGCGACATCGTCATGATCGAAATTCGTGCGGCTGCGACATCATTGTCACAACCGCATCGAGGGCACGTACCGTGAACGCAATGCACGTTTCAGGGACTAACGTCGCTGAGACTAGCGCCCCTGGAACACGGCCGCGCGACGCTCCACGAAGGACTTGATGCCCTCGGCGGCATCCGCAGTGTTGAGCACGCGCTCGCGGATCTCCGGGATGATCGCAATCGCCGCCTGCTCGCCGGCTTCGATGAACTTGCGGCCCGCTTCCTTCGTCACCTGGATTCCGAGCGGCGCATTGCGCGCGATGATCGCTGCAAGCGCCATCGCGCGTTCGATCTGCTGACCGGCCGGCACGACTTCCTGCACCAAGCCGATCCGATGCGCCTCGGTGGCGGAGAACTCGTCGCACAGCAGCAGGTGATACATCGCATCGCCCCATCCGGCACGGCTGATGTAGCGGAAATGCGCGCCGGCAAGCGGCGCGATGCCGCGCTTGGCTTCCATCTGGCAGAAGCGGCTGTCGTCCGCGGCGATGACGATATCGCCGGCCAGCATCATCTCGATGCCGACCGTGAATACGATGCCCTGCACTGCCGTGACGATCGGCTTCCGGCACCGCTTCGACAATCCGAAGGGATCGACGTTGCCCTCCGGCAGCGGCTTGCGGCTCGCCGTCGGACCGAAGAATTTCGGCATGTCGAGACCCGCGGTGAAGCTGCCGCCGGCGGCGCAGAGCACGCCGACCCAAAGGCCGTCATCATTGTCGAGCAAGGTCAGCGCGTCGGACAGCTCAGTCATCATCTCCGGACTGAAGGCGTTCTTCTTCGCGGGATTGTCGATGATGATCTTCAGGATGCGGTCGTGCCGCTCGTGACGGACCCGCCCTTCGCTCGCGCTGCCGGACATCTGTTGCTCCCTGCTTTGTGACTGACAATTTTCTGGATGATACTTGTCATCCAGAAGCATGATGGTCATAATCCAGATTGAGAGTCAAACAGGGGCATTGCGAGATGGGCCATTCCCAGGCCGACAAGGCCAGGAGCCGGGAGCGGATCCTGAACGAGGCGGCGACACAGATCCGCAAGAAGGGGCTCGACGCCCTCAGCATCGGAAACCTGATGCAGCAGGTGAAGCTGACCCATGGCGGATTCTACGGGCATTTTGCCTCGCGCTCCGACCTGGTCGCCGCGGCGCTGGAACAGGCGCTGAATGCCGGTGAAGCGTCGGCGCACGCCGCGCGCGATCCCGACAAGCCGGTCAGCATCAACACGCTGGTGCGAAGCTATCTGAGCCGCACCCATCGCGACCAGCCCAAGTCGGGTTGCGCGATCGGCGCGCTGATCTCCGATGTCGGCCGCGCCGACGCGCAATGTCGCGCGGTGATGGAGCCGCACATCGAATCCTTCATCGCCAAGGTCGCCGAGACGTTCGGTGACGATGACGACAGCCGCGCGATCGTCGCTGTCAGCGCGATGGTCGGCGCACTCGCGATCTCGCGCGTCATCACCGACCCGAAGCGATCCGATGCCATTCTGCGCACGGTGCGCGACAGTATCGTCGCGATGGCCTCGGACGAATGATTGCGCCCGCACCGCGGGTACCTTGTTTGTTTGAGCATGATCTTTTCGGGAAACCGGTTTCCACTTCTCCGGATCATGCTGTTGATGGAGCGAGCCATGAACGACCGATCCACCCTCGAGCCGACGGCTGTGCAGGGCAGCGTGCTGATATCAGGCGTCGGCGCATCCAACGGCCTGGGCGCCGCGATCGCGCGACGCTTTGCCGCCGGCGGCTATCCGGTCGCGATCGCTGGCCGCAACGCCGAAAAGCTCGCAGCAACCGCGGCCGAACTCGCCGCCGATGGCGCCAGGGTCACTCATGTCGTCGGCGATGCATCGACTGCGGCTGATGTCGCCCGCTTCGTCGAGGCTGCGCAGAAGCTGGCCCCGCTTGCGATGGCCGTACACAATGCCGGCTCCAACCGGCCGGCGCCGTTTCTCAAGGTCAGCGAGCAGCGCTTCGAGGAGCACTGGCGCGAACATGCGCTCGGCGGCTTCCAGCTCGCGCAGGCCGCGATCCCCGCTCTGCTCGCGCGCGGCGGCGGCACGCTGGTGTTCACCGGCGCCAGCGGCTCGCTGCGCGGCAAGGCCAATTATTCGCCGTTCGCCGCCGCCAAGGCCGCGCTGCGCGCGATGGCGCAGAGCGTGGCGCGCGAGTTCGGTCCGCAGGGCATTCATGTCGGCCATGTCGTGGTCGATGGCGGCATCGAGGGCGATCGCCTGCTGAGCCTGCGCCCCCAATTGAAGGACGATCGCGGGCCGGATGGCCTGCTCAACATCGCAGCCATCGCCGACGCCTATTGGGTACTGCATCACCAGCATCGCAGCGCCTGGACGCTGGAGCTCGACCTGCGGCCGTGGGCGGAGCAGTTCTGAGCACCCTGCGCCGCCCTCACCCCTGAATATCGGTTGCGATCCGCCGAAATCTTGTCAGGCTATGCCGCAGGGTTTGTCGAGATCGCACCATATCCCGGGAGAAGGCCATGTCGCAGCCCACGCCGATCCTGCATCATTTCGATCAGTCGCCGTTTTCCGAGAAGATCCGCGTCATCTTCGGATTCAAGAAGCTCGCCTGGCACTCGGTGCGGATTTCCCGGATCATGCCGCGGCCGGACCTGATGCCGATGACCGGTGGTTATCGCCGGACGCCGACGATGCAGATCGGCGCCGACATCTATTGCGATACCCAGATCATCATCCGCGAACTGGAGCGGCGTTATCCGACGCCGACGCTGTTTCCCGCAGGCAATGCCGGGATGCCCTGGGCGCTCGGGATGTGGACCGACCGGCCGTTCTTCCAGAGCACGGTCAACCTCGTGTTCGGCTTCATCGGCGACAAGGTCCCGCGGGATTTCATCGAGGATCGCGAGAAGCTGCGCGGCGGCAAGTTCGACGTCGCCGCCATGACCGCGGCGCTGCCGCAGATGCGCGACCAGTTCCGCGCCAATGTCGACTGGATCGAGGCGCAACTCGGCGACAACAGGCCGTTTCTGTTCGGCGAGTTCAGCCTCGCCGATGTCAGCGCCTACATGAACGTGTGGTACGCGCGGCAGAGCCTCGCTGCGATGGACGAGATGATGAAGCCCTTCCCGCACGCGCTGGCCTGGGAGGCGCGCGTCCGCGCCATCGGCCACGGTACGCGCAGCGAAATGTCGTCGGCCGACGCGCTCGAGGTCGCAGCGAAGGCGCAGCCGGAGACGCCCGTGTGCGCCGACCCGGCGGATCCGAACGGCCGCAGGCCCGGCGACATCGTCAGCGTGATGCCGGATGACTACGGCAAGATCCCGGTCCGCGGCGAGATCGTCTCGCTGTCGGCACAGCACATTGCGATCCGGCGGTCGGACGAACGCGTCGGCGAGGTCGTGGTGCATTTCCCGCGCGCCGGCTTCCTGATCGTCCCGGGCTGATCGCCGCGACTGCAGCTGCCGGCTGCACTCCCGCAACCTGGAAACGCTGCGTTTCGTGGCCTGACCTTGCCGCGCGCCCGAGCCGGCAATAGCTCCAAATGATCTCCAACCGAAGGCTCCACAGCGCAGGCTTGCGGACATCTCAGCAAGCGACATGACCTCTCGGCCTGCGTGCGATGGGTGGCCCGTGGCGGATGCTCCGCCACGCCGACAACTGGACTATGTGATGACGACCTCCCTCGAATTCGGGCTCGATACGTTCGGCGACGTCACCAAGGACGCCGTAGGCGCGCCGCTTCCGCACGCCCAGGTGATCCGCAACGTCGTCGACGAGGCGGTGCTGGCCGATCAGCTCGGGATCGATTTCATCGGGCTCGGCGAGCACCACCGGGCCGACTTTGCGATCTCCTCGCCCGAGACCGTGCTGGCGGCGATCGCTGCACGCACCAACACCATCCGGCTTGGTTCGGCGGTGACCGTGCTGAGCTCGGACGATCCGATCCGGGTGTTCCAGCGCTTCGCCACCGTCGATGCGGTCTCGAACGGCCGCGCCGAGGTGATCCTCGGCCGCGGCTCCTTCACCGAATCGTTCCCGCTGTTCGGCTTCGACCTCAGGCAATACAGCGAGCTGTTCGAGGAGAAGCTCGACCTGTTCACCGAGCTTCTGAAGCAGGAACCGGTGACCTGGGAGGGAAAGCTGCGGCCGCCGCTCAAGGGCCAGTCGGTCTATCCCCCGGTCGAGCACGGCCGGCTGAAGACCTGGATCGGTGTCGGCGGCAGTCCCGAATCGGTGGTGCGGGCAGCGCATTACGACCTGCCGCTGATGCTCGCCATCATCGGCGGCGATCCCAAGCGCTTTGCGCCCTATGTCGATCTGCACCAGCGCGCCTACCAGCAGTTCGGACGGACGCCGCAGCCGATCGGCGTGCATTCGCCGGGCTACATCGCCGAGACCGACGCGCAGGCCCGCGAAGAGCTGTGGCCGGACTACAAGGTCATGCGTGACCGGATCGGCAAGGAGCGCGGCTGGCCGCCGATGGGCCGTGACGAGTTCGTCGCCGAGGCCGAGCACGGCTCGCTCTATGTCGGCGCGCCGGAAACTGTCGCCCGCAAGATCGCGGCGACCGTGAAGGCGCTCGGCGCCGCGCGCTTCCAGCTGAAGTATTCGGCGGGCCCGCTGCCGCATGAGAAGCTGATGAAGAGCATCGAGCTGTACGGCAGCAAGGTGGTGCCGATGGTGCGCGACATGCTCGCCGCGTGACGCCTGCGAGCCGCCCGCACAAAGCAAGACCCCCGGCGTTTTGGTGGCGCCGGGGGCTCATTAAAGACAGACCACGCGATGCCTAGCTGGCCGAAACAATCGGATCAACCTCAATCTTGGTTCAGAGGTTGGGCCTCGCGGCGTGATACGTGAACGGGTCCGCCGCCCATCCTCGACCATGTCGCTCCAGCCAGCCCTCTGCCACCAACTTTCGGCACGTTGGATTGACGCGCTGTATGGAACCTCCGTCGCCGAAGATACGCTCGGCAATCTGGCGTTCGGTTAGACCCGGCTGTTCGCGAATGAGCCGAATTATTTGTTGAGCTACCGTCATCGGTCGCCAAAACGATCCATCGGTGGGTTGGGTACTAATTAATGAACCAAATATGACTTCGTACAAAAAAATGGCGCTCTTGTGGGAGCTGGCGCACGGCCTGAATAAAGCAAAACCCCCGGCGTTTCCACCGGGGGCTCTGTTAGCTGGCTATCAGATCAACCGGTATTACCAGTTGCGCTGAGCGCGGAGCAGCAGGGTCACAGTATTCTGGTCCTTCAGCTCGTAGAGAGCAGCAGGCTTGCCGATCGTCGCGCTGGGCGCCGACACCGTACCAGCATACTTCTGATCCAGATGGGTGTAGGTCAGGTCTGCCGTGAAGGTCAGGTTCTTGACCGGGGTCCACTGGGTCTGAGTACCAATCTGCGCGATATTGTAGTCGGGGTTGCAGGTGGTGATCGCGCCGCCCAGAGCATTGAGGGTGGTGCGAACCGAACCGCCCACGCCGCCGATGCCGCAGAGCAGGGTCTTAGCCGTATCGTTGTAGGTGATACCGGCATAAGCACCGTAGATCGAGGTGTTCCAGTAGGGGTTCCAGTTGTGCACGTATGCACCGCGGAAGCCCCAGGTCGTGACCAGCTGCTGCCCGGTGTTCACGCCACCGATAGCACCGAACACGCTGTCAGGCGCAACGCCGATACCAACGCTCTGGTAGGCGCCCGGCAGACCGGTTCCACCATAGATGGTATTCGCACCAGCCGAACCAGCGAGGTCCTGGATGTTGTAGCGCGTCGCACCGTTGGTGTAGACGCCCTGCAAGTTGATGGTGTCGCCAGGTCCGGTCGGGATGTTCTTGATCGACAAGGCCAACTGACCAGCCCAGCCCCACTTGTCGTCCGGATGACCGGTCAACTCAGTGCCGCCGTAGTAGGCCGCGTGGTTGTCATGCGCCGCGAACGACGCCTGGAACAGACCCCAAGCCTGGTCGACGCGCAGCATCGCGACGAGGTCCGGAGCAATCGTGCCAGCGTAATCGCTGGTGCCGTAAGCGCCACCCGCGAGGACGTTGTTCACGCCAGCCTGGTAGTAGGCCGTCTGGTCCTGAGCCGACAGAGACAGCGACACGCCGTTGCCGAACTGAGCGGTGTAGGTGAACTGGTTCACGCCAGTGATCGTACCGCCGCCGCCGACGAGACCGTCGAAGTTGTTGCCCGGATAGTTGGCCCACGGAGCCGAGAACTGCGAGACCGCCTTACCCATGGTGAAGCCGGCGAACTGGATGAAGGCGTAGTAGACGCCAACCGTACCACCAGCAACCGCACCGGAGTTCGAGTTGTTCGGAGCCTGAACCGCGCCGATCGGCGAGTAAACGGTCGCGCCGTTGCCCTGGCCGGCGTAGGTATCCGAAGTCCACGAGAACGTCGCATCGAAGAAGGTACGGACGACACCGTATTCGGTCGCGGTACGCGTATCGATGTTCAGGTCTTCACGAGAGCGCCAGGTGTAGCCGTTGGTGAACCGGTTGTTCGCGCCGGCGGCACCCGAGGTGTTGCCGGTGTGATCCGAGTTCGTGTTCACGGTGACGTCGGCACGGACGTAGCCGCCCAGCTTGATACAGGTATCGGTGCCCGGGATGTAGTAGAAACCGGGACCATACAGGGAGCAAACCTTCACGTACTCGACCGCTTTGGCCTTGACGGGAAGATCGGCCGCCTGAGCTCCGCCGACCGCGACGAGTGCCGCCGCCGAGCCGAGGATAAGGCTCTTAACCATCTTCATGTTAAACCTCCAAGTTGCTCTATCTCAGGGAAGGTTCCGGTTCCGCCGGGTAAAACACCCTCAGGTTGGTTCCCTTTGTCCCTTAAATCCCCGCTCAGTCGCTTCGCGCCTTCGGACACACCCGCATGAACGCGAGGGACTTAAGCGAACCACCTAGAACGGGACGACCTCGGGATGCCCCCCTCCGTCGCAGTTCCATATGAGACAGAAGGCCCCCGATCACGCAACAAAAGACCGCTCGGGTGAGCAGGAGTTGCGGCTGTTTTCGGGCAAATGTTGCACAAATATCACGGGCATTTGAACTGCGGCATTTCAACAAACCATTGAAATAAAAGAGGAATATTTAAGATACCGCTGGCGGGCACAAGTTTGGGCAACACCGGGCGGAACGGTGTGCAAAACGCGTAGTGCTACGGAGAAAGCGAAAATCGGAGCCTGTTTGGACGGCACTGATTCCGGTGTCGGGCTCAAGATTTCAGCCCAAAAATACCTATTGCTGAACAACATAGCCCGCTCCCGATACCGCCGACTCGGGCCTGAAAGGGGCGTTCCAATGGCTCGGATCAGGTCGAAGAACGGCGGACGGACCGCTTCATGTGTGCAGTACCGGTGCTACATGTCACCGCGATGTCAGCGCGCCGGATCAGTCGATTTGTTCTCCGCAGCAGGCGCGCGACGAAATATCTCCACTGCGTGCGTGATGCAGTCACGAGGCGCGATGCAGTCGGATCGAGTCATAAGACTCGTATCTTGAGCCAGTTCGCGAAGCAGCGGGCGGGTGACGCAGCCCCGCGCAGCCAAGTTGACGTCGCACTCACTCGTCCAGAACATCCAGCAGATCGTTGATCCGCTCGAAAGGCGGCTCCTGTGTTCTGCCTGAGTAGAAGACGCGATCGCCGTCGCGTTGTAGCGATCGTGCCCTGGATTTCGGCAGCCGCCCCGGGAGGAACGTCGCCGCGACGGCCTCCGGTCCGACGTCGAGCCTCACGATGCCTCGCCGCTTGCAATCGATCCTGAGCCTTGCCGCCGCGAAGAAATCCCGCCCCGCCGGCGGCAGCTTGCCGAAACGGCGCGAAGTCTCTTCCTCGAGATCTTCCAGATCGTCCTCGTTCCGGCACCTGGCGACGCGGCCATAAATTTCAAGGCGCATCGATTCCGACTGCACATAACTCCGTGGCAAGAGATCCGCGAGCGGAAGGTTGAGGTCGGGCACCCACAGATCGGCGGACCGATCGTTGGTCTTCTCCGAAGCCTGCTTCAGAAGGTGGCTATAGAGCACCGGCCCGAACACCTGCACGTGGCCGGACTGCCGCTCGGACAACAGGTCTCCGGCACCTCTGAGGTCCAGATCACGTTCGCTGATCGCAAACCCGGCGCCCGGCCTGCTGAACTCCTCCAGAACGGCCAGACGCTTGCCGGACTGCTCCGAGCTCGATTCCGTCAGCATGTACGCGAAGGCGCGCGTTCCGCCGCGCCCCACCCGTCCCCTCAGCTGGTGCAGCTGCGCCAGACCAAACTTTTCCGGCCAGCAGACCACGATGGTGTTCGCCCGTGGAATGTCGAGACCGCTTTCCACGATGTTGGTCGCCAGGAGAACGTCTGCCTCGCCTTCGACGAAGCTCATCATGCGGTCGTCAAGCTCATCGGCGGGCAGTCTGCCATGCAGGCAAACGATGCGGAGCTCCGGGGCGACCGCCTGCACGCGTGCCAGCAGCGGATCGAGATCCTGGATGCGCGGACAGATCAGGAAGCTCTGCCCGTGACGCCGCTGCTCGCGCAGCAATGCCGCGGCCATGGCGGCGTCCGACAGCGGCGCGATCTTGGTCACGACCGGCAGCCGATGCACCGGCGGAGATGCGATCACGCTGAGATCCCTGAAGCCGGCGAGCCCCGCCGCAAGCGTGCGCGGGATCGGCGTGGCGCTCATCCACAGCGTATGGACCCCCTTCGCCAGGCCCGAGAGCTTCGCCTTCTCCGCTGCCCCGAAGTGCTGCTCCTCGTCGACGATGACGAGGCTGAGCTTGGCGAATTTGACGTCCTTCGATGCGATCGCCTGCGTGCCGACCACGACCTTCATCTTGCCGCTTCGCAGGCTTTCCTTGGTCTCCCTCATCTCCTGCGCCGACGTCGCGCGCGACAAGCTTCCCACCTCGATGCCGAGCGGCGCAAACCGCTTGCGGAACGTCGCGACGTGCTGCCTTGCCAGAACGGTGGTCGGCACGACGATGGCAACCTGCTTGCCCGACAGCGCGACGGCGGCCGCCGCGCGCAAGGCCACCTCGGTCTTGCCAAATCCGACGTCGCCGCAGACCACCCGATCCATCGGATGACCCGACGCAAGATCATCCAGCACGTCGCGGATCGCCTTTGCCTGGTCGACGGTCGTGAAATACGGAAAGCGCGCGACGAAGCGCTCATACGCGGGACCGGGAGCGACCAGCTTGGGCGCGCGCCGGCGACGCCGCTGCGCGATATGTTTGGCAAGCGCCTTGGCGGCGATCTGGATTTCCTGCTCCGCCTTGGTCCGCCGCCCCCACCACGTGCTGCCATCGGCCCTGTCCAATGTCAGCCGGCCGAGCTCCGCGGCATACGGCCAGATCAGCGCAAGGTCGGCGGGCGGCACCAGGACGGCATCGTCGCCCGCAAATGCCAGCCGGATCATCTCGCGGGATGATCCCTTCCCCATGTCGTAGGTCTGCAGGCCATCGAGCACGGCGAGGCCCCGTTGCAGATGAACGACGACCGCGCCCCGCTCCGGCACGTCGGGGTGATCGAATGCCGCACTCCAGGCTCTGGCCATCGGCTGCGGATGATGAGCCCGGCTGCCGAGCACATCGGTCGCCGTCACCACGACAAGCGGCTTGCGGCCTGAACCGATGAAGCCGGTGTCGAAGTCGGCCAACAGCGCAGCTTCGCCGCCCCGTCCCTTGGCCGCCTCGCTCCAATCGGTGAAGCGCTCCGCCTTGATCCCGCCCATTCGCTCCATTGCGCGCAGGTCGTCCTCCACTGCCGCGACGAGCAGCAGCCGCGATCCGGCGCGCTCCGTGTCGGCGATGAAAGCTCGGAGCGCTTTGCGCGACGAGGCGACCTTGGAGAAATCCGGCGTCGGGATGAACGCCGCCTTGCGCGGCAGCACGCTCATCCGCTTGGTCAGCCGCTTCCAGTCGGCGGGGCCCAGGTACTCGCGCTCCGCCTCGCGGCGGCCGGCCGCCTCCTTGATCGTGCTCAGCCAGCTGTCGGCGTGAGCGGAGACGCCGGCGTCCGCGATCCAGCGTGCGCGGTCGCAATAGTCCGGCAGCACCGCGCGCTGCGCCCTTTTGCCTCCCAGCGCGATCTGCTCCGACATCGGATCGATCAGCAGTTCCTGCGCGTCGAAGACGACGTCGTGCTCGTCCGGATCGACGCCGGCGATCCTGCGGATCACGCCGCCGGAATGCTCGATCCTGAACGGCCCAAGGGCGCCGGCCGGAAACACCTCGAACGTCATGCCGTGGAACAGAACGCTTCCCGGATAATCCGCCTCTTCGTCGAGATCGTATCCGAGCGCCTCCAGACGATCCTTGAGATCCTGCTCGGAATGGCGCGCCCCCACCTTCAAGCTGATGCTGAGGCGGCTCCAACTCGCGGGCAGCGGCAACCGCTCCATGACCGCCTCGGCGGTCGACACCAGGAAGACGGGCCTCTTGCTCTTGGCAAGACGCCGCAACACTGAAGCGCGTCGGCCAGCGATCTCGCGCGACGGCTCCAGCCCGTCGAACGGCAAGGTATTCAGCCGCGGGAACACCAGCACCTCGAGCGACGGATCGAGCGAATGCAGCACGCTGCCGAGGCGCTCGGCCCTGTTCTCGCTCTCCGCCAGGAAGACGATGCCGTCGCGGCCGAACTGCTTCCATTGCTCCAGGAGATGCAGCGCCAACATGCCGAGAGGCGAGGAAGATGAGATCCCGGAACGCGCCGCTCCCTTACTTTTCTTGTTCGCGCCAGCAGCAGCGCGGGCCTTCTTGGTATTCGCCACGTCAAATCCATCGTTATTTTCGTGAGTCCGATCGCCCGTTGACGTGGGTCTCGGGGCGACTCAGGGCTTGTCGGCCACCGGCACGGAAACCAAAGCGGCACGGATTTCCAGATATAAACCCCGATCGATCTCCGTGAAGAGTTCGCGAAACGACCTAGTCGAGGTATCTTTACTGCGCAACAGCGTCAGCTTGTGCTGCACCAGCGGGTGTCTAACGATCGTGACGCTTCCATGGCAATTCTCTGCGTTAAAATACCGTGCCGTCGCTGATGATCCGGATCGGGGGCGATGCGTCGGCGCGGCGTTCGCGCGCCAGCCGTCGGCCCGCGGCCCAAGTGCCACCTTCCAGAATTTTCGCCAGCGGCAATGCATTTGCGTCGAGCCCGAGACGGCGTCGCACATGATCCGCGACGCGATCGAGCAACGCCACCGTCAGCGCCCGCCACTCCACGACCAGCGGCGAGGCAACATCGTGCTCCCGGCCTGCATCGCCTTCGTTGCGGAATGTCAACACGCCATCGTCGACGAAGAGCCCGCCGTTTCGATACTCGGCAAGGCCGGTCAGACCGTCGATATCCGTTACTTCAATGCCCGCACGCTGCAGCGGCTCGATCAGCGAATAGGCCAGCCATTGCGAAAGCTTGTGCAACGGCATCAGGTGACTGGTCGGATCTGCGGTCGTCAGCATCGGATGCTTCCAGCAATCCCCGAGCGCCACTCCACCGAGCGTCAGCCGCGACGGCCAGATCGGGCCGAATTCCCTGAGCAACTCCGACAATATTGCGGGGGCCGGAAGCCTGTGGCCGTCAGCCAACGATGCCAGCCAGTCGAACAGGCCGCCCGGCCGCGGCGTGTCGAAGCGTCCGAACACCGCCGGCTTCGAGGCCAGCAGCCGGCCGAGGCTGCGTAACAAGTTCACCCGGCCCTCGATGCCGACCAACGGATTGGCATCAGACACCTGCATGCCGCGGACGAGGTCCGCAACGGATAGATTCGCCAGCACGTCGGCATCGGCCCGAAGGGGGTGTCGTGGATCCGACGAGAATACACCGCCGGTAAACATCGCAAGGCTGGCCAGTCCCAATCCCTCCGAACGACCGATCGCCCATCCGGTCGCGGGGTCGTGGTAACGCCATGATGGGCCGGCGCCGGCGTCGAGGAAGACGCTGACCACGGCCAGATCGAACTCGGCGCGGGGCCGTTCCGCGGGATCGTGCCATGCCGTCTGGCCGGCCAACGTCGCCCAGCGATCGACGCCGTTCATGGAAAAATGCCGCCAGCGCGAATGAAACGGTACCGCCAGCGAGGGGTAGGCCTTGGACGTGGTCTCCACCACCAGACCGGCCGTTCCGTCCAAACGGTCGAGATCGATGCGGAAGTTCGCAAGCCCGTCCTCGAGGCCGATGGCAAGAAGCCGATTTGCGCGCTCCCGCACCGCCCCGGCATTCAGCAGTGACAGGGCCGCCGACGTCTCTGGATTCACGGATGACAAGGCCGCTCTCAATACTTGTCGAGCGAACGACCCACGAAGTCCCGCTGGGTTGGCGCTTCGGGTGAGTAGTAGCCGGCAGCCTTCTTCGCAACGATTTCGACCTGGGCATCCGCCGGCACGAGATCGTCGGGGATCGGCACGCGTTCGACGATATCGATACCCTGGCTCACCAGCGCATCGTGCTTCATGTCGCTCATGGAAACGAAGCGGTCGATGCGTTCCAGCCCGAGCCAGTGCACGACATCCGGCATCAACTGCTGGAACCGCGCATCCTGTACGCCTGCAACGCATTCCGTGCGTTCAAAGTACTGCGCGGCGGCATCGCCGCCTTCCTGCCGCTTGCGCGCATTGTAGACCAGGAATTTGGTCACCTCACCGAGCGCGCGGCCTTCCTTGCGGTTGTAGATCGTGATGCCAAGCCCGCCGGCCTGTGCGGCGCGCACGCATTCCTCGATTCCATGCAGCAGGTACGGGCGGCAGGTGCAGATGTCCGAGCCGAACACATCGGAGCCATTGCATTCGTCGTGCACGCGGCAGGTGATGCTGGTGCGATGGTCCGGCAGCTTGGCGACATCACCGAACAGATAAGCCGTGGTGCCACCGATCGGCGGCAAGAACACATGAAGGTCAGGCCGCGTGACCAGCTCCGGAAACATGCCTGCCGTCTGCTCGAACAACTGCCTGCGCAGATTGCTTTCGGTCGTGGCGAAGCGCGCCGCAATTCCGGGCAGATACCAGACCGGGTCGATCGCGATCTTGACAACAGAGATGCTGCCAGTCTCGTGAACGACGGTCCCGTCGCGCTTGAGCCGACCGGCGGTGATCGCGGCCTGCAATTCCGGCAGATCGAGGCGGGCGCGGGTGATCGCAATGCTCGGACGGATATCGACGCCCTCGGCGATCTCCTTCGAGAACGCTTCTGCGGCCAGGTGCCCCCATGGATCGAGCGAGACGATCCGGTTGGGTTCGGTCCATTGCGGGAATGGCCCGACCGTGGCGGCAGGCTGCGTATTGGTCAGGTCAGGACGCCGGATCGGATCGAGCGCGCCGGACGAGACCGCCAGCGCCCGGTAGATCGAATAGGAACCGCCGTGGGTGCCGACGACATTACGCTGCTGGGGACGTGAAACCGTCCCAATCACCGGCCCGCGGACATGCGCCGTGGCCGCTCCCCAGGAAATCGGAAAGTCAATCTTCGCGCCCGGCGCCGGATGGGACGTAATCCGAATATGATCAGTTCGATTAGAGCGAGTCATCGCTACGCACTCACAGATGTCGATCGTTCGCCGGGCGGGATAGATCCGATTGCCAACAATCGAAGGATTCTTCAGTATGGCTGAACTGCGGTCGAACACAACGGCCGTTTCAGAGCGTCGCGCGCATTAACCGTAGTGCTTGCGACGCGACCATGACCTGCGGGGCCAAGCGCTCCCTAACCGCCTGCCCGTCCAATCCGACCACGCGGTGCTCGATGGCCAGAAACAGCGGCGTACATGCCCGGGCACGCGACTTGCACGATCTCGCATGCAACCCATCTGGATAGAGCGACCTTATGACCAAGAGCAGCGTGAACCTCGTCAGCCATCCCCTGGTCCAGCACAAGCTCTCGCTGATGCGCGACAAGGATCGCTCCACCAAGGGGTTTCGCGAACTTCTGAACGAGATCGGAATGCTTCTCTGCTACGAGGTCACCCGCGACCTGCCCCTGGAAATGGTCGACATCGATACGCCGGTCGCCGCGATGAAGGCGCCTAAAATCGCAGGCAAGAAACTCACGCTCGCTCCAATCTTGCGGGCCGGCGTCGGATTTCTCGACGGAATGCTTGCGCTCGTTCCGTCCGCGCGCGTCGCGCATATCGGCCTCTACCGTGATCCGGAGACACTTCAAGCCGTGGAGTACTTCTTTAAGGCCCCGCAGGACGTGTCGGAACGTATCGTGATCCTGTTGGATCCAATGCTTGCGACGGGAAATTCGGCCTGCGCTGCGGTCAGCCTGCTCAAGTCGCGAGGCGCCCGGGACATTCGCTTCGTCTGCCTGCTGGCGGCGCCCGAAGGGATTGCCCGACTTCAGGACGAGTGTCCCGACGTCCCGATCTGGACTGCTGCGATCGACGAGAGATTGAACGATCACGCTATATCGTGCCAGGCCTGGGCGATGCCGGAGACAGAATGTTCGGCACCCGGTGAGCGCGCGACATCGCCTGGCTAGCGCAGCAGCCTCAGAGCGAAATCGACGTTCGCAGGCATTAGCGAAGCCCGAATGCTCAGTCGGAAGCGATCGGCAATAGCCGGGCGATGACAGCTACGGGCCCGCCGCCGGGCGGCCCTTGATGTTCGGCTCCACCAGAGACATAGACGGCGCCGGTACCCGACAAGCCACCGATCAATCCGCCTACGGCAGCGCGGGCGTGCCGGGTTGAGCTGATGTCCGTGTCCTCAAGCATGATGTGACGAAATCCGCGAATGCTGCCGCTTGGCGAGGCCTCTGCCTTGGCGAAGATGTTGACGAGCTGGCGGGCCGCGGTCGACGGTTTGGAACCGTATTCGATGTGCAGTCGCACGCTTTTCAATGCATCGATCACAGCTGCGGAATCAATGGCGTCGTGCATCACGGCGTGCCCGATCTCGAATGGTGCGGCAGAGGAATCCGAATTGCCAAGCACGATGACGACATTATGCATCAGCTCGATGCCCGCCGACGTGGACGCGACCGACGAAAACAGATCAAGCCGCCGCAGAACGTGTTCGTCGTCAATCCGACCTTCAATCTCGCCAAGTGCCATCGCGACGCCGAGCGCCGATGCGCCACGCGAGTACGCCATCGAACCATATGCGCTGCCGGTCACGGTCTCATTGCCCCGCGCCGCCGCGGCCTCGATGCGGTCGCTCGTCAGAAGCGGACACTTGATCTGCACAAAATGGACATCCCGCGGATCGACGATAGCAGCGTCGGCCATGGCAGCGGCTACCGCCTTCGCGGTTTCCCTGATCTGCGCGCCACGACCGATCTCCTCGGGCAGGAAATCCCGCGTGTGTGCCATCCCAATGCTGAGGCGCTTCCCCGAAATCTCCTCGACCCGGTGATCGGCAGGGCCATCGCGGGTAAAGACGGTGATATGGGGACTGAGCACACCTTCCGTCCCACCCGACATCACGAACGCGATCCGTTGCTCAACGCGGTGCGGCGGCAGATCGACATAAGGCGCCAGGGTCGCGCTGAGGGCTGAAACGGCGTATTCGCGCGTGTAATCGTTGACGCCACCATTGCCCTCGGTTTTGCCGAGTATCGCGACGATCGACTTTGGATCGATCTCGCCCTGCTCGATCAGGCTCAGCAGGCCGGAGACATCACCGGGGCCTTTGGTGGAAATGCGAACGACGTTGACCGATTTTGTGCGCATCCACTTCCCCAGATCTTCAGGGTCACAAAGGATTCGCGGGCCATAGCGGCTCGCGGCGTTCCGCGGAAAGGCATTGATTGCATCAAGATGGTTCTGGCGAAAGGATCGTTTTCAACATCGCCTCGACCGCCTGCCTCCACGAGCAAGGCCGCGGACAGCCAAGTCCGCTGCGTCGAACGGCGGAATTGCCCACTTTTTGTCTCACCTGTCGCAATTTTTGGCACATCTGTTGCATCCAATTCCGGATAGCGTCCCGGGGCGACAAGGCCGCCCTGGGTCCTCGGTAATGCCTGGCGGAATGGTGCGGATGACGACGACGGCGGCGCTCGAACTGGTGCAATTGACCAAGACCTACGGCGGCATCACCGCGGTTGACGCCATCAACCTCAAGATTCCGGCCGGCTCCTATTGTTGCCTGCTTGGACCATCGGGCTGCGGCAAGACATCCACCCTGCGCATGGTGGCCGGCCATGAATCGGTGACGTCAGGCGACATCATTGTCGGGCCGAAGAATGTGACGGGCCTGCCCCCTGCCGATCGAAGCACGGCGATGATGTTCCAGTCCTACGCGCTGTTCCCGCATCTTTCCGTCATCGACAATGTCGGCTTTGCCTTGAAAATGAAGGGCGTCGCCAAGGCTGCGCGTCGCGCCGAAGCGATGAAGTTGCTGGAGCTCGTCGATATGCAGCCTTATGCGGCAAGGCTGCCGGGTCAGCTTTCCGGCGGCCAGCAGCAGCGCGTGGCGCTCGCGCGTGCGCTGATTACCTCGCCCCAGATCCTGCTGCTGGACGAGCCGCTTTCGGCGCTCGATCCGTTCCTGCGGCTGCGGATGAGAGCCGAACTGAAGAAGCTGCAGCGCGAGCTCGGGCTTACCTTCATCCACGTGACGCATGGCCAGGACGAGGCGATGGCCCTCGCCGACATCGTGGTTCTCATGAATGGCGGCCGGATCGAACAGCAGGGCTCGCCGCGTGAAATCTTCAACCACCCCC
>NZ_LGTB01000051.1 GCF_001238275.1 Bradyrhizobium viridifuturi
GACGCTGGGGCCACAGCTTGCTTCAACAACACAACCCTGTGGTTATGGGTCCCTGCGTTCGCAGGGACGACGATGGGGATGCATCACGGTCACCCCAGGCCGCAAGCCTATCCTCCGGCCCAGACGTCGAGCACGTAGCGGTTCCTGGTGCCCATGTCCTCGATCCAGCGCGCCGCAGCATCTGCGTCCGCACCGGTGCGCTCGCGATAGATCGACATCAACGTCGCCTTGACGTCGGGCTCCATCTTGCCGCCGTCGCCGCAGACATAGACGATCGCGCCTTTCTCGATCAGCTCCCAAACCCGGTCCTTCTGCGCGGCAACGAGGTGCTGCACATAGGTTTTCGGCCCCTCGGCGCGCGAGAAAGCGGTGTGGAGTTCGGTGACGCCATCGGCCGCGAACGCCTTCAGCTCGTCCGCATAGATGAAGTCCTGCTCCGGATGGCGGCAGCCGAAGAACAGCATCGCAGGGCCCAGCGTCGCGCCTTTCGCCTTGCGCGCGGCTCGCTCCTGCAGGAAACCGCGGAACGGCGCAAGGCCGGTGCCCGGCCCGATCATGATGATCGGCACGGCATTGTCGTCGGGCAGGCGGAAACCGGCCTTGGTCTCCTTGATGGTGGCGTGGACGGTGTCGCCGGCGCGGCGGCGCGCCAGATAGTTCGAGCAGACGCCTTTGTAGATGCCGTGGCCCGAACTCGCAGGTGCCTCGACCACGCCGACGGTGACGCTGCAGCGCTGCGCCTCGCCGGCCGGGGACGACGAGATCGAGTAATAGCGCGGCGCCAGCAGCGACAGCATTTCGAGGTAGAGATGGAACGGCAGCTCGCAGGCCGGATACTCCTCGAGCAGGTCGAACACCGATTTGCGCTTGGCCAGCACCTCGGTGCGATAGCGCTCGGCTGAAGCGTCGTCGTCGCCGACATAGGCCATCAGCTTCGGCTTGGTCACCGGGCAGCGGGTGTGCTCGGCCATGATCTGGATCTGCTTGCGGGTCGCGACCTGCTGCAGCTCGACGAACTCGGTGAGCAGCCGTCCGACCGACACGGCATTGCCGACCGGCAGTTGCGCGCGGCGGCCTTCGGAGACCTGCAGACGGATCTGATCGGCAGGCAGGAAGCCGAACCGGCGCGCAACGGAATCGACCAGGGTCGGATCGTTGCGCGGCACCACGCTGAGGTGATCGCCGACGCGATATTTCAGGCTAGCCGGCAGCTCGACCTCGATATGCCGGGTCGATCGCTCCGACGGATGCGCACCGTCCTTGGTCTGCAGCTCGTTGTTGGCGAGCACCTTCATCGGCACGGCGCCGCCCTGCGTCACGATGGTGTTGACCGCGCCCTGCGCCACCGGCTCGATCGCGTAGAGCGGCTCGTCCTCGGCGGTGCGGGTGAAATTCCAGTCGATGCCGAATTCCTTGGTCGCGACCTTGGCCGCCTCCGGAAACCATTTCTGGAACTGGCCGTCGAGATCGCTGCGTGCATCGCCCTCGCCGCGTGGATAGACCGCGCGCGCGCCATGCTTGGTCAGTTGCTCGTCGATCAAGCGCGGCACCGACTGATAGGTCGCCGCCCAGTCGCTGTTGCCGCAGCCGAACACCGCATAGCGCACCTTGGCGAAGGCGTCCTTCGGCAGGTCGCTTTCCAGCCATTTGACGAATTGCGTCGCATTGTCGGGCGCCGCGCCGTTGTAGGAGGCGCAGATGATCAGCACGCCGCCCTCCTCCGGCAGCTTGCCGACGTAGTCGTCCAGCGAGCCAAGCCGGGTGGCGAAGCCGTTGATCTCGGACAGGTCGGCCATGCGGGTCGCCAGTTCCTCGGCGGATCCGAGGTTGGAGCCGTAGAGCACCAGCATCGGCGTGTTGTGGCCGGGGCGCGTGGTCGGCGCGCGCTGCGGCTTCGGTGCGGCCGCAACCGCGCCGGCAGCACCGGCGAACGCGCCGCGATCCCTGTCGTCGCGCGGCCGCACCTTGATCCTGAAGCCGTCTGGCTTGACGGTCAGCGTCTCCTTCAGATGCATCTGGTAGCGATGCACGTCGAGCAGCTTGAAGCGCTGCAGGATCATCCCGATCGCGAGCGCCGCCTCGTGCATGGCGAAGCCGCGGCCGATGCAGGCGCGCTGGCCGTTGCCGAACGGCTTCCAGGCATTGATCGGGCGCTTGGCCTCCGCCTCGCGGCTGAAATTCTCGGGATCGAACACATCCGGGTTCGGGCCCCAGACGGAGGGATCGCGGTGCAGCGCCATCACCAGGATGGTGATGAAGGTGTTCTTCTTCAGCTTGTACTTGCCGCCGATCATCTCGTCGTTCAGCGGCGCGATGCCGTAGGCCGGCGCCGGCGGCCACAGCCGCAGCGCTTCCTTCAGGCATTGGGTGATGTAGGTGAGCTGCGTCACCTGCTGATAGGTCGGCCGCGCATCGACGTCGGGACCGAGGACGCGATCGACCTCCTCATAGGCCTTCTTCAGCACCTCGGGATGCTTCAGCAGCGCGTAGATCGTGCACGACAGCAGGCCAGAGGTGGTCTCGTGGCCGGCGATCAGGAAGGTGTTGATCTGGTAGCGGATGTTGACGTCGTCGAGCTGCTCGCCGGTGGCGCGGTCGACGCCGGTCATCATCGCGGCCAGCATGTCCTTCTTGTCGTCGGTCGCGGCGGTGTTGCCGCGGCGCTCGGCGATGATCTCGTCGACCATCTTGTTCATGAAGGCGACGTCGTCGGCGAGCGTCTTGCGCCGCTTCTGCATCCACAGGCCTTCGAGCGGCAGGCCGCGGGTCATCATGATGGTTTCGAGCGAGCGCACCAGCGATTCCACGAAAGGGTGGTAGTCGCGGCGATAGAACGAATTGAAGCGATAGTCGAAGCCGCACAGTCCGATGGTGTCGAGGGTCAGCGCCGTCATGTCGTGGACGACCTCGATCTCCTCGTCGGCGTTGAGGCGCTCCCATTTCTTGACCAGCTGCTCGGCGATATCGACCATGCTCGGGTGATACGACTGCATGGCGCGGTTGCCGAACGGCTGCATCAGGATGTTGTGCGCCTTGCTCCAGTTCGGCTCCTTGGTGTCGGCGGTGAACAGCCCGTCACCGCCGACCGCGCGCACCCGGCGCAGCGAACCGCGCACCGCCTTGTCGAAGCGCTTCTCGTCGGAAAGCTCGTCGACCAGGTCATGGCCGGACACGATCACGAGCGGCGCGCCCATCATGTCGAGCCAGAAGATCGGTCCGAGCTCCTTGGAGAGCTTCACCAGATGCTGCACCGGCGCGGTCGAATCCAGCGACAGCATGTTGCCGACCACCGGTTTCGTCGGCGGATGCGGGATCGGACTCAGTCTGTTGCCGGACGCCATGTTGAGATCGCCCCCTTGTCTTTCCACCCGTCATTGCGAGGAGCGAAGCGACGAAGCATCCATCGCTCCTCATATGCGGGCAGATGGATTGCTTCGCTTCGCTCGCAATGACGGCTCTACCGTAGCGTCGTCACCCAAACCGCTTTCTGCGCCATTCGATCAGCTTTGCGCTGACCTCGTCAGGCTTTTCCTGCTGCGTCCAATGGCCGCTGTCCTTGACCAGATATTTTTCGAGGTCCGGCACCAGCTTCTCCATGCCGTCGGCGGCGGAAGGCGGCAGCACCGCGTCGTTCTCGGCCATGATCATCAGCGACGGCACCCGGACGTGATGGTCGAGCCCGGCCGAACGCTCCCAGTTGCGGGTGAAATTGCGATACCAGTTGATGCCGCCGGTGAAGCCGGTTTGGTGAAGGTGTCGACGAACACCTTCTTCTCCTCGGCCGACAGGATCGGCGTCCGCGGATCATGCTTGGCGTCGTAGTTCGCGATCATCTGCGGAAACGCCAGATTGAGCCGCGCCGAGGCGCCGACACCGGCGATCGGCTGTTCGGGCGGCGCATCCGCGGGACGCGGCGCCGGCTTGCGCATGAAG
This sequence comes from Bradyrhizobium viridifuturi, assembly GCF_001238275.1. Taxonomy (GTDB): domain Bacteria; phylum Pseudomonadota; class Alphaproteobacteria; order Rhizobiales; family Xanthobacteraceae; genus Bradyrhizobium; species Bradyrhizobium viridifuturi. Next base: position 3,934 of record NZ_LGTB01000051.1, read on the forward strand.
GCATCGAAGGTCTGCTCGACCCGGCTGCCGAAAATCCGGTCCGGCTCGCGCCCCGGATCCTGGAACTGGACGATGTACATGTGATCGCCGAAGCGCTGGCGGAACAGCGCGATCGGATCGACAGGCGCCCGGTCCCAATGCGGCGTGTTGACGCCGACGACGCCGGCGACCCTGGAGGGATGCCGGAGCGGCATCTGCCAGACGACGAAGCCGCCCCAGTCGTGACCGACGAAGATCGCCTTGTCGATCTTGAGATGGTCGAGCAGACCGACCAGATCGCCGGTCAGGTGCTCCATGTCATAGGCCTCGACCGGCTCCGGCCGGTCGGTGGCGCCATAGCCGCGCTGATCCGGTGCAATCACCCGGATCCCGGCATCGCCCAGCGCCTTGATCTGGTGACGCCAGGAGAATGCCAGTTCAGGCCAGCCGTGGCACAGCACCACGGGCGGCGCGTCGGTCCTGGGGCCGGCTTCGTAGAACCCCATGCGGATGCCGTTGGTCTCGGCGAACTGCAGCGGTGGCATTTCGATCATTGAAGCAATTCCTATTCGGCTGCGCCCTTGATGTCCGCAGGCGGGGGAGCGAACGCCGCCTCGAGTGCATCGAACTCGAGCGGCAGCATGTCGCACATCACCTGCACATGGGGAATGATGTTGGCACCCACGATGAAGCCGAAATCGAGCTGATCGCGGTAGCTCTGCACGGTGATGTTGAGCGCAACGCCGTGGGTCGAGATCGAAACCGGGAAGATGTGCAGCAGCTCGGCGCCCGCCGCATACAGCGTCTGCCGCGGCCCCGGCACGTTCGAGACCGTGATGTTGGTCGCCGGCGGCAGCACGTTGGAGAGGTCGGAGCGGCTGTACAGCAGCGCCAGGATCTGCACCAGGATCGGCGCGCCCAGCAGCGAGATGTTGGTCACCTGCGGCACCAAGGCCCGCAGCGGATGCGACATCTCCTTGGACTTGGTGGACTGCGCGATGATGGTTTCCAACCGCCTCTTGGGATCCTCGACGTCGGTGGCGATCGAGCAGATCATGCCGAACACCTGGTTGTTGGATTCGGCATTGCCCTCCTCGCGCAGCGAGATCGGCACGCCGGCGGTCAGCGATTTGTTGGGCAGCGCGCCCTGGCTGATCAGGTAGCGCCGCACCACGCCGGAGGCGAGCGCCAGCACGACGTCGTTGAGCTTGCCGCCGGACGCTTTCGCCAGTGCCTTGGCGCGCGACAGCGAGATCGAGGTGCCAGCGAAGCTGCGTTCCGACGAGATCGCCTTGTTGAGGATGGTCGGCGGTGAGGACATCGCCTGCAGGTTCTCGCGCGACCGGGGATCGGCGATCTTGGCGACGACGTCGGACAGGCTCTTCATGACGGTCGGCATCGAGCCCGCGAACTTCACCGCGCTCTCGATCTGGAACATGGCGTTGTCGAACAGGATCGAGCCGAGGTCGCTCTTGCCGGAACGGGGAAGTTCGAGGCTCTTCTGCGCCGCGGCGGCGGCCTCGAACGGCTGGGTCCAGAGCTGCTGATAGGCGTCGATCAAATTGGCCGCGATATCGCGCGGCTCCTGCGCGACCTTCTTTGCGCTCGGCGGTTCGATCTCGCGCGGCACCGGTGTCAGGTCGTAGATCATGCTGGTCAGCGCAGCACCCGCGCCGCCGTCGATGCAAGCGTGATGCATCTTGGAATAGAGCCCGATCTCGTTGTCCTTCATGCCCTCGAAGACGTAGAACTCCCAGAGCGGGCGGGCGCGGTTCAAGAGCTTGGCGTGCATCCAGCCGACGATACGCTCCAGCGTGGCGCGATCGTGCGGCGCCGGCAGGCTGCCGCGGAAGATGTGGCGGTCGATGTCGAACTGGTCGTCCTCCACCCAGGACGGATGGTCGATGTCGAGCGGCGCCTTCTGCAGGCGCGCCTTGAGGATCGGCGCGATGTGCAGCCGCGAGGCGATCATCGCCTTGAACTCCTCGAAGAAGTCGCCCTTGTAGCCGTCGGGCAGCCGGAAGATCGCCATGCTGCCGACATGCATCGGCATTTCCGGCGTTTCCAGATACAGAAACGATGCGTCCAGCGAGGACAGCTTCTTGGCGTCGCTCATGATCTCCTCCCGAGAGCCAACTTACGCGGGCGCCTTGGCGGCGCTTCTCGTCGTTAGGATAGTGCCTGTTCTGCCGGCCCGTAGGCAATGGCAAAGGGGCCCGACCGGTCAAAATGCCGGAACTCACCCTCCGGCTGTGCCAGCCGGTCCGCGATCGCCCACAGGGCTGCGGGGTTGACGCCGAGACCGAGATGGCTGGCGAGATGCACCTCGATGTTCTCGGCGCGCTCCGACGGGCGCACCCGCGAGGTCCGCCAGTTCACGATGCCGTCGGTACGGGAATAGATCGAGGTGGTCGGCACCGGCATGTCGCCGGCGATGGCGGCGCGGATCTCGGGGATGTCGTCCACGCCCTCGCCGGACAACAGCTCATAGAGCCGCGTCGCATTGGTGGCGCGGATGTCGTCGGCGAACGGGCTGCCCAGCGTGACGATGGAGCGCACCAGCTCCGGCATCTGCGAGGCCAGGTCGCGCGCATAAACGCCGCCGAGGCTCCAGCCGATGATCGAAACCTTGCGCCCCGACGCCTCATGGACCCGCTTCAGCAGGTCGCGCAACGCGGCGCGCCTGCTGGAAATCCCGCCGAAATTGCGGCCCATGTTCCAGGCATAGGCATCATAGCCAAGCTCCTTCAGATAACGCCGCATCGGCGCCATCGAAAGATCGCTGGCGAGGAAGCCCGGCAGCGCCAGCACCGGATGACCGTCGCCCTTCGGCGCCTGCATCAGCAAAGGCGACAGCAAGAGGCTCGAATTCAGCTCGAGCACGCCGCGCGCCTCCGCCAGCATCAGGAACAGGCTGGGTGGGCGCAACCGGCGTTCGGTCCCATCAACACTCCTGTCCATGTCGGTCACTATTTCTTCTTGCTCGTGCCGCCGAAGCCGGCCATCGCCACGAACATGTCCTGGAAGCGCTCGGCGAGCTTGGGATCGAAGGTGAACCAGCTCTGCATCAGCGATTCCGGCGAGATCTTCTCGATGTTGGACAGCATCTGCTGCTGCAGCTTGTCCATGACCGCGGTCTGCATCGGCTGCACATCGGGCAGGCCGAAGAATTGCCGCGCTTCGAGGGGCGTACAATCTACCTCGACGTTGACCTTCATATTCGCCTCCTCAAATGCGCCTTGACTGGCCCAGTATCGCCGGGACGGGGTCGCTCGCGCAAGCGAACCGTGCCGGCGCCGATGTATAGTCGGCCTCAATCATCCGTTATGGTCAACCAAACCGTTTGGAACGATGGCTCCAAACCGTTTGGAACGACGGCTCCAAACCGTCTGGAGCGACCGCCAAAGACTGGCCGCCGGCGATCATTCCCGTGACCGGCAAGCGGCACTCCCAAAGTCGAATGTCACGCGGCCACGCCGACCGCCTACTCTCGATTGCCATTCATTGCGCTGCACCCGCGCGAGCTGATTAACCCTTTGGGAAATCGCGCTTGCGCGGCCGGTAAACTCTGGCAACATGCATCAATAATACCAGCCGGACAAAGCAGCCGGCGGACAAAATCGGGGACGCGGGATCACATGTCGGTACGTTGGAGTTCGTTTGCGGCGACTGCCGTCGCGCTCATCGCCTTTGCCTTGCCGGCATCGGCCCAGACGCTGAGATATGCCAATCAGGGCGAGCTCAAGTCGCTGGATCCCTACACACTGAAGGAAACCACGACGATCGCGCACCATGCGCACGTCTACGAAGGCCTCACCACGCGCGACAAGGACCTCAAGATCATTCCGGCACTGGCGGAAAGCTGGGAGACGCTGACCCCGACCAAATGGCGCTTCCATCTGCGCAAGGGCGTGAAATTCCACAATGGCGATCCCTTCACCGCCGACGACGTGCTGTTCTCCGCCGACCGCGTCCGCGCCAAGGGCTCCAACTTCCTCAGCAACGTCCCGGCCGACGCCAAGTTCACCAAGGTCGACGACTACACCGTCGACGTGACGCTGGACTCGCCCAATCCCATCCTGATCTCGCAATGGGATAGCTGGTACATCATGGACAAGAAGTGGTGCGAGGAGAACAACTCGGTTGCACCGACGCCCGCCTCCGCGACCACCCCGAGCTACGCGGCGCTGCACGAGAACGGCACCGGCCCCTTCACGATCGAGAGCCATCAGCCCGGCGTGAAGACCGTGTTCAAGCCGTTTGCAGACTATTGGCGCAAGCCCGAGCATAATCTCAAGGAGATCATCTTCACCCCGATCGGCTCCGACGCCACCCGCGTCGCCGCGTTGCTCTCGGGCGAGGTCGATGTCATCGAGCCGGTTCCGCTGCAGGACATCCAGCGCGTCAATTCCAGCGGCATCGCCACCGTGATGACCGCGCCGGAGATCCGCACCATCTTCATCGGCATGGACATGGCGCGCGACGAGCTGCTCTATTCCAACGTCAAGGGCAAGAATCCGTTCAAGGACATCCGCGTTCGCGAAGCCTTCTACAAGACGATCGACGTCGATCTGATCAAGACCCGCGTCATGCGCGGCATGTCGACCCCTTCGACGCTGATGATCGCGCCCGAGCTCTATCCGCTGTCGAAGGAGTTCACCCGGCCGAAACTTGATCCAGACGGGGCCAAGAAGCTGCTCGCCGAGGCCGGCTACCCGAACGGCTTCGAAGTCACGATGGATTGCCCGAACGACCGCTACGTCAACGACGCCGCGATCTGCCAGGCGGTGGTCGGCATGCTGGCCCGCATCGGCATCAAGGTGAACCTGCTGGCGCAGCCGAAGGCGCAGTATTTCGCCAAGGTGCTGAAGCCCGGCGGCTACCAGACCTCATTCTTCATGCTGGGCTGGACGCCGGCGACATCGGACTCGCACAACGTGCTGCACGACATCCTCGGCTGCCGCGACGATCCGAAGGATTCCACCCGGGGCGAGGCCAATCTCGGCGGCTATTGCAACAAGGAAGTCGACGCACTCACCGACAAGGTCCTGGTCGAGAGCGACACGGCCAAGCGCGACCAGCTGATCAAGCAAGCCTACGAAATCGTCATCAAGGATTACGGCTACATTCCGCTGCATCAGCAGCCGCTGGTGTGGGGCGTGTCGAAGAAGGTCAAATTGACCCAGCGCGCGGACAACCAGGTGCTGCTCTACTGGGCGACCAAGCAGGGTGAATAGTGGTTTCGGCGAATTGGGTCCCGGAAGCGCAGGCTTCCGGGACCTCTCGTTTTCCGGTCGCGCAAAGCCGCGCGCCACATGTCAAAAGCAGTGAAAGGTAGAGATGCTCGCTTTCACTCTTCGCCGCGTCCTGCAGGCGATCGGCGTCATGCTCGCCGTAGGCGTCATCGCGTTCGCGATGTTCCGCTTCGCCGGCGATCCGGTGAACCAGATGGTCTCGATCGATACCTCGGCGGCGCAGCGCGCTGAGATCCGGCATTCGCTCGGCCTGGACGATCCGGTGCTGGTGCAGTTCGGCCGCTACTTCATCAACGCGCTGCAATTCAAGTTCGGCGTGTCCTACCAGTTCCGTCTGCCGGTCTCCTCGCTGTTGGCGGAACGCATGCCGGCGACGCTGGAGCTCGCGATCGTCGCCACAATCCTTGCAATGGTGGCCGGCATCCTGATGGGGGTCTATTCGGCGCTGCGTCGCGACACCATCCTGGCCAGATTATTCCAGGCGATATCGCTGATCGGCATTTCGCTGCCGACCTTCCTGATCGGCATCCTGCTGATCTATCTGTTCGCGGTGACCCTGGGCTGGCTGCCGTCGTTCGGCCGCGGCGAAGTGGTGAAGCTCGGCTGGTGGTCGACCGGGCTGCTCACGGTCTCCGGCTGGAAGGCGATCATCATGCCGGCGATCACGCTCGGACTGTTCCAGATGACCCTGATCATGCGGCTGGTGCGCGCCGAGATGCTGGAAGTGCTGCGAACCGACTATATCCGCTTCGCCCGCGCCCGCGGCCTGACCACGCGCGCGATCCATTTCGGCCACGCGCTGAAGAACACGCTGGTTCCGGTGATCACCGTGGCCGGCCTGCAATTTGGCTCGGTTATTGCTTTCTCGATCATCACCGAAACCGTGTTCCAATGGCCAGGCATGGGGCTTCTGTTCGTGCAGGCCGTGCAGAACGTCGATATCCCGATCATGGCCGCGTATCTCCTGATGGTCTCGCTGATCTTCGTCACCATCAATCTCGTGGTCGACATCCTCTACACCGTGGTCGATCCGCGCTTGCGCTCGACCGTCGGCCGCGCGGCGTGAGGGACCAACCGATGTCAGACGCCGTCGTCCCCCATCGCCCGCAAGACCATCAGCCAGCTGCCGGCTGGTTCAAGCGCGCGCTCGACAGCGACATCTTCTATTCGTTCCGCCGCTCCCGCCTGACGATGGTCGCCGCCGCGATCACGCTGCTGTTCTTCCTGCTGGCCATCTTCGCATCCTGGCTCGCGGTACAGAACCCGTTCGATCCGGCGCAGCTGCAGCTGATCAACTCACGGATCGCACCGCTATGGACCGCCGACGGCCAGAGCCCGTTCCTGCTCGGCACCGACGAGCAAGGCCGCGACGTGCTCTCCGCGATCCTTTTCGGGCTACGCATCTCGCTTGCGGTCGGCCTGGCCGGCGTCATCTTCGCGGGCGCGCTCGGCATCGCCCTCGGGCTGGTCGCCGGCTATTTCGGCGGCGCGGTGGACAGCGTGATCATGCGGATCGCCGACGTGCAGCTCACCTTCCCCGCGATCCTGATCGCGCTCCTCGTCAACGGCGTCGCCAAATCGCTGCTCGGCAACCGGCTCGACGAGATGAACACGCTCGGCGTGTTGATCGTCGCGATCGGGCTCAGCTTCTGGGTGCAGTATGCGCGCACCGTGCGCGGCTCGGTGATGGTCGAGAAGAACAAGGATTATGTGGCGGCGGCGCAGCTGATCGGCCTGCCGGCGCCGAAGATCCTGCTGCGCCACGTGCTGCCGAACACGATGGGCCCGATCCTCGTGATCGCCACCATCAACCTCGCGCTTGCCATCATCACCGAGGCGACGCTGTCGTTCCTCGGCGCCGGCATGCCCGATACCATGCCCTCGCTCGGCACCCTGATCCGGATCGGCAACAACTATCTGTTTGCCGGCGAATGGTGGATCGTCGCCTTCCCGGGCATCGCCCTGGCCGGCCTGATCCTCTCAATCAACCTGCTCGGCGACTGGCTGCGCGACGCCCTCAACCCGAAGCTCCGATGACCCAGCCTGTCCTTTCCGTGCGCAATCTCGAGGTGGAATTCGTCACCCGCCGCGCCACCTTGCGCGCCGTCAACGGCGTGTCGTTCGACATCGCCAAGGGCGAGGTGCTGGGCGTGGTCGGCGAGTCCGGCGCCGGCAAGTCGGTCACCGGCCTTGCGGTGATCGGGCTGATCGATCCGCCCGGCCGCATTTCCGCCGGCGAGATCGAGCTGTCGGGCAGCCGGATCGACCATCTTCCGCCGGAGGAGATCCGCCGCGTCAGGGGCAAGCGGATCGGCATGATCTTCCAGGATCCGCTGACCAGCCTCAATCCGCTGTACCGGATCGGCGACCAGATCGTCGAGACGATCCGCACCCACACCAACCTCAGCGAAAGCGCCGCGCGCCGGCGCGCCATCGACCTGTTGGCCGAGGTCGGCATCCCCGCACCGGAGAAGCGCATCGACGGCTATCCGCACGAATTCTCCGGCGGCATGCGCCAGCGCGTCGTGATCGCGCTCGCGATCTGCGCCGAGCCCGAGCTGATCATCGCCGACGAGCCGACCACCGCGCTCGACGTCTCGGTGCAGGCGCAGATCATCGCGCTGATCAAGCGGCTCGGCCGCGATCACGGCACCGCCGTGATGCTGGTGACCCACGACATGGGCGTGATCGCCGAGACCTGCGACCGCGTCGCGGTGATGTATTCGGGCCGCATCGCCGAGATCGGCCCGGTGCAGGAGGTGGTGCGCAACCCGCTGCATCCCTACGCCAAGGGCCTGATGGGCGCGATCCCGACGCTGGCCGGCGAGGACAAGCGCCTGGTGCAGATCCCCGGCTCGATGCCGCGGCTGTCGGCGATCCCGCCGGGCTGCCCGTTCAACCCGCGCTGCGCGTTTGCCTTCGATCGCTGCCGCGTCGAACGCCCCGAACCGATCCGGCAAGGCACGCAGTCGGTCGCCTGCCATCTGTTCGAGCCGGCGAAGGAGACCGCGGCATGAGCGGGACACTGATCGAGGTCAGGAATTTGCGCCGCGTCTTCGATGTCTCGAAGCCATGGCTCAACCGCGTGATCGAGGGCGGCCATCCCGAATTCCTCAAAGCCGTCGACGGCGTCTCTTTCGACATCAAGCGCGGCGAGACCTTTGCGTTGGTCGGCGAATCCGGCTCCGGCAAGACCACGGTCGCGCGCATGGTCGTCGGCCTGCTGCCGCCGAGCTCGGGCGAAGTCGTCATCGACGGCGTCTCGATGACCGATCCGCGGCAGGGCCAGGCGCGCCGCCGGCTGCGCCGGCGCATCCAGATGGTTTTCCAGGACCCTTATGCGAGCCTCAATCCGCGCTACCGGGTCGCCGCCATCGTCGCCGAGCCGATCCGCGCCTTCGACCTGATTCAGGGCGAGCGCGACATCAAGGCCCGGGTCGGCGAACTGCTCTCGCTGGTCGGCCTGCACCCCGACGACGGCCAGAAATTCCCGCACGAATTTTCCGGCGGCCAGCGCCAGCGCATCGCGATCGCCCGCGCGCTGGCCTCCGAAGCCGAGTTCATCGTCTGCGACGAGCCGACCTCGGCGCTCGACGTCTCCGTACAGGCGCAGATCCTCAATCTGATGCGCGACCTGCAGGACAAGTTCGGCCTGACCTATCTCTTCATCAGCCACAATCTCGCGGTCGTCCGCCACATGGCGAGCCGGATCGGGGTGATGTATCTCGGCCGCATCGTCGAGATCGCCGAGGGCCGGAAACTGTTCGAGAACCCGCGGATGCCCTACACCAGGATGCTGCTCGGCGCGGTGCCGGACCTTGCGATGTCCGGCCGCCAGCGCATCCCGGTCAAGGGCGAGATTCCCAACCCGATCGATCCGCCGCGGGGCTGCTCGTTCAATCCGCGCTGTCCCCTCGCCTTCGATCTCTGCCGCGAGAAGACGCCGGAACTGATCGACGGTGTCGCCTGCCACGCCGTCAACAGCCCTGCCGCCGCCGTTCCGGCATGATCACGCGGATGGGAGCGGCCATGTCCACCAAGCGGTTGGCATACCAGCCCGGCTGTGATCAAGTGCGCGCGCAAAAAGCCCAACAAGCCGCCTAACGGTGAATAGCCATGAGCAACGTCAACCCCGATCCATTCACCACAAGGCCGGAGATCGAAGGCACATTCGGCGTCGTCACCTCGACCCACTGGATCGCGACCGCGGTCGGCATGGCAACGCTGGAAAAAGGCGGCAACGCATTTGACGCGGGCGTTGCAGCTGCCTTCACGCTGCAAGTCGTCGAGCCGCATCTGAACGGCCCTGGCGGCGACGTCCCGATCATCGTGCACGACGTCAAGCGCGGCAAAACCGAAGTGATCTGCGGCCAGGGCCCGGCGCCGGCGAAGGCAACGATTGCGCATTATCGCGGAGAAGGCCTGGAAATGGTGCCCGGCACCGGCCTGCTGGCCGCCTGCGTGCCCGGCACGTTCGAAACTTGGATGCTGCTGCTGCGCGATTACGGCACACTGAAGCTGCGCGACGTGCTGGAGCCCGCGATCGGCTATGCGCGTGACGGCCATCCGCTGGTCGAGCGCGCCTCCGCCACCATCAAGACCGTCGAGCAGCTGTTCCGGAAATACTGGACCACATCGGCCGACGTCTATCTGCCGAACGGCGAGGTGCCGAAGCCCGGCACGCTCTTCACCAACAAGAAGCTCGCGGAAACTTACACACGCATCCTCACGGAGGCGGAGAGCGCCGGCGGTGACCGCGTGGCGCAGATCGAGCGCGCCCGGCAGGCCTGGTCGAAGGGCTTCGTCGCCGAGGCGATCGACAAATTCTGCCGCACCCAGGAGGTGATGGACGTCTCCGGCTCGCCGCATCGCGGCGTGCTCTCGGCCGACGACATGGCACGCTGGCAGCCGACCATCGAGGCGCCGCTGACCTATGATTACGGCCGTTACACCGTGCAGAAGTGCGGCGTCTGGAGCCAGGGTCCGGTGATGTTGCAGCAGCTCGCGCTGTTGAAGGGCTTTGAGCTTGACGGGCTCGACCCCGCCGGCCCCGACTTCATCCATTTGCAGATCGAAGCCGCCAAGCTCGCCTATGCCGATCGCGAGACGTTCTATGGCGACCCCAAGTTCACCGATATCCCGATCGAGACGCTGCTGTCCGATGCCTATAACAACGAGCGGCGCAAACTGATCTCGAAGGACAAGGCTTCGCTCGACTTCCGCCCCGGCTCGGTCACAGGTTTCGGCGGCGTCGTGAAGCTGCGACACGCCGAAGGGCATCGCGAAGCGGTCGGCGCCATGGGCGCCGGCGAGCCGACCGTCGGCCGGTTCGGCGAGGTGCGCGGCGACACCGTGCATTTCGACATCGTCGACAAGGCCGGCAACATGATCTCGGCGACGCCGTCCGGCGGCTGGCTGCAATCCTCGCCTGTGATTCCGGAGATCGGCTTCTGCCTCGGCAGCCGCGCCCAGATGTTCTGGCTGGAAGAAAACCACCCGGCCTCGCTCGCGCCGGGCAAGCGGCCGCGCACCACGCTGTCGCCGACCATGGCGCTGCGCGATGGCGAGCCGTATCTCTCCTGGGGCTCGCCGGGCGGCGACCAGCAGGACCAGTGGATCACGCAATTCTTCCTGCGCCACGTCCATGCAAAGCTGAATCTGCAGGAGGCGATCGACGCGCCGGCCTGGCACTCCGAGCATTTCCCGATCTCGTTCTGGCCGCGCACCTCGCGCCCCGGCGTGCTGGTGCTGGAAAACCGCGTGCCGAAATCGACCATCGACGAATTGAAACGCCGCGGCCACGTGGTGGAGATTGGACCGGATTGGTCGGAAGGCCGCCTCACCGCGGCATCGAAGGTCGGCCCCCGCCGCCGCGCCGCCGCCAACCCGCGCGGCATGCAGGGTTACGCCGCAGGCCGCTAGAGGTTTCGGATGACCTGGTCGATTATCGCCCGCGACAGCGCCACCGGCCAGCTCGGCATCGCCGTCGCGACGCGGTTCTTCGCGGTCGGCGCGCTCGTGCCGCACATTGCACCCGGGATCGGCGCCATCGCGACGCAGGCGCTGGTCAATCCCTATTACGGCATCGATGGCCTCGCGCTGCTGCGCGAGGGAAAGAACCCGCATGACATGATCGCGGCGCTGCTCGCGCCCGACGGCGGCCGCGAGAGCCGGCAGGTGCATGTCATCGATGCCAAGGGCCGCATCGCCGCGCATTCCGGCAAGGATTGCGTCGACTGGTTCGGCCAGATCGCCGGCGACGGCTTTTCGATCGCGGGCAACATGCTGGCCGGGCCCGCGGTGCTCGACGAGACCGCGCGCGTCTATGCCGCGAATGAAGCGCTTCCGTTCGCGGAACGGCTGATCAAGGCGATGTTCGCCGGCGAGGCGGCCGGCGGCGACAAGCGCGGCAAGCAGTCGGCGGCGCTCCTGATCCACGGCACCGAGGAATGGCCGTTGCTCGACCTGCGGGTCGACGACCACACCGATCCCCTGCGCGAGCTCGAACGTTTGGAAGCGGTTAGCCGCGAACATTGGGTGCCGTTCCGGACCTTCATGCCGACCCGCGGCAATCCTGCCGGAACCAGCGACCGCGCGGCGATCAACGCCGCAATCGCCGCGGCATCCACGAGCCGCGAATGACCACCGGCCCGCTGATCGAGATCGAGGGCCTGCGCGTCACCTTCCAGGGCGACGACGGCCGCGTCACGCATGCCGTCGACAGCGTCGATCTGTCGGTCGCCAACGGCGCCACACTCGGCCTGGTCGGCGAATCCGGCTGCGGCAAGAGCGTGACGTCGCTCGCGATCATGGGGCTTCTGCCGAAGCAGTCCGCCGCGGTCACCGGCACGATCCGCTTCGACGGCTTCGACCTGCTCGACGTGCCGGATGCGACGCTGCGCGACTTGCGCGGCAATCGCCTCGCGATGATCTTCCAGGAGCCCATGACCTCGCTCAACCCGAGCTTCACCATCGGCGACCAGATCACCGAGACGATCTTGCGCCACCGCGGCGGCTCCCGGCGCGCGGCGCGCGAGCGCACCATCGAGCTGCTGCGCCGGGTCCACATCCCCTCGCCCGAGAAGCGCATCGACGAGTTTCCGCACAAGCTGTCCGGCGGCATGCGCCAGCGCGTGATGATCGCGATGGCGCTGGCCTGCGATCCGCAGCTGTTGATCGCCGACGAGCCGACCACCGCGCTCGACGTCACGCTGCAGGCGCAGATCCTCGATCTGATGCGCGAGCTGAAGGCCGCGAGCGGCGCCGCCATCATCCTGATCACCCACGATCTCGGCGTCGTCGCCGAGGTTTGCGACGAGGTCGCGGTGATGTATGCCGGCGAGATCGTGGAGCGCGCCCCGGTGGATGAGCTGTTTGCCAATCCGCAGCACCCCTACACGGTCGGCCTGCTCGGCTCGATCCCGCGGCTCGATCGCCGCACCAGCCATCTCGCGACTATCGAGGGCATGGTGCCGAACATGGCGAACCCGCCCGCCGGCTGCCGCTTCGCCGCGCGGTGTCCGTTCGTCGAGAACGCCTGCACAAGCTCGCCGCCGCCTCTCGCGATGCTGAACGCAACCCACGCCTCGCGCTGCATCCGTGCGCCGCTGGAACGGCTGGTGTCATGACCGCGCTGCTCGAGGTCGAAGGACTGGTGAAGCATTTCGTCGCCGAACGTTCGGTGTTCGGACGGCCGACCGCCCATGTGAAGGCGGTCGACGGCGTCAGCTTCACGGTTGAGGCCGGCAAGACGCTGGCGCTGGTCGGCGAATCCGGCTGCGGCAAATCCACCGTCAGCCGGCTGGTGCTGCGACTGATCGAGCCGGACGCCGGACGTATCCGCTTCGAGGGCCGCGACCTCGGCGCGCTCGATGCCGAACAGTTGCGCGCGTTCCGCCGCGACGCGCAGCTGATCTTCCAGGATCCCTATGCCTCGCTCAACCCGCGCATGACCGTGAGCCAGATCCTGACCGAGCCGCTGGCGCTGCACAATCTCGTTCCGGCGGCGGGCCGCCGTGAACGGGTCGATGAGCTGCTGCGGCTGGTCGGGCTCGAGCCGCGCTTTGCGCGCCGCTACCCGCACGAATTCTCCGGCGGCCAGCGCCAGCGCATCGCGATCGCCCGCGCGCTCGCGGTCGAGCCGAAGCTGATCATCTGCGACGAGCCGGTGTCGGCGCTCGACGTCTCGATCCGCTCGCAGATCCTGAATCTGCTGCGCGACCTGCAGGATCGCCTGAAGCTTGCCTACATCTTCGTCTCGCACGATCTGGCCGTGGTGAAGCACATCGCCGACCGCGTCGCGGTGATGAATCTCGGCACCATCGTCGAGACCGCGGACGCGCGGGCACTGTTCGCCGCCCCGCGGCATCCCTACAGCCGCGCATTGCTGTCGGCGATCCCGGTGCCGAAGCCGCGCGCCAAGCGCAGCCGCATCGTGCTGGAGGGCGAGCTGCCGAGCGCGCTCAATCCACCCTCCGGCTGCCGCTTCCATACCCGCTGCCCCTATGTGATCGCGCGCTGCCGCAGCGAAGTGCCGCAGTTGCGCGAAGATGGCACCGGATATGCAACGGCCTGTCACCGGACGGGCGAGTTACCCGGCGCGGAGGCAATCGTGCCGTCCGATGGCGGGTTCTCGCCGACACTGGAAAAGCTGGTGGCGGCGTTCAATACGGCGGAAGCCTCGGGGCGGCCCGGGGTTATTTCGTAAGGGAACAAAGTCGCAGGGAATAAGGGGTTGGCGATGAGATTTTGGCGCTTGGCGGTCCTGATGGCAGCCTCGTGACCTGGTGCGGAACGAGCGCGCGTGCCGAGACGACGCTTCGCATCGGGCTCGCCGAAGACCCCGACATCCTCGATCCTTCAGTTGGACGTACCTATGTCGGCCGCATCGTCTTTTCGGCCTTCTGCGACAAGCTGTTCGACATTGACGAGAAGCTGAACATCGTTCCGCAGCTCGCGCTGTCCTACGAGAATTCGGCCGACGGCAAGGAGATGACGATCAAGCTCCGGCCGGGCGTCAAGTTCCACGACGGTGAACCATTCGACGCCGAAGCCGCCAAATTCTCGCTGGAGCGCCACCTCACGCTGCCGACCTCGTTTCGCAAACCGGAATTGGCCGCGCTCGACCATGTCGACGTCGTCGATCCCCTGACCATCAAGCTGGTGCTCAAGACGCCCTACTCGCCGCTGATCGCCCAGTTGACCGACCGCGCCGGCATGATGGTATCGCCGAAGGCCGTGAAGGAAGCAGGCGACAAATTCGGCCTGCATCCGGTCTGCGCCGGACCCTACAAGTTCGTCGAACGCGTGCAGCAGGACCGCATGGTGTTCGAGAAATTCCAGGACTACTGGAACAAGGACAACGTCTTCATCGATCGCATCGTGTTCCTTCCGATCGTCGATGCCACGGTGCGGCTCGCCAACCTCAAATCCGGCGGGCTAGATCTGATCGAGCGCGTGCTCGCCACCGACATCAAGGACGTGCGCGCCGACAAGCGGCTCGTGCTGTCCACTGCACCTGAACTCGGCTATCTCGGCCTCACCATCAACATCGGCAACGACAAGAACAAGGGGCCACTCAGCCAATCGGAAAAAGTGCGCCAGGCGCTCGATCTGTCGATTGACCGCGAGGCGCTCAACCAGGTCGTCTTCAACGGCGAGTTCACGCCGGGCAATCAATGGGTCAGCCCGACGCATCCCTACTATCAGAAGGCGTTTCCGGTTCGGGGACGCGACGTTGCCAAGGCTAAGGCACTGCTGAAGGAGGCCGGTGTCACGCTGCCCGTCGCCATCGACTACATGGTCCCCAAAGGGGCCGAGAACGAAGCCGTGGCCCAGGTCGTGCAGTCGATGGCGGCCGAGGCGGGCTTTGACATCAAGATCCGTGTGGTCGAATTCGCAACGACGTTCAAGCAGGCCCAGGCCGGCGAATTTCAGGTATTCCAGATCAACTGGAGCGGCCGGATCGATCCTGACGGCAATTCCTATGTCTTCCTGCATACCAAGGCGCCGCAGAACGACGGCGGCTATTCCAACGCGGAAGCGGACAAGTTGATGGAAGATGCGCGGCTGATCAACGATCCCGCCCAGCGCAAGGCGATCTACGAGAAGATGACCAAGATCGTACTCAATGACGAGCCGATCATCTATCTCTATCACCGCACGCTGCTGATTGCACACTCCACCAAGGTCGAGGGATACCGGCAGATGCCGGATGGATTGGTGCGCGTGGTCGGGCTGAAATTGAAATGATCGCCGCGGCGCAGGATACGCGGGGCCGACGATGCTGAACTTCCTCGCCAAGCGGCTGGCTCAGCTCGTCCCGACGCTGTTCTTCGTCTCGCTCCTGATCTTCTCGCTGCAACATTTGCTGCCCGGCGATCCGGCGCTGGTGATGGCCGGCGAGGAGCGCGATCCGGCCGTGATCGCGCAAATCCGCGCCCAGTACCATCTCGATCAACCGATTCCGGTGCAATACGCCTATTGGATCAAGGGCGTGCTCGTGGGCGACTTCGGCGAATCGCTGCGCAACAAGATGCCGGTGCTCGCCCTGATCGCACAGAAATTGCCGGTGACGATGCAGATCGCCGGCATGGCCATCGTCATCGCATTCCTGATCGGGATCCCCGCCGGCATCCTCTCCGCAGTGAAGAAGGGCACCGCCTGGGATTACGGCGCCAACCTGTTCGCGCTGTGGGGCATCTCGACGCCGAATTTCTGGCTTGGCATCATGCTGATCTTCCTGTTCTCCGTTGAGCTCGGCTGGCTGCCGGCCTCCGGCTACGTGCCGCTCGCCGAGAACTGGCGCGCCAGCCTCGCGGCCTCGATCATGCCGGCCTTCGTGCTCGGCAATGCGATCGCCGCGATCCTGATGCGGCACACACGAAGCGCCATGTTGCAGGTGTTGGAGAGTGACTATGTCCGCACCGCGCGTGCCAAGGGCCTGTCCGAGCGCACCGTGATCCTCAAGCATGCGATGCGCAACGCCCTGACGCCGATCATCACGCTCGGCGCGCTCGAGCTCGGCACCTTGCTGTCGGGCGCGGTGCTCACCGAGCAGATCTTCTCGATCCCGGGCTTCGGCAAGCTGATCGTCGACGCCGTGTTCAACCGCGACTATGCCGTCGTGCAGGGCGTGGTGCTGACCACGGCGACGATCTACATCACGCTCAACCTGATCGCCGACATCGCCTACATCCTGGTCAACCCGCGGCTGAGGGGCTGACCGGATGACGGACGCCACGCTCGGGACAGCCACTTCGCTTGTCGCTTCCGAAACGCTGGAGAGCCCGGCGCGGCGCGCCTGGCGGCGGCTGGTCAGGCGCAAGGGCGCAATGCTCGGCCTTGTCGTGATCGCGCTCTTCATCGTGCTCGCGGTGTTCGCACCGCTGATCGTGCCCTATGATCCGATCGCGGCGAGTTGGTCGCTGGTGCGCAAGGCGCCGTCGGCGCAGCACTGGTTCGGCACCGACGAACTCGGCCGCGACGTGCTCGCCCGCGTCGTGTTCGGCGCCCGCGCTTCGCTGCTCGCCGGCCTGATCTCGGTCAGCATCGCACTTGCGATCGGCGTGCCGCTCGGCCTCGTTGCCGGCTATCGCGGCGGCTTCATCGATGCGCTGATCAGCCGCATCACCGACGCGATGCTGGCCTGCCCATTCCTGATCCTGGCGATCGCGCTCGCCGCGTTCCTCGGCCCAAGCCTCGGCAATGCGATGATCGCGATCGGCGTCTCGGCGACCCCGATCTTCATCCGCCTGACCCGCGGCCAGGTGATGAGCGTCAAGGTCGAGGACTATGTCGAGGCCGCACGCGCGATGGGCAATCCGCGCTGGCGCATCGCGCTGGTCCACATCCTGCCCAACATCCTGCCGGCGCTCCTGGTGCAGGCCACGCTGTCGATCGCGGCCGCGATCATCGCCGAGGCCGCTTTGTCCTTCCTCGGCCTCGGCCAGCAGCCGCCGGCGCCGTCCTGGGGCAGCATGCTCAACGCCGCGCAACGCTTCCTGACCAGCGCGCCGTGGATGGCGATCTGGCCGGGACTTGCAATCTTCCTGGTCGTGCTGTCATTCAATCTGGTCGGCGACGGCCTGCGCGACGCACTGGATCCGAAGGCCCGGTGAGCGCAGTAACTGTCCACGCGTTCATGCCGCCACGCTGAGGAGGCAGCCATCAGCCCTACGATAAGTGCCGGTTGCCGTCATTCCGTCGGCCTTCACGCAGACGGGACCGTGACGGCCATCGGGGACAACAAATGCGGTCAATGCGACGTCGGCATTTGGCGTGACGTCTCGGCGGTCGCGTCAGGCAACGTTCATATGGCCACGAACACCGGCAACGCCCACACGGTCGGCCTTCGACCGGATGGGACCGTCGTGGCTGCCGGGTGGAACAAACACGGTCAGTGCGATGTCGACGGATGGCGCGACATCGTCGCGGTTGCGGCGGGATGGCGCCGCACCGTCGGTGTCAGGTCAGACGGCAGGGTTATTGCAGCGGGACGCAAGAGTGAGGGGGCGTGCGATGTGACCGACTGGCGCGATATCGTCGCGGTCGCGGCGGGCGACTGGCATACGGTCGGGCTGAAGTCCGACGGCACCGTGGTTGCGGTCGGCAACAACCAGTATGGCCAATGCAACGTATCGGAGTGGCAAGGCATCGTTCGTGTCGCAGCCGGTTATCTTCATACCGTCGGCCTTCGATCCGACGGCAGGCTATTGGCCACTGGCCGAAATGCACAAGGCCAGTGCGAACTGGACGGTTGGCGCGATATTGTGGAGATCGCCACCGGCAGCAGTCATACCGTTGGGGTTGGATCCAACGGTACCGTGACCGCTGCAGGCTGGAATGAGCTCGGGCAATGCAACATCGGAGACTGGCGCGGGATCGTCGGCATTGCTGCGGGTTGCGCGCACACCCTCGCCATCGCGGCCGACGGGACTGTGGTCGCTGCGGGCGACAACAGATATGGCCAATGTGACGTGAGCGCGTGGCGTGGCATCAAGCTGCCCGCCGGCCGCGGCCCGGCGAGCATCGGTTCAGCCTAGATCACCACCTCCCGCAACACGCGCCGGCAATCCATCTCGTATTCGAGATCGACCACCGGCGGGCGGCAGAAGTGCCAGGTCAGGCCGGAGCGGGTGGCGCCGCGGCGGACCAGCTCGTCGACGATGACGGGATGGATGTCGTGCACGGTGTAGGCCTGCACCGCGGTCGTCTCCTGCCAGCCGAAGCTGAACTCCGCAAGACGGCGCTCCATCTCGCCGGCGGTGAAGCGGACCTTCTCGCGCCATGCGCCGGGACTGAGATCGCGATAGCAAACGATGCGGTCGGGATAGCTGGCCGTACCGCTGCGCGCCTCGGCGCCGCCCGCGATCACGAACGACGGCGACGTGGTGGTGCTCGGCCGCGTGAACGAGAATGCATGGAACGACGGTTCGGCCGGCGGATCGATCTCGGGACAGACGTTGCTGCGCGCGACCGGATTGATGGTGCCGTCGAACAGGCCCCATTCCGCGAGCGTCTTGACGTAGTGCTGGTTGAAGGCGCGGAAACCGTCCTCGGTGAAGGCGGCCGGCGAACGCAATTCGCAGGCGCAGAACGAGGTCAGCGGCCTGCCGGCGTCCTTAATGTAGGCCGCGATCCGCGCAAAGCCCTCCGCAAGCGGCACCAGCCGATCGAAGCGGACCCGCTCGATCTCATAACCGGCGTTCGCCTGCGCGCCGCTTGAATACTGGAACACGGCCGGAATGAACCGGTAATTGCCCGCCGCAAACTCGCTCGCCATGCCTGTTTCCTCCAGATCTTGTGAGGCGGAGCATAACGTTTTCGAGCGAAGTGGTCTTCCGGTTCGCGTGAAGAAAACACGTCAAACCAAACGGTCATCTGCCCGCCGTCGGCAAAGGCTATCACGGGACAAAGAAAAGGCGGCAGTGGCTTTTGCCAGTGCCGCCTTCCCTGCGAGCATGAGCCTGGAGGGCTCAGGTCGGTTTCAATGCGCCGCCACGGCCTTCGATCTCGTAGTCGGCGATCTGCTTGGCGCGGTCGGAACGGGCCGCGGCCTGGTGGTCGGTCGCGATCACCGTGTAGACCATCGGCAGCACGAACAGGGTGAACAGCGTGCCGATCGTCATGCCGGTGACGACCACGAGCCCGATCGAGAAGCGGCTGGCGGCGCCGGCGCCCGAGGCGGTGAGCAGCGGCAGCAGGCCGGTGACCATGGCCGCCGTCGTCATCAGGATCGGGCGCAGACGTATGCGGGCCGACATCTCGATCGCCGAGCGGCGGTCCAGCCCCTCGTTGAGCTGCAGCTCGTTGGCGAACTCCACCATCAGAATGCCGTGCTTGGTGATCAGTCCGACCAGCGTCAGCAGGCCCACCTGGGTATAGATGTTCATGGTGGCGACACCGAAGAACAGCGGGATCAGGGCGCCGACGATCGCCATCGGCACCGAGATCATGATCACGAACGGATCGCGCAGGCTCTCGAACTGCGCCGCCAGCACCAGGAAGATGATGATGATGGCGAACGCGAAGGTGACCAGCAGCTGGTTGCCTTCATGGACGTATTGCCGGGAGTCGGCCAGGAAGTCGTAGCTGAAGCCGGACGGCAGCTTCTTGGCTTCACCCTGCAGGAACTCCACCGCCTGGCCCATCGACACGCCGGGCATCGGCACGGCCTGGAAGGTCGACGAGTTGAGCTGGTTGTAGTGAGTCAGCGCGTTCGGATCGACGCCGGTCTCGACCGTCACCACCGTCGACAGCCGCACCAGCTGCCCGGTCGCGGTCGGGACGTAGTAGTTGTCGAACGACTCAGGCGCGAGCCGGCTGGCGCGCGGCACCTGCGGGATCACCTGATAGGAACGGCCTTCGAGGTTGAAGCGGTTGACGTAGTTGCCGCCGAGCAGCGTCGCCAAAGCTCCACCGATCGACTGCATGGTGATGCCGAGATCGCTCGCCTTGGAGCGATCGACCTTCACCCGCACCACCGGCTGGTTGAAGTCGAGGTCGCTGTCGGTGACGATGAACAGGCCGCTCTTGCGCGCGGCGTCCTTCAGCTTGCTCATCTGGTCGAACACCTGCTGGAAGCCGGCGGTCGAAGAGATCACCATCTGCACCGGCAGACCGCCGGGTCCGCCGGGCAGCGGCGGCAGGCTGAACGCGAACGCGCTGACGCCTTCGATCTTCGACAGCTCGTTCTGCACCAGCGGCTGCAGCGTCTGGGCCGAGCGCTTGCGCTCATCCCACGGCTTGAGCAGCATGCCGGCGAAGCCGCCCTGCGGACCGGTGATGCCGTTCAGGATGAACCGCAGGTCGGTCTCGGGAAACTTCTGGAACTCCTTGTCCATCTTGTCGCCGTAGAAATCGATGTAGTCGATGTTGGCGTATTTCGGCGCCTTGGTCACCGCGAACACGATGCCCTGGTCTTCCTGCGGCGCCAGCTCCTTCTGGATGTGCATGTAGAGGAAGCCGACCAGGCCGAGGATGGTCACGGCGAACAGCGCCGTGATCGGACGGTAGTCGAGCGAGCGGTCGAGCTGGCGGCCATAGGCGCGCGTCACCGCGCCGAATACGCGATTGACCAGCTTGGCGAAACGCCCCTCTTCCGCGCTCTTGAGGAACACCGAGCACATCATCGGCGACAGCGTCAGCGCGATCACGCCCGACACGATCACCGAGCCGGCCAGCGTGAAGGCGAATTCGCGGAACAGCGTACCGGTCACGCCGCCGAGGAATCCGATCGGCGCGTACACCGCCGCCAGCGTGATCGTCATCGAGACCACGGGGCCGACGATTTCGCGCGCGCCTTTTAGTGATGCCTGCACGGGTGGCAGGCCCTCCTCGAGATGTCGATGGATGTTCTCCACCACCACGATGGCGTCGTCGACCACGAGACCGATCGCGAGCACCATCGCCAGCAGCGTCAGCAGGTTGAAGCTGAAGCCGGCCGCCAGCATCAGGATGCAGACGCCGATCAGCGACAGCGGAATGGTGACGACGGGAATGATCACCGACCGCAGCGAGGCCAGGAACAGGAAGATGACGACGACGACGATCAAGACCGCTTCGGTCAGCGTCTTCTCGACCTCGTCGATCGACGATTGGATGAACTTGGTGGAGTCGTAGGCCACCTTCATCTTCATCGACGGCGGCAAATTGCGCTCGAGGTCGGGGAACAGCGCGCGCACGCCCTTCACCAGGGTCAGCGGGTTGCCCTGCGGCGTCGCCTTGATGCCGATGAAGATCGCATGCTCGCCGTTGAAGGCGACGCTGGCGTCGGTCGACTGCGCCGCGAGCTCCACCGTCGCGATGTCCTCGATGCGCACGAAGCCGCCGTCCTTCGCCTTCACGATCATTCGCTTGAACTGATCGATGTTCTGAAGGTCGGTATTGGCCGAGACGTTGGAGACGATGAAGAAGCCCTTGGTCTGGCCGGCCGCCGCCTGGAAGTTGTTGGCGGCGATCGCAGCCGCAACGTCGTTGGGCGAGACGCCGCGCCCGGCCATCCGGGTCGGATCGAGCCAGACGCGCATCGCAAAGGTCTGGCCGCCGAGGATGTCGGCCGAAGCGACGCCGTCGACCGTCGAGAGCACCGGCTGCACGACGCGGGTCAGGTAGTCCGAGATCGCCGATCCGGTCAGCTCCTCGCTGGAGAAGCCGAGATACATCACGGCGATGGTGTCGCCGGTCGCCTTGGTCACGACCGGGTCGAAGGCTTCCTTCGGGATCAGGTATTTGACCGAGTTGACCTTCGCGAGCACCTCGGTGAGCGCCTGGTTCGGATCGTGATTGAGCTTGACGTAGACCTGGATCGTCGAGGTGCCGAGCACCGAGTTCGACGTCATGTAGTCGACGCCTTCGGCCGAAGCGACGGCCTGCTCGATCGGCGTGGTGATGAAGCCGTTGATCAGCTCCGGCGACGCGCCGGGATATGACGTCGTGATCGTCACGACGGTGTTCGACAGATTCGGATATTGCCGGATCGGCAGCACCATCGCCGCGCGCAAGCCGATCAGAAGGATCAGCAGGCTGACGACGACCGACAGCACCGGGCGCTTGATGAAAATATCAGTGAAGGCCATCGCCAACTCGATTCGTGTTGTCTGCCGGTTGCGGCAACATGTGGCGGAGGGCCAGCAGGCCCTCCGAGTTCAGATGATCGGGATCAGTAGCGCGGCGGCTCGGCCGGCACCGGCGGCGCCGGGTCGGTCGAGATCGCGACCGCCATGCCCGACTGCAGCTTGATCTGGCCGACGGCCACGACCTTGTCGCCGGCCTTCAGGCCCTTGAGGATCTCGACCCGGCCCTCGACGCGATTGCCCGTCTTCACGAAGGTGCGGTCCGCGGTCAGGGTGGTCTTGCCGTCCTCGCCCTTCTTCTCGGTGATCAGGAACACCGAGTCGCCGTACAGCGTGTAGTCGACCGCGGTTTCAGGAACCGTGACGACCGGCGGCTTGTCCGGCAGCACGATCGTGGTGGTCGCGAACATGCCGGGCTTGAGGATGCTGTCCGGATTCTGGATCGTGGCCTGAACCCGGATGTTGCGGGTGTCGGTCGCGATCTGCGGCTCGATGGTCGTGATCTTGCCATCGAAGGTGCGGCCCGGATAGGCGTCGACCGCGATCCGCACGGCCTGACCGACCTTGATCTGCGAGCTCTGCTTTTCGGTCACGGTCAGGTTGGCATACAGCACCGACAGATCGGTCAGCGACACGATCTGCGTGCCGGCCGTCAGATACTGGCCGACTTCGACCTGGCGCACGCCGAGATCGCCTTCGAACGGTGCGCGCACCAGCTTCTGCGAGATCAGCGCCTCGGTCTTGGCGATGCCCGCCTTGGCCTGGTCGTAGGTCGCCTGCGCCGTATCGACGGTCGACTGCGGCCCGAACTGGCGCGACGCGAGCTGCTTGGCGCGGTCGAGCTGCTGCTCGCCCACGGTCGCCTGCGCCTTGAAGCTGGCGAGATCGCCCTGCTCCGGCGCGTCGAACAGCTGCACCAGCGGCGTGCCTGACTTCACATGGCTACCGGCGGTGAACAGGATCTCGGTGATGCGGCCCGGCACGTCGGTCGTGACGTTGACCTGGTGCACGGCGACGAGATCGCCGACAGCGGTCAACAGATTCGGAATCACTTCCGTCTTCGCCTCGGCGGCCGTGACGTTCGACGGCGGCGGCTTATTGTTGGCGAAGAACTGCGCGATCATGTGGCTGCGGAACGCGTTGAAACCGACCAGCGCGCCGACCAGCAGGGCCAGCAACAGGCCTACGATGATGAACCAGCGCACCATGCGGACGGGACGCTTGGCTTGTTTCTCCTTGATCGGTTGACCCGAGATGTGGCTTTCGGTCTGGATATTCATGTCATGCACTTTCTGCAGTTACCGACGGTCCTGCGCTCGGCGACGGCTGGCGGCTCAAATGAGTTGAAATTGCGGCTTCGGTAAGTCCGATACCGCGAAGAATGAACTGGCAAAGCTGCCGCTCCGCCGCAGCAGCATCGCCATAGGGGAGACAAGGTGTCGCAGGCAGCTGCGTCAGCGCACCCATAAGCACGGTGTGGTGCGCAAACCAGAACAGGTTGAGCGGCTCGTCGCCGATCCGTGTCGCCTCGCCGGCGGCGATCGCCCGCTCGAGCGAGGCGGCGAAGGTCGGACCGATCAGCTTGCCGACCTTGTCGTAGAGCAGTCGCGCGAACTCGCCGTCATCGAGATGGCTCGTCACCATCAGCCGCATCCGCTGCGTCTCTTCCTGGTCCGGCGCATCGCGCAGTTGCATGAAGTGGCCGACCATGCCCTGCACCAGTTCGACCAGCGTCGCGGTCGACGGCTCCTGGCCGAGCAGATGCGCGAGATCGGGATCCGCCTCGCACTCCTCGGCAAGGATCTCGGCGTAGAGCGCGGCCTCGACGGGAAGTGCTTGAACAGCAGCCCTTCCGAAATGGCAGCCGCGGCCGCCACGCTCTTTGTCGTGGTGCCGGCAAAGCCGTTGCGGGCGAAACACCGCTTTGCGGCGCTCAGGATCAACTGACGCCGCAAGTCACTCGTCATGCGTAAGGTAGACATTTGGGTCGTGAGTAATCACTCACTTTACCAAAAGTCAAGGTTCTATTGCACCGCGAAAGCTACTTTAAATTGGAGTGTGGCCGATCGATCCCCTGATGCGGTTCACGATGTAGGTGCCGTCCCGACTGGACAGCACGCGTTCCAGATTGGCCCCGTCGATCTTCGCGCTCGCGAACCGCGGCCCCGCCGTAACATCTTGCAAAGACGAGGCAAATGCCTCGACCTCGGCCATCGTGCTGATCGAGCGGCTATCTCCGATTCCGCAGGCTCTGGCAACACCCACGAGGTCGGCGGTTCCACCGGTATGGCTGCTCTGGCCGCCGGTCTCGCCATAGGCCTCGTTGTCCAGCACGATGATCGAGAGGTTTTTCGGCTGCTGCAGCGCGACGGTCGCAAGGCTCCCCATCCCCATCAGCATCTCGCCGTCGCCGGTGATCACGACGACCGGCAGCGTCGGCTGCGCCAGCGCGAGGCCGAGCCCGATCATGACGGCGCCGCCCATGCCGCCCCAGAGATAGAAATTGCGGTCGTGGTCGCCGGCCGCAGCGATGTCATAGGTCGAGGCACCGAGACCGCCGACAGCGAAGGCGCCCTTGCGATCCCGCAGCAGTTCGGCAACCACGGCGCGGCGGTCGAGGAGATTGGCTTTGCTCATTTGGTGAAGACCTTTGCCC
This sequence comes from Bradyrhizobium viridifuturi, assembly GCF_001238275.1. GTDB lineage: Bacteria > Pseudomonadota > Alphaproteobacteria > Rhizobiales > Xanthobacteraceae > Bradyrhizobium > Bradyrhizobium viridifuturi. Next base: position 28,899 of record NZ_LGTB01000051.1, read on the forward strand.
CGATCAGGCGCTGCGACAGCAGGACGGCGGTGGGCGTGCAGGCATTGTAGGCCTGCGCCGCGCCGGCCTCGACGACTTCGCGCACCTCGTTGGGATGCGAGGCCCGCAATACCTTGATCCCCGACAATTCGAGAATGCCTTGCGTGTTCGAGCCCATCGGCACCTGCCACGGATTGAACTCGCCCCATTCGCCGCGCATCGTCACGAGGGTGAGGAACGGCAGGCGGAAGATCTGCACCAGCGACAGCATGTTGATGCAATTGCCGACCCCGCTCGACTGCATCAGCAGCACGCCGCGCTGGCCGCCGGCCCAGGCGCCAGCGAGCAACGCCACGCCCTCTTCCTCGGTCGTCAGCGCAATGCCGCGCATCGATGACGACCCCAGCACGCGCTCGATCAGCTCCGAATGCCCGGCGTCCGGCACGTAGGGCACCTGGCGCACCTCGAAGCGCTGCAATATCGAAAAAATCTCCTCGGGCCAGGAGGCCGCGGTGTCGGCACGGGCATGCATTGGCGTTTCCGGCTCTCTCTTGTTTGGCCGCGACTGTAGAGGGGCGCGCGCGCTTCATCAAAGCGCAAAACCGCATATGGCTCTGCGATTTGCAGGCATCGCGCGGCGCGGTGCGCTGTTCCGTCAGCTTGCAAATTGTGTTGCGCGGCCGCCGTCTGCGGCTTACGATAGTTGCAAATGAAACTAATAGGGGTTGGATATCCGCCATGGACGGGCACGCGCGCGAGCTGGCTGACGGCTTCGACCTGGAGAAGTTGACGGCCGACTTCTACGCCAACCCCTACCCGACCTATCGCGCGCTGCGCGAGCATGCGCCGGTCAAGCGGCTGCCGAACGGCTGCTATTTCCTCACCCGCTACGACGACCTGATCGCCGCCTACAAGAACACCAAGGTATTCTCCTCCGACAAGAAGAAGGAGTTCCTGCCGAAATACGGCGACTCGCTGCTCTACGAGCACCACACGACCAGCCTCGTCTTCAACGACCCGCCGGCGCACACCCGCGTGCGTCGGTTGATCATGGGCGCGTTGTCGCCGCGGGCGATCGCCGGCATGGAGCCGGACCTGATCGCTCTGGTCGACAGCCTGCTCGACCGGATCGCCGCCAAAGAGCGCTTCGAGCTGATCGAGGATTTCGCCTCGGCAATCCCGGTCGAGGTGATCGGCAATCTGCTCGACGTGCCGCATGACGAGCGCGAACCGCTGCGCGACTGGTCGCTGGCGATTTTGGGCGCGCTGGAGCCGGTGATCGGCAAGGACGCGTTCGACCGCGGCAACAACGCGGTGAAGGATTTCCTCGCCTATCTCGAAACCCTCGTCGAACGCCGCCGCGCAAGGCCCGGCAATCCCGAACGCGACGTGCTGACCCGGCTTATCCAGGGCGAGGACAATGGCGAGCGGCTGACCGCGAAGGAATTGCTGCACAACTGCATCTTCCTGCTCAACGCCGCCACGAGACCACGACCAATCTGATCGGCAACGGGCTGGTGACGCTCACCCAATATCCAGATCAGAAGCAGCGGCTGCTCGCCCAGCCCGAGCTGATCAAGACCGCGGTCGAGGAGATGCTGCGCTACGAAAGCTCCAACCAGCTCGGCAACCGCATGATCGTGGAAGAGACCGAGCTTGGCGGCATCAAGCTGCCGGCCGGTACGCTGGTCACGCTGTGCATCGGGGCCGCCAACCGTGACCCCGCGCAATTTCCCAACCCCGAAGGCTTCGACGTCGCACGCACGCCGAACCGCCACCTCGCCTTCGGGACCGGCGCGCATCAATGCGCCGGGATGGCGCTGGCGCGGCTCGAAGGCGCGATCGCGATCTCGCGCTTCCTGGCCCGTTTCCCAAACTACGTGCTCGACGGCGAGCCGGTGCGCGGCGGCCGGGTGCGCTTCCGCGGCTTCCTCAGCGTGCCATGCCGGCGCGGCGCGTGATCCGATGACCCCACAGCAATTGCGCGAGCGCTGGGGCGATTCGCTGCTGACGGTGCTGACCGTGCTGCTGCTGGTCATGATGTTCGTGGTGGCGCCGTTGCAGGCGCTCGGCCTGTTCGAATTCCAGGTGTTCGAGCTGCTGCTCGCCATCTTCCTTGTCGGCGGCGTGTTCGTGATGTCGGGCAGCGCGATTGCCGTCGCCACCATGCTGGTCGCGCTCGCGATGATCGTCACCGGCGCGATCCTGCGGCTGCGCTCGCCCTCGATCCTCGACCTCAACCTGTTCGCCGCCTCCTGGCTCCTGGTCGGCCTCACGATGGCGGTGACGGTGGCGCGCGCGACCTTCGCGCCGGGACGCGTCACCTATCACCGTGTCATCGGCGCGGTCCTGCTCTATCTCACGGTGGCCGTGATCTTCGCGGCGCTCTACACGTTCATCGGCACGCTGGTGCCCGATGCGTTTGCCGGCATGAAGGTCGAGGACCGTCCGTCGCTCGCAAGCCAGCTGATCTATTTCTCTTTCGCCACGTTGACGACAACCGGCTATGGCGACGTCGCGCCATTGCATCCGATGGCGCGCAGCCTGTGCAATGTCGAGGCGATCTTCGGCCAGCTCTATCCGGCGACGCTGCTTGCCCGGCTCGTCACGCTCGAGATCGCGCACCGCGACCAGGATTCGTAGCGCAGCAGTGCTGACAGGATCCACCAAATTTGGTGCACAGCCATCCTTTAAGGCAGGCGGGCCGATCCCCAAATCAGTTATGATGTGATCGACCGACATCTCGCCGTGTCAGTGCTGCACAACTGGAGTGACGAGCCATGCGTCCGCCAGTCTCCGATTTCATCACCAGGGAAGCGCAGTTTGGCGCCCAGAACTACGCGCCGCTCGGCGTCGTGCTGTCGCGCGGCAAAGGCGTCTGGGTCTGGGATACCGACGGCAAACGCTACCTCGATTGTCTTTCGGCCTATTCGGCGGTCAACCAGGGCCACTGCCATCCAAAGATCCTCGCCGCCATGATCGAGCAGGCCGGCCGCCTGACGCTGACCTCGCGGGCCTTCCACAACGATCAGCTCGCACCGTTCTACGAGGAACTCGCCGGATTGACCGGCTCCCACAAGGTGCTGCCGATGAACAGCGGCGCGGAGGCGGTGGAGAGCGCGATCAAGTCGGTGCGCAAATGGGGCTACGAGGTCAAGGGCGTGCCTGACGGCAACGCCGAGATCATCGTCTGCGCCGACAATTTCCACGGCCGCACGCTGGCGATCGTCGGCTTCAGCACCGACCCGGACACACGCGCGCATTTCGGTCCGTTCGCACCGGGCTTCAGGATCATTCCGTTCGGCGACGCCAGGGCGCTCGAGGAGGCGATCACGCCCAACACCGTTGCCTTCCTGGTCGAGCCGATCCAGGGCGAGGCCGGCGTCATCATTCCGCCTGCGGGCTATTTCGCCGAAGTCCGCGAGCTCTGCACGCGCAACAACATCATGCTGGTCTTCGACGAGATCCAGACCGGGCTCGGCCGCACCGGCAAGCTGCTGGCGGAACAGCACGAAGGAATCGAGGCCGACGTCACGCTGCTCGGCAAGGCGCTGTCCGGCGGCTTCTATCCGGTCTCGGCCGTGCTCTCCAACAACGAGGTGCTCGGCACCCTGAAGCCCGGCCAGCACGGCTCGACGTTCGGCGGCAATCCGCTCGCCTGCGCGGTTGCCCGCGCGGCGCTGCGCGCGCTGGTCGACGAAGGCATGATCGAGAACGCGGCCGTCCAGGGCGCGCGCTTCCTCGACGGCCTGCGCAGCATCCGCGCCAACACCGTTCGCGAGGTGCGCGGACGCGGGCTGATGCTGGCGGTCGAGCTTCACCCCGAGGCCGGTCCCGCGCGCCGCTATTGCGAGCTGCTGCGGGAGAAAGGCATCCTGGCCAAGGACACCCACGAGCACACCATCCGGGTCGCGCCGCCGCTGGTGATCACCGGCGACCAGGTCGATTGGGCGCTGGAGCAGATCGGCGCCGTGTTGACGCAGGATCTGACGTAACGGCTATCTGAACCGCAGGTTTGCGCGAGAAAGCTGGCTGATCGAGGAGCACCCCATCAGCCGCATGTCCCGCACCAGTTCGGCCTGCATGAGGCCGAGCGCCCGCTCAACTCCCGCCTGCCCGGCCGCCGCAAGCGGGTAGAGATAGAAGCGCCCGACGCCGACCGCCTTGGCGCCGAGCGACAGCGCCTTCAGCACATGGGTGCCGCGCTTGATGCCGCCGTCCATCATTACATCGATCCGGTCACCCACCGCATCGACGATCTCGGCGAGCTGATCGAACGCCGCCCGGGAGCCGTCGAGCTGCCGGCCGCCGTGATTGGACAGAATGATGCCCGTGCAGCCGATCTCGACCGCGCGTTTGGCATCGTCGACCGACATGATGCCCTTCAGGCAGAATTGGCCATTCCACTCCCGGACCATCTTGGCGACGTCATCCCATGTCATGGTGGGATCGAGCATCTCCGTAAAATAGCGTCCGATCGACATCGCGCCGCCGCTCATGTCGACATGCTCGTCGAGTTGCGGCAGCTTGAAGCTTTCATGGGTGACGTAATTGATGGCCCATGCCGGCTTGATGGCAAACTGCAGCATGCCGCCAAGCGTCAGCTTGAACGGGATCGAGAAGCCGGTGCGCAGATCGCGCTCGCGGTTGCCGCCGGTGATGCTGTCGACCGTCAACATCATGACGTTGACGCCGGCCTGCTTGGCGCGCTGCATCATCGCCGTGTTCAGGCCGCGATCCCGGTGGAAGTAGAACTGGTAGACCTGCGGCGTATCATACGCCTTGCGCAATTCCTCGAGGCTGACGGTGCCGAGCGAGGAGACGCCAAACATGGTGCCGTACTTCGCGGCCGCCGCCGCGACGGCGCGTTCACCCTGATGATGAAACAGGCGCTGCAGCGCGGTCGGTGAACAGTAGAATGGCGTCGCCAGCTTCTGGCCCATCACGGTGACCGAAAGATCGACATTCTCCACGCCGCGCAGGACGTTGGGCACCAGATCGCAGCACTCGAAGCTCGCCGTGTTCTGGCGAAGCGTCGCCTCATCGTCCGCGGCGCCGTCGATATAGTCGAAGATCGGCCCTGGAAGCCGCCGCCTCGCCAGCTCCCGGAAATCGTGGAAATTATGACAATCGCTCAGACGCATATCGTGCTCCGCAGACCCGGGTCGCGGCGCGCAACGGCGCTTCTGCACCGTGCACGCTCGGCACGAACCGGAATAACGGGCATGCCTCGCCTTGTCCACCGGACGAGGCTGGCGGGTCAGACCACCGTCCGGTGCCGTTCGATGCAGGTCCGCAGCACCTCGTCGAGCGGCCGGCCCCACCAGTCATTGGAGAAGATCTCGATCTCCGAATAACCGGCAAAGCCCTGCGCCTCGACCAGCGCGCGCACCGATTTGATGTCGATCACGCCGTCGCCCATCATGCCGCGGTCGTTGAGGATGTCCCTGGTCGGCACCAGCCAGTCGCAGACATGGAATGCGAGCAGGCGATGCTTGCCGGCGCGCGCGATCTGGCCCGTCAGTTCCGGGTCCCACCAGATGTGATAGACGTCGAGCGCGACGCCGATCGTGCCGGTGCGGCCGGGATCGAGCGCGTCGCAGATGTCGAGCGCGTGCTTTGTCGTGTTCACGCAGGCGCGGTCGGCGGCATAGGCCGGATGCAGCGGCTCGATCGCCAGCGGCAGCTTCGCCTGCTTGGCATATTCAAGCATCTCGGCGATGCCGTCATGCACCTGATGGCGCGCCGCTGCGATGTCCTTCGAGGCCGCACTGCCCGGCCGCGAATATTGCGGCAGGCCGCCGACCACGAGCACGATGCAGGAGGCGCCGAGCGCCGTCGCCTCGTCGACCGCGCGGCGGTTGTCGTCGCGGGCCGCGGCGCGATGCGCGCTATCGGCCGTGAACATGCCGCCGCGACAATAGCCCGAGAGATCGAGCCCGGCGTCCCTGACCGCGCGCACCGCACGGTCGAGGCCGACGGCAGCGACCTGGTCGCGCCAGGGATCGATGGCGCGGATGCCATGGCGCGCACAGGCGTCGATGATGGCGAGAAGATCGCCCTGCTTGCGGACGGTCGCCGTGTTCAGCGACAGCCAGCGGTGATCTCTGGAAAAGTCGCGCATCAGGCGTCGATGCCGCGGGTGGCGAGGATCGTCGTCATCCGGCGCGTCGCGAGCTCCGGATCGGCGAGCAGCCCCGCCTGATCGGCAAGCCGGAACAGTTCGGCGAGATGCAGGGTCGAGCGCGCGCTCTCCTGCCCGCCGACCATCGTGAAGTGATCCTGGTGGCCGTTGAGGTACGCCATGAACACGATGCCGGTCTTGTAGAAGCGGGTCGGCGCCTTGAAGATATGGCGCGACAGCGGCACGGTCGGCCCCAGCACGTCGTGGAAGCCGGCCTCATCGCCCGCCGCGAGCCGCGACAGCGCGTAGGACGCGGCCGGCGCGATCGCATCGAAGATGCCGAGCAGCGCGTGGGAAAATCCCTTGTCGTCGCCGGCGATCAGTTCGGCGTAGTTGAAGTCGTCGCCGGTGTACATCTTCACACGCGGGTCGAGCCGCCGCCGCATGTCGATCTCGCGCTGCTTGTCGAGCAACGATACCTTGACGCCATCGACCTTGGCCGCATTGGCGTTGATGATCGCAACCGCGGTGTCCATCGCCTTGTCGAGATCGGCCGTGCCCCAGTAGCCTGACAGCGCCGGATCGAACATATCGCCGAGCCAGTGGATGATCACCGGCTCGCGGACCTGCGACAGCACGCGGTCATAAACCCCAGCGTAATCGTCCGCGGTCTTGCCGAGCTTTGCCAGCGCGCGCGAGGCCATCAGGATGATGCGGCCGCCGGCTTTCTCCACCGCCGCGATCTGCTCCTCATAGGCGCGGATCACATCGTCGATCGATCTGGCGTCTTCCACAGCGAGATGATCGGTGCCGGCGCCCGAAAACACCAGCGCATTGCCCCTCGCCTTCGCAGCCTTAACTGAGCGCTGGATCAATTCGAGCGAGGTCGCCCAATCGAGCCCCATGCCGCGCTGCGCGGTGTCCATCGCCTCGGCGACACCGAGGCCGAGGTCCCAGACATGCTCGCGGAATGCGATCGTCTTGTCCCAGTCGATCGCAGCCGTCAGCCAGGGATCCACGTCGCGCGGGGATCGACCACCACATGGGCCGCAGAGAACGCCACGCGGTTGAGCGTGCCCTCGAGCTTTGCCGGAAAGGTCCGCGACGCCGCCAGGCGATAGGTCTCGAGGCCGCCATCGGCGGTCGGCAGCTTCAGCGAAAGGGATGACATCGGCAGGACTGGCTTGTTCATGGCAAGGTCCTTCTCAGACTGCGATCGGCGCGACGTCGATCCAGCGCCGCTCCTTCCAGCTCTTCAGCGCGCATTCGGCGAGCTGCACGCCCTTCGCGCCTTCGAGCAGGGTGTATTTGTAGGGCGCATCCTCGCAGACATGGCGGATGAACATCTCCCACTGCTCCTTGAAGCCGTTGTCGTAGACGACGTTCTCGGGGAGCTTCTGCCAGTCGGCATAGAAATCGTGCATGCGCTTCTCGTCCGGATTCCACACCGGCCGCGGCGTCGCCTGGCGCGCCTGGATCATGCAGTCGGTCAGGCCCGCGACCGCCGAGCCATGGGTGCCGTCGACCTGGAAGGTGACGAGGTCGTCACGGTAAACCCGCGTCACCCAGCTCATGTTGATATGCGCGATCACGCCGCCCTTCAGGCGGAAGGTGGCGTAAGCGGAATCGTCGGCGGTCGCCTGGTATTTCTTGCCCTTTTCGTCATAGCGCTCGGGGATATCGGTGGTGCCGATGCAGACCACGCTCTCGACTTCGCCGAACAGATTGTCGAGCACGTAGCGCCAATGGCAGACCATATCCAGAATGATGCCGCCGCCGTCCTCGGCGCGGTAGTTCCATGACGGCCGCTGCGCTTCCTGCCAGCCGCCCTCAAACACCCAATAGCCGAACTCGCCGCGCACCGAGAGCATCCGGCCGAAGAAGCCGGAGTCGCGCAGGAAGGCGAGCTTCTTCAGGCCGGGCAGGAACAGCTTGTCCTGCACCGTGCCGTGCTTGAGACCCTTGGCATTGGCGAGCTTCACGACCGCGACGGCTTCCTCGAGATTGGTCGCGATCGGCTTCTCGCAATAGACATGCTTGCCGGCATTGATCGCCTTGGTCAGCAGCGAGGGGCGCGCCTGCGTGGTCGCGGCATCGAAGAACACTGTGTCATTCTTGTCGGCGAGCGCGCGATCGAGATCGGTGGCGTGACGCTCGATATTGTAGCGTTTGGCGAGGCCGGCGACCTTCTCGGCGTCGCGGCCGACCAGGATCGGATCAGGCATGATGCGGTCGCCGTTCGCGAGCTGCACGCCGCCCTGCTCGCGGATCGCAACGATCGAGCGGATCAGATGCTGGTTGAGTCCCATCCGGCCGGTGACGCCGTTCATGATCAGGCCGAGGCGTTTGGTCGTCATACTGTCTGCTCCTGCGAAACGCGTGGCGTTGGCCGCTTCAGCGGCTGCATGGTGGACCAGTCCGCATGGATCGAACTGGCAAAGCCTGAGGCGGCGGCGATCGATCCGGTCAGGAGATCGCCGTCATGGATCGCAAGGCGGACCTTGCCGCCGACGCGCGTGTAGAGGTCGGGATGCGCGGTGAGGAAGGCGTCGGCTTCATCGGCCGGGGTGTCGGCAAAGCCGTCAACATAGTGATGCCCATTCCGCTCGGCATGGGTCACGCCGATCAGCGCCCCGAGCGCGAGATCCTGCTGCACGCCGAGCCCGGCCTGGCAGGTCAGGTCCTCGCCGCCGATGAAGTACCGATCGCCATCGGAACTCCACGTCGCTGCGCGCGTCGCATTGATGATCGACTTGTAGATGCCCTTGCACGATTTCGAGGAGATGCCGCGATAGCCGAGCGCCCGCGCCCGCGGGAAGGCGTCGTAGGAATCGTCGGCCTCGTCGATGATGAAGTTCCGCGCCGCCAGCGGCCCGAGCGGCGACGCCCTTGTGATATCGCGCGGCATCGGCTGTTCGATGTAGAGCAGGTTCGCCGCGATCGGCCGCAATGCCGCGTCATGGTCGAGCCGCTCGGCCAGCGCATTCAGCGCGGCGAGGTCGGCATACTGCTCGTTGGCGTCGAGCGTCACCTTGATGGCATAGGGCAGCTTTGCAAGCTCGCCGCTGATCCGCTTTAGCCGCGCCGTATCGTGAGCAGGATCGCCGTTCAGCTTGAGCTTGAAATACCGCGCACCGGCATTCTCGTTACGGTCGGCGACACCGCCCTCGCCTTCGACCGTGTCGTCCATCCCGACCGTGTGCCTGACGGCGACACGATCGAGCCGCTGGCGGGTCGCAAGGAAGCGGGCGATCGCGGCGTCATCGAGATCGGGCGTCAGCCGCGCGTCGATACCAGCGATGTTGCCGGCCATGCCGTCGAAGAAATTGACACCGGCCGCACGCAGCAGCGCATCGAGGATCGCCTTGTCGATCTCGGCCGGGCCGAAGCCGGCAGCGAGCGGCGGGATGTCCTCGGCGGCACAGGCCGCGACCTGTGCGCCGATACACCGGGCATGCAGGCCGAACGCGGTTTCAAAATCCCGGTTCGCCAGATAGAGCCCGCGCGCAATCGCGAGCGAGCGGCGCAGGCCGTCGAGCGACTGCGCTTCCGTCAGATGCGGCCGCTTGTCGAACCATTTCGGCGCCAGCATTTCGGCGCCGGCGCCGGTCGCCCGGCCCTTGCCCTCCACCTCGATCTCGACCCGCACGAACAGCTGCGTCGACGCCGTGATCGTCACCGCGCCGAAGCGGAATGGCCGGGCGAAGGGCAGCGGCCGTTCGAAGAAGGCGATATCTTTGACTTTGAGGCGAAGCGGCATCGTAGGCTCGGTTCAGTCCAGCGACCCCTGCGTGAAGAAATGCTTGCGGATCCGCTGCACCAGTTCGGTGAAGACGGGATCGGACATCGTGTCGAGCGAGCGCGGCCGCGGCATCGGCACGTCGTAAATCGCCGCGATCGCGCCGGGCCGCTCGGTCATGACGAGCACGCGGTCGGCGAGGAACACGGCTTCGGGAATCGAGTGCGTGATCAGCAGCACCGTCTTGCCGGTCTCGCGCTGGATCCGCATCAGCTCGACGTTCATCCGCTCCCGCGTCATGGCGTCGAGCGCGCCAAACGGCTCGTCCATCAGCATGATCTTGGGATCGTGCACCAGCGCGCGGCAGATCGAGGCGCGCTGCTGCATGCCGCCGGAGAGCTGCCAGGGCAGCTTCTTCTCGAAGCCTTCGAGGCCGACGAGCTTCAGGAGCTCCCTGGCGCGGGCGAGATATTTGTCGCGGGCGAGCTGCTTCATGTCGATCGGCAGCATCACGTTGGAAAGGATGTTGCGCCACGGCAGCAGCAGCGCGTTCTGGAACACGATGCCGACATTGCCGTGCGGCTTGGTCACCACCTCGCCGTCGACCAGCACCTCTCCTGATGTCGGCGGCAGCAGGCCCGAGATCATCTTCAGCAGCGTGGACTTGCCGCAGCCTGAGGGCCCGACCACGACAAAGAACTCGCCGTCATTGATGGTGAAGTCGAGCGGCCGCAGCGACGGCACGTCGCCATCGCGCGACCGGTAGGTCTTCGACACGCCCGACAGCTTGATGCCCGGCGCAGCGCCGGCCGCGCGGTCCGACACCAGCCGCAGATGCGCCGCGGGTTGGACGGCGTCAGCGGGTTTGGTTGCTGGATTCATCGCGATCCTCTCCACCCGTCGTCCCTGCGAAAGCAGGGACCCATACGCCGCGGCTTCTGGTTCGGGCACACGGGGAGAGACCTTCCGCAACAATTGACGCCGGTGGTTATGGGTCCCTGCTCCGTACGCAAGTGCGCACTCGGCAGGGACGACGGCTGATACAAGTGGTTCACGAATTACCCTTCGGCAGATAGTCGTTGGTGTAGAACGCCTTCGGATTGGCCTTCGCCTTGGCATCGAGGCCGCCATACTCGACCATGAGGTTGACCGACTCCGTCATGTTCTGGTCGGTGACCTGGAACGGCCGCTTGTCCTTGGTCTCCGGCGTGCGGTAGAGCGGGATCGTCAGCTCGAAGCCCTGGGTCAGCGTATCGATCTTGCCGCCCTTCGGGTTGGCGTCGAGGATCGCCTGCGCCGCGGCCTTCGGATCCTTCTCCGCGGCTTCCACCGCCTTTGTCGTCGCCGACATGAAGCGGCGGACCAGGTCGGCATTGGCCTTCACATAGTCGGAATTGGCGATGATGCCCGACGAGACCATGTTGATGCCGTAGTCGGCGAACTTGATCGGATAGACGTCCTTGCCGGTGGCGTCCTTGATCTTCATCGATTGGTCCATGACGTAGCCGAGCAGGAGATCGGCCTGGCCGTTGATCACGGCGTTGAGCTTGGTCTGGCCGTCGCCCGCAACTGTCTGGAAATCGCTTTCCTTCAGACCGGTCTTCTTCAGGAACAGCGGCCAGATCTGCGTCATGGAATCCGCGGGCGTGATCGCGACCGTCTTGCCCTTGATGTCCTCCGGCTTCTTGATGTTCTTGTCGACGAAGCCCATCGCCGACATCGGGCTGGTCTGCAGCAAGACGCCGGTTGCGATCACAGGCGCGCCCTTCACTGCGGCGCGCATCATGGTGGGCACGTCGACATAGCCGAAATCGGCGGTCTTGGCCGCCACCGCCTGCGTGGTCGCAGCCGAGCCGCGGCCTTCCTGGATCTCGAGGTCGATGCCCTCGGCCGCATAGATGCCCTTGGCCTTGCCGTAATAGAACGGCGCGTGCTCGCCATAGACGTACCAGTTCAGCATCAGCACGACCTTGTCGGCCGCCGCTGCCGGGGCCACCGCGAGCGCGGTCCATGCCAGTACGGCGCCGGCGACCGCAATCAAACGCTTCATGGTTGTTCTCCCTTTATGATCCGGCCCTTGTGTGGGCCGCTTGTTCGTTTTCTGCGCTAGGAAGCGAAGCTGATGTCGTCGCGCTGGCTGACGTGCCAGGGGATCACCAGCCGCTCGATGCGGTCGACGATCCAGAACAGGATGACGCCGAGCAGCGCCAGGATCACCAGCGCGGCGAACATCGTCGGCAGGTCGAAGGTACCGATCGAGCGCTGCATCACATAGCCGATGCCGGAATTGGAGCCGACGAATTCGCCGACCACGGCGCCGACGACGGCGAGCGTCACCGACACCTTCAGGCCGGAGAAGATCGCGGGCATCGCGTGCGGCAGGTTGACCGCGCAGAACACCTTGAAGCGGCTGCCCTGCATCGCCCGCGCGAGGTCGACCATGTCGGGATCGACCGACTTGAAGCCCTGCACCGCCGAGACCACGACGGGGAAGAAACCGAGCAGGAACGCCGAGATCACCTTGGGAATGATGCCGAAGCCGAACCACACCACGAACAGCGGCGCGATCGCGATCTTCGGCACCGACTGGGAGAACACCAGCAACGGATAGACGTAGCTCTCGACCGTCTTCGAGCCCGCGATCAGCATCGCGACGGGAATGCCGAACAGCGCCGAGAGCAGGAAACCGCAGAGCGTCGCATAGGTGGTCGGCCAGGACTGCCGCAGCAGCTCCGGCCAGTCGCTCCACAACACTGCGACGACGTCGCCGGGCGACGGGATCTGATAGGCCGGAATGTGGAACAGGCGGATCGATAGATCCCAGGCCGCCACGATGACCACGAGGAACAGGAACGGGCGCAGCCACGCCGCATTCAGCACCTTCGACAGGCTTGAGGGGCTCTTTGCCTCCGCCACGTCACGCTCCCTTGCAGTTTCTCAGTTCGGCCAGAAATTAACCCGTTGGATAAATACTGTCCAGCCCCTCACACGCGGCAAAATCGCGCTGAAATCCCCTACTTTCGTCAGACGGATTTTTATCGATATGGGTTGCGGATGAACCGCGCCCCGTCACACCACGCGGTGTTCCGCGGCATGCCGCAGCGGCATCGCGCCGAATGCGGCCGCGGATTTTCCGGTCAGCGCCGCCAGCACCAGCGCGGTCATGTGCTCGAGGCGCTCGTCGCGAGCATCCTTCTTCAGGAGGTCGCGGCCGAAGATCACGCTCAGCGTCGCGCTGTTGGAGAGGTAGAAGAACGCGAGGCCCGCGATCGAGATGTAGAGTTGCACCGGATCGACCGCGACGCGGAAATCGCCGCTCTCGACCCCGCGCGTCACCACGGTACGGATCATCTCGACAAAGGGCGAGTGCATCGACTTGACTTTGGTCGAGCGCTTCAGATGCTTCGCCTTGGCGAGGTTTTCCGTATTCAGCAATGCCAGGAACTCGGGATTGCGCAGAAAATAGTTCCAGGTGAAGTCGATCAGGCGCCCGATCGCCTCGGGCGGATCAAGATGCTCGAGGTCGAGCGTGCGTTCCTCGGCGCGGATCTTCTCATAGGCGCCTTCCAGCACCTCGAGATAGAGATCCTCCTTGTTGCCGACATGGTAGTACAGCATGCGCTTGTTGGCGCCGGCATTGGCCGCGATGCGGTCGACCCGCGCGCCGGCGAGGCCATGGGCGGCGAATTCCTGCTTGGCCGCCTCCAGAATCCGCAGCCGCATCCCCTGGGGGTCGCGCTGCCATCTCTGTATTCGCTTTGCCTTCGCCAAATCAATCGCCCGTGATGCTGAAACGATGAATGTAGCATGACGCGCGACGTTTGAGAACGAATGTTGTTGTGTCAGTTGTGCGGGAATTTTTGCACAATCGCGGCTCGATGGATTCCGGGTTCGTGCGTCGCACGCCCGGAATGACGATAAGACTTGCTCCACGCACGCTGCCGTGACGACGCGCGCACAACGCGCGGGCTAGTCTGGCTTTCCCTGCGAGGGCTGCACCAGAAGCGTCGGCACGCCGCACGTGCCGTTGCGCACCGTCATGACGCGCGTGCCGGGCTTGCGGCCGGTGCGAATCTCGGAAACGTCGACGCCGGCGGCAACCAGCCGCGTCCGCGTGGCATCGATATCGGCGACGCGCCAGCAGATCCCGCGCAGCCGGTCCGGCGCGTCGGCCTCCGCCTTGTCGTTCACCTTGCCCGGCCGGTGCGTGACCTCGACGACGAGATCGCCGCAGCGGAAGAACATCAGCCGGCCCCAATCGGGATGCGACCGATCGAGCGCCATGTCGAGCCCGAGCCGCGCGCCGTAGAGCGCCGCCGCGCGTTCCGGGTCGGCGGTCGAGACCACCACATGATCCATCGCGGTGATCGAGGCCGGCGTGGTGCGGACCGAGAGCGGCCGCTCCTGGGCACGCTCCAGGAAGAACATGCGCACGCCCCGCGTCGCATCGGTCGCTGCACGCGTGCGCTTCCACGCCAGCGTGGCGCCGCTCGCCTCGTCACGGCTCTCGACCTCGGCGACCGGCTCGGGCTTCAGCGTCAGCCGGTCGAGCCTGCGGTGTGTCCTGGCGATATCGCTGGTGCGGAAGCAGAGGCTCGCGAGCCCCTCGCCTTGCGTCACGAGCGCGCCGCGGACGCGCTGCGCGGCGGTATCGTCGCCGCGCGGCGCCATCAACTCCAGCGTCGTGTTGTCGAGCGTGAACAGCACGCGGTCGGCGCCGTCGCCGCTGTTGCGCCAGGCCGGCGCCCGCGCGAACAGCGTCTCATAGGCTGCGCTGGCGGCGGCAATGTCGCCGGTGAGGACGACGACGTGATCGAGACCGGTTATCATGGCGTTGGCCTCCCCAAATCTGCCGTCATGGTGCTTCTCCTTGCGAATCCCGGAACCACTGCCTGCCGCCGGCCGTTATGCCGCATACCAGAACGGGGCGGCGCATCCATCATCTCTACCTGCAAACCAAGCAGGGTTGCGAATAATTTCAGCGATATCGGCTGACCAGCAGTGCTAGTCTGATCATCGGCCGGGACCACACCAAGCGACGACGGGAAGCGAATGCAGGCTCTCTTCATTGGACAGACCTATATCGACGTCACCTTCATCACGGATCACATGCCTGTCGGCGACGAGAAGCACGTCGCGGACGCCTACGCCGTCTCATTCGGCGGCAACGCGGTGACCGCGGCGTTCTGCTGCGCCAAGCTCGGCATCGAGCCGGACCTGATCGCCACCATGGCCAATGACTGGCTGGGACGGATGTTCTGGGACATGGCCGACCGCTACGGCATCTCGTTCCATCCCCGCAAGGTCAACTCCTCCTCGCTGTCCTTCATCATGCCCAATGACGGCAAGCGCGCCATCGTCCGCTGCCGCGACGACCAGCACATCCACCCCTTTCCGCTGCTGAACATCAAGGGCTGCCGCGCGCTCCACATCGACGGCCACCAGCCGGACGCCGCGATCCATTATGCCAAGCTCTGCCGCGAGGACGGCATCCTGACCTCGCTCGACGGCGGCGGCCTGCGCACCAACACGCATGAATTGCTCGCCTTCATCGACGTTGCGATCGTCGCCGAACGGCTGTGCGAACAGATGGACAAGACGCCGGAGCAGATGCTCGACTACCTCAAGAGCCGCGGCTGCAAGGTCGGCGGCGTCACCATGGGTGAGCGCGGCCTGCTCTGGTACGACGAGGCGGGTACGGTGCAGACACTGCCGGCGTATCCTATACCGCGCAAGCGCGTGATCGACACCAACGGCGCCGGCGACGTCTTCCACGGTGCCTATATCTATTCCTATCTCGCCAATCCCGGAAAGGCCTGGCGCGAGCATTTCGAATTCGCGCGCGCGGCGTCGACCTTCAAGATCCAGAAGCTCGGCAACGAGGCCGGCCTGCCGACGCTCGCCGACATCGCCGCGGTCAAGCAGGAGTTTGGCGCCGCGGCTTGACGGGCTGAAAGGGAGTGGGCATGGGGCGCGTCTTCGTCGCGGGCAGCATCAACATGGACGTGGTGGCGACCGCCGGGCGCCATCCGAAGGTGGGCGAGACCGTGGCCGGCGAGGCCGTGCTCTATTTTCCCGGCGGCAAGGGCGCCAACCAGGCGGTGGCATCGGCCAAGCAGGGCGTGCCGACCACGCTGATCGGCCGGCTCGGCACTGATGCGTTCGGAAAGGAGCTGAGAACCTTTCTCGCCGCGCAAGGCGTCGATCTCTCCTTCGTCAAGGACACCGAAGGCACGCATTCGGGCACCGCGATCATCACGCTTGCCAATGCCGACAACACGATTGTGGTCGTACCGGGCGCCAACGGGCTGGTCGATGCCGATGATGTTGCAGCACCCGTGCTTGCGAAAGGTGACGTCGCGGTCAGCCAGTTCGAGATTCCGCTGCCGACGATCGCCGCATTCTTCCGCCGCGCCCGCGCCGCCGGCGCCACCACGATCCTCAACCCGGCGCCGGCGAGACAGGCGGACAAGGCGCTGCTCGATCTCGTCGACGTCCTGATCCTCAACGAGACCGAGCTCAGCCTCCTTGCGGGAGCCGAACTGCGCGACAGCGACGCTCCCTCCCGTTTTGCCGAGGCGGCGCGAACCTTAGGGCGCGGCAAGACCGTCTGCGTCACGCTCGGCAAGCGCGGCGTGCTGGCACTGGTCGATGACCAGCCGCTGCTGGTGCCCGGGCGCGAGGTCAAGGCTGTCGACACCACAGGAGCCGGCGACTGTTTCGTCGGTACCCTCGCCGCACAGCTCGCGATCGGCAGGCCGCTCGGCGACGCGCTGGCCTACGCCAACATCGCCGCCTCGATCTGCGTGCAACGGATGGGGGCTGCGCCGTCGATGCCGACGGCGGAGGAGGTTAGCGCCGTTCTTTCCACGGGTCGTCCCGGCGAAGGCCGGGACCCATAACCACCGGCCTCAATTGTCTTGAACTGACGTCAACCCGCACCGCCTCAAATCGAGAGGCCGCGGCGTATGGGTCCCGGCTCCCGTGCGCAATTGCGCACTAGGCCGGGACGACAATGGTGCTAGGCCAGCGCACTCTTCAAATCGAAGCTCATATCCGCCGCCTGCTCCGGCGTGATAGAGCCGCCGGCGCCGAGCAGCCTGCGTCCGAACATGTGGTCGCCGGCGCGGTTGACCGACTCGATACCGAGCAATTTGTCGCCGCGATAACAGAACGCCGAGAACGCGCCCTGCGCGCGGTCGCCGCGCACCACGACGCGGTCGTAGCCGGTAGTCAGCCCCGCCATCTGCAGCTTGTCGGGGCCCTGATCGCTCCAGAACCACGGCAGGCCGTCATAGACCTCGGTCTTGCCGGTCAGCCGCGACGCCACGCAGCGCGCATGGTCGGTGGCATTCTGCACCGACTCCAGCCGCAACGATGCACCGAAGCGCTTGCTGGTGTAGAGCGCGCAATCGCCGATCGCGGAGATATGGGGATCGGCGGTCAGAAGATACTCGTCGACGATGATGCCGGACGCGACAGGAAGGCCGGCTTCCGCCGCGAGTTCGACATTCGGCAGCACGCCGACGCCGACCACGACGAGATCGGCCGGGATGTGCGTGCCGTTGCTCAGGCTGACCCCGGTGACCTTCGCACCATCGGCCTCGATCGCCGTGACCTGGACCCCGAGGTGAATCCGGATGCCGGCCGCAGCGTGGCGCGCCTGCGAGAATTCGGAAATCTCCGCGGTCACCGCGCGCGCCATCACCCGGGAGGCGAGCTCCACCACGTCGACCTCGAGACCCTTGGCCCGTGCGGTGGCGGCGAATTCGAGCCCGATGAAGCCCGCGCCGATCACGACGACGCGCATGCCGGGCGCGATCAGGTCGCGCAGCGCCTGGCTCTCGTCGAGGGTGCGCAGGTAACGCACAGCATCCAGCTTGGCATTGGGAATATCGAGCAGCCGGTTTCGCGCGCCGGTCGCGAGCACCAGATGGCCATAATCGAGCGACGCGCCGGAGCCGAGCGCCACCTTGCGCGCATTGCGGTCGATCGCGTGGGCACGATCGGTGATCAGCTCGATCTTGTTGTCCTGGTAGAATTTCTCGGGCCGGAACATCAGGGTCTCGGGGCCGCCGGTCCCCTTCAGATAGGCCTTCGACAAAGGCGGCCGTTGGTACGGCAAATGGCCTTCGTCATTGATCAGGGCGATGCGTTCAGAAAAGCCCGCTTGGCGCAGCGACGCCGCGAGCTGGAAGCCGGCATGTCCGGCACCGACGATGATGACCGAGCCTGTCATCGGAACAACCCAAATACGCGCGAGCAGGAGCGACCCATGCCGTTTCCTCTTGTCGATGTTAGCTTGCTTGCCCCGTCCCCACAGCGCTCGTGTCTGTGTACCGAAGGCTGACGGCCATTTGGCCTCATGGCTCGCGCGGACGCAAGGGGGTCTCTGGCGAATCTCGGCACCCGAACACCGCCTCTGGACGCCGGGCCGCATTGCCACAGCCTCCGCCAAGGCCTTAAATGTCGGAAACCAACAAGCCCAAGGTCCCTAGAGATGCCCGATCCCGCCTCCGCTAACGACCCCGCCTTGCTCCGCATCGACGGCGCCATCGCGACCATCACGCTGAACCGCCCGGCCGCATTCAACGCGATCGACCTGACGATCGCCAAAAAGCTGGAGCAGCTCAGCGCCGAGGTCGAAGCCAACAACGACGTCCGCGTCCTTGTCATCGAAGGCGAAGGCCGCGCCTTCTGCGCCGGCGGCGATCTGCAGACGATCGGCGCCGCCGCCGAGACCAACAATGTCACCCCCGTGGTCAGCGAGATGCTGCGCCACTACCATGCCTTCATCGAGACCGTGCGGCGGATGCCGAAGATGGTGCTGTCCAGCGTGCATGGTTCGGCGGCCGGCGCCGGCATGGGCCTCGCCTTCGTGACCGACCTGTGCATCGCCGCGGAGGATGCCCGCTTCACGCCCGCCTATGCCAAGATCGGCGTGTCGCCGGACGGCGGCAGCACGGTCGGCATCGTAGGCACGGTCGGCACCCGTCGTGCGCTGCAGATCTTCCTTGCCGAGGACGGCTTCACCGCGCAGCAGGCCTATGAATGGGGGCTGGTCGTCAAGACTGTCCCCGCGGCCGAGCTGAAGGCGGCCACAAGGCAACTCGCCGAGCGCCTGGCGAAAAATCCGCCCGCGGCGATCGCGGCGACCAAATCGCTGGTCTATCAGGCGGCCACCACACCGACCAAACAGCAGCTCGACGCCGAGGAGCACAAGATCATCACGACCATGCACACCGAGGACTTCCGCGTCGCCGTGAAGAAATTCACCAGCAAGTCGAAGTGAACCCAATTGGCCTTGCCGTCCCATTCCTTTCTGTGTCTCCGCCACGGCGCGACCGACTGGAACCGGCAAAACCGCTTTCAGGGCCGCACCGACAACCTGCTGAACGATGACGGCGTCGCGCAGGCGCGCGCCGCCGCGCTGCGGCTCAGCAACGTCGCACTCGCCGTGATCGTCGCGAGCCCGCTGCGGCGCGCCGTGCAAACCGCTGACATCGTGGGCGCAGCGCTGTCGCGCCCCGTTGCAATCGATGCCGACATTGTCGAATGCGACTTCGGCAGCCTGGAGGGGCAATCGATCCGTGACACCATGCGCAAGCACGGCATCACCGCGCTGGAAGAGCTGGTCTCGATCCTTCCGGCGGACGGCGAACCCTGGGCCGCAGTCTCCAAGCGCGCGCTGCGCTGCATTACGACGTGGCAGGAAAGCCATCCCGGCGCCGAGATCCTGTTCGTCTGCCACGACGCCGTCATGCAGGCGGTCGCACAGGCTCTGCGCGGGGGCTTCTTCGAGAACCGTTACGGCACGCCGTTCCGTTTTGCGCCCGCAGGAGGTACCTGGACGGTGGAGGAGATCAGCAATTAGTTCGGGCAGATGTATCCCTTGCCGCCCGGCGCCTTGAAGCAGCCGACCGATTCCGGGATCACCTGCTTGGGCAGCCACAGCACGACCTCGGGAAATAGATCGTGAAGCAGATCGTGACCAGGAACACGACATAGATCGGCAATGCCGCGCGCAGCGCTTTGGCAAAGCTGATGCCGACGAATTTCGAAGCCATCAGCAGCACCAGCCCATAGGGCGGCGTGATCAGGCCGAAGGCGAGCGTCGCGATCAGCACCACGCCCATGTGCACGCCGTTGATGTCGCCGGCCTGGGTCAACGCGTTCACGAGCGGCATGAAGATGATGATGGTCGGCACCGGCTCGATGAAGTCGCCGACCACGGTGAACAGCAGCACCATCAAGAGCATGATGAGGTGGGGATCGTTGCCGGCGATCGAGGTGATCCAGTCCGCGATATAGATGGCGCCGCGCAGATAGGCCAGCATCCAGCCGAATGCGTTCGCCGCGCCGATCGTGATCAGCGGCAGCGAGAAGATCAGGCCGGCCAGGCAGAAATCGTACGGGATCTTCTTGAGGTGCCCACGGTTCAGCGCCGGGATCACCACGATGATGATGTAGGCGACCGCGACCACGCCGGCTTCGGTCGGCGTGAACCAGCCGGTCAGGATGCCGCCGAGCAGAATCACCGGGATCATCAGCGGCAGCGCGGCGTCGCCCGCGGCGAACACGACCTGGCGCAGCGGCGCGCGCGGCTTGCGCAGGCCTGACGGCCCGAAGAAATAGCAATAGATCATCAGCCCGAAGCCGATCATCAGGCCGGGGACGACGCCTGCCATGAACAGGCCGGCGATCGAGACATTGCCGACCGCGCCATAGACCACCGCCGTGATGCTCGGCGGCACCAGCGCCGCGATGGTCGAGGCCGAAGCGATGATCGCGGCGATGAAGGCCGGTTCATAGCCCTCCCGCTTCATCGGCCCGCCGAGCGCCCGGCTCATGACCGCGACATCGGCGGTGGTCGAGCCCGACATCTCCGAGAAGAACATGCTGAACACGACCACGACCTGCGACAGCCCGCCCCTGATATGCCCGACCAGCGAAACCGACAGATTGGCGATGCGGACCACGACATTGGCGGAGCTCATGAGCTCGCCGACCAAAAGGAAGAACGGGATCGCAAGCAGCGCCTCGGAATCGACGCCGTCGAAGATCTTCTGGATGATCGCCGCCAGCGACACGTCCGACAGCATCGCGCCGACGAACACCCCGGCCATCAGCGAGAACGGCACCGGCACGCCGAGATAGCCGAAGAACAGGAAGCAGAACGACATCAGCGCAAGCACGACCGGTGCGCTCACGGCTGCACCTCCGTCGCTGCGCCGGGACTGACGGCTGGTATCGCAGGATCGTCGTCCGGCGGCTCCGGATGGTCAAAGCCGTTGCGGATGCCGTTGACGAGCTGCTCAATGGTGAACAGGCCGATCAGGATTCCGGACAGCGGGATCACCGCATAGAGCGATGCGATCGGCGTGCCCGACGGCAGGCGGAAGCTGCCGAAGCCGCGGAGGTAGTTCTGGTAGCCATACCAGACCAGGCAGAAGGCGACGCCCAGCACCACCAGCCGGATGACGATCTCGACGACCAGCCGCGACCTGCCGTGCATCGCTTCGGAGAGCGCGGTGAGATAGAGATGATCATTACGCCGCGTCGCGGCCGCGGCTCCAATGAAGATCGCATAGATGAACAGCGTCGAGGTCAACTCCTGCAGC
The DNA here is from genome assembly GCF_001238275.1 of Bradyrhizobium viridifuturi. Lineage (GTDB taxonomy): Bacteria > Pseudomonadota > Alphaproteobacteria > Rhizobiales > Xanthobacteraceae > Bradyrhizobium > Bradyrhizobium viridifuturi. Next base: position 50,362 of record NZ_LGTB01000051.1, read on the forward strand.
CACAGCCAGGGATGGCCGATGGTGCGGGTGACGATGTCGGCGGTGACCGAGAGCGAGAAGCCGAAGCACAGCACGCCGCACAGCATCATCAGGATCAGCTCGAGCCGGTCGAGCGCCCGCCATTTCAGGTGCCGTTGCCGTTGCAGCACCAGTCTGTCGGCGATCGCCATGCTTCAAGCTCCGTCGTCCCGGCGAAGGCCGGGACCCATAACCACCGGCCTGAGTTGCTTGCAAGTAAAGGTGGCCACCGGATTGCACCACTGAGAAGCCGCGGTGTACGGGCCCCGGCTCCCGTGCGCAATTTGCGCACTCGGCCGGGACGACGTGAAGCGTGCGTTCAGTTGATCGCGCGGATCAAGTTCTTGATCTTCTCCGCATGCGGGCCGAGCTCCTTGGCGAGCTTGTCGAGATAGGGATCGGCGACAGCGGTGAAGCTCTTCTTGTCCACGTCCTCGACCACCTTGACGCCGAATGATTTCAGCTTGGTCAGCGCAGTCCGCTCGAGTTCGAAGGCCTTCTGCGGCTCCTTGGCGCTGACCTCGTTGGCGGCGGCCTGCACCCACTGCTTCTGCTCGGCGGAGAGGCTCTGCCACAGCTTGTCGGAGACGAACAGCAGTGCATTGTTGGCCTCGTGCTCGGTGATCGAGAGCACCGGCGCGACCTCGTAATGCTTGTTGACGAGATAGACGTTGATGCTGTTCTCGGCAGCATCGACCACGCCGGTCTGCAGCGAGGTGTAGACGCTGCCGAACGGCATGTGCACCGTCTGCGCGCCATAGGCCGGGAACATGGTGTCCTCTGTCGCGGTCGCCTGCACCCGGACCTTCATGCCCTTGAGGTCGCCGACGTTGTGGACTTCCCTCTTGCTGTAGATGTGACGCACGCCCTGCGAGCCGGTGCCGATCACGTGCAGACCCTGGGCGGTCTCGTCGATCATCGTCTTGATGGCGTCGAACACTTGCGGATCCGCCAGCGCTTTGATGACGTGAGCCTCGTTGCGGAACAGGAAGTGCAGCGACATCACGCCGGCCTGCGGCGAGATCGTCGCGGTGTTGGCGGAGGAGATGATCGCGAACTCGATGTCGCCTGATTTCACGAGCTGCAGCAGCTGGGGCTCCTGGCCGAGCTGCGCGCCGGGATACTGGTCGACGATCAGCGTCCCCTTGCTCAACTCCTTGAGCTTCTCGGCGAACAGATCACCGGCGACCGAATAGCCGGTGTTGCGCGGCTGGTCATAGGCGAAGCGGAAGTGCTTGACCTCCTGCGCGCCGGCGCGCGCGGGCAGCAGCAGCGCTGCCGCGGCCATGGCGATCCCGACGATCTTGGCTGAAGTGCCCATCGCGACGTTCCCCCTGTTTTTGATTGACCCGATCATCCCATCAGTCTCGCGGGATTGTCAATAAAACAGAGGTAATCAGCTCGTCGTAGGCGCCAACGAGCGCCGCATTGCAGAAATTATCGACAATTCGGCAAATGGCCGAACTTTGCGCGTTACTTCCGCTTACTTCCCCTCGGCGCGCATGAAGTCGAAATCGCAGCCCTCGTCGGCTTGCAGGATGGTCTCGTTGAAGAGGTGCGCATAGCCGCGCCTGGCCCGATCCGGCATGCCGGCCGGCGCAAGCGCCGCGCGCCGCTTCTCGAGCTCGGCCTCATCGACCAGCAGGTCGATGCTGCGCTTGGCGACATCGAGCCGGATCATGTCGCCGTTCCGCACCAGCGCGAGCGGACCGCCGACGGCGGACTCCGGCGTGATGTGCAGCACGATGGTGCCGAACGCGGTGCCGCTCATCCGCGCATCGGAGATCCGGACCATGTCCTTCACCCCGGTGCGCGCGAGCTTCTTCGGGATCGGCAGGTAGCCTGCCTCGGGCATACCAGGCGCGCCCTTCGGGCCGGCATTGCGCAGCACCAGCACGTCGTCGGCGGTGACATCGAGCGCGGGATCGTCGACCCGCAGCGTCATGTCCTCGACCGACTCGAACACCACGCGCGGCCGGTGTGCTGCAGCAGCTTCGGGCTCGCCGCCGATTGCTTGATCACGGCGCCGCGCGGCGCGAGATTGCCGTGCAGGATCGCCATCGCGCCTTCGGACTTGATCGGATTCGCCTTGGAGCGGATCGCATCCTGCCCCGGCACGTCCTCTGCGTTGGCCACGACCTCGCGCAGGGTCTGTCCGGTAATGGTCCTGGCGTCCAAGTCGATGAGGTCGCCGAGCTGCGCCATCAGCTTCGGTACGCCGCCGGCGTGATGGAAATGCTCCATGTAGTGCTCGCCCGACGGCTTAAGGTCCACCAGCACGGGTACCTCACGGCCTAATTTGTCGAACGCCTCGAGGTCGATCTTGTGCGGCGAGCGGTTGGCAATCGCGGTGAGATGGATCAACCCGTTGGTCGAGCCGCCGATCGCCTGCATGACGACCTGGGCGTTGCGGAACGAGGCCGGCGTCAGGATCTCGCTCGGCTTCGGTCCCTTGGTCTTCGCCATCTCGGCGGCGACGCGGCCGCTGGCCTCCGCGGAACGGAAGCGTTCGGCATGCGGCGCCGGGATCGTCGCGCTCATCGGCAGCGACAGCCCGAGCGCCTCGGTGATGCACGCCATGGTGGAGGCCGTGCCCATCACCATGCAAGTGCCCACGGAGGGCGCAAGGCGCCCGTTCACCGCCTCGATCTCACTGTCGTCGATCTCGCCGGCGCGATACTTGCCCCACAGCCGGCGGCAGTCGGTGCAAGCGCCGAGCACCTCGCCCTTGTGATGGCCGACCACCATCGGGCCGACCGGAATCACCACCGTCGGCAGATCGGCGCTGATGGCCGCCATGAGCTGTGCCGGCAGCGTCTTGTCACAGCCGCCGATTACGATCACCGCATCCATCGGCTGGGCGCGGATCATCTCCTCGGTATCCATCGCCATCAGGTTGCGCAGATACATCGAGGTCGGATGCGCAAAGCTCTCGGCGATCGAGATGGTCGGGAACACGAACGGCATCGCGCCCGACAGCATCACGCCGCGCTTCACCGCCTCGATGATCTGCGGCACGTTGCCGTGGCAGGGATTGTAGTCGCTGTAGGTGTTGGTGATGCCGACGATCGGACGATTGAGCGCGTCGTCGGAATAGCCCATAGCCTTGATGAAGGCCTTGCGGAGGAACAGCGAGAAGCCGGCGTCACCATAGCTGGTCAGTCCCTTGCGAAGTCCGTCGGCCATTTTCTTCTCGTCCCGTGGTTATCAGGCCGCACTTAAGGAGCGGCAGGAATTATTGTCAATATGAGATAATCCGGCGGCGGCGGGTGGCTGCTCTGCGGCAAAACCGCCCCCATTATTGACAATAGCCAGGGCATCATGCTGACCTCTGGGCATCGCCCCCGAAGCCCAGAGCCCATGAAAGCCGAGCCCATCCCGCCCGAACTCCAGTCCCCCTCGCGCGAGGAGGAGCAGGCGGAGGTGATCCGCCGGCTGGAGGAGGACATCATCTTCGGCCGCTTCGCGCCCGGCCTGCGGCTGGTCGAGGATACGCTGATGCAGCGCTACGGCGCGAGCCGGCATTTCGTCCGCCAGGCGCTGTTCCAGCTCGAGCGTCAGGGCATCGTGCTGCGCGAGAAGAATGTCGGCGCCACGGTGCGGTTCTATTCGGCCGAGGAGGTGCGGCAGATCTACGAGGTGCGCGAGATGCTGACGCGCCAGGCCGCGCTGATGATCGCCCTGCCCGCGCCCGACAGCCTGATCGACCAGTTGAGCGAGCTGCAGCGGCACTACTGCCTCAAGGCCGACGCGCAGGACATGCGCGGCATCCACGAGACCAACGATGCATTCCACCTCGCGCTGTTCTCGGCCTGCGGCAACCCCTATCTGGTACGCTCGTTGCAAGACTACATGAACCTGACGTTGCCGATGCGCGCCAAGAATCTCGCCGACCGCGAGGGCCTCGCGCTGTCGCGCCGTCAGCACGAACTGATGATCGAGCTCCTGAAGGGCCGCGACAGCTGGGCGCTGGCGCAGCTCTGCGTCGATCACATGCAGTACAGCAAGGCGGATTATCTCGTCCGCATCTCCAACGACAAAAAGCCGCAATAGCGCGATACGCGGCCTCCTCGTGAAGGAGACGGCGATGCGTTATGCGGCTTTGTTGGTGGGATCGTTCGCGGCGCAGCTTGCGCTTGGCGGAATCGCCGTGGCGGCGGATGCGCGCGCGACGGAGCTCACCTATGAGCCCTGGGCCAAGACCTGCTTGACCGAGGCGAGTTGCTTCGTTGCGGCTGCCGCACGCGGCAAGTGCGCGCCGTCGGGCGGCACCATCAGCATCTCGCCGCAGAGCGCTACGCGCGCACTGCTGACCGCAAATGTCGGTACGCGGACCATGCTGGAAGGCACGATCAGCCTCCGCATCGATCAGGACGAACCGATGCAGATCGCGCGGACGCACTGCTACACGCTCGGCTGCGGCGGCACGCTGGAGGCCAATGCCGAGCTCATCGAACGACTGAAGCATGCACAGACGATCGCGGTGGAAGCCAAGAACCTGACCGGACAGAAGATCAGCCTCAGCTTCCCGCTCAGCCACTTCTCCCAAACCTATGATGGGCCCGGAAGCGCCCCCAAGGCGACCTCCGGGAAAGGCGCCAACGAGCCGCAGCGCGAGCACACCGAAGCAGTGAAGCAGTTGCCGCAGTGCGAGGATTGATCACTTCTTCCAGTCGATCACCCCTGTCCTGTCGCCGTCGAACTCCATGCTGCAGAACGTGCCGCCCTGGTAGTAGTCGCCGACCGGGTCGGGCGGCAGCTTGGCCTGCTCGGCCATCGCGTGCTCGCGGAAGTCTTCGCCCCGGCCGGCCGGACGATAGCCGAGATCATAGGCGCGGTGATTGTCCCACCACGAGCGCTCATTGTACGACGCGCCGTACAGCACCTCGAAATGAATGTCGGGATGCTCGAGCCCGATCCGACAGAGTTGCACCAAATCCTCCGGCTTGAGCCAGATCGACAGCCGGCGGTGATCGAGCGGCGCCTCGCCGAAATTGCCGATCCGGATGCAGGTCACCTTGATGCCGTGCTTGTCGGCATAGAGCGCGCCCAAGCCCTCGCCGAAAACCTTGCTGACGCCGTAGCGGCTGTCCGGCCGCGCGGTGACGTCGGTGCCGATGCGGTGATGCCGCGGATAGAAGCCGACCGCATGATTGGATGAGGCGAAGATCACGCGCTTGACGCCCTGCTTGCGCGCCGCCTCGAACAGATTGTAGCAGCCGATGATGTTGGCCTGCAGGATCGCATCCCAGGAACCTTCGACCGAATAGCCGCCAAAGTGCAGGATGCCGTCGACGCCCTCGCAGGCCGCCTCGACCTGTGCGAGGTCGGCGAGATCGGCGGCCTTGAATTTCTCGTCGCTGCGGAGATCGGAGGGCGGCTTGATGTCGCTCAGCAGGAAATCCGGATAGATCGGCGGCAGCAGCTTGCGCAGGCTCGTTCCGATTCCCCCCGATGCGCCGGTCATCAATATGCGTGGCATGCCGTCCCTCGTCTTTCCTGATTGATCAGCGCAATCCCTGGAGCGAATTGCGGTCGCAGGCCGACAATGATAGCAAACCATGCGCTCAAGGAAACACCATCGAAACACAACAACGAGAACAGCAAATGTCCGATGTTCATTCCGCCGGCTGGCGTGCCGCGACGTACTATCCCGATCCCGCGATCCATGCGCTCGATCCGCGCTTCGAGAAATACTGGCTAAAACTCTCCGCCGTCGAGCGCATCGCCACCGGCCTGCGCTGGGCCGAAGGTCCGGTGTGGTTCGGCGATGGCCGCTATCTGCTGTGCAGCGACATCCCGAACCAGCGCATCCTCAAATGGGAGGAAGAGACCGGCGCGGTCAGCATCTTCCGTAAGCCGTCGAACTTCGCCAACGGCAACACCCGCGACCGCCAGGGCCGGCTGATCACCTGCGAGCATGGCGGCCGCCGCGTGGTGCGCACCGAGTATGACGGATCGATCACGGTGCTGATCGATAGCTTCGGCGGCAAGCGGCTGAACTCGCCAAACGACGTGGTGGTGAAATCCGACGGCTCGATCTGGTTCTCCGATCCGACCTTCGGCCTGCTCGGCAATTACGAGGGCTACAAGGCCGATCCCGAGATCGAGCCCAACGTCTACCGGCTCGATCCTTCCACCGGCAAGGCCACCATCGTCGCGGAAGGCGTGCTCGGCCCGAACGGGCTGTGCTTCTCGCCCGACGAGAAGATCCTGTACGTCGTGGAATCCCGCGGCGTGCCGAACCGCAAGATCCTCGCCTATGACGTCGCAGCCGACGGCACCACGATCTCCAACAAGCGCGTGTTCATCGACGCCGGCCCCGGTACGCCCGACGGCATGCGCTGCGACATCGACGGCAACCTGTGGTGCGGCTGGGGCATGGGCGATCCCGAGCTCGACGGCGTCGTGGTGTTCGCGCCCGACGGCGTCATGATCGGCCGCATCGCACTGCCGGAGCGCTGCGCAAACCTCTGCTTCGGCGGCGTCAAGCGCAACCGCCTGTTCATGGCGGCGAGCCAGTCGATCTATGCGCTCTACGTCAACACCCAGGGCGCGCTCGGTGGGTAGACATCTCCGTCGTCCCGGCGAAAGCCGGGACCCATACCGCGTGATCTATCGCGCAAGGAAGTCGCAGTACCACGGCACGGCCAGTCTTCGCCAAACTCCTCCCTGTGGTTATGGGTCCCGGCTTTCGCCGGGACGACGATAAAAACTTCTGCCGCCAAAACGTCTGACGCCGGAGCAGTTTCCCGCCCCGGCGCCAGAATGTCGTTACTCGTGCGGTCGGCTTACGCGGCGTTGTAGCCGGCGACCGCCTTGGCCTCGAGGTATTCCTCCAGGCCGTAACGGCCCCACTCGCGGCCGTTGCCGGACTGCTTGTAGCCACCGAACGGCGCGGTGCGCTCGTTCGGCACGCCCTGCAGGTTGACGTTGCCGGCGCGGATCTGGCGGCCGACGCGGCGCGCGGTTTCCACGGTGTCGGCCGAGACGTAACCGGCGAGACCATACGGCGTGTCGTTGGCGATCTTGACGGCTTCAGCTTCGTCCTTGGCGCCGAGGATGGTCAGCACCGGTCCGAAGATCTCCTCGCGGGCGATCGTCATGTCGTTGGTGACGTCGGCGAAGATGGTCGGGCGGACATAGAAGCCCTTGTTGACGCCCTCGGGCAGGCCCGGGCCGCCGGCGACGAGCGTTGCGCCCTCGTCGATGCCCTTCTGGATCAGCGCCTGGATCTTGTCCCACTGGCCGCGGTTGACCACCGGACCGATCGTGGTGCCGTCGGCACGCGGATCGCCGGCCTTGGTCTTGTCGGCGACGCCCTTCGCGATCGCGGCCACTTCCTTCATCTTGGAGAGCGGCACGATCATGCGCGACGGCGCGTTGCAGGACTGGCCCGAGTTGTTGAACATGTGCATCACGCCGCCGGTCACCGCCTTGGCGAGGTCGGCACCCTCCAGGATCACGTTCGGCGACTTGCCGCCGAGTTCCTGGCTGACGCGCTTCACGGTCGGCGCCGCACGCTTGGCGACGTCGACGCCGGCGCGGGTCGAGCCGGTGAACGAGATCATGTCGATGTCGGGGTGCTCGCTCATCGCCGCACCAACCTCCGGACCGAGGCCGTTGAGCAGATTGAACACGCCCTTCGGCACGCCGGCTTCATGGAGGATTTCCGCGAAGATCAGCGCCGAGGTCGGGGTGAACTCCGAGGGCTTCAGGATCATGGTGCAGCCGGCGGCGAGCGCGGGCGCGACCTTGCAGGCGATCTGGTTGAGCGGCCAGTTCCAGGGCGTGATCATGCCGACGACGCCGACCGGCTCGCGCACGATCACGGCGGTGCCCATGGTCTCCTCGAACTCGTACTTCTTGAGCACTTCGAGGGTGTTCATGAGGTGACCGAGGCCGGCGCCGGCCTGCAGCTTCTCGGCCATCGGCAGCGGCGCGCCCATCTCGTCGGAGACCGCGGCGCCGATGTCCTTCATGCGGCCCTTGTAGACCTCGACGATCCTGGTGAGCAGCGCGATGCGCTCCTCGCGGCTGGTCTTGGAATAAGTCTCGAACGCGCGCTTGGCGGCGGCAACTGCCTTGTCGACATCGGCCTTGGAGCCGAGTGCAACCTCATACATCGCCTCTTCGGTCGCCGGATTGACGACGGGAGTGGACTTGCCTTTGACGACGGGATCGACCCAGGCGCCGTCGATGTAGAATTGCATGCGATTGACCATCGGAAACCTCTTGTAGGGGGCGTATGGAATTGGGAACGGAAAGCGTTCGGCAGGCATCCTTGCACGAAAGCAGGGCGAATTGAACCCGCCATATGCGGGGCGCGGCTCGTGCACGCGAACGGGATATAAGGTCGAAGCCCGAGGCGTGGCAAGACTCCGACCGTCGTCCCGGCGAAGGCCGGGACGACGCTGTGGCTACACCGCCATCTTGCGATGCCGCACCGGGGCGCCGGCCGACACGCTTTCCGCCGCATCGATGATCGCATTGGCGTCGATGCCGTAATGGCGGTAGAGGTCGGCGATCGTGCCGGTCTGGCCGAAATGCTCGACGCCGAGCGCCTCGAGGCGGTGACCGCGCACGCTGCCGAGCCAGCCGAGCGTTGCCGGATGGCCGTCGATCACGGTCACGATGCCGCAGTCGCGGCCGAGCGGTGCCAGCATGCGCTCGATATGACTCAAATGCTGCGCGCCGCGGCGGTCGCGGCGCAAATTCCGTGCGGCGGACCAACCCGCATAGAGCCGGTCGGCCGAGGTTACCGCCAGGAGACCGACATCGCGGTGGCTCTCGCCGATCAGGCCGACCGCCTCGATCGCCTCCGGCGCGACGGTGCCGGTATACGCGATCACGATGTCGCAGTTCGGGCCCGGCTTGCGCATCCAGTAGGCGCCGTCGGTAATGTCGCGCTGCAGGTCCGGCGTCATGATCCGTTGCGGCTGCTCCAGCGTCCGGGTCGAGAGTCGCAAGTAAACCGAACCACCCTCAGCGCCCTCGCGCTGCATGTGGCCGAAACCCCAGCCCATGATCACGGCAAGTTCATCGACGAAGGCCGGATCGAACGAAGCGAGCCCGTCCTGCCCCATGCCGATCAAGGGTGTCTTGATCGACTGATGCGCGCCGCCTTCCGGCGCCAGCGAGATGCCGGACGGCGTCGCCGCCACCATGAAGCGGGCGTCCTGGTAGCAGGCATAGTTCAAGGCATCGAGCCGCGTTCGATGAAGGGATCGTACAGCGTGCCGACCGGCAACAGCCGCGCGCCGTTGATCTGCTGCGACAGGCCGAGCGCCGAGAGCATGATGAACAGGTTCATCTCGGCAATGCCGAGCTCGAGGTGCTGGCCCTTGGGCGAATACTCCCAGGTATAGGCCGACGGGATCTTCTCCTGCCGGAACAGGTCGTGGTTCTCCGCCTTGGCGAACAGTCCGCGGCGGTTGACCCAGGCGCCGAGATTGGTCGACACCGTGACGTCCGGCGATGCGGTGACGATGCGCGATGCGAGCTCGCTGTCGCCGCGCGCCAGTTCATGCAGCACGAGACCAAAGCCCTGCTGCGTCGACATCTGCGCCGACGCCTTGAAGGCCAGCCGCTCCGGCACATCGATGACGGGCGCCGACAGCCGGCGCCGGCCCTCGCGGTTGAACGGCGCCTCGGCCAGGAAGGCCTCGAGCTTGGCAGGCTCCTGCGACAGGCCCTCGAACTTGTCCCACTCATGACCGGTGCGGATGTTCTGTGTGGCGCGCCACTTCTCCATCTGTGCCACCGTCATCAGGCCGGCGTGGTTGTCCTTGTGGCCCTGCATCGGCAGGCCGACGCCCTTGATCGTGTAGGCGATGAAGCAGACCGGGCGATCATGGTCGATCGCCTCGAACGCCTCGATCATGCTCGCCATGTCGTGGCCGCCGAGGTTCGACATCAGCGCCAGCAACTCGTCGTCGCTGCGGCGGTCGATCAGCGCAGTGACCGGCCCCTGATCGCCGATCTCGTCATGCAGCCGCTTGCGGAACGCGGCGCCGCCCTGGAAGCAGAGCGCCGCATACATCTGGTTCGGGCAATTGTCGATCCAGCGCTTCAACGCTTCGCCGCCGGGCTCGGCGAAAGCCTCGAGCATCAGCTTGCCGTATTTCACGATCACCACGTCCCAGCCGAAATTGCGGAACATGGTCTCGAACTTGGCCCACAGCCCCTCGCGTACCACGGCGTCGAGCGATTGCCTGTTGTAGTCGACCACCCACCAGGTGTTGCGCAGGCCGTGCTTCCAGCCCTCCAGCAGCGCCTCGAAGATGTTGCCCTCGTCCATCTCGGCGTCGCCGACCAGCGCGATCATGCGGCCCTCGGGCCGGTCCCCCATCCAGCCATGCGCCTTGACGTAGTCCTGCACCAGCGAGGCGAACAGCGTCTGCGCCACGCCGAGGCCGACCGAGCCGGTGGAGAAGTCGACGTCGTCGGTGTCCTTGGTCCGCGACGGATAGGACTGCGCGCCCTTGTAGCCGCGGAAATTCTCCAGCTTGTCGCGGGTCTGGTGGCCGAACAGGTACTGGATCGCGTGGAACACCGGGCTCGCATGCGGCTTCACCGCGACACGGTCCTGCGGACGCAGCACCGAGAAGTAAAGCGCCGACATGATGTTGGCGAGCGATGCCGACGAGGCCTGGTGACCGCCGACCTTCAGCCCGTCGGTCGAGGGCCGCACATGGTTGGCGTGATGGATGGTCCACGACGACAGCCACAGCACCTTGCGGGCCAATGCTGTGAGCATGTCGAGGCGTTCAGGCGCGATACCCATGGCAATACTCCGAGCGATATTTGCGGATGTTACTGCCGCGGAGACCGCCGAAAATCTCAATTCCACGCGACAACACAGAAAAAATTGGGATAAATTCCCACGATCTGGCCGCAACTGACGAGTTCATCCCAATGCCTGCCCTCGATGCCATCGACCGCAAGATCCTGAGTCTGCTCCAGACCGACAGCCGCATGACCATGCAGGAGCTCGCCGACAAGGTCGGGCTGTCGGTGTCGCCCTGCCATCGCCGGGTCAAGCTGCTCGAGGAGCGCGGCGTGATCTCTCGCTACATCGCCACCGTCGACCAGAAATCGATCGGGCTGCATGTCTCGGTCTTCATCTCGATCAAGCTGGCGCGGCAGAAGGAGGAGGACCTCAACCGCTTCGCGCGCGCGATCTCCAAATGGGACGAGGTGCTCGAATGCTATTTGATGACCGGCAATCGCGACTATCTGTTGCGCGTCGTCGCCGCCGACCTCTCCTCCTATGAAGCGTTCCTGAAGAACAAGCTGACCCGCCTCGACGGCATCGCCTCGATCGAGTCGAGCTTTGCGCTGAGCCAGGTGAAGTATTCGACGGCACTGCCGGTGTGAGCGATCGCTGTGCTGGACCCCACTTGCGCCAAGCTCTCGATGTCGTCCCGGCGAAAGCAGGGACCCATACTCCGCGGCGTATGCGATGAACGGGACTCGTCGTTCCGACATCGCTCACTGTCACCATTGGTGGTTATGGGTCCCTGCTTTCGCCGGGACGACATCGCGTATGTTGCGCGGCCGGCGGTCATGGATAAGCGTTCTCGCGACATGATTTGTCCGGGTCTTGCTCTCGCTCCGCCCTCCCTTGAACAGAGGGGAAAGCCAGGCCGATAGCCGCTGAGGAACAACCGACCCGCAAAGAGTTGCGCGCAGTTCACTTCGCGGCAGGAACCGGGCGGCGATGTTAAGAGTTGATGTCAGGCAGTATTGAGTGTTTTGACACAAGTGAGAACGAACATGGCTCGCCGCAAACATCTCTGGTTGGCGCTCATCGCGGTTCTCGCGACCGCAGCATCGCTGACGCTGCTCGCCGATCCCGCACAGGCGGCCCGCGGCGGTGGCGGTGGTCACGGCGGCGGTGGC